>NZ_FMVF01000007.1:208545-217656 GCF_900101895.1 Flavobacterium caeni
CCCGACGATACGGTCACGTTAAGGGTTATTGGCGTTGCGCATTGCCCTGCATTCGGCGTAAAGACGTAGCTTCCGCTCGCGGTATTGTTGATTGCCGATGGATTCCACGTTCCGGTGATGCCGTTGGGCGAAGTCGTGTTCAACATGGGTGCCGTCGTTCCAGTACACAGCGAAAGCGCGGTCGCAAAATCAGGGACGATGCTGTTGCCGATACTTACCGTGATTTGGTCGGTAATGGTCGCGCCGCACGCATTGGTGGCCGTCAACGTCAGCGTGATCGGGCCCGCGTTTGGAATCGTATAAACCGTGTTGAGTGTATCGGTATTGGAGAAGCTTCCCGAAGTCGCCGACCATTGTACCAATTGTTGGCCTTGCGCTGCCCCCGACAAGTTTAATGTCGCACCCGCGCATCCACTTAAGGTAGCAGGTCCGGCATCGACCGTAAAAGGAGGGACGGGCGCCGAGCAACCGTTGTTGATGTAAGTTGGTGTTCCCGCAGCATTGAAAAGTACCGTGGCGCCATCGGCCGGAACGGTAGCCCCTGCGGTGTCGATGAGCAGGGAACGGTCGTAGGTGACTGTATCGGAACAACTTCCAAAAGAAATGATCAGCGTGCGCAATCCGCTGCCAGAATTCGCGAAATGGCCTGAGCCTGTCGAAGGATTGTTCTGGAACAAGACGTACATGTCTTCGGTCAGGGCGCCGAACGAATTGAGCGCCGTATCAAAATTAAAGCTCGTGATCAGTATGACTGTTGCGTTGGCCGGCAGTATCCCGCTTGTGGGTTCAATCAGTTGGCCACATCCGCCTGCGTCGAGGATATCGCCGTTGAGCGTGGCGACGCTGGCCGCCGTGGTCCCGTTTTGAACAAGTCCTTGCCATGGGTTGTTAGGCCAGTCGACCATCAGCGTTGCGGTGTTGAGCGGAGCGTTGCCCACCTTGAACCGCACCATTTCGTTGAGGCCTTCTTGCCCGCCACAGGCATCGACCAGGATGCTTTCTATTTCGAAACACTGACCGAAACTCGATTGTAAGACCGTAAAATAAAGGCCAAGACACAAAGCCCATTTGAGCAACATCGCTTTTTTCATTTCAATTTTTTTAAACCGGCGAAAGTTAGCGGTGTTGTTTAAATTCTCGGGTACCGGGAAATTATCAAATCGTTATTTTCAAAATGGCGCTTTTTGCGGAAAATCGGGCCTAAGCGCAAAATATTGGTCTTGCGAAGCATTTGTTGACAAGGAGTAATCGACCAACTGTTTCTAAAATCCGACCAACAACATGTTTACAATTCAATAACCATCAATTAATGCAACTTCCTCATTGTCATAACATTGCCAACCTAGCTTTGTCGTCGATCAAAACAAGAACACATGAAGTCAGTATTACAACTCATTTTCAAAGCATTGGGTGTTGCCTTGCTGTTGATGGGCAACCCCTTGAAAGCACAAATCGCGGTTTGGAATTACGAACCGCAACAAGGTGCGCTGGCCAGTCCAACGGCCAACATAGGAACCGGGTCTTCGAACGTCGTGAACCTGGGTGGCGGCGCGATAGGGCTAATGCTCAGAACCGGTATGGCAGGTACGGGGTGCGGGACGCAAAACGGCGCCAACGCCTGGGCGCTCGAAGGATTCGACCCGGGGTCGGTCAACGAGGGCAACGGCGTACAGTTCAATGCCAGTACGGCAACCTACGGAAACATTATCGTGACCTGGGACCAGCGCTGGTCGAACACGGCGGCCAATACCCTGCGTTTGCAGTATACCACCAACGGTTCGACGTGGAATAACTTTACGATGACTACGGGCAACACATCGTTTTGCAACGGCTCGATCAACGCCAACGGTTGCTTCGAGACCAACACGGTGGGCGAGCAGTACCGCCGCATCAGCGTCAACCTTTCGGCGCTCACCGCGGTGAACAACAACCCGAATTTTGGCGTACGTATCGTGGCGGCGCATTACCAATCTACAGGCCAGTTCAGGCAATGCCTCAGTCCGGGGTCTGTTGCGAACCCGGCGGGGACATGGCGTTTCGACAACGTGACGATTTCGGGTACGTTGATGCCGGGCCCGAATCCGTCGGTCATGTCAGGAACTACGGCAACTTGTGCGGGAACGCCGGTCAACATCCGCGTCAACATCACCGGAGGAGCCAGCCCGTATACGCTGGTTTACACCGACGGCACTTCGAATTTTGCCGTCAACAACTACATCAGCAATACCAATATTTCGGTGAATCCGGGTTCGACGCGCACCTATTCGATTGTTTCGGTTACCGATGCCAACGGGATAGCGGGCACGGGCAATTCGGGCAACGCGGTCATTACGGTCCATCCGCTTCCGACAGTATCGGCCAACAACATCACGACCTGCGCGACAGGCGCCGTGACCCTCACAGGCGGAAGCCCAGCAGGCGGTACCTATAGCATCCCGAACCCCTACAGCGGCCCAACGACAACGTTCACCTATACCTATACCAACGCCAACGGCTGCCCCCAAACCAGCGCCGTACGAACGTTTACGCGCAACACCGCGCCTTTGATCACGACGCAACCGTCTACGGCAACGCAAACCGTTTGTCAAGGGGCGCCGTTTGGTGTGGTTTCGATCGTCGCGAGCGGGTCGGGCACGCTCACCTATCAATGGTACAGCAACACGACCAATTCGACCACGGGCGGAACACCGCTTACCAGCGCCGCACACCAGGCCAATGGTTCGAGAACCGCTACCTACCTGCCTTTTTCGACCACCATCGGGACGTTGTATTACTATGTTGTGGTTACCAACAGTTGTACGAGTGTCAAAAGTGTGAACGCCACGGGTGCCTTTGTCGTAACACCGCCGACTGTTGCCGGGACGGTGACCGACAACCAAATCATTTGCGCCGGAAGTACGCCGGGTGATTTGACGCTTTCGGGGCAATCGGGATTGGTGGTGCGCTGGCAAAAAGCGCTCGACGCGGGGTTTACGACGGGCGTACAGGGCATCGCCAGTACATCGACGACTTTAACCGGGGCACTTATGGGTACGATTACCCAAACCACGTATTTCCGCGCGTTTGTGCAAAATTCGGGTTGTTCCGAATTGCCGACCGCGCCCGTCGAAGTAGAAATCAAATCGACCACCTGGAACGGCACCTGGACCGACGGACCTCCCGATGCTTCGGTGACGGCCATTTTTGCCGCCGATTACCTTTCGGCGGGCGACCTCGAAGCGTGTTCGGCCACGATACTGGCGGGGAATGTGGTGTTCGATACCGATCACACGCTCACGTTGCAGGACGGACTGTATGTGACCGGGGGCACGATGACTTTTGAAAACAACGCCAGCCTGGTACAAATCAACGATGTGGCCAACACGGGCAACATCCAGTACAAACGCAACACGACACCGGTTTTGCGCTACGACTATACCTATTGGTCTTCGCCTGTCGAAATGCAGATTTTGGCGAGCTTTTCGCCCCTGACCCTGTCCGACAAATATTTCTGGTGGAATCCGACCATCTACAATTGGGAACTCATTACGACACCGGGCATCACGCCGATGGAAGTCGGGAAGGGCTATATCATCCGCGCGCCGCAAACGTTCGCTATTGCATCGACCGACATTTTTGAAGGCGTGTTTACGGGAGTTCCAAACAACGGCGATTATCCCGTATCAATTACTGTGACGGGCGCCAACAATTTGAATTTGCTCGGCAACCCGTATCCGAGTGCGCTCGATGCCGATGCGTTCATGTCCGATCCCGACAATGGGGCGGCCATTGGCACCGGCACATCGATTTATTTGTGGACGCACAATTCGCCCATCCTCAACTATGAGTATGCGGCCAATGACTATGCGACGTACAACTACACAGGCGGTACGGGAACTGCGGCGGCTGTTGCGACGGGCATCAACAACAACATTCCGAACGGTTACATTGCGGCGGGCCAAGGGTTTATGGTCAAGGGGCTCGCGAGCGGTTCGGCCATTTTCAAGAACAGCATGCGCGTGGGGGGAAGCAACGGACAGTTTTTCAGGACACAAACGCGTCAAAAAGAGCGTGTCTGGCTCGAACTCAAGAACGCCAACGGGGCCTACAAGCAAGCGCTTGTGGGTTACATCGAAAACGCGACCGACGGGATCGACGCGGGGTTCGACGCCGAACTGATCGAAGCGGGCAATCCGGTGGCCTTTTATTCGCTGATCGACCAAACCAAACTGACCATTCAGGGACGTGCCTTGCCGTTTGACGCTTCGCACCGCATCCCAATGGGATACCGCACCAACGTGGCGGGCAATTTTAAAATCGATTTGGCGCAGTTCGACGAGGCGTTTGCCGATCGCGAGATTTATGTAGAGGATTTGTTGCTGGGCATCGTCCACAATCTAAAGCAAGGCGCTTATGGGTTTGCGACACAAGTTGGTACGTTCGACACGCGTTTTGTGTTGCGCTTCACCGATGTTGCACTCGGTACGGTCAAACAAACATCGAAAGACGGGCTTGTGGTGTATACGCAAGCCGATCAGGTGTTGGTTCATTCGGGCCCGCAAAAAATACAAGACGTCAAGGTATTCGACGTTCGCGGACGTTTGCTGGCTGGCAAAGACCGTGTCAATGCGACGCAAACGGCCATCGATCTCCCCGCCGCACGCCAGGTCTTGCTCGTACAGGTGACAACCGAAAGCGGCGAAATCGCCCACCGAAAGATCGTCCACTGACGGCATGTCCTTTTCATAGGATCATCACACCAAGGCAACCCAAAACGGGTTGCTTTTTTGTTAACCGCCAGCTAACATTTTCTTTTCATAATTAACTATCTGATAACCATTTCTTTCCTGTATTTAAGTCGTAAGCGGATAATTTTATGCCTCAAAACTTTTTTAAATTACAACCAATGAATTTAACTTTAGCTCGAAAGCACCTCGGCACCTTGTGGCTGTTGCTGCTTTTTTTTGCCACAGGGATTTCCTGGGCGCAGGTAAGTATAGGCAGTTTGCCGTATACGAAGACCGACAATTTTAACTCCTACAACGGGTCAGGACCGGCGGCTTTGCCAACCGGCTGGACGATGTTGGGAGCAACCAACTACCGCGGACAGGGAACAGGAACATCAAACACCGGCGGATTTTATGCGTTCGGCAGCGGATCGGATTACTCGCTTGGCGCGCTCCGATCGTCTTCTAACAACTACACCTACGCGGTCAGTTTCACCAACAATACGGGCAGTACGATCACCCAACTCGTGATTTCGTGGAATTACGAGCAATGGCGCTACGCCAACACCAGTGGTTGGGATTGTACGGGAACCGGCGCCTTGGCATCGAATGCCACGCTGAACGGGAAAGATTTTGTCGGGTCGGCTTCGGGAACAAGCGGCTCGGTGACCACCACGGCGGTTGCATCGTTTACGTTGTCGGGGTTGAGCATCGCCAACGGACAAACCTTCGGGATCCAATGGGTCACCACCGACCAAGGCAGTTCGGACAACGGGGTTTCGATCGACGACTTTAGCCTTCAGGCCAGCGGTTCGGGCGGCCCGCAAAACCAAACGATCACTTTCAATGCATTGACTTCGCAAACCTATGGCGTTGCCCCCTACCTGCTTTCGGCGACTTCGACATCGGGACTTACCGTGTCGTTCGCCAGCTCCAATACGAATGTTGCGCAAATTTCGGGTAATACGATCACGATCGTAGGAGCCGGATCGACGAACATTACAGCGTCGCAAGCTGGAAACGCCGGTTTTAACCCTGCCACAAATGTCGTGCGTGCGCTTACGGTAAACCCTAAAACCATCACGGCTACTGGCGCAGTTGCATCCGACAAATCGTACGACCGTTCCACATCGGCCAACATTACGGGCGCCATAGCCCAAGGCTTGGTTGGAACCGACGAGATCACGGTGACAGGCGGCGGCAATTTCGACGATTTTAACGTAGGCGATAACAAGCCGGTCACGGCGGCACTGACGTTGTCGGGTACCAAGGCATCGAGTTACACGCTAACGCAGCCCGTCGGGTTGTCGGCCAGCATCACGCCAAAAGACCTTACGATTGCCGGTGCGGCCGTCGCGAACAAACCTTACGACGGCAATACTTCGGCCACACTCATCGGTACGTTAAACGGCGTGATATCGCCAGACGATGTGGTGCTTTCGGCCTTGGCCAGTTTTGAATTTCCGTTTGCAGGGACGGGCATTCCTGCGATATCAGAAGCTTTCCTGGTAGGCGCCGATATCGCCAACTACAACCTGGTGCAACCCACTGGGCTTGCTGCCGACATCACGCCAAAACAGCTTACCGTAGTAGGTGCGCTGGCGCTCAACAAAGTATACGACGGCAACACCGATGCGGTGATTACCGGTACGCTCGACGGCGTCATTGCGCCCGATGAAGTGATCTTCAACGGGGTAGGGATTTTCGAATCGCCGAACGTGGGCACCGAAATCCCGGTCGAATCAGTGTCGTTTTTGACAGGCGATATTGCCAACTACGAACTGGTACAACCTACCGGACTTTTTGCGACGATTTCTGCCGAGGCATTGCTTCCGCAGGAAATTACCTTCAATCCATTGGCCGACGCCTATTACGGCGACGCCAATTTTAACCTCGACGCTACGGCAAGTTCTGCATTGGCGGTGACCTATGCCAGCTCTGATGAGAACATCGCGACGGTTTCTGGACACACCGTTACTGTTGTAGGCGTGGGATCTACCATCATCACCGCGATGCAATCGGGCGATTCGACCTATGACATGGCCATTCCGGTATCGCAAACCTTGAATGTCTTGCCCAAAGAACTCACCATTGCCAACCTGATCGTGTCGGACAAAATTTACGACGGGACCGATGCCGTTTCGCTTTCGGCCGATCTCGAAGGCGTGGTCGGTTCAGAAGATGTAACCCTTATTTTCACCGCGGCGTTTTCGTCGGTCAATGTAGGCACCGACGTGCCGGTCAATGCGAGTTTCTCGCTCCAGGGCAACGACATAGCCAACTACACGCTCACGCAGCCAACCGATTTGTCTGCCGATATCACGGCAAAGACCCTTACCATCGATTCGGTTGTCGCCAACGACAAACCGTATGACGGCTCGACCGCGGCAACGCTGAGCAACATTACGTTCTCTGGTAACGTAGCAGGCGACGACGTCACGCTTTCGGGCAACGGACAGTTTGCCGATGCCAATGCAGCGCAGGACATTGCCGTGACCGTGACACTTGCACTGGACGGCGCGCAAGCGGGCAACTACTCGTTTACACAACCCGCGGGGCTTTCGGCCGACATTACTCCGCTGGTCTTGACCATTTCGGGATTGTCGGTAGAAGACAAAATCTATGACGCGACCGATGCGGCTACATTAAACGGTTCGGGTACGCTCGAAGGGGTGATTAATGCCGAAGACGTGACGCTTGGCGGCAGCCCATCGGCTACATTCAACAACGCCAGTGTGGGTGTGAACAAACCCGTCACGATAGCTGGATTTACACTTTCTGGAACGGGTGCTCAAAATTACACACTCGAGGGCGCTGCGGGCTTGACGGCCGATATCACGGCCAAGTCTGTGACGGTATCGGGTGCTGTCGCCAATGCTAAACCTTATGATGGAACTACGGCGGCAACGCTTTCTGATACAGGCGTTCTTTCGGGCGTAGAGCCAACCGATGAAGGGCAGGTCAGCGTTTCCAACGTTGCGACTTTTGCCTCATCGGCCATTGGCAACAACATTGCGGTGACGCTTGCTTTAACGGGCACTAAAGCACCGAACTACAGCTTGACCCAACCGGGCATTACGGCCAGTATCACTGCGGGCCCTTGCGCGCCGAGTACCGTCACCTGGAACTTCAATACCGCCAGCCCATCGAGCGCGGCGGTGGCCAACCTGAGCGTTTCGGCACTTTCGCAAGGCAACAACAACGGCTCGACCACCCTGATTACGTCGACCAGCGCGTCGAACAATGCCGGGGCATCGGGCGGGAACAATGCAGGAGCCGCCGCCAGGACGGGTGCGCTGAGCCTTGCCACGTCGGCATACTTTGAATTCAGCTTGACACCAGCCACGGGCTACACCGCCCGATTGACCGGGATCAACTTCGGGTCGCGTTCCACAGGGACCGGTCCGCAGGCCTATGCGATCCGTTCAAGTCTTGACAACTATGCGACAAACCTGGCATCGGCATTCATGTCGGCCAATTCGACCTGGAGCGCCCATACACCGTCGTTGACTGCAACGTCGGGCAATCCGGGAACTCAGGTCACGTACCGCATCTACGGATACAACGGTACGGGTTCTCCGGCATCGGGTACGGCCAACTGGCGTATCGACGACTTGAATCTTGCCGTGACGGTAGCGGCCGGCTTGTCGAGCAGTACTTCGGCAACGGCTTGCAGCGGATCGCAATTCGACTACCAGCCGACCTCTGCGGCTTCGGGTGCTTCATTCTCCTGGACCAGAGCGGCCGTGACAGGAATCGACAATCCGGCGGTAACCTCGCCACAGGATGGTGCGATTGCCGAAACGTTGGTCAACACGACAGCCAGTGCAATCAATGTGGTTTATGTGTACCAGGTGGCGGCAGGAACTTGCTATGCTGCGCAAAACGTGACCGTGCAGGTACTCCCTGGATCATTGGGCGGTACGGTTGATGGCGGCACCGCTGTTTGTGCGGGTGCCAACAACACGACGCTTACCCTTTCAGGACAACGCGGCGTCGTGGTTCGTTGGGAGTCGTCAACCACCGCCGATTTTACCGAAAATCTGACACCGATAGCCCATACTTCGACGACCTACAATGCCATCAATGTTGCTACTGGTACTTATTACCGTGCGGTGGTGTCCAACGGTGGATGCGCCGAAGCTTTTAGCGCCGTTGCCTTCATCGGCATCAACGAGCTGTTTCCTTTTTATACCGATGCCGATGGCGACGGTTATGGAACAGGAGAAGCTGTGATGGTTTGTGCGGTCGATGCCAACACACCGCCGACTGGTTATGCGGCCGAAGAAGGTGATTGCGACGACCAAATCGCGGCCATCAACCCAGGTGCTGCCGATATCCCTTACAACGGCGTAGACGACGATTGCGACGGCACGATCGACGAGACCGGTACGGTCACGACGAC
>NZ_FMVF01000079.1 GCF_900101895.1 Flavobacterium caeni
TAATTTTGTGAGTTCGCCGAGAGAGAAAGTAGTAAAATTGTTATTTGAGGAAATGTTCTCATGATTTCTGATTTTCGGTAATGCCGCCTAACGTTCCCTGTATTTGCGACGTCGCGTCAGAGCGAACTGAGTTCTCTCTGCTAAGATAGAACTTTCTTCGTGAAGCCACAATTTCCGGCTACCGAGAACCAGCGATGGCGTAAATACAGTGTTGGCGGTAGTGTTATTGCATTAATTTCAAAATCCTTTCCCAGTTAATTTTGTATCGTTTAGATTTACGTAATTAATTTCTATTACATATTCATCGACATTATTAGTCATTGAATAATTAGAACTATTGAATAGTTTTTCCACTTTATATTTTATATTATAATCTATCAATAAATTGTTGGTTTTGATGTTATTTCTATTTTTTTCTGATGTTGGATAAAATTTCATTCCTTCTCCAATTTGTTCTTTTGTTTCGGAATTTTCAGAAATCGTATTGTAGTAAAAAGGTAATTTAGCTTTAAAAATGGAAACTAAATTATTGTAATTCTCAATACATTCACTAAAGTTTGTTTTAGGGAAATAAATTGAAATTCTAATTTGATATAATTTATCATCAACGAAGTCAAAAACCACATTTTTCTTAATTCCATGAAAGCAATTTTCTGATTCAGTATAATTATAATAGAGTGAAATCTTAGTTACTGAATCACCTTTCAAATAATCATACTGTTTAACAATAGGAGATGACTTATAACGATTAGCTTCTGTATCTTCTTTAAAGTTATTGTTTGTAGACATTAGTGTTATAACTTTAAATTTAGAACAACCAAATTCAACAGGAAAAATATCTTCGAACTTACATTGTGCTCTAGTATTAAAAATAATTGATATGAATATAATTATTGAATATTTGATTTTTGTCATTTAATTATCGATTATCTATTAAACATTACCGCCAACGTTCCCTGCATTTGCGCAGGAGCGGAAATGGGAGCAGAGTTCCCTCTGCCAAGATACAACTTTCTTGGTTTGAAAAATGTTTCAAGTCA
>NZ_FMVF01000015.1 GCF_900101895.1 Flavobacterium caeni
CATCGACAGGGATTTGCTTTGTCGGGGTGGCAGGATTCGAACCTGCGACCTCCTGGTCCCAAACCAGGCGCGATAACCGGGCTACGCTACACCCCGAAGAAGCGGAGAGACTGGGACTCGAACCCAGGCGACAGTTACCCGCCGACAGATTAGCAATCTGCTCCGTTACCACTCCGGCACCTCTCCGTTGCAATCAAGTTTACCTTTTTTGCGGTTGCAAATGTAACTTTTCATTCGATATTTAACAACTAATTGCAATTTTTTTTACTGTTTTTTTTGGGCAGTCGGGCAAAGCACTTCATTGTCAACAAAATGAAACCATTTAGGCGATTCGGCGCTATTTAATTAATTGCAAAAGGACATCCTAAATCGCTTGAAATTGGTTAAATTCGCAACCAAACAAATTAGCAACAATACTATGAGCAAAAAAGTGGTTATCGTGTCGGCTGTGAGGACGCCAATCGGAAGCTTTATGGGTGCCCTGTCTACGGTTCCCGCGCCAAAATTGGGTGCGGCGGCCATCAAGGGGGCGCTCGACAAAATCAACCTCGACCCCAAATTGGTCGATGAAGTATTAATGGGCAACGTCGTACAGGCGGGCGTCGGGCAAGCACCGGCACGTCAGGCGGCACTGTTTGCCGGGTTGCCCGAAAGTGTCGTCACGACCACGGTCAATAAAGTATGCGCCTCGGGTATGAAAGCCGTGATGCAGGGCGCGCAGGCCATCATGCTGGGCGATGCCGAGATTGTCGTGGCCGGCGGTATGGAAAACATGAGTTTGATCCCGCACTATGTACAAATGAGAACGGGCATGAAATTCGGCGGGACGAGCCTCGTCGACGGTATGCAAAAAGACGGACTCAGCGACGCTTACGACAACAATGCCATGGGTGTTTGCGCCGATGCGTGTGCCGTGGAATACAACATTTCGCGCGAAGACCAAGACCAATTCGCGATCAACTCCTATGAGCGTTCGGCCAAGGCCTGGGACGCCGGAAAATTCGACAACGAAGTCGTTCCCGTGGCCGTGCCGCAACGCAAAGGCGACCCGATCATGGTGACCAAGGACGAAGAATATACCAATGTGAAACTCGACAAAATACCGGCCTTGAACCCGGCCTTTACCAAAGACGGTACAGTCACGGCGGCCAATGCCTCGACCATCAACGACGGTGCGGCGGCCTTGGTCCTGATGAGCGAGGAAAAAGCACAGTCGCTTGGGTTAAAGCCGTTGGCCTATATCAAATCATACGCAGATGCCGAGCAGGCGCCGAAATGGTTTACGACCGCACCGGCCAAAGCGTTGCCGATTGCACTCGACAAGGCGGGCATCACCAAGGACCAGGTTGATTTCTTTGAATTCAACGAGGCGTTCTCGGTGGTTGGTTTGGCCAATACGCAAATCCTTGGCCTGGACGGCAACAAAGTAAACGTCAATGGCGGTGCGGTATCGCTCGGGCATCCGTTGGGCGCTTCGGGAGCCCGGATCATCGTGACGCTCATCAACGTGCTCGAACAAAACAACGGCAAGATTGGCGCGGCGGCGATTTGCAATGGCGGCGGCGGTGCATCGGCGATTGTGTTGGAACGCGCGTAATTTTTATTTTAAATGTTGAATTTTAAATTTTGGATGGTGGGACGCCAGGCGCCGGAAAACCGAAAAAACATCGGTGACGTTACAGGCCCTAGCCCCGATAGGGCCGAGCGTTAAAAAACAGTCCGGTGGACTGTTTTAGCGAAGGAGCCAGATGGCGCGCTGGCAATATTTAGAAAAAACATTATAAAAAGTACATAGCCCTAGCCCGGATAGCAGCGAAAATCCTTTTTGCCTAATCATGAGATTTCTCCATGCGATCGAAATACGAAACGCACCCAGAAACATCATCGTGCCACAAAAAGCAAAAAGATTAGCTCACTTAACACTTATTTTATTTAAGTGTTCGCTGAATGCTAAAAAGCATTTGCACCGGATAGCGGGAAATAGCTCCCAACCATTCAAAATTTAAAATTTAAAATTCACCATACAACCAGATGTTCGGAATCTGTAACCTAGCCATCATCCCTTTGCGCGCCGAAGCCAGCGACCGTAGCGAAATCGTGTCGCAGGTATTGTTCGGCGAACACTTCGAGGTTTTGGAAACGGCCAAACAGTGGACGCGCGTGCGTTTACAGTACGACCAATACGAAGGCTGGATCGACACCAAACAGTACCGCGCGATCACCAAGGAACAGTACAAGCAGCTCAGCGAAGACGCGATCGTGCTCAATTCGGATTTGATCGAATACATCACCTCGCCCAACAATTTGCTGTTGCCGATTCCGTTGGGTGCCTCGTTGTCGTTTTTGAATTATCCCGAGATCAACACCGACAATTTTGATTTCGAGGGCATGCGCATCAGCGGCGTCAAGCCCAAGGCGAATTTGATCAACACGGCTTTTGCGTATTTGAACGCGCCGTATTTGTGGGGCGGCAAGACGCCATTTGGCATCGACTGTTCGGGATTCACGCAAATGGTGTACAAGCTCAACGGGTACCATTTGCTGCGTGACGCCTCGCAACAGGCCACGCAGGGCGAACCCTTGAGTTTTATCGAAGAGGCCGAGCCGGGCGATTTGGCGTTTTTTGACAACGACGAGGGCCGCATCATACACGTGGGCATCATCATGGACAACAACTACATCATCCATGGCAGCGGGAAAATCCGTGTGGACCGCCTGGACCATTTGGGGATTTACAACGCCGAGCAGAACCGGCATACGCACAAGCTGCGCGTGATCAAGAAAATCATTTAAACCGTTTACCGCAAAGTACGCTAAGTTTTCCGCAAAGGTTTGGAAGGTTAGAAAAGTTAGGCCATAAAAAAGCCGCCCTGATCAGGACGGCTTTTATTTTTAAGCATAGCCTTTGTGAACTTTGCGAAAACCTTTGTACACTCTGCGGTTAAACTGTTATTTCCCCAACTTGGCTTTGAGCGCTTTTCTCTTTTCGGTCAATTCGAGCGCGCCAAGTTTTTCACAAAGATTTGGAGGAAAAAATAGGCCATAAAAAAGCCGCCCTGATCAGGACGGCTTTTATTTTTAAGCATAGCCTTTGTGAACTTTGCGAAAACCTTTGTACACTCTGCGGTTAAACGGTTATTTCCCCAACTTGGCTTTAAGCGCCTTTCTCTTTTCGGTCAATTCGAGCGCGCCGTATACGTTGTACAACGTCTCTCCTACTTCGACATCCGGGTTGATTTCGTAGGCTTTTTCCAAATGCGGGACGGCCGAACGGAACATGTCGTCGCGTTGCTTTTTGAGCGCGTCGTAGCGTTTCATGTCTTTGTCTGAGGTGCCAAGCTTGTTCATCTCGTCTACCAGTTTTTGCTCGTTGGCCATCTTGAGGATCGCCAGGTTCAGGTGCGCCTGCCAGTAATCGGGTTTGATTTCGATCGCGCGTTTGTAGTAGCCTTCGGCCGCAGTCGGGTCGCCTTTTTGCGAGGTTACGCCCAGGTTGAAAAACAAATCGGGATTGTTTGGCTCTTTCTCGACGATCTTTTTGGTCACAGCCTTGTAGCCTTCCATGTCGTTCATCTTGAGCAACACTTCGGCTTCGGCTTGCAGGATGTTGATATCGTCCGGGCTCAACGTTTTGGCTTCGGCCAACGCGGCCTTGGCCTGCTCGTTCTTGCCTTGTTGCACATAGATCAAGGCGATGTACTTGGCGATTTCGCCTTTCTTGGACGCCATTTTCTCGTCACGCGGCGCGGTGGCCAGTTTCAACCGAACCTGGTTGTCGCGGTTTTTCTTGGCGGCATCGTCAGAACCGTAGAATTCCTCTTGCTCGCTCACCGCATTCTTTGCGTAATAATTGGTGGCTTCGCCCGTGAAGTTCGATTTCTTGAGTTCTTCGAAATACTGCAACGCCTTGTTGTAATCGGCGGCGGTCATGTAATAGCTCGCGGCATAGTACAGGTTCTCGAGGTTGGACGTATCGGCTTCATAGGCCGCATACAGCAAATCGGCGGCGCCTTTGTTGTTGTCTTTCTTGATCTCGGCCTGCGCAGCGGTCAGCAGGTTGTTCTTGGCCTTGCCCAAATTGGTTTGTGCGTCGGAGGTGAACTTGGATTTACCCGCCGCCTTTTCGATCGCGAGCACTTGCGTATAGGCCTTGGCCGATTCGACAAGGTTTTTGCCGAGTTCCATTTTTTTGTCGGCCAGATCCATATGTGCGTTTCCTTTGACGAAATAATATTGCGCCTTTTCGCTTTCGGATGCACCGCCAATGCTGCCTTCGGCCTGCTTGAGTTGGTTGATCGCCTCCATCGCATTGCCGCCTTTGAGTGCTTTCTCGGCCGCCTTGATCTGGTCTTTTTGGGCCAAACCGCTCGCCGAAATCAACAGCGCCGAGGCCAATATTGCATATTTGCTTTTCATTATGGTTGTGTTTAATTGTTATTCTTCTTCGTTGCCTTCTTCGGGCTGGTCGTCTACGTCTTCGTCGTCGTAGTTGTCGGTCGCTTCAGAAGTCGATACCGGAACCGCGTTCGGCGAGATGATGTCGCCGTTCTCGTCGCGTTCTACGTCGAGCGACTCCTCTTCTTTCATGACCTTGGTCACGGCCGCGATCGAATCGTTGCCCTTGAGGTTGATCAGACGCACCCCTTGTGTGGCACGGCCCATGACGCGCAAATCTTCGACGGCCATACGGATGGTGAGCCCCGATTTGTTGATGATCATCAAATCGTCGGCATCGGTTACGCTGTTGATCGAAACGAGTTGCCCCGTCTTGTCGGTAATGTTGAGCGTCTTGACACCTTTTCCGCCACGGTTGGTGATGCGGTAGTCATCGAGCGACGAACGTTTGCCGTAGCCGTTTTCTGAAACCACTAGGATTTCGCTGTTCATGTCGTTGACGGCCACCATACCGATGACTTCGTCTTTGTCATGCGCCAGCGTGATGCCGCGTACCCCCGAGGCGGTACGTCCCATCGGACGCGTCTTGCCTTCTTCGAAACGCACCAATTTACCCGATTTGACGGCCACCAGTACGTGGCTTTGGCCTGTGGTGAGTTTGGCCTCGAGCAGCTCGTCGTCTTCGCGGATGGTAATGGCCGCGACACCGTTGGCACGTGGGCGTGAATATTGTTCGAGCGGGGTTTTCTTGACCTGCCCCTGCTTGGTCACCATGATCACATAGTGCCCGTTGATGTATTCCTGGTCTTTGAGGTCCTGCGTACAGATGAACGCCTTGACCTTGTCGTCCTGTTCGATGTTGATCAGGTTTTGGATCGCACGGCCTTTGCTGGTCTTGCTGCCCTCCGGAATCTCGTAAACGCGCATCCAGAAACATTTTCCTTTTTGCGTAAAGAACAACATGTACTGGTGGTTGGTGGCCACATACATGTGCTCGAGGAAATCGGCGTCGCGCGTACCGGCACTCTTTTGCCCTACGCCGCCGCGGTTTTGCGTCTTGTATTCGGTGAGTGGCGTGCGTTTGATGTAGCCCGCATGCGAAATGGTGATCACCACGTGTTCGTCGGCGATCAAGTCTTCGATGCTCACGTCGCCGCCCGCATATTCGATCGAGGAACGACGGTCGTCGCCGTATTTGTCCTTGATCTCGACGAGTTCGTCCTTGATGAGCTGCATGCGCATTTCCTTGCTCGCGAGCAACGCCTTCAAGTGTTCGATGAGCTTCATGATGTCTTCGTATTCGGCGCGGAGCTTGTCCTGCTCAAGACCCGTGAGCTGACGCAAACGCATCTCGACGATCGCCCTCGACTGGATGTCGGAAAGGCTGAAACGCGTCATCAACTTCTCGCGCGCCTCGTCGGTGTTCTTCGAGCCGCGGATGATGGCGATGACCTCGTCGATATTGTCCGAGGCGATAATAAGCCCTTCCAAGATGTGCGCGCGTTCCTCGGCCTTGCGCAATTCGTACTGCGCACGACGCACGACCACTTCGTGACGGTGCTCGACAAAATAATGGATCAAATCCTTGAGGTTGAGCAACTGCGGACGGCCCGCCACCAGCGCAATGTTGTTGACGCTGAACGACGACTGCAACTGCGTATATTTATACAAGGTGTTGAGCACCACATTCGGCACGGCGTCGCGTTTGAGGATGTATACGATACGCATCCCGTTGCGGTCCGATTCGTCGCGGATGTTCGAGATGCCTTCGATTTTTTTGTCGTTGACCAAATCGGCGGTCTTTTTGATCATCTCGGCTTTGTTGACCTGGTACGGGATTTCGGTCACGATGATCGATTCGCGCCCATCGACTTCTTCAAAATTGACCTTGGCGCGCAACACGATACGGCCGCGGCCGGTCTTGAACGCCTCGCGTACGCCGTCGTACCCATACACCACGCCGCCCGTAGGAAAATCGGGGGCCTTGATGTGGTTCATGAGTTCGTCGATTTCGATCTCGTTGTTGTCGATGTAGGCCAGCGTACCGTCGACCACTTCAGACAAGTTGTGCGGCGGCATGTTGGTGGCCATACCTACGGCAATGCCCGATGCCCCGTTGATGAGCAAATTCGGTACGCGCGTTGGCATGACTTTGGGTTCTTCGAGGGTGTCGTCGAAGTTGAGTTGGAAATCGACCGTTTCTTTGTCGATGTCTGCCATTATGTCTTCTGACATCTTGCGCAAACGCGCCTCGGTGTAACGCATGGCCGCCGGGCTGTCGCCGTCGATCGATCCAAAGTTACCCTGACCGTCCACCAGCAGGTAGCGCAAGCTCCAGTCCTGCGCCATACGCACCATGGCGTCGTATACCGACGAGTCGCCGTGCGGGTGGTACTTACCCAAGACTTCCCCTACGATTCTCGCCGATTTTTTGTGGGCACGGTTCGAGAAAACGCCCAGGTCGTACATCCCGTACAAAACCCGTCGGTGTACGGGCTTTAGTCCGTCGCGTACGTCGGGCAACGCCCTTGACACAATAACTGACATCGAATAATCGATGTAAGCAGATTTCATTTCGTCCTCAATGTTAATCGGAATTAACTTTTCTCCGTCAGACATAGGTTATAATTTGGTTTAAAAATATTCTATATAAAAAATCCCGCTAATATAACCTTTCCCGCCCATTTTAAAGGCATCGGTTAACATAAATTTACCGCTATTTATTAACAAAAAAGCGCCAAAATTCCGTTGATAAGTTAGTAAATCTTTAACGCGGGAATTGGAGTTTTTTTCGTCAATTAGCCTGACAGCAGATGTTGTCAGTCCCGTGTCAGGAATGGTTTTTGCAAAACCGCACCATTATTATTAAATTTACAAGACCAACTTCATTATTATGGATGATAATTTTTCACCAAGAGTCAAGGATGTAATCACGTACAGCAAGGAAGAGGCGCTCCGTTTGGGGCACGACTTCATTGGTACCGAGCACCTGATGTTGGGGATACTGAGGGATGGCAATGGCAAGGCAATCACAATCCTGAATAATTTGTCGGTAGACCTCGAGCATTTGCGCCGAAAGGTCGAAATCCTAAGCCCGGCCAACCCCAACGTAACAACAAGTAACGAAAAGAAAAACCTGCACCTGACCCGCCAGGCCGAGCGTGCCCTGAAAACCACATTTTTAGAAGCCAAGGTGTTCCAGAGCACCTCGATCAGCACGGCACATTTGCTGTTGTGCATTTTGAGAAACGAAAACGATCCTACAACCAAGCTGCTGAACAAACTCAAGATCGATTATGATTCAGCCAAAGAACAGTATTTGAACATGACGCCAAACGAAGATAATTTCCTCGAAAATTTACCTAAGAATGAGTCTTTCAACGAAGATTCAGGACAGGATGACAGCCTTAAGGAAGGCTCGTTCAACAACCCGGCCAACAAGTCGAACAAAAAATCGAAAACGCCGGTACTCGACAACTTTGGACGCGATTTGACCGAACTGGCCGAAGAAGGCAAGCTCGATCCGGTCGTAGGCCGTGAAAAAGAAATCGAACGTGTGTCGCAAATTTTGAGCCGGCGCAAGAAAAACAACCCGCTGCTCATTGGTGAGCCAGGCGTCGGTAAATCGGCAATTGCCGAAGGATTGGCGCTACGCATCATCCAAAAGAAAGTATCGCGCATTTTGTTCAACAAACGCGTGGTGACGCTCGATTTGGCGAGCCTTGTCGCGGGAACCAAATACCGCGGACAGTTCGAAGAGCGTATGAAAGCCGTGATGAACGAACTCGAAAAGAACGACGACATCATTTTGTTCATCGACGAGATCCACACCATTGTGGGCGCTGGCGGTGCCACGGGTTCGCTCGATGCCAGCAACATGTTCAAACCAGCGCTTGCCCGTGGCGAAATCCAATGCATCGGCGCGACGACTTTGGATGAGTACCGTCAGTACATCGAAAAAGACGGTGCTTTAGAGCGTCGTTTCCAAAAGATCATCGTAGAACCTACATCGGTCGAGGAAACGATTACCATCTTGAACAACATCAAGAACAAATACGAAGACCACCACAACGTCACGTATACGCCCGAAGCCGTAGAGGCCTGCGTAAAATTGACCAACCGATACATGAGCGAAAGATTCCTGCCGGACAAAGCGATCGACGCGATGGACGAAGCCGGATCGCGTGTGCACATCACCAACATCGAGGTGCCGAAACAAATTTTGGATCTGGAGCGCCAACTCGAAGAAGTGCGCGAGCTCAAGAACTCTGTCGTCAAAAAACAGAAATACGAAGAAGCGGCCAAGTTGCGCGACGACGAAAAACGCATCGAAAAAGATTTGGCGATTGCACAAGAACAATGGGAAGAAGATTCCAAATCGAACCGTATTTTGGTGACCGAAGACAATGTCGCCGACGTCGTTTCGATGATGACCGGAATCCCCGTGAACCGCATCGCACAAACCGAAAGCAACAAACTGGCCAACCTGCCCGAACTCATCGAAAACAAAGTCATCGGGCAAAAAGAAGCGGTGCTCAAGATCGCGCGTTCCATCCAAAGAAACCGCGCGGGATTGAAAGACCCGAACCGTCCGATTGGTTCCTTTATTTTCCTTGGGCAAACGGGCGTCGGTAAAACGCAGCTCGCCAAAGTCCTGGCCAAGGAATTGTTCGATTCTGAAGATGCGCTTATCCGCATCGACATGAGTGAATACATGGAGAAATTTGCGATTTCGCGATTGGTGGGTGCGCCTCCTGGGTACGTCGGCTATGAAGAAGGCGGACAACTCACCGAAAAAGTGCGCAGAAAACCGTATTGCGTGGTGCTTTTGGACGAGATCGAGAAAGCGCATCCGGATGTGTTCAACATGATGCTCCAGGTTTTGGACGACGGGTTTTTGACCGACAGTTTGGGCCGTAAGATCGACTTCAAGAATACGATCATCATCATGACTTCGAACGTGGGCGCACGCCAACTCAAGGATTTCGGACAAGGTGTCGGGTTCGGAACGGCTGCCAAAGTAGCCAATGCCGACGAACATTCAAAAAGCGTCATCGAAAATGCGCTCAAGAAGACGTTCGCCCCTGAATTCTTGAACCGTATCGACGATGTAATCGTATTCAACGCGCTCGAGAAAGCCGACATCGACCTGATCATCGAAATCGAACTCAAGAAATTGTATGCACGCATCCAGGAGTTGGGCTACAACCTGACGTTGTCGGACAAAGCCAAGGCGTTCATCGCCGAGAAAGGTTTTGACAAACAATTCGGGGCCAGGCCGCTCAAACGCGCGATCCAGAAGTATGTCGAGGACGCGCTGGCCGAAGAGATCATCACTTCGAAGATCAGCTCGGGCGACGAAATATTCATGGATATTGAAGACGACACTTCGCAAGAACTTACCGTTAAAATCAATAAAACTGAAAAGCCTACTAATTAAGTAGGCTTTTTTTAGGCAGCGAAAGTTGCTATATTTGTCCCTTAAGAAATCGAACCGCAATGAAAGAAACCGAGGAGCTTTTAGAACTTAACAAACGCCAGAAGGAATTTTACAATTCGACACAGCCGTCCAAGAAAAACTTGCCGACACGCATTTGGTCTAATTTCCGCAATGGCTTGCTCAGTGATTTTCGTAAGAAGTTCGACTTGAAAGACAGGGTTTATCAGGAACACAAAGTTTGGATGGGCGATTTAAGCGACAAAAAAATCCTGGACCTTGGATGCCTGCGCGGCAATGCTTTGTCGTTGTACATGGCCGAAAATGCAAAGGAATACATCGGTATCGATTTGAGCGACGTCGCCATTGCGACTTTGCAGCAAAAAATAGAAGCTGGAGGATATAAAAATGCTAAGGCCATTGCGATCGATTTTTTTTCCCCCGAGTTTAACCACGGCGACTTTGATATTGTTTACGCTTACGGCGTGTTGCACCATTTTGAAAATTTCGACATGTTGGTTGCCCGACTTAAGGAAAAACTCAAGCCGGGAGGTATAATCGTATCATACGATCCGCTCGAGACAAGCCTCCCTATCAAGGTGTTGCGCACCTTGTACCGCCCATTCCAGAACGATGCCGATTGGGAATGGCCTTTCACCAAAAAAGTCATCCAAAAAATCAAGAACAATTTTGAGGTCGAACAAGTGCGCGGTATACTTGGCCGTAGCAAGTATGGTGTGCTGATCAACGTTTTGCCGTTGGGAAGCAACTACAAAGCAAAGATCATCTCAAAAATGATCGAAAAAGACTGGAACACACAAAACATAGACGACATCTACTCTTGCATGCACGTCACTTTGTTGTTGCGAAAATAAGACCAATCTTACGCTCCTTGATCGTTTGTCCACGATACGCTAGCATCGGAGAGACAACCATGTTTCTTTTTGGCGACGAAATCTTCATGGATATTGAACACGACACTTCGCAAGAACTTACCGTAAAAATCAACAAAACTGAAAAGTCTACGAATTAAGTAGGCTTTTTTGATGTGATTACAGAGGGGAAATTTACGGTTTTTCTGCAACAAGGGTATCGAAAAAAATCGTATTTTCTACCCAATTGGGTAGGGGAATTGGGTTTATCCCTAACCAATATTTTTGAGACTTGGATACAGAAAAACTGCATCTTTTGTTAAATAACCATTGCCTTAGCCCCTTTTTCAAATACTTTCGAAACAATTCAGAAGTCAACCACTTTTATCACATTGTTATTTTTGTGTTAGCAATGTACCGCCTATCGATTTTTAATTTAATTTCGGGCACTTTTTAGAACACCATGACCGAAAACAAAGTCATACTCGGCAGCGAAGAATGGTTCTCGTTTCCCGAACTCGACATCCCAGCCATCAAGGCACGCATCGATTCGGGCGCAAAAACCTCTGCCCTGCATGCAATCAACATCGCGCCTTTTCAAAAAGACGGCGAGAATTGGGTCAAATTCGATGTCAAACCTATCCAAAACGACCTCAAGACTGTCATCCATTGTCAAGCACAACTCGTCGACAAACGCATCGTCAAAAGCTCGAGCGGGTTTCGGGAGCAACGGTTTGTGATCCGTACGACGCTCGACATCGGGTCTGGAAACTGGCCGATCGAAATGACGCTCACCAACCGCGACTCGATGGGGTTCCGGATGCTGCTCGGGCGCGAAGCCATGAGCGGACGTGTGCTCGTGGATCCCGAACAAAAATACGTCCTGAAAAACAACCCTACCGACAAGCTCAAGGAAATCTACAAAAACGCGCCGGAAGCCCAAAATGGCCTTCGCATTGCGTTGCTTGCGAGCAATCCCGAACTATACAGCAACAAACGGATCATGGAAGCGGGCACCATCCGCGGGCACGAAATGGAATTCCTCAACATCAAGGAGTGTTACATGAAGCTCGATGCCAAGTTGCCCGAAATCCATTACCGCGGCGGTAAGATCCTGCACCGTTTCGACGCCATCATCCCGAGGATCAGGCCGAGCGTTACTTTTTACGGCTGTGCACTCACACGGCAATTCGAGGCGCTCAAGGTGTTCTCGCTCAATTCGTCCAAGGCCATCGCGCAATCACGCGACAAACTGTATTCTTTGCAGTTGTTGCTCAACCAGGGCATCGACATCCCTACCACGGGGTTCGCCAATTCGCCGCTGGACACCGACGATTTGATCAAAATGGTGGGTGGCTCACCGCTCATCGTCAAACTGCTCGAAGGCACGCAGGGCAAGGGCGTCGTGCTTGCCGAAACGAAAAAGGCCGCCGAATCGGTGATCAATGCGTTCAAGAGCGTCAACGCCAACATCCTGGTGCAGGAATTCATCAAGGAGGCCAACGGAAAAGACATCCGTTGTTTTGTAATCGACGGAAAAGTGGTCGCGGCCATCCAACGCGAAGCGCTTCCGGGCGAGTTCAGGGCAAACGTCCATTTGGGCGGCAAGGCTTCGGTCATTAAGGTTACCGATGAAGAAAAACGGATCGCAATCAAGGCCGCCAAGGCGATGGAACTCAAGGTAGCCGGCGTAGACATCATCCGATCGGCCAAAGGCCCATTGTTGCTTGAAGTCAATTCTTCGCCGGGCTTGGAAGGCATCGAGGGCGCGACCAACAAAGATATTGCGGGCAAGATGATCAAGGCTATCGAAAAAAACCTTAAATTTAAACTGACCAAACAACCGACGGAATAACCAAAAGCAGTCGGCCCAATTGTTTTATCAGTGAATCCGTATCTCGATATCGCCCTGCGTTCGGTAGCCGTCTATGTTTTTATGGTGGTGGCCTTGCGCCTGTTCGGCAAAAAGGAACTCTCGCAGCTCAATCCGGCCGACATCATCCTAATCCTGCTCATCAGCAACGCAGTCCAAAATGCGATGGTTGGGCCTGATACGACGCTACTCGGCGGGCTGGTCGCGGCCACCGCATTGCTCGTTCTTAATTTCATCCTCAAAAAAGCCATGCACCGTTTCAAATCGGTCGAGGGCCTGCTTGTCGACAAACCACAAATCCTGATCCACAACGGCAAGCTCGATTTCAAGTTGCTTTCTAAACTCGACATTTCGAACGACGAACTCAAGGAAGCCATCCGCGAACACGGCATCGAGCACTTCACCGAAGTCAAGCTGGCGGTATTCGAACCCGACGGGAACATTAGCGTCATCAGCGGCGATGTACGGCTACGCGAAACGCACTACAAACGCAGAAAAGCCAAGAAAACGCTGGTTCGCGCGCAATAAAAAACGGCCCGCATTGCAAGCCGTTCTTCTACCAATCATTAATTTGTTGCAAAAAAACGGTCAGGAAATAAACCATTCCGTTATGGCCCTACGCCCGATTTTGACGCGTCCTATTTTTTGTCTCTGTGTTGTTGGCCATCGTCGTCATGTTCCTCGATCATGTCGTTTCCAGAAACATCACGATTCGACGGCGCCATTTCGGATACTTCTTCCGATCCGTCACGGTGGTCGTAGTGACTCGGCGAATCATCCCGATCGCGTTTGTCCAAGTGATGTGTTTCCATAATTTGATTCATTTACACTCCCCAAGTTACAAAAACCATGGCCCGTATGAAACTTTTTGGCGAAAGTTTGGGACGACGTTAAAATCGAAAAAATCAGCCCAACAGCTCCTCCTCGATCCTGAAACTTCTCAAAAACGCAACCGATTTCTCGATGTCGTAATGCAAAATCCTGTCCTCTTGTACGACGGGTACATCGGCGCGATAGGCTTTTAGGAACGACTCGATGAGCCCGCTCGATTGCAAAGGTCTTCTGAATTCGATGGCTTGCGACGCGTTCATGAGCTCGATGGCCAGGATGCGTTCGAGATTGTCCATCACACGCAAGACCTTGGTTGCCGCATTGGCGCCCATGCTCACGTGGTCTTCCTGTCCGTTGCTCGACACGATGCTGTCGGCGCTCGCGGGCGTACAAAGTTGTTTGTTCTGGCTGGCGATGCTGGCCGCAGTATATTGCGGGATCATAAACCCCGAATTGAGTCCGGGATTGTTGACCAAAAACGGCGGCAACCCGCGTAAGCCTGATATCAATTGATAGGTCCTGCGTTCAGAGATGCTGCCGAGTTCCGACAATGCGATCGCAAGGAAATCAAGCGCGAGCGCCAGCGGTTGGCCGTGGAAATTACCGCCCGAAATGATTTGGTCGGAGTCGATAAAAATATTGGGGTTGTCGGTCACCGAATTGATTTCGGTCCTGAATACTTTCTTGACGTAATCGATTGCATCTTTCGAAGCGCCATGCACTTGCGGGATGCAACGAAACGAATAAGGATCTTGTACGTGCTGTTTGGGTTGTTCGATGATTTGGCTGTCGGCAAAAAAACCAAGCATGCGCTCGGCGGTGACGACTTGCCCTTTGTGCGGACGGATCAAATGGATCAGCTCGTTGAACGGCTCTTTTCTGCCATCGAATCCTTCGAGCGAAATGGCACCGATCAAATCGGCAAACCACGAATATTTAACCGCGCGCAACAGCACATGCACCCCATAGGCGCCCATGAACTGGGTTCCGTTGAGCAAGGCCAATCCTTCTTTGGATTGCAACACTATGGGCTGCCACCCGAACTGTTCGAGCACCTCGGCCGCCGCATAACGCTTGCCCTGGTAATCGACCTCGCCTTTGCCGAGCAACGGGAGCGACAAATGGGCCAGCGGCGCCAAATCGCCCGAAGCGCCCAACGAGCCTTGTTCATAAACCACCGGCAGCACGTCGTGGTTGTAAAAATCGATCAAACGCTCGACGGTGGCCAACTGTACGCCCGAATTCCCGTAGCTGAGCGACTGTATTTTAAGCAACAGCATCATCTTGACGATGGCGTGCGGCACTTCGTCGCCCGTTCCGCAGGCATGCGACATGACGAGGTTTTCCTGTAATTTCGAAAGGTTCTCGCTAGAAATCTTGATGTTGTAAAGCGATCCGAATCCGGTGTTGATGCCATAAATGGGCGTCTCGTTCTCGCGCATTTTCTGGTCGAGGTATTCGCGGCATTTGTCGATGTTGATCGTGGCTTCTTCGGATAACGCTAGTTTTTGCTGATGGTCTACGATGTGTTGTAAATCGTCGAGTGAGATTACATCCGAGGAGATGTAGTGTGTATTGTCCATGGTCATAAATTGTAGGCCAAAATTGCGCAAACCATCCCTAAATTCCAAGGTTTGTTAATAATATTTAAAATAATCTGAAGCCTTGGATTTTATCAATACATTTGGCTGGATTAATCGACTTCACCATGAAAAAAATATTGTATTTGTTGTTTTTGATGACGCTCCCCGTCCTTGCCGGTCCTACGCAAACCATCGTGTTTTCGGGAAAAATCAGTAATTCGCCCGACGGTGTGCTGAAAGTACGCGGCGAATCGTTCGAAAAAGACATCAAACTCAAACCCGACGGTAGTTTCTCGGAAAAACTCGACTTGGGCTACAACGGATCCTACCTGATCGCCTCGGGCAACAACCGCGCGGCGGTATATTTGACGCAAGGCATGACGCTGGCCCTCAACGCCGACCACAACGACTTTTACAAGACGATCAAATTCTCGGGCAAAGGCAGCATGGAAAACCAGTACATCGCCAGCAAGAATGCCTACGTGAATGCGATCAACCAACAAAAACTGTACGTTTTGGACGAGACCGAATTTCTCAAGGAAATCCAAGCGGTCAAGAAAGACATCCTCGTTTTGTTCGATGCGGGTAAATTCCCCAAAGGTGTATTTGCCGAACGCGAACGCAAAAACATCGATTACCTCGCGCAGATTTTTGTACTCAACTATGGCAAAAACCACGCGCATTTTGCGCAGTTGCCCGATTTTAAGCCATCGGAATCATTCGACAAAATCGACCCGAAGATCAACCTCGACAGCGAAGCCGACTTTTTGTTTTCGAACCCTTACAAGCAATTGATCAACCTCGATTTTAACCAAAAACTCGAGGCGCAACTCAAGCCCGAAGACCAATTCCTTTGGAAAGTAGCGCTGCCCGAGATCAAAAAATACAAAAGCCAATCGATCAGGAACGCGTTGGCCTATGCGCTTACGGTAGAAGTGAGCGGGTCGAACCCCGAGGTGGAAACGCTTTACAACGAACTGCTTGCCTTGTCGACCAATCCGCATTTCAAGAAAGAGCTTACGCAGCAATACCAGAAAATAAGCGCGCTCAAACCCGGCGGGGCCTCGCCTGCTTTCAACTACGAAAACCACAAGGGCGGCACGACTTCGCTTGAAAGCCTCAAGGGCAAATACGTGTACATCGATGTGTGGGCCACGTGGTGCGGGCCGTGTATACGCGAAATTCCCGCACTGCAAAAAGTGGAAAAGGATTTCCATGGAAAGAACATCGAATTCGTGAGCATCTCGATTGACGCCAAAAAAGACCACGACAAATGGAAAAAGATGGTGACCGACCGGCAAATGGGCGGTATCCAACTCATGGCCGATAACGATTGGAACTCGCAATTCGTGCAGGACTATGGGATCATGGGCATCCCAAGGTTTATCTTGCTCGACCCGGACGGGAAAATCGTCAACGCCGATGCGCCGCGACCGTCCGATCCGGCATTGCTGGCACTGCTGGCAGAATTGAAAATCTAGACAGGGCCCCGTTTGGGGCTTTTTTTATGGGTTGTGGTTTTTTTACATCCGCAAATAATCTGCATTAAAATTAACATCTTTTCACAAAGCAAGACCAATCAAATAATTATTCGCAAAAATTTCACACAACTGCTTGCCGATTCAAAAAAGTACCTATTTTTGAAACCATGACACGGAGCAAAAACATCCATTTTAACCGCACTGCCACCCTTTGGACAGTCACATCCGTGGGCACCACTACCCCGTTGGGGTAAACACAATCACATATCATCCGCGCTGTGTTTCTTGTCATGAGAAACGTTTTTCTATTATTTAAATTTCCAAAAAATGAACGTACTGAAATTCGGCGGTACCTCTGTTGCCAATGCCCAAAACATACAAAAAGTCATCGAGATCGTCGCGAACCAATCGCACCAGGAACGGCTCGTGGTGGTCGTGTCTGCCTTTAGTGGCGTAACCGATTTGCTGCTGCTTGCCTCGAACAAAGCCGCACAAAAAGACCGCAGCTACAAAACCGCGATCTCGGACATCGAAACCAAACACCTGACGGCCATCGCCGAACTGACACCGGGCAACCCAGCCGTAGCCGACCACACGCGCGGCCAGATCGGGCAACTCGAAACCTTGCTCGACGGGTGTTTCTTGCTCGGCGAACGATCGGAGCGCACCGCCGACGCGATTTTGGGTTTCGGCGAGTTGCTTTCGTCGTACATTATTGCGCAGGCCTTTGTGCATGCGGGGCACCAGGCGCAATACAAGGACAGCCGCGAGTTGATAAAAACCGACAACCGTTTCGGGAAGGCCAATGTCGATTTTGAATTGACCAATCAACGCATCGCCGATTACTTTTCACAGGACAACCATCCCATTACCGTTATGCCGGGCTTCATCGCCGATTCGACCGATGGACACCACACCACTTTGGGCCGTGGTGGATCGGACTATACGGCGGCCATACTCGCGGCGGCGCTCAATGCAAGACAGCTCGAGATTTGGACCGATGTAAACGGCATGTTTACGGCCAACCCGAAAATCGTCAAACAGGCCACGCCCATCACGACGATTTCCTATCAGGAAGCGATGGAACTTTCGCACTTTGGCGCCAAGGTGTTGTATCCGCCGACCATACAACCCGTACTCAGCAAAAACATCCCAATCCTGATCAAGAACACATTCGAACCCGATGCCGAAGGGACCACCATACATGCCGACGCCAACGGCGAAAACCCGATCAAAGGCATCACACACATCGACAAGATCGCGCTCGTAACGCTCGAAGGTTCGGGCATGGTAGGCGTCGCGGGATCGTCGAAGCGGTTGTTTGAGGTGCTTTCGCATGAATCGATCAATGTAATCTTCATCACGCAGGCATCGTCGGAACATTCGATTTGCATTGGGATACTCGACGCCGACGCCGACAATGCCAAACGTGCCATCGACCATGCATTCGCAACCGAGATTGCCCAGAACAGGATCGAACCTTGCCTTGTCGAAAAAGGACTGTGCATTGTGGCGCTGGTGGGCGAAAACATGAAGAACCACCAAGGCATTTCGGGCCGCATGTTCAGTACGTTGGGCAAGAACAACGTCAACATCAGGGCCATTGCACAGGGCGCTTCGGAACGCAATATTTCGGTGGTCATTGCCGAACGCGACGTCAAGAAAGCGCTCAACACCTTGCACGAACGTTTCTTTGAGGACAACACCAAACAACTCAACCTGTTCGTCATGGGCGTGGGCAATGTGGGTGAGAAATTCATCGACCAGATCCAGCAACAGCGAAAATTCCTCAAAGAAAACCTCAAGATCAACCTGCGCGTGATTGCATTGGCCAATTCGCGTACCATGCACTTTGACGAGGACGGCATTTCTTTGAAGGACTGGAAAACGTTGTTGGCCGACGGCGAAAAAGCCGATATGGCACAGTTTCTCGAGAACGTCAAGACACTCAACCTGCGCAACAGCATTTTTGTGGACATCACGGCCAGCGAAACCGTGTCGCTGACCTATGCCCATTACCTGGAGGAAAGCGTGGCGGTGGTCACCTGCAACAAAATCGCGTGCGCATCGGCCTATGAGAATTACAGCGGGCTCAAAAGCTTGTCGCGCAAATACGGCGCGCCGTTCCTTTTCGAGACCAATGTGGGTGCGGGATTACCGATCATCGACACGCTCAAGCATTTGATTGCTTCGGGTGATAACGTGCATAAAATACAGGCCGTACTGTCGGGTAGCCTCAACTTTATTTTCAACAATTTCAGCTACACGCACAACTTTCACGATGTCGTAAAAGAAGCAGGTGTTCAAGGATTTACCGAGCCTGATCCAAAAATAGATTTAAGTGGTGTAGATGTGGCGCGCAAAATCCTGATCCTGATTCGCGAAAGCGGCTACCACATGGAAATCGAAGACATCGAAAACAACAGTTTCCTGCCTGCCGACTGCATGCAAACCACCAACAACGACGATTTTTTCAAATCGCTTACCACGCATGCCGCGCACTTCGAACAACTGCTTGCCCAGGCCAAGGCAAAGGACAGCCGCATCAAGTTTGTCGCCGAATTCGACAACGGAAAAGCCAAAGTGGGGCTGCAATTCATCGCAAAAGACCATCCGTTTTACAATCTGGAAGGAAAGGACAACATTGTGTTGTTTTACACTGACCGCTATGTCGACCAGCCGCTGCTCATCAAGGGCGCGGGCGCGGGCGCGGCGGTGACGGCCTCGGGTATTTTTGCCGACGTGATACGCATCGGAAATGTTTAACTTGCCGTCATGAAATCGATCCGAATATTCTGCCCTGCGACCATCGCCAACCTTTCCTGCGGTTTCGACGTGCTCGGACTTTGCCTTGACACCGTAGGCGACGAGATGATCATCCACAAATCTGCCGAGCCCGGTGTGCGCATCACCAAGATCGAAGGCGCAAACCTGCCGACAAATCCCGAAGCGAACGTCGCGGGTGTTGCCGCCTTGGCGTTGTTGCACGAATGGCAAACCGATTTTGGCTTCGACATCGAAATTTACAAACGAATCAAAGCCGGCAGCGGTATCGGGAGTTCTGCAGCCAGCGCAGCCGGTGCCGTATTTGGCATCAACGAATTGCTCGCACGCCCGTTCGAAAAAAACGAATTGGTCAAATTTGCGATGAAGGGCGAACAACTGGCCAGCGGCAACGCACACGCCGACAACGTGGCCCCTGCCCTTTTGGGCGGATTTACGCTGGTGCGCGGCTACAATCCACTCGATGTGATCCGTATCGAAAGCCCAGATGAATTGCACGCGGTGGTCATCCACCCGCAAATAGAACTCAAGACCGCCGATTCGCGAGCCGTGTTGCAGCCCACCGTGCCGCTCAAAAAAGCGATTGCGCAATGGGGCAACGTTGGCGGATTGGTCGCAGGACTGTATACGAGCGACTACGATTTGATCGGACGTTGCCTGCACGACGAAGTGGCCGAGCCGTACCGAAAGGCATTGATCCCGGCGTTCGAGGAAATCAAGAATGTCGCGTTGCAGCAAGGCGCATTGGGCTCGGGGATTTCAGGATCGGGGCCGTCTATTTTTGCGTTATGTAAAGGGTTGTCAACCGCAAAGGCTGTCGCTTCAGGAATTTCTGTCGTGTACGATCGTATCGGTTTGACCTACGAAACCCATATCTCTACCGTCAATCCTAACGGCATCAAAATCCTAAACCAAGACTGATGAAGTATTACAGCCTCAACCATAAAGCCCCTAAAGTTTCGTTCCAACAAGCCGTCGTCGATGGATTGGCACCCGACAAGGGATTGTATTTTCCTGAGCGCATCACACCGCTCAGCGCGGATTTCTTTGCGAGCATCGGCCAAAAATCGAATGTTGAAATTGCGTTCGAAGCCATTCGGCAATTTGTCGGCGATGAAATTCCGGAAAACGAACTCAAGCGAATCATCGATGAAACGCTTTCGTTTGATTTCCCATTGGTCAAAGTCGAAGACAATGTTTTTTCATTGGAACTTTTCCACGGCCCGACCATGGCATTCAAGGACGTGGGCGCACGGTTCATGGCGCGTTGTTTGGCCTATTTCAACCGCAACAATCCGACGCAAAAAAATACGGTCTTGGTCGCCACATCGGGCGATACGGGCGGCGCGGTAGCCAGCGGCTTTTTGGGCGTAAGCGGCGTAGATGTGGTGATTTTGTATCCGTCGGGCAAAGTCAGCGACATCCAGGAACGACAGCTCACGACGCTCGGCCAAAACATTCGTGCGCTTGAGGTGGACGGCGTGTTCGACGATTGCCAGGCCATGGTCAAAAAAGCGTTTCTTGATGAGAGCTTGTCGCACAAGAACTTAACATCGGCCAATTCAATCAATATTGCGCGTTGGCTGCCGCAGATGTTTTACTTCTTTTTTGCCTACAAACAACTCGCGGCGCAAAATAAACCGCTCATCGTTTCGTGCCCAAGCGGCAATTTCGGCAACATTTGCGCGGGCATTATGGCCAAACGATTGGGTTTACCGATTGCGCATTTTGTCGCGTCGACCAACGCCAACGATACGGTCCCTCGTTTTTTTGAACATGGAAAATACGACCCAAAATCTTCGGTCGCGACAATCTCAAACGCCATGGACGTGGGCAATCCGAGTAATTTTATCCGCATCCAGGAATTGTACGGCAACGATTTGGCAGAATTCGAAAAAGACTTTTCCTCGTATTCATTTTCCGACGAACAAACAAAGGCTGCGATGAAACAAATCCACCAACATTCCGGCTATGTCGCTGAACCGCATGGCGCCGTGGGCTACCTGGGTTTGAAAAAGGAATTGGGAAACCATCCGGATGCGGTGGGCGTATTTCTCGAAACCGCGCATCCGATTAAATTTGACGCAATCGTCGAAAACACTTTAAAGGTCAAATTGGAAATTCCCGAACAAATCAAAGGTGTGCTCGATAAGGAAAAGGTCCGTACCAAAATCAAGACTTACGAAGATCTGAAAGATTTTTTGGGATAATCACCTCAAAGTAAAGAAGTTCACGCAAAGGACGTCAAGCTGGTGTTGTGTTTCTTAGCGCTTCTTTGCGAAACCTTTGCGCGCTTTGCGGTTAACCTACAAAACCAATTCACCAAACAACCGGTCGAACGTCTGCTCCAAATCGTGCGTCATTCCCGGATGCGGACGCGAGGTTTGGATAACGGAACTCCGGATTGCCGTGAGCCAACGGAAACGTTCCGGGACTTCGAATTGCGCGATCGGGCCGCCGGTTTTTAAGCCGTTGGCGATTTTGACGAACGAATCGAGGTTCAAACGAATTTGCGCCACATCGGTTTCTGGCGACAATGCCAACAATTTGGCCTCGTCAATCTCGAACCTGACATGTATTTTCTTCGCGCGTTTGCAAAACAAAACCAGCCCGACGTTCAGGAATTCTTCGCGTTCGACCCTTGGCACGACGCGGATGACGGCATACTCATACAACTGCAGCTCTGGCATCTTGGGCTTGTTTTAGGAAAATGGCGGAATGGTCGCGGCGGGTTTTCAGGAATTGGAAATAAATGTCGCGGATTTCGTCGGGCGATTGGTCGGCGTCTTGCCACTCTAACCAATCTTTTGGAATGAGATTGATGGTGGATTGCAGGACATCGTCGGTCAAAATCGACTTAAATTCACTATCGACTTGTTCCAACTGCGTGGCCTTGGGCAACAAAACGTGGTCTTTGATCAGCGCGAACGGTACTTTGGCCTGCGTATCCGAATCGGTGAATGCATGGTGGAAATAAAGGCACGCGCCATGGTCGATGAGCCACAATTCCTTATGCCAGACCAACATATTGGTATTTTTGAACGTACGGTCTACGTTGGTGATGAAGGCGTCGAGCCAAACGATTTGCGACGCGAGTTTTTCCCCGACATCGGTCACGACGGGATCAAAATTGATCGCACCCGACAAATAATGCAGTGCGAGGTTCAAGCCTTGGCTGCCTTGCAACAAATCCTGGATTTCCTCGTCGGCTTCGGTACGGCCAAAGGCTTCGTCGAGGTTTGCAAAAACCAGCTCTGGAACAGGCAATCCGAGTGCGCGCGCGACTTCGCCACCGATAAGCTCGGCGATCAAGGCTTTGACACCATGTCCCGCGCCCTTGAATTTGAGCACATACTTGAAATCGTCGTCGGCTTCGGCGAGCGCAGGGAGCGAGCCGCCTTCGCGCAACGGCGCAATGTATCTCGTGACGTTGACTGTCCGCAATTGGATTGGCTTTTTCATACGGTTACAAACTTACTACTTTATTTGAAACCGATTTCATTGCGGTTGCCCTGCAAGGTCAGGAATGCCTTTCCGAGAAAATGGATGATGTTTGACGCGACAAACGATTCATGCCCGGTGTGCGGCAAAGCCAAATCGGCAGTCAGGCCGTGCAGGTAAGCGCCGAGCTGTGCGGCTTCTAGCGGTGTGTAGGTTTGAGCAAGCAAGCCTGTGATGATACCGGTTAAGACATCGCCGCTACCGGCCGTGGCGAGCGCTTGATTACCGGTGGTGTTTTCATAGACGTTGTCGCCGTCGATGATTTGCGTGGGTGCGCCTTTTTTGACGACGATCAGTTGGTGTTCTTTCGAAAACGTGATGGTTTTTTGTATCGTCTCTTCATCAGATTGGGTTTTGCCTATGAGCCGCTCAAGTTCTTTGGGATGCGGCGTCAGGATGGTTTGTGGCGGCAACAGTTCAAGCCATTTTTTATTTTGGGAAAGAATATTGAGTGCGTCGGCGTCGATGACGAGCGGGGTTTTGTTGGTCTGGAGAAATTGATGCAATGCGTCTTGGGTTTCCTGCTCCTGCCCTATTCCCGGGCCGATACCGATGGCATTGGGTATTATGGTGAATTCGATGCAGGAAATGTGTTCTTGGACTTTGTCGGTGATGACCATGACTTCTGGATTCGCGGTTTGCAGGATTGGATAGCCACATTTGGGGATGAAGGCAGTGACCAGACCTGCACCTGCATGCAATGCCGCTTTGGACGAAAGTGTGATGGCGCCGATTTTACCGTAGCTACCGCCGATGAGCAGCGCGTGGCCTTGTGTGCCTTTGTGGGCTTGGGCGGCGACGGGTTTGTAGATTTTTTGGATATTCATTTATTTATTATTCTTTATTCTTATTTTTTATTGTTGATTCGACGTTCGACATTCGACGTTCGACATTCGATGTTTTGAGCCTATGAATGTTGAACATTGAAGTTACGGAAATTTCGCTTAAACGAAAAGTTTGTTTTGGATGACGATTCCTAGCCCGGATAGTAGCGGCATCCTTTTGCGGCCGCAGCGCAGCGGAGGCCGTAAAAGATAAAGCGGATAGCCGGAAAAAGCTCCTAAAAAACATCCGCAAACGATTTCAAATTGCAAATATTTCCCCTAACTTGCGGCTTCAAAATTCACCACACAAAACCATGAAAAATACTGCGCTGACGCACATCCACGAACAACTTGGCGCCAAAATGCTGCCGTTTGCGGGCTACAATATGCCGATTACTTATGAGGGCGTGAACGCCGAACACGAAACCGTGCGCAATGGCGTGGGCGTTTTTGACGTGTCGCACATGGGCGAGTTCTTTTTGAGCGGCCCGAAAGCTTTGGATTTGATCCAGAAAGTGACGTCGAACGATGCATCGACACTCACCGTAGGTCGTGCGCAGTATTCGTGTTTGCCGAACGCCGATGGCGGAATCGTCGACGACTTGATCGTGTACAAAATGGCCGAAGAGCAATATTTGCTTGTGGTCAATGCATCGAACATCGATAAGGATTGGGCGTGGATCTCGAGTCATAACGATTTGGGTGTGACGATGGAAAATGCATCCGACGACCATTCGTTGTTGGCCATTCAAGGCCCGAAGGCGGTTGAGGCGATGCAGGCATTGACCGACATCAATTTGGCCGACATCAAATACTATCATTTTGAAGTGGGTAAATTTGCAGGATTTGACGACGTGATCATTTCGGCCACGGGTTACACCGGTTCTGGCGGATTCGAGATTTATTGCAAAAACGACCAGGCCGAAGCGATCTGGAACAAGGTTTTCGAAGCGGGCGCATCTTTTGGCATCAAGCCGATCGGTCTCGCAGCGCGCGATACGTTGCGACTCGAGATGGGCTTTTGTTTGTATGGTAACGACATCAACGATACGACATCGCCGCTTGAAGCGGGATTGGGTTGGATCACGAAATTCAACAAAGATTTTGTCAATTCCGAAAATCTGAAGCAACAAAAGGAAGCAGGCGTTTCTAAAAAACTTGTCGGATTTGAACTGATCGAACGCGGGATTCCGAGACATGATTATGAAATTGTTGACGCGTCGGGCAATGTCATTGGCATCGTCACGTCGGGAACCATGGCGCCAAGCTTGAACAAAGGCATCGGTTTGGGTTACGTTACGACCGAAAACAGCGCAGTCGATTCGGAAATCTTCATCCGCATCCGCAACAAAGACATCGCCGCCAAAGTGGTCAAGTTGCCTTTTTACAAGAAATAAAGTACCTGAGTACCTGAGTAGCTGAGCACCTGAGTGCCTGAGCCATTTGTAAATCGGATAGAAAAAATTATTTTTGCACCACAGCAATAAAAAATAACAATAAAAAATAAAGCATAACTAAGGATGGGAAGAGCGTTTGAATTTCGCAAAGGAAGAAAAATGAAACGTTGGGCGGCCATGGCCAAAGCGTTTACAAGAATCGGCAAGGACATCGTGATGGCGGTCAAGGAAGGCGGGCCAAGCCCCGAAGCCAATGCGCGTTTGCGTGCGGTGATGCAAAACGCCAAGGCGGCGAACATGCCCAAGGAAAACGTAGAACGTGCGATCAAAAAAGCGACCGACAAGGACACGGCCAACTACAAGGAAGTTTTGTTCGAAGGTTATGCGCCGCACGGTATCGCTTTACTGATTGAAACGGCAACCGACAACAACAACAGAACGGTGGCCAACATCCGCAGCTATTTCAACAAATGCAATGGCACGATGGGCACGCAGGGCTCGGTGGAATTCATGTTCGACCATACGTGTAATTTCAGGATTCCATCGGCGGGCATCGATCCCGAGGAATTGGAATTGGAACTCATCGATTTTGGCGCCGAAGAAGTATTCGAGGACGAGGACGGCATCTTGATCTATGCGCCGTTCAACAGTTTCGGGTCGATCCAAAAGGAGCTCGAGAACCGCGGCCTCGAGATTTTGTCGTCGGGCTTTGAAAGGATTCCACAAGTCACCAAACAACTCACGCCAGAACAGGTGGCCGATGTCGAAAAGTTACTCGAGAAGATCGAGGAAGACGACGACGTGCAGAACGTGTACCATACGATGGAGGAATCCGGGGAATAAGATGATACGCAAGAGTCTATTTTTCGGTCTCTTTTTTTCAGTGCTCGCAAGTTGTGGCGACGATGAAGGGCAAGCTTATGTGCATCCGACTAAAATTATGCAAGTAAAGCAAGTTTTCAGTAATGGAAGCGTCGATGTAAAGAATTTTACGTTCAAATTCGGAAGCCTGAACGATTGCCAACGGATCACTTACGATACCAACAGTACAGATAACATCATCCAGAATTTTATCTACAACGAACAAGGCGTGCTCGAAAAGGCGTTTGCACAAAACAACCGTGTTTATTATTTCTGGCTCGAAAGCGGACTGGTCACCAAGCGAGAGGAAGCCGGATTCCCCGCAGACTTAGGTGAAGACGTGATGGCGCGTAACATTTACATTTACAACGCCGACAAGCAATTGACCGGAATTGATTTTTATGTGCGGCAACCGACGTCTGTAGATTTGGTGTTGCTCCAACGGTATGTTTACGAGTACGACGGGCACGGCAATATCGTCAAATTGAATTACATCAATCCCGGCAGTCCGCAAAATAACTCGTACACGTTGTATACGCATGACGACAAGGTCAATCCGTACCACAATTTTGAACCCAAAGTAAATATCTCAGCATACAATCCATACAACAAGAATAATATTCTGACGCAAAAGACTTATCGTGCCAGCGATCCGTCGACAGTATTGAATGAGATCACCTACAGCTATCAGTATGACGAAGGTGGCTATCCGACCTATTCGCTCACCACAAGTAGTGGCAGTTCGCCATTGCAAACGTATTTCACGTATCAGCACTAGTTGAAAATAAAAAAACTCCGAAAGATTTATTCGGAGTTTTTATATCTATAAAACGAAGTGTGTCTATTTAATGAATTCGATCTTCTGCGCTTCCTCGACATTCACGCTGTCAAAGAAACCTTGCTCGTTCATCCATTCGTCGCTGAATACCTTGCTCATGTAGCGTGAGCCGTGGTCAGGGAAAATCATGACGACGTTGCTGTTGGCGTCGAACTCACCTTCTTCGGCGTATTGCTTGATGGCCTGCATCACCGCGCCTGAAGTATAGCCGACGAACAAACCTTCTTTCTTGGCGACCTCGCGGGTGGCGTGCGCGCTTTCCTCGTCGGTGACCTTGATGAATTTGTCGATCAGGTCGAAATCGGTAGCCGATGGAATCAGGTTCTTCCCGAGTCCTTCGATACGGTACGGGTAGATTTCCTTGTTGTCGAACTCCTTGGTTTCGTGGTATTTCTTGAGCACCGATCCGAAGGCATCTACGCCCAGGACACGGATGTTCGGGTTTTTCTCTTTCAAGTATTTGGCCGCACCCGAAATAGTACCGCCTGTTCCGCTACAAGCCACCAAATGCGTAATCTGTCCGCCGGTTTGCTCCCAAATCTCGGGGCCGGTCGTTTTGTAATGCGCATCGATGTTGAGCTGGTTGAAGTATTGGTTGATGTAGACCGATCCTTTGATTTCTTCGTGCAAACGCTTGGCCACGTTGTAGTACGAACGGTCGTCGTCGGCAGAAACGTGCGCCGGGCAAACATACACCTTGGCGCCCATGCTGCGCAGCATGTCTATTTTGTCTCTCGAAGATTTGGAACTCACCGCAAGGATGCAACTGTATCCTTTGATGATGCTCACCATGGCCAGGCTGAATCCTGTGTTGCCAGAAGTGGTTTCGATGATGGTATCCCCCGGGGTAAGAATGCCTCTGCGTTCGGCTTCTTCTATGATATAAAGCGCAATCCTGTCTTTGGTGGAATGTCCGGGATTGAAAGCTTCTACCTTTGCGTAGAAATTGCCCTCTAAATTTTCGGTTACCTTGTTGAGTTTGATCAGCGGGGTATTACCTATTAATTCCAAGACACTATTGTAGGCCTTTATCTTTTCTTTCATAAAAAATTGGTTAATCAAGGTGGCATTCCGGTTTTAACGGACCTCAAATCCTTGCAAATTTAACAAAAAAAAACTAACTAGGTTTTAATTTTTTCCAAATCTAGTAAAAAACTGAACTCCTTGGCGACTTCCTTTAGCGCTTCGAAACGCCCCGAAGCCCCGCCATGTCCGGCTTTCATATTGGTATCTAAAAACAATAAATTTTTATCGGTCTTGTTTTCGCGCAACTTGGCCACCCATTTGGCGGGCTCCCAATATTGCACCTGCGAGTCGTGTAACCCCGTAGACACATAAAGGTTCGGATAGTCCTTTTTGGCCACGTTGTCATAAGGCGAATACGACTTCATGTAGTCGTAGTATTTTTTGTCGTTCGGGTTGCCCCATTCGTCGTACTCTCCCGTCGTGAGCGGGATGCTGTCGTCGAGCATGGTCGTGACCACGTCTACAAATGGTACCTGCGCGATCACGCCGCGGTACAATTCGGGTGCCATGTTGATCACTGCCCCCATGAGCAAACCGCCGGCCGAGCCGCCCTCGGCATACAAATGTTGTGGCGACGTATAGTTTTGCGCGATCACATACTTAGAGCAATCGACAAAATCGGTGAACGTGTTTTTCTTTTTAAGCAGCTTGCCATCCTCATACCATTTACGTCCCAACTCCTCGCCGCCCCTGATGTGCGCAATCGCAAAAATAAATCCGCGGTCGAGCAACGTGAGCCGTGCCGACGAAAAATACGGATCCATCGATGCGCCGTACGAACCATACGCATACAGCAGCAACGGGTTCTTGCCGTCCTTCGATATCCCTTTGCGGTATACCATCGAAATCGGGATCTTGGTTCCATCGGCCGCCGTGGCCCAAACCCGTTCCTCGGTATAGTTGTTTTTGTCGAACTTCCCGCCAAGCACCTGCTGTTCTTTCTTGACATCCTTGGTCTTGGCCTTCATATCAAAATCGATGACAGACGGCGGTGTGGCCAGCGATTGGTAGCTGTACCGCAACACATCGGTATCGAAATCTACATTGGATGTCGTATAGGCGGTATAGGTCTCGCTGTCGAACGGCAGATAATAATCGCCCGAACCGCTCCACGGCTTGATCAGGATTTTGTTGAGTCCGTTCGAGCGCTCCTCGACCACGAGGAAATTCTTGAAGATTTCGATGTCCTCGAGTAAAACGTCTTTGCGGTGCGGAATCAAATCGACCCAATTTTCCTTTGAAGTCGCCAATTCGGGCGTTTTCATGAGCTTGAAATTGGTCGCCTTGTCCTTGTTGGTCACAATGTAAAAATGGTCGCCGTAATGCGCCATGTGGTATTCGAGCCCGCGCGTACGCTTTTGAAACACCTTGAATTCGCCCTCAGGCTTATCGGCAGGTAGGATCCGGAACTCGGTGGTCATCGTGCTCGAACAACCGATCACGATGTACTTTTTTGATTTTTCCTTGCTGATCGACACATCGAACGTATCGTCTTGTTCGTCATACACCAGCGGGTCTTGGGTCACGTCGTCGCCCATCTTATGCCGATAGACCTTGTCCGGACGCAGTGTCACCTTGTCCTTGCGCGTGTAAAATATCGTACGGTTGTCGTTGGCCCAAACCGATCCGCCGGTCACATTGTCGATCTGGTCGGGCAAAATCTCGCCCGTTTGCAAATCCTTGATACGGATGGTGTAAATGCGGCGGCCAACGGTATCAACACCAAAGGTGGCAAAACGGTTGTCGGGGCTGATGCCCAACCCGCCGAGTTGAAAATAACTGTGTCCTTGGGCCAGTTCGTTGCAGTCGAACAAAATTTCCTCGGGCGCCGACAAACTGCCCTTTTTGCGCGCATGGATCGGGTAATCCTTACCCTTTTCGAAACGCGTGATATAGTAGTAGCCGTTGTACAGGTACGGCACCGACTCGTCGTCTTCTTTGATGCGCGCCTTCATCTCTTCGAACAAATCGGCTTGGAACGTTTTGGTGTGCGCGGTCATCGCCTCGTAATAGTCGTTTTCCCGGTTCAGGTAATCGATCACTTCGGGGTTGTCGCGGTCGTTGAGCCAAAAATAATCGTCGGTGCGACGATCGCCATGTTTTTCAAGAACGACGGGCTTTTTGGCCGCCGTCGGAGGGGTTGTAGTAGGCATCGAATGGGTTTTGCTTTGCGGATACGATACAGCAAACATCAGGCAGTGCAAGCCCAGCAACATGACATTTTTCATTGGTATGTTTGTTGAATATCACCTCGCAATTTAGTAATTTCGGCCTGTAAACACCATAAAAATTATCAACATGTTTGGAGACCTCATGGGCATGATGGGCAAGTTACAGGAAGCCCAGAAAAAAGTAGAAGAAACCAAAAAAAGACTCGACACCGTACTGGTCGACCAACAGAGCAACGACGGCCTACTCAAGGTGACGATGACCGCCAACCGCCAGCTTAAATCGATTGCGATAGACGATGCGTTGCTCGAAGACAAAGAACAACTCGAAGATTACCTGCTCTTAGTTATGAACAATGCCATTTCGCGCGCCACGGCCATCAACGAGGCCGAATTGGCTGCGGCGGCCAAGGACGGGTTGCCGAATATTCCGGGGATGTTTTGATAGTCGTAAAGTCATAAAGTCGTAAAGTCTTAAACGCAATCGTCGCCGGAAGCAAGCCTTTATGACTTTACGACTTTACGACTTTATGACTTTACTACTTTATGACTTTCGACTAAAAACCCAACTTCTCCAACGCCTCCAACACATACGAATGCATCACCTCCTTATAATCAAGGTGCGTCACGATGCGCAGTTTGCCCTGCCCCATCGAACTGATAAAGATGCTTTTTTCCTTGAGTTTGGCGATGATTTCGTTTTCGTTCCGGTCGGGTTTGACCGAAAAAATCAGGATGTTGGTCTCGACAGGCTCTACACCCGAAACCCAGTCGCATTTTTGCAACGCAACGGCCAATTCCTTGGCGCGCCGGTGGTCTTCGGCGAGTCGGGTGATGTTGTTCTCGAGCGCATAGATCCCGGCCGCGGCCAGATAACCCACCTGACGCATACCGCCGCCGAGCAGTTTCCTGACCCGTAACGCCTTGTGTATCGTTGTCTTGTCCGACAGCAAAACAGAACCAATCGGCGCGCCTAACCCCTTCGACAAACAAACCGAAACCGTGTCGAACAGCTTCCCAAATTCGCTCGGATGCTGCCCTTTGGCCACCATCGCGTTCCAGATACGTGCGCCGTCGAGGTGAAACTTGAGCCCATGTGCGTCGCAAACCGCCTTGATCTTTTTGAGTTCGTCGATCTCGTAACACGCGCCTCCGCCTTTGTTGGTCGTATTTTCGACACATACCAACGACGTGAGTGGCGCATGGTAAAACTCAGGATCGTTGATCGCGCCGCGTACCTGATCGGCGGTGATCATGCCGCGGTTTCCATCGAGCAAATGGCACGAAACCCCGCTGTTGAACGCCACGCCGCCGGCTTCATAATTGAACACGTGCGCGTATTTGTCGGCAATGAGTTGCTCGCCGGGTTGCGTGAGCAGCTTGATGGCCGCCTGGTTGGCCATGGTTCCCGACGGGAAAAACAATGCGGCCTCCATCCCAAAAAAATGAGCCAGCCGCGCCTCTAGCTCGTTGACCGTCGGGTCTTGTTTGTACACGTCGTCGCCCACCTTGGCCTTGAACATGAATTGCAGCATCTCGTTCGAGGGCTTGGTTACGGTGTCGCTGACTAAATTTATTTCCATAATCGCAAAAGGATGTCTATTTTTGTGTGATTTTTTAGGAGCTATTTCCCGCTTTCCGCTTGCTGCAAATGCGAAGCATTCACCGAACACCTATAAAAAATAAAAGTTCAGTGAGGTAATCGGGGCTAGGGCTTCCCAAGTACTTCGACGTTCGGCGTTCGTTAATCGACATTCAAGGTTCAAAAAACTTAAAATGTCGAATGTCGACTAACAAATATTGAATGTCGAAGTAAAAAACACAACCACATTCCCGCAAAATTATAAACTATTTATGACAAATACCGAACAAATCAAAGGTATTACAGAACGTTTGGGGGCGCTCAAAAAGTATCTCGACATCGACGCCAAGCTCATCGAGATCGCCAACGAAGAAGAGAAGACCTTTGCACCAGACTTTTGGAACAACGCCAAGGAAGCCGAACTCATCGTCAAAAACCTGCGCGCCAAGAAAAGTTGGGTCGAAGATTACAACAAAGCCATCGAACTCGCCGACGAACTCCAGATCACCTACGAGTTCTTTAAGGAAGGCGAACTCACCGAGGCCGAACTCGACGAACAATTCGACAAGACCAACACCCATATCGAAAACATCGAATTCAAGAACATGCTTTCTGACGAGGGCGACAGCTTGAGTGCGGTGCTCCAAATCACGGCCGGCGCCGGCGGAACAGAAAGTTGCGACTGGGCATCGATGCTCATGCGTATGTATTTGATGTGGGCCGAGAGCCACGGCTACAAAGTCAAGGAGCTCAACTTCCAGGAAGGCGACGTCGCGGGCATCAAAACCGTGACGCTCGAGATCGAAGGCGATTTTGCATTCGGCTGGCTCAAGGGCGAAAACGGCGTGCACCGTTTGGTGCGCATCTCACCGTTCGACAGCAACGCCAAACGCCATACTTCTTTCGTATCGGTCTATGTGTATCCGCTGGTAGACGATACCATCGAAATCGAAATCAACCCGGCCGACATCGAAATCACGACCGCGCGTTCTTCGGGCGCCGGCGGACAAAACGTCAACAAGGTAGAAACCAAAGTGCAGCTCGTGCACAAACCCACGGGCATCCAAATCCAATGTTCCGAGACGCGTTCGCAGCACGACAACCGCCAGCGCGCCATGCAAATGCTCAAGTCGCAGTTGTACGAAATCGAACTCAAGAAACGCCTCGAACAACGCGCCGACATCGAAGCCAGCAAGATGAAAATCGAATGGGGCTCGCAAATCCGCAATTACGTGATGCAGCCGTACAAACTTGTCAAAGACGTGCGCACCGCTTACGAAACCAGTAACGTGGATGCGGTCATGGATGGCGAAATCGACGAATTTTTGAAGGCGTATTTGATGATGATGGGACAAAGCGAAGATTAATCTTCGTAAATTCTAAAATCCAAATTCCAAATTCTAATGCTTCTTAGAACGTTTGGAATTTGGAATTTGGAATTTGATTTTTCCTCTTTCATCTACCCATCGAAAGGTTGCCCAACCGATGCGATTGTTTATCTTTGAAAGAAAACAACCATGTCGAGACCCATTTTGTCATTCATCGTTTTACTGATGTTGGGCTGTCAGCAATCCAAAACCGAAACGCCGGCGGATGTCGTCGAAAAAACCGTCGCCAATCCGGTTGCCGCGGTCAAACGACCAAGACCCGTGATCGATACTTTTATAGTGGGCGACAACCGCGACACGTTGTTCATGCAATTCGACACCGTCAAAAAATCGGCCGTATTCCGCTACAAAGGCGAACCCATCCTGTTGCAATCCCAACCCACGGGCTCTGGCATCAAGTACTCCAATGCCGATTTCGAGTACAACGAATGGCACGGCGAATCGACACTTAAAAAGAACGGCAACGTCATTTTCTCGAACAAATGAAAAAATTAGTTTTCCTGATGCTTGTCACGGTAGGCGTTTCGGCGCAAAACCTCAAGGTGATGAGCTACAACATCCGCGTCGATTTTGGCGGCGACGGCGAAAACAACTGGGAATTCAGACGCGATTTACTGGCCGGCCAACTGGCGTTTTACGATCCGGATTTCATCGGGACGCAGGAAGGCAAAAAACACCAGCTTGATTACATCGACCAATCGCTGGCAAACCATGGCTACATTGGGATCAGCCGCGACAATTCTAAAACCGAAGGTGAGTTCAGCGCGATTTTTTACAACACCAAAAAGTTCAAATTGGTCGAACAACAAACATTTTGGTTGTCGGAAATACCCGAAGTAAAATCAAAGGGTTGGGACGCCGCCTACGAAAGGATTTGTACCTATGGCTTGTTCGAAGATTTGCATACAAAGAAACAATTTTACGTGTTCAACACGCACCTCGACCATGTTGGGGAGTTGGCGCGAACGAAAAGTGCACAACTCATCGTCGACAAAATCAAATCGGTCAATACGAAAAATTTGCCGGTAATCTTTACGGGCGATTTCAACAGCAACCCGACGAGCAGCGCCTACCAAACCATCGTGGGTCACTTGAACGATTCGAAAATGGTGAGCAAACAGATGCCGTTCGGACCATCGGGTACGTTCAACGGATTCAAGTTCCACGAACCCGTGACGCAACTGATCGACTACATTTTCATCAGCAAGGAAGCCATCGTCTTGAAACATGCAGTAATGAGCGATTCGAAGGATTGTAGGTATCCGTCGGATCATTTGGCGGTGTATGCCGAAGTTATCCTTAACCAATGATGAAAATATGCAGAATTTCTGTATCGCAGTATCAAAACTTTTTTTTAGGGGTAAACCCTACTCCCCCTGCCCTACGGTTAGAAATTACGATTTTTTTCGATACCCTGGCTGCAGAAAATCTGTACTTCTTTTGTTGCTCTTGACGGTGTCGGTTCATGCGCAAGAAGATGACAAACCGCTTCCGTGGATTGTTAAACTCAATGTGCCGCAGCTGATCGACATGACCAATTTCCCTGTCGTTCAATTGTCCTTGGAACGCAAAATAAATTCCGAATGGAGCGTTATTGCAGAGGGTGGCGTGCAATGTTACGACGACCGCATCAAACCCGACACCGTCTTCTATAGTCCCCGTGGCTTTAAAGTCAATGTCGAATTGCGCGCATATTTGTTAAAAATCATCAACCCAGAACGATTCCATAAGGAAGGCGGACTATTTGTGGGAATCCAGCCGTTTTATAGATACAATCAATTTTCTGAGGAAGTTTCTTATTTTAAAGAAGAAGCCGACACCGCACCAAAGGATTCGTTAACCGAGCGCATAGAATACAATGATTCGTTTGGCGCGAGACGCAAAGTATTCGGCGTAAATCTAACCGTGGGACACCAACGGTACTTTTGGAAACGCTTTGTCATGGAGCCCTCGCTGGCCGTTGGATACGCCTATCGAAAGGTAACCAACATTAACCGCAGCTATGATCCGATAAAAGACAATTCGACATTCAACCACGACCTTTCCCAAATGGAATACCGCGCAACAAGCGAGAGCAATGGAAGCACGTTCAATTTTACCATCAACTTCAGAATCGGATACTCTTTCTAACATGAAAACCTACATCGCCCTACTCCGCGGCATCAACGTCAGCGGCCAGAAACTGATCAAAATGGACGCGCTTCGCAAGGCACTTACGGAACTGGATTTCGAAAACGTGTCGACCTACATCCAAAGCGGCAACATCTTGTTCCAAAGTAAGACCGATGACGTCAAGAAACTTGAAAAACTAATCCACGATTTGATCGAAAAGCATTTCGGTTTCGACGTTTCGGTGATTGTCGTGACACCGCAGGATTTGGTCGATACAATGAAGAGCAATCCGTTCGCAAACGACCATATCGAACTGCCGCAGCCTTACGTCAGCTTTCTATCGGACGTGCCGACAAACGAAAACACGGCAATCCTAAAAGCGATTGATTTCCAGAAAGACCGTTTTGAAATCGTCGGCAAAAACCTATACATCCACTATGCCGATGGCGCGGGCCAAACAAAACTCAGCAATGCCGTCATCGAAAAGAAATTGAAATTGACTTCAACCGCGCGCAACTGGAAGACTGTGCTCAAACTCATCGAGCTGGCCGAGGCGATCAAATAAAAAAGCCACCTGAAAAGGTGGCTTGTGTTTTATAAGAAGACTTTTAGGATGTAATAAAATATTCCCGCGATCACCGCCGATACAGGAATCGTCAGGATCCAAGCCCAAAGCAGGTTGATCGTGACACCCCAACGAACGGCCGAGACGCGCTTGGTGATCCCCACCCCGATGATACTACCGGTAATGGTATGTGTGGTCGAAACGGGCACCCCGAAATGTTCGGTCAAATACAACGTCACGGCACCCGAGGTTTCGGCGGCCACGCCTTCGAGCGGAGTTACCTTGGTGATTTTCGAACCCATCGTCTTGACGATTTTCCATCCGCCCGACAAGGTTCCGAGCGCGATCACGACAAAACTCGCCAGCGGCACCCACCACCAGAATTCGTCGTTGACGAATAATTTAAAACGGTCGGCAGAATCGGCGGCCACATAGACAGGATCGGCCATATCCATTTTGTAGCAAATGACGGCCGCACCAATGATACCCATGACTTTTTGCGCATCGTTACCGCCATGGCCCAAGCTGAACATCGCCGACGAAACGAGCTGCAATCGCTTGAACCAGCGGTCGGCCTTGGATGGGTTGGCCTTTCGGCAAATCCACATGATGGCCACGGTGATAAAATAAGCGATGATCAAACCCAGCAACGGCGCCAAAAAGATGAACATGAACGTCGGGATGACCTTGGCGTAGTTGATGACGTCGACTTCCTTGCCGTCTACGATGGCCGACAAAGCCCCAGCGTGCGCCAGTGCCGCGCCCATGAATCCGCCGAGCAAGGTGTGCGACGAAGACGACGGAATACCGAGCTTCCAGGTCAATAGGTTCCAGATGATGGCCGCGATGAGTCCGGCCAGGATCACGTCGAGCGTAATGAAATGTTCCTCGACCGACTTGGCGATGGTATTACCGATCTTGAATTCGCCGATGATGAACTTGGAGATGAAGTAAGCCGCGAAGTTGAACACGGCCGCCCACAAAACAGCCTGGAACGGCGTGAGCACCTTGGTGGCGACAATGGTGGCTATCGAGTTGGCCGCGTCGTGGAATCCGTTGATGTAGTCGAATACGAGCGCCAGTACGATGATGATGATGAGCAACGTAAAATCCATAGTGTCGCGGGGTTACGAATGCTTGACCGAAATTTGTTCGAGTACGTTCGATACGCTCTTACACTTGTCTGATGCCGATTCGAGCGCCGACAATACCTCTTTGTATTTGATGATGTTCTTGGCGTCGGTCTCGTTCTCGAAAATATCGGCGACCGCTTTGTCGAATACGGTATCGGCCTTGCTTTCGAGCTTGTTGATTTTCTTGCACACCTCGGCGATGCGTTTGTGTCCGTTGTCCAAATCTTTCAAATGCTTGATGGCCTGCGCGATAAGCTGGCAAGCTTCAAGGTTAATTTCGGTGAGTTTGCGGATCGACTTGGTGATTTTTTCGACCTGGTACAAACGCATACGACTGGCCGCCCCGTGCATGTAATCGGCCACGTTGTCGATCGATTTGATCAAAGAGTGGATGTCTTCGCGGTCAAACGGCGTAATGAAGTTACGGCTGAGTTCGAGGTGGGTCGTGTGCGTGATCTCTTCAATCTTGGCTTCGAGCTCCTCGATTTTCATGAAATAGTCTTCACGTTCGGTTTTTGGTACGTTGATGGCTTCGTGCAGCGTTTCGGCGAGCAATGTCAGGTTGGCCGACGCCTGTTCGAAAAGCGGGAAAAACTTCTTGTCTTTGGGTACTAAAAACTGGAAGATGCTGTTTAGGTTCATGTTGTCTTTTTTGATGGTGCAAAGGTAGGCTTTCAATGTTAAGAGAACATTAAGTTTTGATTCGATTGCGGGGAGCGGTTTTTTGGGTGCTGTGGATTGCGGTTGCCGGGGTTTGGGTTGGGGATGCTGAATTTATTTCAGCATCTAGGCCCAGACCCTGAAATAAATTCAGGGTCCCCACCACCCCAACCACTCCAAAAAAATACAGTCCCAAAAATCGCAAACGTTTTCGTAAATTAGCCCCGCAACTAACAAACCGATTTCCTAACTTCGGCCCAAACCACGATTTATGGATCTGAACTTCAATAAAAACGAAGACCACAACAAACTTTTACGCTCCGAACTCAAACAAAAACTGGCCAAAGTCAAACTCGGCGGCGGCGCCAAACGCATCGAAAAACTCCATGCCGAAGGCAAGATGACCGCGCGCGAACGCATCGACTATCTTTTAGACGACAAAGCCAAAAGCATCGAAATAGCAGCATTTGCCGGCGAAGGCATGTATGCCGAACACGGCGGTTGTCCATCAGGCGGCGTGGTCGTCAAGATCGGCTACATCCGCGGCAAGCAATGTATCGTCGTGGCCAACGACGCCACGGTCAAGGCCGGCGCCTGGTTCCCCATCACGGGTAAAAAGAACCTGCGCGCGCAGGAAATAGCCATGGAAAACCGTCTCCCTATTATTTATTTGGTCGATTCTGCGGGCGTGTATCTCCCGATGCAGGACGAGATTTTCCCCGACAAGGAAAACTTCGGCCGTATCTTTCGCAACAACGCCATCATGAGCAGCCGCGGCATCACGCAAATCGCGGCCGTCATGGGCTCGTGCGTGGCGGGCGGTGCCTATTTGCCCATCATGAGCGACGAGGCGCTGATTGTCGACAAAACGGGAAGCATCTTTTTGGCCGGAAGTTACCTGGTCAAGGCGGCCATCGGCGAGTCGATCGACAACGAAACTTTGGGCGGTGCGACGACACATTGCGAAATTTCGGGCGTGACCGATTACAAAGCCAAAGACGACAAAGACGCACTCGATACCATCAAGAACATCGTAGACAAGATCGGCGATTTCGACAAGGCGGGCTACAGCCGCGTCAAACCCGAAAAACCCAAACTCGACGAAAAGGAAATATTCGGCATCCTGCCCAAGGCGCGTACCGAGCAATACGACATGATGGACATCATCGCGCGACTGGTCGACAATTCCGAATTCGAAGAATACAAGGCAGGTTACGGCCAAACCATCATCACCGGCTATGCGCGTATCGACGGCTGGGCGGTCGGTATAGTGGCCAACCAGCGCAAGGTCGTCAAATCTAAAAAAGGCGAAATGCAGTTCGGCGGCGTGATCTATTCGGATTCGGCGGACAAAGCCACACGGTTCATCGCCAATTGCAACCAAAAGAAAATCCCGCTCGTTTTTTTACAGGACGTAACAGGCTTCATGGTTGGCTCGAAATCGGAACACGGCGGCATCATCAAAGACGGTGCGAAAATGGTCAACGCCGTATCGAATTCCGTCGTACCGAAATTTACCGTCGTCGTGGGCAACTCGTATGGCGCAGGCAATTATGCGATGTGCGGCAAGGCCTACGACCCAAGATTGATTTTTGCCTGGCCAAGCGCCGAAATGGCCGTGATGGGCGGTACGCAGGCGGCCAAGGTGCTCATGCAAATCGAAGCATCGGCGCTCAAGTCAAAGGGCGAGCAAATCGATGCCGAAAAAGAAACCGAACTGTTCAACAAGATCAAGGCGCGTTACGACGAGCAGGTCTCTCCTTATTATGCGGCGGCCCGGATTTGGACCGATGCGATCGTCGATCCGCTCGAAACACGTACCTGGATTTCGATGGGCATCGAAGCGGCCAACCACGCCCCTATCGAAAAACCGTTCAATTTGGGTGTGATCCAGGTGTAACCAAAATCGTATCTTCGCAACCAATCGCAAAGATTTCCCATGAACAGATTTGTCTTGTTGCTTTTGTTGGTTGGTTTTCAGGCCAGCGCCCAGCATTTTACGCGTAAAGATTCGTTGCGCGGCAGCTTACGTACAGAACGCACCTGTTTTGACGTGCAGCGTTATGATTTGAACCTGCGCATCGACCCCGGCCAAAGATCGATCGTGGGCTACAACGACATTTCGTTCAAAGTAATTGAAAACACCCGACGCATCCAGATCGATCTGTTCGCCAACATGTCGGTCGACAGCATTGTGTTTGGTACGCAAAAACTCGCCTACCACCGCGAGTTCGACGCGGTTTTTATCGACTTCGACCATTCGCTTGAAAAAAATACGCTGCAAAAAATCCGGTTTTACTATTCGGGCAAACCAATCGTGGCCGCGCGCGCACCTTGGGACGGCGGATTCGTATTCAGCGACGACGATGGCAAACCATGGATTGGCGTGGCCGTACAAGGCATTGGCGCGAGTTTGTGGTACCCGGTCAAGGATACCCAAACCGACGAACCCGACCAAGGCGCATCAATCAAAGTCGCCGTTCCCAACGGACTCATGAATGTGTCCAACGGACGTTTCCTCGGAAGTGAAGATTTGAACGACGGCTATACGCGTTGGGATTGGGAAGTCAAGAATCCGATCAATACCTACGACATTACCGTCAACATTGCCGACTATGTGCATTTGCACGACCAACATAACGGGCTCGACCTCGATTATTACGTATTGCGTCGCAACGAGCAAAAAGCCAAGGCGCATTTTGAAGAAGTCAAACCCATGATGGATTGTTTCCAGTCTAAATTTGGACCCTATCCTTTTGCCAACGACGGCTACAAGTTGGTCGAAACGCCGTATCTGGGTATGGAACACCAAAGCGCCGTGGCCTATGGCAACCGATTTTTAAAGGGCTATATGGGCAACGATTTGTCGGGAACGGGCGTTGGTTTGTTGTTCGACTTCATCACGATACACGAATCGGGGCACGAATGGTTCGGCAACAGCATCACCAGCGCCGATGTGGCCGACATGTGGATCCACGAAGGGTTCACGTGCTATTCCGAATCGGTGTTCCTCGAGTGTAATTTCGGTAAGGAAAAGGCCTACACCTACATCAACGGGCTCAAGCGAAATGTAGACAACGACAAGCCCATCATCGGGCAGTATGGCGTTTGCAACGAAGGTTCGGGCGATATGTATTACAAAGGCGCGCTGATGTTGCATACCATACGCCACATCATCAACGACGATCAAAAGTGGTGGAAGCTGATCCTCGATTTTTCGAATACATTCAAACACCAAATTATTGTCCACCAAACCGTCGTCGATTTTTTCAATGCGCAAACCGGACTCGATTTGACGCCCGTGTTTGACCAATACCTGCGCCACAAAAACATCCCGACCTTCGAATGGCGCATCAAATCGAAAAAACTGGAGTACCGTTGGGTGGCCGATGTTTCGAATTTTGACATGCCGGTCGACGTTATCGTTAACGGAAAAACCGTTCGGCTCAAACCTACCACGCAATGGCAACGTTCCGCGATCAAGGTCAGGAAAAAAGCCGATGTGGCGGTGGCTGTCGATCGTTTCTTTGTGAATACGGCCCACTAGTCGGTTTAATTTAACGCAGAAAATTCACATAATATATTAATTATCCGTAATTTAGTTTGAATTTTAAAATCAAACAATCATGGATAACGTTAAAAAATGGAACAAATGGGCCAACGCCCATACCAATTATCCGCTCGACTTCTTGCGGATCGCGTTGGGGATTTTCTTGATTCTAAAAGGAGCCTCATTCATCACCAACACGGCTTACCTCGACAACATCCTGTCGTCGGTCAGTTATTTCCCCGGAGGGATGCTGACCTTTCACTACATTGCGGCGGCGCACATCATGGGCGGGATCATGATTGCCGTAGGACTGCTCACGCGCTGGGCCATCATCGCACAGTTGCCGATTTTGTTCGGCGCGGTGATCATCAATTTTATCGGGGATTTCAGTTTGCGCAACCTGATGCTGTCGCTTGTCGTGCTCGCGGTGTGTCTGTTCTTCCTGTTTTACGGAAGCGGCAAACATTCGGCCGACTATTTTTTCAAGATGCAACAATGACGGAAACGCAAAAAAACAACGCCTCGTAATCGAGGCGTTTTTTTATGTATTCAAGGCTTGCAAAACGGTTTCCTTTCGCATGATTTTGCCGGTCTCGGTTTCCTTGAATCGGGCCACATAGATTACCTCCTTGGGTTTCTCGTACTTATCGAGGTCGTCGAACGACAATGAAGTTTGCGGTTCACCTTCGATGAACAACACCAGCTTTTGCCCTAGCTTTTCGTCGGGTACGCCGGACACAAAAAAACGTGCGTTGACAGACCCCGCCAATTTGTCTTCGATTTGCTCTGGAATCAACTTGATGCCGCCGCTGTTGATCACGTTGTCAAAACGCCCCAAGAACTGGAACTGGTTTTCGTTGACCAATTTCACGAGGTCGTTGGTCACGATAATGCCGGACGAAATGCGCGGCGCGTGGATCACCAGGCAGTTGTTGTCGTCGTAGGACAAAGTCACGTTGGGCAATACCGTGAAGGCCTTCTCGCCTATTCTCTTGGCCGCGATATGGGTGATGGTTTCGGTCATGCCGTAGGTTTCCCATACTTCGGTGGGTAATTTCCTGAGTTCCTTTTCGAGCGACTTGCTGATGCCCACACCGCCCACGATCAACTTTTTGGTTTTCCTGAGCTTGTCGAGCGACTGTTGCGCCTGCAACGGCACCATGGCCACAAAATCGTAGGATTGGTCATTGTTGGCGGCGAACGGCTTGGCGCTTGGTTCGACAAAATCGGTATCGAGCCCGAGCACAAACGCACGCACAAGCATCATCTTGCCCGCGATGTATTTGACAGGCAAACAATGCATGATGCGGTCGCCGGGTTGCAAGTCAAAGAAATCACCCGTGGCCAGCGCCGAATTGACCATCGCCTGTTTGTCGATGCGGATTTGTTTGGGTTTGCCCGTCGTACCCGAAGTCGTCATTTCTACATAAGGCAAGTCGTCGAACCAATCGAGGATGAAATGCCCCACCGGTTTTTCAAAATCGTCGCCTTCCTTGATGAAGCTGTAGGCCACGCGGCACAAATCGTCTTTGTCCAGATGAAAGCCATTGAGCTTAAAGCCCGTGTGGACGTTGTGGTAAGTCGGGATCGCCAGGGTTTCCATGATCGGCTGTATTTACGGTTGAAATCGGTTGCAGTTTTCCGGTAAGTTTGGGCCACCAGTCGCGCCAACCGTAGCGCCTACTAAAGATAAACAAAAGAATCGGGAAAACCACCACCACAGGCAAAAGAACATCTAAAGTGGCGTCGGGTTCGGCGGTGCTCTTGAACACAGAATAGGTCTGGAACGCCGTCCAGTCTGAAGTGACGAGCAAAGCCGTCAGCAAATTGTTGGCCGCGTGGAACCCGAGCGCGAGCTCCAGCCCGTCGTCCATGAGCGTCAGTATGCCCAGAAAAAAACCTGTGCCGATGTAGTACACCATGACAATGTAGCCCATCTTGCCGACCTCTGGATTCATCAGGTGCATCCCTCCGAACAGTACCGACGTAACCAACAACGGCACCCATCGGTTGCCCGCCATGAGGCCGATGCCTTGCATGAGGTACCCGCGAAAAAGGTATTCCTCGGCCGAGGTCTGGATGGGGATCATCAGGGTCGCGATGACCAACAAAATCAGGAACGGAACCGGTTTGAACGCCACCACAAAATCTTCGGGATAGGCCCAGTACAGCGCCAAGGTCGATACGACGCTAAAAGTGGCCCAAACCCCGAACGCAAAAAAGATGCGCTTCCAATCGACTTGTGGCCGCGCCGTGGTGAGCGACAGGAACGATTGCTTGTGTACCAATTTGACCACGAGAAAAATCGCGAGCATCGTGGCCACAAACGTGAGCAGCACCAGGAACAGCGACAAATTGGGCTCGAGTACCGACATGATCTTGGCCGGATCGATGTTGATGCCCGTACCGTCGGCCATCGACTTGGCCAAAACGGCCACCGTAAACGGAATTTGCCCGATGACATAGCCCAGGGCAATAATCACGATGCCCAAAAAATACCTGACAAAATAGTCGCCCGAACCCATGTTCGGCTTGCGCGCTTGTTCTATAAACATCTTTGTTTTCGTTTTAGTTGGCCTAAATTTAGCCATTTTTTTGCATCGGGCGTGGCTTTCACCGCTATTTGAATCGGTTTCACCGCATTTAACAAACCTTTGTGATTTGGCGCTTAAACCAAAAACTATTTTTGCTTTCTCAACGCCCAAAAAAAACCACATGAAGAACGCATCCCTGTTCGCCTTTCTTTTGATCCTGTCAAGCTTTACGACATGGGCACAAGACAAAGCCCAAACCTCAAAAATAAAGATCACTGGCAAGGTGATCGAAAAAACCAGCAAGCAACCGCTCGAGTACGCGACCGTAACGCTCACCAATACGCAAAACCCCAAGGGAATCGCGGGCGGGATCACCGACAACAAAGGACAATTCGATGTAGATGTCGCGCCCGGCACCTACAACATCAAAATCGAATTCATTTCGTTCAAGGCCACCGAAATCAACAACAAATCGATCACGCAAGACACCAACCTCGGCACCGTTGCATTGGCCGAAGACGCCACGCAGCTTGAGGACGTCGTGATCCGGGCCGAAGCCACCACGGTGCAAATCAAGCTCGACAAAAAAGTGTACAGCGTTGGGCAGGATTTGATGGTCAAGGGCGGTACGGTAAGCGATGTACTCGACAACATCCCGTCGGTGACGGTAGATGCCGATGGTACCGTGGCATTGCGCGGCAATGAAAACGTGCGCATCCTAATCGACGGAAGACCATCGAACGCAATCAACATTTCCGAAGCTTTGCGCTTGATTCCGGCCGATGCGATCGAAAAAGTAGAAGTCGTGACCAACCCATCGGCGCGGTATGATTCCGAAGGCGGCGGCGGACTTTTGAACATCATCCTCAAAAAAGGCAAGAACCAGGGCGTAAACGGCACCGTCATCGCGTCGGCAGGAAACCCCGAAAATTATGGGCTTTCGGGCAACATCAACTACAAGACCGAACAATTCAATTTATTTACGACCACGGGCTACAATTACCGTGTGAACCCAGGGAACTCGCTGACCGAGACGCAGTACTTGAATCCGTCCGACCCGAACCGCACCTACATCGACGAGCGCCGCAACAACGAACGCATGAGCAAGGGCATCAACTCGAATTTTGGATTGGATTGGTACCTGACGCCATCGATCACCTGGAGCAACTCGATCAATTTGCGCAAAAGCACGGGACAAAACCCCGATTTCGTATCGTTTGATTATTACGACCAAAACCGCGTACACCAGTTTACCGACTTTCGTTTGAACGACCAGCAGGACCGCGACAACAATGTCGAGTATGCGACCAATTTTGTCAAGAATTTCAAGAAAGACGGCCACAAGCTCACCATAGACGCGTCGTTTTCTAAAAACAAGGACAACGATTTTTCGGTCATCAACGGCATCGAAGAAGTCACGTTCAACAAACAAACCCAGGGGCGCAACATCGTACAGCTCGACTACGTGCTGCCGATTGGCGAAAAAAGCCAGTTCGAGGCGGGCTACAAAGGCGATTTCAACAAACTCGTCACCGATTTCGAGGTCGATACGCTCAACGTGGCCACAGGCAATTATGAAGTGCATTACGGGTTTACGAACGAGCTCGAATACAAAGAACAAATCAATGCGTTTTACACGCAGTTCGGTTCGAAAATCAAGAATTTCTCGTGGCTGCTGGGCCTGCGTTACGAAGATTCGAACATCGACATCAACCAATGGTCTACGGGCGACTACAACAACAAAAAATACGGTAACTTTTTCCCGAGCGCTTTTTTGACCTACGAATTGTCGGAGCAAAGCAGCACATCGCTCAGTTACAGCCGCCGCATTTCGCGTCCGCGTGGGCGTATGATCAACCCGTTTTCGAATTATTCGAGCAACATCAACATTTTCAGGGGTAACCCCGACCTCGATCCGTCGCTCACCGATGCCCTCGACCTGGGCTACCTCAAACGCTGGGGCAACAAGCTCACGTTGAGCACCTCGGCCTATGTGAACATCACCGACGACGCCACACAATTCATCCGCCGTGATTCGGGGTTGCGTTCCAACGGCATCCCGGTAATCGAAAGCACACCCGTGAACATCGCGACCGAGACGCGTTTCGGGTTTGAGTTTACGCTCAACTATTCGCCGTTCAAATGGTGGCGACTCAACGGCAACTTCAACTTTTTCAGCAACCAGACCGACGGCGAGTATACCTTCATACAACCCGCCACCGACCTCGCGCCGAGCTCGGTTGAAGTCATCGACCTCGACAACAAGGCCACGTCGTGGTTCACGCGCGTGACGTCTAAGGTGACGCTGCCGTACAAAATCGACTGGCAGACCAATTTCACCTACAACGGCGCACAAAAAACCGCACAGGGCGAAAGCAAAGGCATCGCCAGCGCGAACCTTGGGTTCAGCAAGGATCTGTTCAAGGAAAAAGCGACGTTGGCGCTCAACGTACAGGATTTGTTCAACTCGCGCAAACGCATCAACGAGACCTTTTTAGAAGACGTTTCGAATTCCTACAGCGAAATGCAATGGCGCGAGCGCACGATCACGCTGTCGTTCACCTATCGCTTCAACAAAAAGAAAAATGAAAAGGAACGTCCGCAACGCCGCTCAGAGGACGATGGCGGGGAATTCCCTGGATAAACCGCTTGTCGGCGCATTTACAGTGTGCACAGCAAGGTGTAGATTTACAGATTTTATGTAATGGATTAATCGGCCAAACTGCTAACTTCGTTCCATGGGAAGGGGGAATTGGAAGGTATCCCTAAAAAAATCCACTGAAACATCTTTATAGAAAATCTGCCTTTTTTGTTAAATTTTTTTCTAGGGGCTTGGGTCTCAACCAAGCATAAAAAAAGGAAGCTGCAGGCTTCCTTTTTTTCAACTGCATCTAGCGATGACAGCTGTTACTCTTCGAGTTTCTTTTTGGCTCTTTTCTCTTTCCAAAGCTCGATGCTCGCCCCGAAAACCCAGTAAAATACGAAGTTGATCAGGAAAATCATCAGCCAGAAACCCATCGTCAAGATGGTCAAGAAAAGTAAGAAGCCCAAATACTGTTGAAATTCAAACATGTTTTCCGGAATTTTTTTGAATTATACGCAAATGTAGTTTTTATTTTTTTCACGGCAATATAACCCCGACGATTTTTATAAAATAGTTTTTATGCGTACTTTCGCGTAGGTTTTTTGGGAGCTTTTTCCGGCTATCCGCTTTTATCTTTTGCTTCGTAAACTACGCAAAAGGATAACCGCTTCTATCCGGGCTAGGGCCTTGTCAAAACCTCGGCGTTCATCATTCAAATATTAAAAATGTCGAATGTCGATCAACAAATTTCGAAGTTCGAAGTTCCAAATAACCACCCGAGGCGCAGCCGAACTGATGGAGCGCAGCGGAATAAATCAACAAATACACACCCGAGGCCAAAGACCGAACTGAACAAAGTTAAATCAACAACAATAACAATGGAATACAGAATCGAAAAAGACACCATGGGCGAGGTTAAAGTCCCTGCCGACAAATACTGGGGCGCCCAAACCGAACGCTCTAGAAATAACTTCAAGATTGGCCCATCGGCGTCGATGCCCAAGGAAATCATCGAAGGTTTCGCCTATTTGAAAAAAGCCGCGGCTTACGCCAACTGCGACCTCGGCGTATTGTCTATAGAAAAACGCGATGCGATTGCCGCCGTGTGCGACGAAATCCTCGCGGGTAAACTAGACGACCAGTTCCCACTCGTGATCTGGCAAACCGGCTCGGGTACGCAATCGAACATGAACGTCAACGAAGTCATCGCCAACCGCGCGCAAGTACTTGCAGGTTTCAAAATCGGCGAAGGCGAAGCCGTCGTCAAAGCCAACGACGATGTCAACAAATCGCAATCGTCGAACGACACCTACCCTACCGGCATGCACATCGCCGCCTATAAATCGGCGGTAGAAATCACGATTCCGGGTGTCGAAAAATTGCGCAACACGCTCGATGCCAAAGCCAAGCAATTCATCAACGTCGTCAAAATCGGCCGTACGCACCTTATGGACGCCACACCGCTTACGCTCGGGCAAGAACTTTCGGGCTACGTCGCTCAACTCGAATACGGCATCAAAGCCTTGAAAAATACGCTGGCACATTTATCGGAACTCGCACTCGGCGGAACCGCCGTAGGAACAGGATTGAACACGCCTGCTGGTTACGACGTCAAAGTAGCCGAATACATCGCGAAATTCACGGGCCATCCGTTCAAGACCGCACCGAATAAATTCGAAGCATTGGCTTCGCACGACGCCATCGTAGAAGCGCACGGCGCGCTCAAGCAACTGGCCGTGTCGCTCAACAAAATCTCGAACGACATCCGTATGATGGCGTCGGGCCCACGCTCGGGCATCGGCGAAATCTTTATTCCCGAGAACGAACCGGGATCGTCAATCATGCCGGGCAAAGTCAACCCGACGCAGTGCGAGGCTTTAACCATGGTGTGCGCACAGGTCATGGGCAACGACGTCGCGATTGCCGTCGGCGGGATGCAAGGCCATTATGAATTGAACGTATTCAAGCCCGTCATGGCTGCAAACTTTTTGCAATCGGCGAGATTGATTGGCGATGCGTGCGTTTCGTTCGACGAACATTGCGCACAAGGCATCGAGCCGAACTACGCGAGAATCAAGGAATTGGTCGACAACTCGCTGATGTTGGTCACGGCATTGAACACCAAAATCGGTTACTACAAATCGGCAGAGATTGCGCAAACCGCACACAAAAACGGCACGACTTTGAAAGACGAAGCGGTTCGTTTGGGTTATGTATCTGCCGAGGATTTTGATGCATGGGTCAAGCCAGAGGACATGGTGGGAAGCCTGAAGTAATTGATAACTAACAATTATGATTGAAAGCCGAAAACGTTGTTTTCGGCTTTTTTATGCGCAATCCAAAATCATTATCACTTATTAATTGTAATTCGTTTTTCAGCTTGTTCCGCACGATGGGCGATTGCTGAATCATGGATCAATTTTCCGTCTTGCGAAATGGCACCGAGCACAATTCCCTCCGAAATCAAAACCGCATTCTTGATGATGTATTGTCCTTCCAATGTTGGAACCAACGGTATAGATTGCCACGTGTCTTCCCTAAAAACAAACAGCGGCAGCAAGGTGCCCAACATCTGAAAGTACATCAGCGGCAATACATGATTGGTCCATTTTTTAATCCATATGCCGATGCCGATGAAACATTCGAGCGTGCCCAGTATGGGCATCGAATAGTGAGGTTCCAGCCAACCGTTGGTGAGCCACAGAATGGTTCGCGATGCGATGTTTTCTGCCGGACTTGTGCTTTCGAAGAATTTTAAAAAACCAAACCATACAAAGATGACGCCCACCGAAATGCACAAAGCTATTATCCCGTTGCTTTCGATGCCTTTGCGCAATCGTTCGAGGCAAGTATTTGTTGCCATATCTATCTAAAAGTAACAAAAAAGCCCTATCGGGTTTTACAACCAGACAGGGCTTTGTTTCAGGATTTGATCGGTTACTGCTTTACAAATTTCTGATGCATGAGGTTCCCGCCCGAGACGGCGCTTAAAAAATAAGTTCCGGACGGTAGGGCTTCCACATCGATGGCTTGGGTCGGATTGACCAAGTCCATCACGCGTTGCCCGCCCATATTGTAGATGGTGATTGTATCGATTGCGTAAGGTGATTTGATGTGAAGCGACGAGTATACCGGATTGGGATATACGGCCATGCCCGCGGGTTCAAATTTTTCGGTTCCGAGTACCTCGCACGCTGAATCGACCAGGCAATTGTTATAACCGTAAAAAGACACCACCGTCTGTAACATACCCACTTGCCCCGAATCGGCGCAAACATAACCCAGATTTGGGTTTGCTGCGAGATTGATGTAGGTTTCGATGCGTCCATTTTTGATGCCGAGCGAGGTCAGCTGATTGTTATTGGCAAAAAGTTCGTTCAAATTGTAATTGTAGTTGAGTTCCAACGACGTCAATTGATTGTAGGAACAATCGAGGCTGTAAAGGGTCGGGAAGTCAGAGAAATCGAGCGACGTGAATTGATTGAAACTGCATCCCAATACGTTGAGGACAGGAAGTCCGGCCAGGTTTAGCGATTGGAGTTGGTTGCTGCCGCAATACAATCCACTAAAGTAATTCAAATTGGTCAAGCTCAAAGAAGTCAAGTTGTTGTTGGAACAATCCAAACTGGAAAGGTACGGCAGATTGCTGGCAGAAAGCGCAGTGATGTTATTGCCGCTGCACGAGACTTGACCCGCCCCAGGCATCCCATTGATGTCGAGTGAGGTCAATTGATTGTTGTCGCAAGACAAATAACCCAAAGCCGGCGAGCCCGAAAGTTGAATGTGCGTGATTTGGTTGTTCGAACAATAGCAAGAATTCAGCAACGGGAGTTGGCTAATGTCCAATGAAGTGAGCTGATTGTTGTCGCAACCCAGATTCTTAAGGGTCGGAAAGGCCGATAATCCGAGTACGGTCAATTGGTTTTTGCTGCAATACAAATTCTCAAGCAGTGGCAGGTTGGGTAAGTTCAGCGACTCAAGCAGGTTTTGTGAACAATCGAGCAAGGTCAGGTTGACCAATCCCGTAATATCAAAATCAGTGATGTGGTTGTTGTTGAACATCAGCATCCTGAGGTTCGTAAAAGCCGAAATTCCTGCCAATGATTCGATATACACGCTAGTAGGCAGGTCGTGGCCCACATCGAGAATATAGACCTGCGCAGCCTCGCTAACTTGGATTTCCCCATCGTGGTTGGTGTCGACCACTATAGCATTGTACAGAAAATCAAATGCAATATTATTTGTTGCGTCGGAAGCGACCAACTTGGCTTTGAACACAGGATCCGGAATGCTGACGGTTTGCGCGTGGCAGGCGAAACCCAGTGCGAGGAAACAAACTGTTGTTTTTAAAAATCGTTTCATAGTTTAACGTTTGACGAATCTGATTGGTGTGTTGGTCGTTACTGTTTGAACCAGCATCAAATAATTCCCCGCGGTCAGACGTGAAACTTCTATTTCTGAAGAGATGTTTCCATTGATTTCCATTAACAATTGGCCCAGCGTGTTGTAGATTTCGATTTTGGTAACCTTTGCACCGGCCGGCGCGACAAGCGTGATGCGGTCTGTCGCGGGATTGGGCACCAATGAAAAACGGTCATCGGCGGGCTCGAAAGCAGCAGCGTCCAGCGAGATACAAAGATTGTCTACCGTGCAACCCGAGTAACCGTAAAAATTGACGAGCGACTGATACTGTGCAACCTGAGCGGAATCGCAACACAAGTATTGCATGTTAGGATTCCCCGAAAAACTCAGGTAAGTCTCTTCGTGGCCATTCTTGATGTTGATCGAGGTCAATTGATTGTTGTTGGCCGAAAGTTCGAAAAGGTTACTTTGTCCAAAATCAAGCGCCGTAATGTCGTTGTCCGAGCAATTCAATTGATACAATCCTGTCATTTGTGTGAGTTGGTCGAGGTTGGTCAATTCGTTGGACTGGCACGCAAGCGTCTGCAAGTTGGTTCCGGTAAAATCCAAACTCTGCAATTGGTTGTATCCGCAATCGAGCAGATACATCGAAGAGAGCCCCGTAATATTCAGCGATGTGAGTTCGTTACTCGGACATTTTACCGACAGTAATTGGGTGTTTGCCGACAAATTCAGGCTCGACAGCTGATTTGCCCCGCATTCGAGATATTTAATGGACGGGGAACCGACCAGGTTTAGCGCAGTGAGCTGATTGTTGGTGCAATTAAGGCTTTGCAACGATGACAGGTTATTGATGTTAAGCGTCGTCAAATTGTTGTTGGCGCAGCCAAGGTAGTAAATCGAAAAACTTTGCAGCGTCAGTGACGTAAGCTGGTTATGGGAACAATCGAAGTTTTGTAGAAAAAAAAGTCCGCCCAAATCGACTGATGTCAAGTTATTGAACGTACAATCGATGTACTGCAAAGAACTCATTCCGTTGAGGTTCAGCGCTTGGAGGTTATGATGGTCGACGTTAAGGGAACGCAGGTTGGTAAATTGCGCAATGCCTTCAACCGATTGTATCATCGGCAAATTCCCATAGTAATTGCTCAATCCCAAATACCTCACCTGGGCGGCTTCACTTTGTTGTATCTCGCCGTCGTGGTTGGCGTCAATGGCGATGTAATTGTCGCTGGCGTTCATCGCAATGAGGTTGGTTGCCGACGACGACAGTAAAATCGCTTTGAGATTTGCATCCGGAAAGACCAGATTTTGCGCATTGGTTTGGGCCAATGCCATAAGCAACAATAAATAGAGTCTTTTCATGCTTTTTTTGGCTAATATAAGAAATTTAAGACATGAAAATACCCAAGATCAATTCTATTGGGTCAAAAATTTAATTCTTGACAAACCTATTTTGAGAGGTGCCGCGATCGGAAATGACCTGAATCATGTAGCTTCCCGTTGCCAATTTCGAAATGTCGAGTTGCGAAATACCCTCGCCGGTTTGCATGAGCATCAATTTTCCCGACAGGTCGAATACCCTAGCCGAGGTAATCCGCCTGCCGTCCTTGGCTTTGATGTTCAGGATGTTGTTGGCTGGATTGGGATAAATCCTAAAATCGATCGGCGCGGTTTCGAAACTGCCCACCTTGAGCCCCTGCCCTTCCGTAATCGTAATGAATTGGTTATTCGATACGTTCGTAAAGACCTCATCGGCGGTTGTCGATGGCCAATCGACCGTGATCGATGTGATCGTGGCCGCATCGCCCAAACCAAAATGCGCGCGCAAGTCATTTTGCGAGCAGTAGCCGCTTTGTGCCGATATTTCGCGCATTTGGGTCACTTCTTCGCCATTGATCGTGGCCGTCACCCGTATCTTGGCGCCGATCGCCGATCGATTGGCCAACGTCCCGACCAATTTGATCGTGATCCAATGGTTGGCGTTGCCGTCGTTGTGGTACAGCAAATCGTTGGCATCGACACCGGCGAAGGTGGTGGTCGCCACAGCCAAATCCTCGAAGCCGTCGTTGTCGTAGTCGCCGAACGCGCATCCGTAGGACCACGACAAATCGGTGGCGGGTGCCCCGATTTCTACTTTGGTGAACGTGCCGTTTCCGTTGTTGGTATACAGGAAATTGTTGAGCGGCGCGGCCACCGGATTGAACGCATTGGTCACAAACAAATCCAGATCGCCGTCGTTGTCTATGTCGCTCCACGCCGAGCTGAACGAATGTGAATTGGCCAGCGAAACCGGATCGGAAGTGATTTTGGTGAAATTGAAATTGCCGTCGTTGCGGAACAGCGCATTGTTCGCGCCGTCGTTGCACAAATACACGTCGAGGTCGCCGTCGTTGTCGTAATCGCCCCAGCTGCTGCTCATGGTCGAGCCGCCGTTGGTGACCAATTCACCGGTTGAGATGCGCGTAAACGTCCCGCCGCCGTCGTTGCGGTACATCAGTTCGTTGTTGTTACCCGCGCCTTCAACCGTCACGAACAGATCGGCATCGCCGTCGTTGTCGATATCGGTCCAGTTCACCGACCGGCACCGTACGGTATTGAGCACCGGATCGCCCGTCAGGATTTTGGTGAAATTGTTGCCGCCGTCGTTGTGGTACAATTGGTTGCGGCGTAGGTTCACCGTAGATCCGCTGCGCGTGACAAACAAATCGACCAGGCCGTCGTTGTCATAATCGCCCCACGAGGCCGTTTCGCTGTACCCGCCCGACGCAATCATGGGCTGCGTGGTTTGCTGCGCGAAATTCCCCGCGCCGTCGTTCAGGTAAAACATGTTGTCTTCGAGGTACCAGTTGACGACCACCGCATCGAGGTCGCCGTCGTTGTCGCAATCGGCAAAAGTGGCGCCGTCGCTCGGATTGCCGTCGTTTGTGATCGGGTCGGACGTGACAAGGGTGAAACCGCCGACCGTGTTGCGGAACAGCGCATTGTTCTGCCCTCCTGCTTTTCCGTTCGAGATGAACAGGTCCAGGTGGCCGTCGCCGTCTACATCTACCCAATTGACGCTTCGCGAATCGCCGGGCGTGGTGACGGGTGTGCCCGTGGTGATTTTGGTGAACGTTTGTGCGTGCGTTGCATAGGCCGCCATGAACGCGGCAAAAACCAATGCCCCTTTGCTTTTTTTGTGGTCAAATTGTTTCATATCGTTTGTCTTTTAAGGTTTTGCGTCATTAAAATTACACCAACGCTTTGGGTTGATTTTCAAAGTTCTACCGACAACCGCTTGCATCGGAATCAATGCCGTGCAACGCATACCGGCGCATTTGGTGGGGCGCAACCTGTTGTTCGTGTGTTGCAAACATCCGTTCATGTAGAAGCTTGTCGTCCAACCATATTATTCGCTATTTTTGGCCTATGAGCAAACGTGTGTGGTACCATATCGCCTTTTGGGTAGTGTACATACTTTACAAGAGTTACCTGAATTTTGATGCCGGATCGATGGGTAGCGATATCACATCGGCGTTTGCGTCGTTCCTTCAGGTGGTGTTGGTGCAGTTGGTTTTTGCGGGCGTCAAGATTCCGTTGGTGTATGCACTCTTTTGCGCCACCGACCGGTATCTGCAAAAACGTGCCTCGGTCACCCAAACAATTATGTTGGTTGCATCGCTGTTCGCCGTAGCGATATTTTGTATGGTACTCGTGAACCACTTTGTCGTTTTCGGGATGATCTACCAAATGCCTACCGAAGATTTACCGACGAGCCTTACCGCCGTCAAAAGCCTCAGTTATTGGTTTTTTATCCTTGCATTTGTAGGCGGGGTTGCCATTTCGATCAAACTCGTGCGGTTGGGCATTGCGCAAAAAATCGAGGAGCAGGAATTGGTCAAAAAGAAACTCGAAATGGAATTGCAGTTTTTGAAGGCGCAATCCAATCCACATTTTTTGTTCAATACGCTCAACAACATTTATGGCCTGGCGCGAAAGAACTCCGACAAAACGGCCGAAGTAGTGCTCAGGCTCTCGAGCATGTTGCGGTACATGCTGTATGAAACCGCGCACGAATCGATCGCCATCGAACACGAGATCAAAATCATCGAAGACTATATCGAACTCGAGAAACTGCGTTATTCCAATCGGCTCGACGTGGTGTTTCATCATTCGGTCGACAACAAACAGGAGAAGCTGGCGCCCTTGATACTGTTGCCTTTTGTAGAAAATGCGTTCAAGCACGGTGTGGGCGAATCGCGGTTCCGGAGCGAAATCAACATCAACCTTACGCTCAAGGACCAACGGCTCACATTTGTAGTCGCAAACTCGAAAGAAACGACCGATAGCGAAGACAGCGAACCCAAGATTGGGCTGGCCAACATCAAACGTCAACTCGAACTGATTTATCCGGGCCACGAACTGGCCATCGACCAGACCTCCGACACATTCAAAGTAGCACTTAACATCGACCTCGCATGGAAAAATACAACTGTCTTATCGTTGAAGACGAACCGCTGGCCGCCGAAATTCTGAAAGATTACGTAGACATGGTGCCGTTCCTGGATCTGGTAGCGGTTTGTCATGACGCAATCTATGCGATCGATGTGTTGCACCAGGAGAAAATCGACCTGATGTTTCTGGATCTCAACCTGCCCAAACTTAAAGGGTTCGACTTTCTCAAAACGCTTAAAAACCCACCGCAGGTGATCATCACGACGGCTTACCATGAGTATGCGCTCAAGGGCTATGAATTCAATGTTGTCGATTATTTGATGAAACCCATTGCGCTCGATCGTTTTCTGGTGGCGGTCAACAAACTCAAACAACCTACAGCGCCCTCCCCAACGCCAATGACATCACACGAAAAGGAACGTGCGTTTATGTTTTTTAATGTCGGCAAGAAAAAGGTCAAGGTTTATTTCGACGAAATCCTTTACATCGAAAGCGTCAAGGAATACATCAACGTGGTGACTATAAACAATTCGGTGTCAGCTAAATTTCAGATGGGCCAAATCGAGGAACTGCTCCCCAAAGACCGCTTCCTCCGAATCCACCGCTCGTTTATCGCGGCCAAGGACAAAATCGATGCGTTTTCGGCCACCGACGTTGAGATCAACCGCAAGCTACTCCCTATCGGCCGAAGCTACAAAGAACTGGTGCTGTCTATCATCGAAAAATAAAAAACCTCCCGAAAAGGAGGTTTCTATGGTGAATCGATGTTTCGGTCAGCGTTTTAGGAATTGGAAATTGGCGGTGCCCTTGTTTGAAACTACCTTGATGAAGTAACTTCCTGTTTTGAGTCTTGAAACGTCGATGGCTTGCGTACCGTCTGCGTTCGGGACCGCGATCACGAGCTGCCCCAACGCATTGTATACCGCGACCGACGAAACGTCCATGGCGTTCTTGGCTTGAATGTGCAATAGATCGTCCGCCGGATTCGGATACACCGCAAAATGGTCCGAGAATGTAAAATCCTGCGCCTGCAACAACGCAATGGTGGTTACGGCAGGTTCGGTCACGATCGGATAATTGAAATCGAAATAAATGCTGGCCGTATTGCTGAACGTATCGCCCAACACCAGCGTCGGCTTGGTCTTGATCTTGAACACCACGTAGCCATCGTTGGCTTCTGGCCAAAACGGCAACTGGATGTTCTCGAAAACAAACTCAACCCTGTTGCCGTCGATGCGGGTATAAAAATCATGGCTGCCATGTAGCGGAACAAGCGAAGCGACATCAAACTTGGCCGGATCGATCATGTCCTTGACCACGATATTTTGCGCAAATCCCGTCCCCGTATTCTCAAAGCGAATCTGGTAATGGACGTAGTCGCCCACTGCCGACGGCGCAATGGTAGGTCCTTCAAGACAAATCTTATCGTTCGGGTCGAACGAATTGACCACGGTTTGTACCAACACCGCACTGTTGTTTTCGGGCGTTTCATCGGTTTGCGATGTGGCGATTGATGCCGAGAAATCGAGTACATCGCCTCCGTTGAGCGGCGGATTCTCCATTGGCGTGTTCAGGTTGAACACCGCTCCTATTTCGAGTCTTTGGAACGGTTCGAGGTTGGTGAAATTCCAAGTCAACGAATTACTGGTTTGCGAAGCCACTGCCGGATTGGCGGTCAAAAAATCCATCACGTTGCCCTCGAACTGCAACGTAACGCTACCCGATTGGATTTGGTTGCCGTTGTTTTTGACGATAAGGCTGTAGGCCGAATCAAATCCGGGAATAGCAGAAAGGAATGGCAACAACACGAGTTCAAGATCAGGATGCGACCCGTTGGCCGTGATACAGAAGTTTTGCGTAAGCGGGCTCGGCATGGTTGGGAAGTTGGCTACAAAACTGGCCGGGTTCACATTAAAATAAGATGGGTACTCGAGTATGGGCGTAACCGTATGCGCTCCCGCGCTGACCGGCAACGAATAGTCACCCGACTGGTTCGATATGAACGTGCCCGAGCCCGCAGTCGAGGAAATGTTGAACTTGAGGTTGGGCGCAATGTTGTTAGACATACCGCAATCGGCCAAAACATTGGCCTGTCTGTTGTTGCCTGAAATCGTGTAAAAAACACCACCCGGATTGAACGTACAATACGAATTGACATGGCACCCGATCGGATTGTAGGCGTTCACGTTGTCTTGTACGCTGTTGAGTTCGGCCTCGTCGGCGCAAATGTACTCGAGTTGCGGACATCCGCTGAACCACATCGATTCGGTGCGTCCGTTTTTCATGAAAATGTACTTGAGGTTCGGGCTGTTGATCGCAAAAACGTGATCGAGCGCGATGAGTCCCGATACGTCGAGCGTAGTCACCTGTGTGTTGTTCATCGTCAAACTGGTGAGTGTCGGGAAATCGTTGAGAAAACCCAGATCGGTAAACGGGTTGTTGTTGAACACAAAATAACGCAAGGCACCCAGGCCCGAAAAATTCACCGAGGACAATTGGTTCGATTGGATGTCCAATTCATACAAATTCGGCAAATTGGTAAGGCTGATGCTGGTAAGCAATCCCTCGCCAAAAAAAAGCCGTTCTACGGTAGGCATGTTCGAAACCGACAGGCTCGTCAACTGCGTCCCCCACATGTTGCAATCGATGAGCGTGGGCCAATTCGACAAATCGAGCGACGCAATCGGGTTGCCGCCCGCGGTCAGGTATTGAATGTTGGGCGCCCCGATGTTGTCGATGCTCGTCAGGTTGTTGTCGTTGACATTGAGTAAAATCAAGTTGTTGAGTGCATGGAGGTCGACCGCGCCAATGTTGTTGTAATGCGCATACAGTTGTTCGAGCGCCGTAAAATGCTCGATGCCCGCAATGCTCGAAATAGATGCATCGCCTACATTGAGGTATTTGAGGTTTTGCACTTCGGCCACTTCGATTTGCCCGTCGTTGTTGGTGTCGATCTTGACATTGGTCCCGATGGGATTCTGGGCGACGGTATTCCAGGTTTGGGCCGTCAGTAATTTGGCCTTGAAATTAGGGTCCGGAAAGTTGATGACCTGCGCCGAAGCACCAGCCGCACCCAAGGCGAAAAGCAACGTGTACAGTTTTTTCATGTTTGCAGTTTGATGGGTAAATGTATGAAAATATACTAACGCTCAAACATTTGCCCGCAATCGATCCGTCTTTTGCCGAAGAACGCTTGGGATTCATTGTTGGTTTGTTGATATTTGTAGTAAACGACCGCCCATGAAACTGCTCTGGAAATACATGCGCCCGTATTCGAAATGGGTTGCGCTGTCGCTTATACTGGCGGGATTGGCGCAAATCCTTGCGTTGTACGACCCGATTATTTTTGGGAAAATCATCGACATTTACACCCAAAACGATTCATCAGCCACGACACAGCAACAATTCGACCAGACCTATCGGTTGCTTTTGATAGCCATCGCGATTGCCATCGCCTCAAGGCTGCTGATGTCGTTCAAGGACTACTATCTCAGGATGGTCGTACAAAAATTCGGGCTCGAGATCTTTAACGATGGGCTCCGGCAAACGCTCAGGCTGCCCTACCAGGAATTCGAAACGCAAAGCAGCGGTGAAATTTTATCGATATTGCAAAAAGTGCGCGCCGACAACGAAAAATTCATCTCGTCGTTCATCAACATTTTGTTTTCGTCGCTCGTGGGTGTCGGATTTTTGTTGTGGTATGCAGCCACCAAACACTGGGCATTGATCCCGATTTTCATTGTGGGCGTGGTCGTCCTTGGCGGATTGACGAGCATCCTGAGCCGATCGATCAAAGACTTGCAACGCTCGCTGATTCGGCAAAACCGGCAAATGAGCGGTACCATCACCGAGAGCCTGCGCAACATCGAACTCGTTAAAAGCCTCGGACTCACCTACCCCGAAATCCGGCGGCTGCGCACGCACACGCAGGAAATCTACGACCTCGAAATGGCCAAGGTCAAAAAGGTCCGGACGCTGTCGTTTTTTCAAGGCGGGATCCTGATACTGCTCAAACAATCGATTTTATTCATGTTACTTTGGCTGATCTTTCACCGCATCCTCACGCCGGGCGAGCTGATTTCGATGCAATTCATCTCGACGGGCATCATCGGGCCGTTACAGGATTTGGGCGGCATCATCCTGTCGTTCCGCGAAGCCGAAACATCGCTGCAATTGTTCGAGGAATTGATGCAAAAAGAAACCGAATTCCGCCCCGAAGAACCCGTAGAGGTTGGCGAAATCGAAAAACTCGAATTCAACAACGTATCGTTTACGCACAAAAATGCGTCCTTCAAGGCCATCGACTCGATTTCGTTCAAGGCTTCGCTGGGCGATACGATTGCGTTTGTAGGCCCGTCGGGTTCGGGCAAGTCGACGCTCGTCAAATTGCTTGTGGGGCTCTATCGTCCCGGCGAGGGCGATATTTTGTACGACGGCATCTCGATACGCGACTTGCGCTACAACCGCATCCGACGCCAATTGGGATTCGTGACGCAGGACACGCAATTGTTTTCGGGTACCATACGCGAAAACCTGACGTTTGTCAAACCCGACGCCACCGACGAAGAACTGCACGACGCGCTGCAAAAGGCATCGGCCACGACGCTATTGACGGGTTCCGACAAAGGCCTCGACGCCATCTTGGGCGAAAACGGACGCAAACTTTCGGGCGGCGAAAAACAACGGCTTTCGATTGCGCGCGCGTTGATCCGCAAACCCAGATTGCTGATTTTTGACGAGGCGACCTCGGCGCTCGATTCGATCACCGAACGACAAATCACCGAAACCGTACGCGAAATCTCGGCCGACAAACAGCAAATCACGATCGCCATCGCGCACCGGCTTTCGACCATCATGCACTCGGACACGATTTATGTGCTCGAACGTGGCAAGGTGGTCGAACACGGCTCGCACGATGAACTGTTGGACGCCAAGGGGTTGTACTTTGCGATGTGGCGTCAGCAAATCGGGGAGCGCAATGTACTTTCGTCGGAAGCCGAAGTGTGACAATAATTCCCTGATCGTTTTATCGTTTCAGGAACTGGGCGACAGTGTTGCCTTTAGAAGATTGGATCTTGACAAAATAAGTTCCCGTTTTCAACATCGACACGTCGATTGCCTTGACCTGACGCGCGTTCGGAACAGCCAGCACCAGTTCACCCAACACATTGTAAACGCCCAGCGATGACAGCTCAAGATCTTGTGTTGCCGTAATTTGAAGCACGTCGGTGGCAGGATTCGGGTACAACGCAAAATAACTTTCGAACGCGAAGTCCTGGTTTTGCAGCAACGCAATCGCAGTCACCGCAGGCTCGGTCACAATCGGATGGTTGTAATCGAAATAAATGCTCGCGGTGTTGCTGAACGTATCGCCCAAAACGAGGGTTGGCTTGGTTTTGATCTTGAACACGACATAACCGTCGTTGTTGGCGTCGTCGAACGGCAGGTGGATGTTTTCGAAGATGAATTCGACTTTATCGCCTTTGATGCGGGTGTAAAAATCGTGGCTGCCGTCGAGCGGAACCAGCGAGGCGATATCGAATTTGGCCAAATCGATCATGTCCTTGACGACAATGTTGACCGCCTCGGCCGTACCCGTATTCTCGAAGCGGATCATGTAATGCACGTATTGGCCCGCCATTTCAGGACCTACCGTGGTGCCTTCTAGACAGGTTTTGTCGTTGGGATCGAAGGAGTTGACGGCTTTCTGTTTGAGGCTACCAAAGTTGTCGGCATCATAGACATCGCCCACAATCGGAAAAATAACCGTATCAAAACCAAGGTCGTCGCCAGAATTCACTGCAGGATCCTCTACCGGCGAATTCAGGTTGAAGGTAACCAGGATCTGGCGCGTCTCGAATGGCAAAAGGTCGTTGTAATCGAAATACAGCTCATTGGGCTGCGTGACCGATACGGGCTGCGAAGCGGTCACGAAATCCATCAGGGCATCCATAAAAGTGAGTTTGACCTGCCCGGAAAGCACGACGTTTCCTTGGTTACGGTACAGTATCTTATAATGGGCATCGAATCCGGGCCGCGCAATTCCGATGGGAATGATCACCGAAGCCAAATCAGCGTGTGTCCCGATGGAGGTCACGCAAAAATCCTGTACCGGATCGGGGGCCTGAAAAACCGGCAACGAGACCGAGACCGATGTCGGTGAAACGGCAAAATACTCTGGATGTTCGAGCACCGGCGTAAGGGTATGCATCCCTGCTTGTAGCGCAATAGAATAGTCGCCGCTGTCATTTGCGATGAAAGTACCGGACTGGCTGCCGCTACTGACCGAAATCCGCAAATGCGGAAACACGCCATCTTCCTGGCCGCATCCGTCCGCGGCAGCGTCGAACCGTGTCGTACCCTGAACGTTCGTATAGGCGCCGCCGGGAACGAACGAACAATAGCTGTTCAGATTACAGTTGGTGTAGCCGTAGTCGTCAAGCTTGGTACGAAAACCTTCGAGGTTGAAATCATCCACACAAACATACGAAAGCGTCGGGCAATCCTGTAAATTGAGATTGGCCAGCATCTGGTAGCTGTAGGTGTAGCCGGATTTCATGTTGAGCGACACCAACGGATTGTTGTATGCATGCAAACTGCCGGTACCCTGACCGCCACTCAAGTCGAGATCGGTAAGTAGGTTATTTTGACAGCGAAGTACCGCCAGGTGTGTCGTAGGACTTACATCTAGGGTGGTCAGTAAATTGTCGTTGCAAAACAGACGCGTCAACAGTGGAGTCTGGGACAGGTCCAGCTGTGTAATCTGGTTGTTGTCGCAACCCAAATGCGAAAGCTGGGTGTTGGCGCTAAGGTCCAGATTGGGCAGTTGGTTACTTCCGAAATAAAACTGCGAAAGTGTGGTGATTCCTTGTATATTAAGATCGGTGAGATTGTTGCGCTCACATCTGAAATTGACCAGGTTGGTTAGCGCCGATACGTCGAGAGAAGTCAGCTGGTTGTCCGCACAATTCAAATCGGTGATATTGGTAAAATACTCGATGCCAGAAAGGCTCGTTAAATTGAGTGGATCGTTGGGGTTTGTCAAGTTGCCTTGGACGGTTAACTTGTAAACGAGTAGAGCCTCCTGCGCGTCGATTTCGCCATCGCCGTTGGTATCCACGACAATGTCGTTGCCCATTTGGTCTGCGGCGACCAAGTAGTAATTGGGATTGGTATTGGTCGTAGAAGACAACAGTTGATTCTTGAAATTAACATCAGCAAAGCTGATAATCTGTGCTTGGGCAATGGCCGTGAGCAGCAGCATAAACAACAAAAAGTAAGGTTTACGCATAAACTTTTTTTCGGTTTGTTAGTTCGCAATAAATGTAACAAAAAAAGCCTCCCGTTTCCGAGAGGCTTGCAAATATTTCAGAAAGAGCGAATTACTTCTTCTCTTTCTTCTCCATTTTCGCTTTCAAATCGGCAAGGATGTCATTGTTGTCGCCCAAGGTAGCAGCTGGTGCATTGTTGGTCGATGACATGTTGTCGTTCGAGTTGTTTCTCACGTTCTTCTCCTCTTCTTCGCGGAAGATGGCCGTGTGAGAAGCCACTACTCTCTTGAACTCCTTGTTGAATTCGATTACTTTGAACTCGGCAGTTTCGCCTTTTTTCAACTTCTTACCGTCTTCTTTTTCCAAGTGACGTGAAGGGATGAAAGCCACGATGTCGTCGCCAAATTCAACCGTAGCACCTTTGTCTACGATCTCGGCTACCTCACCGGTGTGAACCGTACCTACAGCAAAGCTGTCTTCGTACTTGTCCCAAGGGTTTGGCGTGGTTTGTTTGTGGCCCAAAGACAATTTGCGTCCGTCAACATCCAGTTCCAAGACCACAACGTCGAGCTTCTCGCCCACGTTCACGAACTCAGACGGGTGCTTGACTTTCTTGGTCCAAGACAAGTCAGAGATGTAGATCAAGCCGTCGATGCCTTCTTCCAATTCTACGAACACACCAAAGTTGGTGAAGTTGCGCACGATACCACTGTGCTTAGAGCCTACAGGGTATTTGGTCGTGATGTCGGTCCAAGGATCTTGCGTCAATTGTTTGATACCCAAAGACATTTTGCGGTCTTCGCGGTCCAAAGTCAAGATTTGCGCCTCTACAGTATCGCCTACTTTTACGAAATCCTGCGCAGAACGCAAGTGCGTAGACCATGACATTTCAGAAACGTGGATCAAACCTTCTACACCTTCGGCTACTTCGATGAACGCACCGTAGTCGGCAATAACCACTACTTTACCTTTCACTTTGTCGCCTACTGCCAGGTTTGCATCGAGTGCATCCCAAGGGTGTGCGTTAAGCTGCTTCAAGCCCAATTGGATACGTGTTTTCTCGTCGTCGAAATCGAGGATAACCACGTTGAGTTTTTGGTCCAATTCCAAGACTTCGCTCGGGTGGTTGATGCGTGACCAAGAAAGGTCTGTAATGTGGATCAATCCGTCTACGCCGCCCAAGTCGATGAATACACCGTAAGAAGTGATGTTCTTGACAACACCTTCCAAAACTTGGCCTTTTTGCAATTGACCGATGATCTCTTTCTTTTGAACTTCGATATCCGCTTCGATAAGCGCTTTGTGCGATACGACAACGTTCTTGAATTCGTGGTTGATTTTCACGACTTTGAATTCCATCATTTTGTTGACGTAAACATCGTAATCGCGGATTGGCTTGACGTCGATTTGCGAACCTGGCAAGAACGCCTCGATTCCGAATACGTCTACAATCATACCGCCTTTGGTACGACACTTCACGAAACCGTTTACGATTTCGCCCGTTTCGTTGGCAGCGATCACGCGGTCCCAAGATTTGATGGTACGTGCTTTACGGTGTGACAAAACGAGCTGACCGGTTTTGTCCTCACGGACGTCGATCAAAACCTCTACTTTGTCGCCCACTTTCAAGTTAGGGTTGTAACGGAATTCGTTCAATGAAATAACGCCTTCCGATTTTGCGTTGATGTCAACAATGGCGTCACGGTCTGTGATACGCACTACAGTTCCTTCAACAACTTCCTCTTGGTCAGTGGCAATGAAGGTTTTTGAAACCAATTCCTCGAATTCTTTGAGGTGTTTCTCATCTACCGCGTCGATACCTTCTTGGTAGTTGCTCCAGTTAAAGTTGGTCAAAAACTCTTCTTGTGTTTTCAATAATTCAGACATGCTGATAAAAAAATTTGTATTCTGTTCTTTTCTAATTTCTTACGCGGATCAAAAAACAGAAGCTGTTAGTTTTAAAATGTTGAATCCCTTTGGAAATGCTTCTCCGCCAAAAGGTGCGCAAAAGTAATTCTTTTATTTGAATTGGCCAAACATTCGACCGATTAATAATCAGCCGATTGGGTAGGGTTTTTCGCTCGAAGGCTGTTATCCGAAAACATTCCTTACATTTAGGAACCCAAAACCACACCGCGTTGAACAACACAACACATACAAACGCCCGTAGTACGCCGGCATGGTGTTGTTTGGCCGTGGTTTTCCTTTTGCTGTTTTCTATCGACGTTTGCGCGCAACTGCCCAACTTTACGCTATCGATCACCGCCACCGATGAAACCTGCCCGGGCAACGGATCGATCTCGTTTTCTGTTTCGGGTACCGATCCCGCGGCAACCGTCACCTATCAGGTATTCCAGCTTCCCAACACCACGACACCCATCGCATTCCCGACCGGCAACACCATCAATGGGCTTGTCGCCGGCGATTACCAGATCGTGGCCACACAAACCCTGGGTGCGCTTTCGAATTCGCAAACCTGGACCGAAACGATTACCGACGAAACCATTCCGCTGCTGTATACGATTGGCGGGACGAATGTATCGTGCGGCAACAACGGCACGATGACGATCGAAGCTTTTTCGGGTACGCCCGTTTCGTACGAAATCATTGCGGGTCCGATGATCCGTCCGTTGCAAACCAGTCCCGTATTTACCGGGCTTGCCGCGGGTGCCTACCAGGTTCGTGTGTTTGACGACTGCGGACAGGGCTGGGTCATCACGCACACGTTGTTCGAATCGACGGGCAATTTCCTTTCCTGGGCCGAAACCGACGATGCGGTGCTTGTCGACTGCAACCAGATGACCATCACCAACACGCTATCGCCCGCCATAGACGAAACCCTTTCCTACCCGATCACGATCACCTACACGATTTTTCCGCCCGGCGGCGGGTCGCCCATCGTACAAACGACCACGCTCACCAGCGGCAGCGTGTCGGAACAGGAATTCGTGACGGTCATCCCTTATTACAGCGACCTGGTTTACAACTATACCGTCGATGTGGTCGATGGATGCGGCAACGCCTATGTTTTCGAGAACATCCTGATCAACAAACGTTTGCTTGTCGAGATGCGGTCGCCGCCGGCTGAATGTGGCGAATACATGCTCACGTTTGCGCTCCAGCACTACATGCCGCCGTTTACGATCACGTTCTTGCAGTCGCCGCCCGGCTTTGATCCCGTGGCCTACAACCCGGGCCATCCCGGGCCGTTTTATGACGAGTTGATCAATTACGGCAACAGCAACAACGGCGTGCCTTACGGATTGTATGAAGCGACGATCACCGATTCGTGCGGCCATTCGGTGACGGTCCAGGCCGATTTGCAATACCGTGACCCGGAACCACAACCAACGCCCGAGCCGCACGAAGGATGCGATTCGAACATCAGCGACATCATGATCAAGGTGAGCGGATACATCCTCAATTCGGCGGTGATTATGAGCGGGCCGTCGGCATACAGTACATCTTACCCTATAGATGTCGGGCATTTGATCGATCCGTCTGCCGGACATTTGGAAATCCCGAACATGAACGCGGGTACCTACCTCATCGTCATGACCGACACCTGCGGCAACACCTACAATTATGAACTCATCGTTGTGGATCCGGGCAGCGCGATGAGTTGGCATCGGTTACCCGGTTGCGAGCCCGGCCACGGAACCATGCAAATCAGGGCGGGTTCGGGTATCTCGTTGCACACGGTACGGATGATTGCCGCCCCGTCCGCTTATACGGTACCCCTTCCGCACGACGTATCTTACAACATCAGCCCGTTGTTTCCGGGGATTTTTTCAATGGCGTCGTTACCCGACGGCGACTATACTTTCGAAATTGTGGACAGTTGTGGTTACACCCGGCAGATGACCGTTCCGGTATTGGGCTACGAACCGGTTACAGATGATACTTATACGGTAATCCCGCATTGCGGTTCGTTTGACCTTGACGTACATTTCTTGGCTTCAGGGCCTAACTCGGTCACCATTGCGTCACTATGGCTACAGCGTTACGATCCGCTAACCAATACCTGGGGCAACCCGCAAACGGGCGTTCCTTATAATCCCGGCGACACCCCCAACGACATGAATTCGTACCGGCTTTTTCAGCTCAATGCCATCAACTACAACATCGCTTATTTGGGCGATTTTAGGATACTCCATCGGTTTCAGGTCTACGAAAATGGAAGCGTAGATCTTTACAAACTATGTGTCGAAGAAATTTTTTCGTTTACGGTGTCAAACGAAATCGACATCACCAACATCCAAAAAAGTACATGCGACGGGATCAATTCGAACGTGACGATCACCGCCCATGGCGTCCCGCCGCTCACCTACCAGATTACCTCTAAGGACAGCCAGCCTTTTTTTGTCAACAATGGCGCAAGCAATACTTTTTTCAACCTGCAACCCGCTGTATACAATTTCCAGGTAGTCGATGCATGCGGCAACATCACCAACGAGTTGACCGATGTGGCGTTGTTGCCTTCGCTTGTTTTCATAAACCAGCCCGACGACCTGGTGCTGTGCGACGACGACAATAACAGCCAGGCCACGTTTGATCTGGCTTCTCAAACCGATGTTGTGTTGGGCAGCGCCTCGGCCGCCGATTTTACCGTGACCTACCATTTGTCGGCGCAGGAAGCCGCCACAAACAGCAATCCGTTGCCCGCATCGTACACCACGGGATCGCGCCAAATATTTGTCAGGATGCAGTACAACACGGTGGCCACGTGCTACGACACGACTTCGTTTGATGTGATCGTCAACGACTATCCCGAACTCGACATGGCGCTGAGCTATGGATTGTGTCTGGGCGAATCGACCACCATTACCGCCGACGCGGGATTCGATTCCTATTTGTGGTCTACGGGCGAAACGACGCCTTCGATTGTGGTTGACGAGGCCGGCACCTACACGCTCGACATCACCCAAACCACAAACGGCGTGACGTGTTCGGCGCAATACACCGTGACCGTAGTCGGGTCGCAACCACCTGCGATCAAGACCATCGAGACCACCGATTGGACCAACGACCAGAACACCATTTCGGTTGTGCTTGGCGGGCCGACTGGCGATTATTCGTATTCGCTCGACGGCATCAACTACCAAAGCGGATCGGTTTTTTATGGATTGGCGCCGGGCCTGTACACGGTATATGTGAAGGACAACAACGGTTGCGGGATCACGACGCAAGAAGTGCATCTGCTGGCGTATCCGAAATTCTTTACGCCCAACAACGACGGCTACAACGACTTTTGGCAGGTCTATTTTGCCGCGACCGAACCGCACCTGAAAGTGTACATCTTTGACCGTTACGGCAAACTGCTGACCGGATTCGGGTCGGATAGCCGCGGATGGGACGGCAGGTATAACGGCCAAGAAATGCCATCGACCGACTACTGGTTCTTGGTGGTACGCGAAAACGGGAAAGAGCACCGCGGGCATTTCGCCATGAAACGGTGATCGTTTTACAGGAAAGCTTTGTTCTCGACGGCCATTTTCACCAACGACGCCACGTTCTTCGCGCCGAATTTGGCCAGCAAACTCTTGCGGTGCGTATTGGCCGTGGCCAGACTGATGAACAATTTATCGGCGATTTCGGGATTCGTATAGCCGTCGCAAATCAACCCCAGGATTTCCTTTTCGCGCTTGGTGATCACGGGAACCGAGTTTTCGGGATTGTAAAAAGAAGCGGCCGCCTCCAGACAAAGATACTCCTCCCCGTTCATCACGGCTTCGATCGCTTCGAGAAGTTCTTCTTTTGACGCATTCTTCAACAGATAGCCCGAAGAACCGCTGCGCATCATGTCCTGTATGATCGACTGTTGGTTGTAGGTGCTCAATCCAAGTATCTTGATTTTGGGATAGGTCTTGGCTACTTTTTTACAAAGGTCGATGCCACTGCCGTCGGGCAACCCAATGTCCATCAGGATCACATGCGGTTGGTGTCGGCTAAGAAATTCCAGACACGAAGCAACATCCATCGCGTGGCCCAGCCAATCGATGTGCGCTTCGTCCTGTAAAATGGTACGGATTCCTTCGATCACCATAAAATGATCGTCTACGATAAAAATACTGGTGTTCATGTAATTGGAATTTCTATTTCGACAGACGTTCCTTTTCCGGCATCGGAATTCACGTCGATTTTTCCCTTGATCAGCTGTATACGGTTCTGGATGTTGCGCCACCCGATACCTTGCGCATGGCTTAACTTGGCGCGGTCGAAACCTTTTCCATCGTCTTCGACGGTAAGGTGCAGCATGTTGTCTTCTGTAGACAAATGCGCCTGTACCAGCAGGTTTTTCGCCTCGGCATGTTTCATGCTGTTGTTGACAAGTTCCTGGACGATCCGATAGCACGCGATCGAAATCTCCTGGTTGAACGCGTGTTGCTCCATGTCGATCGATTGGTATTTGGCCTGTACCGATGTCGAACGGTTGAGTTCTACACAAAGCTCGCGCAAAGCGCTGTCCAGACCGTATTTCATCAGGTTCTCGGGCAACATGTTGTGGGCCACGCGGCGCATCTCGCGGATGCTGTTATCGAGCTGGTCGATGCTTCTTTCGAACGCCACCGCGTTTTCGGGCGTCATGATCAGGTTTTCTTTCATGGCATTAAACGATAATTTTACGCCGCTGAGCATCCCGCCAAGCCCATCGTGCAGGTCCTTGGCCAAACGCGAGCGTTCTTGTTCTTCGCCGCGCAGGACGGCTTCGGTGGCGGCGAGCTGTTTTTCGGTTTCAAGTTCGAGTATCTTTTGTTGTTGGATGGTTTGCCGGTGCCTGAGGTTCCGGTAGATCAAAAACCCGATCAACAATACCACCAACGCCACGCCGGCAAGGATAAAATTCAACAAACGGCGGTATTCGAGCTTGGCGGTTTGGGCCTTGATTTGCGCGTCTTTCTTGGCCGTCTGGTATTTCTTTCCGGCATCGACCTCAAAGCGGTTCAGGTCTTCGTTGGTGATGATTACTTCGATGGAATCGGATTTTCGTTCATACATTTCAGCCTTGGCAAAATCGCCTTGGGTATAGTTCATCTTGACCAGTAATTCGTAGTAGGAATTTTTCATGAATTGGTCGTCGCCCAACACGTCCAACTGTTCGTTGGCGATGGCCTCGGCATTGGCGTATTGTCCGCTGAAAAAATAGTTATACGCCTTCAGGTAAGGCAGCCCTTCTTCGTTGGACGCCACTTTTTTACCCATCGGATTGCTTGAAATGAACCGATCCAACTCGGCAAGATGGGTATTGAGTGCCTTTTTGTCGCCGCGTTCCTGCGCCATATAACACAAATTGACAAGCGATTTTACGACCGATCTCGGGACATTGTTCTGGTAGGCCAGCCGTTTGATTTCGTAAAGCGTGCGTTCGGCTTCGGCGCGCTCGCCCACTTCTTTTTGCGAGATCGCGACATTGTTCAAACTGATCAGCAACCCCTTGATGCTGTTGTATTTCTTGCTCACGGCGATGCCTTTCTTCCCGTAGGCGATCGCCTTATCGTATTGCCCGAGTTCGTTGTAAAGCCGCGACAGGTTGCCAAAGATGATCGGCAGGTTCAACGTATCTTTCAATTGCTCGGTAAGATGCAGCGCCTGGTGCGCGGTTTTGATGGCCAGGCTGTCTTTCTCAAGATTGATGTACAGCACAAACAGCGTGCGGAGCGCTTCGGCTTTGTCATAGCTGTTTTTGTTTTTTTCGGCCTCTTTCAACGCCTTCAGGTTGTAGACCAGTGCTTTTTCGAAGTCTTGTTCGGCGTGGAAAATCTTGATGCCTGTGAAATTGTACTGGTTTTCGTATTGGTTTGCCCTGAATTTCACAATCAGGGATTTCCCTTTGTTCCAATAGATTTTGGCCGAGTCGGTATCGCTCAACACATAGTCGCTCGCGAGTTCGAAATAGCGGTTGATTTGCGCAGTATCCTGCCGGGAAGCCTTGATTACGGCAAACAGGCTGTCCCTGTCGAGTCGGTTTTGCGACCACAAACCAACCGATGTCAGCAATACCAATAACGCTAAGGGTGTTTTCAACGGAAGTTATTTTTAACAAATGTAGAAATCTATTTGTTTCAGCCGCATCATTCAAAAGGATGATTTTTAGCCATCTACCCAAATATCATCTTTTTGGGCGATTGATTCGGGTTGACAATCTTGCCAACTTTGTAACCAACAGTAAACCATAAAAACGAATCACCATGAAACGTACACTACTTTTTGTTATGGCGTGTTTTGTATCGAAGCTCTCGTTTGCAAATCACGATCCCGCCCCACTGAACCGGGCCAACGACTATTTTGTCGGCCAAAAGTTTGCTTTCGAGCAGAACAAAGGACAAATCACAGGCGCCGATGCATCGAAGGTCACCTACTTCCTCAAAAGTCAGGACATGACTTTCTTTCTTTTGAAAAACGGCATCGCCTACCAGTTCAACAAGCAAAACCGTCCCGCGAATTCAATCTTGCAAAGCCCTGAGCAGCAACTGAAGAAACCCGCACAGGAGCAAACCCTGACCGAGACTTATCGAATGGATATGCTATTGCTGGGCGCGAATCCAAACCCAACGATCACCGCAGAACATCCGGTAGATGCCAGCATGAACTACCTGGGCAAGAACATCGCGGGCGTACAAAAATTCACCAGGATCACCTACCACGACATTTATCCCAACATCGATTGGGTGGTTTATATCAAGGACGGACAAGTCGAATATGATTTTGTCGTGCGACCGAACGGCGACCCGAACAAAATCCGATTCCAAGGCAAATGGGTCGAAAAGATGCAACGCAATGCCGACGGTACCATTTCGCTCGACTGCCGTTTGGGCAAGGTAACCCAGCACGCGCCATTGAGCTTCCAGGACGGCAAAACCATCGCATCGACAGCAGTCGTAGAAGGAACCGTATTGCGTTTTGACGTAGCCGATTACAACCAAAGCCAAACGCTGACCATCGATCCCGTGGTGGGATGGGCTACCTATTACGGCGGCTTGGGTACAGAGGTGGGCACGTCGGTAGTGGTAGATGCGTCGAACAACATTTATTTGTCGGGATACACCAACTCCGACACCAACATCGCCTTTGGCGGCTATCAAAATTCGCTTGCAAGCGGCAATTACGACGCGTTTCTTGCCAAATTCAACGCGTCGGGCACGCTGTTGTGGGCCACCTATTACGGCGGAACGGGCACCGACAAAGGCAATGCCGTGGCCTTGGACCCCTCGGGTAATGTGTATATGGCAGGCATGACTTCGTCGGGAACCGGCATAGCGTCGGCCGGCGCACAACAAGGTTCGAACGCAGGTTTGGACGACGCTTTTTTGGTCAAATTTGATCCCGACGGCAACCGGCTTTGGGCCACCTATTTTGGAGGCGAATATTTTGACGAGGGCTACTCTTGCGCCGTAGACAACGCCGGAAACGTTTACATGTCGGGCTTTGCGTGGTCGAGTACGGGAATCACCACGGCAGGCGCTCACCAGCAAGCCACAGGCGGCGCCACCGATGCCTTTTTGGTCAAGTACGACAGCAACGGGGTAAGACAATGGTCTACGTACTACGGCGGCGAATTGTGGGAAACCGGATACTGCGCCACCGACCCCAACGGCAATGTATACCTCGCCGGATTCACCAGCTCGACGGTCAACATCGCCACGCCTGGTGCACACCAAACCGTAATCGGATGGGGCGACGACGGCTATCTGGTCAAATTCAACAGCGATGGCGTACGCCAATGGGGCACGTACTACGGCGGCTCGAATTATGATTGGGCGTATTTCATCGATACCGATTCGCAAGGAAACATCTATTTGGATGGCCATACCGGATCGCCCGAAGCCATCTCGACACCGGGTTCTTTCCAGCCTGTCATTGCGGGGAATTACGACGCCTATCTGGCCAAGTTCGACCCTGACGGCACCCGCATCTGGGGAACCTATTACGGCGGGCTCGAACAGGAAAGATCAACCGGCTGTGTCATCGACAGCAACGACAATATCTTTTTGATTGGCTATGCCAATTCTTCGACCGGCATTTCATCGCCGGGAGCTTATCAACAGACGTATGGCGGTAACCAGGATGCGTTTGCGGCCAAATTCAACAGCGATGGGGAACGTATCTGGGGAACGTATATTGGCGGGGACGGTGCAGAGATGGGTAACTTTTGTACGATAGACGCCGCCGGCAATGTGTATTTCACGGGTTACACCGGTTCCACCGCGAACATATCGACACCCGATGGCCACCAACCTATTTTTGGCGGTAGCCAGGATGCTTTCTTGCTCAAACTCACCAACAACGGATCGTTGGCCACGAAAGAAGTGTCATCGACAGGTTTCGAAATCTACCCGAACCCGACGACCGATATTTTGGAAATCGCATCAAACGCCACCATCACGTCGGTGACGCTCTTTGATCCGACCGGTAAACAACTGATGCAACTGGACAACCCCGGACACAGGCTCTCGCTGGCCACCTATCCTACAGGCGTCTACCTGATGAAGGTTGCCTTCGAGGACGGCCAAACCGAAATGCGAAAGATCGTCAAGAAATAAAACAAAAAGCCCTTCCAAAATCAGGAAGGGCTTTTTTTTAGTGTGCGACGTTTTCTACGTCTTTCGGATTGTGTTCGTGTTTGAACAACAACAGGAACAAAACGGCCACTACCATCGCATAGACCGCAAACGCGAGCCAGATGCCGTGCCAGTCTTTGTGTCCTTCAGCCGTGGTATAAAAACGGTCTATCGCATAGCCGCTGATTTTACTGCCCAAAAAGGCGCCCACGCCGTTGGTCATCATCATAAATAAACCTTGCGCGCTCGAACGGATTTTCGAATCGGTTGTGGTCTCGACAAACAACGAGCCCGAGATGTTGAAAAAATCGAAAGCCATACCATAAACGATACACGAGAGGATGATCATCCACAAACCGTCGGCCGGGTTACCGTAAGCGAACAAGCCAAAACGCAGCACCCACGCGAGCATCGAGAACAACATGACCTTCTTGATCCCGAAACGCTTCAAAAAGAACGGAATCGTCAAAATAAAAGCGGTTTCCGAAATCTGCGAAATCGACATGATGATGGTCGAATACCGCACCACGAAAGACTCGGGCCCATACAACGGATTGTTTTTGAAATCGTCCAGGAACGTATCGCCGTACATGTTGGTCAATTGCAACGCGCCGCCGAGCAACATCGAAAACAAGAAAAACAGCGCCATCTTGTAATTGCCGAACAGCTTAAAACTGGTGAGCCCCAATTGATCGGCCAGGCCCGCATCGGCCGCGATCGCTTTTTGCGGCGGACACTTGGGCAACGTAAACGAAAAGATGCCGAGCAGGATCGCAAACGCGCCCGCGATCAGGAATTGGTTGGTATTGGCCTTGCTCCCCGTAAGGTTGGTGACCCACATCGCGGCGATAAAGCCGATGGTTCCCCACACGCGGATGGGCGGAAACACCTTGACCACATCAAAATCATTGTTCTTCAGGATGGTGTAGGCGATGGAATTCGACAGCGAAATCGTTGGCATGTAGCAAATCATGGCCGCGAAAATCACGTAATACAACGTGTCGGCATCGGTCACCTGCGGTACATAAAACAAGACGATGCCGTACAGGATGTGCAGCAATCCGTAGAGTTTCTCGGCGTTCATCCATTTGTCGGCAATGATGCCCGTGAGCGCCGGCATGAACAAAGACGACAGCGCCAACGTCGAGAAAATAGCGCCGAACTTGGCCCCGGCATTCTCGCCGGCCGCCATCGGACTGTTAAAAAAATAGGTTGCAATTGTGATCAGCCAGGCACCCCAGACAAAAAACTGGAGGAAACTCATCAGCGTGAGCCTGAATTTAATTCCCATGTAGTAAAAGTATTGGTTTGGTAATAGGCGGTAAATCTAAAAAAAAAGTTTTACGAAAACGATTTTTGGTCAAATCTTCTCGACCAATGCCACGACTTTGGCGAACTGTTCCTCGCGCGTGAGTTCGGAGTTGTCGATCTCGATGGCGTCTGGCGCCTTGACGAGCGGTGAATCGTCGCGGTGTGTATCGATGTGATCGCGCTCGACGACATTCTTCAAGACTTCTTGAAAGGTAACGTCCTGCCCTTTTTGCTGTAACTCCTCGAAACGCCGCTGGGCACGTGTGTGCGGGCTGGCGGTCATGAAAATCTTGAGTTCGGCATCGGGAAAAACCACCGTTCCGATGTCGCGACCGTCCATGACGATACCCTTGCCTTGGCCCATCTGTTGTTGTTGTTCGACCAATTTGGCGCGCACTTCAGAGACTTCGGCGATGCGGCTCACAAAATTCGATACGTCGATCGTGCGGATTTCCTGCTCGACGTTTGTTCCGTTCAAATACATCTCGCCAAAACCCAATGCCGGATTAAATTGAAACGCCAACTTAATGGACGGCAACGCATTGACCAAACCGTCTTTGTCAAAAAATTCAACTCCGATATAACCGTTCTGCATCGCAAAAAAAGTCACGGCACGGTACATCGCACCCGTGTCGACATACACATAACCAAGGTGTTTGGCCAGTTGCTTGGCCAAGGTGCTTTTTCCGGTAGACGAGAATCCGTCGATGGCGATGGTAATTTTTTTCAAAACGAACTAGTAAATATCTTCGGCAAAATTGATCGTGAGCCCAAACAAACTGGTGTTGGCCGCGAGCGTATAACGCGAATACGAATAATCAAATTTGAGTCGGCCCATCTTGAGCCCCACCCCTACGCAAATTCCTGAAAAATGACGTTGCTCGAGGATGCGCATTTCCTCGCCTCGGCGAAAATTGTAACCCACGCGAAAATTGAATCCGCGCTTGGGAAACAATTCGGCGCCGATAATCAGGTGACGCAGCGCATTGTTGAAAAAACCGACTTTCTCGGGCGTCGAACCACCGTCTATGTTGTTCTCGGCACGCGCCGGATTCGAAAACGATACATTCCACTGCTGCAGGTTTTCGAGCGTCAGGTGCCAACGGATCGGTACATTTTCCATCTCCTGCGAAATACCCGCCATGATCTCGAGCGGGAGGTTTTCGTTCTGCTGCTCGTATTTGGTAAACTGCATACCCAGGTTACGTACCACAAGCGCGTAGTTGATGTCGTTGTCCTCATCGATGTATATCGCGCCGATGTCGAGCGCCCCGCCAAACGAGTGGTAGCTCTCAAGCGAGGACGAAATGAGCTTGGCGCTTGCCCCGACATAAAAATCAGAAAAAGGGATGTTGTAGGAGTAACCAAACGACAAAGCGATCTCGCTTCCAGTAAATGACGCGGTTTGTTCTCCGTCCTCGTTATAGCCATCGAAACTACCGTAATTGACGTAGTTCACGCCCGCTTGAAACGTTTGCACGTGGCGGTCGTATACATAGGCATACGATGCCGTGCCGTAAGTCACCTCGCCAAAATAGCTGCCGTAATTGAGCGACAACCTGTTGTCCATCTCGGGATTGATCGCTGCCGGATTGAAGTGCGCCTGGTTGACATCGTAATCGTAAATGGTAAGCACCTTGCCGCCCAGGGCCGCTTGTCGTGGCGAGGTTGTCAGGTTCAAAAACCGATATACCGATTTACCTCCTATCTGACCGTATGCAACGGAAACCGCAAAGAACGTGAATAGACAAAGGATTTTTCGGGTCATGCGTGGGTGCGTTTGCCTGTTATAACGCAAATGCGAAGATATTATTTTTCATAAGAAAACGGCCAATTAATTTGGCCGTTTTTATAGCAGTTACCCTGACAAGGCATGTGAAATTTCTCGATTCAAAAAACGTGATACCCGGACGCGGCACCTATTGTTGGTTTAAAGCGTAAAAACTTTAACAAAATGTACAGATTTTCCGTAGTGAAGTCTGCAACTCGTTTCGTAGGGAATACCTACATTGCCCCCTACCCTACGGTAAAAATAACATCTTAAGAAACAACTCAGCTACAGAAAAACTGTAAAAAGCCGTCCTGCACCTTAATTAAAAACCTTTGCATTTTTCACTTTCTCATTCGTCAAAGCAAACTTGAGCACCTCGCTCATTTCCTTGACGTAATGGAACGCAAGCCCTTCTAAATACTCCGGCTTGATTTCGTCTACATCTTGCTTGTTCTCATGGCACATGATGATTTCTTTGATGCCCGCGCGTTTGGCCGCAAGTATCTTTTCCTTGATGCCGCCCACCGGCAACACCTTGCCGCGCAACGTGATCTCGCCGGTCATGGCCAGATGTTTCTTGACTTTCTTTTGCGCGAGCAACGACACCAACGACGTAAGCATCGCGATCCCAGCGCTCGGGCCATCTTTGGGTGTCGCGCCTTCGGGGATGTGGATGTGGATGTTGTATTTGGTGAACAACTCGGGATCGATACCCAAACGGTCGGTGTTCGCTTTGATGTATTCCAATGCAATCGTGGCCGATTCTTTCATGACCGTACCCAGGTTGCCCGTCATCGTCATCGAACCTTTGCCCTTAGAGATCAACGACTCGATAAAGAGAATATCACCGCCCACAGAAGTCCACGCCAACCCCGTCACCACACCGGCCACTTCGTTGTTTTCGTACTTGTCGCGTTCCATTTTGGGCATGCCAAGGATCTTTACAAGGTCTTCGTCGGTGATTTTTTTGTTGTACTCTTCTTCCATCGCAACCGATTTGGCTGCGCTGCGGATCACTTGCGCGATCTTGGCCTCGAGCCCCCTGACACCCGATTCACGCGTATAGCCCTCGACGATTTTCTCGAGTTGCTTTTTGCCGATGGTCAAATCTTTCGACGTCAGGCCGTGCGCCGCCAATTGCTTCGGAAACAAATGCTGTTTGGCGATTTCGACCTTTTCCTCGATCGTGTACCCCGACATTTTGATGATTTCCATACGATCGCGCAGTGCGGGTTGGATGGCCGCGAGGTTGTTTGAGGTGGCAATGAACATCACCTTGCTCAAATCATAGCCCATTTCTAGGAAATTGTCGTAGAATGCGCTGTTTTGTTCAGGATCGAGCACTTCCAACAACGCCGACGATGGATCGCCGTGGTTGCTGTTCGACAATTTGTCGATTTCGTCGAGTACAAAAACAGGATTCGAGGTTCCGGCCTTTTTCAAGCTTTGGATGATGCGTCCCGGCATCGCGCCAATGTAGGTTTTTCGATGTCCGCGGATTTCGGCTTCGTCGCGCAAACCGCCCAGCGAAATACGCACGTATTCGCGACCGAGCGCCTCGGCGACCGAGCGTCCTATAGAAGTTTTACCCACGCCTGGAGGCCCCGTCAAGCAAATGATCGGCGACTTCATGTCGGCACGCAGCTTGAGCACGGCCAAATGTTCGATCATGCGTTTCTTGACTTCTTCGAGCCCAAAATGGTCTTTGTCGAGTATTTTTTGCGCGCGTTTTAGGTCGAAATTGTCTTTCGAAAACTCGTTCCACGGCAACTCGAGAATCAGTTCAAGGTAGTTGCGTTGGATGCCAAAATCAGGCGACTGCGGATTGGTGCGCTGCAACTTCGACAGTTCCTTCTCGAACTGCTTGGCCGTCTTGTCGTCCCACTTCTTGGCCTTGGCCTTGGCGCGCATCTCATCGATTTCCTGTTCGTGTGAGGCGCCGCCCAATTCTTCCTGGATGGTTTTCATTTGCTGGTGCAGGAAGTATTCGCGTTGCTGCTGGTCGAGATCGAACCGCACCTTAGATTGGATGTCGTTTTTGAGTTCGAGTTTCTGGAACTCGACATTCATGAACTTGAGCGTTTCGAGCGCGCGTTCCTTGAGCGCGTTGATCGAAAGCAGGTCTTGCTTTTCCTTGACCTGCAGGTTCATGTTCGACGATACGAAGTTGATCAAAAACGATTGGCTTTCGATGTTCTTGATCGCAAACGTCGCCTCGGTTGGGATGTTCGGGCTTTCCTTGATGATTTGGATGGCCAGTTCCTTGATCGATTCGAGTATGGCCAAAAATTCGGTATCGTGCTTGCCGGGGCGCTTCTCCTCGACTTCCTTGATGCTCGCCATCAAATACGGGCGTTCGGCCGTCACGGCGTCGATCGCGAAACGCTTCTTGCCTTGCAAAACCACCGTGATGTTGCCGTCGGGCATTTTGAGCACGCGCAGGATACGCGCCACGGTACCTATGGTATGGATGTCGTTCTTGGTAGGATCTTCGTCTTCCTCGTTCTTTTGCGCGACCACGCCAATGATCTTGCCCGCCGCATTGGCATCGTTGATCAGTTTGATCGATTTGTCGCGTCCGGCCGAAATGGGGATCACAACGCCCGGAAACAAGACCGTATTTCGCAAAGGTAAGATGGGTAACGATGCAGGCAATTCCTCGTTGAGCATTTCTTCTTCGTCCTCGGGTGTGAGCAGCGGGATCAATTCCGCTTCCGAGTCAAAATCCTGCAGTGACAAATTGTCAAAAGTGAAAATATTCGAGTGTGGCATAGATTCTAAAAAGGGTCAAATTGACAGATTGTTTGTAAATGGAACAACAAAGATACGGCAGGGTTTGGTCAATTGGTACGCAAAATCGATGTACTGCCTAATAATTCGTTGCATCCAGTAAAAAGTCAATTTTTGTGCCATACGTCGATGTTTTTGCGTGTCGTACGTCGATAGTAGGTAAAAAAAAGCCCGAACATTTAAGTTCAGGCTTGTAAGGTATTGAATGTGTTGCTAGTTGACGATGTAGGATTCGAGTTCCTGCGTGTTCGGTCCATTGACCACACGGATCGGACCGATGTCACGCGCAAACCAGTAGGCACTTTCGTAGGTGCTCGTTCCGGCCGAAATCACACGGTTGACCTTGATTACATTGTTATAGGTCGTACCGTTGACCGTCGCGGTGACGTCCTTGGCTTCTACGGTACAAACGATCGACATGCTCATTTCGATCGGTGGCATGCCGGTATAGGTTGTGGTCTGTACCCAGGAATCGGTCCAGGTGGCGCCCACAGGTACGTTGTCCTTAAGAATGATGATTTCGTTTCCAGAGGTTACCCCTGGCATTGGCGTGGTATGGGTGACCTCCTCGGTTTTGATATAGTAAACGCCCGCAGCTTTCCTGATTCGCGTCGTGGCGGTGTTGGGCGTGGTAGGCGTAGTGAAAGTGTAGTAGTTGAACCCGCCAATGGTGTTGGTCGAGACAATTGCCAGCGGCGGCTCCTCTGTACCATTGAGGTTATACACCCACTGGTTGCCTATGGCGGTTGGCCAGTAATCGCCTGTAGGCGTAGGGGTCACTCCCACAGCTGCCACCGTAATCGGGCCGGTCCAGTTGCTGTTGCTGGTTGGCGAACAATTGGTACGCACATAAAAACTATAACCTTGGTTGGCCAAAATTCCGGTAATGGTGCGTGTAGGCGTGGTCGACGAAACCGTCGTACCCGAACCGAGCGCAAAACCTTCGTTGCCATATTGTACTTGCCAAGCTGTTCCCGCACCTGCATCCCAAGTTACGGTAATCTCGGTATTTCCTGCAGAGCGCGTGGCCACCACATTGGTCGGTTGCGCGCAACTGCCGATCTCCCCGCCTACCGATATAGGGCCTACCCAGCCGCTGAACGTCGTGGCGTCGCATACCGTACGGATGTAAAACTCGTAGTCATTGCTCGAATCAAGGTCGTTGATGGTGGCCTGCGTGTCGGTCGATACCACTTGGGTACCCGACCCTACCGCAAAGCCGGCCGGACCGTATTGGATTTGCCAAGAACCGGTTCCTGCTGCGGCGCTCCAGCTCAGGTTGACGCTCGTTCCGGCGATAAAATCGCTGGCTTCGAACGTGGGTGGCGCGGCACAAGTATTGGGCTCTTCTGTGTTGAACAACGCAGGATCGACGGGTTCGCTGTCGCACGAAAGGAAATTCAATCCGATGAAGACCAGCGCTATTACGGCTACTATTTTTGATTTAATCATGGTGGTGGTAATGGTTTAAGACTTGGTCATTTTTTTCATAAAACGTTCCAAATATAATTAAATCAACGATGGATGCCGAAAAAAAATTTACATTATTTTTATCGAAAGTGTAACACCCAAAATAAACCCGCGTCCTTCGCTTTAAATCATCATCAACCGCTTGAGTTTTGCCAAACACGATATCGAAGAATTGATTGCGCTTTGCCGTGAGCGCAACCAAAAAGCACAATTTGAGGTGTATGGTCGCTATTGCAAGGCGATGTACAACGTGGCTTTTCGAATCGTCAAGGATGCGCACTATGCCGAAGATGTGATGCAGGAAGGCTTCCTCAAGGCCTTTACCAAGATCGACGATTACCGGCAAGAAGTGGCATTCGGCGCATGGCTCAAGCGGATCGTGATCAATTACAGCATCGATTTTTTAAAGAAGACCAACGCCTACAAGGCCGACGACATCGAAAAAATCATGTACAAGGTCGAAGATACGGGCCAACCCGAGGGCGACTTTGATTTCAATCAGATGAAAGTCAACCAGGTGCTCGGGGCCATCGACAAATTAAAGGACAATTACCGGCTCGTGCTCACGCTGTTTTATATTGAAGGCTACGACCACGAAGAAATCACCGAAATCATGAACATCAGCTACGCCAACTGCCGTACGACCATGAGCCGTGCGAAGGAAAGCCTGCGCAAACAATTACAGAACTAAAATCGCATGAAAATGAACAATGACCCAATGGAGGATTTATTTGAAAAGTTCGAAGGACAATGGGATATCCATGAACCGGACGAAAACCATTACGACCGTTTCCTTGCCAAACAGGCCAGAAAAAGAAGTCGTTCGAGACGCTGGTACGGTTTGTCGATCGCCGCATCGGTATTGCTTCTCGTGGGCTTTTTTACCTTTTTCAATGACAACCTGCGCATAGGTTCTGAAAAATCGGAGCTGCAATTCGCGTCCAAGCAAACACGCGAAACCGATTCGATCTTTACGGCCATGATCAAGATCGAACTCGAAAAAGTCAAGGAAAAGAAATCGCCGCTCAACGAAAAAATAGTGGCCGATGCCTTGGTCCAGATGGAGAAACTCGACAAAGACTATGAAAAGATCAAACAGGAATTGATCAAAAATGGCGAAAGCAAACAAATCATCCACGCGATGATCCGCAACCTCAAAATCCGGATTGCGTTTCTGGAAGACGTGCTGCTGCACATCGAAAACAACGAAAAACTTAACGATACCACCCATGAGAACACGATATAATTTGATCTGGTTGCTGGTGCCGATGTTGGTGTTCCCAACCGAAACCAACGCGCAGAAATACACCAAACAAAAAAACATCAAGAAAGCCTACCATGTCAACGCCGACGCGGGCATCGACATCGACAACGCCTACGGCAATGTGTATGTGACCACCTGGACCGAAGACAAGATCGAACTCGACATCCTGATCAAGGTGGCGAGCGACAAAGAAGATTGGGCCGTCAAAAAGCTCAACGACATCGACGTAGACATCACGGCGCTCAAACATTTGGTGACGGCCAAGACCAACTTTGCCAACGGCGCGGGCAAATCGAGCACCAAGAACAACAGCATCGAGGTCAATTATACCATCAAGATCCCGCGCAACGGCAGCGTGACGGTAGACAACAAATACGGCCAGATCATCACGACCGACCTGTTTGGCGCGACCCACATCGAGTGCAAATATGGCAAGATCGCCTTGGGCAAACTCAACTCGGGCAGCAACGTGATCGACATTGCGTATTGCGGGAAATCGACGATCGACTACGCCAAAAGCGCACGTATTTCGGCCGACTACTCCGGACTCACGATGACCGATTTTGGTACGGTGGCGCTCAACGCCGATTATACCGATGTGCACTTTGAAAACGGCGACAACATGAAGTTCGATTGCAACTACGGCAACCTCAAATACGGCAAGGTAGGCAACCTCGAAGGCTCGGGCGACTATCTGTCGATTGGCATCGCCGAAGTCTCAAACAACCTCAAAATCAGCACGAGTTACAGCAAGCTATCGGTAGACCAATTGACGGCCAAGGCGGGCAATGTGGTGGTGCAAACGGGCTACACCTCGGTCGATATCGGCTACAGCCCGAACTACACGTTCGATTTTGATGTCAAGGTCAAATATGCCAACTTTAGACATTCGGGCGATTTGGACATCAACAACCGCCACGAGACCTCGACCAGTAAATCCTATTCGGGATACCACAAAAAACAAGGCGTAAACAAAGTCGTGATTGTATCGGACTATGGCAACGTCAACCTCAACAAAAACCAATAATCATCAAAGTTTCATCATCATGAAAAAAGTTCTTTTAATCGCAATGTCCCTGACCGTCATCTCGGCGTGTGCACAGGGCAGAATCAAAGGCAACGGCCAGTTGGCCACCAAAACGGTCACGACCGAAGATTACGAAAAGGTTTCGGTAGCCGGGTTTTTCGATGTCAATCTGGTTTCGGGAAATGAAGGGAAAATTACGGTAGAAGGCGAATCGAACCTCATCGAACACCTCAAGATCGAATCGGTGGGCGGCGTGCTCAAAATCGCCACCCAGCCAGGCAAAAAACTAAGCACGACGCACGGAATGGGCATCAAGATCACCGTCCCGTTCGAAAGCATCAGCGGCGTAAGCCTGTCGGGTTCGGGCGATGTGAAAGGTAAAAGCACAATCAAGGCGGGCACTTTCGAAACCGCGCTTACGGGTTCGGGCGATTTGACCCTTGACGTAGAAGCCGATACCGTAGAAGCCGCCGTCACCGGATCGGGCGATTTGGTCCTCAAGGGCAAAGCCGATACCCTGCGGTGCGACGTCACCGGATCGGGCGACCTCAATGCCTATGGCTTGCAAAGCGTAAAAGTGCAATCGCAGGTCACCGGATCGGGCGACTGTAAGGTGTTTTGTACGGGCGAGCTCGAAGGGCGCGTGAGCGGCTCGGGCGACATCCATTACAAAGGCGACCCGAAAAAAACCGACAACAAGGTTTCGGGCTCGGGCAGCATCAGCAAAGCATAAACAAAAAGGCGAAAACAGTGTTTTCGCCTTTTTTATTTAATATCTATTGCTATTATTTATTTGGCCTTCTCGGGGTACGCGCAGCAGCAATAGCACGCCGACGATAAAGAAAAGCGCCAGGAATACGATCGCAAAACGCGGGCCCTGGAATTGATCGATGATGCCGTACACGCACATCCCGATCACGATGCCGATTTTCTCGGAGACATCGTAAAAACTAAAAAACGAAGCCGTATCCTCGGTTTCGGGGAGTAACTTGGAATAGGTCGAACGCGACAGGGCCTGTACCCCGCCCATCACGAGCCCGACAAGTGCGGCCATCACGTAAAATTCTGTGGGTTTGGTCATGAACCATGCCGAGATGCAAAGCGCCGTCCAGAACACATTGATGACAATAAGCACGGGAATGTTGCCGAATTTGGCCGACGCACGTGAGGTGAGCACCGCGCCCAACACGGCAACAAGTTGGATCAACAAGATACAAATGATCAGGCCGGTCTGGCTTTGCTCCTTGCTTTCCCACTGGATTTCACCTTCGCCGAAATAAGTAGCCACGAGCATCACCGTTTGTACGGCCATGCTGTAAACGAAAAAGCCCGACAAGTAACGTTTGAGCGGTAAATTGCCTGCCAGCATGCCCCACACTTTCTTGAGTTCGCGGAATCCGTTGAACAACACTTCGCGCGTGACCTTGTCGGCATTGCGGTTGCCTTTGGGCAAATAATAGTAGGTATACTGGCTGAACAAAATCCACCAGATACCCACCATGACAAACGAATAGCGCATCGCCTGCACGGCCTCGGCACCCGATTCGGCACCCATGATCATAACTAAGTTGACGATCAACAAAATCACACTGCCTATATAGCCCATCGAATACCCGCGCGCACTCACCTTGTCCTGTTGTTCGGGATAGGCGATGTCGGGCAAATAGGAATTGTAAAACACCAGGCTTCCCCAAAATCCGACGAGCCCAAGGAAATAAAACAGCAACCCGGGATAAATGTTCTCGAGGTCGAACCAATAAAGCCCCACGCAGGATAAAGCGCCCAGATAACAAAAGAACTTCATGAAATTCTTTTTGTTGCCCACGTAGTCGGCAATGCCCGAGAGCAACGGCGACATGAACGCCACGACCAAAAAAGCCGCCGCCGTGACAAAACTGATCAGTGCGGTGTCTTTGATTTGCGTGCCGAAAACCTGTACGGAATTGACGCCATCGGGAAATTGCGCCTTGTAAAATATGGGGAAGACGGCCGATGAAACCGTCAGCGGATACACCGAATTTGCCCAGTCGTAGAACGCCCACGCGTTGCGTAATTTTTTACTGCCTTTTTCGAGTTGTGCCATAGTGCTTTTTTGAGGACACTAATTTATTTATTTTTTGATTCGTAGCAGAGAATCCGATGTTATTAAATTGACGCTTTCGAAAATCGGCTTAAACGATTGATTTTCAATCCTATCAACAATCGTACATCAATAAAAAAACCATCCCGAGGGATGGCTTGTATTTTTCTTCTATCCAATTTATTGGAACTTGACCCCAAACTTGGCGGCCTCGGCCTTGGCCTGCGGAATCAAACTCTTGATGTTGGCGATACGCGTCGCATCGGACGGGTGCGTGCTCATGAATTCCGGTGGCGCCTGCCCTCCCGATTGCGCCGACATCCTGCTCCAGAACAAGACCGCCTGCTCGGGATTGTAACCCGCGATGGCCATAAGCGTAAGCCCAATCATGTCGGCCTCGCTCTCGTGGCTTCGGCTAAAAGGCAACATCGCCCCTACGTTCGAACCGATGCCGTAATACTGTTGCCACATCGCTTGTTTTTCCTGCGATTGTCCGCTGGTGGCCACTGCTACGCCTACCGCGCCCAACGCCTGCAATTGCGAGGCGCTCATACGTTGCGCACCATGGTTGGCCAGGGCATGGGAAACTTCGTGGCCCATGACAGTGGCCAATCCCGCTTCGTCCTTGGTGATGGGCAAAATACCGGTATATACCACGATTTTACCGCCGGGCATACACCAGGCGTTGACCGCTTTGTCTTCTACGAGTTTGTATTCCCACTGGTATCCATTTAGGTAATCGGCGTGTCCATTGGCGTTGAGCCAACGCTCGGCGGCATTCTTGATCTTCATGCCTACATTGGTAACCTGCGTCGCCGCTGGGGTTCCAGTGACCACTTTGTTTTCCTTGAGGAACTCGCCGTACTGCTGGAAGGCCGACGGGAACAACTGTGCGTTGGACACAAAGTTCAAATTGCTTTTTCCGGTGAACGGATTGGTCGAACACGCAAAGGCCAGCGCGAGCGCGCCAAAACCTGCGAATAAGAAAGGTCTTTTGCTCATCCTGAGTGAAAGTTTTTGGATTTGTTAAAGCAAAAGTACAACTAAATTATTCTGCCGTGATATGTAATTCCGTAAAATCTTTATCGATTACCAATGTCTTGCCGTCGAACGAAACGGTGTCGAATTCGGCGCGTTCGTTGTCTACATAGATGCGTTTGACCTTGAACGGCAACGCGTGCAGGTTGATCCGGTACTTGCCATACGGTACTTCGTACTTGCCTTCCTTGAACTGTTGCACGATCAAATTCTTCTCGCTGCCCTTGAGCCTAAACGTAGACAGGCTGTAACGTCCTTTGTTGTAATCGTAGCCATCCTGCGCGTCCTCGTACAAACTCGAGTTTTCCTTGCCGAGCTTGAAATACACGTCGAGCGAGATCTCGTCGAATTGCAATTCGCCCACATATTGTTGCACGGGATATTTAGGGATGATGGCGCCTTCCTTGATAAAAATCGGGATCTGGTCGTAATCGGTCTTCACCCACAACTCCTTGCGGCCCGAAACGACTTCGCCCGTCCAGTAATTGTACCAGTTGCCGATGGGCAGGTACATCCTGCGTCCCTGGGCGTTCGGTTCGAGTATCGGACACACCAGGATGTGGTTGCCGAACAAAAACTCGTCGGTACGGTAATGGGTTTGCGGATCTTCCTGGTCGAAATACACCAGCGGCTTGAGCATCGGCACGCCGTCGTTGATGTATTCCCAGAACATCGTATACAGATAAGGCAACAGCTGGTAACGCAATTCGACGAATTTGCGCGTGATGTCGATTACGTCTACGTCAAACGACCAAGGTTCCTGGTCGCCGTGGTCGCCCGAAGAATGCGTGCGGCAAAACGGATGGAACACGCCCAATTGGATCCAGCGCGCGTACAATTCGCCCGACGGTTGTTCGGCAAACCCGCCAATATCCGATCCGGTAAAGCCCATGCCCGAAATCGACATGCGTTGCATTTGGATGTTGGCGATCCACAAATGTTCCCATGACGCTACGTTGTCGCCCGTCCAGGAAGACGTGTATTTCTGCGCTCCCGAATAGGCCGATCGTGTGATGATGAACGGTCGCTTCGGATAGGCAAATTGTTTGACGCCTTCGTAGGTGGCGCGTGCCATTTGGGTCCCGTAAATGTTGTGCGCCTTGCGGTGCGAGCACGGATTGCCGTCGTAGTCGTGGCGCACGTCCATCGGGAAGGTTTTGCCGGGGACTTCCATCACGGCGGGTTCGTTCATGTCGTTCCAGACGCCTTTGACACCAATGTCGGAAATCAACTCTTTAAAAAGCCCGGCCCACCATTCGCGTACGGCGGGGTTTGTATAATCGGGGAAATTACATTCGCCGGGCCAGACTTTGCCCTTCATGTAAGGCCCATCGGCGCGTTTGCAGAAGTAATCCTTATCGAGCGCTTCCTGGTACACCCAATAATCCTTGTCGATCTTGATGCCCGGATCAATGATGACCACCGTCTTGAAACCGTCTTCGGCCAGTTCGGCCACCATTTTCTTCGGATCGGGGAAATAATCCTTGTTCCAGGTAAAACAACGGAATCCGTCCATGTAATCGATGTCCAGATAAATCGCGTCGCACGGGATGCGCAATTCGCGGAACTTGCCCGTGATCTCCCTGACCTTGCTCTCGGGGAAGTAACTCCATTTACACTGGTGGTAGCCGAGCGCCCACAATGGCGGCATCTCTGGCTTGCCCGTCAAATGGGTGTAGGTCGTGACCACGTCGGACATGGCCGGGCCGTAGATGAAGTAGTAGTTCATTTCGCCGCCCTCGGCCCAAAAACTAGTGACGTTGCGTCGTTCATGGCAAAAATCAAAGAAGGTCCTGAAGGTGTTGTCAAAGAAAATCCCGTAGGCTTCCTTGTGGTGCAACCCGATGTAAAACGGCACCACCTTGTACAGCGGCTCCTGGTCTTTGTGGAACGCGTATTGGTCCATCGCCCAGTTCTCTACGCGCTTGCCCTTGAGGTTGGCGTGCGACGCCTTGTCGCCCATGCCATAAAAACTCTCGCCATCGCGCGAGGCCTTGCTCATCTTGACGATGTTGCCGCCAAAATGGTAGCTTTCTTCCCAATGGAAACCTTTTTCGTCGTCAAGGATCAGCTGGCCGTCAAGATCGGTCAGAGAAATGCGCAAATCGGCTTTTTGCACCTTGCAGATCACTTTGCTGGTTTGGATTTGGTAGTGGTTTTTCTCCTCGGTCACCTCGAGCGCGTTAAAACCATGCGATTGCGTCTTGTCTATCGCATAGGAAAAATCCTTGCTGAAGTAGCCCTTGGTGGTGTAGCGAAACCGCAAAAGACTGTCGCGCAGGACCGTGATTTTGAGGATGACGTTGTTGTCTGTATTGAAGTATACGGAATCGACGTCCTTGCTAAAACCGGTCACTTTGGACGGAAACAAGTCGCCTTTGTATTCGAGTTCGGTATTTGTAATCATTCTTGATGCTATTGGCTTGGTGGTGTCCCAAACATACGAAATATCGGTTTTGGCCCGATGGAATTCGGGGTATTTTTACGAAAACGTTGTCGTTAAAAACGGTAGGATTCCATCGGCCGTCGGCAATTTCTTGGTGCTCGCGAAACAAAAAAGTATATTTATCGCTCAAAATCAATCCCATGCCCAGAAAAACAGTTTTGTTGTTGGCTTTTGTATTTGTGAAGTTCGTTTTGCAGTACGTTTTGGTCGACGCGCAGTATGATTTGCACCGCGACGAATACCTGCACCTTGACCAAGGCCATTACTTGGCTTGGGGCTATGTATCGGTCCCCCCTTTCACTTCATGGGTTTCGTGGATCATTTTTGCGCTCGGCGGCGGTGTCTTTTGGGTCAAATTTTTCCCCGCGCTGTTCGGGGCTTTGACACTAGTGGTGGTTTGGAAAGCGATCGAGACGCTCAAAGGCGACACTTTTGCCTTGTGTCTTGGCGCAACGTGTGTGCTGCTGTCGGTATTGCTTCGCATCAACTTGTTGTACCAACCCAATTCGTTCGACGTATTGTGTTGGACCTCGTTCTACTATTTTTGTCTGAGGTATGCCCAAACCGAATCGCCGCGATGGTCGTGGCTGGGCGCCGTTGTTTTTGCCTTGGGTTTCCTGAACAAATACAACATGGTGTTCTTGCTCGGTGGCTTGCTCCCTGCACTATTGTTGTCGCCGCAACGAAAATGGTTGGCGCGTCGTCAAACCTATTGGGCCGTTGGCTTGGCGTTGCTGTTGATTTCTCCCAATATTTGGTGGCAATACCAAAACGACTTCCCTGTGGTGCACCACATGCAGGAATTGGCGCGAACGCAATTGGTCAACACCAGTCGCGTTGCTTTTCTCAAAGAACAACTGCTCTTTTTTGCGGGCGCCCTGCCCATCATCGTGGCCGGTTTATATGCCTTGTTGGTCTACAAACCGTTTGCGGGATTTCGGTTCTTTTTTGCCGCATTGGTTTTTACCTTGGCCATTTTTTGGATTTGTAAAGCCAAAGGATATTACGCCATCGGCATCTACCCTATCTATATCTCGTTCGGAGCCGTATTCGTTTCACAAGCGTTGCAAACCAAGCGGCTCAGGTATGTTCGGTTATTGGTGTTTATGCTTCCTGTTGCCACATTCTTACCGATGTACCAGGTGGCATTCCCAAACCACGGCCCAGAATATGTCGTCGCCCATTCCAGCCGATACCAGGATTTGGGATTGCTGCGCTGGGAAGACGGTAAAGACCACAGCTTGCCGCAGGATTTTGCCGATATGCTGGGTTGGCGTGAACTCGCAAGAAAAACCGATTCGATTTACGCGCCACTGGCCGCGCAAGGCCGTACGATGGTCCTGTGCGACAATTACGGTCAGGCAGGCGCCATCAACTATTATTCGAAGACCGGTATCCGGGCCGTATCGTTCAATGCCGATTATGTCGGGTGGTTTGATTTGTCGGTGCCTTATATCAACTTCATCCGCATCAAGGAATACGACCCCAACGAAGACGAACTCGAACAAACCGGGCCCTACTTTCAAACAGGACAGATTGCGGCGCGCGTCACGAACCAATATGCGCGGGAATACCGCACCGCCATTTTTGCATTCTCTGGCGCCAAGATCGACATTAATCCGCTGCTTGCCAACGAGGTACGTGAAGCCAATTCAAATCGGTAGAATAATTGGCCGTTGGTTTTGACCGATTTTGGTCACTTTATCTGAAATAACGGCGTTCCATCGATTAAATAATACACGGCCCGACAGGATTGTTACATTTGACTTACCCAATCCCTAAAAACCGAAATCATGGAAACCACACCAAAAGAAGGCCTTTGGATCATGGTTGAAGAACCCATCGAAGAGACCAACGACAACACCACATCAACCGAAGACAAATCCTTTAAAGACACGTACGATTATTTTCCCGACTTCGGGATCTAACACGCCATTATTCCCCCATCTATCATGAAAAACAGACCTGTCCTCATCGTTTTGCTGTTGCTCAACGCCGTGGTCCTATTGGGCCAGCTGTGGCCTTCGGGCGCACCGCCGTTTGCGCGTTACGTCAACATTGCATTCTTGGTATCGAGCTTGCTTTATTTTGTCTGGGCGTTGCGGTACAACTGCGATTAAGCCAACTTAAATACGACCACACCCAGCGGTGGCAACGTCACTGCGGCCGAAAATTCCCTGCCGTTGCACGATTCTTTGTCGATTTTGACGGCTTTTGCGTTGGTGACGCCGCTTCCGTCGTACGCGGTTTCGTCTGTATTGAAAACCTGGACGAGTTTTCCTTTTTTGGGTAGCCCGATACGGTAGCCCTCGCGAACCACGGGCGTAAAATTGCACACTACCACGAGATTTTCCTTTTCGTTCACCCCTTTGCGGATGTAAGACATCACTGCATTTTGGTGGTCGGCGTAGTCGATCCACTCGAAACCGTCGGCGGTAAATTGGTTTTCGTACAGCGCCGGGTTGGTTTTGTACAAACCATTGAGGTCGGTGATTAACTTTTGTATACCGCTGTGGTAATCGTACTGCAACAAATGCCAGTCGAGGCTGCCGTCGAACTTCCATTCGGCCGATTGCGCAAACTCGGCTCCCATGAACAACAACTTGCCGCCGGGATGCGTAAACATGTAGCCGTACAACAATCTTAGGTTGGCAAAACGCTGCCATTCATCGCCCGGCATGCGCCCAAGGATCGAATGTTTGCCGTAGACCACTTCGTCATGTGAAAGCGGCAACATGAAGTTTTCAGTAAAGGCATAGGTCATCGAGAACGTCAGGTCGTTTTGGTGGTATTTGCGGTACACGGGTTCGCGCTTGAAGTACTGCAGCGTATCGTGCATCCAACCCATCATCCACTTCATCCCGAATCCGAGCCCACCCAAAAATGTAGGGCGCGACACCATCGGAAACGACGTACTTTCCTCGGCAATGGTCTGTACGCCTTCGAACATGGTATAAACCGCTTCGTTGAAATCCTTGAGGAAACTGATGGTTTCGAGGTTCTCGCGTCCGCCATAAATGTTGGGCTCCCACTCGCCGTCGTTACGCGAATAATCAAGGTATAGCATCGACGCGACTGCATCGACACGCAATCCGTCGATGTGGTAATGTTGGAGCCAGAAAATCGCATTCGAGATCAGGAACGCACGCACTTCGTTGCGGCCGTAATTGAACACCAGCGATTTCCAGTCGGGATGGTAGCCCTTGCGCATATCGGGGTGTTCGTACAGGTTCGATCCGTCGAAAAAGCCCAAACCGTGAGCATCGCTCGGGAAATGCGACGGCACCCAATCGAGGATCACGCCAATGCCCGCCTGGTGCAGTTTGTCGACAAGCACCATAAAATCCTGCGGCTTGCCAAAACGCGACGTGGGCGCAAAATACCCCACGAGCTGGTAGCCCCATGAAGGATCGTACGGATACTCCATCACCGGCATGAACTCAACGTGCGTGAACCCGGTTTGCTTGACGTATTGGACGAGTTGGTCAGCGAGTTCCAGATAGGTCAAAAATTCGCCGTAGGCGTTGCGCCTCCACGAACCCAAATGCACTTCGTAAACAGAATACGGCTTTTCTAGCGCATTGTGCTCTTTGCGCGTGTCCATCCATTTTTTGTCTTTCCATTTGTAGTCGAGGTCCCAAACCACGGACGCGGTTTGCGGCGGATGTTCGCAATACAACGCGAACGGGTCGGCCTTTTCGGTGACGATGCCACTGTGGTTCGACTGTATTTTGTATTTGTAGATCGCGCCTTTCTCTACCCCAGGGATGAATCCTTCCCAAATTCCCGATCCGTCCCAACGCACATTGAGCGGATGCTCGCCCTGTACCCAATAGTTGAAATCACCTACCACCGATACCGATCGCGCCGCAGGGGCCCAAACGGCAAAATAGGTTCCTTTGACGCCATCGACTTCTGTCAGGTGCGCGCCCAACTTTTCATACAGACGGTAGTGTTTGCCTGCCTTAAAAAGACTGATGTCGAAATCGGAGAAAAGCGAATGTGGTTTTACGTTCATGCTGTGTATTTTGAAATGGATTGAATTTACATTGTTTTTTAAATGGATGTGCTACTTTTTTTTACCAGGAAACGATAGATGAAGTAACACAAAACGCTGATGGCCACCACCACCTTGGCGCTGAACGGATCGCCGAACACAAATCCGACGATGAGGGCCAAAGTGACCAGCACCAGCAGTCCGGAAGAAAACGGATAGCCCCAAGCCCGATAAGGCCTTGGCGTTCCCGGTTCTTTGATGCGCAACGCAATGACCGATGCAAAGGCAAACAGCGTCACCACGGCCATCATAAAGGTCGCCAAACCGAAAAGCGTTTCAAACGAACTCAGCACAATCAGGATGGCGTCGAAAACACAAATCGCCATAAGTGCGACATGCGGTGTACCACCCGTATTGACATAGGTAACTTGTTTAGGGGCAAATCCGTCGCGTCCGAGCCCAAACAAAATGCGCGGCGGAATCATCACATAGGCGTTGAGGATGCTGATGATCGAAAAAACCGAAACCGCGGTGACCAACGTCGAACCCCAGGAACCGAAAGCCACATCGGCGGCCTCGGCGGCGGCCAACGGCGATTGTGCGATCACGTCGATGGGCACGGCATACAAAATGGCGCCGTTGATCAGCAAATAAATCATCATGACGCCAAATGCCCCGATAAGGTACGAACGCGGCACTTGTCGTTCGGGATGGCTGTCTTCTTCGGCGAAAAAGGATACGGCCATCCATCCGTCGTAGGTACCCATGATCAGTTGCAACGCCTTGAATATGCCGATGATGGCCGTTCCGGTAAAGGCGAACTGTGTGGTTTCTGGCGTCGCATAACCGGGCCGTGCGACAAAACATCCGACAATCAGGATCAAAAACAATACGATCTTTAAAATACTCGAAACCTTTTGCAACGTACTGCCGCTGCGTACCCCGGGCAGGTTCACGGCGCTAAAGAAAAGCAAATAGCCCAAAGCCAGGAACGTTTCGTAGGGAACAAGCGTTGGAAAAATATCGGCCGTATATTCGCCCAGAACGATGCAAAAAAAAGCGGGCGCTATCGCGTTGTTGAGCAAATCGAACCAACCAAAGAGGAAACCCGCAAAATGACCAAAGGCACGATGGATGTAATTGTACGCGCCGCCGGCCTTGGGCATCATCACCGTCAATTCGGCATAGGAGCTTGCGGCGAGCAAAATGTAGAGCCCAATCAACAGCCAGCAAGCCATGATCAGCATCGGGTCGGGCACCAACGCAGCGATACTGCCCGGCGTACGCAATATCCCCACACCTATCGTACTGCCCACGACAATGGCGATGCCGAAAAATATCCCGAGTACTTTTTTTAACGGAGCATGGTCTTGTTGCATGGATTGCTGTTATTTGTTAAACGCCATGATGCTCGCAATTCCCGTCAGCGGAATCACCGCCCAACGTGGCCTTGAGTTGAGTTCATAGCCGAGTTCATAAACCGCTTTCTCGAGTATGCAGTACTTGAGCAAAAAGTCGATTTCCTGTTTGTAGCCGATGTTGAGGTTGCCGTTCTGCGCGACCTCGGTATAGGTTTGCAGGAACACGCCCACCAAATACTTGAACAACACCTCGGCGGCATGGAACAGTTCTTTTTGTTCGTACGGATACTTGTCTTTGTTGTTGAACAAAGTCGCATAAATGGCGTAATGGAACGATCGGAACATACCCGCCACATCCTTGAGCGGCGGCTGCTTGACCTTGCGGTCGCGGATGGTGCTTTCGGGCTCGCCTTCGAAATCGAGCAGGTAAAAATCGTCGCCGTTTACCAACACCTGCCCCAAGTGGAAATCGCCGTGGATGCGGATGCGTTCCGACTTCATCTTGGTCCAGTCGAAATCGAGGAAAATCTTTCGGATCTCCTTTTTGTTGTCGAGGAACTGGTTGGCCAGCTCGAGCGCCAATCCGTCGAGTTTGTGCAGGTTGTTTTCCAGTATGTTCAAACGATTCTGGAACTGGTATGTCAGTCGGTTCTTGAGCCATACGGTATAGTCGCCGTTGTAGGTCGTTGGGGTAAAAGCCGTATCGTGTATGTCGCTGCCGAGCGCGATGTGCATCTCGGCCGTACGCGTGGCCAGGGTGTGGATGCGCAAAAAGATACTGAGTCCCGCCCAGTCGATGATTTCGTGCGGAACGGCGTTGATCTTTAACCGTTTGAACAAATCGACATCGGGCAGTTTTGCAATCTTGATTTTTTTGTTCTTGAGGTTGTCGAAAATGCGGTCCATCTCGTCGAGCATGAACGCCCATGCATCGCCCTGGTTCGGGACAAGCTCTTGCATGAGCCCGAGCGTGATGTTGCCTTCGGTAAGTGCCACACTGATGCTGCCGGTGTAGGCAGGCGAACTCTTGAAATCCATGCGTTCGGTCAAAAAGCGCGAGATCTCGTAATCGGGATTGGTGCTGATGTAGATGCGTCTGAAAATCTTGAGCACGAAAACTTCGTTGTAAATGATCGAAGTGTTGCTTTGTTCTACGCCCATGAACTTGGACGATTTGTATTCTTTTTCCTCCAGCTTTTCGCCTTTGTGGAATTTGACTTTCAATTCTTTTGAGCCAGAATTTACAATATTGTCGAACAACAACTTACGAAAATCTTCCTGATGTAAAGCATCAACCAAAAATCCTTCTTGTCCGTTCATTTTTACGGGCGCGATGATGGTGTTCGTATCGAGCTCCTCGGCCGCCATGAACGCAATCGGCATAAAATAATGTTGGTAAAATGCCTCCTTGAAATTGACCTCGAGCAACACGCCGTAATAGGTATTTTTCTTGGACGCGATCTTGAACCATTCGACCACTTCGATGTATTTGAGCGTACTGGCCTTTCCGCCGTACCATCGTTTGTGGATGATGTAGTCTTCGAGTATGTCCGACGAAAACACCTTCACGAAGTCGGCATCCTCGAACGCGTGCTTCCAGTCGGCGTTGAACACCAACGGATTCTTGAACCCATCTTCGTTGATCTGGTCTTTCATTACTTCTTGATTTTGAATAAATGGAAAGGCAGCGCGGGATGCAATTCGACAAAATTCCACTCCTTGTCCCACAAATAGCTGTTGCCTGTGATCAAATCGCTTACCGTAATCGGTTGGTTGCCGAGGTGCTCGAGCGGCAAACGCACCATGGCACGTTGCGCGTAATACGGATCGAGGTTGACGATCATCAACGTTTCGTCTTGCTTGTTGTCGTCGTACTTGTAATAGGCGATGATTTGGTCGTTGTCGGCCTCGCAAATATGGATGTTGTTGGTTTGCTGCAACGACGGCAATTCCTTTCGCAAGGCATTGATGCGCGAGATCACCATCGTCAGTTTGTTTTGTACCGACCAATCCCAATGGCGCACTTCGTACTTCTCAGAATCGAGGTATTCTTCCTTGCCCGGCATGGCCGCCGACACCATGTATTCGAAAACGGGCCCATAAATACCCACGCTCGAACTCAAAGTAGCGGCTAAAAAATACTTCTGTAAATGGATCGCTTCGTTGCCGCCCTGCAATGCATACGGGTTGATGTCGGGCGTGTTGGGCCAAAAGTTAGGCCGGTAAAATTCCTTTTGGTTGGTTTGTGTGAGTTCGGTGACGTATTCGATGAGTTCGGCCTTCGAATTGCGCCACGTAAAATAAGTATACGATTGTGTAAAGCCTTGTTTGGCCAGTTCATGCATGATCTTCGGACGTGTAAATGCCTCGGACAAAAACAACACATCGGGGTGTTTTTTCTTGATCTCGCCAATCAACCAACCCCAAAAATAAAACGGCTTGGTATGCGGATTGTCTACCCGGAACACGCGTATGCCGCACTCCTCTACCCAAAACAAAGCGCTATCGAGCAATTCTTTCCACAGGTTTTTCCAGTCGTCGCTTTCAAAATAAATCGGTTGGATGTCCTGGTATTTTTTGGGCGGATTCTCGGCATATTGCACGGTGCCATCGGGACGCCATTTGAACCACGCCTTGTGGTCCTTGACCCACGGATGGTCGGGCGCGGCCTGCAATGCGTAATCCATCGCGATTTCGATACCGAGTTCCTTGGCTTTCTTGACAAGCGATTTGAAATCGGCTATCGTGCCCAGCTCTGGGTGCGTGGCCTTGTGCCCGCCGTGTTTGGAACCGATGCCCCACGGCGAACCTACATCGCCGGGCTGCGCATGGGTCGCATTGTTCTTGCCTTTTCGGTTGACTTCACCAATCGGATGGATGGGCGGAAAATACAGCGTGTCGAATCCCATGGCCGCTACCCTTGGCAACAACTTTTCGCAATCTTTGAACGTTCCGTGTTGGCCCGCCACTTCCGATGCCGAACGCGGAAAAAACTCGTACCACGTACTGAACAATGCCTTTTTTCGATCGACATACACTTGCAGTTCGATCGATTTGTTCTCGATGAAACGCACCGGATATTTCTTGAATAACTGATGCAATTGATCGGACATGGCTTCCTCTACTGCAGTATCATATGCCTTGGCATCACCAAAAACCTTGGCCACCTTTTTGAGATATGTCGCTTCGGTTTTGTCGGCGCGTTTCACGATGGCATTGACGTATTCGGCGCCTTCCAGCAATTCCGACTTGACATGCTGGCTGTCTTGAATTTTGCGTTCGGTACCGTGTTGCCAGTTGAGCGCATAATCGACCCATCCTTCGACAAAATACGTATACAACCCTTGCTTTTCAACGGTGAACCCGGCCGTCCATTCATCGTTTGAGGTTGGCACCATCCTTACTTCGGTCCAGGCTTTGTCTTTTTCGTGTTTGTATTTGACACAGCATTCGATCACGTCGTGTCCGTCCGAGAACACATCGGCCGTTACCACTACTTTTTGTCCGACAATCCGTTTGATATAAAAAGCGCCGCTGTCGAGTTGCGGCTGTACGTTTTCGATTACGATACGCGTCTGGTTCTGCATTTTAAGTATATTTTATGATTTCTAAGTTAACAAAAATTAGCTAAAACGGTACCTTCGTTTAAAATTTAGTGGAATGTCAAAAAACGTAAAGAAACGCAGTCAAACGTTGAAAATTCCTAGGATAATCAAGATATCCGCTAAAATAATCGCGCTTATTTCGACCAAATGGCTGGTGCGTTTTGCCGCGCGTTTGTTCACCACGCCCATCCGGCACAAAATCCCCAAACGCGAACTGCACATGGATGCCGAGAGCCACCAAACCAAGCTCCATGTCCCATCGATAGACAAAGAAGTGGTCGTATACCAATACGGTCAAGGCGCAAAAAAAATATTGCTCGTACACGGATGGTCGGGTCGCGGCACGCAACTCGTCAAGTTTGCCGATGCGCTCACGCAAAAGGGCTATACCACCGTCAGTTTCGATGCGCCCGCACACGGAAAATCGCGCGGAGACACCACATTGATGCCCGAATTCATCGAATGTATACTCGAAATCGACAAAAAATACGGCCCGTTTGAATCGGCCATCGGGCATTCGCTGGGTGGGATGTCTTTGCTCAATGCGGTCAGGCTTGGTTTCAAGACCAATCAACTCGTGACCATTGGTAGCGGCGACATCATCAAAGATATTTTCGACGAATTTGTCCGTCAAATGGAACTCAAACCCGAAATCAGCGACCTTATGCGCGACCATTTCGAACACCAACACCATAAAAAAATGGCCGACTTTTCGTCTTACCTGTCAGCACAAGTCATCGACCTTCCGGTGTTGGTCATCCACGACGAAAACGACGCCGAAGTTCCCGTGCATTGCGCCCGTCACATCCACCAACACCTCAAGAACGGCGAACTGATGGTCACGCAAAAGCTCGGACACCGAAAAATACTGGGCGATCCGGCGGTCATCGCGCGATCACTCGCATTTATCAACGCATAAAAACAAAGCCATGGCCTACCCGATCGAAAAATCAGAAGAACAATGGAAACAGGAATTGGGACTCGAACGCTACCGTATCCTGCGACAAAAAGGCACCGAGTTTCCGCACTCGGGCGCCTACAACCTTCACTTTGAAAAAGGCACCTATGTATGCGGTGCGTGCGGCGAGCCTTTGTTCGAAAGCGACGCCAAATTCAACTCGAGTTGCGGCTGGCCGTCGTTCGACGAGTCGATTCCCGGCAAGGTCGAATACATCCGCGACACCACACACGGCATGATCCGCACCGAAATTTTGTGCGCCAATTGCGGCGGCCACCTCGGACATGTGTTCGACGATGGGCCCACCCCAACCGGGACGCGGTATTGCGTCAATTCGCTTTCGGTCGACTTCAAGCCGTAGCTCATTCTTCGATATACGCGAATTCGAAAAATAATTTTGCGTACAGGCCAAGGAAATAGCCTTATAAATTTGCTTTGGGCGTGCCGGCGTTTGGAAATAAGTGCGCCGATTGGTATTTTTATCACGCCGTCGGGCTGTTCGCTGCAAGTCCTCGCCGCTCTCCCGAAGTTTCGGGACGTTTCGCGGCTGGGGGCTTTGCACTGCCATCCCTCACGCAAATCAACCGCACATGGTACACATCCCGGAATACTCTTTGGTCATCAGGCCACCGCAACCCATCATCGAAACCGTCGCCGAACTCAAGAAGCGGCTGCGCGCCGAAATCGGTTGGTTCGGTAGCGCCAATTCGCAAGCGCACGTTACGGTTTTCAATTTTGACGCAACGCCCGACGAATTGCCCGTCTGGAAAGACAACATAAGTCAGTTTTGCGAAACCATAATTCCGCAAGAAGTTGTATTCGATCACTTTGACGCGTTCCCGCCGCGTACTTTTTTCATCGCGCCCGACGGCAAGTCGATGCGCTATTTGAATGAAGTCATTGTCCGGTTTTCGCGGTTCATCAAAGTGAAGCCCCAAGCGCATGCGCACCTATCGGTGGCACGTAGCCTTAAGGAAGGCCAGTTGGAACAAGCCAAGAATTTGTTTACGGATGAACCGCTCTATTTTGAGTTTCTTTGCGATGCACTGACCTTGCGACAATTTGACCATGAATCCAAGCAGTACGCGAATATTATTGGGCGATTCGCTTTTACGGGAACAAAGGAGTTGGATTTGCTTTTTTGATGGGATGCTGAACTTGTTTCAGCATCTACGAGAGGATAAATTTACGTGACGCTTCCATGGAATGGCCGTTCCCAGATGCTGAAACAAGTTCAGCATCCGCTCCTGCAAAAAACAAAAACCCCTCACGTAAGTGAAGGGTCTTCAAAAAGACCCGAGCCCGCAGGGGCGAACCGGGCGAAGCCAAAGGCGGCGGCACTGTCACCAAAAACAAAAACCCCGTCATTTCTGACAGGGTTTTCAAAAGAAAGGCGGCGGCCCGAGGGCTTTGCCCGAACTGCGCCGCACCCATAAAAAAAGAACCCCGACCTTTTCAGGTCGGGGCTCCACTAAGAAAGGCGGCGACATACTCTCCCACAGGATTGCAGTACCATCTGCGCAGGCGGGCTTAACTTCTCTGTTCGGGATGGATATGAGATATAGAGGAGGAAGCCCGGTGGGCTTCAGGTACACGGGCTTCAGCCCGCACAAAACAAAAAATCCCCATCAAGTAAATGATGAGGATTCTTCTTAAGAAAGGCAGCGACATACTCTCCCACAGGATTGCAGTACCATCTGCGCAGGCGGGCTTAACTTCTCTGTTCGGGATGGGAAGAGGTGAGCCCCGCCGCAATAACCACCTTAGGTTTTAAGTCGCAAGGCCTTAAGGTCTTAAAGTCGCAAGGCCGGTTGCCTTTATGACGTTTATGACTTTTG
>NZ_FMVF01000045.1 GCF_900101895.1 Flavobacterium caeni
CATATGAAAAATAACGACAAAGATTGGATAAGGAAGTGGATTCTGCGCGATCATTTCCGGGTTTCCCTCGGCGTTTTCGTGCAACGTTTCGCGCAGTTACGCAGGAGCGGAAAAGCGGACTGAGTACTCTCTGCTAAGATAGAGTTTCTTCGTGAAGAAAAAACGTCCGGCCACGAAAAACCAGCTCTTGCTTAACTGCGCTGTTAGTGGCTGGCATTTTACTTTTTACCTAATAACTTTTGAAACCATGAAATAGATTTTATTCTATTTAATTCAGATTTTAAATTTTCAATTTGGATATTTTTATTTCCTAATTCAATATTTAAAGCAGTTATCTCTAAGTTTTTTTGTGTTTTAATTTTTTGAAGTTCCTTTTTCTTATTTGTAAGTAATTCTAAATCTTTCAATAAAATTTCAACTTGTTTATTCTGAACAATTTTTTGTTTTGCTAATTCTTTAGAAACGGCATCAGTCTCTTCTAGCTTTTTTTGAGTTGTAAGTAGGTTTAGATTTAAATCTGCATTTCTCGTGTTCAATTGAATAATTTCATCTTCTCTAGTTTTGAGTAAATTTAGATTTTCTAAATTAGATATTTCTAATGTAGTTTTCAAGTCTTGAATTTCATAGAATTTCCTTTTATAGTTGCCTAAAATTTTAGCTTTTTGCAAGAAAAAGCGTTTGAATGTATCAGTTTCCAAGTCGTTTCGCAACTTGAATGCTTGAATAATATTCAAATAAGTTTCCTCGAATTTAAACTCATAAAAAGCTGCTCTAGCTTTTTTGTAAAATGCATCTGCTCTCCCTGAACTAATTTCTTTGATAATCAGCGTTGATGGTGTTTCATTCTTTGCAAATTCTACAACCCTAGAATCTGTAATAATTGCATTTTGATTGATGAATGATTTAAGAACTAATCCACTAGAAGTTGTACACCTACTAAGTGCTACGTATACTTGACCCGATGCAAATGCAGCTCCAACATCAGCGATGACTTTATCGAAAGTCAACCCTTGACTTTTATGCACAGTGATTGCCCAAGCTAGTTTTATTGGAAATTGAGTAAAAGTGCCAATTATATCTTCTTCGATCTTGTTCTCTTTTTCATTCCAACTATATCTAACGTTGTTCCAAGTTTGTTTTTCAACTTTTACTTCGATAACTTCACCATTGTCCTCATATTCAGCTATGATTTCATTGCCGTCGATAGATTTTATTTTTGCGATTCTTCCGTTGTAAATACCTTTGGTAAAGTCATTTTTCACAAAGATAATTTGAGCTTGCTCTTTGATTCTTAATAAACGTTCGGTTGGCAAATTATTTTCTGGAAACTCTCCATCAATTTGAGCATTGAACGTAAATTCAGTGGTAGGAAGACTTGCTAATTTGGTAATGTTAGTATTGTCTGCTGTTGCATTGTGCGTAGTAAGGGTGATATAATTTTGGTTTTCATTAGGTGAAAATGTTGGATTATATTTAGAATTTAAAAAATCCAATTCATTTTTGCTTACCTTATTTACTCGAATTCTATCTAAAATATCGATGAACTCTTTTTCCTTTTGACGATAAACTTTTTTCAGTTCTATGTAGATAGGCTGGTTTTGTTCAATAATTTTTGCGCTAAAGAAGAAAGGGCTTGAATAAAAGTCTCTTAATAAATTCCAATCTTTGTCGACCGGTGGCAATTGAAATGTATCGCCAATTAACAAAACTTGTACTCCACCGAAAGGTAAGAATTTGGTTCGTCGAAATGTTTTAAGCAATTTATCTATTACATCCAACATGTCGCAACGGACCATTGACACTTCATCAATTACTAGTAAATCAATATTATTTATCACATCAAGCCTTTCTTTTGTATACCTGAAGTGATCATATATTGTACTATTATCGGTGTCACCTAAATTAGCGGAAACCCTAAGTCGTTTATCATTAGGTAAAAAAGGCCCGAATGGAATTTTAAAAAATGAATTGATTGTTTGTCCGTTAGCGTTGATTGCCGCTACACCTGTATAAGCAACTACCGCCATATTTTTATTTGTAGTTTGACGCAAATACTTAAGAAACGTAGTCTTTCCTGTTCCTGCCTTACCTGTTAAATAAATTAACGGCGCATCATTATTCACTAGGTCTAATGCCTGCTTAAATTCGCTATTCTCAATGTCTAATTCAAATCCTGCTAAATTCATCGATTTATAGGTAGGTTCGATATGCTTGCCACTAACGTTAGGCCGCTTCACGCCGTTGCGGATCGAAGCGGACTGAGTTCTCTCTGCCGAAGATAATGTTTCTTCGTGAAACCGCAACTTCCGGCCACCGGAAACCCCGCAATGGCTTGAAACGGCGGTTATGGGCTGGTTGCATCTTTCCCTTGTTTTATCGCGACAATTATGCTAAGAATCATTAAAATTATTGAAATGAAGCCAAAAGAAAAAACCAAAAAATAAAGACTAGAATAAATTCCAAATGTTATTGCCAATAATATTGAGAAAACATAAGTGTATGATATGCTCGAAGCAATCCTATATTTCAGAATTGCTAGAACTAAATGGCTTAAAAATGATATTATTAAGGAAATTAGACATAATGTTAACGCAACATTTTTTAGGTCGTATGCAAAGCCAAAAGTTTTATTTAATCCAAAATTATCAATATCTACATAAGCAAGTAATAGAATCAAAATTACTCCAATTAGCAAATAAGGCCTTTTCTCAATTTCGTAAAAATCCATATGTGTTGTTATTTGCCGTCTCGGCAACTTGCCCATAACGTTTCGCCTGTAAGCGAATTCGCGGCCAAGCGGATTGAGTTTTCTCTGACGAATATAATATTTCTTCGTGAAGAAACAACTTCCTGCAACCAAAAACGAGCGCAATTCGCTTACAGGCTGTTATGGGCAGGTTTTCATCTGTCTTTGTCATAACAACGTACGGCAAGCTGTAGTGTACGATACCTCGCATTACTTGGTGTTTCTCTCTGATAAGCATCCTTTGTTTTGAAAACTACAACTGCATCAATTGCTGGAAATATTGATATAGTTTGTCCCCAGTGCCCTAATGCTGAATAACCGCCTTTAAAACGATTGTCTGTTATATTTTGCCACAACCACCAATAAAGTCCGTAGCCAAATGAATAATCCTTACCTCTAAAAATCGGTATATTTTTGTCTACTTCTGTATAAGATGTGATGGGATTTATCATTTGTTGTACCCACTTTTCATCTATTATTTGTTTGTCACTCCATTTGCCTTTATTGAGCATCAATAAACCAACTCTTGCCATATCTCTTGTTGAAAAGAACATAGGATATGCTGGAAAATAAGAACGAGTAGAGTCGCCTTCTTCTTTTTGCAATTCTCTTTTCCAATCCTGCATCATTAAAGGTTTAGCTAACTGTTTTTCAATTTCATCATAAATAGTTTGTCCTGTTTCTTTTTCAAAAATATAGCCTGCAACATTAAAGTCCCAATTGCTGTAAAGCCAATAATTGCCTGATTTTACACTTCCTCTTTTAGGTGCAAGGTCTAAAAAGTCACCTGGATAACTTGCTTGATGAAAAACACCTGACCTTGCTTCAAGAATATCTTTTATTGTCGCCTCTTTTTCAATTGGCAGCAAGCCGCCAACGTCATCAATTTTTAAATCGTTTAGGGTTTTATTCAGATTTATTTTTCCTGACTTAACATACTTTCCGTACAACATTGCCAATATACTTTTTCTGCAAGAAGCGATATAAGAATTTTCAACAACATCACCGAATTCAAATACCACAGAGCCTTTATGAATAATCATCATTCCTGTTATCTGTGTGCTGTCAATCACAAATTTCCTTAGGTTTTTGAGTTTTGTCGTGTCCCAACCATTTTTTTCTGGGTGTAAGTCGTTCGCCCAATTTTTTTTTGGGAATTGCTGTGCAATAAGATTTGTTTGTGAGAATAGAAAAATAATAATCAGTAAGCTTTGGAATTTTCTCATTTAGTTTCTATGCTTTTGGTGTTCGTATAAACTTGCCCATAACGTTTCGCGCATTTGCGTGGTCGCGTCAGAGCGAACTGAGTTCTGTCTGCCGAAGATAAACAAAGTTCGTGAAACTAAAACGTTCCGGCTA
>NZ_FMVF01000021.1 GCF_900101895.1 Flavobacterium caeni
CTTACTTTAGGCTATCAGACTTCTCTTTTTGAAAACGACAGGATACGACTTGTCACACCACTAAGGGCTAATATGAAGCGGCGTGAAACCACATGGAACCCAAATTACAGATATGTCCGAAAAAGAATCGAAACCTTGTTCTCTCAAATGTGTGATCAGTTATATCTGAAACGGAATTATGCGAAAACGTTGAACGGTTTATTTGCAAGGATGTGTACCAAAATAAGTAGCGTGGCAGTTTTACAATACATCAACTTCCTCAATGGAAAACCATTAAATCATCTGAAGCATGCCTTGGGAAATTAAACCGCACAACGGGTTATATTAATATCTGCATCTAAACTCTTTAATTGATAACTATGATCAGATTCAAACTGATAACCGTGGTATATATCCAATGGGCCATAATCATCTGAATTTATTATGACAACCGGAGCTTGCCCAAAACAAAAAGTCCATTTGGGGATTTCTTTGGTTTTTTCCTCATCTGGCTTGTCGAAAAAAAGAATAATAGGATTATTAATCGGTTCCGGATGTTCCGAAGCTTCGTCTCCATGATGATGCAAACTGTAAAAAGCATAAGGTTGAATAATGTCCCTTAAAACTTTACTTATACGAAAAGGGAATTTATTAAGCCATTGCTCAGACTCATCAAGATAGAATAACCCATTTTCGCGGTTATATCCAAGCTGCTCAAATAATTGTTCAATTCTACTCACGAATTTGTTATAAGTTGATGTAAAGGTAATATTAATTATCTCATTTCAGTTAAATATAAAAACCTGTATTATAAGCAGTTATATTTTTATTATAGGTTTAGCTTTTCAAACAAACCGTAATATGATTCTTTTTGCGTCTTCTCTATTTCAACACAAATACTAATCGGCTTTAATTGAAAATAGTAGCGCATACCATTTTCCCAAGCGGACCAAACATCAGCGTCAATTCTGCCTTTTTTATACCATAAATATTCTTCGGCACAAAGATTAATGTAATCAACCAGTAAAGCTTTTTCGTCATTATCTAATTGGTAATTAGCATCATTCTGATACTTTTCAACTATCAAGTTTAAGACATTATTAAATTTGATATCATACTTTTCATTAAAAGCTTGGAATAGTTCCTTAAACATTTTGTCATTTTCAATTTTATATTGACGTATACCAAAGCTTGCAGAAATTCCGGTTGCTAATATTGCAATTGGCATTTCAGGTTTACCATCGAAATAGTAATTAGTCCATAATGCCAATAGAATAGTTGTCAGATTAATGATAATGATATCCCAATAATTTTTCATAGCAAATTGTTGAAGTATTAAATTTTGTTTGAGAAATCCAAAGCCTTATACCAATAATAAAAAGCCTCCGGGTTTGTCTTCTTCAATTTATTAATCTTATTGTACTGTTGGTTTCCTATCATCCAATCCTTGATTGCACTTGCATTTGTATAGTGCTCAATTACAGTTGCTGTATCGTCTTTCAACAGCTCAATCAAGTATGCCACCTTGGCCGCTGCTACAATCGCTTCCTCTATCCTGAACGGCATAATCGTAAAGTTTGCGAAGTTGCGAATGCCGATAAAAAGGTGCTGAAATTCGGCGGATTTCTCATTGCGTTCTGATAAGGTGTAACAGGCTTCCTGTGTGTCGTTCATTACATCTATAGCTGCAACAGTCAACTTGCGGAAACCAATCTCTTCCTGAACAACCTGGTTATAACTGGTGCGAACAATATTGAGTGCGGTAATGTTGTCGAACAGAAAAGCAATATCATAGAGTTGCTTGACGATTTCGACCGGCCGATCCTTGGCGTATAATATTCCGGTTGTCTTTGGCGCAAAGGCTGTGAGCTTATCACCCAGGATTGCCTCGAACGTAGGCATATTGATTGTTGTGACCACACCGGATGTGTCTAACCAATCATGTGTAATGGGTACTTGCATGAGTTGTGGATATGGGTTTGGCGTGTACAGTAAGTCGAGCAGTATTGGTTCTTCGACCTCATTATCAATTTTACTTTTATAATATACTTTGTAATGGCCTATGGGTGCATCTGGCGTATGTTTTCGGTCGTTGTCGTCCTCCCAACGAATAAATGTGCCTTTTTTGACAATGGCTTCTAGGACAGTAGTTATTTCTTTGGGGGTTTGCTGCGTAATTATATCTATATCTATGGAAAATCTTTTGGGCACTTTCGTCGCCAGCAACAACGCTGTTCCGCCTTTGAAAATAAAATCTAGTCCATGTATTTTTAGCTCTTCGAGAAAGACCAATGCATTGATTACTTTTTCAATGAGTTTAGGGTCGGCTCTTTTGCTAAGCTTTTGTTTTAGCGTTCTAATCCACTTCTCACTGCGGCTTTCGGGTGTTATCATTTCAATTAAGTTTTGGCAAAAATTATTTATTTTGCCGAAATTATATTCAACATATTATTTAATTCGGTTAACCGATTTCTTCTTAGTGCGTACCGGTTCATTTTTGACGTATTGATTTGAAATTTTTCGAAAGCTGTCTTGAAGATAAAATCAAGCTCGCCTTGTTGTGCTGCAAATAAATCCTTGTCGGCCAGCATATCTATAAGTAGTTTTTCGAGTGTGGGTATAGCCACTTTTTTCTCGGTAGCCAACGGTGCTTCGGACACCAATGGCCTTATAATAATGGCTTCGTCTGAATTGGTAATGTAAAGATCGAAAATTAATGTGTTGGGATCCATGTAACCGTGGTCTGAAAACTCATTAATGATATTGAAAACCTGTGACATCGCCACTTTTTCGACCTCGATCACTATGTATTGCTTAAAGGTTTGATGGCGCATAAAGCTGTTAAGCCATCGAGAATCCCAGATGCAACAGCTTACATAGGGTAATGCCTGATGTATTTTGTTGTAAACCTTTTTTAGAGGAGGTGCTATTTCAGGATGAAAATCGGCTTTTTTAGAGATTGAATAAATACCCCTAGATGGATTTATTAAAATTCCCTGCTTCTTTAACTTTGACAAGTAGACGTTGATGGTGTTTAAAGTGAGGGAGGGATAATCTTTTAGAATGGCATGTATAAGTTCATTCCTTGAAAGGCTTTTTTTTCTTCCAAAATAAGTATCTACGGTATTTTCGAGTGTCTTATCCAATTGGTGTCCGTTTAAAATGCGATGTGAAGATAATAATTTTTATTATAAATTAAGTTTTGGCAAAAATATATTTTTTTTGCCAAAGCTTAATTTCATTACCTTTACCTTTTAGATACTATGAAAGCATATACAGAACAACAAAAACAAGCAGCCAGAAATGAGGCGTTAGCCTATGCGATTAAAACCTTGACAACGAATCGCCACGATGCAACTGTTGCCAGGAGAAGCTATGTTAGAGATATAAAAGCCTACCTCATAAAAAAAGGTAACAGTATAGATCGTGCCTATGCAGAAGAATTGTATAGCGCAGAGATATCTCATTGGGAATCATTTTATGATGCTATTGTCGGGGAGAAAAAACCATCTGATTTGCGTGTGGCTTACCTAAGTGGGCCTAATCCTGAGAATGACATTGAAGTGCTGGTAGAAAATGGTATTTTACCGGAAAATATCTGGGCATTTGAATCAGACAATCAAATGTATAATCAGGCCGTAATATCTGCACTTGATTCGAGATTTCCTTTTGTGAAAATATATAAAGGAAAGATTCAGAATTATCTAAAAATTTTACCTTTTAAGTTTGACATCATTTACCTGGATTTTTGTAAGACCATAGCAAGTGAGCAAACATTGTCAGTTGTAAGGGATGTATTCCAATATCAAAAATTAAGTTCTCCCGGAACGCTGATCACCAATTTTGCGTTTCCTGACGACACCGAAAACAATAAGGAATATCGCGATGATTTGAACTTACTGGCTGCAAATTATCTATATCCGAAAGTTTTTACGGAAACTTATGAAGATATGGGTGGGGGTTTTATAGAATCGCCTGAGTGCTGCGGCATCAGTCAGGAAGATTTTATAGAAATGGTGAAAGATGACAGCTCGACGTTTTACAGCCAATTTATCACCCGGGTTTTGTATGATTTGCCGGGGGTATTAATACCTTACCAAAGGCTGGCCTCAAATCCGGAATTAGTGAAATTGTTTTTTAAAAACTTTGACAAGAAATCATTTGATGAAAATTACGCGGAGGACTTATTGTGCTTTCCCGGCGACAATGCTATGATTTGGAGCCTGTCAAATTTTATAGTGGAAAAAGAATCTTTCCCTAAGATGCAAATGAAATTCAACAAGCAACTTGCATTAAACAGTGATGCAGCAAAATTATTAGAGCAAGTCGAATTGGTTCATTTTTTTATTTCGGAGGGCTTCGATGATGACATGCTCAGTGACTCGATGGCGAAAATTCGCAAAAACTGGAATATCACTAAACCTTACCTGTTTTGCGATGTTTTTCTTTTCCATCAGCTGAAGGACATTCTTGTAGGACAGCTCACTGCGCCTTATTTTTACAATGTTGATTATACAAAAAGATGGTGCTATAAAGCCAAAGACACCGAAATGTTTATGGATTTGATTACTTATGATGAATGCCGATATGTTTTTGATTGGATGCCGACCGTTGATATGCTTGAAAATGGCGTAAACGATATCAATCGCCAATTATCGCTAAGGTTTGCAATGGACAGCATTACTAAACAAAGGCGTTGGTATAACGAAGAATTTTTTTCAGGAACTGCTGTCGTTGATCAAGGTGCGAAAACATTTGAGGCTAAGGAATTAGACAAACGAATCAGGATAGTATAAGACATATCAAGTTGATTTCTAATGAGAATCTTAACTAACAATTTATTGAATGAACAACTATCATAACCTTTTTCCGAACGCTGCGCGAACGATTGCTTCATATAACACTTTTAGCCAGGTTATAGATTTGAACTCTTTCGAGCAAAAAGATTTTATTGAAAATTTAGGTAAGAAGCCAGATAATGAACAACGGATTTTTAATGTATCAATTTTCAGGCATGAGATTGCGCATTGGAACGACCATATTTCTACACTATGGGGACATACAAGATTGTGCCTATTATACAATGCTTTAAATGCAAGAGCAAACAATGAGCTTCAGGAATTTTGGCGAATTAAAATGTATGGGGACGTTTGTAAGCAAGATACGTTGTTTGAGTATTTTACAGAACTGCATCATGCTGTAAACGGTTCTTTTCATGAACGCTGGAAAGCCTTTGTTACTGCCGGTTTGAGATTTCAGGCAAATGGGTATACTAATGCCGAGAAACCTATATTATTCGTAAGTTTCCGTTCGAATGCAGATGTGCCTATTGCCCGAGTTCCGATCTCGATTGCTTCTATATTGGAAACAATTGCTACGCTTGAAGAGTATAAAATCAAGTTTCAATCATTGGGGTTTGTTGAAGATATAGTGGAAAGAAAGCGGCTTGAAAAATTATTTAATACTGATCTTGAGAAGCTTATCTATAATTCAAAACTGACGCTTTACAATGTAGTGTCGCATTTAACAGCAAATGTGATGAAAGCTTCGGATATCATTTGGGCTTTAGAAACCGCAAGCGCTATAGGAACAATCGTGCTGAATTTGCCGATTTCGGAAATGGAGAAAATGAAGTTAGCGGAATTTGGTTCTGACGACATTGATAGCAGGGCCGCGGCATTTCAGCAGAGCTGCGATAAAGGGTATGTCTTCTATAATCTTTTGCTGAATCTGCTAACCAGTAAAGGAGAAAGAACATACAATGTTATTGATTTATTATCGTCCTCTAACTTATCGTCTGAAAAAAATATCGAAGAACAGGTTGTATTGAGCATGGAGCAAAATATAAAAAATTTGATTCCGGGACCGTTTTATTCAAGGGCGAAAAAGCTTATGGAGTTTGGTTTGGAAATATTCAAACTTCGCGGCATAGACGGGAGAAAGGAAGGATTTGATTTTACACCAGAGAATTTTACCACCATGCCACATATTATGTTTGGAGACACTGTCTATGATGACGATGCTTTTAATCTAGGAGCTACTATGAAAAAATTGGAACGCGGCGAAGAGATTTCTCTAGCTGAAGAATATTTTTTATTTGAATATTTTCAAAAAAAGCTGGATGAATTTATCAGCATTTGCGGAATATAAATCAATATTTTTTATTTGAAATTTAACAGGTTTATGTTTATCAGGCTGATTGCTGCTGTCGGGTTATTTATAATTGACTTTTATTTTCAACCCATCTAAGATATCTATATTTTTTCGAAAGGATTGTTTTTAATGCCGCCAGAACCTCTTCTTTCTTATCGAATGTAATTTGTGCGGTAAGATTATAAATCGTAACCATTGAAAGTTTTGAACTAAGGTTATAATCTTGCTTTGTTAAAAAATAATTGCCTCTTAAAGCGGTAAATTTATATACCAATCCCTGATAAATCAGATTGCCGCTTTTGTATTTTAAAACCATAAAAACGCCTTCGTTTCGGTCTTTTAAAATATCAGGTGAAAGGAATTCTATGTTTTTCGCCATATCTAAAACGTTAAGCCCTTTTTTTAGCCTCATTCTCGTTTTATTGCTTTTTATCATATCCTGATGTTGGCCGTTCTTGTTGTCGATGTCTACCAGCCAGCAATTGTTTCTTTTGAGTTTTCCGGGATTGATTTTATGGCTTAACCATATTTGTTTTGTGAGGTATTCCTGCACCATACCAAAATTGATCATCAACCGTAACAGCTTGAAAGTTGAAATTTCGAAGATTGTTGTATGCTCCCCAGTAAGCTGATTTGTTTTGTGCAGGTCAACGGTTTTCCTTCTACTCCAGTACCGGATGGTATAGTGCATATCTTTTTCTAATGAATTGAAAGATATTTTTTCTGCACCCGGGTTCTTTTGGATAAAGAGAAATAGTTTTTCTAGCGCTGCGAATGGGTTGGTTTTTATTAGGTGTTCGGAAAGTTCGGTGTTTTCCATAATTGAAGCGATGAAAAATTGTGATTGATTTATTCGGATAAAAACGAATCTTTAAGTATCTCCTCAAAATTCTTTTTACTTGTACTCTTCTTGCCTACCAACCTTTCAACATCTAAGTAAGTACTAAAAGAAACCATACTATCGATGGCCGTTTGTTTCCTTAAAAAGTCATAGTAGCCTAAAATCTCGACATCCAGTTTTTTTAATTTGGCGTTATAATGTAAAAAATCATTTATGTGGATAATTGTAAGTGGCTTGACACGTTTAATAGTATCAGTAGCGATCGTATTTATGTCTGCATCAAAATATTCGTTGAATAATTTGTTGAATCCGATAGATGTTAGCGTACTATCTGTAACTACCAAAACAGGAAAGTAAATGGTGTTGGTGTGTTTTTTTAAATCGTCGAAAAAGCGGTACTTTCCGGTATCGGCATTGTTTATAAAATTAGTGAGCTGTTTTATTGCTTTCTTTTTTCCGGCATTTTCGAGGAATTTTTTTTTGATATCTTCTTCGATGGCAGATGAATCTAAATTGATTTTATTTGAATTGGCAAGAAATGAGTTCTTGCATTCAAATAAAAAAACCTTGTTTCCATTCCTGACATAATAATCAGGCAGGGCAAGATTTTCGATCCCTTTATAAGATTTTGATTTTATTGCTTTTTCTGAAAATTGGATGTAAGATTTGCCAAATGTTGCTTTGAGCGCATTTACCAGCAATGCTTCCTCGACAAACTCCTTGCTGTAATCAAGATGGAAATTGCTTTTATGGTCTTTGGATATTTCTATAAGGTCATGATAGATGCCTGAGAAAAATTTATCCATCATAAAGCCAAAATCAAGTATCAGATAATCCCCGTTTTTTAATTGGTATAATGGCTTCTTGCGTAAAAGCGTTAATTCATTCCACTCCATGTTTTTCTGCTCGTGGTTTGAGAAATAATCTAAAACCGTGTAAAGCTCAGGATAATCTTTCTTTGAGACTTTGTATTCGTTTATTGCGATGTTGTTGATGTGAAAGACTTTAGAAAAGAAATCGTACCAGTCTTTGGCGGCGACCTTGCTTAGAAAATGCTGCGCTATTGTTTGGTGGTTTTCGGTAAACTTTAGCCATTTGTCGAAAAGGACGAACTTGAATACTTCGGACATGAGTTTTTTTGAGATTGGCTCGCCGGTGAGGTCTATATGGGACAAACCGAGATAAAGATGAAAACGGATTTCGATTGGCTTTTCATGGATTAAATGAAGCCATTTTTTAAAAAGGATATCCTGCCGTTCTGAAATCTCGTCATTTATGGACAGGTATAATTTAAAGACGTTTTCGAGGGTCTGGGTTTCATCGGCGATAACAATATTTGCAACATTTGCTTGTGATAACAGAATTTCGATTGTTCTGAGTGTGGCAATGCGATTGATTATTTTAATTTCTGATAGATCTGGCTCACCATTGTTTCCGCGTGACTTTTTATTAGCGAGTTCGGCATAACGCCCGACAATTTTATCTTTAAGCTCTTTTGAAGAGTTCCCAAGCCAATCATTTAAGATAAATTTTAACTCTGATGCATTTGTTTTGTGTATTTGTGGTTCGAGCTTGTTTATTATTACCAATAATTCAAGGGCTTTTTCGGTATCTATTTCACGGATCAGTTCGGTTTTATTGATTTTTTTTGGGAAGAGGTCGCTGTAAGCGATACGTGAAATTAATTTTGTGTTCATATTGATAAAGTTAATACAAGAATGTAATAATGCCTATTGATATGAACGTAGGTTTTGAGCTTGAGGATTGGATTGAGAGTAAGAGGTGGTATTTTGTGCAACTGTAACCCCGTTGTTAGTGTTCTTAAGTTACACCAGCCTTCCCGATTTTAAATCGGGAAGGTACCTTTGAACGGAAAGCTTTCCGTTCAAGCAATGAAGTTAGTCTTTTTTTTTCGAGAAAGTCAAATTCATTATCTGCCTGTTATACTTGCAATTATTTGTTCATTATATTTGAATGTTCATTTAAAACGAACAGCGAAAAATGTTGAACAAATGAAAGATTCACAAAATTTTTGAGTTGCATTGTCTACAATTTTGCCGTCTAGTGCCCTGATCATGTAATGGTCTATTCCGGGTTTTGGGACCCCTTTGGTACTCGAACCGGGAGTACTTTTTTTGAATTTTCACTAATTTCACAAGAGCAAAATTATACAAACCCATGAAAGGCATCTGCAAACTCTATAACCATCACTGTAGGTACGCTAAAACTTTATTAACGTTTTGCCTATCGCATCCCTTAATTTACCCTCTACATTCACCTGTTCCGCAAACTCATTCCAGCGCCCCACGGTATCATTAATGCTAGTGATAATACCATCTGCTTTCTTAATATTCATAGCCTTTGCCACCGCCAACAAATCATTTTTAGTAATGTTGAGCCGCTTGCCATTTACGCTAAGGTTGTGTTGGCTTACCCATTCGCTTCCCGGCCTATAGGCATGGCACACATCATAAGCGGGCGACAATTCCCATGACTGATTTTGCTTTAAAAGAAAAGCAAAGTTCTTAGCGTGGTCGTCGCAGTTTCGTGCGATGACGTTAAATACCATTCTCCTGAACAATTCCTCGGCTTGCGGGTATGGTAGCCGTAATAGCCGCATGGTTTGGAACAGTTGCTCATAGCTGTAACTGGTTGTGTTATTAAAATCGTAGTGTTGCATAGCGCATAGCGTTTGCATGTGGTGCTTTGTATCGCCACCTTCGCGGTCAAACCTTCGCGTCATGAAGTGTGCCCTGTCATTTTCCTCAAGCAGCCGACACTCGCTTATGTTTATGCCGCATGCCTTTGCCATCAGGTAATATGCCATCTCTACACGACCATAACCAGATGTAGCGCCGAACTGGCTGTCGCTTACCCCATCGAGCTTTATTAGCCAATGGGAAAAGCCTTTTGGTGCTTTCGTTTGCCCTGACTTGACTTTGCCGGTTTTTTCATTGTAGGCGATGATTGCTTTTGGACGTGCACCACCTGCGGAGGTTCCTATCTTAAGGATGTCCATCATGGCTTGCTGCTCACCGGCTTGCAAGTTGGCCTCAAAATGTTCCCTTGAACGCATGACCTCCTGGGTGATCCTTACCAATTCGTCTATCTGTACATCGAATGCCCCGTTACCTGACTGGAAGGCCACCGGTTCGAATTCCATAGCGCCCATGCCGCGTTTCCCGATAAACAATAACATCTCTACGGGGTTAAGGCTATTTTCCGGTCTACCATTTTGTGATAGCCATGCGTTGATTAATTCATTACCGTAACGGTCTGGAAGGACGTCTGCCAAAAGACCCGGCATGCCTTTAAAGGTATTGTTTTGCGTGAGTTCTGGAAATGAAAATATACGTTGGCGAAGTCCGAGCGGCATCTTGATTGGTGATAAATCCCACTGCTTGGCAATAAATGCCTGGTCGTATTCGAATGTTGCCATGAGTGTATCGCTATCCCATGCCACTGCGCCAGCCCTTTCACCCCATATATTGACAAATGCCGTTGTTATCATTACCAGTCTGACGGTGTTTGATCGTTGTTCCCTTTACTGCTTGCACGCTTTCTCTTTCCCTGTTCCTGCTTTGCTAATTGTAACGGACTGAGTTGTTCTTTTATCCGAAACACGTCTATCACATATAACAAGTTGAGCACACGCAGCACCTGTATGAGTGTTAGGAGCGTAATACTCTCTCCATTCTCCAGTTGTACTATTGTGGAACGATTAACTCCTGCATCAGTTGCTACCTGTTGCTGTGTCTTGTTTTGAAGTAAGCGATGGTGCTTGATAAATGCGCCAATAGTTTCTACTATTGCTACATCACTACTTGCTACCCAGTTAATGTCGGAAACTTCCATCATAACCTGATGTATTTAATGCTAATGTTGCTTATATCCATCAAACATACGAATAATAACAATATGTTTTACTGTACTTGCCTTACTTTTTGATACAGTTGCTGTAATGTTATGCTAAGTTTATCATCAACAGTTGCATCATACTTGGTTGCGCTATGCTACGATTTATACACTTCTATCTCGTGAATGACCCGATTATTTGCGTTTCGCCAAATTCAAGCATAGTCGTTATCTGCGAGATAATGATCGAGTAGCGACTTGAAACAGCTATTAAAAATGAATAGATGCTGAAATCAGAATTAAACTTCGGCATAAATTACTCTTTTTGCCAAAGTTTAATTCTATAATCCATTTGAATAAGCCTAGAGATTGTTTGGTAAACCGCAAACGACATCTATTGCTGCGTGATTGTTCTTTGAAGCAACTCCTCGGTATAATCGTCCTGCGAGCCACCGAAATATTTATCCAATATTTTTTCGAAAATCTTATCTGTTTCAGGTACTTTTGAAAACAACGTCATGCACGACCTTAATTTCATGTCATCAGGCGTACCGAATATTTCGGTGGCTGTCTTGTCTTCGATTTTTAGTAGGGCTTCGGAAATTTCGATCAAGTGTTTTCCCAATACTGGATGTGCCAAATATGCTTCGGCTTCTTCTAAATCGGCAATGCCATAAAACTTTGCCGTTTCGCTAAATCCTAACCCTTTGATTTGTGGAAATACGAACCACATCCAATGTGATTCTTTCTTTCCATTGCGCACTTCGGCGAGTGCCTTGAGATACATTTGATTCTACGCGTCTAAAAATTTGACCAATTCTTTATTCTCTTTCATAGCCTGCTAATTTACTAATAAATTCAATTTTTGCAATCGCTGACTTGCCTGCCGAATGTTAAATTGACTACTCCTTATTTAAGCTGTCCAGATATGCTTGCAACTCAAACAGATGAATCATTTCATTCGATTCATTCTCGGGCAGCTGCGCTAACTCAACAAAATTGATGTTTTGGAATAACGACTTTTCGCCAAGCAAATCCTGCATGATGATAAAAACCACCTGAAGCAGATTTTTGTTTTTGCAGTGCACTGTGAAATCCTTTAGATAAACAATCATGTCGATTTTCTTTTCATCCTCGTATTCCAACGGCATAAATTTAAGCTCACTGGCTTTTAGGATGATGTCTTTAAAAACATAGGGTTTATCCAATCCGGCTTCCATTGCATCAATATCATTTGATGGCTGAATAAATGGTACAATCTTCCAATGCTTAAAAGGTGGTGCATGTTCTGCCAAGGTAATGACCTGGTCGAAATAATCGGCGTTTCCGTTGGCTGATATTACGAGCTGCAGTCTGTCGTCTGACTTTTCCGGAAACATGATGATGCTGTCCAGCCCTTCACAGTAATTGTGTAGATGTCGGTCGAGCCAATAAATGAACACCTTTTGGATTTTTGCGTCTTGTGTTCTTAGCGAGCGAAGTGTGACTTCATTGCAGTAGAACCACTCCCAAAATAATTTGATTTCATGTGTTTTCATAATTGAAGTATTTGATAATTAGTATTTGAAGAGATTCCTCCTGCGTCGGAATGACAAACAGGACGATCAGCGTTTGTCTTTGGTGTTTTTGTCGTAGGCAATTAGGTTGACCATTTACTCACCAGATTTTTATTGTTTTTTATTTGAGTTCGTGATTATGCAATTTGTCAGCGCTTGTCTTTTGCATTATTGTCGAATGCTATCAAATTGCATAATTCGCGTAATCGGCTGCGTACGCGGACACCGTAATAATTCTCGATTTCTGTTGCCGAAAGGTTTGTTGTAATGTGTGTTGGGATTCTCTTGCTGATGAAAATGTCGTATCGGCTCAGCAGCACTTCGGCAATCACATTACATTCGTTGCCGTAATATTTTAAGTTGTTCTCGATGCCTAGATCGTCAAGGCAATAAATCCTTTGCTCGGAATGGTAAGATTTGCCAATGCTGTATTGGTAAATGATGCTGTACCCATCGTTGATAAACTCGATACTGATGTCGCGGCATGGTTTGACAATAAATTTGTATTCTGCTTTTGTCAGGTGCTTCATCACGTTCATCAGCGTGGTTTTGCCGCAGCCAACCGGACCAGCCAGCAGCACCCCTTTATCGAGATCGATGCCGAATTGAAAAGCGGTCTGTTCGTCTCTTAGGAAATAAGCTATGAGCCGATAAATTACAGCATGGTCGCTTTCAATTATCCTGAATCTTGCTCCGTATAATTCTATTCCTTTTTGCTCAATCCATCGTATCACATCTGCATAATCATAATGGCTCTGAATAGTCTTTTGATGATGAGGTGTCGAGGTGTTTGGATCTGTCTGTTCTTTCATTGGTGACGTATTTTGGAGCATTCAACATCCAGTTTCTGGCAGCGGCCGGCCAATCGGCCATTGGTGTTTTACCGCCAACAAGCCAGCCGATGCTTTGGAAATAATTGAAAAACTTATTGGCTTCGATTTCTGGAAAAGCTTGTTCGACGAAGTATGCGAGCACATCCGGTAGGGCCGGAATGGCTGAGGTCTTTTCTGGATCCGGTGGCTTTTCCTCTGGGCGCGAGAAAACTTGCCGGACGTGTTCGACAACCTCTTCTTCTTTTCTTGCGGAACTTTTTTGCTGACCGCGTTCAGTCTGCTCCGCAGTGTGGTCAGCGAATGCCGGAGAAGAAGAATCTGACTTTTCATCAAGCAATCGTTCCGGCATTTCTTCTTCTTTTTGCCGACTGGTTTCATTGCGCTCTGCGCTGTAGTCGGCGAATGCCGGAGAGGAGACTTCTCCTTTTTCATCGAGTACACGGTCCGGCATTTCTTTTTTGGCGGAACTTTTTTGCCGACTGGTTTCAGTGCGCTCCGCGTTGTAGTCGGCGAATGCCGGATAAGATGATTTCGGTTTCTCATTTGATATTCGTTCCGGCATTTCTTTTTCTTCTTTTTTAGCGGAACTTTTTTCTTCTTTAGAAATAGTTGGGTTTTCTAAATTGGACCCCATCATCTTCAATTTTATTTTCGGGAGCTTGCCCGTTTAAGCCCTTTTCAATGTTTGTAATGTTTGCATTGTTTGTATTGTTTATAGAAGGTACCAATGCTTGTTCACCAACCAGTTCAGGACTTGTTTCAGTGCCAGCCTGCGGCTTGTCTAGAACCTGTTTACCAACCGATTCAAAATTTGAACTGCTGTTTCTTTCAGATTTTGGTAACGGCTTAAGGTCATCGGAAAAGTTGAACAGGAAGACGTGGCTGCCCTTGAATGGGTTATAGGATGGCTCATATTTGATGTAGCCCTGCGAATGCAAAGCTTTCAGGCATTTATGATAAGTTGCTTTCGAACTGATTTTACTAATGCGCATTACTTCGTCGCGGGAAATGCTGATGGGATTTCTAAAACGGTTGTAGTTCCAGAACTGGAATAGGGAGATGTACAGACTGATGTGCGTTGGATTGAGCAATTTGTCGTTGGCCACCTTATCAAAAAATCCGGTTAAGTGCTTGATGTAATTCATAATCTGAATTACTTTGAGTTGAACAATGTGCGTTCGGATTTGACGGTATTCTGTTCCAGCAGCTTTTCGATATCCTGATTAGCATAATAGATGATTCCGCCAATTTTGGTGTAGGATAATGTTTTGTTGATGCGAAGCGTTTGCAGTGTCCCCGGAGAGATATTCAATAACTTCCTGACTTCGGAAGATTTAAGCCATTGCTTGGTTTGCTGTGGCTTAGTTTGCAGAAGCTCCCTAAAATCATTTAAAAGTAATGTGCGGAATTCGTTGAGGTCTTGTTTTGTGAGAATTTCAACTGCCATATCATTCGTTTTGATTGATTATGGCACAAAATTGTATCGATTGGTTTGTTTTAAATCACAAGCCAATCACAAGTTGTGAAAGAAAAAGTTTGAAATCAGGGTAAATTTCCTGTTGCGATTGTCCTTTTTAACTCCTGTATGAAAAATGTTGGTGAAATTCCCGTATTCTTATAAAATGCCCTCGTGAAATGCTGTGTGGTGCTGAATCCTGCTTCTTCGCCCAGAGCTTTGTTTGTATAATTCCTGAATTTACTGTTTTCCCGGAGCTGAATTATGATCCAATCGATTTTAAGATCGTTTATGTAATCGGTCGATTTCTTCAACCTTGAATGTGAAATGACTTTGGAAACATAGACGATATTGGAATTGAATTTTTTGGCAAGCTTTGGCAGCGTAATCCCTTTTTCAAGGAACTTCTCTGAACTTTCAAAATTATCGAGGTGCTTTAAAATTGATGCCTTGACCTCAGGATTCATTTTTAAGGTGTCGGTGTTCTTCAGTTTGGCTTCCGCCGTTAATTTAACCTGCTGGGCTTTGCGTTCCATCAGCCTTTTGAACTTACGTTTATTTTCACGCGATTTGTAAATCATATAACCCAGCCAGGCCAGCAGTATTGCGATCAGGATTATAAAAATGATATTTTGCTGTTTCTCAAAACGCAATGATTTTTCAATTTCTCCTTTCGCGTGAAGTAATTTTTTGGTGTCGTATTCTTTGTGGATTCTTCCGTAGAGGTACTTATAATTGTTGGTCAGGTATTTATCGGCGAGCAGCAGTTGATCGATATATTTCAATTGTGCCTGAAGGTCGTTTTCGCTTTTATAGTAATCTATCGTGATTTCAAAGCTTTCTCTTAGATAAGGATAGATGTAGTTTCTCTCAATAAATGCCTTGTTCACTTTTAAAAAGTATTGCATCGCTTTCTCACGTTGGTTCAGCGCCCAATAATTTTTTCCCAGATAAAAGCAGGTTACGGTTTCGCCGGCAAAATCTTTATTTTTTATGAAGCTTGGCAACGTTTCATTTAGTTTTCCGATAGAGATACTATAATTCTTTCTGAAAAATTGGTTTATGCCTTCCGAGTTTACGAACCTTGGAATTGCCTCGTAATACTCCAAACGTGACGCTTCCTTTATTCCGAAATCATTAGTTATGGTGCACTGGCCAAATTTCTCCAGCCGACTATAGCAAAGTGCCAGTGAATGCAGGGAAGAGAGATATGGAATATCATCTTCATTTTTAAAATATGCCGCGCTTTCTTTGAATAGTGAAGCCGCGTCATCGTAATAGCCTAAATAATATTTTATCTGGGCAATGTTATACTTGGTTTTATGTTCGAGATACTTGTCTGCGGTTCCAATCAGGTGATTATTGGCGATAAGGTAATTATCAAGCGCGTTGTTATAGTCGGTCATATCATAGTATACAATTCCCTTGGTAAGATAGGCCGAACCAATCAAGTCATTTTCCTGCGTATGTTTTGCGGCGTATATCATGCTGTCGGCATAATAAATCCGATTCCTTTTTTCTGATTGATGCAGGATGATTTTATAAGCATTAAGTATATGCTTCCAATTGTTTTCGGATTTGGCTTTTTTCAGATAGGCGATCCCATAAATTTTTGAGGCATCGCTTTGCTCATCCTCTTCGAATTTATCCAAAAAATATTCATACGATTTTCCTTTAAGAGTGTCGACAGGGCTTTTGCCATTCTGCTGTCCATAAACTGAAAAATAAAGCATGGAAATACAAAACGGAATAAAATACTTTTTATCCATCATATAACTAAAATCTAAAAGAGTGACAAAATGCGAATTATTTCAAATGTACATTATTAAGTCAACAACTGTTAAAATTTCTCGCGAAAATCGATGGTCTGCAATTTCGAAATTGCTATGTGATTTCTATAAGTGCAATATCGAATTCACGAATTGCATGGCTTGTTTTGGCAAAACTGCCCCAATAGATTTGTCCCTGAATTCAAGCACTCGGGCTGTTTATGAGGCAGTCTGAAAACGTTCAAATCTCCCGGGCGAAATGAACTGAGAACCAAAAGTGATCAGTAACATTTTAACAGATTAAAAGCCATGAAAACATTAACCTTATGGACAATCATTTTAACCTTACTCGTGTCATGCAGCACAGAGAACGAAACGCTCGTTCGTGATGACAACCAAACAAATTTTACAGACGAAGCCGTTTTTCGGAAAACAGGATTATATCCCGAAAACAGCACTAACATCTATGATGCTGCGGGGCAACTTTACTATGCCATCACCGAGGCATATCTTTTACAGGGAAATATCTCAGTTACCACAGCCGGGACTATATCTCAGGTAGAGAATATTGCCAATATGAACGCAGAATATTTATCATTACGTCCCGCGACTTACATGTCGCCAACGTCCGAGAGGATTGATTATATCTTAACCGATCAGCAAGTGACGGCTTTGGATATAATTGCCAATTCGAGCATGTCGTCAAGAGCAAAGTTGAGCCTGAATTCTTTTATTACGTCACTGATGACGTACCGCGACTTGCAAAAGGAGTACGATTACATTTATAGTTTCATTATCGATTACGAAACGGCAACTGTCGCCGACAATGCCTTAACCGCTAATGACAAAAAGATTATACTTACCACGTCATCTCTTTCGCGGTATGGGTTTTACTTCGCATCCAAGCATCGTAGAAAGCCCAGAGATCGGGACTGGGATATTTCGTGGGGACATATTGTAGCCGGAACCGACGGTAGTGAAGCCAACATGGCTGAAGCAATTGTAAAGTCGGCAGTATGCGGTATCATCATCAATAAATAAAATGCATTTCGATTCACATCATTTATAAGCCTAATAGTCGCTGCGCCAATTGGTGCAGCGACTTGTTTTTTAGCATACTACCTAAATAATTTACGATGAAAAATTACTCTCAAACCTTATTGTCAGAATTGAATCGTCAGTTAGAACTTGTCCATGCGGAACATGAAGAACCGATCAAATATGCTGAGCACGCTATAAAAATCCTTATATCGATTTTAGAACAGCTCAAAACATTTATCATCAAATATGAGTTTCCGGGCAAAGAAGATGAAATAGATTTCTTTAAACACATTAAGCCACAATTCGTTTATAAGCTGATTTACTACAATGAAATTTACAATATTGAAACCAACACGCCGTATGGCGGCGAAAAGATATTGCGCAAATTCTATAACACAGAATTGGAAAAATTGAAAATGTATTTTGATGAAAACCTGGACTTTTATCGTTATTACCGAACAGGAAATACTTGCCTTGATAAAAAGTATTTCTTACGCGGGAAGCACGACATCCGGCTGACGTTGGATAGTTTTTATTTTCAGGCGGATCATCGATTTACTACTTCGCACGATTTTAAGGTGGCTCAAATAATGGCTAATGATTTGATCCAGGTTTTTCTTGAAGGCGAAATCCATAAGCTTGAAAAACGGGCAATCCCGATATCTGTCAATGATATGAATGCGAATAAGCAGAAATGGACCGGATCTAAAGTGGCTTTAGTGGAATTAATTTATGCGCTTCATGCGGAGGGCGTTTTTAATAATGGTGCTTCTGACCTCAAGGATGTCGCTGAATTTTTTGAGTCGGCTTTGAATGTTGAGCTTGGCCAGTTTCATCGGGTGTTTTTGGAAATGCGTCTACGGAAGTCTGACAGGACAAAGTTTTTAAACTCTTTGAGGGAGACTTTAGTTAGGAGAATGGATGAGGTGGATGAGGTTTGACATTGACAAATTTTATCAAACCTTGCCGAAATACTGTGCATCGATTTTTCAATAGCAGATGAAGTGCATCATTTTGGGTTTGTTTTCAGAATCGTAAAAGAGTAATTCAAATAGAAATTGCTTTCATCTATTATCTCGACATTGTTCTTTGGCAGCCTAGAAATGTAAATATAGCCAAGGTCAAATTTTGAGCTGCGGCTAAGCTTGAAGGATAAATTGGCGAATAATCGGTCGTGGTCGAACAGGTGCTGGGCATCTGTACCCGTGACATTGATGAAAATCTCATCGCCGACGCTGGCGTTGAAGTTGGCATTGAAATCATATCTCGCGGCCAAACGATTGCGCAATCGGAGTACATTTTCAGCCGTACCCTCAAACATCCTGTATTCTATTGCGGTTCGGTCGACAATAAAGAATTTCTTTGCCAATTCATACTGTAATTCTAAAGAGGCCGATACCCTAAGCTCGTTTGATGGATTTGCGTTTACATCACTTTCTTTTTGTATAATCTTGTAATTTGAAAAATAAGCAAAAGGTGATATTGCATAGACTACATCTTTGTTTTGTTTGTAATGGAACCAAGTTCTAAAAGTGTACATTAGGGTTTTATCGAAAAGATTGTCATTTCCTATATCATTTTGCCTGCGATGCTGCAATTCGACATCGGTCTTTATTTTTTCAGTTAACGGAATGCTCAATGTTGTCCTGAACCAACTGTTGCAATGTACCTGAGCAGTTGTCTTTGGTGCAAAAAAAAGTATGGGTAACAGCAAAAAAAGGGTCTTTATCCCTGATGTCATTTTGATTGTTTTAGGATTAATGCGGTAGTTTATCCCTAAAATAACCATAAACCCAAGTACCGGTAATGGCAAAAAATAAGGTTACAATCATGACGGTTAATCCGGTACCTATTTGGGCAAAAATAGGCCCCGGACATGCACCAGTAATGGCCCAGCCCAAACCAAAAATCAATCCGCCAATGACCTGGCCTTTATTGAATGTTTTGTCATGAAACTCTATTGGCTCTCCGTAAATTGTTTTTAGCCTGAATTTCTTTATCAGAAAGACTGAAATCATCCCTGTTAAAACAGCACTGCCAATAACACCATACATGTGAAAGGACTGGAAACGGAACATTTCCTGAATTCGGTACCAGCTTATAATCTCGGCTTTGATAAATACTATTCCGAACAATAAGCCTACAATAAGGTATTTGATGTTGTGGTACCATTTGTGACTCAAATGGCTTTCATTTACACAGATGGTGTCGAGTGAACGGGTTTCGAAATCTTTGTTTTGATCTGTATTTTCCATCATGATATTGTTAAAGTGAAAGTATATGGGGCAGGATAAAATTGGCCATTACAAGACCGCCAATAAAAAAGCAGCACGTTGCAATTAGCGAAGGCAGTTGCAGATTGGACAAGCCTGAAATAGCATGCCCGCTGGTACATCCGCCTGCATATCGGGAACCAAAACCTATCATGAAACCTCCTACAACCATCATTAAAAAGCCTTTTACCGTAAATAGATTTTCCCAGGAGAAAATTTCGGGCGGTACCATTCCGTTTAGGTTTGTGATCCCATAGGCAGCTAATTCTGTTCTCAAGTCTTCATTGATAACGATTGGATTGGGATTGGATAAGAAATGGAAAGCCACAACTCCACCAATTAGAATTCCCACTACAAAAAACATATTCCAGATTTCTTTTTTCCAATCGTATTTAAAGAATGAAATGTTTCTTGGCAGACAAGCAGCACAGGCATGGCGCAAGTTGGCACTGATACCGAAGTTTTTGTTCCCTAAAATTAGTAATGCCGGTACTGTAAGGCCCACTAACGGTCCTGCTACATACCATGGCCAGGGTTGTTTGATCAATTCAATGATTTCCATAGTTTAAATTTTATGATGCAAAATTGAACTATAAAAAAATGTTGGTTTGTAATCTTTGTCACATAGCAAAAAAAAAGTGTTTGACTTCTCAAACACTTTAAAAGCAATTATTAAAAACAGTAATTTATTTTTTAGCCGAGCAGCAGCCTGGTTTCTTTTCCTTTGAACACTTTTCCATTTCATCAGCACTACAGCTTTTTTTATCTTTTTTGCTTTTTTTCATTTGCGCTGCTGTGCATTCTTTTTTCGCTTTTTCTTTTGGCTTTTGATTTTGTGCATTGCCGTTCATCGAAATTAAAATGGCCGCTAAAGCCATTATTGATAATATTTTTTTCATAATGGGAATTATTAAGATTTGAATTATTTATTTGAGATTAGCCGTATCATTATCTGGTTTCTTTTTATGGACTTCCAATTTGTAAAAGAGCCATCCAAAGCCAACAATAAGATGCAGTAGTATGATTCCAAAAATTATGTAGCTCATGGTTTCTTGGTTAGGTTGTTTTTTGTTGTCCGGGTAGTTCGGGCCAAATGCAGTGCTCCATAATGGTATTGGCAATTTCTATTTTGGAAAGCACTCCTGATTGCCGCCAAAGCTGTTTGCCGTTTTGAAATAACATCATCGTTGGCACGCCTTTGATACGGTAATGTGAAGCTATTTCCTGATTTTTATCGACATCGATTTTGATTATGGCGATTCGCTCTTTAAAAGTGTCTTTGACTTCCTTTAAAATTGGGGCTAATATTTGACAAGGTCCGCACCAGGTAGCATAGAAATCAACCAACAATGGTTTTTCGGAGTCTAATAATTCTTCAAATGATTTATCCATGGTATTTGAATTTGGTCATTAGATTTTGCCCAGAGCACAGCTGAGGTAAGATCTGGTTTTGCATCCGAAGCTGTTATTGCCCTTTTCAGGATAGCCCATTTGCGTAAGTCTTTGTACGATTTGTTCACGGTCTCCATCACCGGTTATGATTACAAATCCGTTGTCAATATCGATAGTAACGGATTGAACGCCATTTATTGCAAGCAGTGTTTTTTTGATAGTATCGATACAGCCGCTGCATTTTATGTTTTCAACTTCAATGCGAAACATTACTTTCTTGCTTTACAGGTTGTAATTCCAAACGGTACATATAAAGGGCAAAAACTTATAAAACTTGTAAGCAGGAAAACAATAGCCAATACCCCAAGAACTATGGCAACCGTTCCATCAATTACCCCTGTGTAATATAACACTCCAATACTAATTGCTATTAAAATGCGGATCAATCTATCTGCGTTACCCATATTTTTTTTCATGATATTTTAATTTAAAATTTTACTAATCGTTTGATTGAGGATTAAAATTTGGGCATAATAAATTACTATACCCAAATTTCCTAACAATCAAAAACTAAAAACTATCCTATTTTGTTACTATTGTGTTTATATTTTGCCAGGTGCCGCCATTGGTTACGTTGTTAAATCCGTTTCTTTCGAGTATCGATTTGGCCTGACTGCTGCGGTTTCCGCTACGGCAAAAGACTATAATGTTTTTTTTGTCCTTGAATTTTGACAATTGATTTTGTAGTTGGTCTAAAGGAATATTCACCGATCCTTTCACGTTGCCGCCGGCAAATTCTCCGGGTGAACGCACATCTACCAAAAAAGCACCTTCCTTAACAATCGATACCAGTTTTTCATTGGAATTGTTCCCTCCGAATAGTGCATTTAAAATTCCCATCTTTTTTTGATTTAAATTATACTTTTAATACTTTGCTCTGGCACACAAAATCGGTTTTAGGGACATTAGTTTTGGCTATGGCATTGAAACCGCCTTCTACCTCACTAAAGTTTCTGTAGCCTCTTGCCTGTAATATTGAAGCTGCCATCATAGACCGATAACCGCCCGCACAATGCAGGTAAAAATGTTCCTCAGGATTGATGTCTTTGATCCATTCGTTGATTGCGGCCAGTGGACGGCTGTAGGCTTCTTCAACATGTTCTGACTCGTATTCACTTTCTTTACGAACGTCAATAATTTTGCTTTCGCCAATTTTTACTTCATTGGCAAATTGCTCTGCGGTAATTCTGTTTACTGTATCAACATCATAACCTGCTGCTAGCCAAGCCTGAAAGCCATGTTTTAAATGCCCGATTAAGTTATCAAAACCAACCCGGGTTAAACGGGTTACTGTTTCTTCTTCCATACCCGGATCAGTTACCAATAGGATAGGCTGTTTTACATCGCCAATTAATGCGCCCACCCACGGAGCGAAGTCACCATTGATACCAATGTTTATGGATTGAGGTACATAACCTTTAGCAAAATCCCCATTGCTTCGAGTGTCTAAAATCAGTGCTCCGGTTTCTTCAGCCACAACTTCAAATTCGGTTGCGTTGATGGCTTTCATTCCGTTATTGAAAACATTTTCAAAGCTTTCAATTCCTTTTTTATTCATTGCTACATTCATTCCGAAATAGGCTGGTGGTGGCAATAAACCATCGGTAACTTCTTTTATAAACTCTTCTTCGGTCATATTGGCCCGTAAGGCATAATTGGTTGCTTTTTGTTCGCCAATTGAGCCTACGGTTTCCTTGCTCATGTTTTTTCCGCAAGCCGAACCTGCACCGTGTGCCGGATATACAATCACATCATCTGCCAAAGTCATGATTTTATCCCTTAATGAATGGAAAAGCAAGCCCGCCAATTGTTCCTGTGTCATTGATGCCGCTTTCTGGGCCAGATCAGGCCGGCCGACATCTCCTAAAAACAAGGTGTCACCTGAAAATATGGCGTGGTCATTTCCATCTGCATCGATTAACAGATAGGTAGTGCTTTCCATGGTATGACCGGGAGTATGCAATACTTTTATTTTGATGTTGCCGATTTCAAAAACCTGATTGTCTTTTGCGGAAATGAATTCAAAGTCGGGAGCCGCATTTGGTCCATAGACAATAGCCGCTCCGGTTTTTTTGCTTAAGTCCAAATGGCCAGACACAAAGTCAGCGTGAAAATGGGTTTCAAAAATGTATTTTAATGTAACGCCATCTTTTTTTAACCTGTCCATGTAAGGTTGTGTTTCACGGAGCGGGTCAATGATTGCCGCTTCCCCATTTGACGTAATGTAATAAGCACCCTGCGCCAAACATCCTGTATAAATCTGTTCTATTTTCATATTTTTCGTTCTTTATGTTTTATATCTGGTACAAATGTATTTGATGTGCCTGAGCTGTATAGTGACAAAAGTTACACAGTAAAAAAATGCTGCATCTCTGCAGCATTTTTTTAGGCCTACTTAGAAGCTGATGCTTTTACAGCAATGTTGTCGGGCAGACATAATCTGATTTTAAGAGATCGGTATTTTTAATTTCGGAAAAGCCTCCAATGACATCCGCAAAGTTATCCCAGCCGCGTTGTTTGAGTATTGATGCAGCAATCATGGAGCGGTAACCGCCGGCACAATGCAAAATGAATTTTTTATCTTTTGGAAATTCCGCCAAATGATTGTTGATTTCGTTTAGCGGAACATTTACGGCTCCGACAAGATGTTCCGATAGGAATTCGCTTTTTTTCCTTACATCAAAAATAGGTGTTTCATTAAAATCTGCATTGTTTTCCAATTCTTTAGCAGTAATCCGGTTTACGGTATCCAGTTCAAAACCTTCATTCTTCCAGCTAGCAATGCCGCCATTCAAGTACCCAATCGTATGGTCGTATCCAATTCGGGACAAACGGATCATGCTTTCTTCCTCCTTGCCAATATCGGTAACCAGCAGGATTTCCTGTTTGATATCAGTCACCATTTCGCCAACCCACATGGCAAAGTTTCCGTCCAACCCGATATTAATGCTGTTGGGAATAAAACCCTTGGCAAAGTCGGCAGCATTTCTTGTATCGAGCACCAGCGCTCTTGCTTCATTTGCGACAGTTTCAAACTCGGCTGGTTTCAAAGGTTTTTGGGCATTTTTAAGCACTTCATCGAGACTTTCATAGCCTTTGATATTCATCAGGACATTGGCAGGGAAATAACCAGGCGGATTTGTTAACCCTGTAAGCACCGCTTTAACGAATTCGTCTTCGGTCAGCTTAGGATTCAGGGCATAATTGGTTTTTTTCTGGTTGCCCAGCGTATCGGTTGTTTCTTTGCTCATCATTTTGCCGCAAGCAGAACCTGCGCCATGATTAGGATATACGATCAAATCATCGGGCAAAGGCATGATTTTTTCGCGAAGGGAATGGTATAGCAGCCTTGCAAGCTTGTCCTGTGTCAGATCTGCCACAACGTGCTGTGCCAGATCCGGACGGCCCACATCGCCAATGAACAACGTATCGCCGGTTATAATACCGTGCTCTTTTCCGTTTTCATCAATTATGAGATAGGTGGTGCTTTCCATAGTATGTCCCGGGGTGTGTATGGCTTTTACTTTGCAATTGCCAATTTCAAAAAGCTGTCCGTCTTCTGCTGTTATAATTTCATAAGCAGGTCTTGCAGTCGGGCCGTACACGATTTTGGCGTTGGTTTTATTGGCCAGATCCAAATGGCCCGAAACAAAGTCGGCGTGAAAATGCGTAAGGAATACATATTTGATCTTTGCATTGTTTTTAAATGCTTTGTCGATGTAGGGCTGCACTTCACGCAACGGATCAAAAATGGCAGCTTCTCCATTGCTTTCTAAATAGTAGGCGGCGTGGGCAATACATCCTGTGTAAATTTGTTTGATTTTCATGTTTATATTTTTTTGAATTAGCACTGTATTTTTACAATTAAGTAGCACAAAAATAGTAGGCAGATTTTACTTCAAATGTGATAAATATCATCAGAAAATAACTTTTTTATCAGTAAATACAGTATGTGACAAAAGTCACCAAGAAACAAAAAGAGCATTCAGCCCATTATAAAAAACATAAAAAAAACCATCCGTTTTCCGGATGGTTTTAAGTTTGGACTTTTGAATTTGTTAAATTGATTTTTTAGCTAAATACCAATCGACCATTTCTAAGTTGCTGCTTTTTCTCTCCGCCAAGCTTTCAACGGTTTTAGGTGCAGGAACAATTACCTTGTCACCGGGCTGCCAGTCTAAGGGCATCGCTACTTTGTGCTGGTCAGAAGCCTGAAGCGCCAGTAAGGCTCTTTTAATTTCCGCCATATTCCGGCCAACATTAAGGGGGTAATACATAATCAGGCGCACTTTGCCTTCCGGATCCATTATGAAAACGGCTCTGACTGCGGCTGTTTCGCTTTCGCCAGGCTGTAGCATTCCGTATAATTTTGATACGGCCATATCGATATCGGCGACGATCGGAAACTCGAACAAAACGGCTGTTTTTTCATGAACGGCATTCACCCAGGCAATGTGAGCGTGAATACTGTCGATGCTCAGTCCCATTAGTTTTGTATTGTGTTTTGCAAAAAAATCTTTTTCATTGGCAAAACCACTCATTTCTGTCGTGCATACGGGTGTGAAATCGGCTGGATGCGAAAAAAAGACCACCCAGCTTCCTTTGTTGTACTCTGAAAATTTTATTTTCCCGGTAGTAGTTACGGCTTCAAAATCTGGAGCCATATCGCCAATTCTTGGCATTTGAACTATTGTATTTTCCATGTTTTATGTGATTAATTATAATTCAAAAGTACTGCGCGGCAATAAGTTTGTTAGTGATAATTATCACACAGTATTGATTATTTTTAAGCTCTAATAACTGGTGTCATCCAGTTTAACCTTGCCATTGAATGTCTTATAAAGAAAGATAAAATAACCTGCCAGCATAGGTGTGCCAATTACCACGATCGTCAACATGATACCTAAGGATTTTTGAGAAGATGCCGCGTTATAAATCGTTACATTGTATTTGGGATCAATGGTTGAAATCAATAATGTCGGGTAAAGTTGTATGGCTACAAGCATCAATAAAAACATCATGGTGATGGATGAAAAAATCAATGCTTGCATATACCTTTTTTTTGAAACCAATCTTGGAACATTCGCCACAGCAAGAAACGACAGGACAGGAACGGTAAAGAAAATTGGATTGGCCCTGAAATTAGCGGTCACTTCAGGAATAAATACCAAAGTGTATAAGGTCATTATTCCGAAAGTGATGATAAAGAATATCATTGCTCTGCGAAGTAAAAAAGTCAATCTGGCGTGTAATCTTCCTTCCGTTTTTAAAAGTAAGTAAATGGCACCCTGTGTCATGAACAAGGCTAAAGTTGTAAATCCGGTCATTATGGCATACGGACTTAAGAACGAGAAAAACACGCCACCTTTATAACTGAAATTTTCGCCAAGAGGAAAGCCTTGCAAGATATTCCCGAGAACGACGCCCAAGAGAAAAGCAATCATAATACTGGATATGCTATACACGATATCCCACATTTTTCGCCACCACAACATTTCCTCGGTACTGCGGAATTTTATGGCAGCTGCCCGGAGAATATTAAACGCCAGGAATAGCATGAACGGGACATACATCGTGGATTCAAGACCTTAATGCAACAAAGGTCATTTAATAAAAATCTAAATTAGTTTAATTTTTTTATTCTCGATCTTTTTTCTTTCGCGTTTCATCATCTCGTTTGGGGTTAGAAAACCGAGTACTTTTCTGGGCCTGTTGTTGAGCTTGTTTTGTGCTTCCAGGAGCTGCTCTTTGGACACATTTGAGAAGTCTGTTTTCTTCGGAAAAAACCGTCTGATTAATCCATTGG
>NZ_FMVF01000001.1 GCF_900101895.1 Flavobacterium caeni
GCGTATGCAACCTACCTTGAACAGGGGGATAGCCCAGAGAAATTTGGATTAATACCCCATGGTATATTCGAGTGGCATCACTTGATTATTAAAGTTCCAACGGTTCAAGATGGGCATGCGTCCCATTAGCTTGTTGGTGAGGTAACGGCTCACCAAGGCGATGATGGGTAGGGGTCCTGAGAGGGAGATCCCCCACACTGGTACTGAGACACGGACCAGACTCCTACGGGAGGCAGCAGTGAGGAATATTGGTCAATGGGCGCAAGCCTGAACCAGCCATGCCGCGTGCAGGACGACGGCCCTATGGGTTGTAAACTGCTTTTGTACGGGAAGAAACACCGGTTCGTGAACCGGCTTGACGGTACCGTAAGAATAAGGATCGGCTAACTCCGTGCCAGCAGCCGCGGTAATACGGAGGATCCAAGCGTTATCCGGAATCATTGGGTTTAAAGGGTCCGTAGGCGGCCCTGTAAGTCAGTGGTGAAATCTCCCCGCTCAACGGGGAAACTGCCATTGATACTGCAGGGCTTGAATTATTGGGAAGTAACTAGAATATGTAGTGTAGCGGTGAAATGCTTAGAGATTACATGGAATACCGATTGCGAAGGCAGGTTACTACCAATGGATTGACGCTGATGGACGAAAGCGTGGGTAGCGAACAGGATTAGATACCCTGGTAGTCCACGCCGTAAACGATGGATACTAGCTGTCCGGGCGCAAGCCTGGGTGGCTAAGCGAAAGTGATAAGTATCCCACCTGGGGAGTACGGGCGCAAGCCTGAAACTCAAAGGAATTGACGGGGGCCCGCACAAGCGGTGGAGCATGTGGTTTAATTCGATGATACGCGAGGAACCTTACCAGGGCTTAAATGGGGAGCGACAGCTGCGGAAACGTGGCCTTCTTCGGACGCTCTTCAAGGTGCTGCATGGTTGTCGTCAGCTCGTGCCGTGAGGTGTCAGGTTAAGTCCTATAACGAGCGCAACCCCTGTTGCTAGTTGCCAGCGAGTCAAGTCGGGAACTCTAGCAAGACTGCCGGTGCAAACCGCGAGGAAGGTGGGGATGACGTCAAATCATCACGGCCCTTACGCCCTGGGCTACACACGTGCTACAATGGCCGGTACAGAGAGCAGCCACTGCGCGAGCAGGAGCGAATCTACAAAACCGGTCTCAGTTCGGATCGGGGTCTGCAACTCGACCCCGTGAAGCTGGAATCGCTAGTAATCGGATATCAGCCATGATCCGGTGAATACGTTCCCGGGCCTTGTACACACCGCCCGTCAAGCCATGGAAGCTGGGGGTGCCTGAAGTCGGTGACCGCAAGGAGCTGCCTAGGGTAAAACCGGTAACTAGGGCTAAGTCGTAACAAGGTAGCCGTACCGGAAGGTGCGGCTGGAACACCTCCTTTCTAGAGAAACCGATATTTGTCTGGTATCGGGGACGTCTCTCCTTTCTCTTTTTGTCGATCCAAATAATATTGAGGTAAAGA
>NZ_FMVF01000017.1 GCF_900101895.1 Flavobacterium caeni
AAAAAACCTGTGAACGTGCCTTTGTTGCGGGTGCAAAAGTACCACCATTTTTCACCCGTGCAAATTTTTACGGCAAGTTTTTTCGGTTTTTTTTCGAACACCCGCCTAACACGCTGGAAAGCCATGGGTTGCGGGACGAACTTTTTTTCGCAGGGGCGCGTGAGGGATTGGAGCAAGGTGCCGCGCACCGCGGAAAGCCCGACGGCGACCAAATCTTGGAACCGTGCAGGGGGCCGATCGCCGGCACGCCAAAATAAAAAAAACCGCTTGCGCGGCTTTTACTTCTTGGCGGCCAATTCTGCCGCTTTCTTTTCCCAGTATTCGGTGAGTTCATCCAGATCGACCGGATTGGCGGGCGCTTGCCGAACGAGACGTCCGCGGACAAAAGCGCGCTCGAGTATGGTTTCGATCAGGAAATCCTCGTTGTCCTGAAAGGGCTGGTATTTGCGCCTGATGTCGATGTCGAACACTTTACCCGTGTTGTTGTACCAGAACGCCGTCCAACCGCTTTTGAGGTCTTTGATCAAATCGTAGGTGGTTTGGCCGGTTTGACGATGCACGAGCTTGACGAGAATTTGCCCCTGTTTTCGCGAAAGCTTCTTGAGTTGCGCCTCGAACTCGGTCTCCATATAGTTCTCGACGATCTTGAAGTATTTTTTCTTTTCCCGGTTGGTCTTGAGCGCGGCCATGTTTTTGTTGAGCAACACCAACCTTTCGGCAGCGATCTTGGCGTAAGGGTACACGCGATACACGCGGTTTTGCAACAACTGGAACGCCTTTTTTTCTTCGGGCGTCAGGTTCGCTTGCTGGATGATGACCTCGGGGAGCTCTATGGGTTCGGTATCTGAAATCGTGTCGGAGTCCTTGAGGATGTAGCCCATTTCGGTTTCCTCGTCGACCTGCGCATGGGCAGCAAACGACAGGAACAACACGACCAACAACGATAAGATACGTTTCATAGCGCAAATTTTATGATGCCAAAATTATGTATTAAAATCACAACTGTAATGCCAAATTCTTTAATTTGCCAAAAAATACAAATAATGAGTACAAAATCGATATTGAAAAAATCCTCCATTGACTTTTTAACGCGTTATCTGAACAATGCCTCGCCTACGGGATACGAAGCCGACGGGCAAAAGCTTTGGATGGATTACCTCAAGCCTTATGTAGATACTTTTATCACCGATACCTACGGATCGGCGGTTGCCGTGATTAATCCCGAGGCCAAATACAAAGTGGTCATCGAAGGCCATGCCGATGAAATTTCGTGGTATGTGAACTATATTACCGACAACGGGCTGATTTATGTGATTCGCAACGGTGGATCAGACCACCAGATCGCGCCGTCCAAACGCGTCAACATCCACACCAAGAACGGCATCGTCAAAGGGGTGTTTGGCTGGCCTGCGATCCACACCAGAAGCCGAGGCAAGGAAGAAGCGGCAAGAATCGACAACATCTTTATCGACATCGGCTGCAACAACAAAGAAGAAGTCGAGAAATTGGGCGTGCACGTGGGTTGCGTGATTACCTATCCCGACGAGTTCATGATCCTGAACGAAAACAAATTCGTATGCCGCGCGATCGACAACCGCATGGGCGGATTCATGATCGCCGAGGTCGCGCGTTTGTTGCACGAGAACAAGAAGAAGTTGCCGTTTGGCTTGTACATCACCAATTCGGTGCAGGAAGAAGTAGGATTGCGCGGCGCCGAAATGATCACCAAAACAATCCGTCCCAACGTAGCGATCGTCACCGACGTATGCCACGACACCACCACACCCATGATCGACAAAAAAATCGAAGGCGATTTGCAGATGGGCAAAGGCCCGGTTATCGCCTACGCTCCTGCCGTTCAAAACAAGCTGCGCGATTTGATTGTGGATACGGCACAGGAAAAAAAGATCCCTTTCCAGCGGCATGCGTCTTCCCGCGTGACCGGAACCGATACCGATGCGTTCGCCTACAGCAACGGCGGCGTGGCATCGGCCTTGATTTCGTTACCGCTGCGCTACATGCACACCACGGTAGAAATGGTACACAAAGACGATGTAGAAAACGTAATCCGGTTGATTTATGAATCGTTGCTCAAGATCAAAAACGAAGAAACCTTTTCGTATTTCAAATAAAAAAAGCGCCGTGAAGGCGCTTTTTCGTTGTAAATAACTCTAATAAAATTAAATATGAAAAATCTTTAGAATTTGACCTGCGGACAGTTCCACACATCCGGCATGACCGCCTCGATAACGGCGTTGTCTTCCTGGATCATGTCTTCGACGGTACGTTCGAGGTAAAGCGGCCTGATTTCTTCGGACAAGTTGCTCTCGATGATTTGGTTGTCCTTTACGATGGTTTCTTCGGGCGTGATTTCCTGAAAAAACAAGTAGCCTTCGTCCTTGATTTCGCTTTCGGTGATTCGTTTGTCCTCGGCGATTACCTCTTCGACGGTCTTGTTGTAGAGCGCCACCAAAGATTCGGGCATCGCTACGGCCGTGTCGGCAATGGGCGCTAACTTTCCGGGTTCGTTGACCGCAACGGCGATCAGGGCATTTTCGAATTGCTGCGCCCTGTGGGCAGCTACTTCGAGTTCGGTAGAAACAATGCCTTTGACGAGGTTTGTTTCTGCGTTGGCTTGTCCAAAAAAGGACAACGCCAAACTGAGGGTGATTAAGGTTTTCATGATGATTGATTTTTGATGATTGATGATGATTGTAATACTATGCAAATATATATCTTTTGTTAGGTATCTTGTTTTACATAGTACTGAATTTTAACTTTAATTTAACTTTTAAAGATTTCTCAAATACGCCGCGGCATCATCGGCTTTGGACAACTCCGCATGTTTCAAGGCGTTAAAGCCTTTCTCGTCCTTGGTTTTGGCATTGGCGCCGTTGGCCAACAGATACTTAATGATCTCGACATGGTTGTAACGCGCGGCCAACATAAGGGGCGTCATGCCGTTCGACTTCTCATTTACATCGGCACCGTATTCGACGAATTTCTTGACCAGGTCGGTCTCGCCTTTACTGATGGCCACACAAAGCGGTGTGGGTTTTACATCGGTAATCGTGATACTTTCTGTGGCACTTTCTGTCGACGCAAAAGAATACGTCGAAAAGGCAATCAGGCAAGCGCCCAAGAAGATGAGGGTTTTGGCACCTACGAGTGCCGGTTTTTCCAATAAAAATTGATTTGTTTTCATGATTTTTTTGATTTGATGATTTTTGGGAATAGACGTAATCTGAAACGAAAACGTTACGCGAATTTCAAATTTTAACAATTCTTTAATTCCAAGAACAAAAAAACCGCCTCAAATGGGCGGTTCAATACGATATACTTGACGGTTATTTGGCCAGGAAAGCCAGGACGTTTTGCTCGATGCGTTGTGCGATTCCCGAAACCTCGGCCTTGACAAAAGATTCGCCGATGATGTTCTCGTACAATTCAATGTACCGATCAGACACAGTCTTAATGTACTCGTCTGTCATCTCTGGGATGCTTTGGCCTTCCTTTCCCTGGAAACCGTTGGCAATCAACCACTGTCTGACAAACTCCTTCGAAAGTTGTTTTTGCGCTTCGCCCCTGTCCTGACGCTCCTGGTATCCGTCGGCGTAAAAATAGCGCGACGAATCGGGCGTATGGATTTCGTCGATCAACACGATTTGACCGTCCTTGGTTTTCCCGAATTCATATTTGGTGTCTACCAAAATCAACCCGCGGTCGGCCGCAATACTTGTCCCGCGTTGGAACAAGGCATGCGTATAATTTTCGAGCACGCGGTAGTCTTCTTCCGAAACGATGCCCTTGGCGATGATGTCCTCGCGCGAAATATCCTCGTCGTGCGCTCCATTGTCGGCCTTGGTCGAAGGCGTAATAATGGGTGTCGGAAATTTGTCGTTTTCTTTTAGTCCGTCGGGCAACGCCACGCCGCAAAGCACCCTCTTGCCTGCCGCATATTCACGCGCCGCATGGCCCGAAAGGTAGCCGCGGATGACCATCTCGACCTTGAAAGGCTCGCACAAATGCCCTACGGCCACGTTCGGATCGGGTGTCGCGATGAGCCAATTGGGCACGATGTCGTTGGTCAATTCCATGAAACGCGTCGCGATTTGGTTCAGGATTTGCCCTTTATAGGGAATTCCTTTCGGCAAGACCACATCAAAAGCCGAAAGCCTGTCGGTGGCCACCATGACCAGCAATTCGTCGTTGATGTTGTACACTTCGCGTACCTTGCCGCGGTAAACCGATTTTTGTCCAGGAAAATTAAATTGGGTAGATGTGATGGTGTTGTTCATGGGTGTGTTGTTGTGTTGCGCCCGAATTGGCGCTACAAAAATAGCTTCTTTTTGACGAATACAAACAAAAAAACCGCTGCTTTTGGGCAACGGTTTACCAATCCAAAATAATCTTACTGCTTGACTATTTTAAAAACCTTGGTGTAGGCGCCGCTCTTGAGCGCCATCATGTAGCTGCCGCTCGCGAAAGGAAACGGAACAGCGTTTGCCCCGGCGGTAATTTCCTTCTTTTGCGAATGGATCAGTTTGCCGTCCATGGTGTGCAACGTCAAATCGTACACGCCTGTAAACGACCCATTGCAGAATATTTCGAGTTGATCCTGTGTCACTGGGTTGATGATTTTGAAGACTTGCTCCCGATGACCGAAATCGGCCTTGGTCAACTGTTGCGCCGCAAGCACCGCCTGATGCGCATTGGCGCGCCCGTAACCCATATAGGTATCGAATCCTGCCGTGTCTTCGGACGGATTGCCTACCTGGTCCTGCGCCGTATCTTGAATAAGATCCCTTACCTGCGCAGGCGTCAAATCGGGCGCTTCGGCCCAAACCAACGAAGCGACCGACGCCACGTGCGGCGTGGCCATCGAGGTTCCGCTCCAGGAAACGGTAAAAACTGTATCGCTGTAGAAAGCCAAGCTGTAAATGTATATGCCCGGCGCGACCACATTGATATGGTTCCCGAAATTGCTGCCGCTGGTAGGGCTCCAATCAAAAGGAACGGTACGGTAATCGTTGGGCGAAGACGATCCGCAGGCGATCACGTTGTCGTGCGTGAGCGAATAGCCTGCCGGATAGTAGGTCGTGTTGTTGTTAAAGTTCATCATCGCGGCCGTGATCAACACATTGTGCTCTTTGGCATACACGACAAAATCTTCCAAAACCTGCGATGCCGGCGCAAATCCGAGCGACATGTTCAAAATTTTCGCGCCCTTATCGACCGCGTAATACACCGAATTGGCGACCGAGGCGTACGTCGCGTTCAAATCATAATCGATACACTTGAGTTGCATCAGCTTGCTGTTCCAATTCGCGCCCGCATACAAGTTGCCGTTGTTGGCCACCGCGCCGATAATCCCGCTCACGTTGGTGCCGTGCCCGCGTTCGTCGGTCGGGTCGTTGTCGTTGAAAAAATAGTCCCATCCATAAATATCGTCTATCAAACCGTTTCCGTCATCATCGACGCCGTTGGCCGTTTCTGCGCTGTTGGTCCAAAGCCTCGAAGCCAAGTCGGGATGCGTAAGGCGCGCGCCGCCGTCGATAACGGCAATAACCATCTCTGGATCACCGGTTTGGACATCCCAGGCCAATTCCATATCGAGATCGGCGTCGGCAACGGGCGTCAAGGGCCCTACCCCAGCCTGTCCCGGACCAATGTTGTACAAAGCCCACTGCCTGTTGAACCGGGTGTCGTTCGGAAAAACTTCGGATGGTTGCGCGGCCGCACTGCCGATGCGATTCGGAACCGCATAATCCAACACCCCCAAACGCTCGTACCGAACCGCCAGTGTCTCGGCATCTATGGCCTGGGCAAACTCCAGCAAAAAGGTACGGGTCTTGGCGGGTTGCCCTATGGCGCTGACCTCTGCCAGCCCGATTTCGGCGTTGAGCGCATCGAGCGTCGTCAAACCGAATGTCTTGGTGGCTATATCGACACCCGATTGGGCATAGGCACTTTCATTCAATTTAACAATCAAATGGTTGTCGATATGCCGTAGCGTTTGCGCGTTTACAGCAACGCCGATCAATAAAAAGAGCGTAAAAATATTTCTCATATTCAAATAAATTTGGTTACAAACGAATCGAGATTTAGGGAAGATGCCGAGCGGGCTGCCCGATGTCTAAAATTAAGACATCTTGGAAATCTGACGCAATCCATCGGATGAAAATCGTTCGGATAATTGCGCAAAAACGTTCGGATAATTGTTTTAGCCACAAAAAAAGCGCCCTTGGGCGCTTAATCTTGGTTTTCGATTTGTTTGTAAGCGTCGATGACCTTCTTGACCAGTCGGTGACGCACGATGTCTTTGTCGTCGAGATAGATGATGCCGATGCCGTCGATGTCCTTGAGCACCAGCAAGGCTTCTTTCAAACCAGAGATGGTGCGACGCGGCAAATCGACCTGCCCCGGGTCGCCGGTAATCATGAACTTGGCGTTGCGGCCCATACGTGTGAGGAACATCTTCATTTGCGAATGGGTCGTGTTTTGCGCCTCGTCGAGGATGACAAAGGCGTTGTCGAGCGTACGCCCGCGCATGAATGCCAGCGGCGCGATCTGGATGATGCCTTTGAGGATGTAATCTTCGAGTGATTGCGGCGGGATCATGTCGCGCAAAGCATCGTACAACGGTTGCATGTACGGATCGAGTTTTTCCTTCATGTCGCCGGGCAAGAAACCGAGGTTCTCCCCTGCCTCTACCGCGGGCCGCGTCAAGATGATCCTTTTGACTTGCTTTTCTTTCAACGCCTTGACCGCCATGGCCACGCCCGTATAGGTTTTCCCGGTTCCGGCCGGACCAACGGCAAACAACATGTCGTTTTTCTCCATCTTGTCGACGAGCAGTTGCTGGTTGGGCGTCATGGCCTTGATGATCTTACCGCCCACACCGTGCACGAGGATTTTGTCTGAATCGGGCATGCGCTGTTCGTCCTGCGAATTGCTCTGGATGACGCGCTCGATCACGTTGTCGTCTATGCGCTGGTAGCGGTTAAAATGCTGCATCAAACGGTTGAAGCGGTTTTCAAACTCGTCCAGCACCTCTTTTTCCCCGAACGCCTTGATGGTCGTGCCGCGCGCTACGATCTTGAGCTTGGGATAGTACTTTTTAATCGTTTCAAGATGAGCATCTTGCGCGCCCCAAAAATCTTTTGGCGCGATGTCTTCGAGTTCTATGATTCTTTCGTTCAAAAGCAGTTGTTTTTAATTAGAAAATTTAGCTCGTAAATCACTAGCTTTGCAATCAAATGTAAGGATTTTTAAAGACGGCGGTCTTTTTATTTATAAACAATTTTATGTCAATAATTACCCTGACGACCGACTACGGATTGAAGGACCATTTTGTGGGTGCCTTGAAGGGTAAAATCTTATCGGAATACCGCGAGGCCACTATTATAGACATCTCACACGGCATAGGTGCGTTCAACGCCGCCGAAGCCAGCTACATTTTGGGCGCCGCCTACAACAGTTTCCCGAAAGGCACCATACACTTGATTGGCGTAGATGCCGAACGCAACAAAGAAAACCAGCATTTGGCCGTGCAATGGAACGACCATTATTTCATTTGCGCCGACAACGGGATCCTTGGCATGCTGATGCAAAAGATCGTCCCGCAAAAAATGGTCGCGGTCAACATCCACGACCGATTGCACGAAGACGCGACCGATTTGGACGTTTTTGTAACCGTAGCCTGCCACATCGCACGTGGTGGTTTGCTCAACGTGATCGGCAAGGAAATCGAAACGATCAAACAGGTGACCGAATTACAACCAAACGTGCTCGCCGGAAAGTCGGGGATCAAAGGCTATGTAGTTTACATCGATCATTTGGGCAACGTGGTCACGAACATTTCGAAAAAAATGTTCCTCGAGGTCGCCAAAGGCCGTCCTTACGAAATCGTCATCAACCAAAAGACAAAGCAACGCGTAGACCGTTCGACGATCAAGACCATTTGGCCACGGTATTCGGATGTAGTGCCCGATAAATTCTCGATCAAGGAATACGAAGGGCAAAAACTTGCGATTTTCAACGAGGCCGGTTTTCTCGAGATCGCCATCTTCAGACCGAACCCCGCCTACGGAAGCGCATCGTCTTTGCTCGGGCTGCAATACCGCGACCCTGTCACCATCAACTTCCTAACCGAGTAACCAAATCAACGAAAAACGAATAACCAAATAACCAAATCAACAAATCCACCATGTTCGTCCGCATCGTCAAAATGAGTTTCCATGAAGAAAATATTCCAGCATTTCTGGAAAATTTCGAATTGATGAAGCAAAAAATACGAAACAGCCCAGGCAACCGTTTACTGGAATTGTACCAGGACAAATCGATCCCGGGCATCTTTTTCACCTACAGTTATTGGGAAACCGAGCAGGATTTGGAAAACTACCGCCAATCGGAATTGTTTTACGACGTGTGGCAGTTCACCAAAAAATTGTTCAACGACAAACCCGAAGCGTGGAGCGTCGATAAATTAGTCAGTTTAAAATAGTTTGAAGTTTAAGGTTTAAAGTTGCCTAACTTTGGGCGCCAACTTTAAACTTTAAACTTTAAACCTGAAACAAAATAAAATGAAAGCAATCCTCCTACGGGAAATCAAATCGTTCTTCGGCTCGCCCGTAGGCTACTTGGTTGTCGCGATTTTCCTGTTGCTCAACGGCTTGTTCCTTTGGGTTTTTGAAGGCGAATACAACCTGCTCAACAGCGGTTTCGCCGATCTGACGCCGTTTTTCACCATAGCGCCCTGGATCTTGATTTTCCTGATCCCGGCCGTGACCATGCGCAGTTTCTCGGACGAAAAAAAACAAGGAACACTTGAATTGTTGCTCACCAAGCCTTTGACCGTGTGGCAAATAACCTCGGGTAAATTTTTCGGCGCGATGCTGTTGATTGTGATTGCGCTCGTCCCGACACTGGTGTATGTCTTTGTCCTCTCGTCGCTGGGCATGCCCGAAGGCAACATCGATATGGGCAGTACGATGGGATCGTATTTCGGGCTGTTGTTCCTGATCGCGGCCTATACCGCCATCGGCATTTTTACCTCTTCGTTATCGGACAACCAGATCGTCGCGTTCATTTTGAGCGTGTTCGGCTGTTTCTTTTTTTACTTTGCTTTCGAAGCCGTTGCCGGGCTCATCCCGAGCGCATCCAACCTGATTTCGGCATTGGGCATGGACAGCCATTTCCAGAGCATGGCGCGCGGCGTGATCGACACGCGCGATGTTTTGTATTTTGTCAGCGTGACGGTTTTGTCCCTGTCGTTTACCGTGTACAAACTTAAATCGCACCAATCGTAATGAAAAGAAAATCAGATATAAAATCGCTGGTCATTACAATTGTCGCTTTAATTGCAGTCAACCTCATCGGCAATTACTTGTTCAAGCGTTTCGACCTCACGCACGACAAGCGTTACACCCTTTCGCAAACCTCGCTTGGTATCCTCAAGAACACCAACGACGTGTTGTATGTCGATGTTTATCTCGACGGACAATTCCCGGGCGAATTCAAAAAACTACAAACCGAGACGCGCCAGTTGCTCGAGGAGTTCAAAGCCTACAATTCGGATGTGCAGTTCCGGTTCATCAACCCGCTCGACGATTCCGAAGGCAGCAGCGAAGCCAAACGCGAGCTGATCTACAAATTGTACCGATTGGGCAATTTAGTCCCGTCGCCTAAGGAAGAAGCCGAAATCAAGGCCAGCATCAAGAACGTCCCTAACCTGGACGAAGCCATCGTCAACTCGTTCCAAGGCAACGGCATGACGCCCGCGAGCATTACCGTCGAAGACAAAGGCAAGCAGTCGCAGGCGGTCATTTTCCCGTGGGCCATCGCCAGTTACGGGCCGCGCAGCGCCAAGGTGCCGTTGTTGAAGAATTTCATGGGCGCCTCGACGGCCGAAAAGGTCAACGGTTCGGTACAACACCTCGAATATGCGTTCTCGAATGCGTTCAACACCGTCATCAACGCCAAGCAAAAGAAAATCGCGGTCATCAAAGGCAACGGCGAATTGCACGACCAGCTCATGGCCGACTTCATCAAAAGCATCCGCGAAAATTACTACATCGGGACGTTTACGCTCGATTCGGTGGCCCGTAAGCCCAACGAGAGCCTCGACTATCTCAAAAAATACGACCTGGCCGTCATCGCCAAGCCTACCGAGCGGTTTTCGGACGAGGAAAAACAAGTACTCGACCAGTTCATCGTTTCGGGCGGCAAGACGCTCTGGCTGATCGACCAGGTGCAAATGGAAATGGACAGCCTGTACAACGATCTGGGCGCGTCACTCGCGTTCCCGCAGGATTTGAACCTGAACGACATGTTGTTCAAATACGGTGTCCGCATCAACCCCACCATGGTCAAGGATTTGATGGCCACACCGATTGCGCTCGCGACGGGCCAACAAGGCAGCGCGGCGCAGTACACGCAGTATCCGTGGTTTTATTCGCCGCTGGTGTACCCGACGTCGAAGCATCCGATCGTGAGCAACATGGACGGCGTCAAATTTGAGTTCGCAAGCGGCATCGATACGCTCAAGAACGGCATCAAGAAAACGGTGTTGTTGCAATCGTCGCCGTATTCGAAAACCGTGGGCGTGCCGGCCGAAGTCAACCTCGACATGGTGACCGAGCGCCCCGAACAGAGTGAATTCACTGGTAAGGGCAACATTCCGGTAGCCGTTTTGCTCGAAGGAAATTTCCATTCGATGTACGAAAACCGCGTGCTGCCATTCCAGGACAAGTCGTTCTTGCCGCAAGCCAAAAAGAGCAACAAGATGATCGTGATTTCGGACGGCGATGTGATCAAGAACGGACTCGACAAAAACTACCAGCCACTCGAACTCGGCTACGACAAATGGACCAACAAATTGTACGCGAACAAAGAATTCATGCTCAATTGCGTCAATTACCTGCTCGACGATTCGGGACTTATCAACATCCGCAACAAGGAAGTCAGCCTGCCGATCCTGGACAAGGAAAAAGTGTATGCGCAATACACCGCCTCGCAAGTGATAACTGTCGGATTGCCAATTGCCGTCCTGGGCGTTTTTGGCGTGCTTTTCACGTGGTTGCGCCGCCGCAAATACGCGCGTTGAGTGTTAATAAAAAACTTTTTGATATTTGACCGATTCAGATATATTTGTCAAACTAAATAACGACCAATGAAATTCATCGTATCGAGCTCCTATTTACTCAAGCAACTGCAGGTGTTGGGCAGCGTCATCAACAGCAGCAATACCTTGCCCATCCTCGACAATTTCCTTTTTGAACTCGACAATAAAACCCTGACCGTATCGGCATCGGACCTTGAAACCACGATGTCGGCCACGTTAGAGATCGAATCGACCAGCAAAGGAAGCGTTGCCGTACCGGCCAAGTTGTTGCTCGAGATCCTCAAGACGTTCCCCGAGCAACCGCTGACGTTTACCGTAGAGGAAAACAGCACGATCGAGATCAGTTCAAATTCGGGTAAATATGCGCTGGCATATGCCCCGGGAGAGGAATTCCCGAAAGCGGTGAGCCTCGACGACCCATCGACGACTTTGGTCCCTGCCGACATCCTCGCTACGGCGGTTAGCAAGACGATTTTCGCGGCGGGCAACGACGATTTGCGTCCGGTGATGTCGGGCGTGTTCTTCCAGTTTTCGACCGAAGGATTGACGTTTGTGGCCACCGACGCGCACAAATTGGTCAAGTATGCGCGCACCGATGTCAAGGCTTCGCAAGTGGCCGATTTCATCATGCCGAAGAAACCTTTGAACATTTTGAAAAGCATCTTGGGCGCTTCGGACGCCGAGGTCAAGATCGAATACAACGACTCGAATGCGACGTTTTCGTTCGACAATTATGTGCTCATGTGCCGATTGATCGACGGGAAATATCCGAACTACGAGGCGGTTATCCCTAAAGAAAACCCGAACAAGCTCATGATCGACCGTACGCAATTTTTGAATTCGGTGCGTCGTGTGGCGATTTTCTCGAACAAGACCACGCACCAGATCCGTCTCAAGATTGCGGGTGCCGAGCTCAATATTTCTGCCGAAGACATCGATTACAGCAACAAGGCCGAAGAGCGTTTGACCTGCGATTACCAAGGCGACGACATGCAAATCGGGTTCAACTCGCGTTTCTTGACCGAGATGCTGACCAACCTGCAGTCGGACGAAATCATGCTCGAGATGTCGCTCCCCAACCGCGCCGGGATCCTGACGCCGGTAGATGGGCTCGACGAGGGCGAAACCGTGACCATGCTCGTGATGCCGGTCATGCTCAACAACTAATGTGCGGCTTTGGCCAAACAACATAAGTTTATCTAAACCAACCTTTACCGACAAAAAACCGCGACTCTTTTGAATTGCGGTTTTTGCTTTTTTTGGACGACACTTAGTTCGCAGCAAGCCATTCGTCGAGGTTGCCGAGCCCCATGGTAAAGCCTTCCTGGAAGCCCATTTCGAGCGTTTTTTCTAAATCGGTGAGCGACGGATAGGTGATGCTGATCGCGACGGCGGTGTGCGGGCCATCATCGACAAACGTCACCAACCACAACGACTGCGGCCAATCGGTGTTCACGTTGCCGCTTTCGTCGCAGAATCCGTCCTTACCCGAAAAACTGTTCTTGGCATCGATCGATTGGTAATCGGCAAAAGACCAATGCTCTTCGCCCTCGGGACTTACCATCGCATAAAGCCAGCGGCCACCTACCCTAAATTCCTGCGACTTGGTTTGGGCCGTCCACGGTTTGGGCGCCCACCACAAATCGAGGATTTCGCTTTGTGTCCAAGCGGCCCACACCTTGTCACGGCCGGCCGCAAAATTCCTTTTTACGTGTACTTTGTTGTTTTCCCGGTCTACGGAAAAATCCATCATTGCATTTTTCATAGGTTGTTATTTTAGGTTGTTCAATACATCGTCTAGCTGGTCGAAACGCTTGGCCAAAAGGTCCCTGAACTGTTCGAGCCATTGCTCGATTTGTTTCATCTTGTTCGATTCCAGATGATAATAAACTTCGCGGCCCGATTTGCGCTGGACCAGCAACTCACATTCGGCCAACATCTTGAGGTGCTTGGATACGCCCTGTCGGGTCAAATCAAATTCTTTCGCCAGCGCGTTGGGCGTCATCGCTTGTGCCGCGAGCAACAGAATGATGGCGCGTCGCGTGGGGTCGGCCAAGGCCTGGAACACATCTCTCTTCATTATAGTTGGTTTAACGTCACAAATATACGCAACTAATTGGTTGCGTATTGAATTTTAATCCCAATTTAACTTAACGACGTGTATTATGTTGATAAATTAACGCCAGCCAATCCAGATCGATAAACTATATCGATAAATTTGGCACGGCACGTTCGCCCCAAAACGCGCAGATTAACCTGGGAGCAACCGAAAATCCTCAAGAGTAGGACTAACAAAACAAACTAACTTATAATGAAGAAAAATTTATTGGCCGGTGCGGTGTGCATGGCGATTGGCTTGACGGCTTCGGCCCAAAAACTTGACAAATTTGGCGCCGACCTCGGTAAGAAAAGCGTGATGGGCAAAGAAATCCGTGTGCCTTATACCGATATCCAAAGCTATTTTGGCTACATCAAACCGGGCGCTGCCCCAGACGAAGTGGTGGGCGGAAAGAAAATGTACTATGTGTACGTTTGGGTTCCCGTAGCCGCGCCTGAGATTGGCGTGCGTATGATTTCGCCTGCGCCGGACAGCGTCAAACCATCCGACAAAGATTATGTGACGGCCGATTACACCGCCAACGCGACCGAGACTTCGAAATTCTTTGACACTTGGGTACAGCTCGAGCGCGCCGAAGGCATCCTGAAACTCGAAGATGTCGCGTCAAAAGCAAAAACCTCCAAGTGGGTCAAGATCGATTCGAACGACGATTCGTCGGAAATGCCTGCACAGCCTTCTGGAAGCAAATACAATTCGCTCATGCGCATCACTTCGGAAACCTCAAACCCAACCAAATCGCTCGTGATGGGCTTGTACCGAATTGCGTTCACGACTTACAAAAGAGGTGAAGTCGAGGGAAGTTTCCTTGCGCAGATCGCTGCTCCTGTAAAATTGCCAGGGGTTGCCATCTCTGCCGATCCGACGACTTTGGCAGCTTCGGCTAAGAAATAATCTAACTTTATTCGTGAGATAAAGGACGTCTTATTGGGCGTCCTTTTTTTGTTGCCAGGCATCTGGGTAGATGACTGGAAGTTTTATCCCTTGGGCATTGCGTCACCAGCTCGCTTTGCTCGGGTTACCGAACACCTATTTAAAATATTGACCAAATGGAGTAATTGCTATCGCAAGCCCTAAGTCACGACAACGTAAAAGAAAACTTTAACAAAATGTACAGAAAATCTGTATCCAAGTGATTTTTATATTCCGTAGGGGATACCTTCATAGCCCCCTTCCCTACAGTAAAAATAAAGATTTAAAATATACTTTCAGTACAGAAAAACTGTAATCTTTCAGCCTTTTATGGTTCGATTTGCGGCACATAAATCAACTTCCTGTTCATAAATTCCTCCATGCCCAGCGCCGACAATTCTCTACCGTACCCGGAATACTTGGTCCCGCCAAAAGGCAAATCGGGTTGCGACGCCACATTTTTGTTGATGAACACCATGCCTGTATCGATTTGATTGGCTACGCGAACGGCCCTTTCGACATCCTTACTGAACACCGATCCGCCGAGCCCGAAACGCGTGGCGTTGGCCAATTCAATCGCCTGTTGTTCGGTCTTGACCCTGTAAAACGAGGCGACCGGGCCAAAGATCTCTTCGTCGTAGGCAACCATTCCGGGCTTGATACCGGTCAAGATCGTGAATTCCATAAAAGCGCCTTGCCGATCGATGCGCTTTCCTCCTACCAAAATCTTCGCACCCTGTTTGACCGATTCGGTAACTTGTTGCACTACTTTCTTGGCGGCCTCCTCGCTGCTGAGCGGCCCTATTTGCGCGGCGCGGTCCATGGGATCCCCTACCTTGAGGTTTTCGATTTTTGATTTGAACTTTTGCAGGAACGTGTTGGCCACCGCTTCCATTACTATTAAACGTTTCGACGACGTACATGCCTGCCCCATGTTGTTGAATCTGCCTGCTATGGCCTTCTCGACGGCCAAGTCAATATCGGCATCGTCGAGTACGATAAACGCATCGCTCCCACCCAATTCCAACACCGATTTTTTAATGTTCCTGCCCGCAGCTTCCGCAAAACTGGCACCTGCTGCTTCGCTCCCCGTAAGCGACATCCCTGTGATCCTTTGGTCTTCGGCAAGCTTCGCGACGCGTTTGGCGGCGATACGCAGATTGGTAAAAACACCATCAGGTGCGCCCGCCTGCTTGAACAATTTCTCGATCATGGCAGCGCATTGCGGCACGTTTGAGGCGTGTTTGAGCACCACGACATTCCCACCGACAATGTTGGGCGCGGCCAATCGGGCGACTTGGTTGAACGGATAATTCCACGGTTCGACCGCAAGGACGATCCCGGTTGATGTCAGCCGTACAAACGCTTTCCCCGAATCGACTTTCATGGGTCGGTCTTTCAGGAATTCGGCGGCGTTTTTTGCGTAGTAGTCATACACCGACGCGCACATCTCGATTTCGGCCTCGCTTTGCGCAATGAGTTTGCCCATCTCGAGTGTGATCAAACGAGACAACTCGGCTTTCTTTTCGCGCATCAATTCGGCTACTTTTTGCAGCAATCGCGCGCGGGCTTCCAGCGGTGTATTCCTCCAGGACTGATAGGTTTTGTGGGCCTTGGCGATCTTTCTTTCGAGTTGGTCGTCGGTCAATTCTTCAAAAGTCTTGACCACTTTGTTGGTGTAGGGGTTTACGGTTTGTATCGGCATATCAATTCTCGTGCAGCGCCAAAATCGGGATTTGGATGTGGTGCGCGATTTTTTTGGTTAAACTATGGTGGAACAACTCCTCGAGAAAATTGCGTTTGTAGTGCAGCATCGCGAGCAGATCTATTTTCTCGTTGTCGGTAAAGCCAAGAATGGTGTCCTTGACGTTTTCGTTTTCGATGACATGGAACTGTACATCGTACTCTCCGAATACATATTCCCAATCGCGCATCGTGACTTCCTTGACATCCGAATGTGACGTACGCACGTACAAACAATGCACCTGCGCATTGAACCCCTTGGCGATCTTGACCACCTGGTGCAACGCCTTGCGGTCTTTGTCCTTGAACCGTGACGTAAACGCGATGTTGGTGATGGCGTGGTACCGACAGTGTTCGGGGATGGCCAGTACAAAGGCGTCGGTTTCGGCAATCACGGTACCGGCGGTCGAACCCAGAAACGTTTCTTTTAATCCCGACGCGCCCTTGGTTCCCATCACCACATATTCGATATGGTCGCGTTTGCACAACATCTTGATGTTGGCCACCAGATCGCCCATGAGCAGTTCGTGCGAAAGTTTGATGTGCTCCAGCCCGTGCTTTTGCGCGATGTCCCGCAAGATCGGCACCTGCCCTTTGTAGTTTTCAAACTGGCCCACCTCGAGCACGTCGTACATCTCTAGCAAGTAATTGGGGAAGCCCTCGTTGTCGATGATGGGCAAATCGTATACATGCAACGTGATGATTTCGGCCTTGAGGGTTTCGGCCAATTTGAGCGCATAGGCAAACGCGTTGTTGGATACTTCCGAAAAATCGGTTGGGAATAAAATCTTTTTCATGGGTGCGGCTGTTGGTTACCCTAAATTTACGAAATCCAAAACCAACACACGGCAAAGTTTATCATTTTGTTAGGGTTTTGACGGCTGGGCGATTTGGCGTAATTTTGCACCAAGGCCAAAACTCGGCAAAATTATTTTAGAGATGAACGAAGAAACCATCGTGGCGTTGGCGACGCCATCGGGCGCAGGCGCCATCGCGGTCGTAAGGCTTTCGGGCCAGCAAGCCATTGGTATCGGCAACCAAGTGTTCCGATCTATCAAAGGCAAAGACCTCACGCGGCAAAAGTCGCACACGTTGCACTTGGGGCACATCGTAGACGGCGAATTCACGATAGACGAAGCGCTCGTATCGGTGTTCAAAGGGCCCAACTCCTACACCGGCGAAGACACCATCGAGATTTCCTGCCACGGATCGACGTTTATCCAGCAGCAAATCATCCAACTGTTGTTGCGCAAAGGCGCGCGCATGGCCCAACCTGGCGAGTTCACGTTACGCGCATTCTTGAACGGCAAGATCGATTTGTCGCAGGCCGAGGCCGTCGCCGATTTGATCGCGTCGGACAACGAAGCGTCGCACCAGATCGCGATGAAACAAATGCGCGGCGGTTTCTCTAACGAAATCGCACAGTTGCGTCAGGAGCTTTTGAATTTTGCCTCACTCATCGAACTCGAGCTCGATTTTGCCGAAGAAGATGTCGAATTCGCCGACCGTACTCAATTCAAGGAGTTGCTGGGCCGCATCGAATTTGTCCTCAAACGCCTGATCGATTCGTTCGCCGTGGGCAACGTGATCAAGAACGGGATTCCCGTGGCCATCGTGGGCGAACCCAACGTGGGCAAATCGACGTTGCTCAATGCGCTTTTGAACGAAGAACGCGCCATCGTGTCGGACATTGCCGGTACGACGCGCGATACTATTGAAGACGAATTGGTGATCAACGGCATCGGATTCCGTTTCATCGACACGGCCGGCATCCGCGAAACCAAGGACGTCGTGGAAAGCATCGGCATCAAAAAAACGTTCGAAAAGATGGAACAGGCGCAGGTGGTCGTTTATTTAATTAATAGTGACCAATTGATAATTAATGATGGATTGCACGCGGTGAAAGTCGAAATCGAGAAGATCAAAAACCAATTTCCGCTCAAACCGCTGGTCATCATTGGCAACAAAGCCGATAAACTCTCGCAAGACCAAACCGCATCGATCCAATCTGAAATTCCTGAAATTTTGATGATTTCGGCCAAACAGGGTCTTGGCATCGACGAGCTCAAAAACCGTTTGATTTCGTTTGTCGACACGGGCGCGCTGCGCAACAACGAAACCATCGTGACCAACACGCGCCACTATGATTCGCTGCTCAAGGCGCTCGCCGAAATCCAAAAAGTGCAGTACGGTTTGCAGACCAACCTCTCTTCAGACCTGATGGCCATTGACATCCGCGAAGCGTTGTACCATTTTGGCATGATCACGGGCGAGGTGACCAACGATGAGTTGTTGGGGAACATTTTTGCGAATTTTTGCATCGGAAAGTAATTTTGTTTCTTTTATTTGTCAAATCCTTGATATTGTTGACAAATTGACGATGTTGTTTTCTTTTTTTTGTTGCCCAATTGCCACTTATTGCAAATTTTTGTTGCCTAATTGATGTCATAACACCACCTTAGTTATATCAATGAAAAATTCGAAGACATCTTACAATTTTGGGGAGACGGGAATTGGGAACAAGGTGCAGTCGGATTTGCGCGATCTTTCGACGAATATCCGTTTAAAAACGAATTTAAATTCAAGCTGGCGAAATCTTATTACCGTTTTCTCACCGAGAAAGGTTTGTTCGTCGTTACTAATGACAAGCCAACACCAAACGAATTGATATTATGCATTGTCAGACTCCTTGAAATGTCGTTGGTGACAATTTCCCCGACAGAAGAATCGGACGAAGCTAAAATTAAAGTAGTCAGAAACTGGATACTTCGTTAATCATCGCCTTCTCGATGCGAGATTACTTTTAGTTACTATCATAGAATATTTTATTCATAAAAGCCTGATTTTCAATAGTAACAAAATCCTTTGAAATCAGGCTTTTTCTGTTCCTGTCACCACTTTGCTTTTGCTTTTACTTTGCTGCACAGTCATGAAGAACTCTTTGCGCCTTGGGTTTGGATTGATTGAAAGGCGGCACAGAAACAGTTTAAAAAAGCAAAATCATGTTAGAAAACGTAATCATTCAAAAACTCGACGAACTCGGAAAGATGATCGAAAGCCAGTCGCTACTTTCCAAGGATGTCCTCAATCTCAATGAAGCGGCATCGTACCTCGACGTCTCACAAAATCACCTTTACAAGTTGACCTCGACGAAACGAATCCCGCATTTTTGTCCCAACGGCAAAAAATTGTATTTCAAACGCACAGAGCTTGACGAATGGCTGCTCAGCAACCGACAAACAACCTCGGACGAAATTGAGAAGATGGCCACGAATTACATTCTGAAAAACAAACGACCGTAAAATGGAGGCTAAAAAAAATTACGGCGCTGTGAGCGTCTATCAAAACTTCCGCTGCTTCGGTGTCGAAGATTTAACCAATCTACTATTGGCCATCCGAAGCGACAAACACCAATCGAAAATCAACTCAATCAGATACGCGTTGCACAAGGGCGATGAGGAATCTGCCGAAACCTTAAAAAAAGAGCTGGATGCGTTTACCGCGTCCGGCATTTTTGAAGGTGGGCGGTCGCAGGCAAACCTCAAATCCCACTCGGGTTTCGTCTGCTTGGATTTTGATGACATTCCGCGCGAAGAACTCGACAACGTCAAGTCGAAAGTTTGTTCAAGTCCTTTTACGTTTGGCGCATTCATCAGCCCAACCTGCACCGGAATAAAGGTATTGGTGAAAGTGGAGCCGGACAATTCTAACCACCTTGAAACCTACGTAGCAGTATCAAAATTCTATGAGGCACTCGTGGGTCATGAATGTGATCCAAAATGCAAAGACATCACCAGACTTTGTTTTGTTTCTCACGATGAAGATTGCCACATCAACCCGGACGCAACAACCTTCATTCCTACACCGAAAAATGATTCGAAATTGGCCAACAACGACCAATTACCGGAAGAGGCTTTGGAAAAATGCCTGAAGTTTACCGAAAGGCAAAACGAGTACCGAAAAGGCAATCGCAATAACTTTATCTTTCAATTCGCGAGTAACGCAAACCGATGGGGAATTAGTGTAGAACACACAAGGGATTTCTGCGTTTCGACATTCGATTTGGGTGAAAAGGAAATTACTGACACCGTCAAAAGCGTCTACCACAATCACTTTGCAGAGTTTGCAAAGTTTGCAAACTCTGTAAATTTTGATGATGGGATGTCAGACTCGGGTACAGAGTTTACAGTCGAACAGTGTACATGCTCTACCCCACTCATTCCTGAATGGATATATTCGACGCTTCCTTAATTGATTAAAAATGGTACTGATGTATTTGATGACGCGCGTCAAAAAGACCTATTTCTTACTGCTTCGCTGACAGTGTTGTCTGGCTGTTTGCCGAACATCAAAGGTCTGTATTTCCAAAAGATTGTGTTTGCCAATTTATATTCTTTTGTAGTTGCACCTCCCGCGTCGAACAAAGGCGCATTGACCTTTGCAAAAGATTTGGCAAAATTCTATCATCAGGAAACCGTCAAAACTTCGAAAGCAGAGCGAGAGAAATATGAACAGGAACTAAAATGGTACAAAGCAGAAAAACGCGGCCGCGAGAGCGACACCGCATTAGAGCGCCCGATTGAGCCACCTTTGAAAGTTGTGCTTATTCCTGGCAATGCAAGTACCGCAGCAATTTACATGCACCTTCAGATGAATGGCGGCTCCGGTATCATCTGCGAGACCGAAGCAGATGCGATGGCTCAAGCTTTCAAACAAGAGTGGGGCTCTTACTCTTACATTATGCGACAGGCATTTCATCATGAGTCAATTTCGTCTACGAGAAAGGCAAGTCAAGAATATGTAGAAATTGACGAACCGAAGTTGTCCATTGCATTGACCGGCACGCCGAATCAGGTCAAGGGCATTATTCCTTCGGCTGAAGACGGATTGTTTAGCCGATTCATTTTCTATTCGTTCGAGTCCACTTCGGTTTGGAACGACCCATCACCCGAGGCAGGCTCCATGAATTTAACCGAGCACTTTAGGTCGCTGTCGGTGAAAACGAATGAACTCGTCAAATTTTACAAAAACACGAATGTGTATTTCGAACTAACCAAATCACAATGGGAAAAACTGAATCGGGCTTTTGACAAGTACCTCAGCGAAGTAGGTTTGTTTGTCGAAGGAAACGCAGACAGCATTGTGAAAAGACATGGATTGATTCTTTACCGGATTTGCATGATTTTATCTGCGATACGCCACTTTGAAAACTCAAGGGAGAGCACGAAGATTCTTTGTTTAGACGAAGATTTTGACACCGCTCTTACATTGATTGACGTTTACATTCAACATAGTATCGTTGTTTTTGGGAATCTTCCGAAACAAACTGAAGACATTATGTTTGAAATTGGAAGCAAAAAGAGAACGTTCTTTGAAGCATTGCCTTCAACATTTAGCAGAAAGGAAGCGGTAAATTTGGGTAAATCATTTGGCATCCGTGAACGAACAACCGATAGCATCTTGAAAAAAGCCAGAGGCAAATTGCTTGAGCATTCGGATTACGGATTATACAAAAAGATGTAAACCGTCCCAAAAGCACATTGCGCTTCAGCTTTTAGAATTTTTCACCTCGGGTTGACCAATCACGCTTAGTTTACTATATAATAATCGTGCTGTTAGCATTATTGTCAGTCGCCGAACTACCACTTCAAAATGACAAGGACAGATAGTGTTACAACGCGCCCGTCTGGGCGTGGCTGTATCCGTTGTTCTTGTAGGCCGTGGTAGGCCTGGCGGCGCGCGGAGAAGGCTGCGCTCTTTTATTTTCAAAGAATACGAACCGCTTAACTACCACATCATGAAAAAAATCCTTTTGATGGCGCTATTTGCGTCAACGTTCGCCTGTTCAAGCAGCGACGACATTTCTCAACCAACAGTACCGAACACTCCGCCGGAAACGCAACATTTATCAGGTCGTTGGAACCTCAGTCACAAATCCGTTAATGGTCAAATCCAAGCCATTAGTGATTGCGAGGATCAATACAACTATTATCAATTTTCCGCTGACGGCGGCGCGATTGTCGGAAAGTTTCGCATGTACCAAGTTGGGATGACGAACTACTGTGAACAGTCCACGACTGAAGGTGATTACACCATCGAAGATGGCGTTTTGACTTACACGAAATCATCGGGTTATGTCTCGAAGTACAATGTGATTAGCGCCAACGATTTGACCATCAAACTCGAAATGTTTTACTACACGACCAATCTTGGAGAAATTAACGTTCCTCAAAATGAAAGAATAATCGAAATCTGTAATAAAGCCGAATAAAATGGGACCAATAGCACATAACGACTTCGGTGTGGTAATAGACGGGAAATTCCACAAAATCGATTGGATGCCGGAACTGGTAGATTCACTTTCAAAAAAAGTGATTAACAATATTATCGATCAAATCGAGGATCATCTTAGTAGAAATCCCGCCAAGCAAGTCTCAGGCGAAAGAAATTATAAGGTTCGACAAGTGGCCACGATGACCCAAAAGTCAGTCGCGACAATCACACATCATTGTCGCATCGGCCTATTGAAAGCCAGTAAAGTTGGCAAATCCTGGCTCATTACAGAAGAGAATTATCTGAGTTACAAGAACAATATTTATGACCCAAATCAAGTCATTAGGAATTAGGCCATAAAACTAAAACTGATCGCCAGAGTTAAAAATTTTTGAGCCACTACTATCCGCTTATCCTATATCAAGTTCCATTTTTAAAGAACACCGAACAAAAGCCAAAAAGTTTTGTCGGTGTTCTTTATTTTTGACCCCATACCCAATATTTTTTTGGTTTTCGTTCAAGGCAACTTACTTGATTATAGGGGGTACCCTCTTGAAAAGTGTCGCATAAAAAATGCAATTTAAATTTTAGAGTGTATGTTATTAAAAATCAAGTTGTTAAACAAAAAAGGCACTACATTCGTATGTACTTGCGTTTGCGCGCGCGCAGCTTCTCATCTTTTCACCCCCGACTTTCGTCACATGAATACATCTTGATTTTGTTGGATCTTCCGAATATCAATGCTATTGGCTTCTATCTCCTAAATTTTCTTTAGCCCTTTTGCCTCACTTTTCGTCGATTCCATGACGCTAATAGCGTAACCACCTCCCGGCGCTACGAATTGCGACAATTTTGAATTGTTGTTCACGACAACTTTTGTAATCTGATAGGCCTGCGGGTTTGTTTTGTAATCTGCGTCCTTGGCATCAGCATATATCGTAGCGATGTAGGTTTTACCCGATTCCAAAAAGTCAAAAGAGATTGTCGATGTACGGGACTGTATTCCACCAACGCTACCCACAAACCAGTTGTTGGTCCCTTTTGCCTTTCTTGCAACGGTAACATATTTAGCTGGTTCGGCTTCAAGATATTCACTGTCATCCCAGTCTACCGCAACGTCTTTGATGAATTGAAAAGCATCTGGAAATTGGTCGTAGTGTTCCGGTAGATCTGCTGCCATTTGAAGCGGACTGTAGAGCGTGACATACAATCCCAGTTGATTGGCTATCGTAGCATTTACGTGGGAATTGTTGTTTGGACTAAATTTCTTTAAATCCATTTCAAAAATACCGGGTGTGTAATCCATCGGGCCGCCGATCAACCTTGTAAATGGGAGTATTGCGGCGTGATTTGGCTTGGAACCGCCAAAAGCTTGATATTCGGTTCCTCTGGCAGCTTCATTCCCGATGAGATTCGGGTAGGTACGCGCAATTCCGGTCGGTCGTACCGCTTCGTGGGCATTCACCATGATTTTGTATTGCGCCGCTTTTTCAATCGCATATTGGTAATGATTGACAATCCATTGGCTGTAATGATTTTCTCCGCGTGGGAGTATTGGACCTACATAGCCGCTCTTTACGGCATCATATCCGTTGTCTTTCATGAATTTATAGGCGGCATCCATATGGCGTTCATAGTTGCGCACAGAACCCGATGTCTCGTGGTGCATGATCATCTTAATGCCTTTTGATTTTGCATATTCATGTATAGCTTTGACATCAAAATCAGGATAAGGCGTCACAAAATCGAATACATAGTCTTTGGAGTTGCCAAACCAATCTTCCCAGCCTTCGTTCCAGCCTTCAACCAAAACGCTGTCAAATCCGTGTTTTGCGGCAAAGTCGATGTATTTTTTTACGTTTGCGGTAGTCGCGCCATGTGTGCCGTTTGGCTTGGCTTTGCTGTAATCGGTAACGCCCAATTGTACGGATGGAAATTCATTGGTGTAAGACCAAGAAGTTTTGCCGGTGATCATTTCCCACCAAACACCAACGTATTTTACGGGTTTTATCCATGAAGTATCATCAATTTTGCAAGGCTCGTTAAGATTATAGGTCATTTTCGATGCCAACACATCCCGCGCATCGTCACTCACCATAATTGTTCTCCAGGGTGATTGACAAGGGGATTGCATGTAGCCTTTGTCCCCTTTTACATCAGGGGTCAGCCACGATTCAAAAATCAGATTCTTGTCGTCAAGATTCAAGTGCATACAGGCATAATTGATCAGCGCCGCTTCATGCAGGTTGATGTAGATATTGTCTTTGGTTTTGAGCATTAGAGACGTTTGTACGCCGGTTGGAGAAAACGACGTCTGCGCCAGATTGCTGGTGATTGATTTTTCCATCAGCCCTCTTATTTCAGAAAGTTTGGATTCGGTATAATCGTATTCCTGCGTATCATAGTCGCCTGGAATCCAGAATGCGGTGTGGTCGCCCGTCATCGCAAATTGGGTGCGCTCTTCCTTGATTACAAAATAGTTGAGGTTCTTTTGCTGCGGAAATTCATACCGAAAGCCCAAGCCCTCGTTAAAAAGCCGGAAGCGGATAATCATCTGACGGTTCGTTTCGCGCTGGTTCAGCGTGACGGCCATTTCATTGTAATGGTTGCGGATGGAAGCGACTTCGCCCCAAACGGGTTTCCAAGTTTCATCAAATGAAGTTGTTTTGGTATCGGACACCGTAAAATCATTCAACAGCGACTTTTGGTCGTTTTTCAACGTCAATCCCAATTTGCTGGTTTTAATCACTTCTTTTCCCTTGTAGGTCAGCTTGTAGGATGGCGTACCATCTGGCTGGATGTCAAATTTCATGACCAGATTCCCGGCAGGCGATTTCAATTCTTGTGCGTTTACTAAAACCATCGCGGCGCAAAGGCACGCTACTAAAAAAAACTTCTTCATTGTGGTGTATTTCCGGTTTAAAAAAATGACCCCCGAAGATTTACCGGGGGCTAAAAAATATAATCAACTAACTCATTCGATGACAATCATTCCCCAATATTTCAGGAATGGTATTTTTAAATTGATGCTGTTTCCGTTCTGCGTGTAGGTCAATGCAACCGCCGCTCCTCCGTTGGTGTCGGGTGAAGCATACCAGACTTTGTTGACGGTGCCATTTACTTTGATGTTTACGACAGCCTGTTTGATGTCTGTCGGCGTGTTTTGATTGCCGTCTGTGTCACGCCAGTTGAGCGAATTGGCATTGGTGAAGTTAAGCAGATGCACAACTTGTTTGGCACCGACTTGTTTGCCCACAACCGAAACTTTTCCCATACTTGGCGGCCAACTCCCGACATTGATTTTTCCATCGCCCGTACTGACAACCGGCTCATTAAAAGCACCGCCGTCGCGCAACAAATTCTGGTAAGCCACCAAGAAATCGTAATATTCTGCAAGCGATGACTTTAATTCTGCGGTCATGCTCAGGTTTTTGTTCGGAAAATATTCCTTGGCCAGCATGTGTTCGCCCAATTCAAGGTGCGATCCACCGAACGCAAAAATAACCGCGTCGGCCAGCAAAACCCCAGGGGTATTGAACACGCCTTGCCCGTTGGCTTTGTTGTAGTTCATGTAAGCGGCAAGAACCGTGTTTTTGGTATTGTTGCTGTAAGTTGCATTGTCCGACAAAATTTTGGTTAAGTCTTTAAAACCTTCATTTGGCGACCAAACTTCACTGTACAAAAAGTCGAGCGATTCATTGGCCATCTGCTGCTGACCAAATTGATTGACGGCGTTGAAAAGTAAGTGTTTGTTGGGATGTGCGGTTTTCATCGCAGCAATGAATGGCGCGAATGTGTTTTTGAGGTCTACTCCTGTACCGCCATAATTGTAAACATTACCCCTATCGCCGAGTTGGTCAATGTGATATCCGTCAAAGTCGAAAACCTGGTAGACATCGTTATTTTGTTGCGCCAAATAATTCTGCCAATCGGTATTTGCGGGATTGGTGAGGTAAATGTTGCTGATGAAAGGTGCGGCAAGCGGATGGAAATCGATTGTGTTGTGATTGGCATCTTTGTAGATGAACATTTGCGGCGTAATCAGGCTATGGTTGTAATCATCGAGTACACCGTAAGCAAGGTTGTAAAACATCGCCTTCATGTTTTTTTCGTGCGCTTTGGCAATGTAACTTTCGACGGTGGTTTTGTAATTGTCGCGATTAATGATATCGTTCCACACCGGCATCGGATTGCTGACCGAACCGGCAAGCGGCTGGTGTTGCCTGTACATCCAATCGTAGAATTGCAGGCCATTGATGTGGAATTTGGTGAGGTTGTCGATAATAGCAGTCCTTTCCGATTCGGTATTGTTACCATATTCAGAAAGGAATCCATAACGCGGAAATTTGGCCCAATCGGACGATACATCAACTGCGGTGGTTCCCAAAACGGTGTTTGTTCCATCGCTGTTAGGGACATAAACTTCTACCATATATCCTTTAAAGTCGTCCGATGGTGGTGTCCACGTCCATGAAGTGGCGGTAAAGGGCTCTTCGCTGATCGTGGTACCCAGATGACTGTACCGGATCATGGCGTTGCTATACATTTTATCTGCTTTCATCTGAACCGCCTCACCCGGCATATAAGCCCCTTTGTTTGTAGAAAGTTCTACTTTTTGCGTGACCGGATCAGGTGCATAATAGATGGCGCCTGCATCGTCGTCATTGTTGCAGGCCAACGCTATGGCAAAACTGAAGCAAAATATAAATCTCGAAATATTCAATCTGTTTTTCATCTTAGTTGATTGTTAGCGAATTGGTATTGAGGTTCAATGTAATGGTATGCGTGCCTGCTTGAGCCGCCGTCACTACCCATTTGTAATCGTTCCCGGAACAGTTTTCATTGAACCCAAAAGCGGTGTTGCTGATACTTTGGCTTGGGGAAGCTGCCACAATTTCTGTTCCGTCGCACCAATTGGTGTTGAATTTAGTGAATTTAAATTCGCCTGCGTTTAGATTACCCGTCCAGGTGTAGACGCCACCGCTTTTGCTCATTGGCGTAAAAGACCCCATATTCCAGCCGTTTGGCGTGGCATCGCCGATAAGGTACACTTCTACCGGCGTGATGTTGATGACGTTGGTTAGAGTATTCAATGTGATTTTATACCTTCCCGCTGTCGCACTGGTTACTTGCCATTTGTTGTCTACGTCACATCCTGAATTTTGCGCTACTGTTGTTTCTGTCAAAACTTGGTTGTCGACCAAAGGCCTGTACCACTGCCCGCACCAATTGCCCGTCGCACCGGCAAGAATTTTAAAGTTGCCCGGCGTCAATGTGGCCTCATAAGTAAAAATATACGGGTCGGCTGTGACTGTAAAAGGTTGCGGGGTATCGATGTTCCAACCACTCGGGGTCGCATCGCCTACCATCCAAAGCTGCGTGAACGGCGGAGTGCCGACAGATTGTATGTTAATGGTCAGATCGAGAACATTTACTGTAATCGTGTAATTGCCCGCATCGGTAATATTCCATTGAAGATCGTCACCGCTTCCATTCTGGTTGTAGACCATTTTGTTGGAATCTGTAGGGTCTTTGGTATAAAAATCCTGGCAAAAACAACCGTCTTGGTTTACGGCAAACTTGAAAGTACCGTTGCTTAGCTGTCCGTTGTAGACAAATTCCGCCGGATTCGTGGACGAAACGGTCAGTTGTGCCGAATTTCCAATATCCCAACCATTTGGGGTAGCGCTTCCTACTATAAACAATGTTGTTGTCAACGGCTGGTACGGCGTAAATGTCAAATCGACCGTTGAGGTTTGAACAGGTACGCTCTGATCGGCGAATGTCGCTGTGATTCGCGCCTGCAATGCGATGGGTGTTCCCGCTTGTGCATTGAAAGTCGTCAACAGTATTTGGTTCAGTGTCGCTACGTTCAAATCGAACGCATATTTGTTGGTACCAAAATCGTATTCAATTGGATTCGAAAAATTATTCTCGGTTTTATCGATTTCCAATTTATACGATATCGAAGAGCCCGTGTTTTGGTTGGTTCCGGTGGTCCAAGTAAAAGTAAAGTTGTTGAGGTACATGCTCGGGTCCAGCACGAGTTCGGTAGTTGACACGGATAGTTTTAAAGGTCCCGCCTGGCCAATATTGTCATTCAATTCGTCATCGTTCGTACAGCTAAACAATACCAATAAAAGCGAAGGCAGCATTAATGCCCATTTAGCCCATCTTGTATTCTGATTTCTATTCTTCATAATAACCATTTTTTAGTAGCCTGGATTTTGAGATAAGTTAGGGTTTCTGTCACGCTCGATTTGCGGTATCGGGAGCAACAGAAAGTGTTGGTCTGCATTGGTCTTGCCAATGGAATGCAGGAAATTCAATCCGTATTGACCGTTGTCCACGCGTACAAGGTCGAACCAACGATGGCCTTCAAATGCCAATTCGATTCTTCTTTCCTTGAGCACTGCATAGCGAAAATCGAGTTGCGACATTCCGGTTGCAATAGCTCCGAGTCCGGCGCGGCTGCGTACCTGGTTCAACGGCGCTTCGGCTTGCGCGGTCTGTCCCAATTCGTTCAACGCTTCGGCCTTCATCAGCAAGACGTCTGCGTAGCGCAACACCGGAAAATTGAGCGGGCTGCTGTCAAACGATGGACTGATACTTTGCGGAACCAAAAACTTGCGCACGTTGTATCCCGTATTCGACCATGACGGGCTGTAACTGGTGCCTTCGAAAGTTGGTCCGCCGTCATACAACACCGTGACGTCTTTGCGCAAGTCGCCCGACTCATAATTGCTTACGAACTCGGCGGTAGGTTGGTTCCAGCCATAGGCTCCCGCCACGAGGTTGGAACTTCTCGGCCCCATGAAAGCGCTTGTCCAAGAGGCTTGGTTCTCGTTGCTCCAAAAGTCATAGCCCGCGTTGGCTACATATTGCACTTCAAAAAGCGATTCGTCCGAGTTTTCGGTTTGTGCGCGGAAATTATCGGCATAGTTGGTGTTAAGGCTGTAGCCCATGCTTTCCAATTCTGTGGTGAGGGTTACGACCTGTTGCCATTGTTGTAAAGTCAGGTAGACTTTTGCAAGCATTCCCATAGCACTCCCTTTAGACGCCCGGCCTTTGTCGGCATCTGCGTATTGTTGCTTGGTGGGCAGCAATTGGATGGCGTTTTCAAGATCGCTTACGATTTGGGAATACACGGTGCTGGCGGAAGTGCGTGCCGGATACAAATCGCTGTCTGAATTTTGTGGCTCGGTAATGAGCGGCACATCGCCGAAAAACCGAACCAAAATAAAGTAATATTGTGCCCTTAAAAAATAGGCTTCACCAAGACTGCGGTTTTTGATCGCTTCATCGATAGCCATGGCCGGCGCTTCTTTGATGACGATATTGGCACGCAAGATTCCTGGCCACGGTCCGCGCCAAAGATCGAGTACACCTTCATTGGAGCTGTTGGTGACGAAATTCGCAAGGTTGGTCGTCTCTATTCCGTCTTCTCCTCCACCGGCACCCACGATACTGTTGCCTGCGAAAATATCGGTAGTCCACATTCTGAGGTTGTAGAGTTTTGCCCATTGAAGCGGCTGGTAGGCGCCATTGACTACGGTAACCAATTCTTCGGCAGTCGTCGGGTAATTTTCGGTGTTGATGGTGTCTGGTTGGGTTTTATCCAAGAAATCGTCACTGCATTGCACCAATGAAAGCGACAATAAAAACATCAGGCAAATTTTAGCATATTTCATTTTCATCGTTTATTAAAATATAACATTAAATCCTACAGAGAATATCCTTGTCACCGGATACACATTGTTATCGATACCACTTACCGAAACTTCTGGGTCAAATCCACTGTAGTCCGTAATGGTAAATAAGTTTTGGGCGGAGAAATAAATCCGAGCTTCAGAGAAAACCGATTCGAAAGCATCCTTTGGCAAAGTAAAGCTCAGGTTGATGTTTTTGAGTTTGAGGTACGAGCCGTCCTCGATGAACCGGTCGGATACGCGCGCGTTGCCATTCGGATCACCATAGACAGCCCTTGGCATGGTGTTGGTGCTGCCCGGTCCGTTCCATCTGCCCAAAACAGCGGTGCTTTGGTTATTGATGACAGACATCGATTCGGTGTACATCCGATTGGCATTGTAGATGTCGTTTCCGTAAACACCTTGGAAATAAATACTCAAATCGAAATTCTTATAGGAAAAACTATTGTTCAAAGAATAACTGAACTTTGGGTTGGGATTGCCTAAAAATGTACGGTCTTTGTCGTTGATGATTCCGTCGCTGTTCAAATCTTTAAATCGGATATCGCCCGCAGCGGTGCTTGTAGCCGGATTGTTCCCGGCTGTTTGCACGGCGTGGTTGTTGACATCGGTTTGCGTCTGGAAAATGCCTTCGGTCACATAGCCGTAAAAGACGTTGACGGGATAACCTGCCTGAATAAGCGAAATGCTGCTGTTCAAACCGGTACTGCCCGTGATGATCGGTGTGTTCCCGTTGATGCTTTCCACTTTGTTTTTGTTGTAGGAGAACACCGCATCGGTACTCCATTGAAAGGCACCGGTCAAATTCTTGGACGAAAGTGAAAATTCTACGCCTTTGTTGACAATTCGACCTGCATTTATAGAAGGAACGTAAATGTCGGAATAACCTGAAGTCACCGGCACCGACATCGGCACGAGCATGTCATTGGTATTTTTCACATAGCCGTCGACGGTAAAACTCAATCTGTTTTTGAGGAAAGCCGCATCCAATCCGATGTTGTATTGCTCCTGGCCTTCCCATTTTACGTTTGAATTGGGAAGCACCGTAGGAACTACCGCACCAACATTGGTATTATTGAAATTGTAAAGTACCGTATTGTAAGAAGACGAAAACGCATAATTCCCGATTTCCTGATTCCCAGTAACACCATAACCAAACCTTAATTTAAGATCGCTGACCGCACGCACATTCTCCATAAAGCGCTCTTTGGAGATACGCCATGCGAAAGCCGCCGACGGGAACCAGCCCCATTTGTTGCCTTCTCCGAAACGGGACGAACCGTCGCGACGAATTGTACCGGTAAGGTAATATCTGCCGTCATAATCATAATTGACGCGCCCCAGATAAGAGAGAATCGCCCATTCCGACGCGTTGCCGCCAACTGTTGGCAAGAGTGTTCCGCTGTCGATTTGCTGAGTATTGTCACTTGCAAATTTTTGGATCGATCCATTCAAAAAATCAAATTTGTTTTCCTGGGAACTGGTTCCCGCCACCACATTGAGATGGTGTTTTCCAAAGTTGGCATCATACGTAACCGCATTGTCCCACAAAAGCGTAATGCTTCTGTTTGTGCCTTGGTACAGATAAGAGTTGGCTTGTACATTCGGGCCCCATGAATATTTGGGCGACCAGGTGCGGTCGAACCAAAAATTGGCTTCCAATCCGCCCAATGACTTAAAGGTAAAATTCTTCAAAAACTTAATCTCCGCAAAAATGTTCCCCTGAAGATTATATCCTTTGGTCGTTGATTCGACACGGTTTGCCTGTCCGATCGGATTGAGCACATCGCCTGAATACAGCGGATTTCCTTCCGGGCCTGTATAATTTCCTGTTTCGTCTTTGATGGGTTGGGTCGGGTTGGCAAGCAAAGTATTCCTGATGTTATAATCGCCGCGGCTTTTGATGTCGTTGGCCAATTTCAGGCTGTTGCCGATCTTGATCGCGTTCTTGACTTTGGTGTCGCTATTGATCTGAACCAAAAAACGTTGGTAATCGGTTCCCAGGACAATTCCTTTTTGCTTGAAATAATTGCCCGAGAAATACAGATTTGATTTTTCGCTCTTACTGCCGTAAGACAAGGTATAGCTTGACATCAATTCAGGGTTGAAAAGTGCGCCAACCCAGTCGGTACCGGTACCCAATGTCGTAGGATCTGTCCATTCAGGATTTGGCGTGAGTCCGCCATTGGTCAGCATCTCATTATTGAGCGCCGCGAATTGCGAGGCATTAAGCACATCGACTTGATTGGCGGCACTTTGTATTCCTGTAAAAGTGTCGAAACTCAACGTGCTGCCGTCTTTCTTGGCGCCTCTTTTGGTGGTAACGATGATGACGCCATTGGCTCCCCTTGCTCCGTAAATCGCGGTAGACGACGCATCCTTTAAAACACTTATAGACTCTATGTCGTTTGTATTCAATTGATTGAGACCGCCGTTCAAAGGCATTCCATCAACTACAATCAACGGATTATTGTTGGCTATTGTTCCTGTTCCCCGAATCCTGAACGTCACATTACCACCCGGTTCACCAGCGGCAACAACCTGGACACCAGCGGCACGTCCTTGCATGGCTTGACCGATGTCTGCAACCGGTTGGTTTTTGGTTTTGCTTAAATCGATTGTCGAAACCGACCCGGTCAGGTCTTTGGCTTTCGTTTTTCCGTATCCAATCACTACTACGTCTTCGAGTGTGACCGCGTCTGGCTTCATGAAGACCTCCACATTGCCACCGGTTACTTTTACGGTCGTTTCAGTATAACCGACAAAAGAAACCACCAGCGTAGGACTTGCGTTTGAAAGGCGCAATGTAAACCGTCCGTCTGCATCGGTAGCAGTATTGTTCGAAGTACCTTGCTCCTTGATTGTTACCCCTGGAAGTGGCTGGCGCTGCTCGTCATATACGACACCGGTCACTTGGCTTTGCGCAAACGCATTGGCCGATAAAAATAATGCGAACAGAAAGAACAACAAAAATGACCGCTTTCTGTAAGTCTCTAAAAAATCAATTGGTAAAAAGAGTTTCATCACGTTTTTAGTTTTTGATTTGTTGCTACCGCACTAAATGTTGGTGATAGCGAAACAAAGGAACAAAAATTAGGGTGTGTTAAACCAAACCCAAAATACCGTATAGAAATATCAAGAAGATTTTAGCTGTTACAGAATTACAAAAACCTGAATTACAATTATTTAAATAAACTATAACGATATAAACCGTATAGATATTTTTAAGGGAAATTGAAAATAAATTGATGTAAATTTTAAGATTTGATAATTTTAATACTACAAAATTCAATAATTACCAATCGACTTTTACCAAAATCTGCCTCAACTGTGAATGATTATGCCTTTAATGTCGTATTAGCCAGCAACACCTTATCAAAACCTTCATTCTCGATGACTGACTTGTTTCGCACCCTGGTTTTGTACGTATAAATGGAGTTGACAGAGTAGCCGAGTATCTGCGCTATCTTTTCATTGTGTGTGACGCCCAATCTGATCAAGGCAAAAATTCGGAGTTCTTTATTCAATATCTGGTCAGCCTTGAGGATGGTCTGCTCGCCTTCTTTCATCAGCGCATTGAACTCTTTAATGAAATTGGGGAACAAGCTGATAAACGCAGTGTCAAAATTGTGCAGCAACTTTTCTTTTTCGCGTTTGAGGTCGTATTTGGTCAGCCTGTACTTTGCATTTGCCGTGTTCCCTGAATCAATGTCCTTTCCAATGTTGATTTTTAGCTCGTTGAACTTTTCGAAAATGTCGTCGTATTCGCTAAAAAAGAAGCCGATGTACTCTTCCTTAATTTTGTTGGATTCAGACAACCTGTCGTTAATAATTGCAATTTCGGCACTTCTTGCATTGACCTTTTCATTTACCTTGACCAATTCTAAATTTATTTTTTCGAGCGCATTGTGCGCCTCGGCAATGGTCTTCCTTGCCTTTTTGATTCTCCTGTACTGAATAAAAATCAACGCGCAGAAAAATATCATGGTAACCGATACGATTGTGGCCACGACATACTGCAAATACAACCGTTTTCTTTCGCGCTCTGCGTTGTCTAAAATCTCTTGCTCAATTAACGGAAGAATGGCACCCACCTGTAACTTTCTTTGCTGTGCGCCATAAAATAACGCATCGTCATAAGCCTTTCGGATCAGTCCTGACGCCACTTGCAAATTCCTTTTCCTGAATTGAATCTCAGAAAGTTTGATCAACGCCAAGGACTCCTTTGTAGAAACCTCTACGTCGGTAATCGCCGACGCCGCATAATAAGGAATCGCCTTGTCGTCATGATTGGCACCGTGGTAGAGTTCGCCAAGCATATAATTGACTAAGGCCTGATCGCGTTTTCCGGTTGCCGTTTTGAGTAAAGTCAAAAAGTCAGCCTCGGCCTGGGCAATATCGCCATCCTGATACAGATTAAATGCTTTCAGGAAACTATTGAAAAAAGTACCTTGTTCCGTGAGCTGAAGTGCTTTGACCCTACTTTCCTTTGCAAGCGCGGAGTACTTTTTATTGAAATACGGAATGCTGCTGTATTCTGCCATATCGCCATAACATCTTCCAAGCAAGCCATAGTACAATGAACCGTTTGCCGCGGTAATTTGACTAACATCCACAGAAAACAGGTAATCCAGACCTTCCTTATACATCCCTGCCGAAACGCATATGTTGGCCAAATTAACTTTTGCCTTTACCAAATAAAACTTATCATTAATTTTCTCGGCGACAAGTAGCGTTTGTTGGGCATATGCAAAAGCAGAGTCCCGTTTAAAAACACTGTAATGATCAAATAGCTGCTGGTTCAGATCGAACTGTTTAATTAAGTCACTGTCATCTACAAGCTTTAGTGATTTCCTCAAACTGTCGATTGTCGCGATTTTACGATTGTCATATAATTTGGAAGAATCGATGGCCCTGTTCAGCCGGTTCAGTATCTTATTTTCTTGTCCATGTAGCAAACTGCCTGACATCATGCACAACAAAACTGACAACAATGCCTTGCGCCTTATTTGATTTATCTTAATCATCCTTTAAAAGAGTTTGACTCCCCGTTACTCAGAGTTTTTCGCATTAATTTGAAATTATTTCAAATATACGAACGATTTGAATAACTATTGGTTTTGCGATAAACGATGGAAAAATGACAAATTTTGGATGGGAAATTTCAATTTTCCAGGAGTGTCTGCCATAGTGACAGCAACGTAGACAGTCATAGTCAGAATATTCTCAAAATGACATTTTTTTGTTTACTACTAATTACTTGGGCATATTATTGGCATTTAGCCAAACCGCAGAATGATTAACTGGAATACTTTTTTTCAGTTTCTTATTTGGAAAGTAACCGCCGCAAAACCCTAAAATAGACTTGGCTTCCCTATCTTTGAAAAATGGAATGGAGCAAATTACCTATCGATGACGATCAATTACATCAAATATCGGCCTCGATACAAAATTATAAACGTGTCGGGATAGAAATTAAATTGGTCGAAATTGATACCAATTTTGCAACCGTTGTCATCAAACAGTCAGAATTACACAATGGTATCATTTTATCCAATAAAGAACTGTACGACCGTTGCAAGGCAGTGGTTGTCGGAATCGACTTTGACATTAAAATTAAGCCAGCCGTTTTCTCTTTTCAATCTGACACCGTAACAGCAAATTGGATACTTGAAAAAACTAAGGAGTTCGGTTTAAGCCGCAACGATTTAGAAAAGCAGTTGGCAATTCCAAAATCCTATCTAAGTCAAATATTCTCGGAAGGAAATAGCGCCCAGCAAATCAAGATACCAAATCAGACAAAGGCATTATTTTTCTATTCCTTTCTGAATTTCGCGAACACAAAGCAACTTAGGGCAGAAATAAGCGAAAAACAGAAGCAATAGAACTGTTTTGTATCTTATTTTTACCTCATAACAGAAAAATTCTCACAATAATTCTGCACGAAAAATAACCGCCGCACAAAAAAACCATCCGAAGATGGTTTGTAACTAAGATTGATCGTCTACCGTGGCCGATGGCGCGTTGGTCTTGACCGACTCGATGCCGTTGTCGCGTCCCGATGCGCTTTCATACATTTGGCTGCTGCCGATGACCTGCCCGTTGCTGGCCTTGAGGTTGAAGTAATACTTGCCGTTCGAGGAGTCCTTTCTTTCGAATCTGGCATCGTCCTGCGAATTGGTGCGTACCGATTCGACGCCGTTCAAACAGCTCGGTTTTGCCGAATATCCCTCGCTTGACAGAATATTCTGGCCGTTTCCTGCAACCAGGTTGAATTGGAATTCACCGTTGGCCCTTTTCGAAATTACAAACTTTCCCATGATTATTGATTTAGGTGTGAATACGTATACGGTTGGCCTCACTCATCTTGGAACGAAGGCGACATTCATAAATTTACTGAAAATTATCAAAATCGCAGCACGAAGTTCATTTTTTAACGATTTCGCAACAGTGGCTTCAATATATTGTACAGATCGCAATTTGAGAACCACATGCCATCGAAAACCAGTAGGCATGACGGCACAATCTGGTGGGGTGACCGCCTTTGATGGGAATGATAGTCGTAACTTGCCGAATAAACAAAATACTATGTCTTTGATTGCTGTTTCTCGTTTTTCATTGTTTTTGCTTTTGATGGGATATTTGGCCGGATGCTCGGGCGCCAAGGATACGACGCGTTCCCATACGCTTTTGTCCGACGGCTGGAAATTCTCGCGATCAACCGATGACACGGCGTCGGCTACAAACTTCGACGATTCGGGCTGGGAAAAAGTATCCATCCCGCACGATTGGGCCATCACCGGGCCTTTCGACAAGGAATGGGACCGACAGGTAGTGGCCATAGAGCAGAACAACGAAAAAATACCGACAGAGAAAACCGGGCGCACCGGCGCGTTGCCACACATCGGCACAGGCTGGTACCGAAAGACCTTTACCCTACCCGATTTCAAGCCCGGTAAACAAGCGCTGCTCGTTTTTGACGGCGCGATGAGCCAGCCCGTGGTGTACCTTAACGGCAAGCAGGTCGGGCAATGGGCTTATGGATATGCCTATTTTTACATCGACATCAGCAAGGATTTGTTGCCCAACCAAACCAATACGTTGGCGGTCAAACTGACGAACCTGCCGTTCTCGTCGCGTTGGTACCCCGGTGCGGGATTGTACCGCAAAGTGAGCCTTATTGTCAAGAACCCCGAGAATTTTGAGCAATGGGGCACGTTCATCACCACGCCAAAAATCGACGCGAATTCCGCAACCGTCAACATAAAAGCCAAAACCGCCGGACAAAACCTGACGATGTCCACAAGGATCGAAGACGCCAACGGAACTACCGTCGCCACGTTCCAAAATGAACAAACCGCAAAAGATACCTTCGAGCAAAACCTGACCGTAAAAGCACCACATTTGTGGAGTCCCGAAACGCCTTATCTGTATACGGCGGTCACCGAGTTGTACGCCAACGGCACGCTCAAGGATGTACAATCGATCAAATTCGGCATCCGATCGGTCGAATACAGCGCCGCAAAAGGATTTGTCCTCAACGGCAAGGCCACCAAATTCAAGGGCGTTTGCCTGCACCACGACCTTGGGCCGCTGGGTGCCGCAATCAACAAATCGGCGTTGCGCAGACAGTTGACGATTTTAAAGGACTTGGGCTGCAATGCCATCCGTTCGTCGCACAACATGCCTTCTATCGAACAGCTCGAACTGGCCGACGAAATGGGCTTTTTGTTCCTGGCCGAAAGCTTCGACGAATGGGGCAAACCCAAGGTCGAAAACGGCTACAACCTGTTCTTCGAGCAGTATGCCGAAAAAGACGTCGCCAACCTCGTACGCGCCACGCGCAACCACCCGAGCATCGTGATGTGGAGCGCCGGTAACGAGGTGCCCGACCAATACGGCGCCGAAGGCTTGGTACGCGCCAAATTCCTGCAAGACGTGTTCCATCGCGAAGATCCGACGCGCCCCGTTACCGTGGGGATGGACCAGGTCAAGCAAACCATGGAATCGGGTTTTGGCGCGCTGCTCGATATCCCCGGGCTCAACTACCGCACGCATTTGTATGAAGACGCGCACAAGGCGTTTCCGCAAGGGTTTATCCTGGGTTCTGAAACCGCGTCGACCATCAGTTCGCGTGGCGTCTACAAGTTTCCTGTCGAACCCGCCAAGGACAAAAACTATCCGGACCACCAGTGTTCTTCCTACGATTTGGAGTCCTGCGTATGGTCGAATTTGCCCGAAGACGATTTTATCTTGCAGGACGACAAGCCTTGGGTCATCGGTGAATTTGTATGGACCGGATTCGACTATTTGGGCGAACCGTGGCCGTACGACGAGCACTGGCCGTCGCGCAGCTCTTATTTCGGTATCTCGGATTTGGCCGGATTGCCCAAGGACAGGTATTATCTGTACCGAAGCCGATGGAACACCCAGGACGAAACGCTGCACATGCTCCCGCACTGGAACTGGGAAGGGCGCGAAGGCCAAACCACACCGGTTTTTGTCTATACGAATTACGACAGCGCCGAATTGTTCGTCAACGGCAAAAGCATGGGCATCCAACAAAAAACAAAGGACAAAACGCCGCAACACCGCTACCGCCTGATGTGGATGGATGTCAAGTACGAGCCCGGCACGGTCAAGGTGGTCGCTTTTGACAAGGACGGAAAACCCGTTGCGCAAAAAGAAATGAAAACCGCCGGAAAACCGCACCGCATTGTACTCGATCCAGATGTGAAGACCCTCAAGGCCGACGGCCAAGACCTTTCTTTTGTGACGGTTTCGGTGGTCGACAAAAACGGCATCCCGTGCCCAACGGCCACCAACCAGATGCATTTCAAGGTCTCTGGACAAGGAACCTACAAGGCGGCGTGCAATGGCGATGCGACGTCGCTCGAAGTGTTCCATTTGCCAACGATGAAACTCTTTAGCGGCAAATTGGTCGTGCTCGTGCAATCGACCCAAGCGGCAGGCGACATCACGCTCGAGGTTTCGGCCGACGGCTTACAAACGGGAAGCGTGGGGCTTAAGTCGGTAAAACCCTAAGTTCATTTTCTGCACCTGTTTTGTTGTTGCCGAATATTTTACTTATTTTTCGGGCGGTTCGGCGAACCCAAAGCAACAAAACCATAGCACCGTGTTCAAATTTGTCCCGATCATACTGCTCGCATGCCAATTGATGCAAGCCCAAAGCGATGCCATCCCGCGTTACAAGGGCGCCATCACGTTGATCACGAACGAGGCCATCAAATTCGACAACGAATTGTTGCTCGTATACCATACCGATCCTAAGCTGTTGCCAATCCTCGAACTGGGATTGGTGTACCCCGATTTGCTTCGCGCCACCGCGGCCGTCGTAGACCCAAAAGCCGAAATCGTACACAAAATCACCATTACGGAATTCAAGATACTGTCGTCCGCCTCGCCCAAAATCAAGGAGTTTCAGTTCGTGGCGTTGTACAACGATGGCTCCAAACCCAAGTTGTTCCACCTTGAACTCACCAACGAAACAGGCCATTGGAAGATGGACATCTTGACCTTTATCCAAGGCAGTCGTGTTTTGACCTTGCGAAAAATTTAGAAGCGCCTACCCGACCGCCAGTTTGGGCTTTTGTTCGGTCAAATAAACAAATTGCAGCATCGAAAAAGCCGCCACCGCGCCAAAAACATGCCATAGGAAGTGGGTACCCATCGGGAGCAGCTCCCATTTGTCGGCCACGCGAAAGAACAAGGCGAGCACAAAGGCAAACAGCGCCAACCCTACCCAAAACGCGTGCTTGAAACGCGTCGCGATCAAAAAGCCCAAGACGGGCAAAAGCACGATCGCGCCCAGCAATGCATAATTCGTATTGATGAACCGTTGGATATCGTCTGCAAAATGCATCCGCAAGAACTGCTGCAACGCAAAATAGCCCAAAACAATCAGCACGGCAAAATACCAGCGGGTAAGTTTGGCCAAAAACCACAGCCCTGCCGAAAGACACAGCAACATAATGGGCAGCCAATCCATGATCAAAAACACCGGCCAAATGCGCAGACCGTGGTAGAGGCTTCCGCCGATCCCGCCCACATATAGCAACGCCAACGCATAAGTCAAAAACGGAAATTCGCGCCAGCGCCCCTTGATTTGCAACGTCCACCAAATGGCCACGCCCAAGAAAAAGAGCGAGGTCACGGCATTAAACGGTTCGGGAAACAGGTTTTCCAGATTGGTCTCGGCATACACGCCGCCGTGGTCTTTGGGAATTTGCATGGCGCTTGGTTTGATCCCTTAAAGATAAAAAATTGCCGATACACGCCCAACACCAACCGCTATTTTAGCTGACGTTGCACGACGGCGGTATGCAATACAATGCCCGTGGTGGTGGCCAGGTTCAGGCTTTCGACCGCGCCGCGCATGGCGATGGTTACGCAAAACGCGCATGCGTCCAACACCAGCTGGGTCAAGCCATTGGCTTCGTCGCCAAACCAGATCGCGAGTTTGGGCGCATCGAATCGGGCCTCGTGGAGCAAAAAATTCCGGTCTCCGCCGTGCGGCGATGTCCCTATTGAAAGAAAGTCATTTTGGGAAAGATAGTCAAGGCATTGCTGCGCGGTATCGAACCGACGGATACGCGTAAATTGCACCGCCCCCGAGGAGTGTTTGAGCAGCGTCTTTCTTTTGCGGAGTACTTCCAAATCGTCTTCGAGCCTATGGAGCCCGTCCACTACAAACAACTGGTCTATACCCAACGCATTGACGTTGCGGATCACATGCCCGATGTTGATGATGTAGTTGGGATTTTCGAGTACGGCTATGAGTTCCATGTCACCCGATAAAATTATGGGTTTGTCTTTAAACCTGCAAACAAAGGACGCCCGTCGGCTATTTTTTCTTGATCTTGAGCGATGCCGATCGCAAACCTTCGCCTGTCGCCGATAAAATCATGTCCTCGGCGCCATCGTCTTGCTGCAGGATGATTTGCGCACAGCCGTTAAAGAGCTTTCGCTTCCACGGGCCGGACGGCACCACCACCTGGATCACGCCGGAATTGGTGTTCGCCACATCCCAATCGTTTTTCTTACGTATGGGCGTCGCGACGATGCCCACGGTATTCTCACCGGAACGCAGCACACCCTGTGGAATCAGATATTGGTGCGGATCTTCTTTGGAACCCTGCAATAAATTCCCGTTGACAAACACAGCCGATTGCACGCCGATGGGCTGGTAAAAGAAAGTCAATTGGGCTTTGGAATTGCCGTCGTAAACAAATTTCCCTTGGTACGCATAAGCCGCTTTGGGATTTTTGTAATCGCGGTCTTTAAAGGCAGGCTGCCATTGGCCTCCGGTGAACTTCGGAAAATTTTGCGGTAGGTCGGCACTGCGCAACGGCTGTTCCTGTAAATCTGTGATCGGCACCAAGGTAAGCGCATCGATAAACTTGTCTTTTTCCAATGATGTCGGATTGCCGTTTCCTACACCAATGATCGAGCCGCCCTTGACTTCAAAGGAAATCTCGTGATTGGCCGTCGGGATGTGCCGCCCGTGCTTGTCGGCAACCGATACCGCTACGATGGTGGTGCCGTTCGATTTTTGGTTGACGGCATTCTGCACGCTAAGCTTGATGTCTTGCGGGCTACCAGTGGTTTGGTGCTTTTCGGAAAGCACTTTCTTCCCATTTTGGTACCCCACCGCTTCGAGTGTACCGGGTTGGTAGATGACTTTCCATTCGAGATGCCCGAGCGGTTCCATCTTTTTCCGGCCTAGGCTTTTTCCGTTGTGTGTCAATTCGACCTCGTCACAATTCGAATACACCCAGACATCGATCTCCTGCCCTTCTTTGCCTTGCCAGTTCCAGTGCGGAAACAAATGCAGCATTGGTTCATTGGTCCACCAGGACTTGAGGTAATAAAAGCTGTCTTTGGGGAAACCGCATCCGTCCATCATCCCAAAATAGGACGTTACCGATGGCCAGCCATAAGGCGTCGGCTCACCGCGGTAATCGAATCCGGTCCATACAAACATGCCTGCCAGATAGGGTCGCGTGGCATAGAACTTCCACCCTTCCTCTATGCTGTAAAAACTGGGACGCGGTTTGCGGTCGTAGGCGCTTTTGTAGTGTTGGGCATCGTCGGTAAAATAGATGCCGCGCGTGGCAAAGGTGGAGCCTTCTTCGGTACCCATTCCGGGTTGGTGTTTGAAGTCGTTGCGGTGCGCATCGATGTCGCCATTACCCAGGTAATTGTAGCCCATGACGTCTATCATCGATGAAATCCCGGCCTTGAAACCGCTACTGATGCCCACCGTCACCGGGCGCGTCGGATCCAGCCGCTTGGTGAACGCCTGCATGGTCGCGGTAACGCGTTCGCCGATGATGTTCCCTTCGATCTTCCATTCCTCATTACCCACCGACCAGCAAAAAACACTCGGATGGTTCCGGTCGCGACGTATCATGCGCCCCAGCTCGCCAAGATGGTAGTCGTTGGTACCCATGAGCCGCGTTTCATCGATCACCAATATCCCCAAACGGTCGCAAGCGTCCAGTAACTCGGGCGTGGGCGGATGGTGCGAACAACGGTAAGCATTGCTCCCCATTTCCTTGAGTTTGCGTATCCTGAAATCCTGCAGTGCGTCGGGCAGCGCGGTGCCAAGCCCTGCGTGGTCCTGGTGGTTGTTGGTGCCCTTTAGTTTCAGCGGTTTGTCGTTCAGGAAAAAACCCTGTTCGGGATCAAAGCGCACCGTTCGTATCCCAAAGGTGGTTTCGTAAACATCTACGATTTTGCTTTGCTGCCGAATCTTGGTCACCAACCGGTACAGGTTGGGATTGTCGATGTCCCACAATTGCGGGCCTGTGATGGTAAACACCGAAGTCGCGTCTGTCGTTAGCATAAATCCCGGCGCCGAAGATTGCTGAGTGTCGGAGGCAACCTTGTTCCCAACAGGATCATAGATTTCGTTTGCAATTTCGACAGTTCCATGGTAGTCGCCCCGGTTCTCGATCGTGACTTGCGCCGTAATTTTTGCCGTTTGCCCTTGAACGACGCTGGTCACATAGGTGCCGTTTTGGGCGATGTGAAGCGGATGCGTCTTGAGCAAATACACATGCCTGTAAATGCCCGCGCCTTCATAGAACCAGCCTTCTTCCATCGAGGCATCGGCGCGAACGACAATCGTATTCTCGCCGCCATAGTTGACATAATCCGTTACATCATGGCTAAAGCCGGTGTATCCGCTTTCGAAAGTTCCTAAAAAATACCCGTTGAACCACACCTTGGCATTGCGAAAAACGCCGTCGAACTGGAGCTTGAGGTTGCGCCCCAAATCGGTTTGCGGGATTGCGATTTTCTTGCGGTACCAGCCAATGCTCCTGTCGGGAAACCCTTTGCCCGATTGCTTGAAACCATGGCTAAAACTGCCTTTTTCGCTAAACGGTTGTTCCACCGCCCAATCGTGCGGCAGGTCTAGTCGGCGCCAGGCACGGTCGTCAAAGGCAGGATCGGCAGGGCCGTCACCGAATCCCGTCTTGGACAAATAAGAAAAATAGGCCGTGGCATGACCATGGTCTTTTTCGGTATCGTACGTATGCCCGAACCCAAAACGCCAATCTTTGTCGAGCAATAGTTTTTCGCGGCCAGGCTGCGCACCCACGCACCAAACCATAAAAAAGACAAAACCCGCGCACAGCAACCTTTGGAAATACGACGCCATAATAAGTCATTGGTAAGAACCAAAAATAACTTATTTACCGGTGTGGCGGTAATAGTATTTTGTCAAATTCTTGAGCGTAGGGATAGGCGACACGGTTCGACGCTGTGGCGATGTCTTGGCGTCGGTAGAATTGAAGAAGTTCAGGAATCCGAAAAAAATCAAACGTTTATTCGATGATGATCTTTTTGGTAACCGATTGGCCTTCCGAAACGATACGTGCAAAATACACGCCTGCGGCAAGGTTTACGTGTACGTTTTCGTCCATCGTAAATTCCGATTGCATCAACCGCATACCCGACACATCGAAAATCTCGATACGGCCACGGTTCACGCCAGCGATCGTAAAGTGGTCTTTGGCGGGGTTGGGATAAATCCGTACCTGCAAGGCCTCAAATTCCCTTTGCCCGAGCGTCGGAAACCACGGATTGCCCACCTGCGCACCCCAAATATAATCGGCCAGTTCTGGATGGTCGACAAACGGGTTGCGGTTCATCTGCCAGTTGTAGATCACATTGTTGTGGTGCATCTCGAAATCGTCCGAAGGATCGGTGCCGTTCCAAACGAGCAACGTTGCTAAATCACCCATTTGCCCCGGCGTGCTGTCGGGTAAATTCCCGTTGACGACGCTCAGTGTGTTGTACCTGCAGGCCATGTAAAACAACGCGCGGGCCACGTCGCCGTGCCAGCTGCCCTGGTTGCCCGATGGGCCGTTGTAATCGTTCAGCCCGTAGTCGCGGTTGCCACGCGAAGAATTTTCGGGGCCGTCCTCGGCGCGAATGTGGTGCCCATCTGAATGGCCGGCGTTGATGTCGGCTGCACTCGTCGGTGCCCAAATATCGATACCGTCGGGCGTAGAGCTCGTGCCATCGGCAAAGCCACCGCGTGATTGCGGGAAAATGTGTTCGCGGTTCCAAGAACCCGTGCTGCTGGCCGTTTGCTGGTAGCGGTATTTGGCCCTGCCCTGCTCGACATACATCAACCATACTTCGTTGCTGTTGAGTGGGTTCTGGTCGGCTTGTTTAAGCATCAGTTCCACGTCGCCATAGGTGTGCGCACGCACCACCGCAGGGTTGGCAATCACGTCCTGAATGGCTTGTTGGAGCACCGCGCCTGTCTTGCCTTCGAGGCTGTCGTAGTAACCCGCAGAAATCGTAGGCGCGACCAAACCATAGGTCGGATTGAGCGGCGTACCCCAGGCGCTGGTTGTCCAGTCGTTGTCGATTACGCGGATTTCGATGTTGTCGTTGAGTCTTTTGTAGCCGGTGGGCAGCGGGCCGAATTTGATTTTCGCGAGTTCATCGCCTTCGTCCAAAGCATCGTCGATCAAGGTGATGTGGGTCGTGACCGAGGTTTGTCCATCGGGAATCGAAAGGTTTGTACTTCCCGAATAATCGGCCGAATCGAAAGTCCCGTTGGCAAGCGCAAAAGAAAACGAAAGCGTGCCCACAACGGGTGTTTGCGTAGAAAACGTAATGTCGAAACCATCGCCTTCGTTGTACAAATTGGCCGGCGCCGAAATGGTCACGCCGTTAAAGACGATGCCGCTGCCGTCGTTGTTCGCGCCTGGTGTGGGCGTCTTCACCTCGTAGGTCCCGTCGAGTTTGCGTTGGATCGATTGTGTGGTACCCAACGCATTGGCATTTTCGTTCGTATGGTAGACGATGTTGAGCAACGTCATCAACTCGGTGGGCGGCGTGGCGTTGGTGCCGTAGGCGAGCGCATCGACCAAGTTGGTAGCCGTTGCAGGCGTCAGGTACGGGAAATTCGACGCGCTGCCCAAATAAAGTGCCACGGCATCGGGGCCGTTCTGGAGCGTACTGTTCGAAGTGATCAATTCGGGAACGGGCGAAACCAGCTGGTTGCCGAGCACAAAAATACCGTTCGCATCGGTCGAAAATCCGTCGAGATCGAGCGCAACATAACTTTTGAGACCTGTACTCGAAACAGGATCACCGTTGTAAAAAACAATCACGTAGGCATCGAGCGCAAAGTTGGCCGTCGCCGATTTGAGTTCGATGAATTCCTTGTCGTCGGTGCCCGCGGTGTCGGTGTCGAGTTCGTTGATGACCACTTGCGCGTGGGCCATCGCTCCCCAAAAAAACAACACGGCAATCCAAGTATTTTTGATCATTTCGCAAAAGTTTAGCCCACAAATGTAACTGAATATTCGTCAGGATATGGACAGAAACAAAATTTAACGCAATCGCAACGTGGTGCAACGGGTTCTTTGGCCTACTTTTGCAAAAAATTTCGAAACCGATGAAAAAAATCGTGGCGTACCGCCAACTGCTTAACGTAGACCGATCTGTGACGCTCAAGGAACTCAAAACCATTTACCGCAATGCGATGAAGGAGTACCATCCGGACAAATTCCACGACGATACCGAGGGGTTGGCCGTGGCCGAAGCCAAGAGCAAGGACATCATCGAAGCCTACCACCACTTGGTGAGCATCAATCCGGAAACCATCGAACAAGGGCGCGAGGCCTACACCACCACGATCACGAGCGCGACCATTGTCGACTACTATTATGAGAATGTGCGGCTGCACGTGGCTTTTTCGGACGGCAGCGCGTATGAGTACATCAGCGTACCCAAAGCCACTTACGTAAAAATGGTCAACGCCGATTCGCCGGGACGTTTTGCCAAGCGGCACATTTTTGGCGCGTTTCCTTACCGGAAAGTCAGCAACGAAGAGTAATCGTACGAGGCATTTCTTTACGGCCTTCTCACCAAATTTAGTGAGCCGCAAAATATCACCAAAACTGGGTATTGTAAGAAAAAACGGCTGCTTGTAACTTAGCCTTTGACTAAAAACCTCAAATCCAATGCCATGGAAAATGTTTGTCAAAGGTACCAACTCGAGTTGCAAAAGGCCAAGGAAACGGCCGGCCGACTCGAATCGGAGCTCCACGAAATAAGGCTCAAGTTACGCAACCAACCTACCCATTCGGGCTATCTCAAGGAATTGAAGAAAATCACGCTCGACATGACCATCACGCTCAACGAGCTCGAGCATTGCCAGTTCAGGCTCGACGAATGTCGTGCCGAAACGCAAAAGGTCGAGGAACGCTACAACGACTAGCTTGCGACATTTTCACTACATTTGACCTCCAAACAAACATAAATGGAGTTTTTGGGGTATTTGGGTGCCTTGGGCATCGGACTGATTCTGGGCCTTACCGGGGCCGGAGGCGCCATCTTGACCGTGCCGATATTGGTCTACTTAATGGGGATCGACCCCGTGATCGCGACCGGCTATTCGCTGTTTGTCGTGGGCACGACCTCGGCATTCGGCGCGCTACAGCAATTCAGGCAAGGGCTTGTCGACATCAAGACGGCGCTGCTTTTTGCGATCCCTTCGTTTACGGCCGTCTTTTTGACGCGTAAATTCCTGGTACCCGCCATTCCAACCCAACTCGGCAACGCCGCTTTTTCGATCCCAAAAGACCGGTTCCTGATGTTGCTGTTTGCACTGGTGATGTTGCTGGTGGCATTTTCGATGCTGCGCAAAAAAAAGCAATCCGATGGTCCTGCGCAGTCCGTTGCAGTATTTCCGGCGGTTGTCCGTATGTTTTTTGTCGGTGTCTTGATTGGAACCGTAGGCGCCGGCGGCGGATTCTTGTTCATCCCCGTGCTTTTGTACGTCGCCAAACTGCCCATGCGCAACGCCGTGGCGACCTCGTTGCTGATCATCGCGCTCAACTCGCTGATCGGATTTTTGGGCGATGTCGCCAACCACACAATCGATTGGTCGTTTCTTTTGGGTTTTACCGGTTTGTCGGTGGCGGGCATTTTCATCGGGATGCATTATGCCAAGGCAATCAACGAGCCGCAGCTCAAAAAAGTATTTGGCTGGTTCGTGGCCGCCATGGCCGTACTGGTGCTCCTGAGAGAGTGCATCATTGTGATTTAATTAACGGTAAGCAACAACTTTCTTTTTATTTTTGTTATTCAAAACAAACAACCATGAAAATCGAACAAATTTATACCGGATGTATTGCGCAGGCCGCGTATTATCTGGAAAGCGATGGCGAAGCGGCCATCTTTGACCCGTTGCGCGAAGTGCAGCCCTACATCGACAAGGCGGCAAAGGACGGCGCGTCGATCAAATATATTTTCGAAACGCATTTTCACGCCGACTTCGTGTCGGGACATCTTGACCTGGCGCAAAAAACAGGCGGACAAATCGTCTATGGCCCAACGGCAAACCCCGCTTTCGATGCGCTGATCGCCACCGACAACCAGGAATTCAAAGTCGGGCGTTGCACGGTAAAAGCCATCCACACGCCGGGGCATACGCTCGAAAGCACCTGTTATCTTTTGATCGATGAAAACGGGACGCAGCACGGGATCATCACGGGCGATACGCTTTTTATAGGCGATGTGGGAAGGCCCGATCTGGCGCAGGCGCTCGTAGGCGATTTGACGCAGGAAAAACTTGCGGGTTATCTGTTCGATTCGCTTCGGAACAAAATCATGCCGCTGGCAGACGAACTTACAGTGTACCCAAGCCACGGCGCCGGAAGTGCGTGCGGCAAAAACATGAGCAAGGAAACCACCGACACGCTCGGGAACCAGAAAAAAACCAACTACGCGTTGCGCGCCGACATGACCAAGCAGGAGTTTATCGATGAATTGCTCGACGGATTGGGCGCTCCCCCGGCCTATTTCCCGCAAAACGTAATGATGAACATACAAGGATACGAAAGTCTTGACACTATTTTGTCCAAATCTTGTCGCGGTTTGAACGCGCGCGAATTCGAGGCCGTCGCGAACCAATCCGAGGCGATTGTGCTTGACGTTCGGCACGAGAGCGAGTTCGTCAAAAAACACATTCCGGGTTCTATTTTTATCGGAATCCAAGGCAATTTTGCGCCATGGGTGGGCGCGCTCATCATGGACGTCAAGCAACCGTTGTTGCTCGTGATTCCTGAGGGCCGCGAGCAAGAAACCATTACGCGTTTGTCGCGCGTGGGCTTCGACCATGCCTTGGGTTATCTCGAAGGCGGACTCGCGGCATGGGAAGCGGCCGGATTCGATACCGATTCGATGGCGTCGATCACCCCCGAGCAATTTGCAAACGAATACAACGAAAAATCGATTGTGGTCGATGCGCGCAAACCCGGCGAGTACAAGGCCGAACGCATCGGTACGGCGCTTAATATACCGCTCGACAACGTCAATGAGCAATTGGCCGAAGTCCCGAAAGACGAACCTTTTTACCTGCATTGCGCGGGTGGCTACCGATCGGTAATCATGGGCTCGATCCTTAAATCGCGCGGCTACCACAACATGGTCAACGTCGAAAAAGGCATTGCGGGCATCAGGCAAACCAGCGTCGGGTTGACACATTTTGTTTGTCCATCGACACTACAATAACAATAACAAAAAATTAAGCCGTAAAAAATACCGCGGCTTTGTTTTTTGGATATTTTTGCACCACTAAAACAAAAACTCATTATGAAGAAAGTGCTCATGCTTGTATCGGCCGTTGCGGTAATGGTATCATGCAATAAAGCCGGCGACAACGAATACCTTGTCACCGGAACCGTCAAGGACATCAAGGACGGAACCAACGTTTTTATCGAAAAACAGGATTCAATCGGTCGTATCGTGGCCATCGATACGGTGAAAATCGAGAAAGGAAAATTCACTTTCAAGGGATCGGCCACCGAGCCTGCCATCCACATGGTACAAGTAGAAAGCCTGATGGGCAAAGTGCCTTTCATCCTTGAAAACGGCGAAATCGAGATTGCGATCGACAAAGACAGCATCCAAAAAAGCGTCGTATCGGGCACGTACAACAACGACGAACTCACAAACTTCAAGGCCGAAGGCATGAAGATCCAAAAGACGATGATGAAGTTCCAGCAAGACAACATGATGAAGATGCAGCAGGCGCAACAAGCCCAGGACACGGCTACGATGAACGGCTTGCGCAAGGAGTTCAACAAATTGCAGGAAGGCTTCATGAAACAGTCGGAGGACTATGTCGGATCGCACCCGAAAGCGTTCATCTCTGCACTTATCGTAGACGGCATGTTCAACCAAATGGCGCCGGATCTTGAGAAAATCAAGAAGCACTTCGCGCAACTCGACAAATCGTTGCAGGAAGGCACCGTGGGCAAAGGCATCGCCAAGAAGATCAAGGCGATCGAAAACCCGACACCACCGGCTTCACAAAGCGGATCGGCCCCTGCCGTAGGTAGCGTCGCCCCTGATTTTTCGGCCAAGAACCCTGACGGAAAACCGGTATCACTCAAAGAATCTTTGGGCAAAGTCACCATCATCGATTTTTGGGCATCTTGGTGCAAGCCATGCCGCGCCGAGAACCCGAACGTAGTGGCGTTGTACAACGAATTGCACGGCAAGGGATTGAACATCATCGGTGTATCGCTTGACAAAGAAGCGGGTGCCTGGAAAGACGCCATCGCCAAGGACAAACTTACTTGGAACCAAATTTCAAACCTGCAATACTGGGACGAGCCTATCGCCAAGACCTATGGCGTAGAGTCGATCCCCGCGACATTCATCTTGGATGCCAGCGGAAAAATTGTCGCCAAGGACTTGCGCGGCGATGCACTCAAAGCCAAGGTAAACGAATTGTTAGCGGCGAAATAGTACGTTTGTGACCTTATATTTAAAAATCTCCCGTGCGGAGATTTTTTTATTTTACTCTGGGTCAAACGGTTGTGAAAACACGCAAAAGAATGTGAAGGATTCGTTTGCAAAGCCCGAAAGTGTTGTTATATTTGCACGCCCGGGAAGATACTCAAGCGGCCAACGAGGACGGACTGTAAATCCGTTGGGAAACCTTCGCAGGTTCGAATCCTGCTCTTCCCACAAGCATCTAAAAAAGAAAAAACCACAAGCTCGCTTGATGGTTTTTTTTGTTTTAGATGCTTGCGTTAGGGTTCACCCTAACGGATCACAAAGTAATCCTGCTCTTCCCACAAAAAAATAAAAGCCCAAAACAACAAGCTCGCTTGATTGTTTTGGGCGTTATTTTTTTGCGCAAGGTTTCCCTCCGAGGATCACGAAGTAATCCTGTAACTTCAACAGAAACCTTGCCTACCATACAAGCTCGCTTGATGGTTTTTTGTTTTAGATGCTTGCGTTAGGGTTCACCCTAACGGATCACAAAGTAATCCTGCAACTTCCAAAGAAACCTTGCATAACATAAGCTCGCTTGATTGTTTTGGGCGTTATTTTTTTGTGCAAGGTTTCCTTCCAAGGATCACGTAAATGCGCTGTTATGCTTGCGCCCATGATGTTGTTTAGAACCCCAAAAAAATAGTTACTGCTTGCGCTTTGTCGAACTATTTGGAAGTTTTCCAGGCGGGGAAATATTTGAATGATTTTATTGAAAAAAGAAAATTCCTATAAATCTGTTGTGAAAAATCTGTTGTGATTTTTTCACAACAGATTTTTCACAACAGAAATGAACTGCCCCCCAAAAGTTGGACACTATTTGAGGGTATTTATGGAAAGAAAAGTCAAGCACAGTTATGATTTCAAACTTCGCTGTGTAGAGGA
>NZ_FMVF01000019.1 GCF_900101895.1 Flavobacterium caeni
GTGGGTTGAACGTTCGGTTTTCACGAACAAAGTCTTATCTTGGCAGAGAGTACTCAGCCCGCTTTTCCGCTCCTGCGTAACTGCGCGAAACGTTATGCTCGCGCCCTGCCTTCCACATACCACAGCATCCGTCAACTATCATGATTCGAAAAGGATCTACCCCAGCAAACAAAATATAGAAACATGACACATTCAAACTTATTTCTTACGTTGTTATCAATTATTTTATGCGATATTGCTCTTGCTCAAAAAAACAGGTTTCCCGATATTCCTGCAGAAAAGATGGGTATTTTGGTCGGAACAGTTGCAATAAAAAATAAAAGAACTATTGCTTCAAAGCATTATTTTCTATTTGCTAACGATAGTATTAAAACGTATCTTGACAAAAAAGTTCGTGAACCTACAATATGGAAAGCTAATCTAACTCAATATAAGTATAGTCTACAGGCGGATGACTTCCTCTGGAAAAAAGACAAGACTTGGTATTACTCATTTAAGATTATGATTCCAGCAGGGGTTTACACATTTTACGAGCTAGAAATATTTCAAAACACAGGCTACATGCAGTCGACAATCAAGGCACCAATTCAAGATTATAATATTGTATTCGAAGTAAAACCTGGCCAAATAAATTATTTGGGAGAACTTAATCTGGAAATGAAAACTTGGAATATATATTTAGAAAATGAGTACGAAAGAGATAAAGTAAAACTTAATAAGGAATACAAATTAAATCTAGAATAGTGTCTGCTGGTAACCGCGCATTTACTCAAAGCGCTGGTTTTCGGTGATTTGAACGTTTGGTTTTCACGAATAAAGTTCTATCTTCGGCAGAGCGAACTCAGTCCGCTGGCTTCGCGTTTGCGCAAATGCACCTAACGTTAACTGCAATTACTTCATGAAAAAGGGAACAAGAATTACATACAGAGGCAAACTTTACAATGAAGATGGAGATCGACCGGTAAATTTCGGGAAAAAGCCAAGTATCGAATCCGATGAGGATTTCAAAAATGCAATGGAGGATGACGAAATGCAATTCATGTTTATGGATGATGAGAGAATTTTTGGTATAAATAAACTGAAGTTTGATAGCAAAAACTTCCTTCTTTTAGAGCCTAATCCGGTAACTTTTTATTTTGCTCTTGCGCACGATTCACTATATTTATAGGCATTAAAACAAAAAGTAATAAAGTATAGAAAAGCAAAAAGCCCGAAAAGCCCAATAAAATCAAGGTTTTAAACGTTTTTTGCCCTATTATAGAATCCAAAACAAAACGTAATTAATTTACCTTTAATTGGCGTTTAATTACCGCGCATTTTACCGTTAATTACCAATAGCGCCGTTTATATACTTCTTATCTGCCCAAATATACGAATATGTACTGATAACGGCGCAAATCGCATTAAATAGCCTCACATTTGGAGGCTTTTTTTATATCAGTTTCTTGCACTTTGGAAAAATGCGTAAAATGTATTGGGTGGACATTTGCATAGACATTTGGATTGACACTTTCAATTAAAAATACTTCACAAAATGAAGTTTTACTTCACGCAAAAAATGGTATTTCAGCATAAATTTTGCAAACTCGTGGCACTTATTTGCAGCATTTATATATAATAAAAAGCGGATTAGACCAGCAAAACCAACACTTCGCGCGGATTTTAAAGGTGGAATAGGTAAAAAAAAACGATATTAGAACGATCTTTTGATCACTTTCCATATTTCTAAAACATCGTTCAGGTTGATTGTGAAGTCAGGATGCTGCGGAAGGCCGCTTCGAGAACTGCAAACAATATCGCCGGTCAATTTGTCGAAACTCTTGATGTCTTTGAACACGACGGTTTCGCGATGGACAATCACCCAGCCGTAAATACTTTCGCGGAACCCGTCTTTCCAATGATGGCGCTGTAATTCGCGCCCTAACATATCGGCGCGATCGGGCGTATCATTAATACCGCCGCCGTTCATCGAATCCCCTTCGGTTTCGATTGTCATATAACGCCCGCGCGGGTTATGATCCACAACCCACGACACATCTTCCAACTCTTCGTAAAAGCTAACGTTCCGAAACTCACTTAAATAAGAGGCAAACGCGCGTATTGGAAGCTTTTTTGTCCATAATCGATACTTGCCGTTGGCTAATTCCTCTGTGACATTACCGGCCTTGTTTGGCATTTGCTCCGCTGCCTCATTGACCATCATATTTTGAACTTCATCGTCCGGAAAAATCTCAAACTCACCTTCGCCATATTCTAACCACCGATCCGGTACGCGCAGAAATGCCGCAATACTTTTTATAATAATGCTCTTTGGCCTGAAGTCCTTGTCCTCTGGCTTTCTATACTTCGATATGGTTGACTGCGCCAGCTGAAGTTGTTGGCTCATCTTGTAAGCTGTTTTGCCGGTTTTATCCATCGCAAAATTCAGACGATCGGCGAAAGTTGTAATCATTTACTGCTCAAATCTGTTAAAATTCATTTTATGAAGTAAAAAATACTTCATTTTATTTTTTTACTTCACAATATGAAGTATATTTGTCCGGACAATAAGACAAACAAAAGTACAATAAATACAATACCTATGACAAAAGAGGAAATAAAAAACAAAATGCAGACCGGCGACTACCTCACTTTAGCCAAGATGCTCAAGCTAGACAATCCTGATGCAGCCCGCAAACGCTTTATGCGAAATAAGGCCGATGCAATCGCCGCGATGGAAACTATTGTCATGTCGCGTGAGCAAATTTTACCAATCGAGAAATAAATAACCCCTATTTGTATGCCCCACATTTGGCTAGATCAAAAAGTTGCAGTTCAGGAGTTCGAGCTTGTTCCGCTTTTTTGGAATAAACTCTCGTCTCTGCAAAAGGAGCTCCAACGTTATAAAGAAAAACCGTTCGGGATTAAACGACTTCAATTGGGCGGTCGTGGTCGAAAGCTTCTCATTGATTTCGACACCTTGCCGAAAAACATACAGGAAGCGCTCGGCGATCCGCGCAAAGTTGATCATCCGCTTGAAACATTCTTCAAGTTTGATCCGGATGCGGTCCGATACTATTCAACTTTCAAAAGAGCGGGAAAAGACTACTTAGATCCAAAAGAGCAAGAGCGCTATATCGTTAATGCCAGCGTAATGAAAGCGGTGATCTTGTTAGAAGATGCCCGGACGCAGGAGCGCATTAGAATGGGCGGCTCCTTGCGAGGAATATCCGACACGCTGCTGGCCGATGTCATCAGTTTTCAAAATTCGCTAAAAGTACTTCACAAAAAAGAACACACTTTGCCGACTTCGGCGAGATTCAAACAGCTTTTAAAGGAGTTTAAAACCGGATCCGACAGTTACTATTGCTTGATCAAAGATCCGGACGGTATCAAAGCGCAAAATGCTCGAAAAGTTGACGATAGTTTGGAAATGCTGCTTAACGCTATTTTCAGAAATCAGGTACACAAGCCAACGCCTACGGAAGTATCGCGTAATTATGACGCGTTTTTGAGCGGTTACGCCCAAGTGTACAACGAGGACACCGGCGAGCTTTACGATCCGAAAGACTTTAAATCTTTGTCGCAGTCGACGATTATCAGCTACATCAACAAATGGGAAAACAAGATCGCAACGCACAAATCGAGAAGCGGCGATCGTCAACAGTACATGGGCGCGTTCAAACCGCATCATCAATTAGATCTGCCGGAGTTCGCCGGATCGCTGCTTTCCATCGATGACCGCCAACCGCCATTTTGGTACGACAACAATAGGAACCGCGCTTGGTTCTATCTTGGAATTGATGTTGCGAGCCAATGCTTCACCGCCGTTGTTCACGGCAAATCCAAAGAAGGCATCATCGTCGATTTTTATCGACAGATCGTCAGAAACTACACCCAATGGGGAATTTGTTTGCCGTATGAATTAGAGTGTGAAAGCTCGCTTAACAGCAGTTTCAAGGACACACTTTTAAGACCAGGCGCGATGTTCGACAACGTCAGAATTGAAGCCAACAACGCGAGAGGTAAATACATCGAACGAATGTTCGGAAAAGTGCGATACGATGTTGAAAAGGCAAATATCGGCTGGATCGCTCGACCAAAAGCGAAATCCGAGGCGAATCAGGCCAGCTCAATTCCTACGCAGGTGATCGAATATGATACGTTGATCAACGACCGGCTTCGTGACCTCGAAAAATGGAATAACATGCCGCACCCGGCGCGTCCGGAGATGAGCCGCTTTGACTACTTCATGTCAATGCAGCACCAGCAATTGAAACCAACCAATTGGGAAGCGATACTGCCGGTGCTTGGTTACAAAACAGAAACTTCTTGTCAGGTCGGATATGTGTCGCTTCAGGGATTGAAAAGAGCGATCGCAGAAAGCGGCCAGATCCTAACCGGCGAAGCGCTGATCACGAAAATGAAAATGATCGAAGGCCGCGAGCTCGATGTGTATTGGCTCGATGACAACGACGGCAACGTCATGAAAGCATTCGCGTATTTGCGCGGAACCAACAGGCTGATTTGTGAGATCATGGAAATGCCACGCTACAACCGCGCGACACTTGAACGCACCGAAAAAGACGAGGCCGCGAGGATTTTGCAAAGCGCATACGTCGCGTCGGTCGAAGCGTTCACACGCCAACAACAAAACCGGATCGAGAATATCAATATCATCGACAACACACCTAAAACCGTCAATTCAAATTTCAAATTTCCAACTGTTCGACGGTTTGAAGTTCGCGAGGAAACGCCGCACGTGTTCGATGATAAAGAGGAGGATCAATTTGAATACGAACCCACAACAAACAATAGCTGGAGAACACAATTTCTCCAATAACCCAAACAACAAATACCACTATGGAATTGACAACAGAATTTAAGCAAAAAGTAAGAACGGCGGTTTTGGCCGCACGTGCAAATTATGAGGGCGCAGATGATGCCTTCGCGAAAACAATCGGATTGAATGCGTCGGTGTTTTCGCGGTTCAAAAGCGGCGAGCTCGATCGCATTATTTCAGATTCCAAATACATGGAAATCGCCCGTAAGTATCAGGTCACGCTGAAAGATGACAATTGGCGGGTGGTTCGCACCCACGTGTACGAGCAACTCGAGGACAGTTTAACATTTTGCAAACAGTTTTCAAAATCGATGATTTTCGTCGACGAATGCGACATCGGTAAAACCTTCTGCACCAAGCACATTTTAAAATCGATGAAAAATGCCTTCTACATCGACTGCTCCCAATTTAAAACCCGGCAAAAGTTTATCCGGGGCTTGGCTAAAGTCGTCGGTGTCGACAACAACGGAAAGTTTGTCGACGTGAAAGATAATCTGAAATGGGCGCTCAATAACATCGTCGAGCCGCTGGTGGTTTTAGACGAGGCCGGTGATCTAGATTACACAGCGTTTTTGGACATCAAAGAATTATGGAACGCGACCGAGAACGGCTGCGCTTGGTACATGATCGGCGCGGACGGATTACAGACAAAGCTCGACAACGGTTTTAAAAACAAGAAGGTCGGCTTCGCCGAAATCATCAGCCGCTTTTCAGATAAGATTATCAAGATCGTGCCGACCGGCAAAGACGACCGCACCGCCTTCTTTTCCGAGTTGATCAGGAATGTTGCCGATGCAAATACGCCGCACAAGGAAAAAGTGCCGCAGCTGGTTCGACAATGCGTAAACAACGGCAGGAAGCTCCGACACCTGAACACTCTAATCAAAATGGCAGAGTAAAAATGGCAAGAGGAATTTCCGTAAAAACGCTGTTAGGAAAAAAGCATGAGACGTTCACGCTTGACGGGATTTTAGGGGAAGTTTTAGGAGAACAGGAAAGCAGCGGCATTTGGGTTCTGTATGGAAATGAGAAAAACGGCAAAACCACGCTTGCGCTGATGATCGCCGAAGCTCTTACACAATTTGGAAGTGTCAGTTACATATCCGGTGAGGAAGGTACCGGTTTCTCGTTCCAGCAAAACGTAAAGCGGTCGAAGATTGACCTGAAACAAACAAAAATCAAGTTCTATGATTATTTGGAGATTCCTGAAATCGAAGCGATGCTTTCAAAAAGGCAAGCCTCTCGAATAGTAGTAATTGACAATGCGACTTCTTACGTCGACGATCTTAAAAGCGCTGTACTGCGCAAGCTTAAAATGAAATTTCCAAAAGTGCTATTCATCATTATGGCGCACGAGGAAAAAAATGAACCAACCACAGCAATGGCAAAGCTCGCAAAAAAGCTTTGTAATGTGTACATCAGAGTTGTCGGTTTAACTGCATTCGTCGGAGGGCGTTGCAAGGGTGGAACGATCATTATCGATGATCAAAAAGCAATGCTGTATCACGGCAGCGAAATTACAAAACAATGAAAAATACAGTAATCAAATTTCTCGAAATTTCACCGGAAACCTATGATGACCGGCTATTTCAAACGTGGTTCAATTGGTGTCAAAAACACGCAATTTCCGATAACAATTTGCAGGAACTTCTTGCCAACGCGCAATTGAACAAATGGTTCATGAAGCAACACGCGACGCTCGAAAAGCTATTCGTCCAAAAATACGCTGCGAAGTTGAATCCTTTGTCAAATCCCGATCGCAATCTTTTCAATTATCAGGAATGCGTTGCAAAGATCTTCACACATTTTCCACAGGCAATCATGAACGGATTGCACCATACAACTGAATTTCCGCTAAAAATCACCGAGGAAATTTATGCGAACTAGAATAAACATCAAACATTTTATAACCCCATGAACGATAAACAAAAATTGCTAAAGGAACTTGGAACTCTTGACCAAGTTGTCGACCGGCTCGAAGCGCTGGACTTAATCATCTCATTTTTATTTCAAGAGATAGAAGTAACCGTGTTAGGCGAGAAAGTATGGCGCAAGCGCGACATCCTTACAGACGGCGAGAAGATCTGCGTAAATCAGGAGCGCGCATCGCTCCGCGAATACCGCGATTTCCTTTTGGGCTTGATCAACGAATCAGATGTCAGAGTTTACAAAGTTCCCGACACGATCGAAAAGAAGCTCAAAGAGTGCGAGAACCTGATCCACGAGCTCAAGTACAAAAGACGAATTAACGACATCGAAATCATTGATCCTAAAATCCTTTAGCCATGAACATCATCCAATTTCAAAGTTACCAGCTGGCCGTCTTTCAAGTCGAAGGCGGTCTGCACATCACAATCATTCCGCAAATCGCAACGACAGCGGAATATGTCACCAACGACTCGATTTTAAAAGAGAAGCTCGTGTCGCTTTTCAAAGATTGTCGTGACGCGCTACCGCTTCACAGATCAATCCGCGAAGTTGCCTCGGCCTTCGATCAAAATCAAACAATTTTTATCGCAATCGTAAAGTAAAAAACAATGAAAATTACACACACATCAAAAGATCAAACGTGGATCAACGAAACAAGCACCCACATTCCATTTAATCGCACTACTCCGGTTGAGAGATTACACGAAAAACACTCTTCGCGCCTTCTAAAAGAAGCCGTAAAGCTCAATAAAGGACTTTCTGACTTTAAAGCTTTGATTCGGGATTTATCAAACGAGGCATACGAGGCATTTATGGCATCTGTGAAAGTTCAGAAACCAGCAAAAGGAAATTTTACATGGTACAACTTCAACCGGACAATCAAAATTGAAGTATCAATTTCTGAACCGATCAAATTTGATGAAATGACGATCGCAGCAGCAAAAGTAAAACTCGACGAATTCCTGAACCTGAATATCGAGAGTAAGAATGCATTTGCGAAAGATATGGCTAAAGCGGCATTTTCAACCCAAAGGAGCGGTCAGCTAGATGTAAAGAAAGTTCTCGATTTGATCAGATACAAAGATCAAGTAAATGACCCGCTATTTTCTGAATCTGTGGAGTTGATTCAAAAAGCGATTCGTCGCCCGGAAAGCAAAACGTATTTCCGCATTTGGCTGAAAGACGAAACCGGAAAATACAACAACATCGATTTGAATCTTTCAAGTATTTAAAATGGAAAATAGCTTAAAAGGGTCAATCAAGATCCGGTCGACTGCTTTACGATGGCAGGGATTAGAATTACTAACTTTCAAACAAGTACAGAAGATGAATAGAATTACAAATGCTCAAAATACAGATGTCAGCCCTGCTATTGTAAAGCAGGTGTTGGCAGCAGGTTTTCGTTATGTCGTAAACATTTCTTTTAAAGGCTTTACAGAAGTCGGATTTAAGAAAGTTGAAAACATTGCCGAACCTGTCAAAACGCTGAAAGAAGCACAAGAGTGTAAAGCACTTGTTGATGATACAGTTGCAAAGGCTTGTATTGTTGATAGAGTTACTGGTAAAGTAGTTGAGTGGTGGGTTCAATAAACTTGCTGCTAACGTAAAGGAAATGAGAATCAGCCGCCCACCGCCGTGTACGTTTCCGGATTCGGAAAAATAGGCTGGTGGCTCTGCGAGGTTTTAAATACAAATCAAACAATGTTCAGTAATCCCGAAGATCTGATTGATTTCGATTACAAGTTGCTTAAAAAATTGAAAGCCGAATGGGATATCGAGGAAGCCGATCGAAAGAAAGTACAAGCATTAGAAGAGCTCAAAAAACTAAGTTGATATGAATGCAACCAAAGACCAAAAACTTACCATACGCCGCAATTCAGCGTGGCAGGAGTCGATCAAAGAGGAATGGGTACAATGGGGAACCGGTGACAACTCAAAGACCTCGCTCAACGATTTGACTTTCGAGCAAGCCGACCGGATCATCAAAGCGCAAACCGGCAACGATCCGGATAAGGCAAGATTTCAGAAGTTCGACTTCAAAAACAGCCAGCACAAATACATCCTCTCGATGCTACACACGGTCGGCTGGACAAAAGAACACAACGGACGGCTGGTCGGCGACATGGAAGCTTTTGGAAATTGGCTGCAAACGCGATCACCGATAAAGCTTCCGCTTACCGAGCAAGGCAAAGCACAGCTACAGAAAACGATCTACGCCTTTGAACAAGTTGTAAAACATCAATTCAGTTAAAATGATAAATACCACATTTTCAATTACTGTAGTATGCGAGCACCCGAATGAACCGTTGACACGGGTGCTCGCCGCGCAAGGATCCTGTGAAACAACCGTCGAGGTTTGCCCGGATTGCGACGCGGAACTGTCAGAACCAAAAACCGAATGTTAATGAAACTTGAGTCTGCTACAATGCTTCAGCGCAATTACCGGATCGAGCTGCAAAGACAGTTGAACCTTCTACTGGATTTCATGCTGGATTGCGACGATGTCGATCAGCGCGGCAGGCTTCTAAATGAAATACGTGCGATTCGTGCGCGAATTAAGCCTACAGAAGGCAAGAACGCCGCACAACTATCCCAACGCGTGCATTTCAGAACAATCACCTTTAAAAGCGCATTAAATGGAAATTCAAACAACGCTAAAATTATCGACACTCCAAACGATCAACACCCTGTGGCCGCTGCTTGATTTTGAAAATACCAAACGCGACAAAATTGACCTGAGCATTGTTCAGTACACCGCTGCCAAGTTCATGAAAAAGGAAGCGTCCAGAATTGGCAAACCAAAAGACAAGGAATTCAAAATGTCGCTTCACTATTTCGAGCTGGCAACTATTGAAGATTTACTTCGCACCGCCGCCGCAAAGCACCTGACAGAATTTATCGACTATACGAGAGTAACAAATTATTGTAACCAAATAAATCAGAAAATTATATGAAAACCAAAGGTAAAATTTACATTTCCGGAGCGGTCGCCGACCAGCCCGAGCGCGAGTTGTTCGCAAAGTTTCATGATACTGAAAAGATGCTGGCCGCGCGCGGTTTTGAGGTCGTCAACCCCTTGCGACTTATTAGCAAGTGGGCTGAAGGAATACGCTGGCAGCTTGGCGCAAAGAACTGCCTTGAAGCATTAGCTGGATGCACCGCGATCTACATGCTTCCCTGCGCAACCGATTGCCAAATTGCGCAGCTCGAGCTTCATCGCGCAATGGAGTTGAATATCGATATCTATTACGAACTTGAAAATGTAGAAGCGGATGAGCTTGTTAACGACGTACACGGTCAAAAGTAAGGCGGCACAAAACGTATGGTGCTTTAAATACAGTTTAAAAGGGCTTTTGGTATCGTTTGAGATTCTCGACGGCGAATTAACCCTAAAACAAATCAATTGGCTGCTGGATCAAAAGCACTTTCCGTTTACCGAGCTTCAGATCAAAGCGTGGGGCAAAATGCTCAAGGACAATTTTGAAATCGTTATTGGTGAGCCGGATCTGTCTTTCGACACCGCGTGGGAGCAATACGGTTACAAAGTCGGAAAAAAAGAAGCTCAAGACGCATGGCGCAAAATGAGCGAGGCCAACAAGGTGCGTTTTTTCCTCTCGATTGAGCCATATAAGCGCTACATCGCGCGAAAACAGATCTCGCCGATCTATATGGTGCGATACATCACGAAAGAGCGGTATAACGACGATTATGACAATATTAAATAAACAATTTATGGAGTACGAAAACTTAAGCGACATCGTCGCACAATTAGAAAAATGTGAATACAAAACCGTAGATGGCTTGCACGATTTGAAAGATAATTCCGCGTTTATCGCATTAAAGAAAATTTCAGAAGCACCGGAGCTAAACGTCCCGGTTATCAACATCAGTCGCCTTTATGAAAACCTCATAATTATGCCGCTTGACACCAGCGTATCGCCCGAAGTCGCAGCGCAGATCCAAACTGCACTAACCAATATTCTTAAAAACCCGTCAAACAAATTTCAGTAAAACAATGGAAAGCCAACGAGAAATCGAAAGACGCTACAACAAACTACTACAAGACGTAGCTACAAACAAGTATTACAAAGTAGATCTAACCAACCGCGTAAACTGTTACACATGTCGTCACCCAAAGTGTGGACACATCACCAAAACCAAAGACATAGCGCCGGGCGTTACACCGATGTTCTATGAGTGCGAGAAATGCCACTTCCAAGCCGTTAGCTCGATGTACAATGACATCGCCCCGGATCAGGAACCGACCTTTGTTTGGGATCGCCCAACGCTGTCGGAAACGATGAAATTCAGAAAGAAGCCAACTTTGCTGGATCACATTTTAAGAGGTGGATTGGTCGTGCGTAAAGTAGTATCGCCATGAGATATAGCACCGCGCAACACAGTATAGGTTTGGCCACCGACAATCATTGTCACGCTGAAGATGAAATCACCGGTGGCGAATTTTTCGCTGGCGGCGGTGGCTGGACTGAGGGCACTGATGACATTGACGGATACGTTACAAAATGGATTTTGAATCACGACAAGGTTGCCTGTAGAACAAACGCCTTCCACCACAACGTCAAAGTGTATTGGTCCGACATTTACACACAGGACGAGCATGAACTTGAGCCTGTAGACCATTGTCACGCGTCACTTGAATGTAATCAACATAGTGGCGCAAACGCTTGTGAGGAAAAGAAGCTTGGATCTTACACCCAGGGGTGGGAATTATATAGATATTTACCGCATTTGAATCCGCTGGTTTTAAGTATAGAAAACGTTCCGGAGTTTAAAAAATGGGCTCCAACCGATGAAAAAGGACGGCCTATAAAGTCACGGGTTGGTGAGGAATTTGAGCGGTGGAAAAAGGCTATAATGGATTTGGGATATAATTACAAAGAGTCCATACGCAATGCCGCCGACGATGGTTTACCAACTCGCCGCAAGCGTTACTTCGCGTTTTTTTACCGCGATGGAATTGATATCGAATTTCCGGAGTTTACTCATTCAAAAACCGGTACGGATGGAAAATTAAAATGGCTTCCATGTGCGCCGCATATTGATACGGACAATCACGGCACCAGTATTTTCGGCAGGGAGTTTAACGAGAACCTACCGAAGCACTTGCGAAAGCCAATTGCTAAAAATTCACAAAGACGAATAGGCGGCGGCGTTGTAAAATACGCACCCGAGGTTGAAGGACTTTCGCAGTTTATAGCGCATTTTCATGGCGGCGAGAATCAAAACAGATTTCAAAGCTTGCTGGATCCAATCAATACTATTGACACATCAAACAGGCATCAGCTGGTAACGGTCGAAAAGCTTCAATTCATAATGGATCATTGCAGAACAACAAATTACCATAAACCCGATACACCGCTCAAACCGCAGCTAACATGGCAAACCAAACAATTGATCACGATCGATAACTTTATTTGTCAGTTTTACGGAGGTAGTGACCAAACCCAACCGCTTTCGGCGCCGCTGAATACTTGCACAACTCGCGACCGGCATCAACTTATACGGCTGGAAAAGCTTCAATTTTTGACGCAGTACTTTAATTCCAATGGAAACCCACAACACAACGTTCAGAGTTTGGATGAACCTCTTTCGCCCGTACTCACTGAATTCAAGCATCAGCTCGTTACTATTTTGGACAATTTCGACATCAAGACGCGTTTTCTGAATCGCGAGGAATTAGCATCATGCAGCACCTTCCCACGGGATTATTTTAGCCATCCGGATCTAAAGCTTTCAAACAAAGACGCCGTTAAGATGATAGGCAACGCAGTGCCGCCAAAATGGGCTAAAATACTGATGACGCCAAACATCCCGAAAATCAAGGAATATAAATATAAACTTAAATCAGCATAGCATGAAGCAAAAGACATTTTTAAAGAAACGGGATCAACTCCTGAAAAAAAAGAAGGCATTTGAAGCGGCCATTAATAAAGAATACAATAAATTCGCCAATGCCTTTATTGACGAAAATTCGCCGGTAAAACGATTAATGGTATACGAATTGATTGAGAACGGCATCCGTCGACGTGGGTTTACCCGGTTCGTCATATATGCTCAAGATGTGACCGTTTGGGATAAAAGCCCGATCATTCGAGTTGGTGGCTGGTGGTTGGATCAAAGCAACGTGCCAACGAAGTGGGATAACATGACTGTTTACGGCGTAGGAAACCCTGCTGTTTTTAAACTATCGGAAAATCAAACTGCTGAAAAGCATCCGGATTCGGACGAACATGAATAAGAATATTAACTTTACAATCAAATAAAATCACACACAATGAAACGATTATTACTTTGCGCGATTTTGATCGCGGCCATGACATCATGCTCAAAAGATGAAACAACAACCTACATTCCGGTCGCAGCTGAACAGGGAACTTGCGAAATTAGGCTCTATTCGATTGGCACCAACTTCAGCAGCGGTACGCCGGTACACGAGGCCGGTTACGGTACCGACAATCAAAATTTGATCTTTCAGGTATTGACCGATGAGCAATATACTTTCTACAGCCAGCGTTTTAACGCCGGTAACTATGAATGGATCGGAACAATGGGTATATAGCGGCATGCCGTGAGTGATATTGCTGATTCAAATAAATTCTTATTTTTGCAGCATGGCAAAGGGCAATGAACGATTTAAGAAACGAAATCAGGATGTGAGAATCACCTTCCACGCCCTATCTAAAAAAAATCCAAAGTGGCGTGTTGAAGCCATTGTCGAGGATGTGGCCGATAAATTTTATCTAGCTTCGAGAACTGTCGAGGCGATCATCCGGCAGGAAGGAATTTACAAAGATTAGCCAATCACTTGATTATTTAGAAATTAATAGTATATTTGCATTGTTCTGTCCAAGGATAGAGCACCAACGTAGCCTCCTTATGGGAGGCTTTCGTCTTTAATACACCTGGTCTAATTTGCCGTTTTCACGTAGGATCCAAACTTCATCAATCTGCTGGCCTTCTTTTATACGGAAGTTAATCACCTTTAAATAGTGGTTTAAAGTTGATCCATTGTCTTTAATGATCAACCGCGTCGATTGTTTCAATCCGCGCGAGAACATCTTCGTCAGCTTGTTTCCGGTATCAACACCGTCGAAACCTTCCAGCTCGTAAAACAACCCGCCCACGTTCAAGTCCGGGCATTTCCCTTCAAACCTCGTTCCGATCAGTTTTCCAAAGAATTGCTTATACAATGGCGATTTGACATTGACGCGCGGGAGCAGTTCCGTTTCCTTACCGAGCTTTGCAAAATGAGTACAGCACTTGATCAGATCTGCGTAATCCGACGCAGCGCTGTCAACCAAATTTGAAACAGTGATCTTGCCACCGTTTTTGAACGACTTTAGCACAGATCGCTCAACGATCAGCCCGTCCGCGTTTCTTTTAGAGAACGACTTTGCATCGTTTATTTCGGCGTTTGTCAACCCGTCCGCATACGGAATTTTGTTGAAGATCTTGCCCGAAACAGCGGCGTTATTTTCAAACCCGCTTTTGCCGCCAGTATCCGGAATTGTGACCGTTGGCTCTTCGTCGGTTTGGGTCACATTGCATCGGCAACCCCAATCGTTCGGCGGTAGGTGCTTTTTCCAAAATGAATGAGTTATCGGTAAAATCAGGCCATGCCAATTCCGATGCTTTTCCCGGACACGGCCATCGCCAACGGTACTGTATTTGAGGTTTGGATAAAGATCCTGCTGCGCTACAAAGTCCTGCCATTTGTCGGCCATGTTAGCCGTTGCGACGGTCTGATCATATTCTGTCTTGAGCCAACGCATATTGTACTCGATGTGCAGCGCCTCGGCCTTCTTTCTAAAGTCAGCCCATGAAAGCGTTTTGCCGCCCGAAGTCAGCAACGCCTCGAGCTGCTTCCGGAAGGAAGTTTCTTTGAAAGCAGAAAACTCCGCAATGTTGTACTTCAGGGACATTGCCAACCTCGGATCGTACATTTCCGGTTTTGGATTGTATCCAATGTTCAAACCATGCGCGAGCTTCGTGTAGTAATACTCCCAAAGCTTTTTCCGGTTGACAAGCGAAACAAATTTGTTGTCAAAGAGATCCTTGATGTAAGTTTCGACCAGCCTGCTTAAACCACCGTTGTTTCCGAGCTTCACTACTTTGGATTCGTCGCAGCAATGGGTTCGGTAATGAAGTCTAAGCAGGCTTAGGGCTTTTTTGGGTTGTCGGCTTTCTTTTGTTCGGATCCCGGCATAGATTCGATCTCTACACCGTACGTCTGCTCAATATAATCTTGCTTCAAAACGTAGCCGTTCGACATCAAAACGCCATCGATGGTAATCTGCGAATTCGGGTCTTTGGTTTTTTCAACTGCGATCTTTGCATTGTCCGGAATCTTGTAGCCCAGCAATCGCATGGCCGGTACCAGCTTATTGTTAAGAAACGAAAGCATTTTCTTTTCGTCAGACAACACGACCTGCTCCATTGTGTTCTCGTGTACCGTACCCTGCGCTTTGCTCGCGCCGTTCTCGGTTGTCATTGTCTGGTGAAGTACCAATTTCGATAACTCTTTGTCGAGCGCTTCAATCTTTTTGAAAAACACGTTAAAGCTGTCTGTTTTCGAGTTCTCTTTGATCTCGACCTCGGTACCCAATGGAAAAACGCCGTATGGTGCCGAACCCATTTCCTCAAGCCACGCGGCAACTTCATTTTTGACCGTTTCGCTTTGTGATGCAATTTTAGCGATCCTAATCGGAATCCCGAACAATTCCTCAAATTCATCCCACGAACTCCACGAGTGGCGTTTTAAAATGGTGTAGACGGCGGCTTTCTCAAGCAAACCGACCACGCTATAAAATCTTGCCGGTAGCAAGATATCTTTGATCTCTGAATAATCGATGCCTTTTGTACCATTTATGTCGTACAAAAGCGTCGAGCGTTCAGGTACCAGCAGCCCGCGTGGAATTATTTCAACCTTCAGGATCTCACCTTTTTTAAATTCGCTGATCCAAAGAACATTTTCGCCGACGTAGGTTGATTTGTGCGCCTCGTCTTTTGTGAACTCGAACCACTCTTTGTCTTTGATGTATTCCGTCAGCTTGTCATCGGTGATGCCGTCAATTTGGAAAACATAGGTTTTATTTGTGGTTCGGAGTGTACGGTTTTCCGTAATGCCGGTTAAGTGGCCGTCGAGCATGACATCGTCATACACTTCCTGAATCAGATGGTTCCGAGGAATTTCAGCGTTATATTTTGCATACCGTGCCGCGAGCAAGTCGGTCAGCTCTTTTCTCCAAAGACGCCGTTGCCTCCTGATCACGTCAACCATTAGGTTGGTAATTTTGGAAATGTCTTTCGTGTCAGCAGCCGAAAGCGACACTTTCTTATTTACGGCGTTTCCGGATAAATTGACTTCGGATGTTTTTGTCTTCATTACTTTAAAATTTTGTCGAGTTCCTTTGTAATCTTCTTTGCGATCTGCTTGTCCAGGTAGCGAGATTTGCCCATGAATTGACGTTTGGGCATTCCGGCGAGTCCTTCGTTATGTCGATCGGCGTATTCCTTACTGGTGTAGAAGCGCACCTGTTTCGATGATTTCATCACGCGGCTCTTTATTGAGTTCCGGAGCTTATTGCCTCCAGTGGCCAAGCCGGTAAGCAACGCGCGATCTTGAATGCCTGAACCGTATTTATTCAGGTTGCCGCGCTTGCCGCGCCGGTTCGTCCGGTATCGCGTAATGTCGCGGCCTTGATCGTCGGTTGTCTTTCGCTCTTTCCATTTCTCCAAAACCGAATCGGTGAAGCCTTCGTTCTCGAAATTCATCTGTATGAAATTCTTGCCTTCGACCTCTATAGCGATGAGCGCCTTTTCCGGTATTTCCCTTGCCGCTCGATCGAGCAGTTTTTGCAAGTCGTTCAGGTCAGCCATTAAAATCGGTTTTCGTACGGTCTGCGGCTTCCGAGCTTCAAAAATGGCACCTCACTATCCGGTATGCCGTCATCATCGGTATCAACGATGCGTGGTGGCAGCGCCGGTTTGATTTCGCCTTTGGACACTTTTTCGAGCCAAGTCATTGCCTCGGCGTGTGCGTCCTTTACGACCTCGTTCATTGTCGAAGATCTTCGGCTGTACAATTCATGCTTTACGATCGCTTTGAGGTGTTTAAGAATCGTTTTGCTGCGCTGATCGCCGGTGGCCTGAAAGATGGCATTTGTATCGAAATACTGATGCAGATAGGTAGACATCACATCGATGCTTTCACCGATTATGTCTTCGACGATTTGAGTATCGCGATTGACGATCGCATTTATGATTTGGTCGGTGCTGACCGTCGAAAGCTCTTGCTGGGTTAAAAACATGGTGCTTAATTATTTTCGTGTTTGAATTTGCGGTATTGGTATTTGGGCGCGACGATCCTGTAAAGCGTGAAGCTGAAGCGGATCTTGTAACTCATTATCCCGTCCTTATTTTCGCCTGGCTCATCATCGGTCTGTTGTAGGGGCTGAAAATAGTCACCCGCCAAAAATTGCAGTTTTTCGACGATGTGATCGATAACATCGATCTCGGTGAGCCCGCCGTCCGGATCGGTTGTCGTGTTGTGCTGATTCATCCAGCCGTCCTTGCAATAAAATGTAATCTCAAGTGTACCGTTTCCTTCCTGCTTGTTTTCGACCATTGCCTCCCACTTGATCGCGTTGATCTTTATCAGCGCGGCAGTCCAAAGCTGGGGAATCCCGTCTTTGTCGTTAAATTGGTTTCGGTCGAGATCAACCAATTCAAGCTGCCGGATCTGCCCAAGCGCCGCCTTTGTTTTTTCAAATAGTTCCTTTCTCGGCGTCATACTCTTCTCTTTTTGTTGCGTTTGCCAATTACCGGCCTTTGGTTGCTACCTTCCTGCTGGGAGTAACCAAATAATACACGACCTTTTCGGACGCAGTTCTCGAGCGAGTCGAGAATATCATCAGGGCTTTTGCAGCCTTTCTCAAATGCCAAAATGTGCGCTTTGGTGTTTTCCCAATCATCGGTGTCCAGCAGCCGCTCGTCGAACGTGATCAGGCCGCGTTTGAAAGTTCCGGTCAAAGTTGCATCGATGCGATCGTGCTTGTCGCCTGAAGCGTGATCATCGAACGGGATGCTGGCCGCATTGTTTTCCTCACAAGCGACAAGCCATTCCGGTTCGTAAACCGATTTTTGCGCAGCGGTCGCGTCGTAAAATGAAATGATTGACATTCCCAGCCTGTTGTACTTTCGTTGCCACTCGTAGTGCATATCCATCGCGTCCGGCCTCGCGCATTGTCGGTTGAAAAGCTCCAAGACGTGCGCCCGGCCTTTGTCGAGCGACAACAAGACACCGCCCTTAAAATCGCCATTATTGGAATAGGACAAATCCCAAAACTCAATCAGGCCGTTGAAGATCTGATCTTCTTTTGTAGCTTGAAATTTAAGCCACTCCTCTTTGATACGTTTTCCTTCCTCGATCGGGTTGTTGAAGTCCTCGCGCTGGCTGGTGTGGTAATCGGTATCATCGACAATGTCAATACATTCCTGCTTCGTGTAACGCTCCGGCCACGACGGGTTGTAATCCCGATCGCACAGATTGACGGTCATTATATGAAGGTTCGGCGACTTCTTATTTTTATTGGCGAACCCGTCTACAATGCCATCTTTCACGATATAGTTGTTTGCCATCACCTGACGGAAGCGGCCTTTTTGCCCGGCCTTTCCTAAATCGCCAGTGAGCTTCTGCACGTTCTCTTTTGTCAGCTCGATGTTCTTTGCCTGCTTACGATCTTCTAAATCGTCCATTGACGCGAAATCCGGTCTGTTGGCACCTTTACGCAAACCGCGAAACGGCTGGTTTAAACCCAGCGCCATAAAAAACGATTTGTCGTTTGTTTCAAAATTACCGTCAGCCCACGAGCCGTATTGCATCTGCAAACCAAAATCTTTGATGTAGCGCTCATTGCTTTCGAGGTGGAGCTGCAAATCAGATAAAAGCAGGTTTGAATGATCCTGCGTTTTGCCGATAATCAGTCCAAACTTCAGCTCGTTGTTCTGCTTGAGGTGCGTCACGTTTCCGACGTTCGTGTGGATTGATTTCGCAGCGCCGCGAAACCAGCGTCGCTGCTGCTTGATCAACGGATTGCGGAATAGTTTGAGATAGCTGTCAAGGTGGAATTTGGCGCACGGCGCGTCAGCCAGCGCCAGCCCTGAATTAACCCCGAAATAATAATCGAAAAACTCGATGTAGTTTTCAGGCTTCAAAAGCCGCTTGATACGTTTTTCCTGCTCTTCGGCAGTTTCTTTAAACAACGATTGATACGTCAGTTCCTGAATGAGCCGCGACTGCCGCTGATAGTTTTCAATGGCCTCCTTTAATTCCGATTTAGTCATTTTGGAGGAGTTCGTTAACGTATTTGTCAAAGTACATTCGGCTATTTTTCAAAAGTTCAAGCAAATCTTCCCGCTTTTTACCGGTGCTGTTGCCGGCGAGAACCATCATGAATTGTGAAAATCCGTCAAGGCTTTCCATAGTGTACACCGCACGTTTCCGACTATCGTTCAGACGATCAAACGCCGCAGCTATTTTTGAAAGGTCATCGGCTTTGTGCATTGGCCTTCTACCTTCTTTGATGTCGATGACATACTGAAGGATCAGTTTTTTGATTTCGGATGGACGGATATTATTCAGTTCCCTCTCTTTTTCCCATTGCCCGTCATCGCGCCACGCTCCCAGCGTCTTTATGCCAACGCCGGTAATTTCCGAAATGCTCGGCAGCGAAAATCCCTTCACAAAAAGATCCTTTCCCTGACTTTGTTTGTAGTCGCGTTCGGACGCAGTCATACGCCCTTTTGGTCTAGTATTCCCCATCAACTATGATTTTACTGTCTTCACTGAATTTGACATTCCTAACCTTCACGCCGTCGTATTCGAGGTTCTTTTTGATCTCGATTAGAATGCTCATCGGATCGTCATCAGAAAGTAAATTGGTGATACCTACACCAAGCTCCGGAGTTTCCTTAAAATCTCCTTTGTCGGCTATGATAATATGTTCCTGATGTTGGTCATCGGAAACGTCAATAACGAGATCACCGTCAACGATCAGAAGATCTCCGTTTTCGTCAGTTCGTATGTCTTTCATATAGCAAAAGTCGCTTTTAGGAATTGGCTGTAAAATTTTGCTATATGATCTTGTAACAATTAGTTACAACCGTTGTATTGATCCGGAACAAGCTCTAACAGTCTGTTTTTTTTTGGGATTTCATTCGCTCAATTTTGCCTCACCAAAGCGAACGCATAACCCCAATTTGATGAATAAGCACACATTTGTAGTCAATACCGAAAATGTAAACGAATACAAGTATCGCGTATTGACCGATGGCATCGATTACGAACAATTCCTGCGAAATCCGGTTGTCCTTTATTATCACGAGCGATACAACGGCAAGGATCGCGGCAGCGAGGTAATTGGCCGCGTCGTCAAGCTTTGGATCGAAGATAAAAAGCTATTGGCTGAAATCGAATTTGATGTCGATGACGAATTCGCCGCGAAGATTGCTGGTAAAGTAGAGCGCGGATTTATCCGTATGGCGTCAATGTATGCCGATGTGCTTTCGACTTCCAGCGCCCCGGAGGATCTTCTGCCGGGTCAGGTTTACGAAACCGTTACCCAATGCAAACTAATCGAGATTTCCATTGTGGATATCGGCGGCAACGATGATGCACTCAAGTTGTCGAAGTGTTCAGGCGAGCAACTCAAGCTCAAAGAAATTGTTCTTAATAAACCCGATAATATGTCACATTTAAAAACTATTGCGCTGGCATTAGGCAAAGCTGCCGACACCGGCGAGGATGCTCTTTTGAAAGAGATCCAAACCATCATGCTGGCGAAAACCAACGCCGAAGCTCAAGTTACCAGCCTGACATCAGAATTGAAAGCGATCAAGCTCGAAAAGGCTACCAAATTGGTTGACCGCGCTGTTGAACTTGGTTTGATTCAGGATGTATTGAAGCCAACGCAAATCGCCGCATTCGATGTGGATTACGATGGTCAGACAGCGATCCTTTCAAAATTGATCGCCGACAAGGAGCTGGAATCCGGGCAAGCCGGTACTGCCCAGACGGTGAAGGAAGTTGTGTTGAACGCCAAAGGAACGACTCCGGCAGCACCAACCGCTGAAACCTTCGACTATTTGCAAAAGCACAACATTGTGAAGCTGCAAAAGATGAAAGACGAAAACCCGACGCAGTACGCGAAGCTCCACGAGGACTACAAAAACGGCGTCCGTCACACCGACAAATAATCATTAACCCCTTTAAAAAAGAACCATACAAATGGCTGGATTATTGAAAGAAGTTTGGATTGCCGGTATTCAGGAAAACCCAATCCCTAACACAAGCTTTGTTTCCGCGTCGGTTGACAAATCCGAATACGTCGAAAACAACAAATTGCACCTCGCCGAGGCCGGTATCGAACCAGGCGTTCACGAGGACTACTTCAACGGCAACGAGGATGATTTGCCGATCGCATCGGTCGACGACATCCCGCACGAAGTTGTATTGAAAACTTATTCGACCGAAAGGACACGTCACCGTGATTTGCAGGAAGTCGAATTGTCGTACAACAAACGCGCATCTGTGACCGCAAGGCACAAAACCTCACTCGCGAAAAACTTGGGCGTCAGAGCCGCTTTCGCGTGGACACCGGCAACCAACACCACGTACAACAAAGTTATCACTTTGGGCGCTGGTTCAATCATCGACGCGATCATCGACTTGCAGGCGCACTACAATGGCCTCGATATGTACGACAATCTTCACATCTGTTTGAAGGCTGCGGACATGGCCAAGATCCGTAAAGAGAACAAAGTCCTTTACAAGGAAATCTTGAAAGGCGAAGATCTCTACGGATTCAAAGTGTGGCAGTACAACAAAACCCCGTTGTTTACCTCTCTCGGTGTGAAAAAAGCGTTCGGCGCTGTAAAAGAAGCCGGTGACTTGCAGGCATCATTCACATGGTGCAGCGACGAAACCTTCCGTTGTTTCGGTGATACCGAAATGTACCAAACGCTCCGCTCGGCAGCATCACAGGCTGACGAGATTTCATTCGCGCAACGCGCTCTTGTCGGTAACATCCGTGCAACCACACCTAAATACTTGGGTGCAATCATTTCCTAATGAGTAAGCACAAGGAAAAAGCGGAAAAGTTCCTACAGGATCACCCGCAACTCAAAGAGGTGTACGTGACAGCCGAAGGCTTCATGTTCGTAGACAAGAAGTATGCATTGCAACACAATGGAACGCTGGCCGAAGGATCGGAAATAGAAACGTTCGTTAACCCGAACGCGCCGGCAATCGCCGAAGATCCTGCAAGCCCATCCGGAGCTGCTGCAACGCAAAATGCCCCGAAAGCGAGCACGCCGAAAGCGAGCACGCCGAAAGCGACCACGCCGAAAGCGACCACGCCGAAAGCGAGCACGCCGAAAGCGAGCACGCCGAAAGCGACCACGCCGAAAGCGACCACGCCAAAAGCTTCGGAAACCCCGAAGATCGAAGAAACTCCGAAACCGGAACAAACAGGTACCGATAACGCCAATTCAGGAGCTGACGCTGACGCTGAATAACGCTGATCGGGAAAAGTAAAGTTTATAGCCGCCATTGCACCGCATGGCACTCGCCGAACCCCAAGCAGAACCCCCTGCAATATTACACAGATCGCAGTCAATGCGCGGCTATGACTTTATTAAAACAACAAACAAACATGAAACTAGATCTTAACGGTTACAACATCATTGCCGACTTTGAAGGCTTCAGATCAAAACCGTATTTGTGCAGCGCCGGAGTTCCGACAATTGGTTATGGCACGACCATTTACCCAAATGGGCGTAAGGTAACTATGAAGGATCCCGAAATTTCAAAGGCCACAGCTTTTGGGTACTTGAAGTTTATAGCTGACTTATTTGCTCGCGACGTCACCAGCTTGGTAAAGTCGAAAATCAACCAGAGCCAATTCAACGCTTTAGTGTCGTTTGCCTACAATCTCGGATCGGACATAGATGCCGATGACATCCCGGAAGGTTTAGGCGACAGTACGCTCCTGAAAAAAGTAAACCGCAACCCTAGCGATCCAGCAATCGCAAGCGAATTTGCAAAATGGAATAAAGCCAGCGGAAAGGTGTCATCCGGACTTGTAAAACGCCGCGCGAAAGAAGCGAAAATCTATTTTTCGTAATGGCTCGGGCTTGGTGCTATTGGTTCGCCTTCCTTTTAATCCTGCTTGTTATGACTTGCAATTAAATCACTTTTAAAATGAAATTAAAAATCCCATATATAGTATTGTTTTGTTTGGCTTTTAGCTGTTGTTTTTTGACTTCCTGCCGTACCTCCCAGCGGCAGGAAACTCAAAAGACGGAAATCAAAAGCGAAACGTCAACCGAGAACATTGTCACCTATCAGGACACGACGATTTACGCGCCAAAAGCTGAAACTGTGATCAAGATTCCCGTGCGAATTTTGGAAACGACAAGCTATAAAGATCCGGTTAAAAGGCCGGTTTATTACACGCAAACAAACGGTCAAGCGACTGCGAAGTTCAAAGCCGAAAACGATACAATCTACATCACCGCAACTTGCGACAGCGTGGCGATTGTTGCGAAGATCAAAAGCCAGCTCCAAAAATCAAAAACCAACAACAGTATATCAGACAAACAAGCCTTCGAGCAGAAAGTTACCAAAGGCTTTTCATTCATTGAAATGATCGGCTACTCGGTTCTCGCTTTCATCGTCGGATTTGTGATCTGTTTTTTACTTAAAACCTTTAGAATATTATGAATTTACCTAATGTAAGATTTAATATCTCATCCAACGGTTTAGGGCTGTTGTTGGCAGATATTCAGAAAATACCTGGTCTTGTTTTGACAGGTGCAACCGTTGTGGGTGCCAACAAAGTGACAATGGGAAATTCCTATCAGATCTTTTCGCTTACCGAAGCTGAAAACTTAGGGATTGAAAAAACCGGCTCAAATGCCTTCGCATGGAAGCACATCAATGACTTCTACAGAAAAGCCCGCAAAGGTGCTGAATTGTGGATCATGGTTGTGCCAGCTGCAAAGACGCTCGAGGAAATGGCCGACGTAAATGGTGTGTATGCTAAAAAACTTCTCGCCGATGCATCTGGAAAGATCCGGGTTTTGGGCATGGTTCGTAAGTCAGCCGGTGCCGAAACCATTACAGCAGGCATCGACGCAGATGCAGAGCTTGCCGCGATCAAGGCGCAGGCACTTGCCCAGCAGTATGCCGACAACTATTTCCCGTTGCGTGTGATCATTTCCGGAAACAAGTTCAACGGCGTTCCTGCCGATCTTAAGGACTTTTCGACGACTGACTACAACAAAGTTGGCATTATGATCTCCAACAACGACGGCGCTCCTGAAGCTTCAATCGGAATGGCGCTGGGTAAGTTGGCCAGCATTCCGACGCAGCGGAAAATCAGCCGCGTAAAAGACGGAGCGGTCGAGGAATTGAACGCTTATTTTACCAATGGCGAGCGCGTGGAGACGCTCGACACCGCGTGGAACTCAATTCACAATAAGAACTACATCTTCCTGCGGAATTTCGCCAACAAGTCGGGATATTACTTCACAGGCGATGCAACCATGACCGCGCCGACCAACGATTTCAACAGCTTGGCTCGCGGGTTCGTAATGGACGAGGCCGTTCTGATAGCCTATGCTGTATTGGTAGAAGAGCTTTCCGACGAGATCCCGGTCACCGAAAGCGGCAAGATCCACCCGGCGATCATCAAAGGCTGGCAGAACGAGATCGAAAGCCAGATCAAAGCAAAAATGGTTGATCTCGGCAAATTGTCAGGTGTCAAGTCTGTAATTGATCCGGATCAGGATGTTTTGAGAACCAACAACCTCGACGTCGACATCCAGCTCCTGCCGGTCGGTTATAGCGATTACATAACTGTAAACATAGGATTTACAACAACTTTAGAATAATGGACACAGTATCAAGTAAACAGTTTTCGTGGAATGAAACTTCCATCCTGATTGGCGGCAGAATCATCGAAGGTGTCGTCGATATCGAATACACCGCAAAACAGGAAACAAAGCCATTAAATGGCCGAGGTAACAAGCCCCACAGGATACTCAAAGGCAACAAAACCTTTACAGGTAAAAAGACTATCTGGCAAAGCGAATTTGAAGCGATGGTCGAAGCAGCACCGAACAAAGATGCGCTTGATCTGGAGTTCGACATCGTTTGGGCGCACACACCAGCAGACGGTGTAGGCAAAGCGGTCGTCGAAGTACTAAAGGGCTGTGTGATCTCGGAATATAAGAAGTCAATGAAACAAGGCGACACCAACATGCTGGTTGAGCTTCCGTTCGACTTCTGCGATGTGAAACCACAAGTTTAAGATAATGCGATTGATTAAACCACTCTTAATGATCGCCATCGGGATGATGGCGGTCACGGCGTTCGCAAGTACACCAATGCCGGAGAAAAACCAAAAAGCAACCCTTGAATTGAAGTACGCTTCAATTGAGATCGTTGCCGATGTACTACCAACCTATGTTCTGACAGTTGAAGCCGTAGGAACCTTTGTCGTGAGTTACGACGCTCCTTTCGTTACCAGAAAAAATTCCGAACCGTTCAAACTGTGCGCGATCGTCACCGATGTAGGTTGGTCGTGTCTGCCGGAGCAAAATAGAAAGGTGCCGTACGTGGAAAAGCTGAATGCTGCTTATTTGATTGACCACGAGAAAAACCTCCGGGAGTTGGGAATCACAAGCGCCCGACACGACTGTTAAAAAAAAGCAAATTATCATATAAAGCCATTCATGCAAAGTGGATGGCTTTTTTTAAAACAACAAAAGCAAAATGGAAATTTCCCAAGAACAAATTCAGGAATGGAAAGAGCAATACGGCGGCGTTTACAAATTGCCGGTCGACGACAAGGTCGCGTATTTGCGCCAGCCCGAGATGACAGATTTTAAACGCGCGTTTGCAGCGATGAACAAAGGCGGCGATATCGCTTTCGGTGAGGAAATGATCAATTCGCTGATGATCGGCGGCGATCCTGAAATCAAGAACGACATCGACTATTTTAACCCGGCACGGAAGCGCCTGGTCGAATTGTTTGAATACGACGATGCTGAAGTTACGGACGCCAAAAGCAACAAAACGCAAATCAAAATAGGAGATCAGAAGTGCCTCGTGAGAATGATCACCCGCGATGATCTGAAAACTGCCGAACGTAAAAATCCAGCCGGTAAGCCTTTCGTAACCCAAGAGAAGCTTTTCGATGCCATTTGCGTAGAAAAGGACGAAGCTTTCAATGATAAAAATAACCCAGCGATCCGGATGCCGCTTTACAAAGCGATCGAGGAACTTCAAAACAAGAAGGTCGCTTGGTTGGAAAAGCTTTAGACGAGGCGGTCATCGATCGGCGGGACGCCTCGTCGTTTAACCACGTCCAAAGGAATAGCAAAGACGAACCCGTCATAAACTTCAGGTTGCTGGACTCCTACCTGATGTATTACATGAATATCAGAAAGCCGCACAAGCTCAAAGACAGGGAGTGGGCTGAACTTGTTCAATCCCTGCACTATATCAGAACCCAAGAAAGTAAATCATCGGAAAACCCGCAATGAACGCATACGAATTCATCATAAAAATGCGCGACTACGCCAGCTCAAGTATTCGGAAGCTCGGCGATTCGGTAGGCGCTACAAAAACCAAAGTAGACGGTTTGGATGGATCGTTGCATAAAGTCGACAGCACGACTAATATGGTCGGCAGCTCGATGGGCAAATTGAAAAATATCATCGCGTCCGTTTTCGCGGTAGCGACAGTATTTGCGTTTACGAATAAGGTTATTGACGCCCGGAGTGAATACGAGAAGTTCAACGCCGTACTCACCAACACATTCCAATCGGATAAAGTTGGTGCAGCGGCGCTGAACATGCTGACGGATTTCGCCACCAAAACGCCGTTTCAGCTCAACGAGCTCACCGGCTCATTCATAAAGCTCGCCAATCGCGGTTTTGCACCGACGCGCGATGAAATGACGAAGCTCGGCGATTTGGCTTCAAGTCAGGGCAAAGGCTTTGACCAACTTACCGAGGCGATGCTCGATGCCCAAACAGGCGAATTCGAGCGTTTGAAAGAATTCGGTATCAATGCATCGAAAAGCGGCGACAAAGTAATGTTGTCGTTCAAAGGCGTCACCAAAGAAGTAAAGAACAATTCTGATGCGATCGGTCAAGCATTGATGCAATACGGCCAGATGGCCGGAGTGTCCGGATCTATGGAAGCTATTTCACAAACGCTGGGCGGTCAGATCTCAAACCTTGAGGATCAGTGGTGGAATTTTCTTGTAGCGGTCGGTGGGGAAAGCGGCGGCATATTCAACGGCGTGATTTCGCTTTTAAGTAGCGGGCTGGCATTCCTTCAGGAATATTTGCCGGTGATATCCGATTACTTCCGCGTTTTGTGGTCAACGATCCAGCCGGTGTTTGGTGCGATCAATCAGCTGCTGGGCGCAATTTTCGGATTTCATACCGCTGGCGACGTATTGCGAACCTTCGGCAACATCATGACCGGGCTGATTATGGTAATTGATTTCATGGTTCAGGGTGCATTATCGCCGATGGGTAAAATCGTTTTGGGCATTGCTGGCGTTTGGCTGATATGGACAAAAGCAACTTGGGCGTATAACGCTGCCTTGGCGGTCTACAATGCGCTTATGGCTGTAAACCCGATAACTTGGGTTATCATTGGTGTCATCACTTTGATTGGAATTATCGGGATGCTTTCAAAATATACATCCGGATGGGGCGAATCATGGCACCACACGGTGAACGGTGCGAAATTCATTTGGGAAACCTATGCGTCATTCGTAAAGGCGCAATTTAATACGGTCGTGCAGGCCGTGATGATCGGAATTGATAAACTCAAGCTTGGCTGGTATCAATTCAAAGAGGCGGTTGGCATCGGTAACAGCGCCGAAAATCAAAAGATGATCGCAGGGATCAATGCCGACGTCGAGGCGCGTAAGAAATCGATTGTCGACGGTTACAAGAAGGTTGCCGAAAACGCCGCAAACGCGAAAAAGGAATTCAGCCAAATTGGGATCACGGTCGATACAAAAGGTATGTCCAAGGATTTCAACGCGCTCAAGGCAAGGTTTGGATCTGCCGGTGGCACAAAAGACACCAGCACAACGGCCTATGATGACTTTTTGAAAAATCAGCAGCCAGCGACGGCCAATGCCAAAGGCAAGGAAAAAGAAAAGAAAGACGGCATCGTAAGCGGTGGGTCGAAGATCACGCACATCACGATCAACATCGACAAGCTTCAGGACGACACGAAAATATTCGTTAGCAGCACCGAGCAGGGTTTGAGCAATTTGGGCGATAAGGTGCAGGAGATATTGTTACGGGCTGTCAACAGCGTGAACCAAATGCAGACGAACTAATGGCGGTATTTGATTTTAAAAAAGCAATTGCGCGGATCGCTTTCGATTATGTCGGACCAGGCTTCCCGCTTTGGTGGAAACAGCATAAAACGAAGTTCAACCTTCCGGATCTGAAAAACATCAACAGCGCCCAGCTGCTCGGCGCAAAGTACTTCATGACGTTGAAGCTTTCGTACGAAGGAAAAACGTATGAGTTGCCAAACGAACCGTTGATCTCGATCAGCTTGACAAAGACTATCATTGAAACGGCCACGGTAGGTAAAAAGCGCAAAGGATCAGTAATTGAATACATCACAACCGAAAACAACCAGATCACCATGCGCGGTGTTTGTTTCGATATCGATAACCCGGAACGTTACCCTGCCGATCAGGTAGCGATTATCAATGAGCTTTTTGATATTGACGATGCGCTGGACGTTGTAGACAATCCGTTCTTTGAACTTTTCGGTATCCGAAAAATCGTGTTGAAGTCAAAGCAAATTGACGAAATGCAAGGCCAGCAGGGATTGCAAGGCTACACGATCACGGCGATCAGCGATCAGGATTTTTATGCTGACTTGAACGAGTTGGAAGTCACACAAAGTAATTTTCTGAAATAATGTTTGTTCTCGAAGGTAAAGTAGAAATCGGAAACTACGTTTTTCACTCGTTCAACGAGGTCGAGATCACGAAATCAGTTGAGGAAATGGCAGACACGGCGATTATCAAATTGCCGACAAAGTTCAAGGTGAAGCAGAACAATGCCCAACAATTCACCGAGGAAGCGATCAAGGCCGGTGACAAGGTAAAGATCACGCTTGGATACTCCAAGCGTTATTCCGGTGTCGAGTTCGTTGGCTTCGTCAAAAAAGTAAGCCCGAAGATCCCGCTCGAGATCCATTGCGAAGATGCAATGTGGCTATTGCGCCGCAACAACATCACCAAAAGTTGGAATAAAACGACGATGAAGGCGATTCTTCAAGAAGTAGTAAAAGGAACGCCGGTGCAATTGGCCGACAATATCCCGGACGTGCCGCTCGACAAATGGATCATCAAAAATGCGAGCGGCGCACAAGTTCTCGAGAGTTTCAGGAAAGACCTTTTAATGTCGGTCTACATTAACGACGAGGGCAAATTGTATTGCGGCCTTCAGCAGCTCAACAACATTGGCCAGAGCGTTGTCTATGATCTCAATTACAACCTGGTCGAAAACAATCTTGAGTTCAAAACCAAAGACGAGCGTAGGCTGAAAATCAAATATACCTACATCGGCAAGGACAACAAACGCAAGTCGATCGAGGAAGGCGACGAGGATGGTGAATGCAGATCTTACCACACGTCGGTAATTTCGGATGAGTCGAAACTTCGCCAAATGGCGAGAGCAGAAATTGAAAAATTGAAATACGACGGCTTCGACGGTGACGTGACGAGCTTTTTAATTCCATTCGCCACGCGCGGGATGAAGGCAATCATCAAGGATAAAGAACATCCGAATCGCGAAGGAAGCTATTTTATAAAAAAGGTCGTGACCAGCTTCGGTACCAGCGGTGCGCGTCGCAAAGTCACGATCGGAACAAAATTGTAACATGGATCCAGAAAAAGAGCTTGCCGACGCATTCAGGGCATTGAAAAAACGCGACGTTGACACGTTTCCAGCGATCGTTGTTTCAGTAGATAAAGAGGAAGGAACCTGTGTTGTAAGTGATGAGGAATTAGAATACACCGACGTTCAGCTTGCAGCTGTTGTAGACGGAAACGGTAACCGGTTTTTTTTGTTTCCGAAGGTCGACAGCCATGTATTGGTCAGCCCGATCATGGAGGATTTGAAACGCCTGTATATCGAAGCCTATTCAGAAATTGAAAGCCTCGATTTAAAAATTGAAGGTGTGCAGTTTCAAATCGACAAAGATGGGTTCCTGCTTAAAAAGGAAAACGAAACGTTGAAAAAGCTTGTCGCTGACCTGATCGGTGCATGCAAAGCAATGAGCTTCACTGTAGCGACTACAGGAAACGCAGCGGCGCAGACCGGCGCAACGGTCGCTTTGCAAAACATAGCGCAATTCGAGGCCGTTGAAATGAGATTTAACCAATTTTTAAAAGACAATTAAATGAACGAATTACTCATCGCCATTGGCGCGGTAATATCGGGTGGCGGCACCGGCTTTTTTACTTTTCTGTTTATGAAAAGCAAATACAAGCAGGAAGTTGAAAAGCTCAAAGTCGAAGTTTTGCAAGCCAGAGAGAGCGCGGACACGACGGCAATAGAAAATGACATCAAATTGTCTAATCATTACAAAGAGATCCTTGATGACTTGAAAGCTCGATACGAAAGCCGCTACCGTGAATTTGAGGAAATGATGAATCGAAAATTCAAGTTGTTGGAGGAAGAGCTTCGATTAAAAGACAGAAAAATCAAGCTCCAACAAGAGGAAATACGCGAATTGAAACGAGAAAACGCTTTGCTTAAAAAGCACCAATAAAATGAAACAGACGGTATTACATAACCAATCGATGCTTGATATCGCCGTTCAGGTTGATGGATCCGTTTTCAACGTACTGAATTGGAGCTTGGCAAATCGTATTCCGGTCACGGACACGCTCGACGCTGGTCAACAACTTAACACGCCCGGAAAAGAACATTCATTTGAACAAGTAGCAACATTTTTCAAAAACAAGGCGATTGTCATCGGAACGTATTATACCGCTCCGGAGCCGGTAACAGAACCCGAACCGACAATTGTTAAATACGAATTCCCACAATCATTTTAAATCATGGCAAGAAGTTTTCAAGATATACAGCAAATGATATTGGCAAAAAAAGCCGAGGCAGTTGAACTCAACGCGCTACAGGTTTTGACCACAGCCGAAACCGGGCTATCGGGAGCTGACAGTACCAGCAAGGTTGCTATTTGGCGATTGATCGTGTGGATCGTTGCTTTCTGTATCTGGCTTCACGAGCAAGTCGTCACGAAAAACGCCGACAATTCGCGCCCGCTTAACCGTCCGAATTTTATTTCAATGGTTTTGAATTTTCATGATGGGCTGCCGCTAAAGTGGATCGATGGACTTTTTCAATACGATTTGTCGACGGTTCCCAACCCGGACACCCTGAAAATTATAAATCGTTGCGCATTGCTCGAGGGCAATGGTCAGATTGTAGTAAAAGTTGCGCACGACAATAACGGAACGTTGGAACCAATCGCAGACGCCGCCGCCATACGTCTTAAAGATTACATCGTGTCGCAAATACAACCTGGTCCCGAAATCGTCGTTGTAAACAAAAGTGCAGATCTGTTAAAAACCGCACTTCGTGTTTATGTGGATCCGCAAATGATTGATCTTATCACCGGTGAGAAACTGCCGAGCGGTTCGGGCATTTTTCCTGTTGATGCTGCAATAACGGAATACCTGACCGGCCTGACTAAAGCGGAATTGAACGGTGCATTCGTCGTGAATAAATTTAAGCAAACGATCGAGGCCAAAGACGGCATCGACTTGGTGGAGATCGATTTGTTGCAATGGTCATTTGATGCAGCGCCATTCGCGGACTTTACTGAATGGAAAGTTCCTGAAAGCGGATATTTCAGGCTCGACAGCGTAAACCTTACAAAAACATTCCTGCCGTATGTACTGGTCAACGCTTAATTTTTCAAAACTCGTCGAGCTGCTGGTGCCTACGTTCCTGCGAAAGAATAGAACGCTGGCATTTTTAAAGGTTTTGACAGCACCGATGCAAATCATCGCTGCGGAAAACCTTTACAGGATGCAGCACGATGGCCGCACTATGTACTTGGAAAAAATGCTGAATGAGCATTACGGCGTGTCGTCGTACAATCATCAGGATCACGAGAACACAAAGCTCATTTACATCGATACGGTCAGCACCGGCGATAAGCTATACATTTTTCAGGACATCGAAACCGAAGTTTCGTTTTTGGAAGATGACGACATTATCGACGATGATCTTGATCTGTTTCTCGAGGAAGGCGAAGACAATACACTCGGTTATAGTTTTATCATTTTCATGCCCGACACAATCACCTTCAACGAGATCGCCTTGCGCGCTTTGGTTGATAGTTACAGGTATCTCGGATATAAATACATCATTGAAATTTACACCCCATAATTATGAATTATTTTGATTTCACCAAAATAGGCGGCTATCGCTTAAAGCAATTCACCTTCCGAAAAATGCAGGAAGCCTGGTTGCAAATCTTGAAAATGTTTGTCGCATTCTGTAACGTTCCCGATGTCGGCAACTACGTGATACAGGGCTGCACAATCGACGGCGCGAATATTACTTCCGGCTATTTGTACATCGACGGCGAGCTATGCCGATTTGAGGAATCTGCCGGTGATCTCACTACCAAAATCAAAAAGAACGTCGTAATACAAAGCCTGGGATTTAAAAACGGAAACAGCGAAAACGTATTCAGGTTTACGAACGCAGTTACTGACGCCGTCGACGGTGCGCCGCTCAATGCTTTCACGCGCGTATTTCCCGTTTTCGACGGGAACTATGTACACACAGACAACAACTTCTCAGATTTGGATAAAATAAAGCTCGCCGGTATCGCTCCGGGCGCGGAAGTAAATGTCCAGTCTGACTTCGACGTAATAGACCCGACGTCGGATGCCTACATCAAAAACAAGCCGCTCGTTCCAGATGTTCTCAAAATGCACGACTACTATGTCGGGGACATCGGAACCGATGACTTTCATCCGGATACCACGGTTACCATAAACTTTCCGGACGTTTTGACCTCAGACTATCAAGTTCTTTTAACTCCTGTGGGTGTAACAGGGGGTAACGCAAATAATGATATTTCTTGGGTGGTTTTTGACAAAACCCCCACATCGTTTAGTGTCGCGTTACGTGGATATTCCACCGATGTTCAAGACATCCGACTCGATTATACGTTAATTAAAAAAACCACATAAAATGAAATTTTACGAAGCCATAGAAGTCGCCTTCAAGCCTTTTGTTCATTGGAACCAAATCGCGGCAAATATCGACCAGCTCATTGACCTTGGGCGCGAAGATGATCCGCTAGTTTTACCGTGGGAGCTTGTACCATTAAATCAGTTTGGAGTTTCACCAATGAAGATCGTAGGCGGGGAACTCGTTGAGCGATCAAGCGCGGAAATGGACGCTTTCGAGCTTGAGTACAACCAAAAGCTACTCGTAAACGAGGAGGCAAAGAAAATCAACCAGATCGCGCGAGGCTCGTTTAATTACGGGGGCAAAACCTTTCCAATGCATGATGCGGCACGCGCCAGATACATGGCAATTGCTTTGGATTCACCGTACACGAACACCAACTTCATGACCATAACCGGCGAAGTGGTAACGGTCGAAGCGGCCAACGTCCCTGCATTCATGTCGCAATACTATAAACAAATTCAACTCATCACCAACGTAACACCGTAACCATGCCCGACAATGATTCAACGCGTCCGTTTTTGTACATGGAACAAAAAGAGGACAGTGCCGAAAAACTCGCATACGCCGCAGGCAAACCAACGAAGCACTTCTTTTTTGCGCCCGAATTGATGCGCACGGTCGGCGCTGTAAACGAACTTTGGCGGCTGATCCAGGCGCTGCAATTGCCAACGAGCACCATTTTGGAACTCATCGGCGATAAGGTTGTGGATTTCGACGAAATTGGCGACTTGGACATCCTCGACGTGATCAATTCTGCGGAAGGCGATGGTGTCTATTTGGGCGTTCCGAATGCTACTTACATCAGTTTCAAACAGAATGGCCTTATGCGTGTCTATGCGTTCGTAGGCGTGTCCGGGGACTACGGCAGCGGCGAGGGACTGCACACGTTGATGGACTCCGATCTTTTGCAATTGGTTTATGAAGTCGAAGGCCAATCCTCGCCGGTGTCTAACCCTGATGTGTTCGAAGCTGTGTTTTATTTGGTGGAAGGTGGGAACCCTGTAATTGCTGATTCGCCACATATCGCAGATTTTACGCCTACGTTTGTCAGAAATGGACCCGGTTCTTTCACTCTGGCATCTGTTGGCCTGAATCCGTTGCCGAAATTTGCCACGGTATTTATGAACATGACCACGCATTTGCACACGGTGTCATACGCCTATTCAACGCAAAATGAAATCAAAATCTACATCAACGATAATGCTACAGGAGCGCTCGCCGATCCGCCCGGCAACCTTACGCGATTATCAATGAGAATTACAAAGCCAACCAGTTAAGATGAAACAGATAGATTTGACCGTCGCGGCGGTGCTTGACATCGTGGGTATCAATAAAGATGAGACGCGCCACATTGATTTTACGGCTGAGGAAGATTGGACAGGAACCTACGAGCTGGCCATGTATAATTCGCAAGCCAAAAATGAAAAGACGATCATCGCGGGCGCAGTTATGGTTGATGGATTGACGCTTACGTGGGAGCTTTCGCCTGCACTTCAGGGAATTCCATCGGCCAAGCGCTATTTTGAAATCACCGATGTGGATCAGCAAACGGTAATTATTAAAGCGGAAGTCACGATAGACAAATGAACGTAACGATAACCATAAGGCAAAAACCCAAAAGGATCACGGTTTCATCGTCAGTTCCGGGCGTGGTTGTAACTTGTCCGCGTCCGTTGAATGTCTCGGTGTCGTTGACCCGCGACGGCGCGAAAGGAAAATCGGCCTTTGAACTTTGGCTTGTCGATAATCCGGACGGCACGCGCGAGCAATACGACGATTATTATCGGGGTGCTGAAGGGAAGTCCGCTAAGCAGGTGTGGCTTGATGACCATCCCGGATCAACGGACGCCGATTATTACGATTGGGCACGCGGTGCGCGAAATTGGGGTGAGCTTGAGGGCGATTTGCAAGAGCAGCAGGATTTGATGGACGCCTTTGACCAGAAGCTCAACGTGGCGCTCGTTGGTAGCGCAAATGGCGTTGCGCCGCTGGGTGCCGATGCTAAGATACCGACCGCATTTTTCCCGGACGAGATTCTCGGAAACGTAAGATTCCGGGGAACATATAACGGCGTGGTCGTGAGTTCCGCATACGCAACTTTCAACAGCTTACCGCTTCCGAACCCTACGGCCACCAATGCCGGTGTTTATTTCATCGTTACGGTACCGTTTTCAAAAGACGGTAACGATTATTCAACCGGCGATTGGATTTTGTCAATCGGCGCATTGGCCGGATGGTCGAAAGTTGACAACAGCGATTCGGTTACATCCGTATTTGGCCGCATTGGTAACATTGTAGCGCTTGAATCCGATTACCAGGCGTTTTATGTTCGGTTGACACAAGTTTACAACAACCCGATTTGGATAGGCAGTTTGGCCAAGTCAAAGGTAGGACTCGGCAATGTAGACAACACCGCCGATGTGGATAAGCCTGTGTCGAACCCGCAAAAGACATACATCGATGCCGGTGACGCGTCGCTGAAGCCGTTTTACCTCGCACAAACCGCCGACTACCAAAGCGCCGCCGCGATCGGCCAAAGGAGAATGTTCAATGCAACGCCGAACGGCCAGTTGAATCTGCCTGTAGGGTTGTATCAGTTGACCTTGGTGGCCACGCTTGCGACGCTCAATAACAATACACTCAACTTAGGGTTTTCGGGTTCTGCCGTCATTGCAGACGTTCGGCTCGTTTCGGAGTGTTGCAAGGGCGCTGACAATAGCCCTGCGTGGCAAACGGTGATGTTTACAGATTTTTCGACGAAGACCATCCACACAAGCAACGTGAATACTATGGCCAGATTGATCGTTTCAGGCAGTTTTAGGGTGACGACAGCGGGTAGCGTTCAACCCACGATCGGCGGGAATTTGAACTTGGCACCGACTACGGAAATAGGTTCGGTCTTTATAGCGCACCCGTTGGGTGGCGTTGGCGATAATCACTCGTCGGACGCGAACTAAAAACATCGTAGGAGGCGCGATTTTAAAAAATGTCCTCCGAAATTAAACACTTCTCACGGTAATTTAATTAGCTACAACGCCACGGCTCGGAGGACAAATGTCTTCTGACCGTGGCGCTGTGTATTATGTAAGTTACCGTGAGAGGTGCAAAGATAGTGTAATTTTTATTTTTTATGAATACCACAAGAGAGTTTAGAAACGCCCCGCTACCATTCATGGGGCAAAAGAGAAAGTTTTTAAAAAAGGTCAAAGAGATCATAGTCGACCACCCAGCGGATTGCACCTACGTAGACTTGTTCGGTGGAAGTGGGTTGTTGTCGCACACGATCAAAAAAAGTGTGCCGACTGCTAGGGTAATCTACAATGACTTTGACAACTATCGCGAACGCCTGGCAAATATCAAACAGACGAACGCGCTGTTGCACGATATTCGTCAAATTGTTACAGGACTGCCAAAAGACAAAAAGATTGGCGCAAATGAGCGCTGTTTGATTTTGGATCGAGTACGCCGGGAAGAAATTGAAAAGGGCTACGTTGATTTTATCACCGTATCGTCGTCGATACTGTTTAGCATGAAGTACGTCACATCGATGGCCGAACTTGAGAGAGAAACACTATACAACGTAGTGCGCGAATCTGACTACGATGCAACCGGCTATTTGGATGGTGTCGAAATTGAATGCATGGACTATAAAGCCATGTTCGAGAAATACAAAGGCGGCCAAAACGTCGTTTGGTTGGTTGATCCACCGTATCTGTCAACGGAAACCGGAACGTACAAGAGCAGCTATTGGAAACTTAAGGATTACCTTGACGTGTTGAATGTCTTGGATGGCACAAACTATTTGTACTTCACGTCAAACAAGTCGCAAATCGTTGAGTTGTGCGAGTGGATTGAGACCAGAACTGCTACGGCCAACCCATTCTACGGCGCTACCACCAGCACGATGGCTGTACAGATGAATCACAGCGCGAAATACACGGATATGTTACTGTTCAAGTATGATTTCAAGGAAAAATAATAAAGGCCGCGAAATGCGGCTTTTATTTTGATTTAAACAGGCTTTAAAGTGAATAGGTTTCGATTATATTTGCTGAAAAAAGAGAACGTTTCGTTTTACAGATTAATACGTTTCGTTTTCGCGATTATATATTCAATTCAGTCAGCGACTAAAAGATTCAAAAGCACATATTCGTTGGATGTAGTTCACGGGCAAAAGGCACAAGACTTTAGCTATTTGTTTCGTGCGTCTTGTGTTTGTATTTTCTTCTCTTTTGCAGCTATAGAGGCCTTTCTTAATCAAACACTTCCTGAACATAAATTGATTGATTATAAAGGCAAACAAGTTGGAAAAAAAACCTTGGAAAAAGCAACTTTTGAAGAAAAAATTTCTACAATTATTCCATCTATTTTAAAAAAAGACTTTGCTGATTCAAATAAAAATGACTACGAGGTAATATTAAAATTAAAGAACTTGAGAAATCGGCTCGTGCATCTTAAGCAAATTAGAAATGGTTTAACTTCTTACAATGATATTTATCAAGATATACTTAATGCTAATTACAACGAAATTGTAGCCACAACCAAAAATTTCCTTAACTTCCATCATTCAGGTTTAATTGAGAATTACCCACTAGAAAAGTAACTGCAGTTAACCGCCGTTTCAAGCAATTGCCGCGTTTTCAGTAAGTTGAACGTTTGGTTTTCACGAACTTTGTTTTATCTTCACCGAGCGAACTCAGTTCCGCATTGATCGGCAACTGCGTGAAGCGGCCTAACGTTACTGGCAAGCTCAGAACCATATGAACGAAATTCTACAATTGGAAAAAGATGAAAAATATATTCTCGCCTATGAAGAATATAAAAAAGCATATTTCAAAGAGTCCGAGAATTTTGACCTTTGGAAAAATTATTATTTTTTTCTTTGGTACATTATGGCTGAAGATACAGCACTTAAATTGACAAATTTCATTAAGCAAAATAGCATCGAAACGCTATTACCAAGTATCGCTTCAGATGGAATCAAAAAATATAAATTGAATCCCGAAGCGCTATTTATATTGGGATATACCGTAAGTTTATTTCCCTATTTTTTTGGTGAATATTTAGAATGGGAAGAAAAAGGAAAATCATTTCTTGAAAGCGCATACAACTTGTCATCTTCTGATAAAATATATAAACTTGCATATCTCGGGTCGATCTATAATCAAGAAAACAAAGACGAATATGATGAAATTTGCTTACAAGCAGCAAATGAGGTAAAATCAAGATTCAGCGGAAATGGTTTGCTAAATTCATATTTTTCAGAAGTCCTTTATAGAATCGATAGAGCCAGCCAGTAACAGCGCAGTTAAGCAAGAGCTGGTTTTCGGTAAGTTGAACGTTAGGTTTTCACGAAGAAAGTCTTATCTTGGCAGAGAGTACTCAGTCCGCTTTTCCGCTCCTGCGTAACTGCGCGAAACGTTATGCGAGGTTATTTAATCTAGACCGTCAAAACAAGATGAGAAATATATCTTTAATAATTTTTTTCTTCATTTGCTCATTGTGTAGCGCCCAAGAATTTTACTTGACCAGCGAAATCAACCATACAATCATTAAGTCCATTCCAAATCCTATAATCTTTAGTTTTCCTGGAAAAGAATGTAATGATTTTAATCTGTCAACAGATAATGGAAAGATTGAGAAAAGTAATTCTAATTGTAAATATTTAATTTATCCTGACTCAATTGGCTTTGCAAAAGTCATCGTTAAAAATAAGAATGGTAAAAAGATTGGCGAAAAAAATTTCCAAGTTCGAAATGTAGATTTTAGAGTAATTGTTCCAGGCATTGAAGATTATAATATCAAAGATGTAAATCTCTTTGGTCATACTGCAAGGTTACAAATTACTTCAGACGATTTGGCTTGCATATCTATTTCATGGAAACTAGAATGTGAACTAATGATTGTCGAAAATGATAGAAATATTCATTTCAAAATACGTTCTGAAAACGGTATATTAAATCCCGAAATAAAAGATCAATTTGCTTTACTTAAAAATGGAAATCTAGTTTTATTTAATGATATCAAATTGATTATTGACAATAAAATATTCAAAGCACCTGGAATCATGTTAAAGGTACAATAACCCGCATAACCGCCGTTTCAAGACATTGCCGAGATTTCGGTAAGTTGAAAGTTCTATTTTCACGAAGAAAGTCCTATCTTGGCAGAAAGAACTCAGTCCGCTTTTGCGGCAACGTCGTGAAGCGGCCTAACGTTGTGCGCAAGCGTAGGGCCGATTCAGAAAACTAACGCAACACTTTTAATCTTAAATTAGTGTTGTATGAAAACAAAATATTCCCGTCTAAACATGCAGGAAAGGATCCAGATCGAGAAGCATTTCGATAACGGACTTTCCGCCTCATCGATTGCGATTCTGCTCGGCAGGAACAAGTCTACCGTCAGCCGCGAGCTGAAAAAGACCAGGTACAAATCTTATTCATCTTATCACGCGCAATTGGCGGCGGCCAGGGTGTGTATGGAGAAAAATTACGGACGATCCAAGATCAAGGACAATAAGCGACTCTATGGATTTGTGGTGGCCCATTTGAGAAAAAAATGGTCGCCCGAACAAAT
>NZ_FMVF01000022.1 GCF_900101895.1 Flavobacterium caeni
ATGGTTTGAAAGTCGATCGCGTTTTAGGATTGGCGGTAAAATGTATGTTTTTTCTGTAGTGCCGGTATCGAAAATTTTTGTATTTTCTGACCATTAGGGCAGGGGAATAGGGCTTGTCCCAAGAAAATAAATCCGACATTTGATTGCAGAAAATCTGTACTTTTTGTTAAACTTTAAAACTTAATTTTAAGACCGAATCGCGAACCTCTTAAGCCACACCCGATAGATAAATGGCTGCCATGCGCTCCGCTTCAAAATTTAAAATTCATCATTCAAAATAACCAATGGCCACCGCAAATAAAAACCTCTCCAACTACGATAAAACCAAGCTCCCCAACGCCAAAGATTTCCGTTTCGGGATTGTCGTTTCCGAGTGGAACGACCACATCACCAATGGCTTGTACGCCGGAGCGCAAGCGGCGCTACTCGACTGCGGCGCACTGCCCGAAAACATCATCCGATGGGACGTGCCCGGCAGTTTCGAGCTCATTTACGGCGCCAAGAAAATGCTCGAAACCCAAAACGTCGATTGCGTCATCACCATCGGCTGCGTGATCAAGGGCGAGACCATGCACTTCGAATTCGTCTGCGAGGGCGTCACCCAAGGCATCAAAGACCTCAATGTACAAAGCGATGTCCCGGTCATCTTTTGCCTGCTCACCGACAACAACGAGCAGCAATCCCTCGACCGCAGCGGCGGCAAGCACGGCAACAAAGGCACCGAGGCGGCGGTTGCGGCGATTAAAATGGCGGCGCTGCGCGCAAATTCCAAGAAGTAAATTCTGAATCCCAAGCACCAAATTCCAATGGTACGCGACGAGTTGTCGGTAAGTATTGGAGTTTGGTGCTTGGGATTTGGAGTTTTTTCAGGGCGTTGCCGCGCAACAGAATCCTGCGTTTTTACGTGAAACTGCGCGCGGCCGGGCTATCCGTTGCAATCTTTTGCTTCGTAAACTCCACAAAAGGATTTCCACTGCTATCCCTAACGCAGACATCGGCAATATTTGAGTTCGTGTTATTGCTGCGCAAGGATGAGTATGCATTCTTCATGTTTTTATACCTGAAGCCCACTGGGCTTCCTCCTTTTAATTTCAAATCTAACGCGGACATCGGCCGTTGAAATTTGAAATTTGGCCCCGAGACTTCGGGATGGAATTTGGAATTTCCCCGGCGTCAGCCACTCCAAAAATTTTATCATTTTTTCAACATTTTCCCCGCCCGCGCTAACACAATAATTGCTATTTTTGAGGGTTCCAAACCCAACCCGAATGTCGAGCATCATCCAGAAACTTCCCGATCACGTCGCCAACCAAATTGCCGCGGGCGAAGTCGTGCAACGGCCGGCTTCGGTGGTCAAGGAATTGCTCGAGAATGCCGTAGACGCCAAAGCCACCGACATCAAGCTCATCATCAAAGAGGCGGGCAAAACCTTGGTGCAGGTCATCGACAACGGCATGGGCATGGGCGAGCAAGATGCGCGTTTGTGTTTCGAACGCCACGCCACCTCCAAGATCCGTCAGGCCGAAGATTTATTCGACTTGCACACCAAGGGGTTTCGCGGCGAGGCATTGGCCTCTATTGCGGCCATCGCGCATGTCGAGATGAAAACGCGTCAGGACCAACAAGAGCTCGGTACACATCTGGTGATCGAGGGCAGCAAGTTTGTGTCACAGGAAGTGGCCGTGTTGCCACAGGGCACATCGTTCGCGATCAAGAATTTGTTTTTCAACATCCCGGCACGTCGCAATTTCCTCAAGTCGGATGTGGTCGAACACCGCCACATCATCGATGAATTCCAGCGCGTCGCACTCGCGCATCCGCAAATCCATTTTACGTACTACCACAACGGCGAGGAGTTGTTCAATTTACCGCCGAGTAATTTCCGGCAGCGCATCGTCAATCTTTTTGGCGGCAAGACCAACGAAAAACTCGTGCCCGTCAAGGAAGAAACCGAAATCGTTTCGATCGCTGGCTTTGTGACCAAACCCGAATTCGCCAAAAAAAACCGCGGCGAGCAGTTCTTTTTTGTCAACGACCGGTTCATCAAGAACGGCTATCTGCACCATGCGATCATGGCGGCCTACGAAGGGCTTTTGAAAGACGGCAGCCAGCCCGGCTACTTTCTGTTCCTGCAGGTGCCGCCGCATACGATCGACATCAACATCCACCCCACCAAGACCGAGATCAAATTCGACGACGAACATTCGTTGTACGCCATTTTGCGCTCGGCGGTCAAACACAGCCTGGGCCAGTTCAACGTGGCGCCCGTGCTCGATTTCGAACGCGACCCCAACCTCGACACGCCGTACCAATACAAAGACGCCGAAGCCACGGTGCCTACCATCCAAATCGATGGCAATTTCAATCCGTTCGCCGATGAAAAACCGGCCAAATCCTATGCGGGTTCGGGTTATAGGAAAGCCGAGCCGGCGGCCAGTTGGGAGAGTCTGTATGTGGGTTTAAAGCAAGACACCGAGACGATCGTGGGTGAGGAGTTGCCCGAATTTCCGTCGGCGGGATTCCAGTTCGAAAGCGAAGCGGTCACCACATCGTTGTTCGAAGAGCACGAAGCCGAACCCGCGGCCAGCAAAACCTACCAGATACACAAGAAATACATCGTCAATCCCATTAAATCGGGGATGGTCATCGTAGACCAACAGCGCGCGCACCAACGTGTACTGTACGAGCAATTCCTGACCAACATGACGGTGCAACAGGCCGCGAGCCAGCAGTTGTTGTTTCCGCTCGAGCTGTATTTTTCGCCCAACGAATTGTCGTTGGTTGCCGAACTCAAGGACGCGCTGGTGAACACCGGTTTTGTGTTCGAGGCGATGCACGCCGACCGTGTCGTGATTTCGGGATTGCCCGTGAACGTGGCCGAAAGCGAAGTGTCGATTGTGCTCGAACAACTGCTCGGCGATTTGCAGGACGGTGTTCCCGAAAGCAGTTTCAGCCAAAACGATTCGATCGCCAAGTCGATGGCCAAAAGCCTGGCCGTCAAAACCGGGACGTACCTGACCGAAAAAGAGCAGGAAAACCTGGTCAACGGACTGTTCGCGTGCAAAGAACCCAATGTATCACCTTTCCAGAAACCCACTTTCATCACGTTGCGTGTGGAAGATTTAGATAAAAAATTCGCACTATGATGCAGATTACCCCTACGGTCAAGCAGTTGCTGATCATCAACATATTGGTTTATATCGGCTCGCAAATCGTGGGCGCAGAGGCCTATCGGATGTTGTCGTTGTTTTATTTCGAAAGTCCAAACTTCCAGCCTTGGCAGCCGCTGACGCACATGTTCATGCATGCGGCATTTCCGAATATCACGCACATTTTGTTCAATATGTTCGCGCTCTATTCGTTCGGTAGCGCACTTGAGCATTTTTGGGGCGGAAAGAAGTTTTTGTTTTTCTATATCTCTTGCGGTTTGGGTGCTGCTGCACTCCAACTATTGTTCAATTATTTTACGATACAACAAGGACTGGACTTGCTTGCGGCCCATGGATTCGATATGACAGAAAGCATGGCATTGTTACAAGGCGGAAGCACGCAGAAATCGCTCGATGCCGTCGATATGAATGTCCTACGCGATGCTTATGGCGCGTTGAACGGCCCGATGGTGGGTGCCTCGGGTGCAATCTACGGCTTGCTCGTGGCTTTCGCGTTTATGTTTCCAAATGCCGAGTTGGCGTTGCTGTTCATCCCAATTCCGATCAAGGCCAAGTATTTTGTTCCCGCAATTATCGGGATCGATCTGTTCCTTGGATTCAAAGGGCAGTCGATTTTTGGCGCCGGGGGAACGGGAATAGCCCATTTTGCACATGTCGGTGGTGCATTGGTTGGCTTTCTGATGATGTGGTATTGGAAGAAAAACCAATTCAACGGCAACCGTTGGAACTGAGACGCATCCTTAAGATTGCCCACGTGCCGGAATCGAAAACTGCAACAAGGTACGGGACATAATTTCAAAAAAGACTATGAAGGTTTGGGATGAATTGAAAGTACATTACAAGATGGGCGGTTTCGAGCAGAAGCTGATCTATTGGAACGTGGGTGTTTTTTTGTTGTCGTTGGTTTGTCTCGATTTCCGGACGATGAAATTCGACTTTCCCGATTGGCTCGTATTGTCGTCAAACGGCCGGTATGTACTCACGCATCCGTGGACGCTTTTGACCTACCAATTCCTGCACAACGGCTTTTTCCATTTGTTGTTCAACATGATCGTGCTCAATTTTACGGGGCGCATATTCTTGACCTATTTTACACAAAGGCAATTGCTCGGGACTTATTTGCTGGGCGGTATTTTTGCCGGGCTCGTTTTCATGACGGTTTATGCGCTCATGGCGCGTGACGGGGCCGTCATCGGGGCATCGGGCGCCATCATGGCGATCTTGTTCGCGACCACCACCTATGCGCCGCAAATGACCATCCGCCTGCTCTTGATTGGCTATGTCAAGCTGTGGCATTTTACGGGTGTGGTCGTCCTGCTCGATTTGCTGTACCTGATGGCCGAAAATACGGGCGGCCACATCGCGCATTTGGCCGGGGCGCTGTTCGGATTCGTCTATGTAAAATTGCTGCTACAAGGCATCGATTTGAGCAAAGCTGTCAGTTTTATCTTCGACGGATTGGCCAACCTGGGCGGCCAAAAGAAAACGCCGTTCAAGAAAGTGCACCGCAATCCCGTGCGGCAAGCGGGTAAAACGTCGTCCAAGATTGTTACAAAAGACAAGACGCAGCAACAAATAGACGACATCCTCGACAAAATCTCGAAATCGGGTTACGACAGTTTGACCGCGGCCGAGAAGGAATTTTTGTTCAAGGCAGGCAAGGAGTAAAAAGTCGACCCGAGGCGCAGCCGAGCTGTATGGAGCGCAGCGTAATAAAAGTCAAAAGTCGTAAGACCAATGACGAACGGAGCGCGGAGCGCAAAGGCAATAGACAGATGACGTCGCGTTTACCGATAATCTTCGTTGCTGGTCGAAAATTCGCGCCCACCGGTTCGACAACCAAGAACTATTGTTAAATTAGCCCGATTAAGATTCGGATGAAAAAGCTTTCGTGGTTCAATAAGACAATGTATTTCTTCAACATCATTCTCGCGGTGTTGACGTTCTTGGCTTATGTCTTGCCGTTTTTGGCGCCCAAGTTTTTCCCGATTCTGTCGGTGCTCACGTTGGTGTTGCCGCTGTTTTTGATCCTCAACGGGCTCTATTTTGTGTATTGGCTGTTACAGTTCAAAAAACAGGTGATGTTGTCGGCGGTGATGTTGCTGTTGGGCATTACGTTCATCAACAAGTTCTACAAATTCTCGCATACCGATTTGCCGACCGAGGAAAAGGATTTTGTCGTGATGAGCTACAACGTACGACTGTTCAACCTGTTCAAATGGGTGCAGGACGAAGACGTCCCCCAAAACATCTTAACGTTCATCAACGAAAAGAATCCCGACATTCTATGCATCCAGGAGTATTCCAATTCGGCCGACATCGACCTCAAGATCTACCAACACCGGTACATTTACATGCAAGGCGACCAGATCAAGAGCGGGCAGGCGATTTTTTCGAAGTTCCCGATCATCGACGAAGGCCATCTCGATTTGCCCGGCTCGAACAATGCTGTGGTTTTTGCCGATATCAAGAAGGGCAAGGACATCATCCGGGTCTACAACATGCACTTGCAGTCGATCAAGATTTCACCCGACGTGAACGAAATGTCCGAGAACATCGACGGTGTCAATCAACAAAAGTCGCTGGCCGTGGCGCGTCGCATCAGCCGTGCGTTCAGGAAACAACAACAGCAGGCCGAGATCGTGGCCGAGCACAAAAAGACCTCCAAGTATCCGGTGATCATTTGCGGCGACATGAACAACAGCGCTTTTTCGTATGTGTACCGCAGCATCCGCGGTACCTTGCAGGATGCGTTTGAGGAAGCGGGCCGCGGATTCGGGCGTACCTATAAGTTCAGGTATTATCCGGCGCGTATCGATTATATTTTTGCCGATCCTACGATGACCGTCAAGGCCTTCGAGGATTTTCCCGAGTTCGAGAATTCAGACCATTACCCCATCATGACGCGGCTTTCGATCGATTAAAGCTTTTGGTTTTTGAGGTAGTCGAGCGCAAACCGTCCTTCGTTGAACAACAAGTCCAACACGCTTAAGTTGTTCAGGAACCCGTGCTTGTCGCCAAAGACTTGCGTGTACGGCTCGAACTGCGCGCCGTCTTTCTTGCCGCGCGCCAGGTAGCGAAGATCCTGGTATTGCGGGACGTCGTGGAAATATTCTACCGTCTTTTCAAAGGTAAAATCCATACCCAGACATTTCGATACGAGTTGCATCGTTTCGAGGTTCAAATCCATCAAAAACCGATGCTTTTTGGTAAAGATGGGCGCAAATTCATCCTCAAAATACTCAAAGAAAGGCGACGAACGATAAGCCGCCTCGAGCGACTTGAAATGTTGTTTTTGCCAATCGAACGCCGTTTCCAACTGCACGTCCTTGGTTTTCTGGTGCGCGTCCTTGGTGTGTTTGATCGGGATGTTGAGCAACTGTACGCCGTTCGGGCTGTAAATGTACGTTCGGTTGCGGTTGGTTTGCTTCTGGAAATGGTCTTCGACTTCGAGCGTCACCGAACCGGCCTGCGCCATGGCAACAAAGTGGCTGATCGATGGGAAATAGGTCGGGTAGAGTAGGATGTCCATTTTCGTTTAATCGTTTAATCGGGTAACCGTTTATCGGAATTAACTCTTAGCGTCCTTGCGTTTACCCATAAAATACGTAATCCCAAAGTAAGCCGCGAGCGCAATCAGGAAAAACTTAAAGTACGAAACGGGTTCGCCGTCGCCGCCCACAGTGGTAAACATCCTGTCCCAACGAATACCGCCGTTCACCAGATCGCGGCTGAGCCAAATGAACACCGGCTTGCCCACCACGTGGTCTGCAGGGACAAATCCCCAAAAACGACTGTCTTCAGAATTGTGGCGGTTGTCGCCCATCATCCAATAATAGTCCTGCTGGAACGTATACGAGTTGGCGACTTTTCCATTGATACGGATCTCGTTGCCCGCCACCTTGAGGTCGTTGTGCTCGTAGTCTGATATAATCATTTTGTAGAACGGCAACGTTTGCGCATTAAGCGGCACCGTTTCGCCTGCTTTCGGGATGTGGATCGGCCCCATATTGTCGGCGTTCCAACCCGCGTTGTTTTGCGGGAACACGCTTGGGTCGGCCCCTTTGATGACATACCTTGTGACCGATGTGATGCCCGGCACCTTGGCCAATTGTGCGGCCCTGGCTTCGGTAAGTGCGGCAATGGCAAGTGTATCGCGGCTGTTGTTGATGAATCCCGCCCCATCGGTAACGTCCAAATTGCGCAACACCTGTTCGAAATTGATTGGTGTCTTGCCGTCGTAGGTCACATGGTAGCGGTATTGCGGTTTGGCGCGGTCGGGCAGCACGAGTTTTTTGCCATCGATGTATACATAGCCGTCCTTCACTTCAAGATTGTCGCCCGGGATTCCCACGCAGCGCTTGACGTAGTTCGATTTTTTGTCGAGCGGTTTCTCGGCACGCAGGCCAGAGGTACGGTCGAAAAACTTGTACACCGTATCGACGGGCCAGTTGAACACCACAATGTCGTTGCGTTCGATTTTTTGCAAGGCCGGAAACCTGAAGTACGGGTATTGCGGCCATTTGCTGTACGATTTTTTGTTGACCAGCGGAATCGTATCGTGCACCATAGGAAACGCCACGGCCGTCATCGGCGGACGCGCCCCGTAGTGGAATTTGCTCACAAACAAGTAGTCTCCCACGAGCAACGTTTTCTCGAGCGACGAGGTCGGGATCTGGAACGGTTGCATCACATAACCGTGCACGATGGTCGCGACGATCACGGCAAACAACAAAGACGACACCGTATCGCCTACCTTCGACTTGGGCGCGAGGCTTCTGTCTGGGATGTGCTGTAACGGCTGCGTGTAATTGACATAGTAGATGTAAAACCCGAGGGTAAACAACACCAGCAACGTGTCCTTGGTGGTGTTCTTCCCAAAGCTGCGCAACGTTTCAACCCAAACTACCGGGAACATCAACAGGTTGACCACGGGGATGAACAACAAAATGGTCCACCACGTCGGGCGGTTGATGATTTTCATCAGTACGATGGCGTTGTAAATCGGTACCAACGCTTCCCAACGTTTGCGGCCCGCGGCCTCATACATTTTCCAGGTTCCCGCAAAATGCACGACCTGGACGATCAGGAAGAAAATAAACCACTGAATAACTGTCATACGTTTATGTTTTTAGCGGTAAGAGCCCAGCCCAGCCGCAGTGTTACAATCTTAGGATAAATTTAATACGTCTTTCATGGTAAAGATGCCCGACTTGCCGTGCAGCCATTCGGCGGCGATGACGGCCCCGAGCGCAAATCCTTCGCGGCTGTGTGCCGTGTGTTTGATCTCGATCGAGTCGACTGCAGAATCGTAAAACACCGAGTGCGTACCCGGTACATTTTCGATACGTTGGGCGTCGATCAGCAGTTCGTCATTCTTGGCCGGCGTTGCACCCGGCAATGCCCAACTCGAATAATCGGAGTGTTCGATGATGTCCTTGGCCAGCGAAATGGCAGTGCCGCTGGGCGCATCGAGTTTTTGCGTGTGGTGGATTTCTTCCATCGACGCTTTGTATTCGGGAAATTTGGCCATCATTTTGGCGAGTTGCACGTTGAGCGCAAAAAACAAATTCACGCCCAAACTAAAGTTCGATCCGTAAATGAACGCACCTTGTTTTTCTTCGCACAACGCCGCCATTTTAGGATAGTGCTCGAGCCAACCCGTGGTGCCCGAAACCACCGGAACGCCTTGGTCAAGGCAGGTCGAGATGTTGCCCACGGCCGCATCGGGAATGGAGAAATCAATCGCCACATCGGCTTTTTCGAGGCCTTCGAACGAATCGGTACTTTTCTTGCGCAGCACGATTTCATGCCCACGCTCGAGGGCGATACGCTCGATCACCTGTCCCATTTTTCCGTATCCCAATAACGCAATTTTCATCTAAAAACGATAATTTAAAGTGAATCCGATGTTTTGCTGGTTGTGGATGTCGCCCGGGAACACCGCAGGCTCGAACGACAAATTGTCGCTCACGTTGAACTGCTGCAAGTGCGCATCCACATTGGCGTCGACAATATTCAAAATATAGAACGCCGCGGTCACCAACGCCGACAAATCGCGGTTCTTTTGATAGAAACGCTGCCCGGTAAGCAGTCGGTCGTCGCTCAAGAAACTGAATTTATCGTCGGAGTAACCCGCCAAACGACGCTTGTAGGCATCGCGGTATTCGTTGTAGTTCTTCTGGTTCCAGATGTAAAAATACGTGCTCGTCCCGATGGCGGCATACACCAGCGGCATTTTCCAGTATTTTTTGTTGTAGGCCTGCCCCATGCCCGGGAACAGCGCCGAATAGAATGCGGCCTTGGCCGGCGACAACGGATCGATGTCCTCGTTGATCTTGGTTTGCGTAGAATCCTGTACAATCGTCATCTCGCCGCCCTGTGCGCTGGCGTTGTGGCCCGCAAACAACAATACGAACAAAAATATGACAGACAGCTTGTTCACTAACCCTGGATCAGTTTGATGATGCGGTTGAAATCTTCTTCGGAATGGAACGGGATCGTGATTTTCCCTTTGCCGTTGCCCGCCATCTTGACGTCTACCTTGGCGCCAAAATAAGACGCGATGGTCTTTTTTTGCTCGTCGTCGATTTTGAACGAAGTACCCTTGGCCGCCTTTTTTGCCGATGGCTTGAGGCTGTCCTGGTAACCCTTGACGAGCGCTTCGGTTTCGCGTACCGACAAATTGCGGCTGATGATTTTGTGGTAAATATCCGACTGCGCGTCATGGTCTTCGATGTTGATGATCGCGCGACCGTGTCCCATAGAAATAAAACCGTCGCGTATGCCCGTCTGGATGATCGGATCGAGTTTGAGCAATCGCAAATAATTCGCAATCGTCGAGCGTTTCTTGCCCACGCGTTCGCTCATCTGCTCCTGCGTGAGGTTGATCTCGTCGATGAGTCGCTGGTACGACAACGCAATCTCGATCGGGTCGAGGTCGTGGCGCTGGATGTTTTCGACCAAGGCCATCTCGAGCGATTCCTGGTCGTTCGCGATCCTGATGTAGGCCGGAACCGTCGTCAGTCCTACGATTTTCGAGGCGCGCAAACGGCGTTCCCCCGAAATAAGCTGGTATTTGTTGAAATCGAGTTTGCGTACGGTAATCGGCTGGATCACACCCAATTCGCGGATCGACGTGGCCAGTTCCTGCAACGCTTCTTCGTTAAAGTTCGATCGCGGCTGGAACGGGTTGATCTCGATCGACTCGATCTCGAGTTCGATGATGTTGCCCACCACTTTGTCGGCGTTTTTGTCCGAAACCGATTGGATGTTGTTCTCCGGATCTTTGAGCAAGGCCGATAATCCGCGGCCCAAGGCCTGTTTTTTCACCACTTTTGTCATTGACTGTTCTTCTTGATTATTTCCTGGGCAAGGTGCAGGTAATTCGTCGCGCCCTTGCTCGTTGCGTCATAATTGATGATGCTCTCGCCAAAACTCGGCGCTTCACTGAGCTTGACGTTGCGCTGGATGATGGTCTCGAACACCATGTCGTGAAAGTGTTTCTGGACTTCCTCGACCACTTGGTTCGACAAACGCAAACGCGAATCGTACATCGTGAGCAGCAGGCCTTCGATGTCCAGGTTCGGGTTGTGTATCTTTTGTACGCTCTTGATCGTGTTGAGCAATTTGCCCAAGCCTTCGAGCGCAAAATATTCGCATTGGATCGGAATCACGACCGAATCGGCTGCCGTGAGCGCGTTGAGTGTCAGCAATCCGAGCGACGGCGCGCAATCGATCAAAATATAATCGTATTGTTCCTTGACCTCGGCCAGCGCCTGCTTGAGCATGTATTCGCGGTTGTCCTTGTCTACGAGTTCGATCTCGATGGCCACCAAATCGATGTGCGCCGCAATCACGTCTACGTTGGGCGACGAGGTTTTGGTGATGGCTTCGGACGGTGTGTTGCTGTGCTCGAGGATTTGGTACGTCCCGATCTCGACCGATTCGACGTCGATCCCTAGCCCCGAACTCGCGTTGGCCTGCGGATCGGCATCAATCAACAACACCTTTTTTTCCAATACGCCTAACGAGGCCGCCAGGTTGACCGATGTGGTCGTCTTGCCGACGCCGCCTTTTTGGTTTGCAATCGCAATGATTTTGCCCATGTATCGCTTAGAATTTGAGCGGTAAAAATACAATTATTTACGGGATAAAAGAATTTGAAAATGTGGAAATTTGGAAATTTGGAAATGATTAACAAACCTGTTAAAAGTCAGGCTTTTGTGCGCTTTTTCATTGGGGCGTTGCCGCGATCAAATACGGGTGGTTTGTTCGTGCAAATCGGCGCGGCCGGGCTGTTCGCGGTGCGCGGCACCTTGCTGCCATCCCTAACGCGGAGGGACCACTACATTGCAAGAGTCAAATCCCAAATCCCAAATTCCAAATCCCAAATTCCAAATTCCAAATTCCAAATTAACTCGCTGCGCGTCGTTCAGTTCGGCTGCGCCTCGGGTCCAAATTCCAAACGTTATCTTTCACGTTTCGGTTGGCATTTCCAAATTTTCAAATTTCCAAATTCGGGAATTAACCCTTCTTCGCCTTGATCATCGCCTCGAGCATATCCCACATTTGTTCCGGGATCGCTTCGAGCAGGTTGAACTGGCCCGCGCCTTTGAGCCATTCGCCGCCGTCTATCGTGATGACTTCGCCATTGACATACGCCGAAAAGTCCGAAACCAGGTAGGCCGCGAGATTCGCGAGTTCCTGGTGGTCGCCCACGCGTTGCAACGGTACCTTCTTGGCCAAATCAAATTTGTCCTTCAAATCACCGGGCAGTAAACGGTCCCACGCGCCCTTGGTTGGGAATGGTCCCGGGGCGATCGCGTTCGAGCGGATCCCGTACTTGGCCCATTCGACCGCCAAACTGCGCGTCATCGCCAAAACACCAGCCTTGGCCGTGGCGCTCGGCACCACATAAGCCGATCCCGTCCAGGCATAAGTGGTCACAATGTTGAGTATGGTTGTATTTTGTTGTTTGGTATCGATCCAATGCTTGCCAAACGCAAGCGTACAGTTTTTCGAGCCCTTGAGCACAATGTCGATGATGGTATCAAACGCATTGGCCGACAGCCTTTCGGTAGGCGAGATGAAGTTGCCCGCGGCGTTGTTGAGCAACACATCGACTTTGCCGAAAGCCTTTAAAACGTCTTGCAACATCTGCTCAACCTGGTCGTAGTGGCGCACATCGCACTGCAACGGCAGGCATTTCCCGCCCGTTTCGGCTTCTAGTTCGCTGGCCGTGGTTTTGAGTTTCTCCAAATCGCGCGAGGTGATGGCCACCTGTGCACCCAATTCGAGAAAATAACGTGTCATTGCTTTGCCGAGCCCGCTTCCGCCGCCGGTTACCACAATCGTTTTGCCTGCGAGCGCATCGTCGCGCAACATTTTTGCCTTGAAATCCATCGGGTTGGTGTTTGAGGGTTATTTTTTCTTCGATTCTTCGTCCCATCTTTTTTGGGCGTCATCGATCAAAAAGTACAACGTAAGCTTTCTTTTTTTCTCGAGCAATGCTTCGTAGACCGCTACGGTTTGGCCTTCGGGGTTTTTCTCGGTTTTGCGACCGGTCACTTCGGCGCCTATGAACAGACCTATGAACACCGACCCGTCGTCGGGTCCTAACGAGAAAGTCGGATTGGCCATCGACGTGCCGTTGCCGCTCAGGAACATCGCCTTGAGGATTTTTTGCCATTGTTTGTCGTAGGCCTTGGCGCTGTCGTTTTGTTCGAGCTTGCGCAATATGGTGGCCTTGTGGTAAATGCCTTTGATGTCAAACGGGCTGCCCTTGAGCAATTTGTTGGCCATGCCCAGCGCGTCTTCATACTTTTGGTCGGTCATGAGTTCCTGCACAATCGATTCGCGAAAGGAATCCTTCAACGGATTGAATTCGGGATTCTTGGCATAGGCCACCAGCATCGACAGCACCTCGGTATCGGTTTGTTTCGTATCGTGGGCCTTGAATCGTTGCAGTTGGGTGTCGTAAAAAAGCGCGTCTTTCGCGTCCTTCGTACGCGCGAGCATCTTCTCGTGATCGGTCTTATAGTTGAATGTGGTTTGCGCGAAAAGACCCGTCGAAACGAGCAAAACGGCCACCAGCCAAGTATTTTTCATCTTTTTAAAATTGGGTCGCAGCCAAAGATAGCCAATTAAAGTTTTTTGAGGCGTTCGGCGGCAGCCATTAACGTTTCATTATCTTTTGCAAAACAAAAACGGATGTGCCGCTGGTCTGTCCCGTCGGTATGGAAACGCGATACAGGAATGGCGGCCACACCATATTCCACAACCAGCCGTTGCGCAAAATCGACATCGCTTTCTTGCGACAAATGGCCAAACGAAGCCAGTTGAAAATAAGTGCCCTCGCACGGCAGTAGTTTCAAATTGGTGGCCGAGAGCATAGCGGCAAAATCGTCGCGCTTTTGGCGATAAAACGCGCGCAACGCTCCCACATCAACTACATCCAGATAGACAGCCAACGCGGATTGCGCCACGCTGTTGACACTGAACACAAGGAATTGGTGTACTTTTTTGATTTCGGCCATGATCGGCTCGGGCGCCACCATATAGCCGACTTTCCAGCCTGTGATGTGAAACGACTTGCCAAAGGACGACACCGACAGGCTGCGGTCGCGCAGTTTGGCCCGATGGTGCACCGATACATGCGGCTGTTCGAATGCGATGTATTCATAGACTTCGTCCGAAAGCACGAGCAGGTTCGGGTGTTGGTCGAGCAGTTGTTCCAAGGCCACAAAATCGCTTTCGGTCCAAACCCTTCCCGACGGATTGTGCGGCGTGTTGATGACAATCAGGCGCGTGGCCGAACTAACTGCATTGTTAATGGCCGGCCAGTCGGGCGAATAATCGGGGCGCATACGAACGTGTACGGGTTTGCCGCCAGCCAGCAAGATTGGGGTTTCGTAGGAATCGTAGCACGGGTCGAGCAAGACGACTTCTTCGCCATGCGATACCAACGCTTGGATGGCCGTAAAAATACCCTGTGTGGCACCGGCCGTGACCAGCAATTCGGTTCCAGGGTTTACATCCCTTCTGTAGGATGTTTGCAAAAGCGCCGCAATTTTTTGCAACAGCATAGGATTTCCCGATGCAGGCTGGTACTGGTGCACGTTCTCGTACACTTTTTTGGCGACGATGTCCGACAGCCGCTGGTCGATCGCGAAATTCGGGAATCCCTGCGACAGGTTGATCGCGCCATGCTGGTTGGCCAGTTGTGTCATCTGTGTAAAGATGCTCGTGCCGATATGCGGAAGTTTAGACCCCACGATCAATCCAGGCTTTGCAGTAAAATGTCGAGGATCTTGATGGCCGCTTCGCTGATCTTGGTGCCCGGGCCAAAAACCGCTACGGCGCCCGCATCAAACAAATACTGGTAGTCCTGCGCGGGAATGACACCGCCTACAATCACCATGATGTCTTCGCGACCGTACTTCTTGAGCTCTTCGATCACCTGCGGGACCAGCGTTTTGTGGCCTGCCGCGAGCGACGACACGCCCAGAATGTGCACATCGTTCTCGACGGCTTGCTTGGCCGCTTCGGCCGGGGTTTGGAACAACGGACCAATGTCTACGTCGAACCCGACATCGGCATACCCCGTGGCCACCACTTTGGCGCCGCGGTCGTGCCCGTCCTGGCCCATCTTGGCGATCATGATGCGCGGTCGACGACCTTCTTTTACTGCAAATTCATCGGCCATTTGTTTGGCCTTTTCGAAACTTTCGTCGTTTTTGATTTCCTTGCTGTACACGCCGCTGAATGATTTGATTTGTGCTTTATACCTGCCAAAAACCGATTCGAGTGCATCGCTGATTTCGCCCAACGTGGTGCGATTTCTGGCGGCATCGACGGCCAATTCCAATAAATTGCCGTTGCCCGATTTCGCGCAATCGACCAATTTTTCGAGACATTGTTTTACTTTGTCGTTGTCCCTTGTCGCTTTTATTTTTTCGAGTCTTTCGACCTGTTGTTTGCGTACCATCTGGTTGTCGACGTCCAGGATGTGGAGCGGATCTTCTTTTTCCAACCTGTATTTGTTGACGCCCACAATGATGTCCTGTCCGCTGTCGATACGGGCTTGCTTGCGCGCGGCGGCTTCTTCGATACGCAATTTAGGAATTCCGGCTTCGATGGCCTTGGTCATGCCGCCCAATTCCTCGACTTCCTCAATCAGTTTCCAGGCGCTTTGTGCGATTTCGTGGGTCAGGCTTTCAACATAATAGGAGCCTGCCCACGGATCGACCGTTTTGGTGATTTTGGTTTCTTCCTGCAAAAAGATTTGTGTATTGCGTGCGATGCGTGCCGAAAAATCAGTCGGCAAGGCGATGGCTTCGTCAAGTGCGTTCGTATGCAAAGACTGCGTTCCGCCAAACGCTGCGGCGGCGGCCTCGATACAGGTGCGCGCGACATTGTTGAACGGATCCTGCTCGGTCAAACTCCAACCAGAGGTCTGGCAGTGCGTACGCAGCGCGAGCGATTTGTCGTCTTTCGGATGGAACTGTTTGAGCAATTTGGCCCAGATCATCCGTCCGGCGCGCATTTTGGCAATTTCCATAAAATGGTTCATGCCGATGGCCCAAAAGAAGGACAATCTTGGTGCAAATTCGTCAATGTTCATTCCCGCGGCCAGTCCAGTGCGGATGTACTCCAATCCGTCGGCCAAGGTGTATGCGAGCTCAATATCGGCGGTGGCGCCGGCTTCCTGCATGTGGTAGCCCGAAATTGAAATCGAGTTGAATTTGGGCATTTTCTTGCTCGTGAATTCAAAGATATCGGCGATGATTTTCATCGAAGGCGCTGGTGGATAAATATAGGTGTTGCGCACCATGAATTCTTTGAGGATGTCGTTTTGGATTGTGCCCGAGAGTTGTTCGGGTTGAACGCCTTGCTCTTCGGCCGCGACGATGTAAAACGCCATGATCGGAAGCACCGCGCCATTCATCGTCATCGAAACCGACATTTCGTCGAGCGGAATCTGGTCGAACAAAACCTTCATGTCCTCGACCGAATCGATCGCTACGCCTGCCTTGCCGACATCGCCAACGACGCGTTCGTGATCGGAATCATAACCGCGGTGCGTCGCCAAATCGAACGCGACCGACAATCCTTTTTGACCTGCGGCGAGATTTCTTCGGTAGAATGCGTTGCTTTCTTCTGCTGTCGAAAATCCCGCGTATTGGCGGATCGTCCACGGACGGCGTACGTACATGGTCGCATACGGCCCGCGCAGGTTGGGTGCAAAACCGGCGCCGAAATCGAGGTGTTCGACGTTTTCGATGTCGCTTTCAGAATAGGCGGAATGGACCGCAATACCCTCGGCGGTGACAAAATCTTCGCCGCCCGCCGCCCGATTCGATTCGGTATTTTTTAAGGTGATATGACTTAAATCTTTGCGCATCTAATCAGGGATTGAGTGTGGCGGTATACAACACACGGACGGTTTTCCCGCCCTTGCTGCCGGGCTTCCATTTGGGCAACAGTTTGATCACGCGGACCGCTTCTTTCTTGGTGGCGTCGGGTAATTCGCCAAAGACCTTGATATCGCGTAGCACGCCGCCTTTTTCAATAACAAACGACACTTTGATCGGCTCGGCGGGTTTTTCCTTCGGCTTAAAATTTTTCTTGAAATGATCGGCCAGCGTCACGCCGTTTTCGGGTACGGGCAAAACATCGATCTCTTTGTTCGAGAATATTCGGTTGTCGGCACCGGTTTGTGCGGTCGCAAAAGTGGCGGTGAGCACCAGCAAGAGTAAGGCGATTTTTTTCATGGTTGGTTTTTTTCGTGTTCGAGTCGTTCTTGTTCGATCTTTTCGGCCAGACGTTTCGGGATGATGGGCGTGATCAAAGTCTTGCGTGGCTTGTTCTTTACAAACGGGTACAATTCCAGATCATGCGCCATGCGGTCGTTTTTGTTCGGGTATTTGTTCGTGCCAAGCAGGACTTCGTTGCCCAAATCAAACAACTGTTGTTCTTTCTCGGCGCTTTCGGCGATTTTCTTTTGGATGTTGCCTTCGCCGAGTTTCACGAGGAATCCACCATTGGCTTCAATTTCCTTGAACAATTCGAGCGCTTTTTCGGCGATTTGTTGCGTGAGCGTTTCGATGTAATAGCTGCCGTCGGCCGGGTTGTCTACCTTGTCGAAATAACTTTCGCTTTTGAGCACGAGCAATTGGTTGCGTGAAATGCGTTCGCCGAATTCGTTGCTCTTATGGTACAGCGCGTCATACGGCAAGTTGCACACCGTGTCGGCGCCACCCAACACCGCGCTCATGCATTCGGTGGTGGTGCGCAGCATGTTGACATTGTAGTCGTATATGGTTTTGTTGCGACGCGTGGGCGTGGCGATGATGTGGCAATCCTGATTGTGATTGTACTCGCTTGCGATGATTTTAAACAGTATCCTGAGCGCGCGCAACTTGGCGATCTCGAAAAAGTAATTCGTCCCCACGGCCACGTCAAAAACCACCGGACGGTTCGCGGTGTCTACGCGGTTCAAGTATTCGTTGGCGTGCGAAAGCGCATAGGCGATTTGCTGCACGATGTTGGCGCCCCCATTTTGGTATAGACGCGCGTTGATGCTTAAGAACGAAACCGATTGGGTTTGTTTGGCGATTTGTTTGAGCGTTTCGAAATTGTCTTTTTCAGCCGTCTTGAACCAGTTGCCGTCTTCGGTCAAATGGCCGATAGGGTCAAGATGGCAGAAAACGGTTGCGTTTTTTTCGGTCGCGATGCGGTCTATCTTCTTGACGAAATCGATTGAGAGAAACGCCAAATGAAAGTGGACCGAAACCACGTCCAGCGCAAGGCTGTTCAGCAATTTCTCTACATCGGTTTTTTCGTCGGCGATGGTAAAACGGATGCTCTCGGCACCGCGGGCAATGCTGTCCTTGGCGCGCCAGATCGATTTGTCGAGATCGTGTACAAAAATGTCTTGGCCGATCTTGAATTTTGTCGCGTGCGTGGCAACGGCCAATTTTTCGGAAACTTCATCCGAATGGTAAAACGGCTTGACCTTAATGCCTTCGGGCGATTCCCAAACGAGCGTATCGTTGTAATCGGCGCCCTTGAGCTCAAACTGGATTTGCTGTTTCCATTGCTTGGACGAAACGGGTTCGAAATCAGAAAACAATTGGTCGGCCATTGGAATTTGGAATTTGGAATTTGGGATTTGGGATTTGGGATTTGGAATTTTCCCTTACTTGTGTTTTTTAACAGTGTCGCCCTCAAACTCTACAATATACACGTCTTCGCTGTCCTTTTTCATATAGTATTTCTCGCGCGCATATTTTTCGACATAGTCTGAATCCTTGAGCATCTTGATCGATTGCTTGTCCCGACGGATCTCGTCCTGGTAGTACTTCTTGTTGTCTTCGAGTTCGTCGATTTGCTGATTGAGCACGCGGTGGTCAAAATAAGAATAGTTGTCCAGGAACAACATCCAGACGCAAAAGAACAACAGCACCCAAACGTATTTGTTGGAGAGGAATTTGAACCAGGGTTTTTCTCGGAAAGACATTATTTATTGTTATTGTTTATTTTTATTGGAGTGCCCTAGCCCGGATTGCAGTGGAAATCCTTTTTTGTTGCCATGAGATTTCTCCCGATGGTCGAAATAAAACGCAACAAAAAAGATTGCAACGAAAAGCCGGAAACAGCTCCTAAAAATAATAAAAATTTACGAAATCCGCTGGTTAATTACCGCGCGCACCACATCGATCGCCACGGTGTTGTATTTGTCGTTCGGGATGATGATGTCGGCAAAGGCCTTGGTGGGCTCGATGAACTGCTGGTGCATGGGTTTGAGCGTGTTTTGGTAGCGCGCCAAAACTTCTTCCATGTCGCGTCCGCGCTCGGCGATGTCGCGTTTGAGGCGGCGAATCAGGCGCTCGTCTGAATCGGCGTGCACAAAAATCTTGACGTCGAACAAATCGCGCAATTCAGGGTTGGCCAAAATCAAGATGCCTTCTACGATCATGACCTTGCGCGGATGCGTGGCCACGGTGTCCTCGGTACGGTTGTGCGTCACAAACGAATACACGGGTTGGTCTACCACGTTGCCGGCCTTGAGTTCCTTTAAATGATGGACGAGCAATTCAAAATCGATGGCACGCGGGTGGTCAAAGTTGATCAGCGCGCGTTCGTCATACGACAGATGGTCGGTTTGCCGGTAGTAGTGGTCCTGCGAGATGATGCCGACTTCGGTTTGCGGCAATTCGTTCATGATTTGATGTACGACGGTTGTCTTCCCGCTACCGGTACCGCCGGCGATGCCAATGATGAGCATTTGATGAGGTTTTGCAGTTATGCCGCAAAGATATTACTCTGCCGCAGATTTACCACCAAGCCGCTTCAAAATATCGACCTTGTGCTTTAAATTTGGCTTTCGACCGAATAGTAGTGGTACAGTTCGCGTTCGAACGCGCGCTCGGCCTCGGCCGAATAATTGTGCTGCAGGTCGTGGGCGGCGCGGTGCGTATAAATGACGAGCGGTTTGAAATCACAGCATTTTTGCTCGATGGTCACCACTTTGTGGTCTTGCTTGAACGTGTATTTGTCGGTGTCGAATTGCGAGAGGTTTACGCCCGCATTCTCTGCCACGGCCAGTTCGTTTGCCGTGTGGCGCTTGCGCGTAAGCTTGAATTGACCGAACTGCTGGCGGTGCATATCGACCAACACCAAACGCGTCTCGTTGACTTTGTTGCGGTAAAATTCGTGCTGGTGTCCGCCAAAATTAAAGCAGTTGAGCGTTTGCAACTCGATGCCGATCAACCGGTTGTATTTGAACACCGGCTTGACGATGGCCTCGAACTCGAGCTTGCCCGTATCGAATTCATAATACACCAGCGAGTTCCGACCGATGGCATCGATGTCTTCCTGGGTGTGGTGGTGGCCGTACTGGTTCAAATCGCAGGCTTCGCGTTCGCCCGAAAGAAAGATGTGCTTGGACATGAAATTCTGGCGCGTGGCTTTTTCGTATTCCTCGACCGACATCCCAAAATAATAGTTCAAAAACAAGTGGTGTTCCTTTTTGTAACGTTTGCTCAATTGAGGCACCACCAACCGGTCCTTATGGGTTCGGTTTTCGGCATGCTGGCAACCGAAAACCAGCGCCGCGCATAGAATCAATACTAATTTCATTGGTTTATTTTTGGTTTTCCAATATACGCGGTATTTTTTTTTTGAGCAAAAAGCAGGTAGTCCAATGACCGATTTTTGGTGCAGTTGAACGAGTTTTTTTTAAGCGTACTTTTCGATGATAATTCTCAAAGCGCGAACATCGAAAATACCAATAAAAACAACTGATATTGAGCGGATTGGCGTTGTTTTAGGCCGGCAAATAAAATTTATACTGTCATTCTCGTGGTTTCAGTATAAGTGTGATGGTCAGGGTTTGTCCTTCCAATACGACTCGGGAATGGTGGTGGTACTGCCGTCGCGACCCGAACGATAATGCGGCGACATGATCTCGATCCCGGCCTCGTTACAGCAGTCCTGTATGTTTTGGTGCAATTCGGAATAAATGGTCGCCTGTTTGCCCGGTTCACGTGTAAAGGCATTCAACTGATAGGATACATAAAAATCCTCGAGTCCGGTTTGCAACACAAACGGTTTGGGCTCGCTCAGGATGTGTTCGGTGCGCAACGCGGCCGCGATAAGGGCGTCGTACATGTTTTTCCACGGGACGTCGTAACCGATGGTGACCGTCGTGTGTAAAATGAGCCCTTTTTCGGGCGCATCGCTGCTGTAGTTGATCGTATGGCTGCCCATCACGTTCGAGTTCGGGACCGAAATGATTTCGTTTTTGATCGTCCTGATGCGCGTCACCAAAAGCGTTTTTTCGATCACATCGCCGGTGATGTCGCCAATCTTGACGCGGTCGCCAATCTTAAAGGCGCGCATATAGGTCAACACCAGTCCCGACATCAGGTTGCTCAGCGAACCCGACGAGCCGAACGTAAACAATACGCCCAAAAATACCGATACACCCCTGAAAACCGGGCTGTCGCTTCCCGGCAGATAAGGGAAGATTACCGTAAACATAAAAGCATACAGCAATACGCGGATGATCTGGAACGAAGGGTCGGCCCAATCGGGATAAAACCCATTGATTTTTAACGCGCCCGACTTGATCTCGTTCTTGAAGTAGCGGAACAGCTTGATGATGTAGTGGAATACCGTCACGATGACGACAATCGTGATCAGTTTGGGGAGGTAGCCCAACAGGCCTCGGCCTATGTTCTTGATCGGATTCAGGAAGTACGACAGCAATTTGTCGGCCAGCCCGCTGGTCCAGGGGAAAATGGCGAACAGGATCGGCAACGAAATGTAAATGAGTACCAGGATCAGGATCCACTTTAAGATCGTATTGCAAAACAAAAAGAAACGCGTGAGCCGGTGTGCGTCGAGCACGGTGTAGTTCGATACCGTCAGCGATTTGATCGATTGGCCTTTTTGCTGTACGATTTTCTTTTCGGTCCATCGAAAGAGCTTTTGCATGTAAAAGATGATCGCGAACAGCAACGTCAACAGCGCCAATGCCATCCCGATTTCCTTAAGCAGTTCGGTCACGCTGGTTTCCGATCGGTATTCGGCAACTGCGGCGGCGATTTTCTTTTTGTAATGTGCCGCCAATTGCGGTCTTGTCGTGTCGTTCCACAGGGCATCGTCTTCGGTGATGCTCACCAGTATGGTCTCGCCGTAACTCAGTTCGGTGACCGATTCGACATCGGCAATGGCCAGCGAATCGCTTTTAAAGGAAAAATCGTCCCCCAATGCTGCGATGCGCTTGCTGATCGCCTGGGCGCGGTCGGCGGCCGAAAAGCTCCCCAGCCGGTTGTAGATTACAAACAACGTATCGTTGAAGAAACCCAAAACGGGGTGTTTTTTTGCCGTGAACCGCAGCGAATCGATGTTTTTTTTTTGCAAACGACGGGCTTCCTTTTCCTGCCGCTCGAGCAAATCAATCTGGGCAACCAGCGCTTCCTTGGCCTGCGCATCTTTTTTTGAGGCGAGCTGCTCTTGCAATACCGATTTTTTGATCGAGTCGGCCATGCGCTGCCTTTCGGCCTGGTCGAACGCTTTTTTGTAATCGGACAGCAATACCGCGTTAGTGGAATCGGATGGGCTTTTGATTTCTTTGTTTTGGGCAAAAGTGGCTGCATCGAGAAAAAAACACAGCAACGCAAAGACAAGACAAACGGTATTCTTGAACATGACCTATCGGTTTTGTTTGGTTACCGAATATACTGTTTTTTTGTCAATGACGCGAACTTGTGCCGGCAAAAAGGTTTTGAAAAATAATGTGTTGTCGCGGTAGCCGACAATTTCCAGCCTGTCTACCTGTATTTTGTTTGCGTTGCTGTTTTTGATTTCCGGACATGAAAAGAAGCCGAATCACCAAAGGCGGTGCCATAAAAGCCAGCACAACCAATGCCATTGTGCTTGGTTTTCGGATACAAACAGAAGTGTTTTTAGAATATCGTAAGCAGGCCACCGTGGGAAGCACATAAGGTAAAGCTCGACTATTTTTTCAACTTATTTTTTTGGGGCGTGCCGGCTCATGAAGGTCGTCAATGAACACCACGAGCGTGCTTTCGCCGTCGGGCTGTACGTTGCAATCTTTTGCCGGCCCCAATCGTTCGGGGCCCGGCAAAAGGATTTTCACTGCCATCCCTCACGCGGTTGCGTGCCCAAAAGCGACATTCAGTTCATCCAGACAAAGCCCTTGTAAATTGCTTTCACGCTCGTCGCAAATTCGGGTAAATTCTTGAAAAGAAGCAGAATTACTTCTTGATTTTCTACAAAGCACAGTGCAAAGCCAATCCTTGCAACTTGCAACGTTTCGCAAAGTGTTGCCGTTACTGGGTTCTTTTGGATATTTTCACGACGGAAATAGTTTTCTAAAGCGAGGTTTTCAGAAAGTCGTTGTGAAATTTCTGTTGCAAATATTTCACAACAAGATTTTTGCAACAAAGTGAACTGCCCCCCCAAAAGTTTAGACAAGTTAATAATTACATTGATAATGATGAACCCGATATTGTGTCGGGCTCATTCCATTTAAATTCAGTTTAATCCTGTCATTGTTATAATAATTGATGTACTCTTTTATCTCATGCCTTAAATGGTCTATTGACCTGAACTTATTGATGTAATAGAGTTCACATTTAAGTATCCCGAAGAAGTTTTCGATTACGGCATTATCAGGCAGTTTCCTTTTCGGGACATGCTTTGTGTGATGCCATTTTGCTTCAGCAGTCTTTGGTACTGT
>NZ_FMVF01000012.1 GCF_900101895.1 Flavobacterium caeni
GTCGTCGTGACCGTACCGGTCTCGTCGATCGTGCCGTCGCAATCGTCGTCTACGCCGTTGTAAGGGATATCGGCAGCACCTGGGTTGATGGCCGCGATTTCATCGTTACAATCGCCATCTTCAACCGCATAACCGGTTGGTGGCGTGTTGGCGTCAACCGCGCAAACCATTATGGCTTCTCCTGTCCCATATCCGTCACCATCGGCATCCACGTAGAACGTGAAGGTTTGGTGTTTGGTGTTGTCGTTGTCGTCGCAATCTGTGTTGTTCACAGCATAACCTGCAGGAGCAGTCGTCGCGTTCACCGCGCAAACCTGAACCAAAGATCCGGTTCCGTAGGTATCGCCATCGGCATCCACATAGAACGGGAAGGTTTGGTGCTTGGTGGCATCGGCATCGTTACAGTCTGTATTGTCGGCCACGTATCCACCTGGCGCCCCCATACAACTTACAGTCGTGACGGCGGGGTTCCCGAATCCATCTCCGTCAGCATCCGCATAGTACGTGACATTGGGATTTACGGTAAAGGTCGCCTTGAAATTGGCCCCACCGTTGTTGGCATATTGTGTTCCCGCACAAGAGGTAGCCTCAGAAGAATAGACTTCCAGCGTATAATTTCCCGGGGAGAGGCTTGCGGTTAAATGGTTGCTGAGCCCGGTGGTACTCCATTTTTGATCCTGCCCGCCGCAGCCATTGGCCGTTTGGGATGTAAACCCTATACTGGTGGAAGTGAAACTCCCGGTTGTTTGGCCTGTAGGATAAACCCGGTAGTACAGCGTAGTCCCGGTAATGTTGCAACTGTTGCACTTCCAGACGTTGTGCTCGGCTCCCTTGAGAACAATTCCGGCAGAGCCCTGGCAAATAATCCCCAGATCAGTACCGTTGAAATCAATATTCCCGGTTTCGGCCTGCAAATCATAATAGGTATTGTCGCCACCGTTGGTACTTAGGACCAAATAGGTGGAATTGAACCCGACGTTGGTACTCGTTGCACTTTCGCTGATGGTAAAGGTTGCCTTGTAGTTGCCTCCGCCGTTGTTGGCATATAACGTTCCCGAGCATGAGGTCGTCTGGGCGGAATACACCTCCAGCGTATAATTCCCCACAGCCAAACTTCCGGTCAAGTTGGTGCTGAGCGAGGTAGTGCCCCATCTCTGGTCTTTGCCGCTACAACCGTTGGTCACTTCAGAAGCCCACCCGATACTGGTGGAACTAAAACTCCCCGGCGTCGCGCCGGTAAGATAGACCCGATAGTACAGCGTGGTTCCGTTGATGTCGCATCCGTTGCACTTCCATACGTTGTGTTCGGCTCCCTTAAGCATGATTCCCGATGACCCCTGGGCAAAGGTACCGAGATTGGTCCCGTTAAAATCCGTATTGGCAGTACTGGCTTGCAGATCATAGGTAGCATTGGCTCCACCGCTAAGACTCAGCGTCAGATAGGTGGAATTGAATCCGGCAGTCCCTGTCCCACCGATGGTAAAGGTCGCTTTGTAATTGGCTCCGCCGTTATTGGCATTGATGGTTCCCGAACATGAGGTCGCGGCGGCGGAATAAACTTCCAGCGTATAACTGCCCACAGACAGGCTTGAGGTCAAATTAGTACTGAGCGAGGTGGTGCTCCATTTCTGATTCTTGCCGTCACTGCTACAACTATTCGCCGTCTCTGAAGTCCAGCCGATACCGGTGGAGACAAAACTTCCAGGCGTCGCACCGGTAAGATAGACCCGGTAATACAAAGTGGTTCCGGTAATGTTGCAGCCGTTGCATTTCCACACATTGTGTTCGGCGCCTTTAAGGACAATTCCGGTGGAACCCTGGGTAAAAGTCCCCAGGTTGGTCCCATTGAAATCAGTACTGCTGGTTGCAGCCTGTAGATCATAAGTGGTATTGGCTCCACCGTTGAGGCTTAGCGTCAGGAAGGTGGAATCAAACCCAGCAGTTCCTGTACCGGTACTTGCACTAATGGTGAAGGTCGCCTTGTAGTTGGCTCCGCCGTTGTTAGCCGACAGCACTCCAGAGCAGGAAGTATTCTGAGTGGAATAGACTTCCATCGTATAACTTCCCGCAGCCAGGCTTCCGGTTAAATTTGTACTGAATGATACGGTACTCCAGGTTTGCCCGCCAGTGCAATTATCCGCAGAGTTGGCAGACCAGCCGATGTTGTTGTTGGTATAGCTTCCTGACGGCGATCCGGTAAGATAAACCCTGTAGTAAAAATTGGTTCCGGTCACATTGCAACCGTTGCATTTGCTTACCACATTTTTTGCACCCTTGAACAGGATCCCGGAAGAACCCTGGGTAAAAGTCCCGAGGTTGGCCCCATTAAAATCAGGGTTTGCCGTGGCGCCCAACAAATCGTACTCCGTTTGGGTCCCGCTAATGCTCAACGTTACCGAAGTAGATAGAAAACTCGCTGATTGCCCGAACGAGAATCCCGCAAACAGGCAACAAAAGAAAATAAAAAAAACATGCTCCAGATGTATGTTTGTCTTCATGTGACAGAAATTTTAAAAGATTAATAATATTCTCATCAGAAACCGTAAATGAAATGGAGCACCGTAAAACTATATAATAATTTATTATCGATATCCCAAAGACAGAATAATTGGGAAACGAAAACGTTTTCGTGTTGATAAAAAAAATTTTTCCCTATATTTTTTATAAAATAAAAATATTTTTAGAGAATAACTCAAAAAAACTAAAATACATATTATTGATATTTTTGAGCCTGTTTAGGACAAATAGAAAATACAGACTGGATTTTTTTAAAAATAAGCTTTAGGAATTTTCATACAGTTATAGTGAACATCACTCGTCAACGCCCCTACTTATCAACACGAAAACGTTTTCGGCTTTTTAGAAAAAATTTAGATATTTTTTATTCTTTATTTTCGCTTTAACGAACCGAACCAAAAAAGTTAATTATGAAAATATATCTGTTTTTTTTCATTTATGTCTTTGGTTTCCTGTCTGCCTTTTCGCAAGTGGGGATCAACACTTCCAATCCAGTGAGTACGCTGGACATTAACGGGAATCTTTCGGTTAAACACGTCGCTTTGACTGGAGCCGGTTCGGCCACTAACATCAATGACGGCGTGTATATTTCCGTAAATCCCTCAGCAACCAATCAGGAGTTCAAATTGCCTGATCCGGCAACGGTTCCCGGAAGGGTCTATTTTATACGGAACGTCAGCAGTTTTACCGCCAAGATTACCATGTACGGAGGAGTCAGCAAACTGTTCTATTTCGCAAAATCATGGACGGGAAGCAGTGCACAAATTTATATGTATTCAAGCGACAGCTGTGGATGTACCGTAGCCGATCATCCAAATAACGGAAACGGCTACCGCAGCCTGATCGTTCTCAGCGACGGCAGCAATTGGAATGTTTTTAACTAACCCTATATAAATCAATACCTTTATGAGAATCCAATTACTTTTTTTATGTCTTGCTATGGGAGCCAGTTCCGTGGTGCGTTCGCAGATAATTTTCTCCCCCGATCCGTTCGGGATGAATGATGCCATAGTTGTAACCTACGGTTCGGCAGGAGATTTTTCCCTTTTCGATCCGATGGGAGCGCAGACCTTATATCTATATACCGGGCTTGAAACCGATGGCACGGCAGATACCTGGGACTATCACGACAAATGGTCTGATCTGGACACGTTGATTCCTCTGAATTACAATGTATCCACCAATAGTTACGAAGGGGCTTTTAGCATCGGGCCCAGAAGCTATGTAAACTCCGTCACCCAGGAAACTGTAATGCTACCAGACGGGATTTGTGCAAACCAGTGGTATTTTATCATCCGGAATGCAGCAGGAAACCAAACCACGAACCTGATTGGATCAGATTACGGCTTCGACACGAATTCCTGCTACCTGACCACCAGGCGTGTTGCATTTGACCATGACGGCCTGCGCTTTATAGACGGAAGCATCGTCAACCCTACCGGAGAATCGTTTCAGGCAACCCTATATAACGTCTGGGGGCAAAAGATGGACACGTTCTATATAGGCCAAAATACCAGCCAACCGGTAAACTTACCCCAGAAAGGAGTCTATATTGCGGTTCTGATAAACGAAACCCGAAAGGTTTCTCTCAAATTCCTGTTTTGAAACCTGAACCAAACCCCAACAAAAAACCCTTCGGAATCCGAAGGGTTTTTCTTTGCTGAAAAATGATTAGGCCTGTCCGGCCGGGCCGAAATTCAAAGGGATAGGCGGTTGCTCCACATCCCTGATCTCGCCGTGCGCCGCCTCATAGCGGTTTACGTTGTCGGCCAACGCCTTGACCAGACGCTTGGCATGCTGCGGTGTCAAGACAATCCTTGATTTGACCTTGGCCTTTGGCGTACCAGGCATGATACACACAAAGTCCATGACAAATTCAGACGCCGAGTGGTTGATGATCGCGAGGTTCGAATAGATCCCCTCTGCGGTCGCCTCGTCGAGCTCGATGTTGATTTGTCCCGGTTGTGGTTTTTGATCGCTCATCTTAGTAGATATATTCTTCTTTGTTGGCCATCATCTCGTTGTAGTCGTCTTTCGAACCGACAATCGTTTGGTCGTACTCGCGCATACCGGTTCCGGCAGGGATTCTGTGACCTACGATGACGTTCTCTTTCAAACCTTCGAGTGTATCGAGCTTGCCAGCAACGGCCGCTTCGTTGAGTACCTTGGTCGTCTCCTGGAACGAGGCCGCAGAGATGAACGACTTGGTTTGCAACGACGCACGCGTGATACCCTGGAGTACCGGCGTTGCGGTAGCGGTGATGACATCGCGCGCCACGATCAGATTCTTGTCGTTGCGCTTGAGCAAAGAGTTCTCATCGCGCAACTGACGCGGCGAAATGATTTGTCCTGCCTTGATGTTCTCTGAATCGCCTGCATCCTCGACCACTTTCATGCCGTAGAGTTTGTCGTTCTCGACGATGAAATCCTTGGTGTGGATCAATTGCTCCTCGAGGAACAACGTATCTCCCGGATCTTCGACCATCACCTTGCGCATCATCTGACGGATGACCACCTCAAAGTGCTTGTCGTTGATTTTTACACCTTGCAAACGGTACACTTCCTGGATTTCGTTGACCAGGTACTGTTGCACCGCCGACGGGCCTTGGATTCTGAGGATGTCTTCTGGCGTAATCGCTCCGTCAGACAACGGTGCGCCCGCACGGACGAAGTCGTTCTCCTGAACCAAGATCTGGCTCGACAATTTGACGAGGTATTTCTTGATTTCACCGAATTTAGACTCGATGATGATCTCGCGGTTACCGCGTTTGATCTTACCAAACGTCACCACACCGTCGATTTCAGAAACAACCGCCGGGTTCGATGGGTTACGCGCTTCGAGCAATTCGGTGATACGTGGCAAACCGCCCGTGATATCACCCGCTTTAGACGAACGACGTGGGATTTTGACGAGTACCTTACCGGCCTTGATCTTTTCGCCGTTTTCTACCATCAAGTGCGCCCCTACCGGCAAGTTGTACGAACGGATGAGTTCGCCGTCTTTGCCGTAAACGAGAAGCGTCGGGATGAGTTTCTTGTTACGCGCTTCAGAGATTACTTTCTCCTGGAAGCCCGTTTGTTCGTCGATCTCGACCTGGAACGTTTGTCCTTGCTCGAGGTCTTCGTACTCGATCTTACCGGTGAATTCCGATACGATAACGCCGTTGTACGGATCCCATTTACAGATCACGGTGCCTTTCGATACGACATCGCCGTCTTTGACGAAAATGCTCGAACCGTAAGGGATGTTGTGCGTGTTGAGCGTGATACCGGTTTTTTGGTCGATCAATTTGAGTTCGGTCGAACGCGATACCACGATGTCTACCGTGTTGCCTTCGCCGTCCTCGCCTTTGACGGTTTTCAGATCTTCGATCTCGAGACGTCCGTCGAAACGGGTCACGATGCTCGATTCTTCCGAAATGTTACCTGCAGTACCACCCACGTGGAACGTACGCAGCGTCAACTGTGTACCCGGCTCCCCGATCGACTGCGCGGCAATTACACCCACGGCCTCACCGCGTTGTGTCATTTTGCCTGTCGCAAGGTTACGCCCGTAACACTTGGCGCAAATGCCTTTCATGGCCTCGCAAGTCAATGGCGAACGTACCTCGACCGCCTCGATTGGCGACGCTTCGATGCTTTTCATGATCGCCTCGGTGATTTGCTCGCCGGCATGGACCAATATCTCGGTAGTCAGCGGGTTGATGACATCCTGCAACGCAACGCGTCCGAGGATTCTTTCGCCCAAGCCTTCTACGATTTCTTCGTTTTTCTTGAGTGCCGATACTTCGATGCCACGCAAGGTACCGCAATCGTCGAGGTTGACGATAACGTCCTGCGAAACGTCGTGCAAACGACGGGTCAAGTAACCCGCGTCGGCCGTTTTCAAAGCCGTATCCGCCAAACCTTTACGCGCACCGTGCGTCGAGATGAAGTATTCCAAAATCGAAAGACCTTCCTTAAAGTTCGACAAGATCGGGTTCTCGATGATCTCGCCACCACCTGCGGTCGATTTTTTCGGCTTGGCCATCAATCCACGCATACCGGTAAGCTGACGGATCTGTTCTTTCGAACCACGCGCCCCAGAATCGAGCATCATGTACACCGAGTTAAAGCCCTGCTGGTCTTCACGGATGTTTTTCATCGCGAGTTCGGTCAGCATGGCGTTGGTCGATGTCCACACGTCGATGACCTGGTTGTAACGCTCGTTGTTGGTGATCAGACCCATGTTGTAGTTCATCGTGATGCCCTCGACTTGTTCGTTGGCGTCGGCAATGAGTTCTTCTTTGCGCTCCGGGATGATGATATCGCCCAATGAGAACGACAATCCGCCCTTGAACGCGAAACGGTAGCCCATGTCCTTCATCGAATCGAGGAACGCAGCCGTCGTCGGAACGTCGGTTACGGCCAAAATCTTACCGATGATGTCGCGCAACGATTTCTTGGTCAAGACTTCGTTGATGTAACCTGCGGCTTCAGGAACCACCTCGTTAAAGAGGACACGTCCTGCCGTGGTCTGGATGATTTTGTATACGAGTTCGCCGTTTTCGTTGAAATCTTTCGCACGGATTTTCACGCGTGCGTTGAGTTCCAAACGGTTTTCGTTCAAGGCGATGTTCACTTCCTCTGCTGAGTAGAATGTCAGGCCTTCGCCCAAAATCTGGTGTCCGGGAACCGACAATCTTTCCTTGGTCATGTAGTACAAACCAAGCACCATGTCCTGCGACGGAACCGTAATCGGCGCGCCGTTAGCAGGGTTCAAGATGTTGTGTGAGGCGAGCATCAACAATTGCGCTTCGAGGATCGCTTCAGGACCAAGCGGCAAGTGTACCGCCATCTGGTCACCGTCGAAATCCGCGTTGAACGCCGTACACACCAATGGGTGCAACTGGATCGCTTTTCCTTCGATCAGTTTTGGCTGGAACGCCTGGATACCCAAACGGTGCAAGGTAGGGGCACGGTTCAGGAGTACCGGATGTCCTTTGATGACATTTTCCAGGATATCCCAAACTACTGGCTCTTTTTTGTCGATGATTTTCTTGGCCGATTTTACCGTCTTTACAATTCCTCTTTCGATTAATTTACGGATAACAAACGGCTTGTAGAGTTCCGCGGCCATGTCTTTCGGCAAACCGCACTCGAACAATTTGAGTTCAGGTCCGACGACGATAACCGAACGCGCCGAATAATCGACACGCTTACCGAGCAAGTTCTGACGGAAACGACCTTGTTTACCTTTCAATGAATCAGACAATGATTTCAACGGACGGTTCGATTCGGTCTTCACGGCAGATGCCTTACGCGTGTTGTCGAACAAAGAGTCGACCGATTCCTGCAACATACGCTTTTCGTTGCGCAAGATCACCTCAGGCGCCTTGATCTCCATCAATCGCTTGAGACGGTTGTTGCGGATGATCACACGACGGTACAAATCGTTCAAATCCGAAGTCGCGAAACGGCCACCGTCCAATGGAACGAGCGGACGCAATTCAGGCGGGATGACCGGAACGACCTTCATGATCATCCATTCCGGACGGTTCTCGCGGTTTTCGTTTGATTCGCGGAACGATTCTACGACCTGCAAACGCTTGAGCGCTTCGGTTTTTCTTTGCTTTGACGTTTCGTTGTTGGCCGAGTGGCGCAACTCATACGACAACGCATCGAGGTCAATTCTGGCGAGCAAATCCATGATACACTCGGCACCCATCTTGGCGACGAATTTGTTCGGATCGAAATCGTCCAGGTATTGGTTGTCCTGCGGAAGGCTGTCCAGAATGTTCAGGTATTCTTCCTCGGTCAAGAAATCGAGTCTTTCCACCGGATCGCCTTCTGCATTCTTGGCGATACCCGGCTGGATCACGACATAACGCTCATAATAGATGATCATGTCGAGTTTTTTGGACGGCAATCCAAGGATGTAGCCGATTTTGTTCGGCAACGAACGGAAGTACCAGATGTGCGCGATTGGCACGACCAGGTTGATGTGCCCCACACGGTCGCGACGCACTTTCTTCTCGGTCACTTCTACCCCACAACGGTCGCAAATGATGCCTTTGTAACGGATTCTTTTGTATTTACCGCAGGCACATTCAAAGTCTTTTACCGGGCCAAAGATGCGCTCGCAAAACAATCCGTCGCGCTCTGGCTTGTGGGTTCTGTAATTGATGGTTTCGGGCTTGAGCACCTCACCTCTTGACTCGGCCAGGATCGACTCTGGCGAGGCCAAACCGATCGAGATTTTGTCAAACCTTTTTACAGGGTTTTTGTCTTTATTTCTGTTATTCATCATAGTCATAACTACTGAATTTTTCTTTTTTGATTATTGTCGAATGTCAAATGTCTAATGTCGAACGAAGAAAGTCATTTGACCTTTCGACGTTCGACGTTCGACTTATTCTTCCAAACGAATATCGAGACCGAGTCCTTTCAATTCGTGCATCAATACGTTGAATGATTCCGGCAAGCCTGGCTCCGGCATGGTTTCGCCTTTTACGATGGCCTCGTAAGTTTTGGCGCGACCAATGACGTCGTCCGATTTTACCGTCAAAATCTCGCGGAGCGTGCTCGACGCACCGTAGGCCTCGAGGGCCCATACCTCCATCTCACCAAAACGCTGTCCACCGAACTGCGCCTTACCACCAAGCGGTTGCTGTGTGATGAGCGAGTAAGGTCCGATAGATCTGGCGTGCATCTTGTCGTCGACCATGTGACCGAGCTTGAGCATGTAAATCACGCCCACGGTAGCCGGCTGGTGGAAACGCTCTCCGGTGCCGCCGTCGTACAGGTACGTGTGGCCAAAACGCGGGATGCCCGCTTCGTCGGTGAGTGTGTTGATCTCGTCCAAAGTGGCGCCGTCAAAAATTGGCGTCGCGAACTTCTTGCCGAGCTTTTGTCCTGCCCATCCGAGTACGGTTTCGTAAATCTGACCGATGTTCATACGCGATGGTACACCCAACGGGTTCAATACGATGTCTACCGGCGTTCCGTCTTCGAGGAACGGCATGTCTTCGTGACGAACGATTCTGGCCACGATACCTTTGTTACCGTGACGGCCCGCCATCTTATCACCTACTTTCAATTTACGCTTCTTGGCGATGTAAACTTTCGCGAGTTTCAAGATTCCTGCAGGCAATTCGTCACCCACGGTAATCGTAAATTTCTCACGACGCAACGCGCCTTGCAAGTCGTTCAATTTGATCTTGTAGTTGTGGATCAAATCGTTGACGAGTTTGTTGGTCGCGTCGTCGGCCACCCACTGCCCTTTAGACAAGTGCGCGAAATCTTCGACCGCGTACAACATTTTTTGCGTATACTTTTTGCCTTTTGGCAACACTTCTTCGCCCAGGTCGTTCATGACGCCTTGCGAAGTCTTGCCGTTGACAATGAGGAACAATTTTTCGATGAGCTTGTCCTTGAGTTCGTTGAATTTCACTTCGAACTCCATTTCCAAAGCACCCAAATCGTCTTTGTCCTTGGTGCGTTTGCGCTTGTCCTTGACGGCACGCGCGAACAATTTCTTGTCGAGCACCACACCGTTCAACGACGGAGAAGCCTTGAGTGACGCATCTTTCACATCACCGGCCTTGTCACCAAAGATCGCGCGCAAGAGTTTCTCTTCGGGCGTTGGATCAGATTCTCCTTTTGGCGTGATTTTACCGATCAGGATGTCGCCAGGCTTGACCTCGGCACCGATACGGATCATACCGTTCTCGTCCAAATCCTTGGTCGCCTCTTCCGAAACGTTCGGGATATCGTTGGTCAATTCTTCGTTACCCAATTTGGTGTCGCGCACTTCGAGTGAATAATCATCGACGTGGATAGACGTAAAGATATCGTCGCGTACGACTTTCTCAGAGATCACGATCGCATCCTCGAAGTTGTAACCCTTCCAAGGCATGAACGCCACTTTCAGGTTACGGCCCAAGGCCAGTTCGCCATTTTGCGTCGCATAACCTTCAGACAAAACTTGTCCTGGGATCACGCGGTCGCCTTTGCGGACGATCGGCTTGAGGTTGATCGATGTGCTCTGGTTGGTCTTGCGGAATTTGATCAGGTTGTACGTTTTCTCATCGGCGTCGAAAGAAACCATTCTTTCTTCGTCGGTACGGTCGTATTTAATGGTGATGATGTTCGCATCTACATATTCTACGGTTCCGTGGCCCTCGGCATTGATGAGTACACGCGAATCTGAAGCCACTTGACGCTCCAAACCTGTTCCTACGATTGGCGCTTCAGGACGCAACAACGGTACGGCCTGACGCATCATGTTCGATCCCATGAGCGCACGGTTCGCATCGTCATGCTCCAAGAACGGGATGAGTGACGCCGAAATCGAAGCGATCTGGTTCGGTGCCACGTCGGTGTAGTGAACTACGTTTGGCTCAACAACCGGGAAGTCGCCTTCCTCACGTGCGATGACGCGTTCTGCGGTGATGTCGCCGTCGTTGCCCATTTCGATGTTCGCCTGCGCAATCATCTTGCCTTCTTCTTCCTCTGCAGAAAGGTAGATCGGCTCGTTGGTCAAATCGACTTTACCGTTGGTCACTTTGCGGTATGGTGTTTCGATGAAGCCCATGCCGTTGACTTTCGCATAAACCGAAAGCGACGAGATGAGTCCGATGTTCGGACCTTCTGGTGTTTCGATCGGACACAAACGACCGTAGTGCGTATAGTGGACGTCACGCACCTCGAAACCGGCCCTTTCGCGTGAAAGACCGCCTGGTCCGAGTGCAGACAATCTGCGTTTGTGGGTAATCTCGGCCAATGGATTCGTTTGGTCCATGAACTGAGACAGCTGGTTCGTACCAAAGAACGAGTTGATGACCGACGAAAGGGTTTTCGCGTTGATCAAATCGATCGGGGTAAATACCTCGTTGTCGCGAACGTTCATACGCTCACGGATGGTTCTGGCCATACGCGCCAAACCAACGCCGAACTGCTGCGACAATTGTTCGCCTACGGTTCTTACACGACGGTTCGACAAGTGGTCGATATCATCAATCTCTGCTTTGGAGTTGATGAGTTCAATCAGGTATTTGACGATGGTGATGATGTCTTCTTTGGTCAAGACTTGCTTTTCCATTGGGATATCAAGACCGAGTTTTTTGTTCATTCTGTAACGGCCCACTTCGCCCAAGTTGTAGCGTTGGTCCGAGAAGAACAATTTGTCGATGATACCACGTGCAGTTTCTTCATCAGGCGGTTCTGCGTTACGCAACTGACGGTAGATGTGCTCGACGGCCTCTTTTTCGGAGTTGGTCGGGTCTTTCTGCAACGTGTTGTGGATGATCGCGTAGTCGGCCTGGTTGTTGTTCTCTTTGTGCAACAGGATCGACTTGACGTTCGAATCGATGATCTCTTCTACGTTGTCTTTGTCGATGATGGTGTCGCGGTCGAGGATGATTTCGTTACGCTCGATCGATACCACTTCTCCTGTATCTTCGTCTACGAAATCCTCGTGCCAGGTGTTCAAGACACGCGCGGCCAGCTTACGGCCGACATATTTTTTCAATCCGGTTTTGGATACTTTGATCTCTTCGGCCAGGTCGAAAATCTCGAGGATGTCCTTGTCGCGTTCGAATCCGATGGCGCGGAACAAAGTAGTTACCGGTAATTTTTTCTTACGATCGATGTAGGCATACATGACGCTGTTGATGTCGGTCGCGAATTCGATCCATGAGCCCTTGAACGGGATGACACGGGCCGAGTATAATTTGGTTCCGTTGGCGTGGAACGATTGTCCGAAGAAAACGCCCGGCGAGCGGTGCAATTGCGATACGACCACGCGCTCGGCGCCGTTGATGACGAAAGTTCCGCTAGGCGTCATGTAGGGAATGGTTCCCAGATAGACGTCCTGTACAATCGTTTCAAAATCCTCATGCTCGGGATCGGTACAGTACAATTTGAGACGCGCCTTGAGCGGCACACTGTAGGTCAATCCCCTCTCGATACATTCCTGAATGGTATAACGCGGTGGGTCAACAAAATAATCAAGGAACTCCAGTACAAAGTTGTTGCGGGTATCCGTGATCGGAAAGTTTTCCATGAAGGTGTTGTACAACCCTTCGTTGCCTCTTTCGTCGGATTTGGTTTCCAATTGGAAGAAATCCTTGAACGACTTGACTTGAACATCCAAGAAATCTGGATAGTCAGGGATGTTCTTTGTCGAGGCGAAATTCAATCTTTCGGTTTGATTTGTGATCATCAATGGACAAAATTTTGATTAAAAAAAGTAGTTTTTGTGTCAAACACTGCTTTCTTTTTTAAATCAATACCTCTTTAAAAGTGAACCAAGCTCGCTCACATTTGTCTTCGTATTGACTAAAACGGGTGGTCTATTCAACCATTTTATAATAAAATTGGGAATCCAAATTCATTATACGAAAAATGGTTTAGGCCGTTGGACGCGTGTCCAAGGCCTAAACCTAATTCTTGTAATCGGGTAAGATTACTTAAGCTCAACTACAGCTCCAGCTTCTTCCAAAGATTTTTTCAAGCCTTCAGCTTCGTCTTTAGAAACCGCTTCTTTCACGTTTGCAGGAGCAGCGTCAACCAAGTCTTTTGCTTCTTTCAAGCCAAGACCAGTCAATTCTTTTACCGCTTTAACAACTGCCAATTTAGAAGCGCCAGCGTCTTTCAATACTACAGTGAATTCAGTTTGCTCAGCAGCAGCTGCACCACCATCGGCACCAGCACCACCAGCAGCAGGACCAGCAACTACAGCAGCAGCTGCAGGCTCGATACCATACTCATCTTTCAAAATTGTAGCCAGTTCGTTAACTTCTTTTACTGTCAAGTTAACCAGTTGTTCTGCGAATTGTTTCAAATCTGCCATTTTTTCTATCGTTTTAAATAGTTTGTAAAATATAATTTATTAATAGTGCGCGAGGCCAGGTTGTCGAAAGTCGTAAAGTCATAAAGTCTTAAAGTCGAAGGGCAACAGCTGCCGGTTTATTCCGAACTTTAATTCCTTAAATCTTTCGATGTTATCTCTCAGACAAAGTTTTAACGAGTCCTGCAATAGTGCTGCCACCCGATTTAAGGGCAGATACCACATTTTTAGCAGGCGATTGAAGGAGTCCGATGATTTCACCGATAACTTCTTCTTTCGATTTCAGAGCGATCAAGGCATCCAATTGGTTGTCGCCGATGAACACCGCTTGGTGAATGAAAGCACCTTTCAATACGGGCTTGTCAGACTTTTTGCGGAATTCTTTGATCACTTTTGCAGGAGCGTTGCCGTTCTCTGCGATCAGGATAGACGTGTTGCCTTTCAACACCGATGGCAAATCGCCATAGTCGTTGTCAGACGCTTCCATCGCTTTTTCGAGCAAGGTGTTTTTCACTACCGCCAATTCGATACCTGCCTTAAAGCAAGTTCTTCTGAGGTTAGAAGTAGTTTCTGCATCCAATCCCGAGATGTCAGCGATGTACACCACGTTCGAGCTGGCCAATACGTCGGTCAGTTCCGCGATAACTTGTGATTTTTCTTCTCTTGTCATGATTTAATGTATAACTACTTACACCGCTTTCGTATCCAAAGGAATCGCAGGGCTCATTGTACTAGACAAGTGGATGCTCTTGATGTAAGTTCCTTTGGCCGCAGTTGGCTTCAGTTTGATTAATGTTTGGATGATTTCGTGTGCGTTCTCGGTGATTTGCTCTGCACCGAAAGAAATTCTTCCGATACCCGCGTGAACGATACCCGTTTTGTCTACTTTAAAGTCGATCTTACCAGACTTTACTTCTTGAACGGCTTTCGCAACGTCCATAGTAACGGTTCCGGTTTTAGGGTTTGGCATGAGTCCACGTGGTCCGAGTACACGTCCGAGTGGTCCCAATTTACCCATAACGGCCGGCATGGTGATGATCACATCGATATCGGTCCAACCGTCTTTGATCTTTTGCAAGTAGTCGTCCAAGCCTACGTGGTCTGCACCAGCGGCTTTGGCTTCTGCTTCTTTATCTGGCGTAACCAAGGCCAAAACGCGAACGTCTTTACCGGTTCCGTGTGGCAATGTAACTACGCCACGTACCATTTGGTTCGCTTTTCTTGGATCTACGCCCAAACGCACAGCGATGTCTACCGACTCGTCAAATTTCGCCGAAGCAACTGTTTTGATGAGTGCAGATGCATCTTTCAAAGTGTACAGTTTGTTCTTCTCGATTTTTGAAGCCGCTTCTTTCTGTTTTTTAGTCAACTTTGCCATGTCTTACTTTTTAAGCGGAGAATCTCCAGTTACAGTTATACCCATAGATCTTGCTGTACCTGCGATCATGCTCATGGCAGACTCCACAGTGAATGCGTTCAGATCGGCCATCTTGTCGTCTGCGATGGTTTTGATCTGGTCCCAGCTGATGCTGCCTACTTTCTTACGGTTTGGCTCTCCTGAACCTCCTTTAAGTTTTGCAGCTTCCATTAATTGGACGGCAGCCGGTGGTGTTTTTACGACAAAATCAAACGATTTGTCTTTGTATACAGTGATGACCACTGGACACACTTTGCCGGGCTTATCCTGGGTTCTGGCGTTAAATTGCTTACAGAATTCCATGATGTTCACACCAGCAGCACCAAGAGCAGGTCCAACCGGTGGCGATGGATTCGCGGCACCTCCCTTAACTTGTAGTTTAACTACTTTACTAATCTCTTTAGCCATTGTGAAATTTAAAATTTGCAGCGGCCTGTGGAAGCAGGCGTTTGCGGTTAATTATAATAGTGTAACAAATTATACTTTTTCGACTTGCATAAAGCTCAGTTCCAACGGTGTCTTTCTTCCGAAGATTTTCACCATGACTTCAAGCTTGCGCTTTTCTTCGTTGATTTTCTCAACCGTTCCGTTGAACCCGTTGAAAGGACCATCAATAACCTTAATTGTTTCGCCGATGTTGAACGGAATCGAATGGGTATCGGTGCTTACGGTCAACTCGTCGACCTTGCCCAACATTCGGTTCACTTCAGACATCCTGAGCGGCACCGGATCGCCTCCTTTGACTTCACCCAAGAAACCGATCACGCCTGTGATAGACTTGATAATATGAGGGATTTCTCCGGCCAGGTTGGCTTCCATCATGACGTAGCCCGGGAAGTACACCCTGTCCTTGGTAACTTTTTTGCCCTCGCGCACCTGCACCACCTTTTCGGTAGGCACGAGCACCTGCGCCACATAGTCACCCATTCCCAATCGGTTGATTTCGGTTTCGATATAAGCCTTGACTTTGTTTTCCTGTCCGCTTACCGCCCGAACCACATACCATTTTTTCACATTATTGTCTGCCATGATCACTACCCTTTAATCAAATTGAAAAATCCGGCAATGGCTTTGGCGCAAAGCTCATCGGTACCCCAAGTAGCGAGTGCGAACAATATTGAAAAAACAGCAACTACAATGGTAAGGCGTTGCACTTCTGCCCATTCCGGCCAAGTCACGTTGTCTTTCAACTCACCAAACGCCTCCGATATATAATTGAATACTTTCATTGTCATTTCTTTTTTGCACGGGCAGAGGGATTCGAACCCCCATCAACGGTTTTGGAGACCGCTATTCTACCCTTGAACTATGCCCGTTTATCAAAAACCAGCAACACATCAAAGTGCTGCTGGTTTTTTAAGTTATTCGTACAATAATTATTCTACGATTTCAGTAACCTGACCTGCACCTACAGTACGTCCACCTTCACGGATAGCGAAACGCAAACCTACGTTCATTGCGATTGGGCTCAACAAAGCCACATCGATGGTCAAGTTGTCCCCAGGCATAACCATCTCTACACCAGCTGGCAAAGAGATAACACCTGTTACGTCAGTTGTACGTACGTAGAACTGTGGACGATAGTTGTTGTGGAATGGCGTGTGACGGCCACCTTCTTCTTTTTTCAAGATGTAAACCTCTGCCTTGAATTTAGAGTGTGGCTTTACAGATCCTGGCTTGATGATAACCATCCCGCGCTTGATGTCTGCCTTGTCGATACCACGCAACAACAAACCTACGTTGTCACCAGCTTCTCCACGGTCAAGGATCTTACGGAACATCTCTACACCAGTGATGGTAGAAGTCAATTTCTCTGCACCCATACCGATGATCTCTACAGCGTCACCTGTGTTGGCGATACCTGTTTCGATACGACCTGTTGCAACAGTTCCACGACCTGTGATCGTGAACACGTCTTCAACTGGCATCAAGAATGGCTTAGCGTTGTCACGAACTGGCTCTTCGATCCAGTTGTCAACTGCTTCCATCAATTCAAGGATTTTAGGCACCCAGTTCGGGTCGGCGTTCAAACCACCCAAAGCTGAACCTTGGATTACCGGGCTGTTGTCTCCGTCGTATTCGTAGAATGACAACAAGTCACGGATTTCCATTTCAACAAGCTCCAAAAGCTCGGCATCGTCTACCATGTCCACTTTGTTCATGAAAACAACGATACGTGGAATACCTACCTGACGACCCAAAAGGATGTGCTCACGTGTTTGTGGCATAGGACCGTCTGTAGCAGCTACCACCAAGATAGCGCCGTCCATCTGAGCAGCACCAGTAACCATGTTCTTTACGTAATCCGCGTGACCTGGACAGTCAACGTGTGCGTAGTGACGGTTAGCAGTTTCGTACTCAACGTGCGACGTGTTGATGGTAATACCTCTTTCTTTTTCCTCCGGTGCGTTATCGATCTGGTCGAAAGATTTTGCAGCAGTCTTAGAGTGACCAGCTTCTGCCAAAACTTTAGTGATAGCAGCAGTCAAAGTAGTTTTTCCGTGGTCAACGTGTCCAATCGTACCGATGTTCAAGTGCGGCTTGGAACGATTAAAATTCTCTTTTGCCATTTTACTTAATTTTTAATCTTAGTTATATATTAGTGTTCAAAATTCTAATTGAGCCAATGACGGGATTTGAACCCGTGACCTCTTCCTTACCAAGGAAGCACTCTACCCCTGAGCTACACCGGCAAGGTTAAACTCCAACTTCAAACCCCAGACAAGTGGAAGCTGTCTTGAATTTGAAGGTTGAAGTTCCGGCGCTTTCGCCCACAGCTTGTAACAGCTGCGTTTGAGAAACACCGTTTTTTGATGGATTGGGCGGCTGCCCGTTCCTGTTTTTTTGGAGATTTCAAGCTTGTTTGACGCGAGCCGAATCAAAACAAACCAAAACCTCAGTTGAATTACACTTTTTCTCGAAAGCGAGCTCCAAAATCAAGCAATTCGGAACACATTTGGGATTACCGCTGCGCGGTGATCCGTAAAGGTGAACCTTTACTCAATTTTTGAAACCCATTTGCTCGAAAGCGAGCTTTCGGACAAATGCTTATTCAAAAATTGGTGGGAAGAGCAGGATTCGAACCTGCGAAGGTTTCCCAACGGATTTACAGTCCGTCCTCGTTGGCCGCTTGAGTATCTTCCCTAACCTTTTTATTTTCAATACTGTAAAAGAACATTCTTTTAGTTATTTTAAATTCTAAATTTTGAATTTCAAATGATTTGATACATTTAAAATTTAGCATTCAACATTCAAAATAACCTTGAGCCGATAGAGGGACTCGAACCCACGACCTGCTGATTACAAATCAGCTGCTCTAGCCAGCTGAGCTACACCGGCATTGACATAAAAAAAGTCCGCTATTTCTAACGGACTGCAAATGTATAGCATTTTGTTGTTCAATCAAAACATTTTCCAAAAAAAAATTAATTTAGGTGTGCGCCCTGATTTTTTCCTTTCGTTTCATCAATAATCGTTCGGCAGCTTCGGCACATTGGTCTGTCGCTTCTTCAAAAGATTTGCACTGTTTCTTGACCAAAAAATCGTCTCCAGGCACATGGATCTTGAGTTCGACGATTTTATTTTCCTTCTCACTTACGTTGTCAACCTTCAAAAAAACCTCAGACGATACGATCTTGTCGTAGTATTTGTCCAATTTGTCCATTCTCTCCTGGATAAAATCCACCAGCTTTCTGTCGACAGTAAAGTTTACTGCATGCACGATTACCTTCATAATCTCAAATTTATTGGTTAAACATAAAAGGAATCAACGTTGGTTTCGCGGATGCGCATGTCCATACACCTGTTTGAGTTCCGATAAACTGCTGTGTGTATAGATTTGTGTAGATGCCAAGCTCGCGTGTCCTAATAATTCCTTTACTGAATTGATATCGGCTCCGTTGTTGAGAAGGTGCGTCGCAAAGGTATGTCTTAAAATATGCGGGCTCTTTTTTACCTTCTCGGAGACATTACTAAAGTAGTGATTTATTAATCGATACACAAACGAATCGTTCAATTTAACGCCTTTTAAGGTCAAGAAAAAAAACGACGCGTCTTTAACCTGCTCCAGCCGAGCCCGTTCCAAAAGATACGCGCCAACCTGTTGGGAAATAATTGGCAAAAGCGGCACGATGCGCTCCTTGTTGCGTTTTCCCAGCACCTTGAGCGTGCCGTTCGAGGCGAAACTCGAAAGTTGCAACTGGATCAACTCGGCGCGGCGGATGCCCGTGGTATAAAACAAATCAATGATGAGCTTGTCGCGCAAACCCTCGAAACCTTCGGGGTATTGGATTTGGTTGAGCACCAAATCGACTTCCTTTTCAGAGAACGGAATTTGCAATTTCTTGGCCGTCTTGAGCGATTGGTGTTTGAGCAAAGGGCTGGCCTCGACCTGCTTGGTCTTGAGCAAGAATTTGTAGTACGACCGCAAAGACGAAATCTTTCGGTTCACCGACCGCGCCGACACGCCCGCTTCTACCAGCGACACGATCCAGCTTCTGATCTGGCTGTAATTCACCGCATACAAATCGTCTGAATCAAACTCCGCAGCAATAAACGTCTGGAAAAAATTAACATCGTTCAAATAGGCCGTCACCGTGTGCGCCGAATAATTCTTTTCGAGCGAAAGATAGTCGCGGTATGCCTGCTTGCCGTAGTCCATAAAAAAACCGTCAGTCCCAAAGATATGACTTTAGGCCGACGGTCTATTTTAAAATCCGAAGAAATTTTATCCTTCGAGGCTGTCTCTCAGTTTCTGGATGTATGCCGCTTTCTGGATTTTCATCCTGTTGGTGACAGAAGGTTTCACAAAAGCCTGACGCGCACGAAGTTGACGAACAGTTCCTGTCTTGTCAAATTTTCTCTTGTAACGCTTAAGCGCTCTATCAATATTTTCTCCGTCTTTAATTGGTATAATCAACATAGTTTGGACACCTCCTTTCGTTAAGGCCGCAAAGATAATTTAATTTTTTATTATTTATTAATATTTTTTATTTTTTTAGAACACTAAATAATACCCAATAAAAAATAATTAATAATCGTGGCGTGCCGGCGATCATCATCTTCGTCAAATTCAACATTCCGTCGCCGTCGGGCTATCGGCTGCACGCGGTGCTTGCCTCTATCCCTCACGCAAGCCACAGTCAAAATCATGTAACTCGATCAAATAAAAGTATCGATTTATACCTGAAGCCCACCGGGCTTCCTCCTCTTAATCTCAAATCTCACGCAAAAAAAAAGGCCGGAAAACCCCGACCTCTTGTAACTTATCCGAAATATCAATCTTTCAATACGTTTCTCGAAATGACCAATTTTTGAATCTCGGTCGTGCCTTCGCCAATGGTACAAAGTTTAGAGTCCCTAAAGAACTTCTCCACCGGAAAATCCTTGGTGTAACCGTAGCCGCCGTGAATCTGGATCGCCTCGCTCGACACCTTGACACACACCTCCGACGCATACATCTTGGCCATCGCGCCTAATTTGGTCACGGGCTGGTGTGTTTGTTTCAGGTAAGCCGATTTGTGCAACAGCAATTCCGATGCCTCGATCTCGGTGGCCATGTCGGCCAACTTGAACGCAATACCCTGGAACTCGCTGATCGGCTTTCCAAACTGCTGGCGTTCCTTCGAATACTTGAGCGCGGCTTCATACGCACCTTTCGAAATACCCAACGCGAGCGCCCCGATCGAGATACGGCCTCCGTCCAGGATTTTCATCGCCTGGATAAACCCCTGGCCCACTTCGCCCAAACGGTTCGCATCGGGAACGCGGCAATCGCTAAAGATGAGTTCTGCCGTTTCAGATGCACGCATCCCCAATTTGTTTTCCTTCTTCCCCGAAGAAAATCCGGACATGCCCTTTTCGAGCACGAATGCGGTCATCCCTTTGGAATCGCCTTTTTCGCCCGTACGCGCAATCACCACGGCAATGTCGCCCGAAATGGCGTGCGTGATGAAGTTTTTCGCGCCGTTCAAAATCCAGTGGTCGCCGTCCTTGATGGCCGTCGTGTTCATCCCGCCGGCATCAGATCCGGTGTTGTGTTCGGTAAGTCCCCAGGCGCCGATGTGTTCGGCCGTGGCCAATTTCGGGATCCATTTTTTCTTTTGTTCGTCGTTGCCAAAGGTCAAGATGTGGTTGGTGCAAAGCGAATTGTGCGCCGCCACCGACAACCCTATCGACGGGTCTACCTTCGAAATCTCCTCGATTACGGTAATGTATTCGTGATACCCCAACCCGGAACCGCCCAATTCTTCAGGAACCAGTACGCCCATAAACCCCATTTCCCCCAATTGCTTGAACAACGGCACGGGAAAAGTTTGCGCTTCGTCCCATTCCATGATGTTCGGCCGGATATGCTGCTCGGCAAAATCCCTGATCGATTGTGCAATCATCGATTGCGTTTCATTGTATCCAAAATCCATTTTATCGGTAATTTTTTTAGAATTCCAAATATAAGGCAATTACACTCACTTTTTCAACAGGAATTGCAGAAATTTTTAGCAAATCCTCAGCGCAATCGATTTCGCCATTCATGCTCCTAAAAGTCACGATTTCGCGCGAAATCGGATACCTGAAATAAGGAAATTGCGACAGCTCCTTGACCGACGCTTCGTTGATTTTGATTTTTTTGACCGTCGGCAACGCACCAATATGGAACGACTCTTTCAATTTTTGGATCACTTCGGGCGACAACCCCCAAATATCCTCCATTTGTGCCATGCTCACAAAACCGCCCAACTTTTCCTTTTGCTCAAGGATACGTTTAGAAAGTCCATCGCCAATACCGTACACCGCTTTCAGGTCGTCGGCGGTGGCGTGGTTGAGATCGATCCTGGATTTGGCTTTTTTTGGATAACCGGAAGAAGCCCAATTGTTGTCGGCTTTCGGTTTTTTGTTCTTGACCCAATCGGGAAATTTAAACCAAGGTTCCATGCTGGCCAGCAACGAATCAGAAACACCCGTCACCTTCTGGAACTCCGCGCCCGAGTTCACGTACCGGTTGGTCTTTCGAAACGCGAGCAACCTATCGATCTCGGCCACCGACATCCCCAGTTGGTAACCCTTGAAGTCGGTGATGAAGTTGGGGTTAAAAGGACGCCGCTCAAACCGCTTGGGTTTGATTTTGGCCAACGAGTCGAACTGTGGCTGCAACGCAAGCCAAGCCTGCTGCTGTGGCCGATTCTCAGGCAGCGGTTTGAATCGGATAAAAACAAGGGCGGCCTGAAGCGCGACAACCAATGCAAACAAAACGAGCAACCCGTTGCGTTGCGATTTGGTGTATGAAAAATAAGAAGGGCGTTGGCGTAAATTCATCGGGATGGCGTATAAAGGAAGAAAAAATCAGAGGTCGAAAACAGAACTTCGCTTGGCGCGGACCAAATCCTTGAGTTTGATCCAGAAAGCCAGCGTCAGGTAAACGCCAAACCAAAGCCCGGCGGTCACAAACGAAATGTAGATGAAAAACAGCCGAACGTTGTTGGCCCGCATCCCGAGCTTGTCGGCCAAGCGCGAACACACGTGAAACCCATACTCCTCGAGATGGTACTTGAGTCGGATGACAAACGGCAGTTGGTTTTTGGTTTCCATCGGATAAATGTAGTCAAAATTCCGAGAACCCCATTACAGATTTACCGCATCAGGTACAATTGCGCGCAGGCCCTTGCGTCGGACAATGCTTCGTGATGGTTGAGCGCAATGCTGTTGCGTTCACAACAATACTTCAGGTTGGCCGGCTTGTAGCCCTTGGCGCGGTATATCCGACAAGTACATTCCCAACGGTCGGCAATTTCAAGCTCGTCGTAATACAACCCATAGTGTTTCATGGTACGCGAAAGCACGTTGCGGTCGAACGATTCGTTGTGCGCCACCACCGTGCGCCCGAACAGCCGTTTGTAAATTTCGGGAAAGTGACCGTCGAAGGTCTTCTCGTTCTCGGTATCAACCGGACGGATGCCATGCACCTGGATGTTGTGGTACCAATAGTGGTTGAACGGCGGCTGGATCAGCGTATAGTATTCATCGACAATGAGACCGTCGTCGACCGTCACGATACCTACCGCGCAGGCGCTTTCGGGATGCCCGGTGGCGGTCTCAAAATCAATGGCTGTGAATGTCATACTTTTTATAAATTCCAAATTCCAAGCACCAAATTCCAAGCGCCCTGATTTGGTCCCGACGCTTCGGGATGGAATTTGGAGTTTGGAATTTGGGATTTGGAATTTCCCTTACTTTATCGACCCAATAATATCGTGCTTGGTGATGATGTGGTGTCGGCCGTTGCCCAAATCGATCAACACGGCCTGGTTGTCCTTGGTAATCAGCTTAGAGACTTCTTCGATAGGCGCGCCAATCTTGACAATCGGATAAGGTTTGCCCATGACGTCCTTGATCGGTTTTTCGGCCACGTTCTTGTCGGTCACATAGCTTTGGAACAAATCCGATTCGTCTACCGAGCCGACGAATCCGCTGGTGTCGATGACCGGAATTTGTGAAATCTTGTATTTGCGCATACGGTCGATGGCGTGCGAAACGAGTTCTTCGGTACGTGCCACCACGAGCGGCTTGTCGATGTGGTCGGCGATGAGTTCTTCGGCCTTGGTGATTTCTTCGTCAAGGAATCCGCGTTCGCGCATCCAATCGTCGTTGAACATCTTGCCCACATATCGGCTGCCCGAATCGTGGAACAGCACGACAATCACGTCGTCGGGCTTGAACTCCTCCTTGAGCTGCAACAACCCTTTGACGGCAGCGCCCGCCGAATTCCCGACGAAGATGCCTTCCTCGAGCGCGAGCCTGCGTTGGTATACCGCCGCATCTTTGTCGGTGACTTTGGTGAAGCCATCGATGACCGAAAAATCGACATTCTTGGGCAGGATGTCCTCGCCTATGCCTTCGGTAATATAGGAGTAGATTTCGTTTTCGTCAAAAATTCCGGTTTCGTGGTATTTCTTGAACACCGAACCATAGGTATCGATACCCCAACATTTGATGTTCGGGTTTTTCTCTTTGAGGTATTTGGCCACACCCGAAATGGTGCCGCCCGTGCCCACGCCCACGATAAAGTGCGTGATCTTGCCTTCGGTTTGTTCCCAGATTTCGGGACCGGTTTGTTCGTAGTGCGCGATGGCGTTCGACGGGTTGTCGTATTGGTTCACATACCACGCGTTGGGCGTTTCCTCGGCCAGTCTTTTAGAAACCGAATAATACGAACGCGGGTCGGTGGGTTCTACATCGGTAGGACACACGACCACCTTGGCTCCTACGGCGCGCAGGATGTCCATTTTTTCCTTCGATTGTTTGTCGGTGATCACGCAAACAAGCTTGTAGCCTTTGACGATGGCCGCGAGCGCAAGCCCCATACCGGTGTTGCCCGAGGTACCTTCGATGATGGTGCCGCCCGGTTTGAGACGACCATCGGCTTCGGCGTCCTCGACCATTTTAACGGCCATACGGTCTTTGACCGAGTTTCCGGGGTTGAACGTTTCAATCTTGGCCAATACAAGCGCATCGACACCTTGGGTCACTTTATTGAGTTTGACCAGCGGCGTGTTGCCGATTGTACCGAGTATGTTTTCTGAGTAATTCATGGTTTGGCAAATTTTGCGCGACAAATATAGGCATTTGGGATTCAAAGCCGAACAAAGTTGTCTTAAAGTTCAATCGATTTCGTGAAGGGACCGTTTGGTTTCACGGATGCTGCGTGAGGGATGGAAGCAAGGTGCCGCGCACCGCGGACAGCCCGACGGCGCCACAATGTTCGGCCTCGCAACAATGTCGATCGCCGGCACGCCCGCCAACCCGCCACCTGGCTCCTTCGCTAAAAATGTCCACCGGACATTTTGTTAACGCTCGGCCCTACTTGAAGAAATTCCAAACCAGCCCAAAACGTATCACGAAATCGCGGTACGGGTTGTTGGGCGCGGCGTAAAATTCGTTGCGCGACGACCATGCCGAATTGAAATGTTCGGCCTTTATGAAGATGCGGCAGGTGCGCACGCGCGCGTTGACAAAGAAATCGAACATCGGGTAACCGCCGATTTCTTGCTGATCTTGAACAAAAAACTCGGCCAGCACGGGGTTGTAGTCGTTGGCGTAGTATTTCGTGAAATAGTTGAAGATGACGCCGGTTTGCAGGTACAGTGCTTTTTTGAAAAAATAGTCGCTGTAGTAAAGCGTATTTCGCGTGACAAAATCGGGGACATTCAGGATGTTGTCGTCCTGGCTGACCTTTTGGTAGAGCACGGTATTGTCGAGCCCAAAACGGCCGAGTTTGAATTCCTTGCCGATCTTGAACGACAGGTACTGGATGGACTTGCCGTATTGCTTGGGCGAAATGAGCTGCAACGTATCGGTGGCGGCGTCGTTGCTCAAATACAGCATGTCGTTGATGTTCGAGAGCTGGAACGACGCGGTGGCCCATTGGGTTTTGGCCTCGACTTCGATGTTGTTGATTTTTTCGTTCTTGAAGTTGTTGGCCCAAATGTAATGCGTAAACGTGCTTTGGTGCAGGTTGTAGATGTGGTTGGGCAGTTTGTTGATTTTTTGGTAGCGGAACGACAACACATTCTTTTCGTTGAACGTGTAACTGGCTTGTCCGTCTAGGTTGGTGAGCGACTGATTGGTCATCGAATTCGAATAGAGCAATTGCGCACGCCAGTTGTTTTTGCGGTACTCGTACTGCCCGCCGACGGAATTGATCTTGTCGTTGATCTTGCCCGGCACGACACGATCGGGGAATACAAAAACCGAATTGTAGTAATAGTTGTATTGGAAGTCGTCGACAAAAAACTGGAATTTCCCCAGCGTTTCGTTTTCGTATACCGCGCCGATTTTGTTGTACAACCTGTTGTAGCGCACCTGGTCGTTGAGGCCTTGTTGCGACGCCTCGCCAAAATAATTGTAAAAGTACCCACGCGCGGCCGATTGCACGTTGGCCTGGTTGTATTCGAAAAACTTGGTTTCGTAATTGAACTGATGCGTCACATACAGGTTATTGCTGCCGTGGTTCCCGTTGATGCGAAACGCATGGTCTAAGAACACGCGCTTGCCTTTGAGGAACGTCTTGGCATCGGGCAAATAGACTTCGAGCCTTTGGCGTTGCTTGAACGCGTCGTCTTTGCTTTCGAAATCCTCGGGTGTGGTGATGCCGCCGTTCTCGCCGTTTTGCATGTCTTGGCCGGCATAGTGTGCGTTGATCACATACCTGCCGCCCTTGGTGTGGTAACTGGTCGTGAACCTGAAATTGCCTGCGCTGGTCAATTGGTTGATGTACTTGCCGAGCGAGCGTATGCCGCGGTAAGCGACCGAGAAATTGAATTGTTCCGATGTGTTGACCGCCACGAGTGCATCTACGCTTTGGCCTTGCTCCATGACGGTTTTGAAATAGAGTTCGGTGAGCGGTGTGGCCACCGAATAGTATTTGATGTCCTTTACTTCAAGGTAATTGAAGTGCTTGCCTTTGTATCCGAACTCGGGATACGGCGAAAAATTGGTACGGCCGTAGTCGAGCGTGTTGTAGGTGTGCCCATCGTTGACAAACGGCAGCAACCCAAAGATATCTTTGCGCAGGTAATTGTACTCGTACTCGTCCTTTATGGTCAGCGAGGTGTCTACATAGGTGGTGTCGCGCTCGAGCGTCACGATGCGGTAGGAAGTGATGGGTGCGCGCTGCGCGGCCTCCTTGGCTTTATCCTCTTCGGTTTTTCTCAGGCTTTTGGGGGCTTTTTCCTGCGCGGGCTCCTGCGCAAAAACAACGCCCGAAAACAACAGCAAAACGGCCAGCAGTACAATCCTCATACGTGCAAATAAAGCACAAAAATAGCGTTTTGTTTACAATGTCGGCAGAATTTAAGAAAACAAAAAAGCCATCCCGTAGGATGGCTTTTGAGATTCAGATTAAATCTGATTATTGTTTAACCACTTTGGTAGTCGATGAAGCACCGGCTGCAGTAGTCACTTTAACCATATACACACCTGCGTTCAAAGAACCCAAGTTGATGTTCACTGTGTTCAAAGAACCGAAGTTTGAATTCATCACTTCTTTGCCCAAGATGTCATAAACCGCTACGTTAGCAATGTCTTTTCCTGAAATCTCCAAAGCACCAGAAGTTGGGTTTGGAACGGCAGTAAAGCCTTGCGCAGCGAAATCTTTTGTAGCTGACGTAGAACACCAGTCGAACAGGTTGTACCAGATACCACCTACAGTAGATGAAGTCGTGAAACCTGAAGCCAAACCGTGTGTACAGTCGTAGAACTCGAGTGAACCACCACCGTCAACCGGATCTGGGTCAATGTTGTTGATGTCTGTCCAGTTCAATCCTCCGTCCAAAGAGAACGAAGAACCTCTACCTACTTCGTCGATATCTACACCAGTAACAACATAGGTGTTATCGGTTCCAGGAACGAAAGCAATGTCGAAGTTTCTGTAGTATTCGCCACCTGGGAACTCGGCATTCCAAGTTTGACCACCGTCGGTAGTTCTAAAGAACTGCCAGTCTGATGAAATCAAAAGACCATCGGTACCGTTTTTCATCGCATAGCTACCACTTTGTGCAGCGCCACCAAAGTCAGAGATTGGTGATTGCGCAGCCCAAACCCAATTCACACCACGGTTGTTCGAACGGTAGATACGGCCTTGGTTGGTGCCGAACCATATGGTGTCGCCAAAAATCTCAAAGTTGTGGGTATAGCCGTACTCATCTACCTGGTGCATCGGGATGTTACCTTGTGGTACACGAACCCAGTTGGTTCCGCCGTTTGTAGTGGTATAGATTTCGAAGTATCCATTGGCAGGGTCACCTTGGCACACACCGTTGTTGTTGTCCCAGAAATAGACCAAGTTCGCAAACGAGATCAAACCGTCGTTGAAAAGCGCCGTCGGTTGCTTGGTCCAGGTGGCACCAGAGTTGGTGGTTACCCAGATACCGCCTTGAAGCGAACCGTTTGGCCACACCGATACGTAAGCCGTGGTGGCCGACATCGCGTGGATTGAACCGATCACCAAGTCAGCAGAACCCAAGTTGATGGCACCTGTAGTCCAGGTCAAACCGCCGTCGAGTGAACGACCCCAGATTTGATAGTAGTCGCCCGAACCGTCACCGGCAGCACCGTACGTCCAAACCACATCTCCGCCACCTCCTGGTGCGTAAGAAATTTGTCCTTGTGTAGTAGAAGTTGTCGAGAAACCTGTTGAAACTTCCTGCCAATAGGTAGCTTGTGCTTGCGCACCCAGCCCCGCAGCGAGGAAAAGCGATAGTAATAATTTTTTCATAATAAATAATTTTGATTAAAGTGAAAAGCAAATATAACGGATTAAGTTAAGTTTTCAAAAACATTAACTTAAATATTCCCCCGCCTGCTTTCTACAGGCAGGGGAATGGTAATTTTAAGGAATAAGGTTTTCTGAAGTGAACACCGTTTCGTTACCTACATAGGACTTGTTGATTTTTGCAATGGTAATCTCTGGCGAAGTTGTCGTCAAACCATTGTAAACGCCCGAGAACACATCGGCTTCTCCGTCAGGATACACAATGATCAAACGGTACGGCATGTCGATCGGTTGTTGCAACAAAGCAGTCGCCTTAATTTTGAATAAATAGTCGCCCGCTTCAGTCGACAATGCTCCTCCCGTATTATTTCCGGTACTACCCACATTAATCCTGTGTTCCCTACCTCCGTTCTGAAAAGGCGCGTTGCCGTCTGCAGCGGTAGGACGATCTACAGTCATGGCCAGCGTATTGGTGGTCGATGTAGCGTCGGGCCAAACCAATCTGATAATCAAACGCTCACTGTTTTGCACAGGAATTGCAGAATTACCTGTTGCAATCTTCAGCACGTCCGAAGTCAGGAAATAGTGCGTCCCTACCGGATCTGGTGTTTGCAACGCAATACCCGACAAGTACATGTCGAAGGTGGTGTCGAAAATCGAACCGCCAGGCGCAAAAATATCACCGGTTGCAGTGGTTTCGCCCGGCATTACATCGACAGAACCTCTGATACGACGTCCTGAGTCGCTGATGGCCGTGGCCTGAACCGCTACGGTGTCCGAAAACGTTCGGGGAAGCGTTACGGTAAATTCAATCTTTTGATCGGTCAAAGCCGAGGTAACATTGGTGCTCAATTGCCCCGTCAGCGTCACAAGGTTGTTTTTGCCAACCGGCGATCCGTTGTAACGCTCGTCGTCGTCCTGGCATCCTACAAAGACCATTGCAGCAACAGGCAACAGCAACAAACTTTTAAATATTTTCATTTTCATCATGCAATTTTTTTAGTTGTTTGAAAACGGAGTGTAAATATTGAACGGGTCACCTGGGTTGATCACAGCGGCCGCGTTGGCACTCCACTTGTACCCTTGCTTCATGGTCGGGGTGGTACGCAAAACCGCCGACAGGTTGTTGTATCCGGTCTTGGTTCCCGAAGCGTCATAAGAGTATCCGATGAAACGGTATACGTCGCCCACGGCCAATTCAGTAACCGGCACTTCGAGCGCCGCCGCAATCTTGGCAGGCGTAATCTCTAACTGATGCGGAAACGAAGTAATCGTTTCGAGCAATTTGGTATTGCTGGTACTTACCCCGTTCGGGTTTCTTCTTCTGACAAACAACTCGTAACGCACGATGTTGCTCGAAGGGTTGGTCAACGTGCCTCTAAAAGCGGTAGTTTCAAAATTGTCGAACTCCAAGGTAGCTTGCTGTACGTTGAGAATTACATACATACCTTCAACTTTTTCCGGTAGCGGATCCAATGATTCCTGCTCACAAGACGAAAAGGTGAGCGCGGCGGCCGCAAATAAAGTAAAAATGGCTATTTTTTTCATAGTATCTTTTTTTAGTGTAAGTCTAAACCAGCCGTTTCTTCCCAGAACACTTTGCGTGTACGAACGTTGGCCGGTGCGTTTGGATTGTTGTTGACGCCAATGGCCGGGTACAATGCCGTATAGAAATACTGGCCCGGTTCTGGCTCCAAGGTAGGCTGCATGTTATCTGGATAGCCTGTTCTTCTGTAGTTGTTGTACGGCTCGATACCATTACCCCAGCTCGCGATGTAGAACTCCTTTACCAGGATGTTGAGTTTGTCGGCAGCCGAAGCAGCGTTGAAACGCGTCATCACAAAGTTAACATAAGTAGTCACTTTCGAATCAATAACCGACTGACTAGGCTCGCGTTCTTGTTGCGGCATGGCCGTGGTCACTTTCTCGAATGATGCACGCATACCGGCTTCGAGCTCGGCGGCTGGATTGCCAGTGACACCTGGAACCGTCAGCGCCAATTCGGCCTTCATGAAATGCACGAACGAAGACAACAAGATTGGCATGATTCCCTCGCCGAGGGCACCATCTACGCCTTGGTTGTTGGCAACCGGGCTGGCCGTATAGTCAAACTTTCCGCCTGCAGGGTACAAACCGTGTGCGCTGCGTGTTTCGTCGTCTTGCGGGATACCCGAGTCGTCTCCGTGGTCACGTCCCCAAAACGAGGTGCCGTCGCCTCCAAGGTCGGTCGTACAATAGGCGGCTTCTACCGCATCAGGAATATAGAATGAAGCGTAGATTACGTTACCGTAATGCTCAGGTGAGGCGAAATACTCGCACGGCAAGTTTTGCGGTGTATCGGTCGAGTTGGCTGCCTGACGGTAGAAGTAGTACTGTGTACGGATGTCGAAGTACGGATAGCTTCCGCCGGTCGGCTCTGCTTTTTCACGAGAAACAGCCCACATGAAGTAGTTGCCCAAGTAAGAGCCACCACCAAATTCATAATCATTGTTATAGTCTGGGTGACGTGAGTTCGGCACTTCGCGCTCTGTTCCGTAACGGAAGGCAAAATCTTCGGTTGCGCTGTCGATCAGTTGTCCGCCAGCAATCAATGCGTTTACTTCACTGGCCGTATCATAGCCTTGAATTCCTGTCAAACGTGCCGTATGGAGCATTTTCAACTTCAGTGAATTGGCTACGCGAATCCATGCGTCGGCATCAGGCGCGGCTACTTCGCCGGTTCCAAACATAATATCTTGCGCCAAATCCTCATTGGTAGCTGCAGTATTTTGAAGATACGCGATGGCATCGTTCAATTCGCCATAAACTCCTGCGTACACATCCTCACTCGCGTCGTATCTTGGTGTCAAGTTGGCATTTCCCATAAGCGCTTCGCTGTAAGGCACGTCTCCATAAAGATCCACCAACGTCATCAAAACGTAGCAACGGATTACTTTAGAGGCGCCAAAAACGCGGTACTGCTGATCGGCAAGCGCCTTGGCCTCCATTTGCTTGACTGTATTGAGAATACGGTAGCCAATGATCCAGTTGTTGTCGAACAATTCGGGCTGGAACGCATTGTCATAGGTACGTCCGCCGGTCATTGCCATTTGGCGCGTCACGCGTTGCGTGAACGAGTTGGCCGAATTGACAAAATCGGGCAACTGAAGCTGGATATAGTTGAAAGCCTGGATCGGGTCGTTGTAGCTTTGCGGAAGCGTACTTGGGTTCTCGGTTTGGTCGAGATCAAAAGTTTCGCAACCGGCAAATGCCAAGAGCAGCGCGCCGACTAGAAATTTTTTACTGAATGTCTTTATTTTCATCTTCTTAGAATGTTAAATTAATATTGAACCCGTAACGCTTGGCGGTAGGACCGGTCAAGTAATCGAAGCCTTGTCCGTTACCCACACCCAAACTCATGACCTCTGGGTCAAAATTGAGGTGTTCAGGGAAATTGAACGCCTTGTACCAAAGGTTCTGGCCGATGATTGAAATCGACATTCTACCAAAAGGCGTTTTTTCAAGAATGCGCTTAGGCACGTCGTAAGAAAGTGAAATCTCACGCAATCTCAGGTTGGTTGCATCAAATACCGATTGTTCGTCGATAAAGAAACCGCTGTTGTTGAATCCGTATTGGGTTGCACCAATTTGGATCTGGTTGATGTTACCATCTACGTTAACCCCTGGCAAAACATACGTTCTGCTGCGGTCCCAGTTGGTATCTTCGGTCACACCACGCGAAAGCAACGCATTGGCGGTGTTCGAGTAAATATCGCCACCTTGTTGGTACTCCAATTGGAATCCAAAGGTTACATTCTTATAAGAAATCTGATTGATCACGGTTGAACGCCAGTCGGCATTTGGATCACCAATCTCTGTAAGTTCATTGTTAACCAAGTAATTACCGTCTGAACCTACTACATAGTTGCCGTTTCCATCGCGCATGATCGAGCTACCCATGATGACACCCAAAGGACGTCCTGGCACGGCAAAGTTACCGAGGTTTGTGAAACCAGCATAGGCGAAACGCTCTACACCATCACCCAATCGCTCTACACGGTTGCGGTTTGAAGTAAACTGACCCGAAAGATCCCAAGTGAATCCGTCGCTGTCTGAACGGAACAAAGCAAAGCTCAAGCCCAATTCGATACCCTTGTTCGACATTTCGGAAATGTTGTCGTAACGATCAGTCGCGCCCGAAGCCGGATCTACGTCACGTACGATGATCAAATCGGTAGAAGTCTTGTCATAGAGTGACAAATCGATACCGATGCGGTTGTTCCACAATTTGGTCTCCAAACCGAATTCAAGTTCTTTGTACAATTCAGGTTTCAAGTCCAGGTTTCCTACACGCGAACTTGGCGCGATATAGTTGACCGTTTCACCCGAAGGCGTTACGAACTGTGTAGTCGCCGATTCCAATCCGATAATGGTTTGGTAAGGTGGCGGGAAGCCTGCCGATGAACCGTAGCTCAAACGCATCTTCAAGTAGTTGACCGCCTTGCTGCCTTTCATGAATTCGAAAGCGTCGCTTGGGATGAACGACAACGATGCCGATGGATAGAACAACGAACGGTTTTCTTTTTGCAAAGACGAGAACCAGTCGTTACGACCCTGTACGTTCAAGAACAAATATTTTTTGAAGCCCAACGTGGCACTACCATACAAACCTACGATGTTCTGGTTTTGGTGATCGGAATAACCCAAGTGTTCTTCGTAGTTCTGGTGCTCGTTAAAGCCGTAAACAAATTGGTTGTAGCTTTCCAAATAAGTATAGTCATAACCTTCCATACGCGAGTTCAAACCTACCGTACCGTCGAGTGTCCAAGATTGGTCTTTGTCGAGGTTTGCGTTAAAGTTGTAGCTGAACGTATGGTCGAAAATCGTGTTTTCGTTGAAGGTCGTACGCATGTATCCGTCACGCGATTCGTTACCTCCTTTGTTGATGTAGTAACGTTTCGACTGCGTATAATTGTCGAGCGCCAAACGGTAAGACACGTTTGACCAAGAGTTGATGTCGTACATGGCGGTGAAGTTTCCGTAAAAACGTCTTACGGCTTCTTCATCGCTACCGTTTTTGAGCAACCAACGCGGGTTGGTGATGTCCCTTCTGTACATGACCGATTCGTGTGTGTTTGGATCTTCATACGGCAACCCAAACAAGTCAAGGTTTCTCGGCGTATACAAAATGGTCGCGAACGTCGATGGCGTGACAGAGCCAGAGCCATAACCGTAACCGGTCAATGGCGCGGTTTTATCAGTACGCACATAGTTCATAACCGTGCTCAAAGTAAACCCATTTCCAAGTTTCGTCGAACCACCAGTATTCAAGTTCAAACGACGGTAGTTGTTGTTTTCGATAAAACCGGTATCGTCGGTGTGGCCAACCCCTAAGTTGTAATTGGTACCTTCTGCTCTTCCTCCAATGTTAACCGAAGTAGTACTCACCGTACCTGTAGTAAAGAACGGCGATACGTTGTCGTACGGTCTCCACGCTACTTTTTTAGGTGTGCCATCGGCGTTCAGGTATTCTGGAAACACGCCCGCACCGTAATAAGCATAAGGGTGATCGACGGTACCGTCCATTCCGATTCCGCCTTCGCCACGCGTCGCGAAGCTAGGCCCCCAGTTACCAAATGTGGTGCGGTATTCGTTGTCGTTACCAACACCATAGTTGTTTTGGAAATCCGGCAAATCTGAAATTTCGGTCATAAACATCGACTGCGCGACCGAAATCTCCATCTTTTTGTTGAGTTCTTTTGTATTACCCGACTTGGTCGTCACCAAAACCACCCCTTTCGAACCCGCAGATCCGTAAAGTGTTGTAGCGGCCAGGCCTTTCAAGATACTGATCGATTCGATGTTGTTCGGATCCAAATCCAAGAAACGGCTCGACGCATTGGTCGCTCCTTCGAGAAAGTTACCATCACTGTTGGTATCGGCGTTGAACGGAATACCGTCGACGACGAAAAGCGGCTGGTTACTTCCAGTGATCGAAGAATAACCGCGGATGATGATGTTGGTTCCAGAACCAGACAAACCACTCGTTTGCTGAATGTTCACCCCCGGCGCCTTACCCGTCAATGCCCTGACGACATCGGTAGATGGCTTGGCGGCGAATTCCTCGGCCTTGATCGTAGTTACCGCATAACCCAACGCTTTCTTCTCTTTCTTGATGCCTTGCGAGGTTACAACGACTTCACCCAACTGTTGCGCATCGGACTTCATCGGAACGTTGACCTTGGTGGCCGCCGCAACGGTGATCAAGACATTGCTGTATCCTACGAAAGAGAATTCGAGCACATCGCCTGTTTTGGCCTTGATCGCGTAATTTCCGTCAAAATCGGATTGCACACCCACTTTGGTATTTTTATTGACTACGTTTACCATCGGCATCGGAAGTCCGCCGTCGGTAATCGTACCGGTAATCGTTTTCTCCTGTGCAAAAGAAAACTGCATTGAGAACGCTAGCAATAGCGCAAAAATCCACTTGAACTTAGATCTCATATTTAATTTATTTGAGTTAGTTATTCCGCAAACTTCCTAATAATTTCTTAATTAACCAAATTAATATAACAAGGCCAGCGTGTTAAAAACAAAATTCCGCTAAGAAATTGTTAGCGCAACTTCTCCTACAGATGTCATGCAATGCAAAAAGGTTGGCTGCATTTCCCTATTTTTGTGAAAATTATTTTCCCATGCTATTTCCCAGGTATTCCGATTTTGACATCGAAGCGGGCACAGACGAAGCCGGACGCGGTTGTTTGGCGGGCCCGGTAACCGCGGCGGCAGTGATCCTGGGTGAAGACTTTAACCACGAATGGCTCAACGACTCCAAGTTGATGACCGAAAAGCACCGCGCCACGCTGCGACCTATCATCGAAGAAAAGGCCTTGTGTTTTGCCGTTACGCATCTCGAACCGACGGTGATCGACGAAATCAACATCCTCAACGCCTCGATCCGCGCCATGCAGGAGTCCATCGGTAAATTGCACACCACTCCCTTATATATAATTGTAGACGGGAACCGGTTCAAACCGTTCAACGACATCCCCTACAGCTGCATCGTCAAAGGCGACTCGAAATACAAAAGCATTGCCGCCGCCTCGGTTTTAGCCAAGACCTACCGCGACGCTTACATGGACCGCATCCACGAGGAATTCCCGATGTACAACTGGAAAAAAAACAAGGGCTATCCCACCCAAGAGCACCGCGAAGCCATCAAAAAGTACGGCCCCACCAAGTACCATCGTATGAGTTTCAGGTTGTTGCCCGATCAGCTGTCGCTGGATTTTGGATAGCAGAAGTCGTCTGCTGAAGCTCGGCTTCGAACAAATCGGCAAAGTGTTTTTTGATTTTGGCTTTGACCTCACCCATATCGACACGGTTCACACCCAACTCTACATTTAAAGAAGTAACCGATTTTCCGCGGATCCCACACGGAATCATGTTGTCGAAATAACCCAAATCGGCATTGACGTTGAGCGCAAAGCCGTGCATGGTCACCCAACGCGAGGCACGCACACCCATGGCGCAAATCTTTCGCGCAAAAGGCGTCCCTACGTCGAGCCATACGCCCGTTTCGCCTTCGCTCCTGGTTCCCGTAATGCCGTAGTCGGCCAAGGTCAAAATGATGACTTCTTCGAGCAAACGCAAATACTTGTGGATGTCGGTAAAAAAGTTGTCCAGATCAAGGATCGGATACCCGACAATTTGCCCGGGCCCGTGATAGGTGATGTCGCCGCCACGGTTGACTTTGTAGAACGTCGCGCCTTTTTCGGCCAGCTGTTTTTCGCTGATGAGCAGGTTGTCGAAATCGCCGCTTTTGCCCAGCGTGTATACGTGCGGATGCTCGACAAAAAGAAAGTGGTTGGGCGTCGGGAGATGGGTGTCCTCGCGTCGGTTTTTGATTTTCAAATCGACAATGGCATTGAACAACGATTCCTGGTATTCCCAGGTTTGCTTGTAATCTTTAAGACCCAAATCTTCGAGGCGGACGATTTTATTCATGGCGTGATCGTGAACCGCAAAGTTACAAAGGATTGTCGTTAAAAATTCCCAATTATTTCTTATCGAGCACCACCTCGAAACTCATCTTATCGGGCTGCTCCAAATAGTCGACAAGCGAATACGGGATGGTCACCGTCTTGCGGTCTTCGCTGTACAGCGCATCGGGGTTCGACACCGATTTGACCCTGCGCGGAAAATGGTATTTGATCGTATAATTCGATCCTCCGAACATCATTTGCAACATACCCGTCGTGTCCTTGGCCATTTCCTGCAACTTCGGATCGATAACCTTAAGCGTGCGTTTGAACACCTTGCCGTCGTAGGCATATGAAAGTTCGGTATTGCCGCCCGAATCCATCATCGACGCCAGCGGGTTGTCCGCGTCGGCCATCGCCGTTTTTTTATCGAGCGATTGCAGCACTTTCATCGCGTCCATCATGTCCTGCAATTCAGAAGTTTTTTTGAAGTCCTTTAACATCGACAGGTTGAATTGCTTTTGTGCGGCATTGATTTGCATGCGCATCGACACGTCTTCGAACTTTTTCAATTGCGCCTGTTGTTCGGCCGACATTTGGGCGATGCTGTCCTTTTTCTCTTCAAACAATTGCTTGAAGGTCATTGTCGAATCGATATTGTCGCGTCCCGATTCTCCCAGTTTGTCGCCCGCGAGCGCCATAAGCCCCGAGGCGTCGATGTCATAAACGATTTTACCGCTGCCGTCTTCCTGCAGGTAAATGTTCTCGGTGATCTGGCAGCCTGTGAAAAACACCGCCAGCAAGGGTAGGATAACCGCAATTTTGTTTCGCATAAGAAATCTGTTTACAAACCCAAAGATACCAATTCCCGTCAAATTTGACGTTGTGATTTTTGAAACTTTGAGTATCTTTGCGGCTTTCAAATTCAACACCATGGCCTTATCCGAACAGGAGCTTCTCCGCAGAAAATCGCTAACCGAATTGCGCAATCTGGGCATCGAGCCGTATCCGGCAAAAGAATTCACGACCAACGCCTATTCGACCGATATCCTCAAAAATTTTGAGCAATACGACGGCAAGGAAGTCGTGCTCGCGGGCCGTTTGATGTCGTTCCGCGACATGGGCAATGCTTCTTTCGCCGAACTCAAGGACGCCGAAGGACGTATCCAGATTTACGTGACGCGCGACGACATTTCGAAAGACGAAGCCAAGACCATGTACAAAGTGGTGTTCAAAAAACTGCTCGACATTGGCGATTTCGTGGGTGTTCGCGGCACCGTTTTCAAAACCAAAGTAGGCGAAACCTCGATCCACGTACACGAACTGACGGTGCTCTCCAAAGCACTCAAGCCACTGCCGGTGGTCAAGACCGACGCCGATGGAAACGTGCACGACGCTTTTGCCGATGCCGAGCAACGCTACCGCCGTCGCTACGTCGATCTCACCGTCAACGACCACGTCAAGGATACGTTTATCAAGCGTACCAAGTTGTTCAACGCCATGCGCAGTTTTTTTAACGACAAAGGCTACCTCGAAGTCGAGACACCTGTTTTACAACCGATTCCGGGTGGCGCGGCCGCACGTCCGTTCGTCACGCACCACAATGCGCTCGATGTGCCGCTATATATGCGTATCGCCAACGAATTGTACCTCAAAAGATTGATTGTAGGCGGATTCGACGGCGTGTATGAATTCTCGAAAAATTTCCGCAACGAAGGTATGGACCGCACACACAACCCCGAGTTTACGGCCATGGAAATCTACGTGGCCTACAAGGACTACCATTGGATGATGAAATTCACCGAGCAACTGCTAGAACATTGTGCGACAGCGGTAAACGGCACGACCAAAGCCACCTTCGGCCAGCACGAAGTAGATTTCAAAGCCCCTTACGCACGTGTCACGATGACCGATGCGATCAAACAATACACCGGCTTCGATATTTCGGGCAAGACCGAAGAAGAGCTTTTTGATGCGGCCAAAAGCATGGGCATCGAAGTGGACGCCACCATGGGCAAAGGAAAATTGATCGACGAGATTTTCGGGGCCAAATGCGAGGGCAACTTCATCCAACCTACGTTCATCACCGATTATCCGAAGGAAATGTCGCCTTTGTGTAAATCGCACCGCGACAATCCAGAGCTTACCGAACGTTTTGAACTCATGGTGTGCGGCAAGGAAATCGCCAACGCCTATTCTGAACTCAATGACCCCATCGATCAGCGCGAACGTTTCGAACACCAGCTCAAACTGGCCGAAAAAGGCGACGACGAGGCCACACAATTCATCGACGAAGATTTTTTGCGCGCGCTTGAATACGGCATGCCGCCTACGTCGGGGCTCGGTATCGGGATGGACCGTTTGATCATGTTTCTTACCAACAACGCATCTATCCAGGAAGTGTTGTTCTTCCCGCAGATGCGCCCCGAGAAAAAACAGACCAGCGTAGAGCTCACCGACGACGAAAAAGTCATCATCGGCATGCTCCAGTCGGACAACGACCAGCAAATGGACCTTGGCATGCTTAAGGTTTCGGCTGCACTGAGCGGCAAAAAATGGGACGCGGCGATGAAAAACCTGTCCAAACACGGACTCGTCAAAGTATCGGTAGACGGCGACATCAAAACCGTACATTACATCGGATAAATACCAGAAACGATAAAAAAAGCGGAGCCCGACGGTTCCGCTTTTTTGTTTACAAACTGTAGTTTAAATTTACGCTTAACCGGTAGTTGCTTTCGACCTTACCGCCGTTCAAATGCTGGTTGATCGGCAACATGGCATTGAGTCCCAGCGAAAAATCGTTGCGGCCTACTTCTAAACCTACTTTTCCGAACACAATGTCACTCGAGGAATCCGGAACGATTTGGTCGTACTGAAAATTCGACGCAAAAACCTCGCCCGCAATCCCCAATTGCGGCACCCATTTGACCTTTTGCTCGATCAAATAAAACAGCGTCGCACCGTAGTTGAATTGGTTGCCAAAGCGGTACAGCTTTTCGTTTTGGGTTTTGATGGTATAGGTGGCCATCGTATTGAGTCCGAGACGCCCCTTTTTGAGCACATACTCGGTCGCGAGCAAATAATCCCAACTTCCCGTCCCGACTTGGAATCCGGGATTGACGCTACCCACATTGTTGGCCATATTGTACTTGCCCGTAGGCATCTTGAGTCCGCCGCCCGCTTGCAATTTGTGTGTAAGAACGGTGCTGTCGCGCATGGTTTCATAGGCCGTAAACATGGCCAGGACGGTGATGTCGCCCAAGCCTTCGATGCGTTGGTCGCCCGTGGCACGCTCGCGTACGTGAAAATGATAGGGCACCAAGGCCGACACCTGCAAGCGCCTGACGATCGGGATGCGTGCCCAAGCCTGCACGGTGTTGAAGTTTTCGTCTACCCAAGGCGAATTGTTGAAAATACCGTCTTTGCTCGAATAACGCTGGTAAAAATAGCGCAGCCCGACAAATTCGTTGTTGAACATCGAACTGAACCCCATGCTACCGCCGTTGGACGAACAACCGCACGCGTCGCAATCGTCGAGCAGGGCATGGTATTTCGAGAGGTATCGCGCAGGTTCGTGACCTGAATAAGGAAATGGCCTAAGCGAGTCCTTAACGGTAATCGCTACGGCGGCTTGGGCGCAAAGCGCCATCAAAATCAATAGGTGTTTTTTCATGTCTAAAATTCCGCAAAACGCGGATCATTGAGGTATTGCTGGTCGGTTAGTGTTTTTAAGAAAGCAATCAATTGCGTCTTTTCGGTGGCCGAAAGCACAATTCCTGGTTGTGCGTTTTGTTGTAACAGCGGATCGAGCGTGGCCGATGGTTGTACGCCGTTAGTATAATGGCTCAACACCGCCTCGAGTGTCCCGAAACGGCCATCGTGCATGTACGGCGCGGTTTTCTCGACATTGCGCAGGCTGGGCACCTTGAATTTGTACCGGTCGGATTCGAGTTCGGTGACGCGGTAGCGCCCAACGTCATTTACGAGCGGATTGACGGCCAGTCCGTTGTTGCGGAACGAATCGTCGGTGAACAAGTCGCTCGAATGACAGGACGCACATTTTTGGTTGAACACGGCATAGCCTTGTAATTCGTCGGCCGAAAGTGTGCCACCGGCTTCATTGAGACGGTATTTGTCGAAACGCGAATTGGACGAGGTGATCATGAGCATGAACTGCGACATCGCCTTGAGCATGTGCTCGGAATCGATGGGTTTGCCCGGAAAGGCCTGCCCAAACAATTGGACATAAGTGGCGTCTGACCGCAGCAATTGCAAAATCGCAGCCATGTTCGCATTCATCTCGACCGGATTCATAAGCGGGATGATGGGTTGCAGGTCCATATGGTCGGCCGCGCCATCGTACATGAATTGGGTCTGGAACGCGAGGTTCTGGATAGATGGCGTGTTGCGGGTGCCCAACTGCCCATCTACGCCCTGGCTCAGCGTGTGTCCGTGGTGCGTAAACGCCGACGATTGCTCGTGGCAAAAACCGCAGGAAACTGTGCCGTCGGACGACAACCTGCCGTCGTAAAACAACTTCTTGCCCAGTTCAAAACCTTTTTGCGTGGGCCGATTCGACGCTATGTCGTACACCAATGGTGGAAAATTCGATGGTGTTTCGAACGCGAGCGGCACGTCGATATACTGGTCTTGGTTTGCGGAATCGGAGCTTGAACAGCCCGCAAACGCCAACGCAATAGCTAAAATGAGTGTATTTTTCATAGGAAACGTCTTAGGCGCACAAGCCCTGTAATCTAGCCCCGATGGCAGCGGAAATCCTGTGGTTGCGGGGTTCGCAACCGCAGATTGCAGCGTACAGCGGGACCAAATTTGTACTGGAAACGGGTGTTGTGCTCCTTAAAAAATCAATCGTTGTGGACGTGGTCTACCGTAAACAGCCCGGGCACGTTGGCCGAGATTTGCGCGACGGCCTCGCCGCCCATGATCATCGCGCCCATCCCGCCCATGTTGTGGTCGGACAGCGCTATTTTGTTGGTGCCGTCGATGATTTTCGACAAGTCGGTCACGATGTGGACCGAAGGGGTAATCTCGGTACGCACGAAAGCCTTGGTCGGCAAATCGAGCGTGACTTCGGTGTAGTTGTAGGCCGTACCCGTCTTGCCCGTGTGCACCATGTAGGCCGTATCGGACGAAACGGTGGCCGAAGTGAATTGGCCTTCGAACAGGATAAATTTATAGCCTGCGCTCCAGCTCCACATCATGTCCTGGGCATCGGCATGGGCCAGGAAATCGCCTTGCCCGTCGGCACCTGCTTCCCATTGGGCTTGGTCTACGCCGATTCCGAACTTGATTTTGGTGTAATTCCCCGCGGGAATGCTGGTCAAATCGATAAAGGTGCTGGCGGGGTTGGCTTCGTTAACAATGAAATAGCTTTCCGATTTGGGATACGTGAACGTGCCGCCGTTTTCGTCAAAAAGCACGATGTTGCTGACGATGTACTTGATCTGGTTGACTTTGAGCGTCTCGCCCTGTGAATTGACGGTATTGGGCGCGCCAAGGATCAGGTCGTTGCCTGCATAGGCATTGTCGAATTTAACCTGTAAATCACCGGTTCCTGTTGGGTTGTTGAACATTTGTGCGGCATCGTCGTCGTTACAAGACGCCAATAAAAAAGTGGTTGCCAATACGGCAAAAAAGGTTTTGAATGTAGTTTTCATGGTTTTTTCTTAAATGTGGACATACATCGCCACGCGACACGCGTCGGGGCGAAAAAAAATGCGTGGATTTAAGAAAGTGCCGTGGGCGGGTGGAAAAAAGCCCCGATGGGCGCGTCTGAAAACAAACGGTTGCGGTATGGGCTTTCGGAAGAAGACTGGATGGAAATTGTTTGTAAATTTGCCGATTCGTTTAAACCGACAAAGTAAAGATCGGTGGTTTCGGGCGCGTGTTTTTTGTTTGACGAAAGCGGCTTCTCGGATTCGGCTTCCTTGGCCATTTGTTTCATGAGGTAACATTTACCGTTACAACCCATTTCTACTTTGTCTTGGTTTTCGCACAATTCATTGGCAATGTATTGGTAATTGGCTGCATACTCGACCACCGGGAAAAGCGGTTTGAGCAGCACAGACAAACACAACAACAGCAGCAAATGTTTCACGGGGCAAAATTAGGCATTAAAAAAATAAGTTTGAAACACAAATTAGTATTAAAATTTTTTTAGCTTTAAACTTTCAAAAATCAAAAAAGTCTTACGGGCCAATCTTAAAAAATAAAAACATGAAAAAATTAGTTTTGGGCGCTTTGTTGATGGTAGGCATGACCGCCGTGGCGCAGGAAGGAAAACCATTGGTACGCCAACAGCCGCTTACGGCAGAGCAACGCGAAAATCGCGAGCAGTTCCAACATAAGAAAATGACCGCCGAACTGAACCTCGACGACAAACAACAAAAAGCCTTGGCAGAAATCTTGAACGAGCGCACCGAGAAAGGCAAAGCATTGCGAGAGGAACACAAAGCCAACAAAGAGAATGGCGTTAAATTGACGCCTGAACAACGCAAAGAGCGTCGCGCCGAAATGGAAGCTTTCCGCGACGCGCAAGACGATAAAATCAAGAAAATCCTTAGAAATGACCAGCTTGCGCAATGGGAAAAAATGAAGGCAGCCGAAAAAGCCAAAAGACAGGAAAAAATGCAGCGCAAAGCCGAATCGATACAAAAATCGGAATAACACCGCTTTTTTGTTTTGCAGATTGACAAAAATAATTTAGATTTGGTTGCTAATTTTTTAAAAAAACATACCATGAAAAAGTTAATTGCTGTAGTAACCTTGGTGCTTGCTTTCTCGGTTTCGGCCCAAGCGCAGGATAAAAAATCAAACTTTAACGATGCCGCGCAAAAGGATGTGGCCGCGTTGATTGAAAAAGTGACAATCGACCAAACCCTCAAGCAAGACATGTATACCTTGATGGTGTCGAAACACGAAATGCTTGCCGCTGCGAAATCTCCGGCCGATAAGCAAAAGGTTTCGGATATGATTGAGCACAAGATTTTGTCTGGCGTATCAAAAGAACAAAGAAAAGTATTGACCGACAACCCGGCGTTGCTCAAGCAATTGTCTCATTGATCGGAATATCAAAAAAAGTAAAGCCCGCGTTTGCGGGCTTTTTTTTATAGTGTTTTGGCCACTTTGTCGATGGCCTTTATTGTAAAGTCTAGGTCGTCGTAGGTAAGCGCATCGGTGATGAACCAGGTTTCATAGGCCGATGGCGCGATGTATACGCCCTGTTGCAGCAACCCGTGAAAGAACTGACGAAAACGGTCGTTATCGCCTTTGGCGGCGCTTTTAAAATCGACCACGGGCTCGGCATCGAAATGCACCGAGATCATCGAACCCACGCGGTTGATTGTAAACGGAAAATCATATGCCGAAAGCACTTCGCGAATACCGCGCTCCAGATAAGCCGTTTTTTCCTCGAGGCGTTGGTAAATAGAAGGGTCGTTGTCGAGCGCTTCGAGCATCGCCAATCCGGCCGCCATGGCCAGCGGATTACCCGACAGCGTGCCCGCCTGGTAGACCGGCCCTACCGGCGCCAGATAATTCATGATTTCGTTGCGTGCGGCAAACGCGCCCACGGGCAATCCGCCACCGATTACTTTTCCGAACGCGACAATATCGGCACGAACACCAAACAATTCCTGCGCGCCGCCCTTGGCCAACCTAAAACCAGTCATGACCTCGTCGAAAATGAGCAGGATGCCGTTGTCGTTACACAGTTTGCGCAAGCCTTGGAGGAATCCTTTTTGCGGCGGCACACACCCCATATTGCCCGCCACCGGCTCGATGATGATGGCGGCGATTTCGTTTTTGTTGTGGTCGATCAAATCGGACACCTGCGACAGATCGTTGTAGTGCGCCAGCAACGTATCCTTGGCCGTACCCTGCGTTACCCCTGGACTGTTGGGTGTACCGAAGGTCACGGCGCCGCTCCCTGCCTGGATCAAAAACGCATCGGAATGGCCGTGGTAGCACCCTGCAAATTTGACGATCTTGTCGCGTCCGGTAAACCCGCGGGCCAATCGGATCGCGCTCATACAAGCCTCGGTACCCGAGTTCACGAATCTTATCTTGTCGATGTCGGGCACCATAGAAACCGCCAGTTTGGCGATACGCGTCTCGAGTTCGGTGGGCATCCCGAAAGAAGTACCCGATTTGGCCCGCGCAATCACGGCTTCGACTACGGGTTCGAACGCATGTCCGAGTATCATCGGGCCCCATGAATTGATGTAGTCGATGAGTCTGTTGCCGTCTTCGTCGTACAGGTACGCTCCTTTGGCGCTTTTGGCGAACAACGGTGTTCCGCCCACCGCCTTGAACGCACGTACCGGAGAGTTGACGCCGCCCGGAATGACCTGCTCGGCTTCGGCAAAAAGCTGGCTGCTTCTTTGGTATAACATATTATTTTACTTTGAGGCTTTGGCCGATTGAGATTGCGTTGTCGATGATGTTGTTCTTGCGGCGCAAATCATCGACCGAGATGTTGAACTTTTTAGAGATCGAATACAGGGTATCGCCCTGGATCACCTGATACAAATCGGAGTCGGCCACGGCATTGTCGCGTCCGGCTTCGAGAATCGACGGCTCTTTGCCTGTCGAAACGTATTCTGTCCCGAGCACTTCGGCGTCGTATTTGGCCAGCTGGTAGCGCTCGATGATGCCGATGAGTTTATCTGGGTATTTCGGATCGGTCGCATATCCCGCCGCCTTGAGCCCTTTGGCCCATGCCTTGTAGTCGTCTTTGTCTAGCAAAAACAATCCCGCATAGCGCGTACGCGTGGTCAGGAACTGCGAATGGTCGCGGTAGGATTCGCTCGGATGTTCGTATTGTCTAAAACACTCCTGTTCTTCGTCGTCGTCGTAACGTACGCTTGGGCCTGTCCATTCCTTATGGCATTTGATCCCGAAGTGGTTGTTGGCCAAAACGCTGAGTGGCCCGGTGCCCGAACCCGACTCCAAAATACCTTGCCCGAGCGTGATACTGGCCGGAATGCCGTACTGCGTCATGTTGTTTTGCGCGATGCCTTTGTAGGTGTCGATGTAGTCGTAAACCATGGCCGTGGTTACTTTGACACGCGTAGTAGCTTCAAGGATCTCCTCTTTGGAATACACGGTCGAGTTCCCCGAAGACTTCTCTTTGGCCGCCTCGTATTTCTCGCCTATTTTCTGCAAATCGCCATTTTGCCCGGTTCTTGATGCGACAGGCTTGTTGGGCGTGACCCTACGGTTCTCGGGGGCTGGCTTTTTATAAGGTTTCTTGGCGTTCGATCGGCTGGAAACCGATGTATTGGGCTTGCGGTTGACCGGCTTCTTGGTCCTTACAACCGGCTGGCTGGAGTTACACGCCACCACCAACAAGGCGGTCAGCAAAAGCATTAACTTTTTAATCATTGTATTATGGGTAATTTCTTTTCTTTTAATTTGGCGTTCATCCCTTCGATGCCTTGCAGACCACCAGTGTGGATTGCCAGTATCTTTGACCCGGCGGGAAAATAGCCTTTGTCGATCAGTTCCATAACGCCAAACAACATCTTTCCCGTATACACCGGGTCGAGTAAAATGCCGTGGCGCTGCTTGAACGCGTTGATGAACGCCACCAGCGACGCATCGATCTTCGCATAACCGCCAAAATGGTAGTCGGTATTCAGCTCCCAATTCGGCGTGTTTACAAATTTAAGTATTTCGGCTTGGAGAAAATCGCCTTTGAGCGCCGCAAACCCCAAAACTTGTTGACACGGCTTTGCCGACCGGACCAGTCCAGCCATCGTCCCGCCAGTGCCGACGGGGCAGCAGATGAAATCGTAGTCGTCGTCGGCCGTTGTTAATATTTCTTCGCATCCCTGCACCGCTAGATCATTGGTGCCGCCTTCTGGCACGAGGTAAAACGGGCCGAATCTCGCGCGCATTTGACCAATAAAACCCGCATCGGTCTTACGACGGTACTGTTCGCGGGACACAAACACCAGCCGCATACCGTTTTCTACTGCCAATTGCAAAGTAGGATTTTGACCGATTTGACCCTCGAGTTCCCCGCCGCGTATCACGCCAATGGTTTCGAATCCGTATAGTTTGCCGGCGGCGGCCACGGCGGCGATGTGGTTCGAGTAGGCGCCGCCAAAAGTAAGTATCGTGTGCAAACCTTGCCGTTTGGCCTCAAGCAGGTTGTATTTGAGTTTCCTGAACTTGTTTCCCGAAACCATCGGATGCAACAAGTCTTCGCGTTTGATGGCAAGCGAAACATCGGCTTTTAAAAGTATCGGCTGGTTGAAACTTTCCATACGCAAAAATACCGCCTACAAACAAAAAAAGCAGCCTTTCGACTGCTTTCTTTTTAATGCCTTATTGTTATTTGCCTTTTTCAAACACGCTGATTTTCTTGGCAAATTGCTTGTTGTCGGTAGTAACGACTTTCACCACATAAATCGATTCGGCCAACCCCGATGTCGGGAATTCGTAACTCGTTTTGGCGCCCAATTTGGTCTTGGTGAAAATCTGCTTCCCGGTGATGTCGAACAAAGTCACCGACTTGATGTCGATGCTGCCCGGATTCGATACCGTAAGCATTTGACGGTCGTTGTTTTGCAAGATCGCGAACGCATCGGCAGCGAGCTCATCCGAGGTACCCAAAAGACCGTCCACGAACGTAATCTCATACTGGGTGTCGTTGGTGCCCGCAGGCAGCGTGAATTCGTAGTCTGAATTCTTGATGTCGTAGTACATGTCGGTCAATTTGTCGTGCAAATAAACGTTTTCTGCTTCCGAAAAATTGATCATTTCGGTGGCCTTGATACGGAACGATGCTGGCACATTGGCCTTAAAACCAACCGGAACTTTTTTGTTGACGTCAAAATCGATAACCGAGATCACATACTGTGCGTTGTCGAGCACAAAATACATGTCGATGTCGGTTTGGTCGGGCGACTTGGCATCCATTCCAGATTCCGCGCCATCCGAAGCCCCGTCGATCATCACGAGGGTAGTTTCCTTAACCCCTGTGTTGTTGAGCAAAGTCTGGAATTTGATTTGCGGTGCCGGTGCCGTGCTTACGGTGGTATAATCCCAACCTGCAACCGACTGGATTGGCGGCAAGAATCCCGTACTTGACGTATGCTCGCTCGTGCCTTCATTTACATCCGCCGGACGGTTAAAGTCTGAAAAAGTACCTTCTTTGATATAAACACGGTAGTTGTTGCTCATCGTGACGTTTCCGCCTGCAGCGCCCTCGATCATAAAACCTTGTCCGATCGGACAAAAACGACGCTCAAATGGCGTCCCTGTCCCAGTGGCTCCGAGTTGTGTTCCAGCACCATCATAGGCATAAAATGTCGGCGGATTGTAAACCCCCATGTAACCATAAGTCGGATCGGTAACACCGCCCGCCGCCAAAGGCGAATAAGAACCATAGCCGCCGCGGTACGAAGCGATCAAATGCGAATTCGTCGTAGGATCTTGCTCCCAAAAATAAGCCACCTGTGTCGTGTTGGTTGCCGCCATCAAAAACGCCCTCAAATCGATGGCCGATGGATACGGATTACCTGTTAAAGTACGCAAGCCCGCGCCTACGAAAACGGTAATATTCCCGTCATTTGGCTTGCCTCTGAAATCGTAACGTTGTCTGCTTCCTGGGTTGTTGGCTTGTCCGTTATCCGAAAAAGTAAGATCGTTCACGGCAGTTCCAGATCCTTTCAAAGTATAACCGATCCCTGGCTCGATGTTGGGCAAGGCAGCACCTCCTGGAACTGGCACCCATTGTGCATAGGTACTCGATGATACGAACTTGAACGCCCATCGATCGGCAATACGCAAAGGATTCGCAACGCCGTCAAAAACACCGGCACCCAACATGACTGCAGGAGTCGACGCCGTTGTGGTCGTCGGCCTGTGAAGCATTGAAACCTTAAAATTTTCATTTCCTGTTGCAGCCGAGGCATTTCCTACTGGCGAACACCAGTAGTTGTAAGCGAAATTATTCACGGTTCCTTCTTGAAAAACTGACAATGTTCCGGCTCCTCTATTCGTAGAAACCACTGTCGACGCACCTTGCAACAGCATGGCTTCGTCCCTTAAATAAATGTTCCCTTCTACAGCTCCAACCTTGTCCAAATTGATATCCTGGTTTACGAAAACCATTCTATCATTCACGAAAATATAGCTGTCAGGACTTACATAAACCTGTGCCTTTGCTATGGTAGTTACCATCAGCAGACCAAAACATGCAAAGTATAAACGTTCCATAATCAATCGCATTTGAGTTCGGTAAAAGTAGCAAAAAAATATATGCAGCCGATGCAGCACACGCAATTATTCGATAAAATTCACAAAATGTGTCGTTTGTCCATTTTAACGGTTGCTCATCGATATTCTGGTAGGAATCTAATTACAATTTATTATGTTTATTTTCAATACCACCTAATCAAACAAATATGAAGCATTTTTACCCTGGATTGTTGGTCGCAGCCTTCCTTTTTGCGACCCATTCGGCGTCGGCGCAAGTGGGCGTCGGCACCACGGCACCCAATGCCGCACTAGACATTTCGGCCGCCAACGACGGACTTTTGATTCCGCGCGTGGCATTGGCCAACACCACCACCGCTACGGTGCTTACCCCAACCGCTTCGGAATTGGTATACAATACTGCCACAGCAGGCGATGTAACGCCCGGATTCTACTATTGGAGCGGCACCGCCTGGATTCGATTGGCAACTGGCGCCAGCAACGACTGGTCAATCACCGGTAATGCGGGCACCACGCCAGGCACACACTTTTTGGGCACGACCAACGCCGTCGATTTGCGCATCAAGACCGCGGGCACCGACCGATGGAACATCTCCAATACCAACAACGGACAATTGCAATCCTATTTCGCGCGGGACGGCGGCTTTACCCGCCTATTCGTTCCAACCTGATCCCGATACGGGTCTGTTCAGCAATGCAGCAAACACGCTCGGATTGGCTACGGCGGGTGTCGAACGTGTTCGTCTTTTGGCCAACGGACAAACCATCGTCAACAACACGGCGGCACCCGTTGCTACCGATGTACTTTCGTCCTACACTTAGGGCACCATGACACGTGCCATCGCGGGATACAGCACGTTGGCCAATGGCCGCGGTGTATATGGCCAGGCGACTGCCGCAAATGGCGCGGGGGTGCAAGGCGGCACCAACCAAGGCAATGCATTCGGGTTGTGGGGATTCAACACCAGCGCATCGGGAACGGGCTCTAACGGCGCGGGGAACAACCAAATATCGACCTATCTCACCGCAGGTAGCGGCGGCTCTTTCTCTGGATTGTATACGGGCGTGTTCGGCTTTGTTTCTTCCATCACCATCGACCCGAGCTCGGGCGGCTTGTTTCAGGATGAATTCGACAACCAATGGGATGTTGCGCACTGGGACGGTTTCGGCTACTACAAAATCATTGGGCCCGGCGCCGTGAGTACGATTGTAGAAGACATCAACAACCAAAAAGTGGTGATGCACTGTACCGAAACACCCGAGAACCTGTTCGAAGATTACGGCACAGGCCAATTGGTAAACGGCCGCGTCACGATTGCCATCGACCCTACATTCGCCAAAAATATACTGGTAGACGAGCAACATCCGCTCAAGGTATTCGTGCAACTCGAAGGCGATTGCAACGGCGTGTATGTCACCAACAAATCGGCCCATTCGTTTGAGGTGGTCGAACTCCAAAGTGGCCTGTCCAACACCCTGTTTTCGTATTCAATAGTAGCCACCAGAGGCTCCGAAACTTACACCGCACCGAACGGACAAACCCGTACGGCACGCTACGACCGCCGTTTCGAAAAGGCTCCGCAAGTCAAGCAGCGCGCCTCACTCAAAGCCGAATTGAACCATTAAACATAATTCCAGAAGGACCAAAAAGACCTCCGCTTCAAATAGCCGGGGTCTTTTTCGTTTTGGTAGGCTTCCCGTTCGAAAGAAATGTTACGGTAGGCCTTGTCTTTACTTCGGTATTGGACCCATCGGCACAAAAACTCCACACCATACCACAGGTAAAAAAACACCACGAGCAGTTCCATTTGCTGCCTGATGTGGATGCGTTCGTGGTTGACCATCACGGCATCGCTTTTTTGTTCGTTGCGGCGCAGGATCACAAACGGAAAAATGGCCATGCCGCTAAATCCTTTGGGGAGCAAATATTTGGAAACAATCAAAAACATTCGGCCGAATCTTGTTATTTTTGTAGTGATTATGAACCACCAAAATAACGAAAATAAACCCATCGAAGGCGAAGATTTTTATTATACGCCCGAAGGCTACAAGTGCTTTACCGAAAAATACCACCTCAAGCGCGGCTATTGCTGCAAAAGCGGGTGCCGGCATTGCCCATATGGCTTTGACAAAAAGACGGGTGATTTTAAAAAGTAGTTGTGCGTTGCCTGCGGCCCGCGCTTTCCGCGGTGCACGGCACCTTGCTGCAAACGAAGTTCACTGAACTCCTGTAAAAAATATTAATGAGGTGAAGTAATCGCTAACGCGACCTCCGCTTAGAACGAACACTAAAAAATACAAACCCGTCACTCTCGAACAAAATCTGCGCAAACCGGCGTCCAACAACAAAAAACATGACTTTTAAAGAACAAATCCAACAAGGAATCCCAACCACGCTTCCTAATCCAAAACCTTACGAAACGCAAATCAACCACGCGCCCAAACGCAAGGAAATCCTTTTGGATGACGAAAAGAAACTCGCCATCCGCAACGCGTTGCGCTATTTTGAACCACAACACCACGCGACACTCGCACCCGAATTCCTTGCGGAACTCAACACCTATGGCCGCATCTACATGTACCGTTTTCGCCCCGATTACGAAATGAAGGCGCGTCCGATATCAGAATACCCAGGAAAATCCGAACAAGCCAAAGCCATCATGCTCATGATCCAAAACAACCTGGATTATGCCGTCGCGCAACACCCGCACGAACTCATCACTTATGGCGGCAACGGCGCGGTATTCCAGAACTGGGCGCAGTATCTGCTGACCATGAAATACCTTTCCGAAATGACCGACGAGCAAACGCTCACAATCTATTCGGGCCACCCGATGGGCTTGTATCCGTCGCACAAAGATGCCCCGCGTGTGGTGGTCACCAACGGCATGATGATCCCTAATTATTCCAAACCCGACGATTGGGAAAAATTCAACGCGCTCGGCGTCACACAATACGGCCAAATGACAGCCGGAAGTTACATGTACATCGGCCCGCAAGGCATCGTGCACGGCACGACGATTACGGTATTGAACGGCTTCCGCAAAATCAAAACGACGCCAACAGGCAACCTTTTTGTCACTTCTGGACTCGGCGGCATGAGCGGCGCGCAACCCAAAGCGGGCAACATTGCGGGATGCATCACGGTGTGTGCCGAAGTGAATCCGAAGATTACGCACATCCGTCATTCGCAGGGTTGGATCAACGAAGTCATCGAAAACATTGACGAATTGGTTACACGTGTACGCCAGGCCAAAGAAAACAAGGAAACGGTTTCCATCGCCTACCTCGGTAACGTGGTCGATGTATGGGAAAAATTCGACGAAGAAAATTTACACATCGATCTGGGATCGGACCAAGCCTCGCTGCACAATCCGTGGGCGGGCGGCTACTACCCCGTTGGTCAATCGTTCGAGGAATCGAACCGCATGATGGCCGAAAACCCCGAATTGTTCAAACAAAAAGTACAACAATCGCTGCGCCGTCAAACCGACGCGATCAACAAACACACCGCCAAGGGCACCTATTTCTTCGATTACGGCAACGCCTTTTTGCTCGAAGCGTCGCGCGCCGGCGCCAACATCATGGCGGCCAATGGCATCGATTTCCGCTACCCGAGCTACGTGCAGGACATCATGGGCCCTATGTGTTTCGATTACGGATTCGGCCCGTTCCGTTGGGTTTGTACTTCGGGAAAACCTGAAGATTTGCAAAAAACGGACGACATCGCCTGCCAGGTTTTAGAGGAATTGGCCAAAACCGCTCCGACCGAAATCCAGCAACAAATGCAGGACAACATCCAATGGATCAAAGGCGCGCAGCAAAACAAGCTGGTCGTCGGCTCGCAAGCGCGTATTTTGTATGCCGACGCCGAAGGCCGCATCAAGATTGCACAGGCGTTCAACGATGCCATTGCCAAGGGCGAAATCGGTTACGTGGTTTTGGGCCGCGACCACCACGATGTATCGGGTACCGATTCCCCATACCGGGAGACTTCGAACATTTATGACGGGTCGCGTTTTACGGCCGACATGGCCATCCACAACGTCATCGGCGACGGCTTTCGCGGCGCCACCTGGATCAGCATCCACAACGGTGGTGGCGTGGGTTGGGGCGAGGTCATCAACGGCGGATTTGGTATGGTTCTTGATGGTTCGGCCGATGCGTCCAGACGCTTGGAATCCATGCTTTTCTGGGATGTAAACAACGGCATTTCCCGACGGAGCTGGGCCCGAAACGAGGGCGCCGTATTTGCGATCAAACGGGCCATGGCCACGCAGCCTTTGCTCAAAGTAACCATCCCGAATACTGTAGACGACGCCATTTTAGACTTGTTGTAAAGTGAAAAAAGCAAACAGCATAGAGCTTATGATCATGGGGACCTGCCTGATTCCGCTGGCCCTGGTTATCGACAATGTGTTTGCGCAGTCGTTTTTGGCGCTCGCGTCGATTGTACTCAACATTGTTGCAGTCGTCAAAAGTTTTAAGGAAAAAGAAAAACAATCCTAACCTCCACGCTATGAAAAATCTGAAATTACTACCTGTATTGCTGGTGTTTTTACTGGGCGCCTGCGCCTCGGTCAAGGTGTCTTCTGACTACGACAAAAACGTAGATTTCAATCAGTTCAAAACCTATGCGTTCTACAAAAATGGCATCGACAAGGTCGAAATATCCGACCTCGACAAAAAGCGTATCCTGCGTTCGATCGACGAAGCCATGACCGCCAAAGGCTTCACCAAAAGCGAAAACCCCGATTTGCTGGTGAACATCTTTACCAAATCGCGCGAGCAAATCAGCGTGAACCAATTCAACGCCGGCTGGGGCTACGGTTGGGGCTGGGGCTGGAACCCGTACATGTGGGGCGGCAACACCACCACCGTTTCGAGCAGCACCGAGGGTACGCTTTACATCGATTTGATCGATGCCAAGAAAAAAGAAATGATCTGGCAAGGCCAGGGCATCGGAACGCTCACGCAAAATGTCGACAAAAAAGACGAAGTGATCAAGAATTTTGTCGCGAAGATCTTGGAGCAATATCCGCCGCAGAAAAAACAATAACCTAGAAACCGCAGCCGCGTTTTTTTTGACCGGATTAGGTGACCCTTTAGAACTTTACAGTTTTTCTGCAGTAAAAACAACACCACAAATGCTAACTTCGTTCTATGGGAAGGGGGCAATGTAAGGTATTCCCAACGAAAAAAATCAAAACGTAGGCTACAGAAAATCTGTAGATTTTGTTAAAGTTAAGTCGGGCAATTGCCCACAAAAAAAACCGCAACATAAATTGCGGTTTTTTATTTAATATCTCAACAATTCTTCCATTTTAGTCTTGACCTTCTCGGCGCTCGGAATCATCGTCGCTTCGAGCGTACTGTTGAGCGGAATCGCCGGCAGATTCTCGGATCCGATCACCATTACCGGCGCATCAAGGTATTTGAAGCATTGTTCCTGGATCATTCCGGCCAAACTTCGCGCAAACGAATTGTTCGTCGGTTCTTCGGTCACCACCAAGCATTTCTTGGCTTTTTTAACCGACTTTAAAATCGTTTCTTCGTCAAGCGGATACAACGTCCGCAAATCGACGATTTCTACCTTTTCTTTCATTCCTGCCGATGCGTTCAACGCCCAATGTACGCCCATGCCATACGTAATCACGGTCAAGGTTTCGGCATCGTCCTGCGGCCAGATTTCCTGCACCACATTGGCTTTTCCGAAAGGCAACACATAATCCTCGCTCGGTTCATTGACGCGTGCAGTTTCAGTACCTTTTACTTTAGACCAATACAAGCCTTTGTGCTCCAAAATCACGACCGGATTCGGGTCGTAATACGCCGATTTCAATAGTCCTTTCAAATCGGCACCGTTGCTAGGATAGGCAATCTTGATCCCGCGGATGTTCGTCAAAACACTCTCTACCGAACTCGAATGGTACGGCCCACCCGATCCGTACGCCCCAATCGGTACGCGCAAAATCATCGAAACCGGCCATTTGCCGTTGGTCAGGTAACACGAACGGGAAACTTCTGTAAAGAGCTGATTCAAGCCCGGCCAAATATAATCGGCGAATTGGACTTCAACGATTGGTTTCAAACCAACGGCGCTCATTCCGACCGTCGAACCGACGATGAACGCTTCTTGGATCGGCGTATTGAACACGCGTTCATCGCCAAACTTTTGCGCCAGCGTTGCGGCTTCGCGGAACACGCCGCCGAGTCGTCCGCCCACGTCTTGCCCGTAAAGTAAACAGTCTTTGTTGTCGCGCATCAGTTCCTCGACGGCAAACAGCGCGCAATCGACCATGACTACTTTGTCTTCGCGCTCTGGATTTCTTTCGCCTTGCTCTTCCAAAATCGGTGTCGGGGCAAAATCGTGCGTAAATAAATCTTCGGGGCGCGGATCTTCGGCCGCGAGCGCCCTATCGTAATCGGCCTTGACTTTGGCCAAGGCGTCATTTTCGATCTTGGCAATTTCTTCGGATGTAAATCCCGCGTCCAACATTTGTTGCTTCAAAACCGGATACGGATCGCGACTCTTTGCCTCGTCCAAATCGTCGCGGTACCATTCCATGCGAACCCCCGAGGTGTGGTGGTTCAACAACGGCACTTTCGCATGCACCAAAAACGGACGGCGCTGCTCACGCATGGTCTTCAACACCTTTTGGATCGTCAGGTAACTTTCGGTAAAATCGGCGCCGTCGATCGAAACCGCCTCGAGCCCATGGAATCCTTTGGCGTATTCAAAAGCATTTTGCGCACGCGTTTCGGCAGCGTTTGCAGAAATGTCCCAACCGTTGTCCTGTACGAGGTACAAAATCGGCAGTTGCTTCAAAGCCGCCATCTGGAAAGCCTCGGCGATTTCACCTTCGGTCACCGACGCGTCGCCGAGCGAACAAACCACGATTGGCTTCTCTTGGTTTTTGTCGTCAATCCCTACATTTTCCTTATACCAAAATCCCATTGCAGCGCCCGTCGCCGGAATCGCCTGCATACCCGTGGCCGAGCTCTGGTGCGGAATCTTGGGTTTGTCGGCATCGCGCAAACTCGGATGGCAATAATAAGTGCGGCCGCCCGAAAACGGATCGTCGCGCTTGGCCATGAGTTGCAACATCAAATCGTAAGGCTGCATCCCGATACCGAGCAACATCGCATCGTCGCGGTAATACGGGAACGCAAAATCCTGCGGCAACAGCTGCATGGCCGTCGCAATCTGGATCGCCTCGTGGCCACGCGAAGTCGCATGAACGTATTTCGATACGACTTTAAAATTTTCCTCATACCACTCGGCCATCGTTTTGGCGGTCGCCATCGTCGTGAACGCGCTTTCGAGGAGGGTTTTATTTAGGGTTTGTTCTGCAATTTGCATCTTCATTGTTATTTCTTGGGCAGACAATTCGTGCTGTCCGCTTTATCTTTTATTCCATTGCATTCCATAAAAGGATGCCGCTACCATCACGGCTGCAGTCTGTCTAAAATTTACGCTTTGACCGTCGAATCGACGCTTACAATCCAACCAAATTTATCTTCGATCTGCTGCGTCTTGATCCCGTCGAGCGTCTTTTTGACGGCTGCCCCAACAGGTGCATTAGCCGGAAATGTAATCTTCAAATCCTTGTATCCGATTTCCTCGACAGGCGCAATCGACACGGCCGTTCCCGCGCCAAACGCCTCTTCGAGCGTGCCATTGTTGAACGCCGCAACAATTTCGTTGATCGATACCGGACGTTCGGTCACTTCAAAACCTTGGTCGCGCAACACATCCATCACGCTTAACCTGGTGATGCCGTTCAACACCGATCCACCCAAATTTGGCGTCACGAATTTACCGTCGATCTTGAAAAAAATATTCATCGTTCCACATTCCTGTACATACTCAAAATCGCGTGCGTCGAGCCACAAAACCTGGTCGTAGCCCTTGGCCTTGGCCATCTCGGTAGGACGGATCGCCGCTGCGTAATTTCCGGCTGCCTTCGCTTCGCCCGTTCCGCCATTGGCCGCGCGGATGTATTGCGTCTCGGCCCACAGCTTGATCGGCTTGCTAAAAAACGGTCCGCTCGGCGACGCAAAAATGATGAACTTGTACTTGGTGGCCGCACGCATCCCGATAAAGGCTTCGTCGGCATACATGAACGGACGCAGGTACAAAGCCGTACCCTCGGCGCTCGGGATCCACTCCTTGTCGATGGCCACCAGACGCTTCAGTCCTTCTACGAATAACCCTTCGGGAAAAGCGGGCATGCCCATGCGGTCGGCGCTAAAATTCAATCGCTTGGCGTTTTGCTCGGGACGAAACAACAGCGGCGTGTCGTCTTTGCCCAGCGTGGCCTTTAATCCTTCAAAAATCGCCTGTCCGTAATGCAAAGCCATCGCCGCCGGATGCGTTGCGATGTTGCCCAACGGCTCGATCCGCGGATTGCGCCAGGCGCCGTTTTCGAAATCGCAAATGAACATGTGGTCGGTAAAGACCGTGCCCATGACGCTCGTATTGAGGTCGATGTTTTTCTCGCGGCCGCTGTGGTGGATGGTTTCTTTAATGTCAATCATGGTAATCTAATTTTATAAAGTGGTATTGATGTCAAATTGTTCGAGGTAGTCGCCTACTTTGCGCAAGAATGATCCGCCCAGGAATCCGTCCACGACCCGGTGGTCGAAGCTGAGTGACAAAAACATCATGCTGCGGATGGCAATCTCGTCTCCGCTTTCAGTTTCGATGACCTCGGGTCTCTTTTTGATGATGCCAAGCGCCAAGATCGCGACCTCGGGCTGGTTGATGATGGGCGTTCCCATCAAACTGCCGAACGTCCCGACGTTAGAGATCGTAAACGTCGAACCCTGAATTTCATCGGGCTTGAGTTTGCCGGTACGCGAACTGTCGGCCAAATGGTTGACGGTTTTGGCAAGTTCCGGCAACTTCTTTTCGTTGGCGTTCTTGACCACGGGAACAATCAAATTCCCGCTCGGCAGCGCGGTGGCCATGCCTATGTTGATGTCTTGGTGCACAATGATGTTCTTGCCGTCGACCGATACGTTGATCATCGGAAAATCGACAATGGCTTTGGCCACGGCATCGACAAAAATTGGCGTAAACGTGAGTTTTTCGTTGTGTTTGGCGGCAAATGCATCTTTGTTTGCGTTGCGCCAATTCACCAGATTCGTCACATCAACTTCAATATATGACGTGACATGCGGCGAGGTCTGTTTCGAATAGACCATGTGGTCGGCAATCATTTTGCGCATGCGGTCCATCTCGACGATGCGGTCTTTGCCTTCGACAAAATTGATCTTGGGTTTCGGGAAATCGGTTGTCGGTTGTCGGTTGTCGGTTGTCGGACGACTCGGTAACGCATACTTGCGGTTCTTCAAATAGTTGAACACGTCGCTTTTTTGGATGCGTCCGTCTGCACCAGAACCCTGAATCGACTGCACTTCTTCGAGCGACAGGTTTTCTTTTTGCGCGATCGAGATGATCAACGGCGATAAGAACGCGTCTGGGTTGGTCTTTAGTTTGACTTCGGGATTCGGAATTTTGTGGTCTTCGGTTTGGGTTTTTGGGGACGCTGAACTTGTTTCAGCGTCTGGGCGTGGCGCGGTTGGCACTTGGCTCTCGACACCTTCCGAATCAATCAACGCCAACACCTCACCTACTTTTACGATATCGTCTTTCTTAAACCGGATCTCGGTAATCACGCCCGAAACCGGCGCGGGAACATCATTGTCTACTTTATCCGTCGCCACCTCAACTATGGTTTCCTCGGCCATGACAGTATCGCCGACGTTCTTGAGCCAGTTGATGATGGTTGCTTCGGTGATGCTTTCGCCCATTTTGGGCATTTTGAATTCGGTAATCGGCATTTTATTTCTTTCTAAATTCTTCTAGCGTTTGGTAAAACGATTCCTGTGTCGGGCGATTCGCGGGGATTTCGCGCAACGGTTCGACTGCTTTCCAGGTGTCGTACATTTCTTTGGGCAATTGCTGGTACAAACCCGTTCCTTTGGTTTTCCACGCAATCATGTCGTCCGAAACCTGTTTGACGATTTGTGCCGGATTGCCTACCACGAGCGAACGTGCAGGGATTTTCATCTCTGCTTTCACAAAACTCAACGCGCCGATAATGCACTCATCCCCGATTTCGGCATCGTCCATAATGACGGCATTCATCCCAATCAGGCAATTTCTGCCCAAGTTCGCGCCGTGGATGATCGCGCCGTGACCGACATGCGCGCCTGCTTTCAAGACGATGTCCTTGCCCGGAAACATGTGGATCGTGCAATTTTCCTGCACATTGCAACCGTCTTCGATGACAATACCGCCCCAATCGCCACGGATCGCCGCACCAGGCCCGACATAAACGTCCTTGCCGATAATCACATTACCGGTAACGGCCGCCTGCGGATGGATGAAGGCGCTTTCGTGGATGACGGGAATGAAACCCTTGAATTCGTATACCATTTTTTGATGAAAGACGAAAGACGAAAGACAAAGGACTCCCAAAATGCCTAATAAAGCACCCGTTCGTCTTTTGTTATTGGTCTTTTGTCACTTAAATTTTTCCAACGTTTTCTTCGTAAAATCACTCAAAACCAATCGGCCTGAAATTGCGGCACGTTCGGCCAAAAGCATGTCCCAGTCGTCGGTGCCTTTCCAGAAAATTTGCTTCATTTCGCGCATGGCTTCGGGGTTGTACGTGCACAAATGTTGCGCAAACGATGCTACTTTGGCGTCCATTTCCTCGATTGATTCGAATACTTCGGCAAATAGGCCTTTGCTTCTGGCCCATTCGGCTTCGTAAAAATTATTGGCGTCGATGGCGATTTGTGAGGTTGCCGAAACGCCCATTTTGCGCTCAATCGCAGGACTTACCACAAACGGCCCGATCCCCACGTTGAGCTCGCTGAGTTTGATCGCCGCAAATTTCGTCGCCATACAATAATCGGTAGCCGCCGCAATACCCACACCACCGCCGACGGTTTTGCCCTGAACGCGTCCGATGATGAACTTGGGGCATTTGCGCATCGCGTTGATGACGTTGGCGAATCCCGAGAAAAATACCTTTCCGGTAGCTGCGTCGTTGATCGTGATAAGTTCCTTGAAACTTGCACCGGCGCAAAACGTTCGGTCGCCGCCCGATTGTAGGATGATAACTTGAACGTCGGGATTGTTGCCCGCGTCGGTAATGGTTTGCGCCAACTGCGCGAGGATCGTTCCGGGCAAGGAATTTTGTTCCGGGTGGAAAAACTCGATCGTGGCGATGTTTTCTTGAATGTCTATTTTGACGTATGCTTCCATTGATACTATTTGGAATTTGTTTTTTGGAATTTGGAATTTAACCCAAGATTCCAAATTGCTTGAAATGGTGGTTAAAATGTTTTGTCCCGAGCAAATCCCACTCGAATTTGTCCATCATGCCAAACACCACATTTTTGGTGCGCGCCTCCGGATTGTCCTTGAAAAATTGCTCGTAGGCATCCATCGCTTCGATCAGTTTGGCCTTTGCGGCATCGAGGTTTTCGTGTCGCAATGCTTCGTTTTCGCCCTGTTTCATCAGCGGGTGCTGGTGTCCTTGTGGCATCGGACGGTGGTTAAAAATTGTCTCGCGCCATTTCGGCAAATGTTCCTCGGGCGTTACAATCTCAAAATCCTGGATTTCACCCGATGCGTACCGGAATTGCTGCTCCATGTGTTCGACCAAATGCTGCGGCGTCATGATGCCCCAACTTGGTCTATGGTCGACAGTCAATTTATTCAGATAAGCGTTGATGTTGTTGCGGTTGATTTCGGTGAAAGGCGAGCGTTTTTGTACCATCGTCAAAATCGTGGCCACGGCCGTCAGTTCATCGTTTGCATCAAACACTTCTACAAACCATTTGACGATGCCACTCGGCATTTGTTCGCCCACATGGTCGCGTTCGATTTTTTGCTTACATGTGAGTCGCACACACATCGTATCGTTGTGGTAAATCGGACGCAGGAATCGGCATTCTTCGAGCCCGTAATTCGCAGCGACCGGGCCTTTGTTCGGCCACACGAAAAGTCCTGCGGCTGCGGCCAGAATGAAATAGCCGTGCGCTGTGCGTTTTTCAAAAATGCTGCCTTTGAGCGACGTGATGTCGGTGTGCGCGTAAAAATGATCCCACGTTAAATTCGCGAAATTGATGATGTCGGTATCGGTGACGGTGCGCTTGTGCGTTTTCAAAGACATACCGGGCTCGATGTCGTCCCAGTAATATTGGAACGGATGGTTCGGCGCTTCTTTATAGGCGGAATTCGGTTGGTAAATTCCGGTGATTTCAGTCAGTGTCGTCGGCGAACCTTGCACCGCGCAACGCTGCATGTAATGTTTGATGCCGCGCACGCCGCCCATTTCCTCGCCGCCGCCCGCGCGTCCCGGGCCACCGTGTACGAGTTGCGGCAATGGCGAACCGTGCCCGGTGCTTTGCTTGGCGTTTTCGCGGTTCAACACCAAAATCCGTCCGTGGTGCGAAGCCGCGCCAACGACGTAATCCTTGGCGATTTTATCAGAGTTTGTTACGATGGATGAAACCAGTGAACCTTTGCCCATACGCGCGAGTTCAGTCGCTTCGTCGAGGTTCTTATACGGCATGATCGTCGCCACCGGACCAAATGCCTCGGTTTCGTGGACGAGTGTATTCTTGAATGGGTTATCTTCGCGCAACACCATCGGGCTGATGAATGCGCCTTTTTTGGCATCGGCACCAACGGTCGTAATTTTGTCGTAATCGCCGTAGACGATGGATGCGGTTTTGGCGATTTCACGCGTACGCATCTTGACTTCTTCGACCTGATCGCTCGAAACCAACGATCCCATGCGGACTTCCTTGAGTCGCGGATCGCCGATGGTGACTTTGTCGAGTGCCTTGCCGAGCGCAATCTGTACGTCTTCGACCAATTTCTCGGGAACGATGATGCGGCGGATCGCGGTACATTTTTGCCCGCATTTGACCGTCATTTCAGAGCGGACGGAGTTCACGAACAAATCAAACTCTGGCGTACCCGGAACCGCGTCTTCACCCAGAATTGAACAGTTCAACGAATCGGCTTCCATATTGAACGGCACCGATTCTGAGATGATGCGCGGATGTGATTTGAGTTTGCGCCCGGTATCGGCCGAACCCGTAAATGTCACGACGTCCTGCGATTCGACATAATCGAGCATATTGCCCGCCGGGCCGCAAATGAGTTGCAACGCACCCTCGGGCAAAATCCCCGATGCAATGATTTCGCGTACGACGGCTTCGGTCAAATACGACGTCGCCGTTGCGGGCTTGACGATCGCCGGCATTCCGGCCATCCAATTGACGGCGCATTTCTCGAGCATGCCCCAAATCGGGAAGTTGAACGCGTTGATGTGTACGGCCACGCCAGGTTTGGGCACCAGGATGTGGTGCGCCATGAAACGTCCGCCGCGCGACAAATCGATTGGGTCGCCTTCGACGTCGTAGGGTTGGTTCGGGAACAACTTTCTAAGCGAAGCGTTGGCAAACAAATTGCCGAACCCGCCTTCGATATCGATCCACGAATCGACGCGCGTCGCCCCGGTTCTATAGCTGATTTCATAAAATTGCTCTTTGCGTTTGGTCAGGTACAGCGCCAATTTCTTGATCATGTTACCGCGTTCCTGGAACGTCATCTTACGCAGTTTCTCGCCGCCTTTGGTGCGTCCGTAGTGCAGGATTTCCTCAAAATTGAGGCCGTCGGTTGTGGCATGCGTAATGATGTCGCCCGTGACCGAATCGAACAACGGCGCACCTTGGCCGTTGCCTTCTGTCCAATGTCCGTTGACGTAATTTCCTAGTTTGCTCATTTTATTTTTTTAACCGCAAAGTCCGCGAAGTTTTCGCAAAGTTTGCAAAGTTTATGTTCTTTCGATAATCACTGCGTAGCCTTGTCCGACGCCGATGCACATGGTCACGAGTGCGTATTTTTTTCCTGTCAATTGCAATTCAAGCGCCGCCGAATAAGCGATTCTTGCGCCGGTTACACCCAGCGGATGCCCAATGGCAATGGCACCGCCGTTTGGGTTAATGCGCGGATCGTCGTCCTTCAAGCCGAGTGCACGAACGCAGGCGATGCTTTGCGCGGCAAACGCTTCGTTGAGTTCGATGATGTCGATTTGGTCCAACGTCAAGCCTGCTTTTTCGAGCGCTTTTTTGGTCGCTTCGACCGGGCCGATGCCCATAATTCTTGGCTCGACGCCTACCACGGCCGAACTGACGATTTTGGCCAGCGGTTTCAGGTTGTATTTTTGGACCGCTTTATCGGATGCAATCAACACCGCCGCTGCTCCGTCGTTGAGGCCCGATGCATTGCCCGCCGTGACGCTGCCGTTTGCCCGGAACGCGCCGCGCAATTTGGCCAGCCCTTCCATCGAGCTGTTCGGCTTGACGAATTCGTCTTTGGCAAAAACAATCGGATCGCCTTTGCGTTGCGGAATTGCTATCGGAGCGATTTCTTTGGCGAGTCGTCCGTTTTCTTGCGCCTTGGCCGCTTTTTGTTGGCTATTCAAAGCGAATTTGTCTTGGTCTTCGCGCGAAATCTGGTATTGGTCGACGAGATTTTCGGCGGTTTCGCCCATCGCATCGACGCCGTACATTTCCTTCATTTTTGGATTGATGAAACGCCATCCAAAGCTCGAGTCGTACATTTTGCTATCGGTACCGTACGCCGACGACGGTTTGGAAACGACCAGCGGCCCACGTGTCATGTTTTCGACCCCACCCGCAATGAACAAATCGCCGTCGCCTGCCTTGATCGCACGGTTGGCGTGGATCACCGCAGACAAGCCCGAAGCGCACAATCGGTTGACGGTTTCACCGGGTACGGTTTGCGGCAAACCAGCCAAAAGCAACGACATGCGTGCAACATTTCTATTGTCTTCGCCCGCTTGGTTCGCGCAGCCGAAGATCACGTCGTCGTAGGCGTCGCTTGGAATTTCAGGGTGTTTGCTTGCCAGGGCTTTGATGACGTGTGCGCCCAAATCGTCGGCGCGCACCGCCGCTAAAGTTCCTTGGTAATTGCCGATGGGCGTTCGGACGCCGTCTATGATGTAAGATTCCATAAAAATTCAAATTCCAAATTCCAAATTCCAAATTCCAAGGTTGACGATTGGAATTTGGTGCTTGGAATTTTATTATTAACTCCAATTGCGGTCGCTTCGGTAAACCGTTCCTTTGAACAACGCGACGAGCGTATCTTCTTTCTTGATCTTAATGCTATAAAACCCAAACTTGTTTTTGACCGAATTCTCGAATGCAGTCGCCGTAATCACATCGCCTTCCTTCAACGACTCGATGTGGTTGATGGCCGTATCGATGCTCACCGATTGTTTGCCATGCGAATTCGACGCAAAGGCCAGTGCACTGTCGGCAATCGCATAAGTGATCGCGCCGTGGGCGATGCCGAATCCGTTGAGCATGTCTTTGCGGACGGTCATCGATAATGTACAACTGCCTTCCGAAATGTCCTCGACGACAATCCCAAGCCATTGGCTAAAGGCATCGTTGTCAAACATTTTATGTACGATTTCACGCGGTGTCATCAGAAGAACGTTTTGTTTTCGGTTTTCATTTTTCGCAAAATCGGACTGCAGCGATAGCGGTCTTCGCGGTACTCGTCATACAATCCGTCGAGTGTTTTCACACACCAATCGATGCCCATTTCGTCTGCCCACGCGAGCAAGCCTTTCGGATAGTTGACGCCCCTGGTCATGGCGTTGTCGATGTCTTGCGCCGAACCGATCTGCAAAAACAGCGCATCGGCAGCCTCGTTGATGAGCATCGCGAGCACGCGTTCAAAAATTTGTTTTCCCAGCGCTTGATTCTCGTCGGGCGCAGGTAAATCTTTCGCATAATCGTAAAATCCACGGCCCGATTTTCTTCCTAAAAAGCCCGCTTCGAGCAGTCTTTTTTGCGTAAACGATGGCTTGTATCTCGGGTCGAAATAAAACGATGTGAACACGGTTTCGGTGACCACATAGTTGACATCGTGCCCGATAAAATCCATAAGTTCAAACGGGCCCATCCTGAAACCGCCAAAGGTTTTCATCGCCCAGTCGATGGTGGCAAAATCGGCTTGGCCTTCTTCGTAAATGCGCAACGCTTCGCCATAAAACGGACGCGCAACACGGTTGACGATAAACCCCGGCGTGTCCTTGGCAACCGCCACGGTTTTCTTCCAGCCTGCAATGGTTTGAACGGTTCGCGTGTGTACTTCGCTGCTTGTTTGCACCGCCGGAATCACTTCGACGAGTTGCATCAGCGGCGCCGGATTGAAAAAATGGATCCCGATGACGCGTTCCGATTTTTTGACCGAAGCGGCAATCGACGCGATTGAAAGCGACGAGGTATTCGATGCGAGAATGGTATTTTCTGACACTATGCTTTCTAAATCGGCGAACAGCTTGCGTTTGATGTCGAGGTTTTCGACAATGGCTTCGATGACCAAATCGGCGTCAGCCAATTCCTCGAGCGCCGATACAAACGAAAGGTTGCCCCAGATTGCGTCGCGCGCGCCCGCATCGATTTTGCCTTTTTCGAGCAAGGTCGTGAGCGTTTTTTCAAGACCGGCCGCACTTTTGTCGAGCGCATTTTGGTTGTTGTCGTAGATTTTTACCGCGCAACCCGCCGTGGCCGCAACTTGTGCGATGCCGCTGCCCATGGTGCCCGATCCGATTACTGCTACGTTCATTTAGTTTCCTTTAAAATTGGGGGTTCTTTTTTCGACGAATGCGTTGACGCCTTCGTTGTAATCGTGTGATTGGCTGGCCTCGATTTGCCAGATCGATTCGAGCGCGAGCTGTTGGTCTAAATTGTTGTTCATCGATTCGTTGAGCAATTTTTTGGTGAGCCCGATGGCTTTGGTGGGCATGTTGGCGAGCGTTTCGGCGAGTTTCTGTACGTCAGATTCGAACGATTCCGCTGCGAATGTTTTGTAAATCATGCCCATTTGCAACGCCTCGAGCGCCGATACTTTGTCGCCGAGCATCATGAGGGCCGCCGCTTTTTGGAATCCAATCAAACGCGGCAAAAAGAAGGTTCCCGCGCTGTCCGGCACGAGTCCGATTTTGCTGAACGCCTGGATGAACGCCGCATTTTCTGACGCCACGACGATATCGCAAGCCAAAGCGATATTGGCCCCTGCCCCTGCAGCCACGCCATTGACCGCGGCCACAACTGGTTTTTCTATGTTGCGGATGCGCGAAACGATCGGGTTGTAATGTTCCTCGAGGATTTTCTTGAAACCCGGCATGAGCTCGGGCGTGGTGACTTCTTTCAAATCCTGCCCGGCGCAAAACGCTTTGCCTGCACCCGTGATCACGATGGCGCGTACGTCGGTGTCATGAGCACATTCATCCAGCTTGGACTGCATGTCGAGTGCCATTTCGCGGTTAAAGCTGTTGAATACCTCGGGGCGGTTCAGTGTGATGAATCCTATATTATTTTCAATCTTTAAAAGTATCGAAGACATTCATTTAAAATTTAAAATTCAACATTTAAAATTATTTAAGGCATTTAAAATAATCGAAAGGCTCCTGGCAATCTTGACACTGAAAAAACGCCTTACATGCCGTCGATCCAAATTGGCTGATCATTTTGGTATTGTGTGACCCGCACTGCGGACATTTGACTATTTTTTGGTTGCCGAGCAAAGCGGCGATGTCGGCTTCGGGTTCGAGCGGTGGCGCGATACCATATTTTTCGAGCGCGTTGCGGCCTTTCTCGGTAATCCAATCGGTGGTCCAGGCGGGCGACAAAACCAGGTTAACTTTGGCCTCGATACCGTTGTCGCGCAGCGCTTTTTTAATGTCGTCGCCAATGACGTCCATCGCGGGACAGCCGGAATAGGTTGGCGTAATCGTGACCTCAGCAATATTGCCGTTCATTTCTGCCGAACGCACGACGCCCATGTCCATGATCGACAGCACCGGAATCTCGGGGTCTGAGACCGTGGCGAGGATTTCGGCGAGTTGGGGTTCGATATGGATATTTGTTGTAGTCATTTTTATTTTACCGCAAAGTACGCTGAGTTCTTCGCAAAGCACACAGAGTTTGTTTTGTTTGGGGTGCCCTAGCCCGGATAGTAGCGGAAATCCTTTTCGCTTCGCATGAGATTCCTCCTTACGTCGGAATTTAAAAAGCGAAAAGATTACTTCACTTAACTTTTATTTTCAAGCGGAGTTCAGTGAACTTCGTTTGCAGCGTACAGCAGGTTCCCGGCTCCTGATTACAAACATCTTGCTCTTTCGTCATTCGTCTTTCGTCTTTCGTCTTTCGTCTTTCGTCTCCATTACCAAGTCATGTTCGGGAACGTGCGCTGCATGTACTGCATGTCTGCGAGCAAATACCCCATGTGCTCGGTATGGATGCCGTGTTTGCCGCCTTTTTGGAAATATTTCATTTCCGGGATGGCGAGCGTGCTTTCTATTAATATTTCGTTTATTTTTTGGTAATAGTTGTCTTTTAATTTCGTGACGTCGACGCCGATGCCTTCAGAAACCATCGCTTGGTCGGCTTCGGTTTGGTGGAAGAGTTCGTCGGTGAACGTCCAGAGGTCGTTGATCGCGTTTTGCATGCGCTCTTTGCTTTCAGGTGTGCCGTCGCCGAGGCGTTTGATCCAATCGGATGAAAAACGTGTGTGGTATTGCACTTCCTTGATGCATTTTTTGGCGATGGCCGACAGCGTTTCGTCTTGGCTCAGCTGCAATTCCTGGAGCAGCAACAGATGGTAGACGTCGAATAAAAATTGACGCCCGATCGAATACGCAAAATCGGTGTTCGGCTGTTCGACGAGCAGCACGTTTTTGTATTCGCGTTCCGAACGCAAAAACGCAATCGTGTCTTCGGTCGCGTCGCCACCGAGGATTTGCGCCGCATATTGGTAATAGCTACGCGTTTGGCCGAGCAGGTCGAGCGAAATGTTCGTCATTGCGATGTCGGTCTCGAGGTTCGGGCCGTGGCCGCAGAGTTCGCCGAGGCGTTGGCCCAGGATCAGTGCGTTGTCGGCGATGCCGTAGAGGTATTGGACGAGCTTCATAGTCTTAAAGTCTTAAGGTCGTAAAGTCGTAAAGGCAGGTTGTTACGGTCACGATGCTTTTATGACCTTATGACTTTACGACTTTATGACTACATGTGTTTGAGTTCTTCGGGCAATTCATAAAACGTCGGATGGCGATAAGCCTTGTCCTTCGCGGGTTCGAAAAACTCACCGTTGTTGTCGGGGTTCGACGCCGTGATTGCCGACGACGGAACAACCCAGATGCTGACGCCTTCCATTCGTCTTGTGTAAACATCGCGCGCATTTTCGAGCGCCATCGTCGCATCGGAGGCGTGCAAACTTCCGCAGTGGCGGTGTTCGAGTCCGTTTTTACTTCTTACAAATACTTCCCAGAGTGGCCAATTTTTCATAGTCGTAAAGTCTTAAGGTCGTAAAGTCGTAAAGGCAGGTCATTCCGGTCACGATGCTTTTATGACCTTATGACTTTACGACTTTATGACTATTATGCGGTTTCTAATTTATCTTGTTTCTCGGCGTAGGCCATCGCGGCGTCGCGCACCCACTTGCCTTTGTCCCACGCGTTGCGGCGTGCGTCCATACGGACTTTGTTGCACGGACCGTGGCCTTTGACGACTTGCCAGAATTCTTCCCAATCCATGTCGCCGTAGTCGTAGCTTTTACGGTCTTCGTTCCATTTCAAATCGGGATCTGGAATAGTGAGCCCAAGCAGGTCGGCTTGCGGAACGGTTTGGTCGACGAATTGTTGGCGCAATTCATCGTTGGTTTTGCGTTTGAGTTTCCATTTCATCGATTGCTCGGTGTGGACAGACTCGGCGTCGGTTGGGCCAAGCATCATCATCGACGGCCACCACCAGCGGTTGAGTGCGTCTTGCGCCATCGCTTTTTGCTCGGGTGTGCCGTTGCAAAGCGTGAGCATGATTTCGAAACCTTGGCGTTGGTGGAAACTTTCTTCTTTGCAGACACGGACCATCGCACGGGCGTACGGTCCGTAAGAAGTTGCGGTAAGCGGCACTTGGTTGATGATGGCCGCGCCGTCAACCAGCCAACCGATGGCGCCCATATCGGCCCAGGTGACGGTCGGATAGTTGAAGATCGACGAATATTTCGCCTCGCCCGAGTGCAATTGGTCGTACAATTCCTCACGCGAAATGCCCAAGGTCTCACACGCCGAATACAGGTACAATCCGTGGCCGGCTTCATCCTGGACTTTCGCCAACAAGGCTACTTTACGTCGGAGCGAAGGCGCGCGCGTAATCCAATTCCCTTCGGGCAACATCCCGACGATTTCGGAATGTGCATGCTGCGAGATTTGGCGGATGTGCGTCTTGCGGTATTTTTCGGGCATCCAGTCTTTGGGCTCGATCTTCTCGTCATTGGCGATTTTTCTTTCGAATTCCGCTTCCAATTCTGCGATGTTTGCTTCCATATTTCGTTGATTTAAGAAAACGAATTGCCTTACAGCTGCCTCATTTTCAAATTTCCAAATTTAACGAGCTTCGCGTCGTTCAGTTCGCCTGCGGCTCGGGTTCAAATTTTCAAATTACACGGCGAAATCGACGACCACTTTCCCCGATGTCGGCACGGCCTGGCAACTCAGCACCAGGTTTTGCGCGACTTCTTTTTCGTCGAGTGCGTAATTGATCTTCATTTCTACGGTACCTTCGACGACCTTGCATTTGCAGGTCGAGCACACGCCGCCTTTGCACGCAAACGGCAAATCGGCGCCGGCTGCGAGTGCCCCGTCGAGTATGTTGTCGAAATCGTCATCCATGACAAAATGGAACTCCTTGCCCCCGTCGATGATGGTGACTTCGGTGCCTTCGACTTTCTTTTCTAAAATCTGTTTGGTTCTTTGTTGATCGGCTTCGGAATGCCCCGTGTTAAACAATTCGAAGTGGATTTTATCTTTGGACAAACCGGCTTTGACGAGTTCGTCGCGGATCAGGAAAATCATCGATTCGGGTCCGCAGATGAAACATTCGTCGACCGCCGGCACGTCTATGATGCTTTTGGCGAGCGTCTGCAATTTCTCTTCGGTGAATCTTCCGTTGAGCAATTCGATGCTGCGGTGCTCCTTGGTCAGGAAATGAAAAATCTCGAGTCGGCCGAAATAGCGGTTCTTGAGTTGTTCGATTTCCTCCTTAAAGATAATCGATTTGACGCTGCGGTTCAAATAAAACAATTGGAATTTGCTGTCGGGTTCGAGCGCCAAGTGCGTTTTGATGATCGATAAAATCGGGGTGATCCCGCTTCCGGCGGCAAAAACGATATAATTCTTGGCTTTGTCGGGCGCGATGGGCGTGTTGAAAATCCCGTTGGGCGGCATGATGTCGAGCACATCGCCTTTTTTGACGTTTTCGTGTACATACGAAGAGAACAATCCGCCATTGATGCGTTTGACCGCGACCCGCCATTGGTCTTCGACGGGGCTCGAGCACAACGAATACGAACGACGCACATCCTGGCCGTCGATAAACGCGCGCAATGTCAGGTGTTGCCCGTGCGCATATTTGAATTCGTCCTTCAAATCGACGGGAATGTCGAACGACAAAACCGAGCAATCCTTGGTTTCCCTGTGAATGTCCTGGACCTTAATCGAATGAAACTTTGCCATAAAAAACAGACTAACAATTGTTAGTTTACTATGCAAATTTAGTAATATTTTTTTAATGATAAAGTTAAATTATGCCCTCGAGCAAAACTTTCTTTAAGTTCGTTTTCAATACGTTAGCATTAAAATCCTTCTTCTTGCCGTACCAAAGATAAAGCGTACGGATGGTCGACAAAATCGAAAAAATGATGACTTCGGCGTTGTAAGCTGCAATCTCGCCGTCTGCAATACCTTTTTTGACGATGGCCCGAAAGATGTCTTCATATTCCTCGCGCATTTGTAAAAAATACTGCAATTCTGGCTTGGGCAAATGCATCCAGTCGTTGTTGAGCGACGCGAGCGCATCGGGGTTGCGCACGGTGATGTCGATGTGGAGTTGGATGACCTTTTCGATCTTCTCGACCGACGTTTCGCCTGAAGCCGCAATCGCGCGGATCGTTTCGGTGTATTCCTCGGCAATCGCAATGATCATCAAAACAAGTATTTCCTGTTTGGATTTGATGTGGTTGTAAAGGCTCGCGGCCTTGATGTCCATGGCCTGCGCAATGTCGCGCATGGTCACGGCGCTGTAGCCTTTTTCCTTGAACAATCGCGCCGATACGGTCACGATCTCGAGTTTTCTTTCAGAAGGTTTTTGCATCACAAAACGATGTTGCCAATGGTTTTGTCGTCGTAGGTTTTGCCGTCGTAACGCAGCGTCCAACCCATGGTATTGGTCAGGATCAGGATTTTCGACAATTCGCCGATGAGCCTGTTTTGTGCGTTGGTTTTGAGCGACGAGGCCGCAATCTTTTTCGAGAGATTGGCGCGTACCGACTTATTGATTTTGTTGTAATCGTCGCCCGTAAAATGGTTGAGCGTGCTTTGCGTGACGTCGTAGAATTGAATGTCGGGCGAAATTTTGATTTCGGCTGCGGGGATGCTCAAAATGGTCACGGTTTTGTTTTTTTCGTCAATGTCGTACTTCATCTGACGCAAATCGTACGACACGGTCGCTTCGGCATTGACCACAATGAGCGCCTTTTTATCGAACGAAATCATGTCCATGAAATACTTGTCCTGGTCTTTGTAGGTGAGCACCTGCGAGAAATGGCCCTCGGTCACGACCAATTTCCCAACGTTGACGATTTGCTGCTGGATCAAATTGGTGTTGTAATCAATCTGGCCGTCACTTTCTTTTTTGAACTCGCAAAACTTGAACAGCAACAGCGCCGCGATAACGGCAAAAATGAGGTAGAGGATTTGTTTGCGGAGCATATACTTTTTGTTAAAAATACAAAAAGAAATTCCAAATCTCAAATTCCAAAACCCAAATTCCAAATTCCAAACGCTCCGGGCAACGATTGGAATTTGGAATTTGGTACTTGGAATTTAAATCAAGTTGTTGTTCCGCGCCTTCTCCACCGCCTCAAGTTTATTGTGCACCTGCAACTTCGTGTAAATGTTCTCGATGTGCCGCCGGATCGTGCTGGGCGACAAAAACAAATTCTCGGCGATCACCGTATACGTAAGGCCTTTGCTGAGTTGCTCCAACACGTCTATTTCACGCGGTGTGAGCTTGATTTCTTCTTGTTCGGTCTTGCTCGCAAAATCAATCGGGTTGCGCAGCAGTTTTAGCGTCTTGAACGCAATCGACGGGTTCATCGCCGCGCCGCCGTTGAGCGTCTCGACAATGCCATCGTACAATTCCTTGGGGTTGACGTCCTTTAAGAGATAACCGTCGGCACCGGCTTTGATCGCGTTGAAGATGTTCTCGTCGTTGTCGAACACCGTAAGCATCACAATCTTGATGTGCGGATAGCGCGATTTGACGGCCTGCGTGGCGTCGATCCCGTTCATTTCGGGCATTTCGATGTCCATCAGGATCAAGTCGATGTTGTGGTTGCCGTCGAGCTTTTCGAGCAGGTCCTTGCCGTCGCTTGCCGTGAATTTGCATTTGATGTCGTCAAAAAAATCGAGTTTTTCGAGAATGGTTTTTTGCAAAAACGAATTGTCGTCTACGATTACGAGTTTTTTCATGCGGTAAAAGTTAGCGTGACGGTCGTGCCTTGTTCGGCCGAAGCGATGGCAAAATTGCCCCCTATGTCGCCCATGCGTTTTTTCATGTTCTTGAGCCCGTTTCCGGTATCGGCCTGCGCGACGTCGAATCCTTTTCCGTCGTCTGAAACAACCACCTGGATGCGCTCGCCCACGCGTGAAACGGCAATCGAAATTTTACCCGCGTCCGCATACTTGACCGCGTTGTTGACGGCTTCCTGTATGGTACGGTACACATTCATCCCGGTCACCGAACTCAGCGGCACCTGCGCCAGGTCGTCGGCAATCGCAAAATCGAACTTGATGTGCTCGCGCGCCGTTTTGGCTTTCTCGACAAAATTCATGATGCGCAGTTCGAGGTCCTTGAACGAAATGGCGTCGCTGTTCATGGCCCAAATCGTATCGCGCAATTCGACGATGGTGCTCTTGGCAAAATTGCTGATGCGGTCGAGCCTTGAGGTAAGGTTCGGGTTCTCGACATTAAACCCGTACTTGATGTTGTCTACCGACGAAATGATGAACGTAAGCTGCGCGCCGATGTTGTCGTGCAAATCGCGCGAAATGTTGAGCCTTTGCTCCTGTAATTTGCTTTGCGTCTCGATTTTCGATATCGCGAGTTTGAGCTCGTGTTCCTGCTCCTGTTGTCGGTTCTTGAGTTTTTGCTGACGGTAAATTAAGTAGCCAACCAGGCCTATAAATACTGCAAACAACGATACCAGCGCGAGCAGAAGGCTTTTGCGCTTGGCTTCGGCTTCTTTTTGGATCAGTAGCTTTTCCTTTTTTTCGGTTTGGTATTTGGCTTCGAGCTCGGCCGTGATCTTGACCACACTGTCGTCGAGGTTGGTTTCTACATGCTTGAGGTAGCGGTTGGTGTAGTAGTTCACGCTGTCTACGTTTCCGAGACTCGCGTAAACCGGAATCAACTGCACGTATACATTACCCATTTTGTCGCGGATGCTGTCCTGTTCGAACACCTTGAGGCTTTCGAGCAAAAGCGGTTTGGCCTTGGCGAATTGCCCTAGCGTATTGTGGTTGATGGCCAGCGTGAGTTGCGACGACGCTACTTCGGCGGGCTGGTTGACCTTTTGGCGCAACGCCAGCGATTTGGTGATGTATTCGATCGCTTTTTGCGGTTGCTTGCGGTAGGTGTAAATGAGCCCCAGGTTGTTGTAGGCCGTACCCATTGCAGGCAGATTTTGCGTTTTCTCGGCCAGCTGCGCCCCGCGTTTGAAATGTTCGTAGGCGCGCACCGTATCATGCGACGAAAAGTAGACGTTGCCGATCCCGACGATGGTGTTCGCCAGTTCGGATTCTTGATTCGTCTGGGTCAGGTATTTCTCGGAGCGGCGCAAATATTCGAGCGCCTTGGGGTAATTCTTGAGCGCATGGTACACGGCCGCGATGTTCGTTTCGAGCGTACCCACCACTTGCGCGTTCTTGGTTTTCTCGTAGTACTGCAACGCGTGCATGTAGTGCCCCATGGCTTTCTCGAGCGCAAACTGCCTGAAGTATACGTTACCGATCTTGAAACGCACCGAAGCGATTCCTTCTTCGTCTTTGAGCCGCGTCCTGATTTGCAGACACTGCTGCAGGATATCCATCGCGCGGTCGTAATCGCCTTTGGTGTATAAGATGGCGCCATAGTCGCTGAGCGCCTGGGCAATCATCTTGTCGTCTTTGAGCGATTTGGCTGCGTCGAGCGATTTGACGCCATACACCAACGCCGAATCCATCGAAATCATGTTGTAGTACCATGCCAGATCGCCATACAATTTGGCTTTTTGCTTGGCATCGGGTTTTTGATGCAACTGGAGTTTGAGGCTGTCTATGATTTTTTGTACGGGGGATTGCGCGTGGCTTGCCATCCAACACAACAACAAGGGCAACAGTATTCTTTTTCGCATTGAAATTGGTTTCGTATCAGGTAAATATAAAAATTAAGTGCAAAATCGCAAAGCACACCATGCTTTAAATGTTCGGCAACGGCAGGCCATTTGACACAAAACAAAAAATACGGCCGAAGCCGTATTTTCGCAAAGTAAACCTAAACCAAAAATTAACGTTTTACTTTAAATTCTCCTTCGGTAATGGTAACCGTAGCCGACGGCGTTTCGTCGTTTTCCGGTGCCACGGCACTAAAAGTTCCCGCGATGTAAGTCTCGGTCACCTCGGTCACTTCTACCGTACCGCTTCCCCTTACCGAAGTGTAAGTCCTGAGTGGCGACAACGTCAGGTAGTTGATGTACCCGTTGGCCAGGTTGTTTGACCCCGAATTGTACGTCCCTACCCCGTCGAAATTAGGGATCTGGATTTGGATCGAGTTGCCCACGTCGGTGCTGCTCTGGATCATCAATACACCCGAGTTGAGTGTCGCCGATGGCGCAAAAAACGCCGAATTGTTGTAGTCGTTGCCGTCTACCTTACTTTTCATGTAGTACTCGCCCGAGCCGCCCGCGGGTACCCAGGTGTTGTTGTCGTCGTCTTTGTTGCACGATACAAATGCAAGTACCGCCGCAACCATAATCATTCTGCTAAGGGTTTTCAAAGTTTTCATAATAGATTTGAATTTGAGTTTTTGTTTGAAGCAAAGTTGGGGCAATCACATGGGGCATACAATAGGGCAATTGTCCCATTTGGGCTGTTTTTTAATATTTTGAATTTTGAATTCTAAATTTTGAATGGGCGTGCCCGCGGAAGACTGCGCCATTTTAATGAATAGCTCGCCTTACAGCACTTCGATTTTCGAGTTTTGTCTTTTGTCTTTCGACTCAAATCAACTTGTTGTTCCGCGCCTTTTCAATCGCTTCCAACTTGTTGTGGACCTGTAGCTTTGTATAAATGTTCTCGACATGTTTGCGGATGGTGCCTGCCGACAGGAACAAATTCGACGCTATGGCTTCGTACTTCAAGCCCTTGCTCAACTGTTCGAGCACTTCGACTTCGCGTGCGGTGAGTCGAATTTCCTCGGTGTTTTCGGGTGTTTCAAAATCGATCGGGTTGCGGAACAGCTTCAAGGTCTTGAGTGCGATAGACGGTGTCATGGTGGCCCCGCCGTTGAGTGTGTCCAAAATCCCCTGCCGCAAATCCTTTGGGCTGACCTCTTTTAACAAATAGCCATCGGCCCCGGCCTTGATCGACTTGAAAATATTTTCGTCGTTGTCGAACACGGTCAGCATGATGATTTTGATTTGCGGGTGTTTTTGTTTGATGCGCAGCGTGGCCTCGATGCCATCCATTTTGGGCATTTCGATGTCCATCAGGATCAAATCGATGTTGTGGTTGGTGGCCAACTTGTCGAGCAATTCCACACCGTTAAGCGCGGTAACCTTGATCGTAAAATCGTCAAAAAAAGACAATTTTTCCTGCGCCGATTTGAGCAGGAAAACATTGTCGTCGGCAAGCGCGAGTTTGATCATATCATTCAAATTGGTATCGTCAAAAAAATACTTTCCCGTGGCGCGCCGATTCACCCAGCGCGTATTCAATCAAAAAAATCAATTTTAACAAAATGTACAGATTTTCTGTAATGACGGTATTTTTTAATTCCGTAGGGGATACCTTCATAGCCCCCTTCCCTACAGGAAAAATACACTTTTTAAAAACAAGTCCATTACAGAAAATCTGTAAATTTTACTCGCCAAGCCGATTTCGTTTTACGTCAGCGTTCTGTCACATGCCAACGTTACGACAATCTTGGTCCCTTTGCCCACCTGGGTCTGCAACTGGAACGAGCCGCCAATATCGGCAATCCGTTTTTCCATGTTGACCAGTCCGTTGCCGCGCGCTATGGTTTCGGGGTCAAATCCTACGCCGTTGTCTTCTATCGAAACCTGTATGTCCTCGCCGACGGATTCGGCCAAAATAACAATGCGCGAACACTGGCCATATTTGAGTGCATTGTTCACGGCCTCTTGTATGGTGCGGTACAAATTCATCCCTACCACCGAACTCATCCGTTGCGGCACCAGTTCAGGATCGATGACAAACTGAAAATCGACCTCCTCGGTAGCCGTCCTGGCCTTTTCGATAAAGTTCAGGATCCGCGCCTTGAGGTCCTCGAACACAATGTCCTGGCTGTTCATGGCCCAAATCGTATCGCGCAGTTCCACGATGGTCGATTGCGCGAAGCTGCTGATGCTTTGCAGTTTGTCGTCGAGTTTTGGATTGCCGATGTCAAACGCATACTTGATGTTCTCGACCGACGAAATAATGAACGTAAGCTGCGCCCCGATGTTGTCGTGCAAATCGCGCGAGATGCCAAGCCTTTGTTCCTGCAGCTGGTTTTGCGTCTCGATTTGGGCAATCGCGGTCTTGAGCCTGTGCTCCTGTTGCAACTGCGCATTCTTGAGCCGTTGCTGCCTGAAGAGCAACAGCACGATCAAGACGACAAAAACGGCAAGCAGCGAAACCACAAGCAACATAAAATTCTTGCGTCGCGCCTCGGCTTTTTGTTCGTTGATCAAACGTTCCTTTTTTTCGGTATCATACTTGGCGGCCATCTCGGCCATGGCCTGCGTTTTTTCGGCCCGAAAAATACTGTCCTTGCCTGCGTTGTACAAATCCGAATACCGATAGGCTTCGGGATACTGTCGCAACGCCGCATGGGCATGCGCCAGATTTTTGTAGGCCGCGACCACATTGATGGCGGCTTTGGTGGCCCGTGCAAACCGAAGCGCGCGGTTGGATACGGCGATGCTTTCGTTGTATTTTTTTTGTCGGATCAGCGAATGGGCAAAAGTATTGGCGGTCTCGGCCACTTCAAAATCGTTGTGGTGCTTTTCGTGGAGCGCGATGGCTTCACGGTACCGCGCGTTGGCCCGATCGAATTGCTTGAGGCTGTCGTACACCGTCGCCATGTTCGCAATGGGATAACCCGTAAACCGATCGCCCGCTATTTTTTGGTAGCCCAGACGTGCCATTTCGGAATACCGGAGTGATTCGTCATACCGTTTGAAATTGATCAAAATCGACCCTAGATTGCCCGCCGACACCGTTTGTCCAAAGGCATCGGTCGTGCGCTGGTAGGCGTCATAGGCTTTGCGGTAATAATCGAGCGCTTTGGTAAATTCCTTTTGCGCCTTGTACACGATCCCGATATTGGTATAGGTCATCGCCTGCTTGGCCGCCAGCTGTTTGCGGTCGAAATAAGCCAACGCCATAAAATAGTGCTGCAATGCCTTTGGGAAATCGGCTTGCTGGTCGTAGGCGATCCCGATGTTGTTGTGCGTGTCGGCCATTCCGGCCGAATCCTTCAGTTGGATGCGCAACGCAAGCGCCTTTTGGTGAAACGCCAACGCCGAATCGAGCCGCGTTTGGTATTGGAACACATTGGCAATCGAATTGTAGGCCAACGCCACACACGAATCGTTTTTTAGGTTGCGTGCCTTGACCAAAGACTGGCGCGCATACTGCATCGACAACGGCAGGTCATTGTCTGAGTAGTAATCCGACAAGGTATTGAGCGCGTGGAACTGCGCCAAGCCTTTTCCGGTTTTCGCGACTCTTTTGACGCTGTCTAATTTGGACTGTCCGTGAACACCCCATACGAACAACAAACCGGTAACCAAGAGAATCAACTTCATAGACGCGAGTCGTTTGCTGATAAAAATAACAAAATTGGATTGTCGGTTATTCTTCGCCACGGTTATTTTTCAACATATCGAAAAGCGCATAGTTGAGCCCAAAAATGTCCTGGCTCAACGCATGTTGGCTCGACCGAAGCGACTGGTTGAGTTCGTCCGACAGCCTGAGCTTGCCTTGTTGCCCCAATTGCTTGTTCGTGATTTCACGAATCACGTGTTGCATGGCCTCGATCTTGGCACGAAAACGCTTTTTCTCTTTATAGAATTCGATATTCAGGTAAACGATGATACCCAGCAGGGCAACAATCACGGCGATCAGGAAGAGAACCATATTCAAACGGGGTTAGTCAGTGTACAAATTTGCACCAAGGCGACAAAAGAAAAAATACGACAGATGCCGTATTTTTTCAGAACTAAACCAACAAACGGCGGTCGCAGATCCAGCCACCGTGTGCTATTATTACTGGTACGTTCCCCTGAACGTTCCTTGGGTGATGGTCTTGCTTCCGCCTGCGCAATCTTCGGTGTCTACGCCCGTAAAACTGAACGTCCCTTCGACCTTGCTGTCGTCTACATGGGTTACGGTAATCGTGCCGCTTGCGCCTGTACAATCGGCTGTGGTCGCAAATGCTACGCCGCCAGACCCTGGGCTGTAATTCAGGAACGAATTGGTACCCGCGTTGACCGTATAGTCGCGTGCGGTGATCGGACCATACAACGAAATGGTGATCGAATTGGCCGCCATGTCGCTACCCAAAATGGTCACGATCTGGTCGTCGCCCGATCCTATCTTCTGGCAGTTCGCAGCCGACACGCCAAAAATAATCGAACTGAAATCGGCGCCTTCGACTTTTCCGGTCACATAAGTATCGTTGCTCGGCGTACCTACAGGCGGCACGTAAGCATTGTTGTTGTCGTCTGAGCTACACGCAGCCAAGAACAACGAAAAAGCAATCAAAGAAGTTTTTGCAAAAGTTTTCATGGGTTTTGATTTTGAGTTAAAGTTTTACCCTGCAAATCTGGCCCAAGTAATGGTGCGTTACAATACGAAGAACTACGTATTTTTGATCTCAGCACAAAGAAGCTGTTTCGTACGATTCCCTAAAACCGCATGTGCGGGCATTGCGATTGGAGTTGCGCAATGTCCGATTGGAGTTGACCCAAAAACTTGCGATGGCTTTCCGATTCGGGATTGAACGGCCTGTGCGCGGTGCGTTTTCGGATGCTGTCGACGCGGTCCATGACGGCTTGTGCTGCGGGGTCGATCCAGGCACCGGCAAATTTTTCCCAAATGTATTCGATGGCGGTTTGGTTCGGATGGATCCAATCGGTGGCATAAAAACGGTAATCGCGCAACTCGTCCATCATGATCTCAAACGCCGGAAAATAATGGTGATGCGAACCGTCCAACACCTCGTGCAACGCCGCAATCAAATGCGCCTTGCTGCGCTGGTTTTCGACCAATCCGTCCTTGAGATGGCGCACGGGCGATACCGTAAAGACAACCGTAGCCGAAGGATTGATTTGCGCCACCATCGCCAACGTGTTCTCGACCGACTCGACAATACCCGAAACCGAAAGCAGCTCCTTGGTGAATTCGCGTTGCGGCACTTTGTGGCAATTGGCCACCACACGCCCCGTTTCAAGGTGACGGTACACCCATGCCGTGCCGTACGTGACTACAATATGTGTCGCCGTTTGCAGCGCATCGCGGGTTTGCGCGACGGCGGTATCGAGCGCAGCAAGCAATTGCGCCTTATCGGGATGGCTCAACTCGGAATGTGCATCGAAAAAATGCCAGCGCTCGTTGTGGAAAAATACTTCGGCTTCGACAAAATCGCGCGGCGCCAACGCCCGTTCCACCAACCTTTCGATGGTCAGCGGATGAAACAGTATCCCGAACGGGTTCACCGTATGCCTGAACTGGAAATAATCGAATTTATCGGCCATGTTCACCGCAAAGCACGAACCCAACAGCACCACGTTCGACCCGTATCCTATCGGTTTGTCGCTTGGCGTGATCGCTATGGGTGTGGTCAGCTGCAACGCCTAGTAGAAATACTGTGTAAAAACACCGCCCTCGAGCGCGCTCGTCGATTGGCTTGTCTCTGGAAATCCGTTCAACGTGTAAGTGTAGGTGATGTCTACCGGATTGGTCGAACCCGACGTCTGACGCAGGTTACGCGCCATGCCGCCAATATCGAGCTGGTACAAAAATGCCTGGTTGAGCCCGATGACGTTGCGCAGCGGATTGTTGTTCGCGTCGTAGGTATAGGTTTCCGACATCGACAACGACCCGTTCAAATAGGTCTCTTGCTTGACGACCTCGCCGTTCTCGAAGAACAACTTGCCCGACAAATCGGAATCGGGTTGCGAATCGATCGTACCAAACCAAACCGTATACGAAATGCTGCCGTCCAGATGGTGCACATAATCTTCGCGCGTGGCGTAGTCACTTTCGTGGATTTGCATCGTATGCGAGGTGATTTGCCCCTGCGCATTGTAATTGAACAAATCGGTTTGTTCGAGCGTCGTGCCCTGGAAGTATTTGATCTGGCTGATGATGTTGCCCGAATAGATGAACACAGCAGAGCCGCCGTCCGAGCTCACAAAATTCACAATCTTGTAGCCTTCATAATTGAACTCGGTGGTCACCTCGTTGCCCGAATCGTCGGTCTCGATGATTTTGGACAGCAACGTCGTGGTCAGCGTAGCGTTCGGGTCATAAGGCGTGAGGTCTGCCCCGCTGTCGCAGGAAACGGCCACAACGGCCAACAGGAAAAGTAGTTTTTTCATGGTTTAGTAATAAAAATATTTGACGCTCGGCCCGTTGTCGCCTTCCTTGGCGGTAGAAAGATAGCCTTGCGCGTTGTACGTATTGGTCATCGTCAGTTCGGCCGAACCGGTCACCGTCAACAAATTGTGCGGATTCGCCGACGTCCCCACATGGTAGAAACGCAATTTGTCGTACCCTATTATGTCGGCCGTAGGTACCAATTGCGCATCGTAGGTAAAATGATAGGTGGTGGTCGCCGGGCCGTTGTAACGCTCGAGCTTGCTCACCGATCCGTCGGCCGCGAGATAGACCTTGCTTTCGCCCACCATGGTTGCACCCAGCGCAAAATCGCCGTTGTATTCGTTGACCGTTACGGTGTTGTCGTCGTTTTCGGTATAGGTCACGCTGTAGGTGATGTCGTCGAGCACCTTTTTCTTGAGCGATTCGAGACGGCCCGCACCGTTGTACGTAAGCCAATGGGTTTCGGTGTTGAGCGACCCAAAATTATAGTGGATGCGCGTGATCAGGTTGCCCGTGTACACATAGGTCGTCGATGACCCCGAATTGGCCTCGATCTTGAGCAGTTTGTTGTTGTCGTACGTGTATTCGGCGGTAGAGACATTGCCGTTGGTGTTGATGTACACGGCTTTTTTGAGCAGCGTACCATCGACGTTGTCGGGGACGACGATGGGTTGATCGTCGTCGCCGCAAGCTACGAACATCAAAACGCCGAAAATAAAAGCCAGTTTTTTCATAGTGTCATTCATAATAGTATTCCATTCGGTAAGGCGTGTCGACTATTTCACCGGTATCATTGCTGACGAATTGCAATCGGCACGACATAGGATAGCCAAAGCTGTTGTAGGTGTAGGCAAAAACCATATTTTGTATGCTTTGGTTACCGTTGTAGTAAATTACCGACGACGATGTCAACACATTCTGTTGGTTGCCAAAATAAAAAAATTCGCGCCAAGGGTGAAAATAAACCACTTTGTCATATCCTGGCACATTCTTCATCGGGCTGTTGTGCGCGTCATAGGTGATGGTTTCGTGAACGCTGTCACGGGCGATGTTGTCCACCTCACTCCATTTGTTGACCACCTCATTGTTGTTGAACGCAAAGCGTTGCTTGTTGCCGTAATGGGTTTGGTTGTCATCGTCTACAAAATAGGCTTGCCTGGTTAGGATGTTGCTCGAATTCCATGTGTAACTGAATTCTGTATCGGCTAGCTCATAACGTGTTTCATGGATCAAATCGCCGGCGCCATTGTATGTGAACAACGTTTCGCGCATTTTCGAGTTGTTGTAATTGAAACTCTCGATTTTAGCAATCCGATTGCCTGAATACGTATAAATCAGGGTCAAGTCGTTAGACGAATTACCATCGTTCCCGGTAAACTTGTACAGCATATTGCCCAAATAGTAATACCGCATCGTATAGATCGCGTTCGGATAATCATCGTTGTGCGACACCAGCCGAACCAATCTCGTCCCGTTTTGGTTGATCGATTCTACGGGAAATGCATTTTCTTGATCATCTCCGCACGATGCGAACAAAAAAACCACGCCTATTAACAGTCGTATTCTTTTCATCACGGTTTGTTTGCAACAAATAAACTCAAAAAAAACCAACAAAAAAACAATCGTACAAAAAAGCCCGAGATTACCCGGGCTCAATTTATTTGATAAAGTCAACCGCCTTTTCAAGCGCTTGGGCAATCCCGTCCGGATTCTTTCCGCCCGCGGTCGCAAAAAACGGTTGGCCGCCGCCGCCGCCCTGGATGTATTTGCCCAGTTCGCGCACGACTTGCCCTGCGTTCAATCCTTTTTCGGCCACAAGCTCCTTAGAAATGTAGCACGTCAGCATCGGTTTGCCTTCATCGGCCGTGGCCAACAACAGAAAAATATTCTGGCCCGTCGCGCCGATTTCGTAGGCGAGATCTTTCGCGCCTTCAGGATTCAAATCGATTTGCTTGGCCAGGAATTGCACGCCGTTGATTTCTTGCAGTTCCGATACCAATCCGGTCTTCATCGCCTTGACCTTGTCTTTCAGCAAAGCCTCGATCTGCTTGGCGAGTTTGGCGTTTTCTTCCTGTAAAGAAACCACGGCTTTCAAGGCATCCTGCGGGTTCTTCAAGGCCGATTTGATTTCGTCCAATGCTTTTTCCTGCGATGCAAAATAGTCCTTGACCGCATCGTTCGTGATGGCTTCGATACGACGGATTCCCGCAGCCACTGCGCCTTCGCTGACAATCTTGAAATGCCAGATGTCGGCCGTGTTCGGCACGTGGATGCCGCCGCACAATTCCATGCTGTCGCCAAATTTGATCGCGCGCACGTTGTCGCCGTATTTTTCGCCAAAGAGTGCCATCGCGCCTTCCTCGATCGCTTGCGCAAACGGGATGCTGCGGCGTTCCACGAGCGGTAAATGCTCTTGTATTCTTTCGTTGACAAAATCTTCGACTTGCTTGAGTTCGGCGTCGGTGACCTTGGCAAAGTGCGAAAAGTCGAAACGCAAATAATTCGGGTTCACGAGCGAGCCTTTTTGCTCGACATGCGTACCCAAAATCGCGCGCAAGGCCTGGTGCAGCAAGTGCGTCGCCGAGTGGTTGCTCGCGGTGTGGTCGCGCAAACCGCCGTTGACTTTGGCGACAAAATTCCCGTTGACATTTTCGGGCAATCGCTTGGCGAAATGCAAAATCAGGTTGTTTTCTTTTTTGGTATCGATGATGTCGATGCTCTCGTTCGAATTCGACAATGTGCCCTTGTCGCCTACTTGTCCGCCGCCTTCGGGATAAAATGGCGTGTGGTCGAGTACGATCTGGTACAACATACCGTCTTTTTTTGAATCGACTTTTCTATAGCGCGTGATTTTGACTTCGTTTTCGAGTTGGTCATACCCGACAAAGGTCTCGACGTTGCCATCTACCAAAACCGTCCAGTCGTCGGTCGACACTTCGGATGCGGCGCGCGATCGGGTTTTTTGCTCGAGCATCGCCTTGTCGAAATCGGTCTCGTTGTACGACATGCCTTTTTCTTTGAGGATCAGCCCGGTCAAATCTTTCGGGAATCCGAAGGTATCGTAAAGTTCGAACGCCTTTTCGCCCGCGACTTCTTCGCCCTTGGTTTCCGCAATGACGTTGTCGAGCAACTGTAGGCCTTGGTCGAGCGTGCGCAAAAACGATTGTTCCTCTTCGCGGATCACGTTCATGACAAGGTTTTTCTGGGTAACGATTTCCGGAAACGCGCCGCCCATTTGCGCAGCCAGCGTTTCGACCAATTGGTAAATGAACGCTTCCTTGGTATTCAAAAACGTAAATCCGTAGCGGATCGCACGGCGCAAAATGCGTCGGATGACGTAGCCCGCGCCCGTGTTCGACGGCAATTGTCCGTCGGCGATGGCAAAGGCCACGGCGCGCACGTGGTCGGCGATGACGCGAATCGCGATGTTGGTTTTTTCTTCGGCTTCACCCGACGCTTTCATCGTATAACTGGCGCCCGTAACTGCTTCGATTTTTTGGATCAACGGCGAAAACACATCGGTGTCGTAATTCGATTGTACGCCTTGCAAAACCATGCACAAACGCTCGAATCCCATACCGGTATCGACGTGTTGCGCAGGCAATTTTTCGAGCGAACCGTCGGCTTTGCGGTTAAACTCCATGAACACGTTGTTCCAGATTTCGACCACATGCGGATGGTCGGCGTTGACCAAATCCTTGCCCGGCGTTTTTGCTTTTTCGTCTGCCGAACGAATGTCGACGTGTATTTCAGAGCACGGTCCGCAAGGGCCTTGATCGCCCATTTCCCAAAAATTGTCTTTTTTGTTGCCGAGCAAGATACGGTCTTCCGGAATCAACGTCTTCCAGATGTCGTAGGCTTCCTGGTCGAACGGGACGTTTTCTTCTTTCGAACCTTCGAACACGGTCACATACAAAATATCCTTGTCGATTTTGTAGACTTCGGTGAGCAGTTCCCATGCCCAATGGATCGCTTCCTTCTTGAAATAATCGCCAAAAGACCAGTTGCCGAGCATTTCGAACATCGTATGGTGGTAGGTATCGATGCCCACTTCTTCCAAATCGTTGTGCTTGCCCGACACGCGCAGACATTTTTGCGTATCGGCAATCCTTTTGGACTTGGGCGTACCGTTGCCCAGGAAAAACTCCTTGAACTGCGCCATGCCCGAGTTGTTGAACATGAGCGTCGGGTCGTCTTTCAAGACAATCGGCGCCGACGGCACGATCAAGTGGCCTTTGGATTGGAAAAAATCGAGAAACTGTTTTCTAATGTCTTGTGACTTCATTTTTTGGGTTTAATCGTGGAACCGTTTAATCGTTGAACCGTTGCCATCGATTAAACGATTAAACAAATCAACGATTCAACCTTTTTAAAAACTTTTTGGTAAATTTGTTCACCTCCTGCTTTTCTCGCGCAAAAATAGGAATTTATACAGAATGAAATGAGCATCGAATAAATTTATTCAGAGCCGAAATGCCAAATGATGCGAATTCCACGAGACCAAAAAAACAATAGCAAAACCGAGTGAAATGAGCATTTTGTAGATTTTGAATTTGATACAAAAGCCAATAATGCGAATTCCATGAGACCATTGACAAAACAATGAATACCTTCGAATGAAAAAGGTAAAATATTACTACGATCCCGAAAATCTGGCGTACAAAAAAATCAAGGTGCGCAAGCGAACGAAATTCGCTTATGCGGCGTTGTTTTTGACGGCGGCGGCGTTGTTTGGGGTCTTGGCTTTTTTGGTGTTGTTGAACACGCCTTTTTTCGAAACGCCAAAAGACCGCTTGCAGGCGCGTGAGATCGAGAACTTCAAACTCAATTACGCCATCCTGAACAAAAAGATGGACCAGATAGACGAGGTCCTGGCCGAAATCGAAGACCGCGACAACAACCTGTACCGCACCTACTTTAACACCGCCCCGATCCCCGAAGAGCAACGCAAAGCCGGGTTTGGCGGGGTCAACCGCTACAAGGAGCTCGAAGGTTTCGACAATTCGGAACTGGTGGTCAATACGTCCAAACGCGTCGATGTCATTTCGAAGGAACTCGTGATCCAATCCAAATCGCTCGACGAAATCGCCAAACTCGCCAAGGAAAAAAACAAACTGCTTGCGGCCATCCCGGCCATACAGCCCGTACGGAATGAAAACCTACGCGCCGTCGCGTCGGGGTTTGGTTACCGCACCGATCCGTTTACCAAGGCGCGCAAATTTCACGCAGGTATGGATTTTTCGGCCAAAACGGGCACCCCGATTTATGCCACGGGCGATGGCGTGGTCGAACGCGCCGACAACACCGCATCGGGTTATGGCAACCACATCGTGATTCGCCACGGATTCGGCTACCACACGCTGTACGGGCACTTGAGCAAGTACAAGGTACGCGCCGGACAAAGTGTCAAACGTGGCGATGTTATTGGGTTTGTGGGCTCCACCGGACGGTCTGAAGCACCGCACCTGCACTACGAAGTACACAAAAACGGCGAGGTCGTGAACCCGCTTAATTTTTATTATGGCAATATTTCTGCGGCAGAATACGTAGTAATTTCTAAATTAGCCAATCAGGAAAACCAATCTCTCGACTAAATGCACATCGATTTATCACCAGACAAAAGGTATTTTAGCATAGGCGAAATCGCCAAGGCGTTCAACGTCAACGCGTCTTTGATTCGTTTTTGGGACAAGGAATTCGACATCCTCAAACCCAAGAAGAATGCCAAGGGCAACCGCATGTTCACACCCGAAGACGTCAAGAACCTGCAGCTGATCTACCACCTGGTCAAGGAACGCGGCTTTACGCTCGATGGCGCGCGCACGCATTTGAAGGAGGGCCAAAAGAAGACGCTCGACAAGTTCGAGATCATCAACAAGCTCGAGACCATCAAGGCGCAACTCACCGAAATCAAAAATCATTTGTAGCAATAAGCAATAAGCAATAAGCAATAAGCAATAAGCAATAAGCAATAAGCAAAATTAAGAAACCGGAGAACCCGCTTGAAAATTCAGCAATAAGTTTATTGCCTAAGACTAAAAATACAGCAAAATAAAAATTGGTACGTTTTATGCTGAACGGCCGCATCACTAATCATAAAAACAAACAATCATGAGAAAATTTTTGCCTTGGATTATCGTAGGAGCCATCGTATTGATCGGCTATTTCTGGGTTAAGGGAATCAACAACACGGCCGTGACACTCAATTCGAACATCGAGGAGTCTTGGGGTAACGTACAAACGTCTTACCAGCGCAGGAACGACTTGATCGGCAACTTGGTCAACACGGTCAAGGGTTATGCCGAGCACGAAAAATCGACGCTTACCGCGGTCATCGAGGCGCGCGCCAAGGCGACACAGGTGACCATCGACCCTTCTAACATCACCGCCGAACAACTTGCCGCATTCAACGCGGCGCAAAGCAGCGTATCGTCGTCTTTGTCGCGGTTGTTGGTGAGCGTAGAGCAGTATCCTAACCTTAAGGCCGACCAAAGCTTCCTCAAATTGCAGGACGAATTGGCGAGCACCGAAAACCAGATCCTCACGGCGCGTACGCGTTTCAACGAAGCGGTCAAGCCATACAACAACCACATCGGCACGTTCCCGAATTCGCTCTTGGCGGGCATGCTCGGGTTCCAGAAAAAAGCGTATTTCGAAGCCGTGGCGGGTGCCGACAAACCGGTCGAAGTTAAATTCTAAACCATGTCACAAGTCGAGGATTTTTTGACCGCCGACGAAGAACGCGAAATCGTCGAAGCCATCCGACGCGCCGAAAGCCAAACGTCGGGCGAAATCCGCGTACATATAGAAAAATCAACTTCCGTTGCCGCCTTCGAGCGTGCGACGGAAGTTTTTCATTGGCTCAAGATGGACAACACCAAGCTCCAAAACGGCGTGCTCATTTATGTGGCCGTCGACGATCATCAGTTTGTGATTTGCGGCGACAAGGGGATAGACGCTGTAGTTCCCGACGATTTTTGGGATTGCACACGCGATGCCATGCAAACGCAATTCAAACAAGGCCACTTCAAACAAGGCCTTGTCGATGGCATCACGCGGGCCGGCGAAAAACTGCACCAATACTTCCCGTGGGAACACGGCGATACCAACGAATTGTCTAACGAAATCTCGAAAGGCTGATGGTGCGTTCTTTCTACCAAAAAATAACGATTTTATCGTTATTGTTGTTGACCCAACTGACCTTTGCGCAGTTCAAGATTCCGCCCAAGCCGTCGTTGCAAACCTCGGTGTACGATTACGCGAACTTGCTCAGCGCCTCCGAAAAAACGCAACTCGAACAAAAACTCATCCGTTATTCCGATTCGACCACCACACAAATCGTGGCCATCACGATCGAATCGCTCCAAAACGAAGACATCAAGCAACTGGCCACCAATTGGGGCCACACCTGGGGTATCGGGCAAGAAAAAGAGGACAACGGCGTGATCATCCTGGTCGCCAAAAACGACCGGCAGGTTGCCATCATGCCCGGATATGGGCTCGAAGACCGGCTCACCGCGGGTCAGGGCGGCGAAATCATCCGAAACATCATCATCCCCGAATTCAAGGCCGGAAGTTATTACAACGGGCTCGACAAGGGTGCCGATGCTTTGTTCGACGTATTCACCGGAAAATACAAAGGCCAGCGCAAACAAGACCACGGCGGCGGCATTCCCGTCATCGTTTTTGTCATCATCTTCATCATTATTTTGGCCATCATTACCCGACGACGTGGCGGCGGCAACAACTCCGGACGTGGCGGCGGTGGTTTTGATCTGGGCGACATGATCATCCTGAGCAGCCTCGGACGCGGCGGCTTTGGCGGCTCGTCTGGCGGCGGCAGCTTTGGCGGTGGCGGCTTTGGTGGCGGTGGTTTTGGCGGCGGATTTGGCGGCGGCGGATTCAGCGGCGGTGGCTCGAGCGGCAGTTGGTAAGCAGCGGATATGAAAAAACTGTTGGTTTTTCTGGCCTTGTTCTGGTATGGGTTTTCGCAAGCCCAAGACCTCAGCGCAGCCGAACTCAACGAAGAAATCATGGAGCTCGACGAAATGATCAAAACCGATCCGTCGGCATTCAATTTTCACCTGCGCGGGCAACGCAAATACAAACTGGGCGAATTCAAAAGCGCCCTCGCCGATTACGACTTGGCCGCTTTGCGCGACCCGGACGATTTCGGGATTTTCTACAGCCGTGGCATGGTCAAGGACAAGCTGGGCGACTTTAAAGGTGCGGTAGCCGACTATCAAAAGTGCATCGCGCTCGACAACCGTTCGGCGAAAGCGCATTTCAATTGCGGCTATTCGATGTCCAATTGCGGCGACAAGGCAGGCGCAATCGAGGCCTACACCCAATGTCTGGACCGCAATCCCGATCATTTTGCGGCACTCATGAACCGCGGCACGTTGCTGCAGGAAAACGGAAAATTCAACGAAGCCGTGTCGGATTTTGATGCCGCCATAGCGCTCAAACCCAGTTTGGCCGACGCCTATCAAAACCGGGGCATCTGCAAGGCCATGCTCGGGCAAAAGGAAGCCTTGGCCGATTTTGACAAAGTGGTTTCGTTGGATCCGCAAAACCCCGAAGCCTATTACAATCGGGCCATGTACCGCATCAACCACAAAGTAAGTGGTGATTTTTGCGCCGACTTAAAGATCGCGCTACGCATGGGATTCGGAAGGGCCAAAGCCATCGTGGCCGAAAAATGCAAGTAGCTATTTTACGAGGAACTTCTCGACGATTTGCGTGCATTTGATGGCGCCGACGTCGTTCAAGTGATCGGCGTCAAAAAAGTCTTCGTCGGTAAAACGACGGTCTTCGAACAGATTGAGATAGCGTACATGGTCGTACTTTCCGGACAATCGCGTGCACGTAGCATAAATCAATTCAAGTTTGTGGCGGTTGAGCCCTGCGGTGTACAATTGACTTTGCGGCAACGAGACGATGACCACTTCGATGTTGCGTTGGCCGCACCGCGCGATTGCGTTTTCAAGTCTTTTTAGGTTGGCCGAGAAATCGGTCGAACCGTCCTCGTGCGCGGCCAGTCTTTCCTGGACATTGTAACTCGGTTTGTACCGATAGACCTTGGGGTAATTGTTGCCCCAACCGTTGGCATCGCAATCGACGATGGTCCCGAAATAATCGAATCGTTCATAAGAAGCCCATGTTTGCTCAAGGCTTCGCGTAAACGCCAAACTGTACTTTTTGGGATCGAACGCCGACACGATACCGGCATCGATATCCATGTAATTTTCATAGTAGTATTTGCGGAAATCGTCCTCGCCCGTTCCCGGCACATGGCTCAGGTTGGAGTATTCGATGCAAAAAACCACCCGTTTGAGCTTTGGCATCTTATCGATGTATTGGTCGAACAACAATGCATCGTAATACAAAGGCTGGCTGATGTTGGCCAAATTATAGACGTGTCCCGACATATACTTGGGATTGAGTCCGTAAAAACAGTGCGAGCTCCCAAAAAGCAACGTCCCGATCTCGCGCGCATTGGCCTGCATGTAGTCGTGCTTGACGGTGTAATTGTTCGGCACCGCCCGATAAAAGGTCTCGACGGCAATCCACACCAAGAAGATCGGCGACAAAAACAACGCTAATTTGAAGGCCGTCTTTCTCATCAGAATTGGAAATAAATGAATTGTTGCCCGCTGTTGCTGCAGTAAAACACCGCGAATACCAACACATAGTAAAACGACCATTGGAGCGGTTTGGGCGCCTTTTCGAACGTGTGGGCGATGGCGTAACCGCCGCGTCTGCCCGTCCATTCGATTACCATGAACACCGCGATGAGCAACAGCACGCGCGTTGGTATGACTTGTGGGATGGTCAACAACGATTCGCTGAACGCACGTTTTATGAACGCAAAGGCGTGGTGCACGTCATCGGCACGGAAAAAAATGCGTGAGAATACCGTGAGCATAAACGTGGCTACCATTTGCCATACTTCCCTTGGTGTCGGAAACATACGATCGTAGGCCACGATCTCCAAATGCTTGCGGTTGCGGTTGGCCAGCAACAATGGCAGGAAATACAATGCGTTGATCATGGCCCAACATACGAATTTCCAACTCGCGCCGTGCCAAATACCGCTCAGCAAAAAGATGATGAACACGTTACGAATGTTGAACCATTTGGACGATTTGGATCCACCGAGCGGAATGTAAACATAATCCTTGAACCAAGTGGTGAGCGACATGTGCCAGCGTCGCCAAAACTCGGCGATGTCACGCGAAAAGTACGGAAACGAAAAATTGCGCAACAGTTCGATGCCAAAAAGACGGGCCGTTCCGAGTGCAATATCGGAATAACCCGAAAAATCGCCATAGAGCTGGAACGAAAACAAAATCGCGCCCAAAACCAGCGTACTGCCCGAATAGGTATCGGAATGGCTAAAAATATCATCCACAAAAACACCGCAATTGTCGGCAATGACTACTTTTTTGACGAGTCCCCACAGGATTTGACGAAGCCCGTCGTTGAATTGCGCCGACGAAAAAATACGCTTGTTCCTGATTTGTGGCAACAGGTGCGTCGCGCGTTCGATAGGCCCGGCCACGAGCAACGGGAAGAAACTCACAAAAACCGAATAGTTGACAAAATTGCGCTCCGGGCTGATTTTCCCTCGGTAAATGTCGACAATGTAGGAGATGCCATGAAAGGTGTAAAACGAAATCCCGACGGGCAGGATCAAATCGAGCAGCCAAACGTTGGGGCGTGCGCCAAACAGCGCAATCCCGTCGGCAAACGATTCGACAAAGAAATTATAGTATTTGAAAATTCCGAGAAAACCAAGGTTGATCGCCAAACTCAACCAAAGCCAAAACTTTTTCGCCTTTTTGCCACGCGCATCGTGGATCTTGATGCCCGTGTAATAGTCGAGCCCCGTAGAGAAAATGAGCAACGCCAGGAACCGCACATCCCAACACGCATAAAAGAAATAACTCGCCGCCAGAAGCAAAACGTTCTGCAACTTGAGATTCCTTTGGGTCACGAGCCAATACAGCGCAAGCACAACAGGCAGGAAGACCGCAAAATTTACGGTATTGAAAAGCATATCAAAAAATTAACGGCTGGCGATGTCGGGAAAGCCCGTCATCATGGGGTGATTAGCCCGGCGATTGATTTTGATTGATGCGTTGGGTATGCTTACTTCTCGCGGATGTAAATATCGATCGGCACGCCCGAAAAGTCCCAATTCTCACGGATCTTGTTTTCGAGGAAACGCTTGTACGGCTCCTTGACATACTGCGGCAAATTGGCAAAAAACACAAACTGCGGCGTAGGCGTAGGAAGCTGCATACAATACTTGATCTTGACGTACTTGCCCTTGAGCGCCGGCGGCGGATGCCCCTCGATCACTTTGAGCATGTAATCGTTGAATTTAGACGTCGGGATGCGCTGTTTGCGGTTCTCGAACACCTGTACCGATGCCTCGAGCGCCTTGAGCAAACGTTGCTTGGTATGCGCCGACACGAACAAAATCGGCACGTCGGTAAAAGGTTCTATTTCCTTGCGGATCTTGGCTTCGTAATCGCGCGTAGACATGGTATCTTTCTCGACCAGGTCCCATTTGTTGACCAAAATGACGAGCCCTTTGCGGTTCTTCTCGGCCAGCCAAAAAATACTTTGGTCCTGTCCTTCGAATCCGCGCGTCGCGTCGATGATCAGGATGCAGATGTCGGCGTGTTCGATGGCGCGCACCGAACGCATGACCGAATAAAACTCGAGGTCTTCCTTGACTTTTGCTTTTCGGCGGATTCCGGCCGTATCGACCAAATTAAATTCAAAACCAAAACGGTCGAATTTGGTGTCGATCGCATCGCGCGTAGTTCCCGCAATATCGGTGACGATATACCTGTCCTGGCCTATCAGCGCGTTGATGAAGCTCGACTTACCCGCATTCGGACGTCCGACGACCGCAAAACGCGGCAATTCGATTTCTTCTTTGGTGGGTTCGGGTTTGTCGGGAAACGCAGCGACCAGGTTGTCGAGCAATTCGCCCGTCCCGCTGCCCGACGTACTGGCAAACGTGGTGTAATCGCCCAAACCGAGGTTGTAAAACTCGATTGCATCTTTCTCGCGCATCGCGTTGTCGACTTTGTTGACACCCAACAGCACGGGCTTGGTTACTTTGCGCAGCAATTTGGCGACCTCTTCGTCCATGGGTGTAATGCCTTCTTCGACGTCTACGACAAACAAAATGACATCGGCTTCGTCTATGGCCAATTCGACTTGTTTGCGGATTTCGCCTTCGAAAATATCATCGCTCCCGCGTACATATCCGCCGGTATCGATCACCGAAAACGCTTTTCCGTTCCATTCGCTTTTCCCGTAATTGCGGTCGCGCGTAACGCCCGATACCGAATCGACAATCGCTTCCCTTCTCTGGATCAACCGGTTGAACAACGTCGACTTCCCAACGTTTGGTCTTCCTACAATCGCAACAATATGGCTCATAGTGGCTTGAAAATTTTGCGCAAAGGTAGCGTAAAAAAACCAAAAACCGTGCGTTTGGCGTAAAGTCAAACCACAACTAAAAAAGAAAAGACCGAACGTTACCGCGCGGCCTTTCCTACCTAAACAAAACTATAACCTAACTTTCTTTCTTGATTGATGGTAGACCGTCCTTGGTCAGCCCCATGAAAAAGGACAAGACTTAGGGCGATCAACACCGTCTAGCATTCGCCCAACGGCGTGAAACGATAATGTAAACTGGAAGGGAAGCCGCGCAGGACAAGGCACGCGACGCTTAGTGATTGCATGTTGATTGATTTTTGATTGATGATGCCCTACTTGACGCCAAGTTGCGCGACGCGTTACAGGGAAGGTGATATTATTTTTGCAATTCGCCGTAAAGTTTTGATTTTCAACGATTAATTTTTTAGGTGTGTCTTATTTATTTTTTCTTTAACCAACTTTAACGAATATTTTGAAACGCCCCATCGTTTGTAAAATACCAAAAACGACTACCATGAGAACCGAAAAATGGCAAATCCAAAAATCGTCGTACAAAACCACCGACGAAATCAAGGCGGCCTGCAACCAACTGCAAGCCAAAGACCAAGCCGATTACGAGGTGCGCAGCAACGGCGACCACATTTGGGTAGAGGTCGACCAGCGAAAGAAACACTATTGGTCGCCCATGTTGCGCCTGCGGTTGGTCAAGGCCGAGAACGAAACGCGCATCGAAGGGAAAATCGCCGAAAACCCATTGCTTTGGGCCTTTTTCGTGATGATCAAAATTGCGAGCATCTTTATTTTTGTGCTGTCGGGGGTTATCGCGTGGTACAAGTTTAACCTTGGCTACAACTTCAACGTGCAACTCTTTGTGATGTTTGTGATGGTTTCGGTGTGGTTTGCCATGTATCTCGTGGCCGAACAATACAAACGCAAAGGCGCGCGGCAAATCGACGCGCTCTATCACTTTGTCGATGCCATCGCGGCCTAGATTTCCTTAAAATGATTAGTTCTGGTTGTAGCCAAAGCGGCGCAATTGCCGCTCGTTGCTGCGCCAATCCTTGTTGACCTTGACGTAGGTTTCCAGGTGCACCTGCTTGTCGAAGAATTTTTCGAGATCGGCCCGCGCCTCGACGCCCACTTTCTTGAGTGCGGCGCCTTTGTGGCCAATAATGATGCCTTTTTGCGTATCGCGCTCGACCATGATCACGGCACGGATGCGGATGATTTTGTCGTCCTCGAGAAACTCCTCGGTTTCGATTTCTACAGCATACGGAATTTCTTTGCTGTAGTGCAGCAGGATTTTTTCGCGTATCGTTTCGTTGACAAAAAAGCGCTCGGGTTTGTCGGTGAGCTGGTCTTTTGGATAAAACGGTGGCGAGGCAGGAAGCAATTCGATGATGCGCGCAAATACTTCGGGAACGTTGAAATTCTTTAACGCCGATATCGGAAAGATTTCGGCGTTGGGCACCTTTTCTTTCCAAAATTGCACCTGTTCCTCAAGCTGTTCCTGGTTCGAATTGTCGATTTTGTTGAGCAACAGCATCACCGGAATCCTCGCATGGACGATTTTGTTGAAAAACGCCTCGTCCTTCAAGGCTTGTTCGCCGATTTCGACCATGTAAATCAACACATCGGCATCTTCAAAAGCCGATTTGACAAAGTTCATCATCGACTCCTGCATTTCATAAGCGGGCTTGATGATGCCCGGTGTGTCCGAAAAAACCACCTGGAAATCGTCGCCGTTGACGATGCCCAAAATACGATGACGCGTGGTTTGCGCCTTAGAGGTGATGATCGACAGCCTTTCGCCCACCAGCGCGTTCATGAGTGTCGACTTGCCGACGTTGGGGTTGCCGATAATATTTACGAATCCTGCTTTGTGTGACATCTGGTACTTGATTAAATAAGACAAAAAGCCGAATATCCATCGGACATTCTCGTCTTCATATCAAATCGATACTATTTACGAATCCTGCTTTGTGTTCCAAGTTGCAAAATTAGGACATTTTCACCCGATGGCGGCATTTTTCAGAATTTTGTTATCTTGGTAGCCCAAATACGTTACCATGCTGCGGTACATGATCGCCTTGTCGCTGTTGATCACCTTGACGTCGTTCAGGGCCGAAACCCAGGTCTTTATCTGCGGCCCCGCGGGCGCCAAGAAATACCACTACACGGCCAATTGCCGAGGCTTGTCGGCTTGCAAACACGGCACATTCGAAGTTCCGAAATCCAAAGCCGAGTCATTGGGGCTTTCGCTTTGCGGCTGGGAAGACTAAAAAAAACCGTCTCGAAAGACGGTCTCTGTTTTATTTGACAAAACGCTTGGTTAGCACCGTATGGTCGGCAAAATTGATGCGCAACAGCAGCATTTGATTGCTCAACGCGCTGATGTCTACCTTACCGCTGGCCGACGACATTTTCTGATCGAGGAGCACGCGTCCATTCAAATCCAATACCTGTACCGATGCCATAACCTTGGGCGATGCAATACCGAGTATTTCCTGGTTGTTCCAAATGGCCAACCCTTTCGAATCTACCTCGTTGCGCCCGAGCGCCGCGTCTGTTTGGAATACCAATTCAAAACGGTCGTTGAACGTTCCGGTGGCCGTCGTAAAAATGTAAGGCCCGGTTTGGAGGTTGTGTTCGGTTTGGAGCAAATGGTCTTTGATATAAATCGCGCGGTCGGCAAACGCGGCATCGGTCTTACCAATCGCAATGCTGAAACTGCCGCCCATGGTAGACGAGAAGCCGAGCGGCACCGTATCGGCTACCTCAAAAGGCATCGCACGACCTTGTATCGACAGCATTTTTTCGCCGCCAATCGAGTAAAAGTTGACCGCCGAGTTAGCGTTGAAATTCTCGCCATCGAATTGTCCTTCATAACCATTGGTAGCACCCGCCACATATCCCACGAGGATCTGTTTGAAAGCGCCCTGGTCGTTGGTCAAATCGAGCCAAAAACGTTGTTTGGCCGCATTGCCCGAAACAGGGTGGCTTTGTTTGAAAAAATCGTCGTTGCCGCCACGTTGTCGCATGGCATTGTTGAACACCACCGATCCCGATTGCGCGGCCTTGACAAAAAAGGCCTGCCCCGAAGCGACTTTCCCCGATGGCGCGTTGCCGTTTTCCCCATCGCTCAACGACTTGCGCGTCGCGACCGACCCTGTACTGTTGTACACGGCATAGTCGTCTGAGGTGTAGTTGTAGGTCCAATCACCAGGGACTTGATTGCTCGGCAGCGTATTGTGTGTCCACAAATAAGCGGTGCCTTCTAAAAGGGCCGCGTTGCCTGCGTAGGCAAAAAAATCGTCCAAATCCAATTCAGAGGGATACGGATTGCCGATCAAATTCCAACCCGAACCCGTGCCTACCACATTGTAAGTCAGCACACCGTTGTGGGGCACGCCCACAAAGTTCGCGGCATAAACCGCAGGCGTATCTTGGCTGAAGGCTTGCGGCGCACGTATGATGTAGCCGCGGCCCTGTTGCATGGCGGTACTGGCCGCGGCCACACCCTGCCAATTGCTGATGGCCGGATTGTATTGGTAAAATTTGTCCGAAAGCGTACCCGGCGAAACGGCCAACAAGTTCTGGTTGGCTACCGGCGATGCCCAATAAGTATAATCGAACCGGCGAACGGGCGCCGTATTGCGCTTGTAGGTAATGTTGCCCGAATTGGTGTAGCCATCAAGCACCTGCACGAGGCTCGCGTTGTCTTCGAACGTGAGCGAACCCGGCGTGTTCGATTGGTTGACGTCGACGCCACAAGTCACGACCATATTGTGGCCCGAATTGACTTTGACGACCGCACCCGCATTGACTTGCACCGAACAAGCATACAAATCCTCGTCCGAAGAAAAGTTACCCGAGAAAATCACGCGTTTGGACGAATCGGGTTGGCCGTCGCTCCATTGCGTTCCGTTCCAGGTCGTGGTTGGATATTTTACATAGACCGAATTGGTCGTCGACTGACATCCGCCGTTATCGAGTACCGCACGAAAATATTTGATGTTTTCTATCGAACCCATTTGCGCGGGAGAAAGCGTACCCGTCGTATTGGACAATGGTGTCACATTGGTTGTGAAGGCGGCATCATCGGCCGACTCCCACCGCACCACCGACCCGTTGAGCGTGTTGATGGTAATGCTGTTGAGATTCGCCGCACGGCATACCTCTTGGCTGTTCGCGATACTGCCCGACGGCGCCGTATTGATCGTGGCGGTCACCGGCGTCCTTGAAGCAGTCGTACAACTGCCGAACGTAGCGCTGGCATAGAACGTTTGTGTCGCCGAAAGCGAATTCAAGGTTAGGCTATTGCCCGTACCGACCAGGTTTCCGCCCGTCGAGGCATCGTACCAGCGCACCGAACCCAAGCTGTAGTCGGCCGAAACCGATATACTTCCCACTCCGCAACGCGAAGCCGGCGTCGTGTTGACCAAAACCGGTGTGCTGGCGACCGATCCCGTGAGCACGTTGGTCGTGTTGTAAATGCGGCAATTCCCGGTGGCGTTGTAGGTATACACCCTATAGTAGATGTTTTGACAGAGTGTGGGCGCTGCGTCCGAAAAAGTTGTGCTGCCCGGACCCGAGTTGATCGCCACGACCGTCCACGCACCCAAGGTTTGTCCCGCCGACAACGTTGCAAAATTAGCCGGATTGGTCGTTGCGGGAACAGTATTGCCCGTCGCGCGCAAAATCACATAGCCGCCCGAGGTAGCCGCGGTAAAACTGCCGCTCACCGTGTTGCCCGACCCTGACAATTGTAGGTTGCTGGCTTGAGAAGCGGGTGCCGCAGGAACGGTACTGCTCGCGGGGCTTTGGATCGATCCGCCCGTGTTGCCCACGAGCAAAGCGGTTCCATTCTGTCCATAAATGCCGTTGTTGTTGAACGATCCTGTCGAACGGATGTAGTTGCAGTCGGAATTCGGACCGCCAATGATACGACCGCCGCCGTTGTTGGTGATGCCGTTGGCTATCACACTCCCGATGACGGTGATGTTGCCGTTGTTCATGAGCGAACCGTTGATGGTGGTCGTGCCCCCCAGGGTGACATTGCCGTTGCCGTTGACGGTCAACGAGGCCAGTGTCATGGTCCCATAATTGGCAAAACCGATGTTCGAATTGACGTTGACATTGCCCAACGTGATCACACCTGTAGCACCGTTGGTAAAACTCGTCCCCGAATTGAAATTCAGGTTTCCTGTATTTTGAAAGGTACCATGGTTGATGATGGTCCAGTTCCCATTATAATTGGGGGTTTGCGACGGATTGTAGGTCACCCCGGTCCCGACACAAAGCGTATTCCCGTTAAAATTGTTGAGCCTGCCCGTAAAGACACCGGTCCCTGTGATGCAAACCGTTTGTCCGCTGGTCAGGTTATGGGTTGCGTTATTGGGTACGGTAATCGTGTACTGGCAGTTGTTGCATTGTCCGTAGCTGGCGACCCGAAAAAGCAATATCATCAAGAGTGCAAGTAGTGGTAATTTTTTCATGACTTTTAAAACTTGTAGCGACAAAGAAAAGTAAAAATATCGATGAAATGTAGTTTTTTATCGATAAAATGCGTTAAATTTTTTGTTTTGTAGGTTTTTTTAAACATTTTTGTTCGATTTGAGAATTTACGAAATCGCAGTAGTTCGCATTAAGCGCAGTATTATCAAGAAGATAGTCCACCCAACAAACTGTAACCATCCTATTTATGCGTTCAATTTTGTCAAATCGGCGGCAAAAGTAGCGAGAAACCAACGTCGTCGAATGTTAATATCGACCAACAACACGTATATCCGTCAGGGTGTAAAAGCAACGCAGAAAAGCGTCGCGAAAAGGTATAAAAAAACCCACCGGATTCCGATGGGTCTTGTTTAGTAGCGGGAACAGGACTCGAACCTGTGACCTTCGGGTTATGAGCCCGACGAGCTGCCTACTGCTCTATCCCGCGATGTTTCGGTGCAAATATACGACAGAAATCGGGAACGGCAAGTAAAATATTTGAAAAGTTTTGTTAATCGGCGTTTTCCAACGCGGCAATCGTGTCAATCCCGTCAACGTCAATCCAATAAAACCCAACGTCGACTATCCCGGATCGATTATCCGAGAAGGCTTTTGTGCGCCATACGGTATTCCGACGGATTTTTGCCCGTAAACGCGCGAAACGATTTGTTGAAATGGCTGAAATTGTTGAATCCGCTTTCGTAGCAAATTTCGGTGATGCTCAGCGATTGCTCGGCCAGCAACTTCGAGGCGTGCACCAAGCGGTACTCGTTGACGAACTTCGTAAAGGTCTTTCCCGTGATCTTCTTGAAATACCGACAAAACGAAGGCACGGCCAAATGCGCGAGTTCGGCGGCGGTTTCCAAGGCGATTGGTTCGCGAAAATGGTCCTTGACAAAATTGAACACCATGTTGATGCGGTCGTGGTCCTCGACGCGTGTCTGGATTGTAAAACCTTCGGCATTGAGGATGCGGCAGTCCCCGGATTGGTCCAAATCGTTGAGAATTTCGAGCATCGAAAGCAGTCGCTCAAATTGTGGCTTGTCGGCCATTTGTTGGATTTTCTTGCCGATCCGCTTCTTGGTTTCGCCTTCAAAAGCCAATCCGGCCTTGGCGCGCACGAACAAATTGCGGATGTGTTTGGCTTCGGGTGTATCGAAAAATTCGGCACCGAGAAAATCGGGACGCATCTGGATGACGGTCTCGTCCTTGTTGCCTGTTTGCTCGTTGGTGAATCCGCAGTGCGGCAAATTACTGCCTATCAGGATCAAATCGCCGTCGGTATAATAAGAGATATGCGAACCGATCTGGCGTTTGCCCGACCCGCCGTTCACATACACCAATTCGATCTCGGGATGGTAATGCCAAACGTGGGCCTTGCTGTTCTGGTTTTCGTCGTAGCGCGAAAAATAAAACGAGCTGCCAAACGAAGGCGCGATGGATTCAAAAGACGGTGCGGTTTTCATGACCGTAGATTTTGGTACCACAAAAGTAGTGCAATATGCTTTTTTGCGCCATCATTTTAACCTACAGCGTTTTCGTTGTTAAAATAGCACAACTATTGGGCAAACAGGGTGTAGTGGGCGCCAGATTGATGTCGGTACTTTGCCCTATCAATCAGTATTAATTTTTAAAAACAAAAATCATGAAAAAGCTATTGAAATTCAGTGCAGTGCTGGCGGTAGTTTTGACCGCATCGACCTCTTTCGCCGGAATCGCTCCGGAAGTGACCTCATACAACCCGGTACCCAAAGTAGCCAAGCCCATGTTGCGCATCCAGGACAGCATGGTTACGGTGAGCATTTTATTTGCGCAAACACCCGTAACCGTTACGGTAATGGAAACCGACGGCACCGAGATTTACACCGGTAAATTCGAAAACAAGGAATCGTTTTTCAAGAAATTCGACATCAGCGCGTTTCCTAGAGGCGAATACCTTTTTGCCTTTACCTACAACAACACCACGTTTACCGAAACTGTGAAAAAGTAAGTTTAAGTTACCAGTTTTTTGTTGGGAAGCGGCCTTTTGGCCGCTTTTTTTATCGGTTGAGCCAGCGTTTGAAATCGCCCGAATTGTCGATGCTCACAATGACATCGAATTCCGCAGCCGGTTTCAATTCCAACTTAATCCGGCTTTTAGACCAAACTACCATCTGCTGGATCGCCTCAAACCCTACGATTACTTGCCGGTTCACGCGAAAGAACACATTCGGATCGAGTTTGTGCGACACGCTTTCAAGGGATTGGTCGAGCAAATATTTCTCATTGGTCTTGGTAATCAATTTTACATAACGCCCTTCCGATAGAAAATAAGCCACATCGCCCACCAAAATACTTTTGATCTTTTGTCCGGAAACCACCATGAAGCGCTCCTGGTAATCGGGTTTTTTGTTCATCGCTTCCAACAGCGCGTTGATGTCGATGGCCGGGCTGGACTTTTGCGAGCGGAATTTGTCGAGCGACTGCTGCAAATCTTCCTCCATAATCGGTTTGAGCAAATAATCGACGCTGTTGAGTTTGAACGCGCGAATCGCATACTGGTTGTAGGCCGTCGTAAAAATCACGGGTACCGAAATCTTGAGCTTCTCGAAAATCGAAAACCCGATGTCGTCGCCCAAATGGATGTCGAGAAAAATCAAATCGACGGGATTCTCGGCCAGCCATTGTACCGCGGTCTTGACATTGTCGATGGTTTTGAGCACCGTCACGTCGGGTGCGATGCGGTGCAACACCGAAGCCAGGTAATCGGACGCTGGCTTTTCGTCTTCAATAATTACAGCTCTGATCATTCTTCTTGGATTAGCGGAAGTTCGACATGGTATTGCTGGTTCCTGACTTCAAAAACAGGTTCCAGTTCGGTCACGTATTTGTACCGCGACTTGATGTTGCTCACGCCGGTTCCGGTCGAATCCTCGACAAACTGACGCGGCTGCAAATTGTTGGTGACCACCAGAAAATGATCGCGGACACCCACGTCAATCTGCAAAGGTTCGGCCGACGAGATCACATTGTGTTTGATCGCATTCTCGACCACCATTTGCAGCGAAAACGGCGGAAGGTAGTCGTTCATGCGGCTCGACGGCACCGAAATTTCGGTCTTGAGGTTGTCGCCGAAACGCATTTTTTGCAGCGACAAATAGGCGTTGACGTGCTGCAATTCCTCGGCCAACGTGACCAGATGGCGGTCCTTGAGTTCGAGCGCATTCCTGAAAATCTTCGAGAACGCGGTGGTAAATTGTACGGCCTTTTGCGGATCGGTATTGATCAGCGACGCCAAAGCGTTGAGCGAGTTGAACAAAAAGTGCGGACTCACCTGGTTTTTGAGCGTCTCGAATTGCACGAGGATGTTTTCGTTTTCGAGTTGCAGGTTCTTTTGCGCGAGCTGGTCCTTTTCGTGCAAAAGCTGTTGGTTGGACAACTGTTTGAGTTTGTAGTTGCGGTACAGCACGAACAAAAGCGCGATGCACAAAAACGTAAAACCCGCAAACACCAGTCGCCATACCTTGGCCTTGCCGATGGTGGCCGCATCGAGCGCCTTTTGCACCTTGAGCAACTCTATTTCCTTGGCCTGGAGTCCCGACTGGAATTGCTGCTCGAGCATGACGCTGGTTTGCAATGTTTCGTCGGAATGGATCGAATCGGACAAATACAACGCGCGCTGCCAATAATCGGCGCTTTGCTTGAAATCGCCCTTGGCCTCGAACCACGTCGCCAGGTATTCGTAATGGGTTTCGCGGTAGTACGGCGAATTGAGCTCGGCGGCGGCTTTCCCGCCCATTTGCAAATACGTATGCGCCTTGTCGAGCTGGCGGTCTATCGTGTACAATTTGCCCAATTCGAGCGAAATCATCGCCAACGTGCTCTTGCTCCCCGATTGCCGGTAGTGTTCGAGGGCGCGCAATTCAAACGCCTCGGCATTCTTGATTTCCTTGAGTTCGAGGTAGCACGCCGCGATGTTGTGGTAGTTTACCGCCAAGCCATTGTGGTCGTTCTCGCGTTTGAGGCATGGGATGGCTTTGTTGTAATAATGGATCGACTTCCTGAAATCGTTGGTGTAGGTGAACGACACACCGAGATTGACATAAATGGTCTTGAGGTAGTTGTCGGCGCCTTGCGGTGTAATCGACAACGCCTTGAAAAGATACTCGCGGCTCTTGACCGCATTGTCGATGTTCAGGTGTACCGTGGCGATGTTGATCAAGGCCAGTATTTTGCCTTCGTTGTTCTGGATCGAATCGAACAGCTGGTAGGACTGCATGTGGTATTGCAACGCTTCGGTGTTGTGTCCGAGCGAGGTTTTGGCGACGCCTTTCACCTGCAACAACAAACCTTCGTCTACCGTACGTTTGTTCTTTTTCGCAGCCACGAGCATCGCATCGGCGGTTTTGATTACACCGATGGGCTCGTCGAACGCCATACGGTTGAGTGAATCGATACGCATGGTAAACGCATCGCCTTTTCGGATTTGCGCCGATGCAAGGCAACCAAAAAGCACCGGCACGATGGCCAGCCAGAAACGACAAAAGGGCAAAAACGTTTTCACGGTCAGGTTATTGGGCTTAAAGATAAACACTTATCGGAATACGGCAATAGACCGATGTTAAAGCAAACCTAACAGAATCGGTTGATATGTCAAACATCAACTGTAATGAATGCCGAAAAACGCGACATGAACGGCAAGAATCCGCGCGGCATCCAAACAATGTCCACCAGGCCGCTTCATTACACAAAAATCGGCTTCGGTTACATACGATGACCGGGCAAACAATCGGCCAAGTAATTTTGTCCCGTCAATCCAACCAATGCATCTGAGTTTCAGTCATCAAAAAACGAATTATCAATCACAATCAATCATCAATCAATCACCAATCATGAAAACAATCATTTTCTTAGCGGCCCATCTGCTGCTCACCATGACGGCAGGGGCCCAAACCTGGACGCGTTTAGAAAACCTACCCACCGCCGATTTTACCGAGATCGACATCATAGACGGTACGCTCTTTGCCGCGTCGGGGCCGACGGTTTATTTTAGCACCGACGCCGCGCAAAGTTGGCAACACAAAACCATCACGGCCTTGCCTACCGAGATCAGGTGCATCGCCAAAATGGGCAACCGACTGTACGTGGGTACCCAGCACGGCGTTTTTTCGGCGCCGATGTCCCAACTTTCGGGTACGTGGACACACCATTTCAATTCGAGTTGGGTCACGGCTTTTGCGCAACGCGACGGCGAATTGTTTGCGTCGACCATCGGGGGCGGCATCTACAAACGCAAACCCGACGGTTCGTGGATCAACTTTTCCAATGGTTTGCCAAGTTACTCGATGTCGGCCTACGACTTACTCGACACCCCCGACGGATTGATTGCCTTTGCGGGTTCGAACGGAACACTTTATCGTTTCCTGAACGAATCGAACAGTTGGGTCGAGTTTTATTACAATGCGCAAGGATACCAGCCGGGGCTCGATTTTGAAGATGCCCAACGCGCAGGCGATGCGATGTATGTATCGCGGTTTAACCAATTGTTGCGCAGCGACAACTTTGGCTACACCTGGAGCACCGACCAAACCGGACTGCCGGGCGGACTCGGCCGCACCATGGCATTGGGCGCGAACCATCTCTATGCGATCACCACAACGGCCGTAGCAGACGCCAACTTCACGCTGTTGTGCAAAAGACAACGCGACGCGGTAGGCACCGATTGGTCGGTAGGTTCCGAGACGCTCGACTTTTTTACTTATGCGTTGGTCGAACTGGGCGAGAAAACGTTCATCGCGTCGAACCAAGGTGTGTATGTCAAAGACGCATCGCTTTCGGTGGATACACCGCAGCAAAAAAGCAAACCCGTCGTGTACCCCAATCCATCCCAAGACGGCTGGTTTACCATCGACCACAGCGCGCCCATCGAAAAGATAAGTGTTTACGAACCCACTGGAAAATGCGTGCTGGAGCAAGTCAATTTGCCTGCGACGCACAGGTTTTCGGTACCGTCAACGGGTGTGTATCTGGTCAAGCTGCAATCGACGGGCAAGGTATCGTCTTTCAAAGTCATCGCCCAATGTCTGCGCTAGTCGAATTCCTGACGACCACGGTACTCGACCTGTTGCTCCTACTTTTCGGCTAAAAAAGTACCGCAATGTGAATGTTGTAATGTTTCCCGTCTAATGTGTAACCAAGACCACCCCGTAATTTTAAAAATTTGTAGTCTAAATGGGAACCATCATGAAAACATTCACTACCGCCAAGTCCCCAAAACGACAGGAAAAAATCCTACACTGGCGCAACGAATTCGAGGAGCAGCTGCACCAAATGTACTGGTGCGAATTGCAACTCGCCCAAGCGTTACCCAAGCTGGCCAAATTGGCCACCTCCTACGAACTGACGTCGGCGATACTGGCGCATTTGGCCGTCACCGAAAACCAAATCATCCGGTTGATCCATGTGTTCGACGCCATCGGGGAACGCGCCGTAGGGCAACGGTGTCCCGAGCTGGAAACGATGATGACCGCGCATCCCGACTTTGAAGCGATCGACTCGGGTTATGAACGCGATCGGGAAATCATCGCAAGCGCGCAAGAGCTGATGCAGTTTGAGGTAGCCGCGTATGGCAAATTGCATCTTTTGGCCGTCAACCTCAACGAAGATTTGGCCGCCGAGTTTTTGGCGCTGGCCATCAAAGAAGAAAAAAACGCGTTCGCGCGACTCACCGAAATCAAGCTGTCGTCGATTTACTTCGACGCCGCGAGCTAAAATATTTTACTTTACTTGAACTTAGGGTAAATAAAAAAGCCGTCTCCTTGGTGGGACGGCTTTTGCTTTTCCAGAAAATCAATTTTACGCAGAGGTGTTTGGGTCGTCGGTGTCGGACGAAACAGAAAGGTTCTGGTCTTGGTCGAGCCCAAGATTGTCCTTGAGGATGTAATCGTCTTGGTTGAACGCTTCGGCATTGCGCGAGTTGCGGCCCGCCAGACGGTATTTCTCGGAGCCTTCCTCGTTCGACCATTCAAAATAATCCGAATTGCTTTCGGGATGTCCTTCGCCCGTATAGCGCACCCCTTTCTGTTCGAGGGCGAGGTATTTGTCGGGCGAGGTAAATTTGGTGTCGTCGGCATAGCCTTGGCTGTCGAATTGTTTGGCATCGGTGCGCGGCGAATTTTTATCGGGATGTGGGTGCTTGCGTTCCATATTAAAAAACAATGATGTTGTCGATCTTAAAATCCTGTAGTAATCTTTTGTTGGTTTCGAGCAAATTGTCGATGTACTGTTTTTGGTGCAGTCTGATTTGATCGTAGTCGATCGCGGCCAACCGGTTGGATAGGTTTTCGAGCGTGCGCTTTTGCCGGCGCAGCGATTTTCGTAGTGCTTTTTTCATGGCGTCAATGGCTTTAGGTTCACCATTAAATTACAACCAAAGGCACGACGTTGTTTTATATGTTTTGCCGTTACATTTACACCTTTACGATATTTTGCAAGCAAAAAAATAGAGCTTCAATAGCCGAACCGTCACAGGACACCGCCATTCTTCGTATCTTTAACGTATGAAAAACCATCTTATGGAAAAGACCGCACTGTTTTCGTTTTTGCTGCTGGCTTCTTGCAACGCCCAAGTGCTCGAGAAAGTATTCGAGTTTCCCAAATCGCTTAAGGAAAATTCGGGAATCGCCGTGACGCCGCAATCCGAATTGATCTGGACAATCGAAGACAGTGGAAACGAACCCGAAATTTACGGCCTCGACCAAAGCGGCAACATCAAACACACCGTTCGCGTGAACAATGCCGAGAACATCGATTGGGAAGATTTGGCCAGCGACGCCGCGGGCAACCTGTATATCGGTGACTTTGGCAACAACGAAAACAAGCGAAAAGACCTGTCGATTTTGGTGGTAAGCCAAAATGCACTCGCCAACGACCAAGCCACGGTTTCGTCGGTCCAATTCTATTTCCCCGAACAAAAAGATTTTCCGCCCAAAAAATCACAGTTGGTGTTCGACGTAGAGGCGTTCTTTTTTTACCAAGACCATTTTTATCTGTTCACCAAGAACCGCAGTTCCAAATTCGATGGACAAACCACGCTGTACGAGGTACCGAACCAACCGGGCAACCACGCGGCCAAAAAACTGGGTCAATTTACGACCTGCGACAACTTTAACCATTGCGCCATCACCAGCGCCGACATCAGCCCCGACGGCAAAACCGTTGCCTTGTTGAGCTCGAGCCATGTTTGGTTGTTTACCGATTTCGACGGCAACCGTTTCCTGGACGGCAAGGTGGAACAGGTAGACCTTGGCGATTTTTCGCAAAAAGAAGGACTCTGTTTCTCAGGAAACAACACGTTGCTGATCAGCGACGAGAAAAAGAAAAACACCGGCGGCAACCTCTACGCCATCGACTTATCGGGCTCAAAAGCCAAGCCCTAAACCAAACGAGATACGGCCGCCGTCCGAAGATTGAAAATAAGACAACTTCGCGGTGATCAAATTTACGCCGTTGAGCCATAAACCGCCGCCCGCCGAATGGTGCCATTGGTTCGATGCATCGTTCTTGATCCATACGCGCCCATAGTCGAATCCGCCGAACACGCCGTAGGTCATCGGTACAAAACCTGTGCGCAATTTGCCCAGGTCGTACCGCAAATCGCTGCTTTGAAAAAACGTAGTCTTGCCCGAGAAACGTTGGTTCCTGAACCCGCGTAAATCGTTGTCGCCGCCCACGGTAGGTGCTTGCCAGAATTCGTACCCGTCGTCGAACATCGACTTGCCTTTGAGCATGGTGGCCAACACCAAACGCCCGTCGGATGAAATGCGGTAATTGAACCCAAGGGCCGCTTCGCCGTACCCAAACCGGCGCTTGGTCTCTTCGATGTTCATCTTGAAGCCACCCAGCACCGAAAAGTGGATACCCAGCGTGGGATTGGCAGCGCGGTCGTAGTTCTCGAAGCTGTATTCGGCATTGACATCGGCAAAATTGTTGTAGTTAAAAACATCGGGGTTCACGACACCCAAAAACGTCACCAAACGATTGGTCGTATTGGCGATCTTGACGCGTTCGAACGCGAGTTTGGTGGTGAACGATCCGCCCATTTCGCCTACCCATTGCATCGATGGCGCGAAACGCAATGCCCGTATCTTGACCCGGTTGTAGTCACGCCCCACCGTCTTTTGGTAATTTTTGGTCTCGTTGCCGATGCCAAAAAAGTTGATGCTGAAATTAGGGCTTGTAAACAACGCATCGACCACAAAATTCCACCGTCCGATTACCTGCGGGAAAGTGCCTTTGTACGACATTTCGAAGCCGTCGGTGGCAAAGTAGTAGTTGCCTTTGAACGCGTGCTTTTGGGAATATGGCGCGCGCTTGAATCCGTTGACGGTGTAGTTGAGGATGCCGCCCACCTTGACACCGTCGTCGGGGTTGAATCCAATCATCGGATAACCCGCAAACACATTGTATTTGGGTTTTTTGTAATCGTAGGTGTTGAGCGCGTAGTTGTTCGACAGTACCGCTGTGGCATGGCCTGGATTGTCGATGATGTTGTTCGTTTTGAAATCGTACAGCGCCACCTTACGGCCACTGGTAATGTAGTAGGTATCGTTGTCTTGCCCGCCCAGCAGGCGCACTTTGATCTTGCGGTTGCCCTTGCCCTTGACCTCGAACAAATCTTCGTCGTTGAGGCCATACAGCCAGAGCTCCTTGGTTTGTGGCGCGTGGTAGGTTCGGTCGTGCACGAGCTGCTCGCCGTCTTTCTTCATCCGGTAGACCTTGACGTGTGTGGCGTTTCCGTTGCGCTCGACGACAAATTTGTCCTTTTTTTCGGTTCCTACGACAAGCACTGTCTTTTGAAGGATCTTGTAATACTGGCGCGCATACCGTTCGAGGTGTTTGCGGCGCGTCTTGAGTTGCGATTTGATGCGGTCGATGGTTTGGTCTTTCACTTCATCGGGTACATTCTCGAAAGCACGGTCGATGTCGGCATCGCTCAAATTGCCCGCCACATAACGCGCCTGTTCTACCCAATCCTTCTCCTGCGCCTTGGTCACGAACGCCAGATCGAGCGGATGTCCGTTGCGGTTGAACCATTTGATGCTCTTGAGATCGGCCGTAAACTTTTTCATGTGACGCAACGGCGGCATTTTCATGAGCAACAGCAAAAGGCTGCCATCGTACTTGGCAAATGCTTGATCGCGGTCGCGCGGAATCGGACGGTAGACCACCTTGCCGTCTATCTTGTGTTCGCCCCAACGCCATTGGTCCTGATGGCGGTCCCAATCGCCAATGAGCATGTCGAACATACGGGCGCGCATGAACGCCTTTTCGTCTACTTCGTATTTTTCGTCGGCGACCACATTGGCCAGAACGTCGTCGGTACCGACAATTTTATCGGGCTTGCCAAAGCTCGCGAGGTCTTTCCATTCATCGGTTGGCCGCTCCTCTACCAGGTACAGTTGGTCGCCAAAATCTTCGTTGAACAGCCCCAAACTGTTTTGCTTGGGCACATAATACAACATCGGATTGGTGTGGTTGATGCCCAGCCTGTCGGCCAGCTGCCCCACCACGAAAGGCGTATACGGATGCGAGGTCGTGTAAAAATCCATCACAAAGCGCTCGGCATAAGTGTCGCGGAAATCCTTCTCGATCGACTGGTCCTTGAACGCTTCGACCGATTGGATGAAACGCGTCGCGCTTTTCTTGAGCCCGCGCATGACATACTCCTTGCCTTTTTTGTCGGCCAAACGCAACGACAGCGATTGGTGCCCGCCGCCCGCAATTGTGGGTTTGAGCCCACCGTAGATGGTGTCGAGGCTTACTGCCTTGGCCTTGATTTTCATGCTGTAGTACTTTCGGTAGTGGTTGCCCCACAAAAACCGATAGGCCGCACCCTTGCTGGTCATTTGCGCGGTGTAGATCGACGTGTCCTTGGTGGTCGGGAACTGCTTCGGATACTCCTTGAGGTTGTGTTTGGGCCGGGCCGCGAGCGGTTGGGTCTTGAACAGCAGCGCTTCTTTACCCTGTGAATCGAGTCCGTAAAAAGACAATTTGGCCGCACCGTTTTTGTGGATGTCGACCACGGCATAACCACCGCGCCCGAACGAAAAATCATTCTTGTTGATGGCGCGCGCCGCCTCCTGTTTCGAACCCGCACCGCTCACCACCTGCTTGATGCCTTCGTTGTCGATGTATTGCAGGTTGTGTTCGTGGCCAGAAACGATAATTACGTTGGTTTTGTCCTGTACCATCGCGCGTACGCGTTTGGCAAACGCATTGTATTTTTTGTTTTGCAAATCCTCGGGACTTACACCTGTGGTTTTGCGCAGCAGATTGATGATCGACCCAATGACGGGCAACGGCACGCGCTGCTTGAACGGAAACAATTCCTTTTCAAGCGAAAACTGCCCTCCGTGCGGACCGTTCGACAAAACCGGATGGTGCATGGCCAGCACCAGCGTTTTGTTCTGGCTTTTGTTGATTTCGCTTTCGAGCTCCAAAAAGAATTGGTCGCGTGTTTTGATGTCGCAATCTTCGTTGATCTTGGGATGGTTGTCCCAATCCTGCAAATACCATTCGCTGTCGATGACGATGAGCGCGACGTTGTCGTTGATGTCGATGTGGTCGATGCCGCAATTCTTGCGCGGCAGGAACGATTTTTTCTTTTTGAGCGCATCGTTGACGTACTTCTCTTGTTCGCGCAAGCCATCGGTCCCGTTGTACCAATCGTGGTTGCCCGGAATAAAAATGGGCTTGCCTTTGAATTTTTTGGTCACCGCGATTTGCTTGTCTAATTTTTGTTCGGCCGAACCGCGAAAAGCGTTGCCCTTACTTGGCATGCCCGACGGATAGATGTTGTCGCCCAAAAAAAGCAAGGTGCTGGCCGAATCGGCTTTTTGCAACCGCTGCTCAAAAACCGAAAGCAATTTTTGCGCCTGCGGCTCATCGGCATTGCCCGCATCGCCTATCAGGTAAAACGAATGGGAAATGTTTTTGGGGTTGTCGAAATCGTCCTTGATCAGCGCAGGCTTGCGATCGCCAAACTGCGAATGGTGCGTCGCGCACGAATAAAAAAATTGAAATACGAACGCCAGTAACACAAGCGTGCACAATCTGTAGCGCAGTTTTGCGTTTCTATCCCGAAATATTTTCATAATTTGGCTAGATAAAAAGTGGACCATGGATATCATTCAGCAAGCCGAGGACTTTGTGTTCGCCCATTTCAAAGATAAACTTTCTCCCTCATATACCTATCATAATTTTAACCACACCGTGCGTGTGGTACAGGCCACCGAAAAGTTGATCGAAAAAGAGCCCGTCTCGCAAACCGAAAAAACGGCGTTGTTACTTGCCGCGTGGTTCCATGATACGGGGTATACGGATGGCGGCGAACACCACGAACAACGCAGCATTGGGGTACTGCGCGATTTTGCGCAAAACCGATCGATCGACCCCGAAACCTTGTCGCTGGCCTCGCAACTCATTGCCGCGACCGAATTTTCGAACGAGCCCAAGACCAAACCCGAGCAAATCATCCGCGACGCCGATTCGGCGCATTTTGCCGACCCGAACTACCTTGCGCTGTGCGAACTGTTGCGCGAGGAATGGAAACTTTTGGGACACAAACAATATACGGATCTCGAATGGGCACTCGAAAACCGGCATATCCTCGCGCAATGCCATCGGTATTATTCGGATTATGCCAAACGCAAATGGCAGCCGCTCAAGGACGTCAACATAGGACTGGTGCAGCAGCGCATCAACGAACTTGAGGCCGAACAGGTCAAGAATGCAGGTAAAAAGAAAAAGACCGAAAAAGAAGAACGCCCAGACCGCGGCATCGAAACCATGTTCCGCACCACGCTCAACAACCACACGCACTTGAGCCAGATTGCCGACAGCAAAGCCAACATTTTGCTCTCGGTCAATGCGATCATCATTTCGATCGCGTTGTCTACGTTGATCCCAAAACTCGACAGCCCGAGCAACATCCACCTGGTGATCCCGACGTTCATCATGATCATGTTCAGCGTGGTTTCGATCATCTTCGCGATCCTGTCGACCAAACCCAAGGTCACACGTGGTTCGTTTACACGCGAGGAAATCGGCCAAAAAAACATCAACCTGTTGTTCTTTGGCAACTTCTACAAAATGCCCGTCGACGAATACGTGTGGGCGATGAACGAAATGATGAAGGACAAGGAATACCTGTATGATTCGATGATCAAGGATTTGTACTACCTGGGCATCGTGCTCAACCGCAAATACAAAATGCTGCGCATCACCTACAATGTGTTCATGACGGGCATCATCGTATCGGTGATCGCGTTTGTCCTGGCGTTCCGGTCGGTGACGATCTAGTTCTCGATTTCCTTGAGCAATTCCTGGTAGCTGTACACCTTGGCGTCGGCCGATTCGTCGAACAACACCTGTACGCGGATGCCCTTAAGCCCCGACACGCCTTGCAGGTCTTCGATGTCGAAATACTCGACGGCACCCAGCCTGTTCTTGTGTTGCAGGAATGCGATGTAACGGTTGTATTCGTATTCCTCGGCTTGTTGCGTATAAACGATCGTGATCTTGTCGGCTTGCGTGATGCGTTCCTCGGTACCTTTGATGAACGCCTTGTCGATGCGTTTCTTGACCACTTCGTAGCGCGCATTGTACGATCCGTCTACGTCGAAACGTTTTTCGTCCATACGGAAACGGATCGTGATGGGCTGGTTGAAGACGAGCAACAACGAGGTAACTTCCATCGGATACGGCAAAGTGGGCTTGATCGCGTGGTATTGGTTTTCCATGTCGCACATGACCTGCAACTGCCAGAGCCGCAAATTGTAAAGATACAGCAAGTCGAACTCCGCCTGGTTGGTGATCGAATGGCCGATGTAAAGGTTGTGTTCTACGCCGTCGGTTTTGAACCGTTCGTAATAATGCGGATAATGCGATTGCGCCTCGGTTTGCTTTTTGTCGAGTATGGCCGACATTTTCTTGTTGATGACCGAAAGGCTGGCATCGAATTTTTTACGCGCATCGTAAATCGTACCCGACGTGTGGTCGAGTTTCTCGAAATACGACTGGATCAACTCCTGGGTTTTCGCATCGTCGGCCTTGAATTGACGCAAAATCGGGTTGACGTCCGACTTGATGTAGTTGAGCACCAATTGTTCGCTGTCGGCCTTGAGCCTTTCCTCGATGGTTTTGTTCAAGTCTTGCAATTCGAAGATTTTTTGCTCGAATATGGGTAATCGTTTCTCGCGTAAAATCGATTCAAAAATGGCAATCAGCATGTTCACCTGCAACACGATGTCTTCCTTGGTCGTGGCGTTGCGCATCTCGGACGAACCCTTGATGTCGATTTGCCCGTACAGCGGATACACTTCGGGGAATACGATTTCATGGAACGCCGTGTCCGGTCTGTTGATGTGCGCCAGGGCTTCTTCCTTGAACTTCCAATACACGCTTGGGTGGATCGTGGTGTATTCGTTTTGGATCATCGCATCGACCTGGTTCTGGATGTCGGAATAATACCGATCGATCGTATCGACGATGTACGGCAAAACAATGTCGAGTTTGTTCGCGTTGATGCTGTTGAGCACCTTGGGTTGCGACGAAACGATCTCGACCACGCCAAAAAGCCTGTCGTTCTTGACCACGGGTGCAAAAATCGCGCTCTCGACGCCCTGTCGTTGCAGCATTTGCACAAATTCGACCTGGCCCGTTTCGAGCGCAAACTGTTGCATGTCGGAAATACTGAGGTATTTGCGCTGCTTGATCCAATCTTCGAAATAGTCGTCGCAAGGCATGTCGTCGCATTCCCATTGGTCGATTTCCGAGAGGATGTAACTTTTGAGTTTTTTGTCGAATGGCGAATTCACAAAGCGCGACTCATCGGGATCGAGCGCCGTGAACCCGAGCTCAAGATCGGGTATTTTGAAGATCGACCGAAAGACCTGCGTGAAGTGCTCGGTGATCATCGACTTGTCGTCGGGTTTGGTGAGCAACGTGGTCTTGAGGTTCGACACTGCGCTTTCGGTGGTGGCATCGTACAGGGTCATGATCCCAAAACCGCGCAGGATCCAGCTTTGCGGCGGGAACTTTTGCTTCCAGAGCGCCACATCGTGAAAATTGTCGATGAGCACGTCGATGTCCTGCTGCGAAATGGTTACCGCCTGGTCGGTCGGGAAAATCTCGAGGAAATCGCCGTTGTACAAAATGCGGTAGTGCTTCAGTATGTTGTGCTCGTCGGGGATGTCGTAAAAAAACGGCTTGCTGAAATCGAAACGGTAGCCGTGGTATACCATCAGGATCAAACAACAGCTCATGATGTAAAAACGGTCGTCGTCGAAATCGCGGATGACCATGTCAAAATCAGGGCCCGCGTTGTTGAGGATGTGCTGGAACCGTTCGGTATAATTGAACGTGATGTTGTGGAACGGGATCGTGATGGCCTTGATTTCGTTCTTGGTGAGCGCCGTCGGGAACAAATCAGACAGCAGGTAACGGATCAGCGTTTTGTGTTGTTCGATCTGGGCCACATCGGTGATGCCCTCGCGCAATTCGGGAACGGTGGCCACCTGTGCCAGCAACCCCTTGGCGTAGCTGACGCGGTAGTCTACGTCGGATTGGGCAATGGTTTCCAGATTCTCGATCAGTTTGTGGAACGAGATCTGGATTTGGAACGGATTATCGGGTTGTTGTTCGAAAATCATGACTGGATGATTTAGCCCGACAAAGATACGGAATATCTGGATTTGATTTTGTGGATTTTTTGCGATTGTGCTGCCGCTTCAACTTGGGCTTTTCGATGCGGATACCATTTAGGCTGCGGTGAATTTCAAGGTATCAGTCGAAAACCTCGTAAGGAAAAGATAATTCCGGCGTGGGCACCGCCGAACCTTTTTTGGGGTTTCGGGCTTTGCAAAATACTTTAAGAGACGAATATTTTAAAAATTGTTGTGAAATTTCTGTTGCAAATATTTCACAACAAGATTTTCACAACAAAAAAGTAGACTGCACCCAAAAGTTTAGACAAGTTAATAATTACATTGATAATGATGAACCCGATATTGTGTCGGGCTCATTCCATTTAAATTCAGTTTAATCCTGTCATTGTTATAATAATTGATGTACTCTTTTATCTCATGCCTTAAATGGTCTATTGACCTGAACTTATTGATGTAATAGAGTTCACATTTAAGTATCCCGAAGAAGTTTTCGATTACGGCATTATCCAGGCAGTTTCCTTTTCGGGACATGCTTTGTGTGATGCCATTTTGCTTCAGCAGTCTTTGGTACTGTTTCATCTGGTACTGCCAGCCCTGATCCGAGTGCAGGATT
>NZ_FMVF01000074.1 GCF_900101895.1 Flavobacterium caeni
TGGCCGGAACGTTTTAGTTTCACGAACTTTATTTATCTTCGGCAGAGAAAACTCAGTTTCGCTTTGGCGCGACCACGCAAATGCGCGAAACGTTATGGGCAATTGCACCAAAAAACAAACACTTGAGAACAAATGGAAGTTATCGTAATAATTATTTTAATAGTTTTTTTATACTACCAACTTAAAGTAAAACCGAAACGAGTTAACTCTATTCCCGTGAATAAATTTGACAAAATGGTACTCGATTCCGAACAACTTATTTCTACAAACGTTACTAAAGCTAAAAAATTTGCAGAAAAAAAAATCAGTCAATCTTATTTAACAAGCTGTAACTGGATTAGGCAAAACTCAAATAACGAAACATATACTTTCAGAAGTAACGGAGAATTATTGGTAAGTAAAAATGGAATCGTAGAAAGAAAGAAATATGAACTAATTATTGACAACAACAGTATTATTATTTCAAACAACTCAATAAGTGAAATGTATAATATTGTTTTGGTCAAAGATGACTTTTTACATCTTCATAGAATTTCAACAAATGAGATTTTAGTTTTCATGAATCAAACAAAGATAAAAGATGAAGTAAAATATCAAGCTGAGAAAAATTATAACCAATTTATTTCTGCACATACTGAATCTGATAAAGTACGATCTGATTTCGAAGCAATTCAAAATGATCCAGATATAGAAAGCTTGTGTTATTCATTTCAAAAAAGTTGGGAAGAAGATAATCCAAGCAAAACTATTTATGATTATGTAGCTTTTCTCGAAAACAAACATTTTTATTCAGATTATTTATTCAGTCAATGGAAAGAAAATATCCCTGAAGGAACTCTGACAGAATATGTTGATTTTCTCATTTATAAAAAGTACATAAAAAAGTAATCTCAGCAACAGCCCATAACCGCCGTTTCAAGCCATTGCCGAGATTTGGGTAAGTTGGATGTTCGGTTTTCACGAACATTGTTTATCTTCGGCAGAGAGAACTCAGTCCGCTCTGATCGGCAACGTCGTGAAGCGGCCTAACGTTGCACGAAAACGCCGAGGGAAACCCGGAAATGATCGCGCAGAATCCACTTCCTTATCCAATCTTTG
>NZ_FMVF01000004.1:0-327429 GCF_900101895.1 Flavobacterium caeni
CAAAGGGCGCAAAGTGTACGCAAAGATTACCAAGAATTGCTTTGTGTACTTTGCGTAAAACTCTGGAAACTTTGCGGTGAATTTGGGCGTGCGGCGGTAGACGTCATTCGTTCCAAACAAACCTTTTGGCCGCCGTCGGGCTGTACGCTGCAATCTTTCGCTTCGTAAACTCCGCAAAAGGATTTCCGCTGCCATCCCTCACGCAACTGTCAAACGTCAAACGTCGAATGTCCAACGAGCGTTCGTTCGACATTCGACGTTTTACACAATGACTTACGTCTTTCCTATTATAAAAACAACGCCTTGAGTTCAGTTGCCTCGCTCGGTTTCATTTTTCCGGCCAGCACCAAGCTGAGCTGTTTTCTGCGCAATGCGGCATCGAAACGTTCTTTTTCAAGATCGGTTTCTGGCGTGACGGGCGGTACGCTAACGGGTCTTCCCTGTTCGTCCACGGCCACAAACGAATAAATCGCTTCGTTGGCCTTGGCACGTACGCCCGATTCGCGGTCCTCGATCCAAACATCGATAAAAATCTCCATCGACGTGTTGAAACTGCGCGAAACCTTGGCCTCTATCGTCACCACACTGCCCAGCGCAATCGAGCGGTTGAACGCCACGTGGTTCACCGATGCGGTCACCACAATGCGGCGCGAGTGACGTCTTGCGGCAATGCTGGCGGCGCGGTCCATACGCGCGAGCAGTTCGCCACCAAAAAGGTTGTTGAGCGGGTTGGTTTCGCTTGGCAGGACCAAGTCGGTCAGTATCGTCAGGGATTCGGAAGGAGTCTTGGCTTGCATAGTAGAATTTTTTGCAAAGGTAACCACGGCGCATAAAAAAATGACCCGAAGGCCATTGTTTTTTTATATCGTATTACAGTGTCTTGATCATCAACCAGGCATCTTTGTTGGTCGTCTGGTGGATTTGCTTTAACGCTTGCTGCGCCTCGGCATTGGTGGCATAGCTTCCGTAAACCACAGGGAAATTCCCGTGTCTGTTGGGTTTTACACGACGCGCCTTGAACCCGGCCGCGACCAGTTCTTCATAGGCCTTTTGCGCATTGGCTTCGCTGCGGAACACGCCTGCGACAATGTGGTACGACAATTTTTCTTCCTTGACCGTAAGCGTGACGGCAGGGATCGGGTTCTCGATCATAAATGTCGCCTGTTGGATGCGGTCCTGTACTTTCTTTTGTACGTTGGTCTCTACAATCAGGGTTTGTTCGGCCACATGGTTTTGGAACAATTTGTAGCCCACCGTGCCCGCTACGCCCAAGGCCATGACCAATACCGCGGCGTATTTGAGGTACGAGCGGCTTTCGCGTTTTTCAGGCGTGATGGCAATGGTTGGGACTTCTTCTTCAAGGATCTCGACTTCTTTTTTGTATTCCTCGCGTTTGACGGCAGGCGATACGAACGAGTTCAGTCCAAAAGATTCCTTGAGGTAATTGATGTTTTCCGAAGGCGAAAATACCACGTTCTTCTCGGTGTTAAGCGACAATTCGCCTACGTTCTTGAGGGTAAAGCGCTGGTTGACCTGCAAGATGCTGTTCCAGATCAGCACTTCGCTTTCGATCGAAGCGACGGCGCTTTCATAGGTAGTCTTCTCGGCCTGTGCGATGTGGTTGGCCAGCAAACCGTCGTTGTTCTTCAAATGCGAATTGAACGAAACCAGTTTTTTGGGCGGATAAAAAGAATGTGTATTTTCGTGGATGTGCGCCGATTGGATCTCGGTCAAAAACGCCCCAAAACCCGGAACGGTCACACATTGGTGTCGGTATAATAGCTGTGATATGTACTGCTCAATCTTCATAGAAACAAAGTTATTGAATGTGTTAACAATCCAAAATTTTATTCACAATTTTTATCAACAATCCGGGTAAAATTTTATACTTTTCAGATTCAATGTTTTACTATGCGCCACGAAGATTTGTATTATGTATTGGCCTTGCTAAAAGTAGAAGGCGTGGGCGATGTGCTCGCTAAAAAACTGCTCCAGCACTGTGGTTCGGCACGCGAAGTGTTCGAATCCAAGCCCTCCCAATTGTCCAAGATCGACCAAATCGGGTCGTATCTCCTGCGCAACCTTAAGGACAAAAAAGTGTTCCGGTTGGCCGAGACCGAACTGCAATTTATCCAGCAAAACCGCATCGATTTTTTGATGTTCGACCAACACGGTTATCCCGAACGGCTCAAACACTGTGTCGATGGTCCTGTGTTGTTGTTCCGGTCGGGCAACATCGATTTTCAAGACAGAAAGATCATCAGCATTGTCGGCACGCGCCAAATTACGCCGCACGGGTTGGATTTTTGCCGTAGCTTGGTGGCCGATCTGGCGCCGCTCGACCCCATCATCGTCAGCGGACTGGCGTATGGCGTAGACATTGCCGCGCACCTGGCCGCCGTCGAACATGGCTTGCAAACCATTGGCGTGGTCGCGCACGGCCTGAACCAGATTTATCCACAACGGCACCGACGCCATAGGGCAAAGATCGAACAAAATGGTGGTTTTTTGACCGAATTCTGGAGCGATTCCTATCCGGCGCCCGAGAACTTTGTACGCCGCAACCGCATTGTCGCAGGGATTTCCGAGGCCACGATCGTTATCGAATCGGCCGAAAAAGGCGGGTCGCTCATCACGGCCAACCTTGCCAGCGACTACAACCGCGAGGTGTTCGCCGTACCGGGTCGTCCTACCGATAAATACAGCCAGGGCTGCAACCAACTGATCAAATCGCAACGCGCACATTGTTTGACCAGCGCCGCCGATTTGGTCTACCAGCTCAATTGGGACCTGCAAACCAAGCCCAGGGCGGTGCAAAAACAGTTGTTTGTCGCGCTCGATGCCGCCGAGCAAAAAATCTACGACTTCCTGGCCCAAAACGGCAAGGAGCTCATGGACCTGATTGCGTTGCGCTGCGAACTTCCCATCCGGCAAGTGTCGGCGGTTTTGCTTGGTATGGAACTCAAAGGCGTGGTGCGGCCGCTACCGGGCAAGCTGTTCGAGGCGGTTTGAATTACCCTAAAAATCCGAGTTTTTCGCGAACGCGCGACAGTACACCATTGGCTACTTGGGCTGCTTTTTGCGCCCCGTGCAACAGCGCCTTTTCGACCTCGTTGGGGTTGGCCATGTAGTGGTTGTATTTTTCGCGCTCGGTTTGGAACTTCGAAACGATCAACTCATACAATTCCTGCTTGGCGTGGCCGTAGCCGAAATCGCGGTTCACATTTTTGTATTTTTCGGTCAACGTTGCCACCTGTGTTTCGGTACCGAGCAATTTGTAGATTGCGAAAATCTTGCACGTATCAGGGTTTTTGGGGTCTTCGAGCGGCGTCGAGTCGGTTTCGATAGACATGACCTGTTTGCGCAGCGCCTTGTCGTCGAGGAAAATGTTGATGATGTTGTTGGCCGATTTGCTCATCTTGCCGCCGTTGGTACCCGGCACCAGCATCGTATTTTCTTCGGTGAACGGTTCGGGCAATACAAAGGTCTCGCCCATTTGGTTGTTGAAGCGCGCGGCCACATCGCGTGTGATCTCGATGTGCTGCAACTGGTCTTTGCCCACCGGTACAAAATGCACGTCATACAGCAAAATATCGGCGGCCATCAGCATCGGATAGGTAAACAATCCGGCGTTGACATCGGCCAAACGGTCGGCTTTGTCCTTGAACGAATGCGCCAAAGTGAGTCGTTGGAACGGGAAGAAACAGCTCAAATACCAAGACAGTTCGGCGGTTTGCGGTACATCCGACTGTCGGTAAAACACCACCTTTTCGATGTCCAAACCAAACGCGAGCCACGTGGCCGCGGTGCTCAAGGTGTTGGCGCGCAAGGTGTCGCCGTCCTTGATTTGCGTGACCGAATGTAAATCGGCGATGAACAAAAAGGTGTCGTTTTCGGGTTTCTTCGACAATTCGATGGCGGGAATGATGGCGCCGAGCAAATTGCCCAAGTGCGGCGTGCCGGTGCTTTGGATGCCTGTAAGGATGCGTGACATAAGTTTAACCGCAAAGTTCGCGAAGATTTCGCAAAGCTTGCAAAGTTTTAAGGTTCATAATTTATTGATTACCCTTCGGATACCGTTTTTAAGCAGTATCTCATTGAAATTGATAAGAAGTCCAAGTTTAAATCCACCAAGCTTTAAATAAGTTAGCGTTTGGGCCAAGTGAATATTTTCAAGGGCGTTTACACTTTTTATTTCTATCAGAAGGGTGTTCTCGACGAGTAAATCCAATCGATAGCCACAATCCAATTTTACATCCTCAAAGGTTAGGGGTAGCGCTTTTCCCTTTTCGACTAACATTCCTGCTTGTTTGATCTTGAAGAAAAGACATTCTTGATAAGCCTTTTCCAGCAAGCCAGGTCCCAAACCTTTATGAACTTCAATGGCGCAGCCAATTACTTTTTTTGATATTTCGTTATCTGTCATCTGTCTTTGCTCCCTTTGCGGAAGACTCTGCGTGCTTTGTGGTGTCGATAGTACAAATATAATTCTTTTGTCAGAAGTTACCCATCATTGCGTATTTTTGGGAGCATGAAAATTTTCAAATACCTTTTCTGGTTGTTGTGGCGCATCTGGTTTTATGTGCTTATCGCGGTGCCGATACTGGTCATGCTGCCGTTTTTGCTGCTTTCGATCGCCAAGGAAAAATGGTATCCGTATTTTTTCATCATGGCGCGCATCTGGGCCAAGTTCATCCTGTACGGCATGGGTTTTTACTACACGGTCAAAAAAGAACAGGAACCCGAGACAGGCAAAAGCTATATGTTTGTGGCCAACCACACGTCGATGACCGACATCATGCTCATGCTGGCCACCGTAAGCAATCCGTTTGTGTTTGTGGGCAAGAAAGAACTTGCCAAGATCCCGCTTTTTGGGTTTTTCTACAAACGTACCTGTATTTTGGTCGACCGGAGCAGCTCCAAAAGCCGCATGGAGGTTTTTAACCGTGCCGAGAAAAGACTACACCAAGGCCTTTCGATTTGCATTTTCCCCGAAGGTGGCGTGCCCGACGACGAATCGGTCGAGCTCGACGCGTTCAAGGACGGTGCGTTCCGATTGGCCATCGAACACCAGATCCCGATTGTCCCGATGACTTTTGCCGACAACAAAGAGCGGTTTTCGTATACGTTTTGGAGCGGAAGCCCGGGCCGTATGCGCGCCAAGATCCATGCGTTTGTCCCAACCCAAGGACTGCCCATCGACGACAAGAAAACCATCAAGGACGTCAAAGAGCAGGTCAGGACCATCATCTACCACCAACTGCTTCGGTTCAAAAAAAAGAGCGCCTAACCACAGCGCTCTTTCTCGTCATTGCCCTCGGGCAACAACACCCTAACAAATACTAACTAATATTAAAAACGGAAGCTGACTCCCGTGTAAAGCCCAAAGAAGTACGGCTTGAAATCGCCGCTGTCCTTGCTGAACGTGTTGATCTGGTACTTGAAGATCGGTTCGAAATTGGCCTCAAACGACTTGAGGAAACGGTACTTGACCCCAAGCCCGACATTTGAACTGAAATGCGTTTGGTTGAGGTTGTTGGCTTGCCCCAAGTTGGTCGTGAGCCCATCGGAGGTCAGCACGATTTTGTTGTCGCTCAAAAACAAGGTGCTCAAGCCTGCGATTACGTTGAGCCCGAATTTTTTGTCGATGATGGCATACGACAACTCGACAGGCACTTCGATGTACCCCATTTTCTGGTTTACCGTACCCGAGAATTTATCGGTTTCCAAATCGCCTGCCGCCAATGATGCCGCTGTTCTATTGGCTTCGCGTCCGCGTGCCATTTGGCTTCGGCCAAAGTTGAGCGTCTCGTTGCCCTCGGGCATGTCTACGTTTTTGAGTCCGCCGTTGTCGATCGACGCATACAGTTCGACATCGTTGGTGTCGTAGCTCAGCGAAACGCGGTTGACGCCGGTTCTGATCGACAGACGCTTGTTGATCGCATAACTAGCGCCGATCCCGTAACTCACCTGCGTATCGTAGCTTTTTGATTTTCCTGCGAACGTCGAATCGATAGGCGAACCGCCAGAGGCCGACCCGAAATAAATAGGGGCAATATTCGAAGTGACTTGCCACCTATTTAATTTGGGTTCTTGGGTAACCTTGTTTTCTTTTTCACGTAACAATTCTTCCAACGCATTAGGGACGGTAGCAATGGCCGTCGAGTCTAATTTCTTTTGAGGATGGTCTTCTGCCGCGGCGACTTGATTGACGACGTTGGTTGTGTGTTTCTTGGTCGGGTCTGCTTTTTGATTGCCCTCGGCCAGCCCGGCTGCACCTTGGGAGGCCGCCGCTTCAGAAGATTTCACATCAAGATTATTTTGGGCGATGCCGGTTTCCTTGACAGGCTGGACATTCGCGGTTTTGTTGTTCAGGTCGGTCGCCTCGCGCGGTTGCTTTTCGGCCAAGGCCTCGCGGTTTGCGACAGATGACGGATTGGCGTCTTGAATCTTGTTCGATTGATTTTGGTTCGAAGGCGCATCGGCCAAGGCGTCGGTTTGGTTTCTATGGGTTGTCGGTCCGCTTTTTTGCGGCGCATCATCGGTACGGCCTGCGTTTTCCCGTTGCGCGACCCTTGTTTTAGGAGTCGGATACAACGCCCTTGCCGCCGGTTTTCCCGAAGTCTTTTTGACGGTCTTCTTCGGTGGCGTGGTCTGGACTATGGCACTTTCGGTATCGTTCAGATCTTTTTGTGAAACACCTTCCGTTATGATTTCTTCACCAGTCGCCGAAACAGATTCGCCTGTAGCGTTCGCCTTGGATTCGCCGTTTGCATCCGCGTTTGCGACGGCCTCTTGTCCCACCGAAGGGCTGGTTGCAGCATTCTTGTTCGCGGGTGGGTTTGGTGCCTCGACGACAACGGCGTCGGACGGAGCCGTACCGTCACCAAACCATCCCATACGGTTGCCAGCGAGCAGCCCAACGACCAAGGCCGCGGCAACACCCCACAGGCGCCACCAAATAGGGACAGCCCTGCGTTTCTTTTTCTTTTTCAGCCTTTTTTCGAGCTCGTCCCAGGTGTGTTCGGGCGGATTCACCTCGAAGTCCTTGAACTGCTCCTGAAAGAGCTTGTCTATATTTTTTCTCTCACTCATTTTGCAGATATTGCGGTAGTGGTTTGTAAAGCCTCGATTTTATCTTTTAGGATCGTACGCGCGCGCGACAAATTCGATTTAGAGGTGCCAATGCTGATGCCGAGCATCTCCGAGATTTCCTTGTGCGCGTAATTGTCGATCACATACAGGTTGAACACAAGCCGGTAGCGGTCTGGCAACTCCTGGATCAGTCCCAGCAGGTAGTCCATCGAAAGGTTGTTGTCGTCTATTTCGACGACTTCCTCATCGGCTACATCCTCGGTAATCAGGCGTAGCGAATGGTCTTTGCGGTACACCTGCAGTGCGTTGTTGATCATCAACCGTTTGGCCCATCCTTCGAACGAACCGGCAAACGCAAATTGTCCGATCTTGTCAAAAATAAGCATGAACCCGTCCTGTAAATTGTCCTGCGCCTCCTCGTAATTGCGCGAATACTTGAGGCACACGGCAAACAACTTAGACGAAAACAGTCTAAACAGTTGCTCCTGGGCCTTGATATTCTTTTTTTGGCAATCGAGTATAAGTTGCTCTAAATTCAAAGGTTGGTTAGGGTTTTTGCTTGGTTAATTGGTTACGGGTACGTTTACGTCATAAAAAGTGTCTTCGCCATCTTGGTCCTTGCCGGTCCAGATCTTGAACGTGTATACGGTGCCGGGCGGTGCGGTGGCCTTGAATTGGTAGTTCGAAACCTGCGGTTCGGGTGCCGGCTGTATGTTGGTCGTGTAGTCGATGAGCTGACAATCGGGCCGCTGGTAAACGACGGTTTGTATGGCTACTTTTTTTACGTTGCCGTTGCCTTCAAAAAAAATTCCCTTGTAGGTGTGGCAGGTGGTCGGCATCCTGTAAATCATTTCAAATTCGTAGGTCTCGCCCGATGTCATCATATAAGGCATATTGCAGCGCGTGATCGGGATGACTTCGTAATGTACTTCAGGCTGGCTGTCGCTGTCCGAAGAGCATGAAATCAGGGCAAAAGCGGCCAGTAAAAGAAGTGTTATTTTTTTCATCGTATGCATTTTAATGTTCGATAGATGGTGGTTGGGCAAAAGGGTTGCGTAAGGCCATAAAAAAACCCGAAAAAATTCGGGTTGGTATGCTATTCGCCGCGTTGTTTGATTTCGTCTTTGATGCGTTGCTCGAGTTCGTCGGCCAATTCTGGGTTGTCCTTGATCATCGTCTTGACCGCGTCGCGGCCCTGTCCGAGCTTGGTATCGCCATAGCTGAACCAAGATCCAGATTTTTTGATGATCTCGAATTCAACGGCCAGGTCCAAGATCTCGCCCGTTTTCGAAACGCCTTCGCCATACATGATGTCGAATTCGGCGGTTTTGAACGGTGGCGCCACTTTGTTCTTGACGACCTTGACCTTGGTGCGGTTCCCGATCACATTGTCGCCTTCTTTGATTTGCGACGAACGACGGATGTCCAAACGCACCGACGCGTAAAACTTGAGCGCATTACCGCCCGTGGTGGTTTCGGGGTTGCCGAACATCACGCCGATTTTCTCGCGCAGCTGGTTGATGAAAAACACCGTACAATTGGTTTTGCTGATGGTTCCCGTCAATTTGCGCAACGCTTGCGACATCAAACGCGCATGCAGGCCCATTTTTGAGTCGCCCATCTCGCCCTCGATTTCGCTTTTGGGCGTAAGCGCCGCCACCGAGTCGATCACGACAATGTCGATTGCGCCCGAACGGATCAGGTTTTCGGCGATTTCAAGCGCCTGCTCACCGTTGTCGGGTTGCGAGATGATGAGGTTCTCTACATCTACATCGAGTTTTTCGGCATAGTTGCGGTCGAAGGCGTGCTCGGCGTCGATGAAGGCCGCGATGCCGCCTGCTTTTTGCGCCTCAGAAATGGCGTGCAGCGTCAGCGTGGTCTTACCCGACGATTCAGGTCCGAAGATCTCGATGATACGGCCTTTTGGGTATCCGTTGACGCCCAAAGCCAAATCGAGCCCGAGCGATCCCGATGAAATCGTTTCTACTTCTTCGACGGCCTTGTCACCCATTTTCATGACCGTTCCTTTGCCGTATGCTTTGTCTAATTTATCAAGGGTTAATTGCAGTGCTTTTAATTTCGCTTCTTTTTCTGAACTCATTTTTCCTTCGTTTATAGTGCATTAATTTCCGTAAAAATAGTGCTTTTTCAAGCCCAAAAATTTGTCGCCCAAAATACTTTTTAACATGTTGGGCGCGCGTCACCTAAAAGTAGGAACGGCGGTAGACGCAGCCACGACGGTGGTATAAGCCCTCGTGCTTGGACGCTGCGCCTGCTTTCGTTCCGTTTTCAAGTGGATGAAAAGAACCACCGATTTTTCGAAGACAACCTCGGGGAAAAGGCGGGTAAAAATCTGAGTCGAAACAATCCGGTTGTCTCACGGGTGTGACTAACACGCAAGCCCGGCGGTTCGTTTTCAATGGTACAAACCTACCGCAAATCAACCATCGTCTGCGGCAGATTTTCTGTAGATTTTGTTAAAATGACGACTTTTTTTGTACGTCCATGGCCCGAAATTATTTCTTACTTTTGCGCAAAAGTTTTCAAAATGGAAAAAATAGTCTCTTACCCGATTTCGGTCATCGTCTTTGTACTGTTTTTCCTTGCCTTGATCGTCTTTCATCCCATCCAATGGATTTGTTTGAATCTGTTTGGTTACCAGGCCCATAAAAAAAGCGTCGACTACCTCAATTTTGTACTGTTGCGCATCGGACACGTGTTCGGCACCACCTATAAAGTCAAAGGACGCGAGGCCTTGCCGCAAGGCGTCCCGATCATTTTTGCGTCCAACCACCAAAGCCTGTACGACATCATCCTGTTCGTGTGGTTCTGCCGTCGTTGGCATCCCAAATTTGTGAGCAAGGTCGAGTTGGGCAAGGGCATCCCGAGCGTTTCCTACAACCTGCGCCACGGCGGATCGGTACTCATCGACCGCAAAGACCCCAAACAATCGTTGCCCGTCATCCGCAGTTTGGGCGAATACATTGAGAAAAACAACCGTTCGGCCGTCATCTTCCCTGAAGGCACGCGCAGCAAAACCGGCAAGCCCAAGGAGTTTGCGGCCACCGGGCTCAAGATTTTGTGCAAGGCGGCGCCGTCGGCCTATGTGGTACCGGTCACGATCAACAATTCTTGGAAGATTGTTAAATACGGAATTTTTCCGCTTGGTCTCGGAAATCGCCTTACCTTTACAGTGCACGAGCCCATCAAGGTCAGTGACGTGCCATTCGACGAACTTTTCGCAAGAACCGAACAAGCGATCGTCGGTGGAATAAAAAACTAAATTGATTCGGCGCGAGGAAGTTCCTTTGTGGGCCGAAAATCTCAAATCAAAACACAATGTCAGTATTGCAAACCCGCTTGGAGGTGATGAAATTCCTCGAAAAAAACATCGAGGAATCGGTCAATAACTATTTGATGCCTGTCGAAAAAATCTGGCAGCCTTCGGATTTTTTGCCCGATTCGCAAAACGAAAACTTCTTCGACGAAGTCAAGGAATTGCAGGAACTCGCCAAGGATTTGCCGTATGATTTCTGGATCACGCTCATTGGCGACACCATCACCGAAGAAGCGTTACCCACCTACGAGTCGTGGCTCATGACGGTAGAGGGCATCGACCAGATCGGGGCCAACAGCTGGGCCAGCTGGGTACGCCAATGGACGGCCGAGGAAAACCGCCACGGCGACGTACTCAACAAATACCTCTACCTTTCGGGCCGCATCAACATGCGCGAGGTCGAAATCTCTACACAATACCTGATCGCCGATGCATTCGACATTGGCACCGGCGCCGATCCGTACAAAAACTTTGTCTACACCAGTTTCCAGGAGCTGGCCACCTACATCTCGCACAACCGCGTCTCGCAGCTGGCCAAAAAGCACGGCGAGAAACGTTTGGCCAAGATGTGTAAGATGATTGCAGGCGACGAAATGCGCCACCACAACGCCTACAGCGATTTTGTCGACCAGATTTTCAAGGTCGATCCAAGCCAAATGATGCTCGCGTTTTTGCACATGATGAAACTCAAGATCGTCATGCCCGCGCACATGTTGCGTGAATCGGGCGAAAGCATCGGGCTTGCCTTCGAACATTTCTCGGATTGCGCGCAACGCATCGGCGTATACACCGCGCAGGATTATGTAGACATCATGCAAAAACTGCTCGATCGCTGGGAAATCGGTAAAATCTCCAACCTGACCGACGAGGCCGAAAAGGCGCGCGACTACCTCATGAAACTCCCGGCGCGCATGGCCAAGGTTTCGGAAAGGCTTGTAATCCCGGCCGAATCGCACCTTTTCAAGTGGGTGACCCCTGCAACGCTTTAAGGTTCGACATTCGATTTAGTTAATCGACATTCAATATTTTTTGGGCGTGCCGGCGATCGACCCTGCCGTCCTATCTGAATTTGTGCGCCGTCGCGCTGTACGCTTTATCTTTTGCTTGCAAGCGCGCAAAAGGATGCCGCTGCCATCGCTCACGCAAACCATCCAACCGTATGACTGCATCATTAATTGAAAATACCGTCCAATTCGTCCGACAAACCTTGCGCGATGCCGAGGGCGGCCACGATTGGTTCCACATCGAACGCGTCTGGAAAAATGCGCTGCTGATCGGGAAAGGAGAAGACTGCGACCTGCAAATCGTACAACTCGGCGCGTTGTTGCACGACATCGCCGACAGCAAATTCCACGACGGTGACGAAACCGTCGGGCCACGTGTGGCGCGTGCGTTCCTCGAAAGCCAAAATGCCGATGAATCGATCATCCGGCACGTGACGGCCATCATCGAAAACGTAGGGTTCAAAGGCGGGAATTTCGAGCGTCAATTCACCTCGAAAGAACTCGAGATCGTGCAGGACGCCGACCGTTTGGATGCGCTGGGCGCCATCGGGATCGCGCGTTGTTTCAACTACGGCGGGTTCAAGAACCGCGCGTTGTACGATCCGTCCATAGCGCCCAATCTGAACATGTCCAAGGACGAGTACAAAAAAAGCGATTCGCCCACGGTGAACCACTTTTATGAAAAATTATTGTTGCTAAAAGACAAGATGAATACGGCAACCGGTAAAGCAATCGCGCAGCAACGCCATGACTACATGGAAAATTTTTTGGCGCAGTTTTTTGCGGAGTGGGATGGCAATAAATGATTTGATCTAAAAACAAAGTGGTTTTAACGCAAAGCGCGCAGAGATTTTTATAAGGCGTAGAAAGGTTTTAACGCAAAGCGCACAAAGGTTTTCGCAAAGTGCGCAGAGAATTTTATAAAACGCAGTTAGGTTTTACCGCAAAGCGCACAGAGGTTTTCGCAAAGTGCGCAGAGAATTTTATAAAACGCTTTCCGCTCAACGGTCTTTGCGTAGCCTTCTTTTCTTTGCGGTTAAAAAATTAGTTTCCTTTAAACTCGGGCTTTCTTTTCTCCAAAAACGCCGTCGTTCCTTCCTTAAAATCCTCCGTCCCAAAACACTTTCCAAACGATTTGATCTCGGTTTGGTAGCCGTTCACACCGTCCTCGAAGTTGGCGTTGACGGCCTTGATCGCTTGCGAAATGGCGGTTGGGGAGTTGCGCAGGATTTTTTGCGCGATGCCGTTGCAAAAGTCGAGCAATTCGGCTTGCGGCACGACGTGGTTCACGAGGCCGTAATTTTTGGCGTCTTCGGCCGAAACCATGCCCGCGGTCATGATCATTTCCATCGCGCGGCCCTTGCCCACGAGTTGCGGCAAACGCTGCGTTCCGCCATAGCCGGGGATTACACCCAAGGAAACCTCGGGCAGGCCCATCTTGGCGTTGTCCGAAGCCACGCGAAAGTGACAAGACATGGCCAGTTCCAATCCGCCGCCGAGCGCAAAACCGTTGACGGCTGCAATGACCGGTGTGCGCAGGTTTTGTACAAAATCAAACAACAACTCTTGGCCCTGTGCCGCCAGTTGTGCACCTTCCTGCACCGAGAACGACGCAAATTCGGCGATGTCGGCACCGGCCACAAACGCTTTTTCGCCGCTTCCGGTCAGGATGATGGCGCGTATCTGGGCATCGGCCGCGAGCGCCTCGAAAGCGTCGTGCAGTTCCTGGATGGTTTGTTTGTTAAGCGCGTTGAGTTTGGTAGGGCGGTTGACGGTAATCGTAGCGATGCCGTTGTTTGATTCGGTAAGGATGTTTTCGTAAGCCATGGTATCGGGTTATGCGTTGATGATCGGGAGCGAGACGGTAAACACCGTGCCGCTGCCCAGTTGTGTTTCAAAAGTAATCGTTCCTTTGTAATTTTCAATGATGTTTTTGATAATTCCGAGCCCAAGACCCATGCCGCTGTTCTTGGTCGTGAATTTGGGTTCGAAAATGTGCGCGATGTTTTGCGGTTCGATGCCCGTCCCGTTGTCGGCCACCTTGATCAACACCTCGCCGTCCTGCCGTTTGACCGACACACCCACGAATTTCTCGGGTTGGTTTTCTGGAATGGCCTGGATCGCGTTCTTGACCAGGTTGTTGATGATCCGGATCAGCTGCGCGCGGTCCATTTTCGAGATGATGGTTTGTTCCTCGGCCTCGAATTTGACGTCGTCTTCGTTAAAAATATCGAGCGCGAGTTCGACGACTTCCACCACGTTGAGCGTTTCGTTTTGCTGTGCGGGCATCGACGCGAATTGCGAAAACGCCGACGCCACCGAGCTCATCGTGTCGATTTGCTGGATCAACGTTTCGGAATAGTCCTTGAGTTTTTGCTTCAAATCGGGGTCGTTTGCGTCGAATTTGCGTTGGAAATTCTGAACCGTGAGTCGCATGGGCGTCAGCGGATTCTTGATTTCGTGCGCCACCTGTTTGGCCATTTCGCGCCAGGCTTCTTCGCGTTCGCTTTGCGCCAATTTGAGCGCGCTTCGTTCGAGTTTGTCGACCATCGAATTGTAGGCGCGTATCAGCAAATTGATCTCTTTGGAATTGGCGCGGATAAAAATCTTCTCGTTCTTTTGGTTCAAACTCGTGCCCGATAATTTGTCCGAAATCGTCTTGAGCGATTGCGTGATGTAAGTCGAAAGGAAATAGGCCAACGCAAAGGCGACCAAAAGCATAAAGCCGTACACCTGGCTCAGCCGCAACAGGAATTCTTTGATTTCTTTTTCGTAAAATCCGTCGTCCTCTACATACGGCAGGTTCAGGATCCCGAGCGGCTTGAACTTCTGGTCCTTGATCAAGCTGTACGACGAGCGGTTCTTGACGCCGTCTACATTGGTGATGTTCACATACCTTTTTTCGATCGACGACTGTACGAGTTTGAGGATGTATTTGGGAATGGGCGGCGACACGCTGTCGATAGAAAACGACGCCTTGGACGATTTGACCAGCTTGCCGTCGAGCCCGTAAATGTTGATCTCCAGGTTGTGGATTTGCGCCAGTTCGTGGATCCGGTCCTTGAAAATCGCACCCAAATTGCGCGCCGTCAGCGGATAGGTGGTGTTGGCCAGCACATAGTTGATGTGTTCCTTGATGGCAACTTCCTTGCGCTCGAGCCGTTCCTGGTGGTATTCCTTGGCCTCGTTGCGGAACTGGATGATCGAAATCGACGCCATCAAAATCGACGCGATCAGGATCAACACAATCATCGACAGGAAAATCCTGATCCTGAGCGAAAGCATCGACATGTGGAACCGTTTGGCCATCAGCTTTGGTTTTTTTCGCGGATGCGTTTGTAGAATCTAAATCCGAGCATGATCAAAATAGAAAACAAGACGATGCCCACCACGCCGTAAATCCAGTTGACGGCGCTTTTGAGTACCACCAGGAAAACGACGGCAAACAGGATGATTGTCGCGCCTTCGTTCCACAACCGCATGAAATTGGTGGTGTATTTGACCTCGTCGTTTTGCAGCTGTTTGAAAATTTGATGGCATTTCAAATGGTACAAATAGAGCAAAAACACAAAGGCGAGTTTGACGTGCATCCAAGGTTCGCGCAGCCACACTTGTCCCAAATCGGTACCGAGCAACATCCAAAACGCAAAAACGCTGGCCAGTATGCCCGAAGGCCACGTGATGATGTACCACAACCGGTAGGCCATGATTTTGAACTGTTTTTGCAATATCTCGCGTTCGGGTGATGGCTTGGCCGCGGCTTCGATCTGGTACACAAACAGCCGCACAATGTAGAACAGCCCGGCGAACCAGGTGATCACAAAGATCAGGTGTAGCGATTTGAGATAGTTGTACAGTTCCAACTTATTATTTTTATTTTTTATTCCAGTCGTTGATCCAGCCTGCCACCGTTTTGCACCAATCGTCGCTGTCGTTCAGGCATGGTATGGCCAAGAATTCCTCGCCGCCGTGTTCTTTGAATTGGTGGTTGGCTTCCATGGCGATTTCTTCGAGCGTTTCCAAACAATCGGCCACGAATGCCGGGGTCACGACGACCAGTTTCTTGATGCCTTTTTCGGGCATTTTGTTGATCTCGATATCGGTATATGGCTCGAGCCATTTGTCGCCCGCGAGTCGCGATTGAAAGGTCTCGCTGTATTTTTCTTTGGGGATGCCGAGCAACTCGACCACCTGACGCGTCGTCTCGAAACACTGGTGGCGGTAACAAAACTGGTGCGCGGGCGACGGCGTCACGCAACAGCTGCCGTTGATCTTGCAATGCGATTTGGTCACATCGGTCTTGCGGATGTGCCGCTCTGGAATCCCGTGGTACGAAAACAACAAATGGTCGTAGTCGAACGTGTCCAATTGCTTTTTTATGGAATCTGCGAGGTTCTTGATGTAATCGGGTTTGTTGTAAAACGCGGGCACTTTGGTGAATTTCATGTTCGGGAAATGCTTGGCGCGCAATTCCTCGGCCAACACTTCGATGGTAACCGTCGAGGCCATCGCGTGTTGCGGATACAGCGGGAACAACAGCACTTCGGTCACGCCTTGGTCGTGCAGTTTTTGCAGTCCCGACAATATCGTGGGTTGGCCATAGCGCATGGCGAGTTCCATGGGGATGTCGACCTGTTTTTTGACCTTTTCGAACATGCGTTTCGAGAGTACGATGAGTGGCGACCCTTCGTCCCACCAGATTTTTTTGTAGGCCGCGGCCGAGCGTTCGGGGCGTTTGCGCAAAATGATGCCGCGAACCAGCAATGCGCGCAGTAAAAATGGCACGTCGATCACGAAACGGTCCATTAAAAATTGGTCGAGATACGGTTTGACGTCCTTTGGATCGGGACTTTCGGGCGATCCGAGGTTGACTAAGAGGGCTCCTTTCATGTGTCGAATGTCGAAAGTCGAAAGTCGAAAGACCTGCAACTTTCGGTATTTTAGGTTAAATATTGGCTTTGTTTTTCAATGGTTTGGCTTGGTCGTTCGCGGTCTCAGTCTTTATGACTTTACGACCTTATGACTTTATGACTATACGTTCGCGTTAATCGACATCAAATACTTCTTCGGCGTCGTCGCAAATTTTTTCTTGAACGCCGAGATGAAATGGCTGGCCGTGCTGTAGCCGATCTTAAGCCCGACTTCGTTGACGTTGTGGCTGCCTTCCTCAAGCAATTTGCGCGCATACTCCATCTTGTAATCGAACAGGAAACTGTAGACGCTGTCGCCGTAGATTTGCTTGAAACCCATTTTGAGCTTCTTCAGGTTCAGGCCCACCTGGTCGGCCAGCTCCTGCAATCCGGGCGGTTCGGCCATGTTGGCGATGACAATCTCCTTGGCCTTGCGGATCTTGAGCACGTTTTCCTCGTCGATCAAAAATGGGCACTGCTCGGCATCGGGGTCTTCGCTACGGTTAAAATACAGGCTTAACAGCTCGTATGCCTTGCCTTTGTAGTACAGGTTTTTGATCGACGGGTTGAGGTTGTAATGAAACAACTGGCTGAGCACGATGGACATCGACGGATTGATGTCGGTTTCGTCATAGTATTTGCGCTCTTGGTTTTCCTTGCTCAAGAACGGGATGTGTTCGGCCTCGGTCGAGAACAGCCCGTGGAATTTTTTGATCGATACCACCACCGAAATGACCCATGAATTGGGCGCCAATTCGAGGTTGAGCGGCAGTTCTTTTTGCGGATTGTACAACAAAAGCGCCTTTTCTTCCTTGAGGTCGAGCGCGTAATTGCCTTGGTTGAAGATGAACTTCGCGCGGCCCTTGATGCCAAAGTGAAATTGGATCAGGCCCTGGTTGATGGGACGCTCGGCGCGAAACACCTCACTGCCATCGTTTTGAAAGCGCAACAGGAAAAAGTCGTCTTCTATTTTGATGATTTCGTCGGAACCCATAGCGGTATTTTTTATCGGTATTTTTCCAAATACGGCCTTGTTTTTATTTAGAATAGTTCTACATAAGAACTTCTGCAAGGCTTGGTATTGTTGCAAAAGTATCAAAAATTACGTTGCAGGGCCGTTTTTGGGACGAAAAATCCTGAAGCGGTATAAAAAGTCCTTTCAGCGTTACTTTTATCGATGGGTTCACGATAATTTTGTTGCACTTTCAGAATTGGGGTATGACACAAAACAACTTGAAGCATTACTTTTACGCAGTTGGTCTCAGCTACAAAAAAGCCGATGCTGAAATGAGGGGGAAATTCAGCCTTGACGCCGCGGCCAAAACCAGGTTGCTCGAACAGGCCAAACGCGAAGGCATCGAAAGCCTGATCGTGACCTCTACCTGTAACCGTACCGAAATTTACGGTTTTGGGCAACACCCGTTCCAGCTCATCAAGTTGATTTGCGACAACACCCAAGGTACGGCCGAGGAATTCCAACGCATCGGTTATGTCTACAAGGCGCAGGACGCCATCAACCATTTGTTTCGCGTGGCTACGGGACTCGACAGCCAGATTCTCGGCGACTTTGAAATCATCAGCCAGATCAAGGCGGGTTTTAACGAAGCCAAATCGTTCGGGCTCATCAACACCTTTATGGACCGGCTTACCAATGCCGTGATCCAAGCGAGCAAGAAAATCAAGAACGAGACCGAGATTTCCTCGGGCGCCACATCGGTTTCGTTTGCATCGGTACAATACATCATCAAGAATGTAGACGACATCCGCAACAAGAATATTCTTTTGTTCGGCACGGGAAAAATCGGGCGCAATACGTGCGAAAACCTTGTCAAACATACCAAGAACGAGCACATCACGCTCATCAACCGCACCAAGGACAAGGCCGAAAAATTGGCGAGCAAACTCAACCTGATTGTCAAGGATTATTCAGATTTGCAACTCGAACTGCAAAAAGCCGATATTGTCGTCGTGGCCACGGGTGCGCAAAATCCGACGGTAGACGCGGCCATCCTGAACCTCAAGAAACCCTTGTTGATCCTCGATTTATCGATCCCGAAAAACGTCAACGACAACGTCACCACGATTCCGGGCGTGACGCTGATCCACATGGACAACCTCTCGCAAATGACCGACGAAACGCTCGAGAACCGCAAAAAGCACATCCCTGCAGCCGAGGCGATCATCGAAGAAATCAAATCGGAATTCCTGATCTGGACAAAGGCCCGCAAATTTGCGCCTACGATCAACGCGCTCAAGGAAAAACTCAACGCGATCAAAAAGTCGGAGCTCGATTTCCAGAGCAAGAAAATTGCCGATTTTAACGAAGAGCAAGCCGAAATCATCTCGGCGCGCATTATCCAAAAGATCACGACGCATTTCGCCAACCATTTGAAAGACGACAACACCATGGTAGACGAAAGTATCGAGTGGATCGAAAAGGTGTTCCAGATCGAGCCCGCAAAATCATGAACAAAACCATCCGAATCGGGACCCGCGACAGCGAACTCGCCCTTTGGCAAGCGCATACCGTCGAAAGAAAACTCAACGACTTAGGGTTCGCTACCGAAATTGTTGCCGTCAAATCGCAAGGCGACATCATCCTCGACAAACCGTTGTACGAACTGGGCATCACGGGTATTTTTACCAAGACGCTCGACATTGCCATGTTGGGTGGCCAGATCGATATTGCCGTCCATTCGATGAAAGACGTGCCCACAGCGCTCCCCAAAGGCATTGTCCAGGCCGCGGTTTTAAAGCGCGCGTCAGAAAAAGACATCCTCGTTTTTAAAGACAACACCGTTTTTTTACACCATAGCGCGACCGTAGCCACGGGCAGTTTGCGTCGTCAAGCGCAATGGCTCAACCGCTATCCGCACCACAACGTCGTCGATTTGCGCGGCAACGTCAATACGCGTTTGCAGAAGTTGCAGGACAACGATTGGAACGGCGCCATATTCGCACAGGCCGGATTGGAACGTATCAATTTGACCCCCGAAAACCACGTTGCACTCGATTGGATGATTCCCGCGCCGGCACAGGGCGCGATGGTGGTCGTGGCGATGGAACACGATGCATTTTGCATAGACGCAGTGTCGAAATTGAACCATACCGAGAGCGAAATCTGTACACAAATCGAACGCGAATTCCTACGGGCGCTCGAGGGCGGATGTACCGCGCCGATTGGGGCCTATGCCGAAATTGTCGGGAAAGATATTCGATTTGAAGGCGTGTTGTGTTCGATCGATGGACAGCAAAAAATCCACATCGAAAAATCGACACCGGTAGAAGATTACGAAAATTTCGGACGCCAATGCGCCGAAAACGCATTACAATCGGGCGGGTACGAAATCATGGAACAGATTAGAAAAGATTTGAAAAAATGACACGTGTGCTGTCGACCAAAATATTGAAGCCCAACCAAAAGCAATTCCTGCTCAACGCCGGATTTTCGGTGGTCGAAGCCGATTTCATCCGCACGACGGCGTTGCCGTTTCAGCTTCACGACGTGGCCGACAACTTGATTTTGACGAGCCAGAATGCCGTGAACGCCTTGGCCGAACATCCCGAAGTGCAGGACGTACGCCGCAAACCGGTATTCTGCGTCGGGCACCAAACCGCCGATTTGCTCGATGAATTTGGATTCACCGTCCAGGAAATTGCCGACAACGCCAAGGAATTGGCCGAAGTAATCATCAAGAATTACGCGGCAGATACGTTTACATTTTTCGCGGGCAACATCCGCCGCAACGAATTGCCGCTCGCACTCATGGAATCGGATGTCGAGCTCAACGAAATTGAAGTGTACGAAACCGAGCCGACGCCGCAAAAGATCGGTAAGTTCGATGCGGTTTTGTTCTTTAGTCCATCGGGCGTGCAGAGCTTTTTGTCGGTCAATACCCTTACGGATGAGATGTGCTTTTGCATCGGTAACACGACCGCATCGGCATTGGAGAAAATAACCGACAGTATCGTAATTGCAAACCAACCGTCGGTCGAGAATACGATTATCCAAACGATTAATTATTATAAATCGTCATAAGGTCATAAAGTCCTAAAGTCATAAAGGCAGGCGCTTTTACGACTTTATGACTTTACAACTTTACGACTTCTAAGACTCATGAAAAACGACCTTTTCCTCAAAGCCCTGCGCGGCGAAACCGTACAGCGTCCTCCGGTGTGGATGATGCGCCAAGCCGGCCGTTATTTGCCTGAATTCCGTGAACTACGCGACAAATACGACTTTTTTACGCGTTGCCAGACGCCTGAACTCGCGGCTGAAATTACCGTGCAACCGATCCGTCGCATCGCCCCGGACGCTGCGATTTTGTTCTCGGACATCTTGGTCGTTCCGCAGGCGATGGGTATCGAAGTGTTGATGAAGGAATCGGTCGGGCCGTTTTTGCCGAATCCGATCCGTACGCCACAGGACGTCGAAAAAGTCATCGTTCCCGACATCGACGAAACGCTCGGCTATGTGATGGACGCTATCAAATTGACCAAACAAATGCTCGACGATGAGGTACCGTTGATTGGTTTTGCAGGCTCGCCGTGGACGATTTTCTGCTATGCCGTCGAGGGTAAGGGTTCGAAAAGTTTCGACACCGCCAAAGGATTTTGTTTCCAATACCCCGAAGCCGCACACGTGTTGCTCCAAAAAATCACCGATACGACCATCGCTTATCTCAAGAAAAAAGTCGAATCCGGCGTCAATGCCGTCCAGGTATTTGACAGTTGGGGCGGCATGCTCTCGCCTGTCGATTACCAGGAGTTTTCGTGGAAATACATCAACCAAATTGTTGAAGCGCTCGCGCCAATGACACACGTGATCGTGTTCGGAAAAGGCTGCTGGTTTGCGCTCAACGAAATGGGTAAATCCAAGGCGTCGGCACTCGGCGTCGATTGGACGTGTTCGGCAAGGAACGCACGTTATTTGTCGGGTGGGCAAATCACGTTGCAGGGCAATTTCGATCCGTCGCGTTTGCTTTCGCCGATTCCGACGATCAAAAAAATGGTGCACCAGATGATCGATGAATTCGGCAAGGACCGTTACATCGTGAACCTCGGGCATGGGATTTTGCCAAATATTCCGGTCGACCATGCGAAGGCGTTTGTCGATGCGGTGAAAGAATATGGCAATTAACAATTAATAATTGGGCGTTTCGGCTGCGAAATGTGAACAGAATGGACGGATTTTGAGATGCTGAACTTGTTTCAGCATCTATGGGGAAAACGACAAAATCTCCGCCAGCCAACGCTTTGCACCAATAGATGCTGAAACAAGTTCAGCATCTACCCCAATCCAACAGCAAACCTATCCGTTTGACATTCGATTATGAAAGACCAGTTTTACGCCTACATCCAAAACCTCCAAGATCAAATTTGCGCCGCGCTCGAAACCAGCGATGGCACAGCGAAGTTTCGCGAAGATTTGTGGCAACGTCCCGAAGGCGGCGGCGGACGAACGCGCGTGATCGAAAACGGATCGATCATCGAAAAAGGCGGCGTCAACATCTCGGCCGTCCACGGCAAATTGCCCGATTCGATGCAGCAAATGTTCAATGTAGGCGAAGCCGATTTTTTCGCGTGTGGATTGTCTTTGGTCATCCACCCCAAAAACCCGATGGCGCCCACGGTTCATGCGAACTGGCGGTATTTCGAAATGTACGATGCGGCAGGCAACATCATCGACCAATGGTTTGGCGGCGGGCAGGATTTGACGCCGTATTATCTGTTTGAAGAAGATGCGCAACATTTCCACCAAACCTGTAAAACCGCTTGCGACAAACACAACCCCGAATTTTATCCGAAATACAAAAAGCAATGCGACCAGTATTTTTGGAACGCGCACCGCAATGAAGCGCGTGGCATCGGCGGGTTGTTTTTCGATTACTGCAAAAAATCCGATGCGATGTCGATGCAACAATGGTACGATTTCGTGACCGAAGTGGGCAACAGTTTTGTATCGGCCTATGTCCCGATTTTGGACAAACGAAAAAATCTTCCGTATACCGACGCGCACCGCAACTGGCAGGAAATACGCCGCGGTCGCTATGTCGAGTTCAACCTCGTGCACGACAAAGGCACGTTGTTCGGGCTCAAGACCAACGGCCGCATCGAGAGCATTTTGATGAGTTTGCCGCCGCATGTACAGTGGGTGTACGACCATCATCCCGAGCCAAATTCCGAAGAAGCAAGACTGATCCAAACACTCGAAAAACCGCGCGAATGGGTTTAAGGCTCGCCGTCATATCAACCCTTTTTTCAGGTGTCGTCTTCGCACAGGACACAACCTATGTGCGTACGATCAACGACAAGCTGTCGGTCCATCTTTTTGCGCTCAATGTGACCAACGATTTTTCGATCAACTATCTCGACGAAGGTCTTGAAATCGACATCATCCCGAACCATAAAACCACGCTCAACGTTGGTGTGCAATACGATATCGCGTCGTTCAGCATCGGTTTTGCGCCGTCCTTTTTTGGCGAGAACCGCGACAACGAAAAGTCGAAGATGTTGTCTTTTTCGACAACGCTCTATCCGGGCCGTTTTATGCAATGGGCCGAAGTGTATTACCAGCGCGGGATGTCGCTCGAAAGCGAGTCATTGGGTTTCACGCGATACATGCCGCAACTCAAATCGCTCAAAATTGGCGGTAGTACTTCGTTTGTATTCAACCGCAATTTTTCTTTCCGCGCCGTGACGCTGCAAAACGCACGACAGTTGCGAAGCCAAGGTAGTTTTGTGCCGGGCATTTCGTACTATTACACCGCGCTAGACGGTCGCAAAGAACCCGATCTGGGTGCCAGGACGGTATTCATCGACGTGGCACTCGAGGCCAATTACTTTTACAATTGGGTCATCGCCAAACGTTTTTTACTTGCTTCGGGCATCGGCCTTGGGTTGGGCGTCAATTGGACCGACGACACCGATGCCAACTACTCGGCGCTGTTGTCCAAAGCCAACCTCATGATCGCACCGGGCTACAACGGCGAACGCTGGTTCGGCGGGCTACAGGTGCGTGCGCATTATACTGCACATGAGGCTGAATCGGCCGTAGAAGTGGGCAACGGCGTGGGTTATTTTACGGGTTTCGTCGGTTATCGGTTTAACGCACCGCCGTTTTTAGAAAGACAGAAAAGCAAAGTCAAAGGCCTTATCGGCTTATAAACCAATAACTATATAATTAAACAGAAATGTTCCCACTCCAAAGAGACCGAAGACTCAGAACCAACGAATCGATCCGATCGCTCGTACGCGAAACGTCGCTTTCGCCACAGGATTTCATGTTGCCCATGTTTGTTGCCGAAGGCAAAGACGTTAAAATTCCCATCGCGTCCATGCCGGGCATTTACCGCCACTCGCTCAACCACACGGTCGCCGAAGTCAAGGAGGCCTGGGATTTGGGCATCCGTGCAGTGAACCTCTACGTCAAAGTTTCCGAAAATCTCAAAGACAATACAGGAAAAGAAGCCTGGAACAAAGACGGGCTCATGCAACAAACCATCAAAGCCATCAAAGATGCCGTGCCCGAAATGATCGTCATGCCCGATGTCGCGCTCGACCCCTATTCGATTTACGGCCACGACGGCATCATCGAGAAAGGTTACGTCGTCAACGATGCGACGGTCGATGCGCTCACCAGAATGAGTCTTTCGCATGCCGAGGCCGGTGCCGATTTCGTCGCGCCATCTGACATGATGGATGGCCGTGTGCTGGCCATACGCAAGGCTTTGGAGCAAAATGGGCACCACAACGTGGGCATCATGAGTTATTCGGCCAAGTATGCATCGGCGTTTTACGGGCCGTTCCGAGAAGCACTCGATTCGGCGCCCGTCGATGCGCAGGAAATCCCAAAGGACAAAAAAACCTACCAGATGGACTATGCGAACCGCATCGAGGCGATCAAGGAAGCGTTGCACGACGTCGAAGAAGGCGCCGACATCGTCATGGTCAAGCCCGGCATCGCCTATCTCGACATCGTGCGCGAGGTCAAGAATGCGGTCAACGTGCCGGTGTCGGTATACCACGTTTCGGGCGAGTATGCGATGATCAAGGCGGCCGCCGAGCGCGGTTGGCTCGACCACGACAAAATCATGATCGAGCAACTGTATTGCATCAAGCGTGCGGGCGCGAGCATCATTTCGACTTATTTTGCTAAAGAAGCTGCAGCGTTGCTCAACAAGTAATCAATTGTAATACGTATAATTTTATGAAGCTATTCCGGCTGTCCGCTGTATCTTTTTTGCCGCAAAGGCGGCGACAAAAAAGGATGCCGCTGCCATCCGGGCTAGGACATCGGCCATGAAACAAACCCTCTTCACTTTATCGACCGCCGTTTTGCTTTGGTCGTGTGCCGCCAAGGACGAAAAAAAAGACGTCTTGTACCCCGAATCGGCGTCAACCGAAAAAAAATCACCCGAGGAATTCGGCAAAGAATTGTTCGAATCCACAGGCAATTGTTTCGCGTGCCACCAACCCGACCAGAAAATCATCGGGCCAAGCATCGAACAAATCGCCCGGATCTACAAGGACCAAAACGGCGACATGGTGTCGTTCCTCAAAGGCAATGAAAAGCCCCTCGTCGATCCCGATCAGTTTTCCGTCATGCAGACGAATTTTGCGATTACAAAAAAGATGTCGGATGAAGAATTGAAAGCATTGGAGGCATATATTTATTCACATTTGAAATGACAAACACCACAAATCGCTATCTTTAACCATGCAAACCGCCTACCTCCAAACCCCGCTCGGCACCGCAAGTATTACAGGCGACGACAACGGCATTGCGGCGATTTCCATACGCGACGGCGACCATGAGGTCACCCAAAAAATCCCCAAAACGCTTCAACCCGCGGTAAAGCAACTCCAAGAATATTTCGACGGCAAACGCACCACATTCGATTTCAAGTGCAACCCGCAAGGCACCGAATTCCAACAAAAAGTCTGGCAGGAATTGTTGAACGTTCCGTTCGGAAAGACCGTTTCGTACATGGACATCACCAAAAAGCTCGGCGATGTCAAAGCCATCCGTGCGGTCGCCTCGGCCAATGGGAAGAATCCGCTTTGGATTGTTGTGCCTTGCCACCGTATCATCGGCACCGACGGTTCGCTCACGGGCTATGCAGGCGGGTTGTGGCGCAAAAAATGGTTGCTCGAGCACGAAAATCCTTCGGCGCAACAAAGCCTTTTCTAAGCAAATTTTCGCTATATTCGTAAGACCAACCCCTGTTTTATGAAATTCCTCAAGAAAATCCTGATCGGCTTGCTCGCCATTGTCGGCTTGCTGGTCGCGGCCCTGTATCTTTTCGATTACGATTACCTGATCAAAGGCGTGCGAACCGTTTACATGAACGGACACAAAACCGCGTTCCTCGACGACTACCGTTATTTTGACAACCGCAAGTTGCCCAAAAGTACGAATCCGCAACCGTGGGCGATCGCAACCGACTACAACAAAGTAGCCGCTACACCGTTGCTCGACGAGTGGCACCAAAAGATGCAGACCGTCGCCTTCGTGGTCATTAAGAACGACAGCATCTGGAACGAAAGTTATTTCGATGGCTACACCAAGGATTCGCAATCCAATTCGTTTTCGATGGCCAAAAGCATCGTTTGCGCGGCGCTCGGCAAGGCCATCCAGCAAGGCCATATCCGCAGTCTCGATCAACCGGTTTCTGATTTTTATCCGCAATATGCCCATGCCAAGGACGGGCTCACCGTAGGCGATTTGGCGTCGATGGCCTCGGGACTCGATTGGGACGAAAGTTACTACAGCCCGTTTTCGATCACCACGCGCGCCTATTTTGACGAAGACCTCGATGCCGTCGCGCTCAGCATGAAAAGTGTCGAACCAAGCGGCAAAAGCTACAAATACCTGAGCGGAAATACGCAGTTGTTGGCCATGTGCATCCAAAAAGCAACCAGGATGGAATTGTCCAAATACGTATCCGAGAATTTCTGGCAACCGCTCGGTGCCGAAAACAACGCGCTCTGGCAAACCGATCATCCGGGCGGTATGGTCAAGGCCTATTGTTGCATCGCGTCGAATGCACGCGATTTTGCGCGGTTCGGGAAATTGTTTTTACAACACGGCAAATGGAACGGGACGCAATTGTTGGACAGCGCCTTTGTCGCCAAGTCAATCGTGCCGCGGTTTGCCGATTCGCCACAATATGGTTACGGTTGGTGGCTGGCCGAACGCGAAGGGAAACAAATTTTCTACATGCGCGGCCACCTCGGCCAATACACCATCGTGATCCCCGAAGACAATGTCATCATCGTACGCTTAGGACACCGCATGATCCGCAGCGATGTGGGCAAACCAGAAAGCCAGGACTTTGACGTTTGGGTCAGCGAAACACTCAAGATGCTGCATAGCCGATAGGATTTTTAAATGTGTTTTGTTTAAAACTATCGACGTAAACTATCGATGTATCAAATCATAAGATTGGGATTATCCAAACAAACCCCTAACTTTATGGTGCAAAACAACTATAAAACGAATCTTATGGAACACGGAAACGACCTCTCCAAATGTCCGTTCCACAACCCACACTCGGTGGGCGGCGGCGGCACAAAGAACACCGATTGGTGGCCTAACCAACTCAACCTGAACATCCTTCGTCAAAACGCACCGGCATCCGATCCGATGGATGCCGATTTCGATTACGCCAAGGCGTTCAGCAGCCTCGACTACGAAGGGCTTAAAAAAGACCTGCATGCGCTCATGACCGACTCGCAGGATTGGTGGCCCGCCGATTTTGGCCACTACGGCGGACTTTTTATCCGCATGGCCTGGCACAGCGCCGGAACCTATCGCGTGTTTGACGGACGTGGCGGCGGTGGCGCGGGCTTGCAACGATTCGCCCCGCTCAATTCCTGGCCAGACAACGTCAGCCTCGACAAAGCGCGCCGGTTGATGTGGCCCATCAAACAAAAATATGGCAACAAGATTTCGTGGGCCGATTTGATGATACTCGCCGGTAACGTGGCGCTCGAGTCGATGGGTTTCAAGACCTTTGGTTTCGCGGGCGGACGTGCCGATGTATGGGAAGCCGATGAATCGGTATACTGGGGTGCCGAGAGCACCTGGCTCGGCAATGACGAACGCTACGGACGCGGCAAAGAAGGCCTGGCCGAGCGCGGTGTGGTTTCGTCCGATGAAAATGCCGACGGCAAAACGCATTCACAAGACCTCGAACAGCCGTTGGCGGCCGCGCACATGGGCTTGATTTACGTCAACCCCGAAGGTCCGAACGGCAATCCCGACCCGTTGTTGGCAGCCAAGGACATCCGCGATACATTCGGTCGTATGGCCATGGACGACGAAGAGACCGTCGCGCTCATTGCCGGCGGACACACCTTTGGTAAGACGCACGGCGCGGCTTCGTCCGACAACGTAGGGAAAGAACCCGAAGCCGAAGACCTCGAATCGCAAGGCTTTGGCTGGCACAACCAATTCGGTTCGGGAAGCGGTGCCGATACCATCACGAGCGGGCTCGAAGTCACCTGGACCAAAACCCCGACCAAATGGAGCAACAACTTTTTCGAGAACCTGTTCAACTACGAATACGAACTCACCAAGAGCCCGGCCGGTGCACACCAATGGGTCGCCAAGAATGCCGAGGCCATCATTCCCGATGCGTTTGGCGGGCCCAATAAATTGCCGATGATGCTCACCACCGATTTGTCGTTGCGCATCGATCCGGCGTATGAGAAAATCTCGCGCAAATTCCTCAACGATCCCGATGCGTTCGCCGATGCGTTCGCGCGTGCCTGGTTCAAACTCACGCACCGCGACATGGGGCCGCGCGACCGCTACTTGGGTCCAGAAGTGCCACAGGAAGAATTGATTTGGCAAGATCCGATCCCAAAATCAAACGGCGCTACCCTTAGCCCAGCCGACGCCGATTCGCTCAAGGCGAAAATCCTGGCTTCGGGATTGACCGTTTCTGAATTGGTCTCGACCGCTTGGGCATCGGCTTCATCGTATCGGAACACCGACAAACGCGGTGGCGCCAATGGCGCGCGCGTAAGATTGGAACCGCAGAAGAATTGGGAAGTCAACAACCCTGCGCAATTGCAAAAAGTATTGGGCAAACTCGAGTCGATCCAAGCCGATTTCAACGCAAGCGGCAAAAACGTTTCGATTGCCGACCTGATTGTACTGGCCGGAAATGCGGGCGTCGAGAAAGCCGCCGCTGCCGCCGGACACAACATCAGCGTTCCATTTAATGCAGGTCGTGGCGATGCCTCGCAGGCGCAAACCGACGTCGAATCGTTCAACTACATGAGGCCCGCGGCCGACGGTTTCCGCAACTACCGCAGCGCCAAATTTCCGGCATCGACCGAAAGTCTGCTCATCGACAAGGCGCATTTGCTGGGGCTCACGGCACCCGAACTGACGGTGCTTGTAGGCGGATTGCGCGCGCTCGACACCAACTACGACGGCTCTAAGCACGGTGTGTTCACCCAACGACCGGGTCAACTCACCAACGACTTTTTTGTCAACCTGCTCGACATGGGTACGCAGTGGAAGGCACGTACGGCCGACAAGGAACTGTACGAAGGCCGTGACCGCAAAACCGGACTTGTCAAATGGACGGCCACGCGTGCCGATCTGGTGTTTGGCTCGAATTCCGAACTGCGCGCGGTGGCCGAGATCTACGCCCAATCTGACTCGAAGGACAAGTTTGTCCGCGATTTTGTCAAGGCCTGGGCCAAGGTCATGGATGCGGACCGTTTCGACTTGAAATAAGATTACTTTATTTTATGGATAAAAGGCGCTTTCGGGCGTCTTTTTTTTATGTTTGGGGTTGCGGGTCATTACTTTTTTTGTGCCGCCGCCGCGATGATTTCAGTGAGCACCGCCAAGTCGACGTCGGCCAATTGGTTGATGTACAAACAGCCCTTGCCCGTTTTGTGTTTGCCGAGTTGCGCGAGTTGCGCCGCATGGCTTTCGACGCTGTCGGCCAAATGGATCGACAAATTGGCCTTGCGCGGCGAAAACCCGATTTTAAACCAGTCGACTTCGCGACCCGTTTTGGGGCTTTGGTAACGCAACAACCCGAATCCGATCATCGCCGTTCCCCAAAGTCGCGGCGGTTCGCCCGTGGCGTTGGCCATGATTTGAACGATGGTGCGGCTGTCCTGGCGTTGCTGTGCGTCGGGTAGGGCGTCGAGGAATGCATCGACGCTTTGGTTGGTTTGTTGGGTTTTGATGATGGCTGGTTTTCCCATATCGTATGATTTAGATTCAATCAGAACATAGGTTCTTGACCTTCTATTGGTATCCAATTTTGGCGTCCAGCGCCATTTTGCTTTTCATGAAGCTGCCGCTGCCACGTCCAACGATTCGGTTCTTGGCGTCGTACAACACCGCATCGGCGATGAACAAATTGGCCGATTGGAACTGCAGTTCTCCTACGGCGCGAACGATTCCACCGGTTATGGGTCGCAACAGTTGTGTGTTGAACGAGACCGTGTACACGAACACATCGGTCACCACCGAATTCACGGCAAAGAACGCCGCGTCGTCGAGCAATTTGAAATACACCGAGCCGTGCGCAGCGCCTGCCGCGTGAAAATATTGCGGCGTGATCGGTAAGGTCAACTCGGCCTTTCCTTGCGCGATGTCGATGGCGATGCCGCGGTAGATCTCGGTGTTGACGGGCGCCGAAAGGTACATGCGCTGGAGTTTTTGATAGTGTTCCATAGCTTTTTTTGTATGTTAAAAATACGATTTTATGCAATGGTTACACTTTTTCTGTAGAAGACCATTTGGAATCTTCCTTACATTTATCGTCAAAATCAACGCCATGATCCAAAAAATCCCACTCGCCAACATCCTGTTCCTAGACATCGAAACCGTGCCGGAAGAGGAGCACTACCAAAACCTGGACGACGAATTCAAGTCACTTTGGGAACAAAAGACCCAATACCAGCGCCGCGACGAATTTACCCCCGAAGGCTTTTACGAACGCGCGGGCATTTGGGCCGAATTTGGCAAGATCGTATGCATGTCCGTCGGTTATTTTACGCTCAAGGGCGACATCAGGCATTTTCGCGTGACGTCTTTTTTTGGCGACGAAGTGCAGATTTTGAAAGATTTCAGCAACCTTTTATCCAACCATTTCAGCGGGCCGCAACATTTGCTGTGCGGGCACAACGCCAAGGAGTTCGACATCCCGTTTATTGCGCGACGCATGATCATCCACCAGATCCCGATTCCCGACAAGCTCAACCTTTTTGGCAAGAAACCGTGGGAGATTCCGCACCTCGACACGCTTGAATTGTGGAAGTTTGGCGATTACAAACACTTTACGTCGCTCAAGCTTTTGACCAAGATCTTGGGCATTCCGTCTTCAAAAGGCGACATCGACGGCAGCCAGGTAGGGCATGTGTACTACGTCGAAAAAGACATCGACCGCATCGTGACCTATTGCGAAAAAGACGTGGTGGCCACCGCGCAGGTTTTTCTGCGTTTGCGGCGCGAAGACTTGCTCGACGATGATGAAATTCTACATATTTAGCCTCAAAAAATCCACATTCGAAAAAAATCGCTATTTTTAAGCGTAATTTTTACACTTAAAATCATGCGTAGCTATTTTTTGCTTGTCTGTTTGGCCGTCCAATCGCTGATGGCGCAAGAACCTTTACCCGTCGTTAAGCCGCCCTTGGTGTTCAATCCCAAAAATCCGCATGTGCACGATCCCGTGATGATCAAGGAGAAAGGCGTGTACTATGTGTTCGGGACCGGAAAGGGCATCAGCAAGCTGTATTCGAAAGACCTCAAGACCTGGACCGAAGGCAAGCCCGTATTCGACAAAGTGCCCGAATGGACCAAAACGGCGCTGCCCGGATTCGACGGCGACATCTGGGCGCCCGACATCATTTTCCACCAAGGCCAATTCCATCTGTTCTACGCGTGCAACGCCACGCCAGGCAAACCCAACGCCGCCATCGGCCACGCGACCACGCCCACGCTCGACCCCAAAGACCCACGTTTCAAATGGACCGACCACGGCAAAATCATCCAGTCCATTCTCGGGCGCGACACCTGGCAGGCCATCGACGGTACGGTTTTCATCGACAACGGCACGGCCTGGCTCATTTTCGGTTCGTTCTGGGACGGCATCAAGGCGGTCAAGCTCACGCCCGATTTGATGCAGCTCAAATGGCCCGAAGAATGGCACACCATTGCACGTCGTCCGAGCCAACAAAAACCTTACAATTACGGACTCGAAGACAGCCAAATCGAAGGCGCATTTGTCTACAAACACGGCGATTATTATTATCTGTTCGCCTCGTTCGACATGTGCTGCCGTGGCATCAACAGCAACTACCATGTGGTGGTCGGGCGCTCGAAAAGCATCACCGGGCCCTATTTGGACAAAGCCGGCTACGACATGATCGATGGCAACGGGACCGATTTTGCGATCGGCGATGGCAAGCAGTACGCGGCGCTCGGGCACAATTCGGTGTACCGCATAGACGGCAAGGATTTGTTTGTCGCGCACGCTTATTCAATCCCCGATGACGGCGATTCCAAGCTCGTCGTGTGGGAACTCGAGTGGGACGCACAGGGTTGGCCGATCCTCAAACGATAAAAAAAGCCGGAAACAAATTTTAATGTTTCCGGCTTTTGTTTTTTGGGCGTCACCCTGCGGGTCGCGTCTTCGGCTGCACGCGGTGCTTGCCTCAACCGCTGACGCGGGCTTGTGGTTCGTTTGCGTTACCTGTTCAGTACGACTTTTTTGGTCGTTTTGTGTTTGCCGTTTTCGATCGACAACAAATACACGCCGTTTTGTAAATGGTCCAAGTGCAGTGTTTCCGACTGGGCGATGTTTGATTTCTCGAGGATTTGTCGGCCCTGCAAATCAAACAACGTCAGGTTTGTTTCGCCCGACAAATGCCCGTTGCGCTTGACGTTGACCACGCCTGTTGTCGGGTTCGGGAACACGCCAAAATCGATGGCGTTGTTTTCTTTTACACCCAAGGCCGGTTGCACCGTACAAAAGTTGATCTTAGCAAAATTAACAACACCGCCGTCACCCGGATGCGGATCACTCACATAAATCGTCCACACGCCGTTGGCCGGTTTATTGTTAAAGAAACTCAATTGTTCGAACGTACGAACACTTCCGGTAAGCGCCGGAACTTGATTCGTACACGAAACCGCTACGCCCGCGTCATCCACCGTACAATCAATGCCTTGGCTGTCGCCGCAAGGTTCTTGCAAAAGGATCACACGCGGGAAGCCCGTTTCAAACGTCCCTTCAAGTGTCACCGTCAAATCGCCGATATAGGTATGCGTGATGTCGAGCTCTACATTGATGTCGCCTACGGTCATGTCGCCGGTAACCGGAAACTGTAAAACCGCGATGCTGCTGAACTGGTCGCTGATGGTCGCATTGTTGTAATCCATAGGTTCAAAACTGTTGTTGCAAACAAGTTCACCCGTCTGGAAGTTTTGCGCCGTGGCTACGGTTCCTTCGCCGCAGCTGTTCACGGGGTACACACGCCAATAGTAATAGGTGGCCTCGTCAAGACCCGATACGGTGTAGCTGGCCGTGTCGGTGGTTCCGTCCGAGACGATATCGTTGAATGCCGCGTCGGTAGCTACCTGAACGTGGTAGGTGTCGGCATTGTCGATCGCGTTCCAGGTCAAATCCAAACTGGTCGCTACGCCTACTTGGCCGTTGCCCGGAGCGAGCGCCACAACGTCTGCAAAATCGGTGCTCGACACCTTGAGGATCACGGTGCGCGTCTCTGTTTCGCTGCCGTTGTTGCCAATGACAGAAACCGGATAAATGCCCGGTACGGCATTTTGCAAATTCGAAACCGTCATCGTAAAATTGCCCGACGCGTTCATCGTGGCAGGCGAGAACGATACCGATGCACCGTTGGGCAAGCCATTCGCGGTGAATGTCGTGGCGGTCGCGCCGGCGTTGGTGAATGCAAAGTCAAAGTTTGCCGATCCGTCCAAACAAGCGGTTTGCTCATCGGACAAAGACGTCATGCTAAAAGCCGAAGAAAGTCCCGTCACGACAAACGCAAAATCCTGCGGGCCGTTTACGAGCGTGCCTTTGTGTGTCACGGTAATGGTATAGGCTCCGGCCTCTGGCGTGTTGATGTTGATGCGCTCGACGTTATCGACCGAATTGTCTTCGGTAGCGATGGCCGCCTGATTCGCATCACTCAGCAATTTCCACGGATAGAAAGTGCTGCCGTCCTTGGTCACGCGGATGTCGAGGTCGTTCACCAACGCCGGCGTGGTGCTGTTGAGCGTACCGTTGTTGGCCGTACCCGGCACATCGGTCCAACAAATCGAAGCCAGCAAAGGCGTCGTACCGTCGGAAACCGCGGTAAAGCTAAAGGTTTGGTCTTGTTGCAACGTTTCTTCTGAAATCCAGGACTGTAGTCCGTTTTGGCTGATGGTTTGCGCTGCTTTTTTGGCGTTGAGCAATCCCCATCCCCAAACCGGATCCGGTCCTACCTTGCCGCGGTCGTCGGCGGTATGGCATGCCAATCCCTTGAGCGTGGCCGATTTCATGAAACGGTTGTTGACGTTGTTGTAATGTTGTTGTACGAGAATCAATGTCCCCATGACGTTTGGAGAGGCCATAGACGTGCCGCTCATCGATCCATAAGAGGAATTGCTGTTCGAGGTCGAAGAGGTCAAACCCGAACCGTTGCCCGCGATATCGGGTTTGATGCGTCGGTCATCGGTAGGGCCTTCGCTGCTGCTCGAATTGATCGACACGCTCAAAAGATTGCCCTGCGCGTCTACGTTGGCGTCCTGCGAATTGGCGACCACCAAGTTGTTTTTTGCAGTTTTGTTTCCCGTGAGTTTGTCATAACCCGGTGTCATCGGCGACGGGTTGTTCTCGTTACCGTCGTTACCGGCCGAAAGCACCATCAAATAATACGGCGCGTTGTAGGCGATTTGATCGACAATGCGCGCCGCGCCAGAATAAGCCCCCATGAACCAGCTGCCCGGGGCGCTTTCTACCGGAACGCCGTAAGAGTGGTTCGATAACAAAAGTCCGTTGGCCGCTTCGGCGGTGACTTCTGCCGTGTCGCTGTTCCAGTCGTAGGTGTGTAGGGTCGATTGTGGCGCCATTCCTTTGGCGTTGGCCTGTACGCCCGAGGCCGCAACGGTCCCGCTGACGTGGGTGGCGTGGGCGCTTAAGGTACCAGCGACGTCATTTACCGTGGCGCGTCCGCCGAATTCCTGGTGTGAAATACGCGTCGTGCCGCCGTCCCAAACCCCCGAAAACATGCCTTGGCCGTTGAGGTTGAGCCCGAGCGTCCCGCCCGTATGCAAGTGGTTGGCGCGCGTCGACTTGGCCGCGTTGACGTTGTCCAGCACATAGTAAATTGGTTTGCCGTCGTCGGTCACTGCCATCAATTCGTCGAATTCGCCGTTGGCATTTGGGCGCAAAATCGGCCATCCGTTGATACGCGCGGCTTCGATGGCTTTGGCTTTTTGGAGCTTGGCCTCGAGCGCCAGTTCTTTTTGCAGTTTGGCCAGTGCGACCAAATCGTAGTTTTTGGTGATTTGCTTGATTTGTTTGGCATCCTGTGCAAAGGCCTGAAACAACAGGGCCGGAAGCAACAAAAAGCCGATGGTTTTTAGGGTAATAGCGGTGGTATTTTTCACAAAATTAGGTTTGGGTTTTTTAAAAATTTTCCAAATATAAGCAATTGTTGTTCACACGCTTATTTAATCTCATTATAGATAAAAAATTAACGTAGGGTTGCGCATTTTGTGTGGCGAATCCTATAAACCGATAAAAAATTTCGAATCGCAACCGATAAGCGTTACATTTACGAAAAATATCGAGCATGGTTTTAAGTAGATTCTGGCTGGCGATCTTTATCTCGTCGATTGCGTTCATCATCATCGGACTGTTTGTCGGCGACCATTATACGATCGATTTCATCCTCAACGGCAAAAAAGACGAACCTATCCAGGTGGCCGAAAAATACCTCAATCAGGTGCCGAGGTTCGTAGCCGACAGCATCGAGAAAGCACCCGACAAAACGCTCGTCATCGATCAAATCACCAGCGATCCCGACACGACTTATGTGTACAAAAACCAGACGGTCAAGATTTACAGCGGCGTCCAAAAATCCGACGGATTGCTGCCCACTTGTAAGAACACCATCCTCGATTTGATCATCCCGCTCATCGCTTACCTCGCTTTTTTTTGCGGACTCATGGAACTGCTGATCATCTCGGGCGCGGCCGAAAAGTTGGCCAAGGGGCTTAGTCCGGTATTTGTGAAGATTTTTCCGAGCGTGCCCAAAAACCACGAATCGATTTCCTACATGACCCTCAATTTCGCGGCCAATTTCCTCGGACTCGATTCGGCGGCGACACCGTTCGGGCTTAAAGCGATGCAAAGCCTGCAGGAGCTCAACCCCGACAAAGACAAAGCCTCCGACCCGCAAATCATGTTCATGTGTTTGCATGCGGCCGGACTCACGCTGATCCCAACGTCGATCATCGGGTACCGCGCGGCCGAGAACGCCGCCAATCCCGCCGATGTAATGCTGCCGTGTATTATCACGTCGTTCATCGGGACGGTCGCTGCCTTTTTGATCGTGGGCATCCGCCAGCGCATCAATTTCAAAAGCGTGTCGCTGGTCGTGGGACTGATGGCGCTTATTGGCGCGATCGTCGGGTTGTTGTTTTACATCAACGCGCTCGATTTGATCGGTAAAAATTACTTTACGTCAAACCTTTCGGGCTTGATGCTTGTGGGGATCATCGGATTTACCCTTGTTTTTTCGTGGATGCGCGAAAAGCGTTTTACCGCCGCAGATACCACCATTTTCGATACGTTTGTGGCCGGTGCGCAAAACGGGCTCAAGACCGGAATCACGATTTTTCCGTATGTACTCGGGATGCTCGTCGCGATTTCGCTGTTCCGCAACAGCGGGTTGTTCGAGATCATCAGCAATTGGATTTCGTTTGCGTTCTCGCAAATGGGTGTGGGCAAACAAGTCACCGATTCGTTGCCCGTGGCCATGCTCAGGCCGTTTTCGTCGGGCGGCTCGCGCGGCTTTATGATAGACGCCATGCGCACATTTGGCCCCGATTCGTTTACGGGAAGGTTGGTTTGCATCTTCCAATGCAGCGCCGAGACTACGTTTTACGTGATCGCCGTATACTTCGGATCGGTCAAGATCAAGAACACGCGGTACACGCTGGGCACCATGTTGCTGGTTGATTTGATTTGTGTGTTCGCGGCCATTTTCGTCGCGAGCTGGTTCTTTTAATCGACGATGATCTTGCTTGATTTTAGCGTGGCGCCGTTTTGAAGAAGTTCGGCCCAATACCAGCCGCTTGCCAGGTTTTCGCGCGCGATTGTTACCTTTTTCCCGTTGAGGTTTACTACAGTTCTGATGCGTCGGCCGTTGGCGTCGTACAAATGCAATGAAGCTTTTTCGAGTGTAACGGCACTATCGATGGTCAATGTTTGTGTCATAGGATTGGGCGAAAATACGATGTCTGTAGGCCGAAGATTTTCTACAACACCCAACGGCGCGAAATCGCCACAATATTCGGGATCGCCAAACACCTGCGCACTGCCCTGGAAACTGCAACGCGTGTACACGCGATAGCCACCGCCACTCGAATAAACGGGTGCGTACATAAAGAAATCGGGGTAGAACGGATGCGCGTCGGTACCCACGCCTTCGATCCAGGTTTGGTAAACATGGCCGCCGTTGAACAGCGGGATCGATTCAAGTACCAGCCGTTTGCGCGGGCCGTCGTTGACAAGGACTTCGTCGGCGGTTACCGAAAACGCTACGCCTTTGAGCGTAATCTCGTCGCCGGTTTCGAGGCTGAAATCGTAGAGCAGTTCGTCCTGCCCGTTGACGATCTTGTACACTTTGCGTGTTTCGACTTCTTCGCGCAGGTAAATCGTATCCATCAACACCACAGGGGTAACGCTCCATTGCGGAAAAGGATCGACAAATTTCTTGTAGGTATGATCGCCAATGACCACATCGGTCCCGGCCTCGATGACTTTGGTGATGGGCGGTCGGCAGCAAGAAACTAAATCGTAAACCACCCAGGTGGGTTGTTCGAGCAACGGGTGGTATTCTTGCGATACGCCCTTAAAAAAACAAGCAAACCAGAGCGCGAAAAAAAGGAGTTTGGCTTTCATGATGTGCGTTTTTAGTGACCTGAAAAAGACGTATATTTGCGTCAATTCCGATACAATGTTACGCAGGATGCGGCTAATCACCCAGTTTTTTCTGCAACTACCGCGTAAACCCGATAAAATGTCATTTGCGCTGTAACAATATCAGATTCGTACTACTAAATAGCAATCATTAATCAAAAATCACATGAAAACAGACATTTTCGATCTACAAGCCAACCAGTCGCTCCAAGACCGATTGCAACAACTCACCGCCCAAACCACGCCGCTTTGGGGTAAAATGGACGCCGCGCAAATGGTGTTGCATTGTCAAAAGCCGCTCGACGTGGCCGATGGCAAGCTCATGCTCAACCGAAGCCTCATCGGGTTTTTGTTCGGACGCATGGCCAAAGAAAGTTTTTTAAAGAAAGACGAATTCAAGAAAAATTTACCGACTGCGCCGCAGTTCAAGATCACCCATCACCCTGATTTCGAGAAAGAGAAACAGGTGCTGGCCGACAGCATCAAAAAATTCGGGACAGTCGGCCCAAAAGTCATCATCAATAAAAAGCATCCTTTTTTTGGTACGATGAACGACCAGGAGTGGGGCATTTTGCAGTACAAACACCTCGACCATCATTTGAAGCAATTCGGGCTTTAAAGGAAATTCCAAATAACAAATCCCAAATTCCAATTTGAACGGTTGGAATTTGGGATTTGGATTTTGGATTTTGGAAGTTTCTACTCGATCACCATCTCCGGCACCTCGCCTTCGATGATCAAATCGGCTTCGGTCGATGCCACGATGTGTTCGACCGAAACGCCGGGCGCGCGTTCCAACAACTTGAAACCATGTGGCGTAATTTCCATCACGGCCAATTCGGTCACTACTTTTTTGACACAGCCCACGCCCGTGAGCGGCAACGTACAACGCTTGAGGATTTTCGATTCGCCGGCTTTGTTGACGTGCATCATGGCCACGATGATGTTCTCGGCCGAAGCCACCAGATCCATCGCGCCGCCCATGCCCTTGACCATCTTTCCGGGAATTTTCCAGTTGGCGATGTCGCCGTTTTCGGCCACCTCCATCGCGCCCAGGATCGTCAAATCGACTTTCTGGCTGCGGATCATGCCAAAGCTAAAAGCCGAATCAAAGAAACTCGCGCCGGGCAAGGTCGTGATGGTTTGCTTTCCGGCGTTGATCACGTCGGCGTCTTCTTCGCCTTCGAACGGGAACGGGCCCATGCCGAGCACGCCGTTTTCGCTCTGGAATTCTAACGAAATATCCGTGCGTACATAGTTGGCTACCAAGGTTGGGATGCCGATGCCAAGGTTCACGTAGTAACCGTCCTTGACTTCCTTGGCGATGCGTTTTGCGATTTGTTCTTTACCGAGTGCCATAGTATTTAGTTTAAATCGACGAGTATCGTTGTCCACGGGGTACGCGCGCCATCGGCACAAACCGCACGCACATAAAACGTGTATTGCGCCCAATTCGACATACCCGTAAAAGTAGGCGTGCCAAAGATCCCGATTTCGTAAATGGTTGCCGTGTTGATGCTTTGCGAGCCGCTCACAAGCGCATATTCGAATTGTGTTTGGCCGTTGTAGTCCCAGGTGAAATTCGCCTGACTCGCGCTGAGTTGCGTGTACTGCACGTTCGAAGGTTGGGTGCACATGTTGAGGTCGGTTTCGGCAAAATAAGTATAAGGTCCGCTCCAGGCGCTCCAACCCGTGCCGCCGCTGCAAAAAGAGCGTACGTAGAAATCATAGGTGGCACCTCCTTCGAGCGCAGGGGCAATGTGGTCGCTGTTGGTTTGCACCAAAATTCCCGCGCCTGCGGCCGTTCCCTGCGGGCCGTAGCTCACTTGGAAATGGGAGGTCTGTTCATCTGTATATGTCCACCCAAAACCAAATCCGTCTCCGTGGTACGCAAAAACAAGGTTGGTCGGGCCTTGGCAATAGTCCTCGAACGACAAGGCCTGCGCCGCCGTCCAGTTGCTCTTGAACGAGTCCGAACAGGCCGAACGCACATAAATGTAATAGGTGTATCCCGGAAGAATATTGAGTTCGGTTGCCGTCCAACGTTTGCTGGTTTCGGTAAACGGGTAAATGTATCCATTTTCAGGGCCGCCCGAGCCGCCCGCCGGCACCACCGACAGTTCGTAGTTCAAAGGCTCGTTGGTCCCGCTGAGTTGAACATCGACAAATTCGCCCTGCTGCGCCACGGTAAAACCCGATACATTTTCGCAAACCGGGAGGTTGACCGTCGGCGTGTTGTCGCTGTCGCTGCTACATCCTGCCAAGACAAGCGCGGCAAAAGTCATTACAAGAATTCTTGAATTGTAAAAAAGAGTCATAAAATAGCGTTACATTTTGGTTCTTACCGTGCGTTGTTCGATGCGCTTCTCGAATTTTTCGCCTTGAAAAATGCGCTGCACCATGATGCCCGGGATGTGGATTTCGTTCGGGTCGAGGCTACCCACGGGCAACAATTCCTCGACTTCGGCAATCGTGATTTTTCCAGCTCCGGCCATGGGCGCGTTGAAATTGCGCGCGGTTCCCTTGAAAATCAAATTGCCCGCTTCGTCGCCTTTCCATGCCTTGACGATCGAAAAATCGGCTTGGTAGGCGTGCTCGAGTATGTGCATCTTGCCGCCAAATTCGCGCGCTTCCTTACCCTCGGCCACTTCGGTACCGTAACCGGCTGGTGTATAGAAAGCAGGAATCCCAGCTTGGGCCGCACGGCATTTTTCGGCCAACGTGCCTTGCGGGGTGAGTTCGACTTCGAGTTCGCCCGAAAGCATCTGGCGCTCAAATTCGGCATTCTCGCCCACATACGACGAAATCATTTTCTTGATCTGGCGTTTTTGCAACAACAGGCCAAGCCCAAAATCGTCTACGCCTGCGTTGTTCGAAATACACGTCAAATTTATGACGTCAAGGCGCACCAGTTCGGCAATCGAATTCTCGGGAATCCCGCTGAGCCCAAAACCGCCGAGCATGATGGTTTGGCCGCTTTCTACGCCTTGCAGCGCTTCCTGTACTGAGTTTACTTTTTTGTTGATCATGTTTTTATTTTTCTCGCTGCGCTTCGAACAGTTCGGCTTCGCCTCGGGTGGGCGTTACCCTGCGGGTCGGGCTATCCGCTACAATCTTTTAAATTCCGCGCTGCTTCATTTAAAAGGATTTCCGCTGCAAACGAAGTTCACTGAACACCTATCAAAAATATTAATTCAGTGAAGTAATCCCTAACGCGAACGTAATGTGCTCCGCTCGGAACGTCCTTAGCTTAGTTCAAGTTTTTATACCTGAAGCCCACTGGGCTAAACCGAATGTCTGCTAGACATTCTCCTCTATATCATTTCCTCTTAATATCAAATCTAACGCAGTCTGTCAAACGTCGAACGTCGAACGTCGAATGTCCAACGAACACTCGTTCGACTTTCGACATTTGACCTTCGACTTAAAGTTCGAATTCATCCGTATCCTGCTCAAATTCCGCATCGGTCGTATCCTTGACCGGCACCCAGCAATCTACCTTGATCGCGAGGTTTTTCGGTCGTTCGAATTCGGCCTTGGACACATTGAGCTCTTTATCGGCATAACATTTTTCCATGAACAGGCCCCAAATCGGGAGCGCCGACGTAGCGCCCTGCCCGTACACGAGCGACTTGAAACGCGCCGAGCGGTCTTCGCAACCTACCCAAACACCCGTCGCCAGATTCGGCACCATGCCCACGAACCAACCATCGGACTGGTTTTGCGTGGTTCCGGTCTTGCCCGCAATCGGGTTGGTGAACACATACGGATAGCCCGTGACGCGGTTGTAACCGTGTCCGCCGCCTTGCGTACGCAACCTTGCGCCCGATCCGCTTTCGGTGACGCCTTGCAACAATTTGATCACCGCAAACGCGATGTCTTTGTTCAACACGTCGTGCGATTCGGGAACGGGTTCATAGATGATTATGCCGTTCTTGTCTTCGATACGCGTGATGAATTGCGGCTTGATGTACACGCCTTCGTTGGCAAAAGTGCTGTAGGCGGCCACCATGTCCTGCACCGTAATTTCTACGGCACCAAGCGCAATCGATGGCTGCGCAGGAATCTCCGAATGTACGCCCAGTTTGTGCGTGAGTTCTACCACAGGCTCGGGCCCGGTCTTGTCGATGAGTTTGGCCGAGACGGTGTTGATTGACAGTGCCAATGCTTTTTTGAGCGTGACCATACCGCGGTATTCGCCGTTCGAGTTTTGCGGTGTCCAGGTTTCGGTCACGTTGTGGCGGCCTTTCGGGATCGTGAACGGCGAGTCGATGATCGAATCACACGGCGACATGTTGAGCTGTTCGATGGCCGTCGCATACACAAACGGTTTGAATGTCGAGCCCACCTGGCGCGCACCTTGTCCTACGTGGTCGTATTGGAAATACTTGTAGTTGTTGCCGCCCACCCAAGCCTTGATGTGTCCTGTAGACGGTTCCATCGCCATGACACCCGACTGCAAAAACCCTTTGTAGTAGCGTATCGAATCGGTTGGGGTCATCACGGTGTCGCGTTCGCCTTTCCAGGTAAAAATCTTCATCTTGGTCTTGACGCCAAACGATTTTATGATGTCGGCTTCGCTTTTGCCCTGGCCTTCCATTTCGCGCCAACGGTCGGTGTTTTTCATCGCCTTGCGCATCAATCGGTTGGTTTCTTCTTCGTTCAAACGCAAAAACGGACGGTTCTTGTTGTTCTTTTGTTCGCTGTCGAATTCCTGTTGCAGGTTGGCCAAGTGCTCATAAACCGATTCCTCGGCATATTGCTGCATACGCGAATCGAGCGTCACATAAATCTTGAGTCCGTCTTTGTAGATGTCGTATTCCGAACCATCGGCTTTTTTGTTTTCCTTGGCCCATTTGCCCATGAAGTCGCGCAGGTATTCGCGAAAATACGTGGCCAAACCTTCTTTGTGGCTTTCGGGTTTGAAGTTGAGTACGATTGGTTTTTGCGACAAGCTGGCCTTGGCCGATTCTTCGAGGAATCCATTCTTGACCATTTGTCCGAGCACGGTGTTGCGTCGGTTGGTGACTTTTTCGATGCGACGCACCGGGTTGTACAACGACGGGTTTTTGAGCATCCCCACCAGCATCGCGCTTTCTTCGATCGTCAAATCGCGCGGTTCTTTGCCAAAATAAACCTTGGCCGCCGATCTGATCCCAACCGCCGTGTTCACAAAATCGGCCTTGTTCAAATACATCGCGATGATTTCGTTTTTGGTGTATTGGCGTTCGAGCCTGATGGCGATGATCCACTCCTTGGCTTTTTGTACGATGCGGAACAAAAAGAATTTCGAACCTTCGCCGTGGAACAACAATTTGGCGAGCTGTTGCGTGAGCGTACTCGCGCCGCCGCTGGTCCCAAGGCTCAAGGCCGCGCGAAGCGTACCGCGTCCGTCGATGCCAGAATGTTCGTAGAACCGTTCGTCTTCGGTGGCCACCAACGCATCGACCAGGTGTTTGGGCAGGTCGGAATATTTGACCATCGTACGGTTTTCGTTGTAGAATTTACCGATGGTCACACCGTCTGACGCAATGATTTCGGTGGCCAGGTTCGAATCGGGATTCTCCAAATCTTCGAACGATGGCATCGACCCGAACACGCCCCAAGAAGCGAGCAGGAAGAACAACGCCAAGGCGCCCATGCCATAGAGGAACACTTTCCAGAACAGCGTTTTGTAGTAGACGAGGTCTTTTTCGGTGGTTTTTGGTTTTTGGGCCATATTATTCTATTTTTTCGACGCGGAATCCCACTTCGGTGATGCCTTCAAGCCGTTCTACGCCGGCCACTTTTCCCGTTTGGCGCGCCGCCTGTCGGATGTGTACTTTGTAGGCGCCGTCTTTGAACGTCGCATTTTCCTTGTAGACGAGCTTGCTGTTTTTGACATCGGTAAACCCTTCGCCAAGCAGCGTACCGTCTGGCGCCGCCATTTGGTATTCGAGCGTGTCTACGGTCGTGAGCCCGCCCGGTTGTTCTAACGACACAATCAAAAATAAATTGCTGAACGGATAATTGTTGTTGTCGCGTACGTTCAGGTACATGTTGTAATGCTTGGTCGTGTCGAATTTGGGCAAATCAAAACGCACGATGCTGTCCTGGTGCCATGATTTACCAACCGAATGGTATTCGTCAAACACCCGCTTTTTGTCGCACGAGACCAGCGAGACCAATGTCATCAAAACTATACTAACTCGTAGCATCATTGCCTTTGTTCGGGTTGTTTCCCCTTCTTCGGTTCTTGTTCCTGTTCCTGTTCGAACGTTCGCCCGATTGGCCCTCGGCCCTCGGGGTGTTGTCTTCCGGCTTGCGCTCGCCTTGTGGACGTTGCGGACGGTTTTCGCGGTTGGCGTTCGGCTGACGCTCGCCTTGCGGACGATTCGGTTTGGCTTCGCCCTGGTTTCGCGCTTCGGTAGGTTGCCCTTCCTGCCGTTCGCCGCGGTTCCGGTCGTTGCGTCCTCTTGGGTTTCCTTCGCGGTTGCCGCCATCGCCACGTGCCTCGGCACCTTGTTTGTTTTTGTTCTTGTTTCGGCTTTTCTTGCGCTTGGGTTGGTCGAAACGCGTGATGCTTTCCTGGCCCATGGCGTTGCTGAACTTTTGTACCGGTTCGATTTCAATCTCGAACGCAAAATCTTCTAACGACGAAACTTTGTTTTTTTGTTTGTTCTCGGCAATGATTTCCTTGACCTGCTCGATCTTGAGCATGTGCCAGTTCGCATAATTGTCGGTGTAGGCAAACCACATCAGCCCTTTAAAGATGTCCTGTTTTTGACAAACGGCCGTGCCTTTTTCGGTTTGTAGCTTGGTGTCGAAATCGGGAAAATCCTGCAGCGCATCCATGTAGGTATCGAGTTCGTAGTTGAGGCAGCACTTGAGTTTGCCGCACTGGCCCGCCAATTTCTGCGGATTCAAGGACAATTGCTGGTAACGTGCCGCCGACGTGTTCACGCTGCGAAAATCGGTCAGCCAGGTCGAGCAACACAACTCGCGTCCGCACGATCCGATACCGCCGAGTCGGGCGGCTTCCTGTCTGAAACCCACCTGCTTCATCTCGATACGGGTCGAAAATTCGCGCGCAAAATCCTTGATCAATTGTCTAAAATCGATGCGGTCTTCGGCTGTGTAATAAAACGTTGCCTTCGATCCGTCGCCTTGGAATTCGATGTCCGAGATTTTCATCTGCAGGTTTTGCATGATGGCCAGTTCTCGTGCGCGCACCTTCATCGGTTCTTCTTTGTCGCGCGCCTGGCTCCAAATATCGATGTCTTTTTGCGATGCCTTGCGGTAAATCTTATGGATGTCGGGCGCATTGGGATTTACGCCTTTTTTCTTCATCTGGATCTTGACCAGTTCGCCGGTCAACGTTACGATGCCGATGTCGTGCCCTGGCGAAACCTCGGTGGCCACGATGTCGCCCATGCTCAGCGAAAGCTTTTCGGTATTGCGGTAAAACTCCTTGCGTCCGTTCTTGAAACGTACCTCGACGCAGTCAAAAGGCGCTTCGCCGTTGGGCAGGCTCATGTTCGAGAGCCAGTCGAACACCGTGAGTTTGTTGCAACTGTCGGTGCCGCAAGTGCCATTGTTCTTACAACCTTTCGGCGCACCGCCGGTAGAGGTTGAGCAACTTGTACATGCCATTGTATATGTAGTGCCGCTTGCGCAGCTTAAGTTCGTATTTGTTTAGTGCGTAAAGATAGTGTTTTAAGTCGAACGACAAAAGTCATAAAGACGTGAACTGTTCGCGCCTTTATGACTTTACGACCTTAAGACTTTACGACCTTAAGACTTTACGACCAATCAGTCAACCAGATACAATTTGTCCGAAAGCCTGATACGAAACGGCACCTTAAACGAAACAATATCGCCGGACGTCGCGATTTGGGCGGGCGCATCATCGACAAACATTTCGGCAATCGTCAACTGTTGATCGCCCGTTGTCGGGCCCGAGATCAGGACTGTATCGCCCGGCTTTAATTCGCCCGATTCGAGGAAAAATTGCCCGATTGACGCTTTCGGAAAAAAATGGATGCCCTTTCCAATCGGCTTTTTCTTGACTCTTGACTCTTGACTCCTGACTCTTGACTCCTGACTCCTGACTCTTTTTTCTAAAGTGGTCGGCGCGGTTCCGGTGATGCCGGTCGCCGAATTTTTATACGTCAACACATCCGACTTTCCTTTCTTGAAAATCATGTTGCCGTTCTTGATGCCGCGGCGCAACGCTTTTTGCTCGGCTTCGGGCAAATGGATGATGTCTACACATTCGGTCGAACAACAACCTTCCATGGTCGAAGCACATTCGTCGCATTGGATGAACAACAAATGGCACGCCTCGTTGGCGCAATTCGTATGGTTGTCGCACGGTTTGCCACATTGGTGGCAGTTCGAGACGATGTCGTCGGTAATTCTTTCGCCCAAACGGTGGTCGAACACGAAGTTCTTGCCGATGAATTTGCTTTGCAAGCCTTCGGCCTTGACCTGGCGCGTGTATTCGATGATGCCGCCCTCGAGCTGGTAAACGTTTTCAAAACCTTTGTGTTTGAAGTAGGCGCTCGCTTTTTCGCAACGGATGCCGCCCGTACAATACATCAGTAGTTTTTTGTCTTGTTTGTGTTCCGATAGTTGTTCTTCGATGATCGGCAAACTCTCGCGAAACGTGTCCACATCGGGTTTAATCGCACCCGTAAAATGCCCGATTTCGCTCTCGTAGTGGTTGCGCATGTCGACGACAATTGTATTCGGATCTTCGAGCAAATCGTTGAATTCTTTGGCTTTCAGGTGTACGCCGATGTTGGTCGGGTCGAACGAATCGTCTTCCAATCCATCGGCCACGATCTTGTCGCGCACCTTGATCGTGAGCTTCAAAAACGAATGGTCGTCCTGTTCGACGGCCACGTTGAGACGGATGCCTTTCATGAAATCGTAGGCCTCGATCGTATCTTTAAATTCGTAGAAATGATCGGCGGGCAAACTGAGCTGCGCGTTGATGCCTTCGTGGGCAACATAAATGCGGCCCAAAACCTCTAGCGGGTTCCACGCGATAAAAAGTTCGTTCCTGAATTGGGTAGGGTTTTCGATGCGCGCATAGGCATAGAACGACAAGGTAAGTCGTTGCTTTCCGGCGTCGTCTATCAGACGGGCCCGTTCCTCGGCGCTTAACGTGTTGTACAGTTGCATGCTATAAACAAATTAAGGGTAAGAATTATTTTCGAGGCAAAGGTAGGGAAAAAAGATCTTTTTGTGTCTACCCTTTAACAAGTGCCGATTTTTGGCGGTTTGGTCGGATTATGTAAACCCTATCGGTAAACCTATAACGGCCACGTCCATCGAATTGATGTACTTTATGTTACAGTTTAACCAACACGAAAAACCATGGAAAGAAGAGAATTTTTGCGAAGCTCGGCCCGAACGATGCTCGTCACCACAGGGCTGTTCATTGCCGGCAGATTGGTCGTTTCCTGCAGCGACGACGACGATGGCTTCAGAGGCTATTATGACGGCTACTACGACGGCTATTACGACGACCGCGTTGCCCAACCCGAGGCGCCAAAACAGGCCGAACGCGCCGAGTAACCGTCCCTTTTGTGAACCGCATCCTGTTTTTACACGACACCGACCTTTCGTTGTTGCGCGGCGCCGAGCTCACCATCAAACAACTCATGGCGTTCGGGACAACGAAAGGTTTTGCCGTGTCGGCCGATGCGGTAACCGATTTTGACCAAACGCGTGCGCAAATCGCGCAAAATAACCTCGTGATCGTATGCAGCACCTCGCGTTGTACGTTCGAAAAGGAGTTGCTTGGGTATTTGATCGACCAAGCTGTCCGTTACATCAAGATTGAATTCGACTACAATTTTTGCATGCGGCGTACGGTGCAGTGTACGGTAGACCCCGCGGTATCGAATTGTTGCGATGTGACCAAATTTCACCTTTATCGGGATTTGTTTGCCAAGTCTGAATTTTGCGTGTTCCAATCGCCCAGACATTATGAGATCCACGCCGAATTGTTCGGCAAAGCCATCCACGACCACTTGGTCATGCCGCCAACGGTAGAGGTCGATGCGCTGCAGATTGCTAAAGACAAGGACCAGATTACGATTCCGTTCTTCGGCGATTTGAGCGTCATCAAAGGCGGACAAGCCTACCTCGATTACGCCGCCGAACACCCCGAAAAGCAATTTGTCGTCTATGGTCAAAACCGGATGGCTTCCGAAATTTCGTCTAACGTGGTGTTCAAAGACATGGTCCCGAATGAGCGGGTGCTCGAGATTTTGGGTAAGACGCGCTATTTTTTCTGTAAACCGTTTTGGCCAGAACCTTCGGGCAGGTTGGCCGCAGAGGCTTTCTTGTCGGGTTGCGAAATCATCGCCAACGACCGAGTAGGTACGTTTTCGTTCGATTTTTACCCCAACGATCCCGAGCGCGCCAAAAGTGAAATCAAGGCGACGATTCCCGCTTTTTGGGACAAGGTGACGGCAACTTTCGAGGCGCCATCCGCAAGACACCCCAAACTCGGACGTGTGCTGGTCAAGAAATCCTCGGGCGGCATCGGCGATTTTTTCTTTTGTATCCCGGCCTTGCATGCACTCAATGCGGTATCGGAATCGGTTACTTTTGCGATCATGCCGCGGCTGGTTTCGTTTTTTGGCCACCATCTGCAAGGCCTTGAAGTCATCGACCAGGACAGCGCACAAACCCAAAACCAGTACGATGTGGTGGTCGAGCTCGGCAATTATCCCGCCTACCTGAACGGTTTCAAGTTACCCGATGCCATCGCCTACACCACGCACCACAAGTTAAAGCAACACGCCTCGGCGCACTACCTCGACGCCGTGGCGCGGTTGCATCCCGATTGCGATGTACGCATGCGCTTTCCGTATTTCGAACACCAAATCAATACGTCGCAGCCCTACTACACCTTGCACGCCGGGGCCGGAGCAATCCGAAAGGCGTGGTCGGTTGCGGGTTTCGCCAACCTGATCCTGCAAATCCATGCCCAGTTTCCGCAACTGAAGTGCAAAATCATCCAAGGCCCGGGCGATCCTAACCCGCTGGACTTGTTCGACACCAAACCCGAATTTATCGATACCGTTACCGGCGGCATGGACCAAGTGGGCGAGGCGATGGCCGGCGCGTGGTTCCACATCGGGAACGATTCGGGGATCACGCATGTGGCCGGTGCGTTCAACGTCCCGACGGTTGGCATCTACGGCCCGACGGGTCCCGGGGCGTGGGGAAGCATGGCCGAACACAGCGAAATTGTTTGGGGAAAGCCCGGGAATTGCGACATCGCTTGCAATTCGAACGTACTCGAACAATGCGGCAACAGGGTTTGCTTGAGCGCCATCGATACGCCACAGGTGATGGCCAAATGGTATGCGTTGCTGCAAAATGCCTATCCGCAAAACCCATCGGTTTGGGTACTGAATCCCGGTTTGAAGGTCGACCAACAAGAGAAATCGTGTATGCTTTCGATCGACGGCAACGAGTTCGACATCGACTTTGCCGACGCATCGGTCAAGAGCAACGTCTTGAAGATCCTTTCGGGCAATTTTTCTGTATCGAACGAGGAAAACATGCCCGAGTTTGTCGATTTTCTGTTCGCGCAAAAAATGTTGTTTGCCATTCCATCGATCCCGTCAAGACAAGACACAAAAAAACCACGCAAAAACGTGGTTTGAAAATTTGGTCTCTCGAAGGCTTAGCAAAACTCGCCGTAAGCGTCCATCAGGTTCTCGGCGATGATTTCTGCCGGACGACCCTCGATGTGGTGACGCTCGAGCATGTGCACCAACTCGCCGTCCTTGAACAGCGCAATACTTGGCGAAGACGGCGGGAACGGAAACATTTTTGCCCGTGCCGCATCGACCGCTTCTTTGTCGACGCCCGCAAAAACCGTCACCAAATGGTCTGGTTTTTTGGCACCGCTAAGGCTTTGTTTGGCACCCGGGCGCGCGTTTCTGGCGGCACATCCGCATACAGAATTCACGACCACCAATGTAGTGCCCGACTTGGCCAGTGCATTGTCTACCGCGCCGGCGCTATATAATTCTTCAAACCCGGCTTCGGCCAATTCGGCGCGCATCGGGCTTACCATTTCTTCTGGATACATAATCGTTTAATTAAAGGTTAAAAGACCCGCCAAAGATACGAAGATTTACTGCGCGAACTGATAAAGATTTGTTATAGTTTTCGCTAACGGAACGTGTACCGGATGCCCATGAACGTTCGGATGCCCTGGTTTGGGCCATACACATAACTTGGATCAAACGTAAGCGCATAAGGGTTGTCGGGTGTCGCAATCACATTTCCCGAAGGGTCGAATTGTACATTCTTGTCGAACGGGTCGTTGGCCCTTGCAATGATGAACGGATTGCCGTGTTGCGGTGTCCAGTTGAGCAAATTCTTGACGCCCGCATAGAACTCAAAACCCTTGACGCCCCGAAACCTGGCCTGGATGTTTTGGATGCTGAAAGGCTCAGATTCGGCGCGGCGCGGATCGAGCGCACCCAATGTGGGTAAACGCATCGGCCCATACAGGTTTCCGGTGTAGTCCAGGTCGAGGAATGCCTTGGGGAACGAATACGAAACGGCCCAAGTACCCGACCATTTTTCGGTCAGGATCTGTCGGGTTTTTTGTCCGTTCTCGGTTTTGGAAACATCCATAAACGTCGCGCCCAGGATCACCTTGAGCCCGCCAAAAACCATATCGGTATTGAGGCTCACGCCCTGGCTGACCGAATGTCCGTCGAGGTTTTTGTAGACGATCTGGTTCGGATTCGTCTCGTAATCGGGAAGGATCGAGTTGGTAAAATGCGTATACCACGCCGTGCCTTCGAGCGCAATGAAACTGCCGTCCGCGGTGTGGATTTTTTTGAGATAATTCAAATTTGCGTTGTAGGAGCGCTCGGGTTTCAGGTCTTCGAGGATCACCACATCGCGCGAACCCGTCAGCGCCGCATGTTCTTCGGTAAACAGGTTCACCACGCGAAATCCCGTACCCGCGTTGAGCCGCAGGATGTCGTTGTCGGTGACCTCCCATTTGTAGGCCAGACGCGGCGTGAGGATCGAGCCGTGGCGGTTGTTGTAATCCCAGCGTAAACCTGCGAGCAATTTGTGTTGTTCACCCAATGCAATTTCGTCCTGCGCAAAAACACCGGGAATCCAGGTCTGGTCGGAGGTCACGGTAGCAGGGGTGTTGTCGTTGTAAAACTGGTAGCGCAACGCCGCGCCAAACAACCAATCGTGCGCGCCTTTTTGTTTGTCCCAGGTGAGCTGGCCGAAACCGATTTTTTGCTGCGCGAGATAAGGCATGTTGCCGTACACGGAATTCTGGTCGTGGTCGGTATACGAAAAAGAGAGCAGCATTTTCTCGGTCAGCGGCAATTCGTAGGAGCCAAGAATTTCCCAACGTTTGGTGTAGATGCTCTCGCCGTAAACCACATCGCCGCCGCGGAAGTTTTTGTTCCACTGCAGCTCGCCGCCCCATCGGTCCTCATAAAAATAGCGCCCGGCCATCGAAAACAGTTTGTTGCTCTTGCGTTTGAAATTCCACTTTTGGAACACCGAGATGCGGTCCTGTAACGTCACGTCGGTAAAGTTGTCGTGGTTGTTGTCGATGGGGTTCGAGTAGTTGAAATAATTCGCGCCGAGCAACAGCGTCGCGGCCTTTCCCACATCGGTCTTGAAACCCAGATCGAGGTTGGCCTCGCCCCAACTCGTCGAAAACACATCGGCAGAAAACGCAGCGGCATTCTTGGGGTTTTTGGTGACGATGTTGATCAGCCCGCCCACGGCCTCGCTGCCGTACAAAGACGATGCGGGGCCTTTGACGATTTCGATGCGGTCAATCAGCGAATTGGGGATGCCCGACAGTCCGTAAACCGTCGACAATCCGCTGACGATGGGCATGCCGTCGATGAGCACCAACGTATACGGCCCTTCGAGCCCGTTGATGTGGATGTCGCCCGTGTTGCACACGTTGCAGTTGATTTGCGGGCGTACGCCGTTGACGTTTTGCATAGCCTCGAAAATGTTGGGTGTGGGGTTTTTCTTGAAAAATGTGGGTTTGTAGATTTCGACCGGAACCGGGCTTTCGACACGGCTCACGGCTTTCATCGTGCCGGTGATGACCACTTCGTCGAGCGTTTGTTCCGATTGCAGGTCGAAGTCGAGCGTGACAGGCATCGAATCGATCACCACCGGTTGCTGCTGGGTTTTGAATCCGGGCGCAGACACCGATACCGAATAAGTGCCCGGGCCGAGCGCGAATTGGTAACGGCCCTGTTTGTCGGTGGAGATTTTCATGCGTTGGTTGACCAAAACAGTAGCCCCGTTGCGCGGTTTGCCGTTTGCGGTGACGGTTCCGACCAGGGTTTGGGCTGTGAGAATATTAGTAAAAAAAAGAAGGAAAAACCAAAAGACAGTTTTCATTTTAGATTTACATCAATTAAAATTTAGACAAAACTAAAAATATTATTTTGTAAATAAAAACATTTATATTTGTTTTTAAATTAATCTGTTAGATGAAAGGAAAATCGCTCGAAGAAGTCAACGAATCGGTTGCCACGCAAAACACCACGTCGCGGTTCAGGAAGATACTCGCCTTTTTTGGCCCGGCCTACCTGATCTCGGTGGGTTACATGGACCCGGGCAACTGGGCCACCGACATCGCGGGCGGTAGCCAGTTTGGGTATGCGCTCATTTGGGTGCTGCTCATGAGCAACATCATGGCGCTGCTTTTGCAAAGTTTGAGCGCGCGCCTGGGCATTGTGTCGCGGCTCGACCTGGCGCAGGCCTCGCGCGAGACGTACCCCAAATTCGTCAACTACATTCTCTATTTTTTGGCCGAGATTGCCATTGCGGCCTGCGACTTGGCCGAGGTACTCGGTATGGCCATCGGGCTCAATTTGTTGTTCGACATCTCGCTCGTCAACGGGGTCATCATTACCGTTCTCGATACGTTTTTATTGCTGTTTTTGATCAACAAAGGCATCCGCAAGATGGAGGCGTTCATCATCGCGCTCGTGGCCGTCATCGGGTTTTCGTTTGTGTGCGAAATGATTTTCGCCGAGCCCGAAATTCCAAAGATTTTAGGCGGATTGGTCCCTTCGCTCCCGAGCGATGCCGCACTCTACATCGCCATCGGCATCATTGGCGCGACGGTCATGCCGCACAATTTATACCTACATTCTTCGTTGGTACAAACGCGCAAATTCGACCGTTCGCCGTCGGGCATCAAACAGGCCATCAAATACAACCTGATCGATTCGACCATCGCGCTCAACCTCGCTTTTTTTGTCAACGCGGCCATCTTGATCCTTGCCGCGGCGACGTTTTATAAAAATGGGATGTACCATGTGGCCGAGATCCAGGACGCGCACCAGTTTTTAGAACCCATGCTGGGCACCAAGTGGGCGCCGATATTGTTTGCCGTCGCGCTGATCGCCGCGGGTCAAAGCTCGACGATTACCGGGACGCTGGCGGGGCAAATCATCATGGAAGGTTACATCAACCTGCGCATCCAACCGTGGATCAGACGTATACTCACGCGGCTCATCGCGATCGTGCCGGCCGTGATTGTCATCTCGATTTTTGGCGAGGGCGTGACGGGCAAATTGCTCATCTTTAGCCAGGTGGTTTTGAGTTTGCAGCTCGGGTTCGCGATCATCCCGCTGATCCATTATGTAAGCGACAAGACCAAGATGGAAGGCTTCCACATCGGGTTTTGGACCAAGACGGCGGCGTGGATCATCGCGTCGATCATTGTATCGCTCAACGCCAAATTGGTGTTCGACGAAATCCAGGGGTGGATTGCTGCCTCGGCGAACCCGATTTGGTTGTGGCTCACCGTGGTGCCATTGGCCGTAGGGTTTGCGGTGTTATTGCTGTACATTGTGTTCAATCCGTTTTTTTCACGCAAACAACGCATCCTGAACCATTCGCCGCACAATCTCGCGCTCAAGTGGACGCGGCAAAGCACCTACGACACCAAGAAGATCGCGATTTCGGTCGATTTTTCGGAGGCCGACCAGGCCGCGCTCAACCATGCTTTTGCGTTGGGCGGCAAGGATGCCAATTATGTGCTGATTCATGTGGTGGAATCGGTGGGCGCGATTGTTTACGGTGCCCATATTGTCGATCACGAGACGAGTGTCGATGAAAAATTGTTGCACGATTATTTCGAGATGTTGTCGGACAAAGGCTTTAAGGTAGACACGAAACTGGGCTTTGGCGATCCGGCCAAGGTGATCCCCAAGATCATCAACGAAAACCAGTTCGATGTGCTGGTCATGGGCACACACGGCCATACCGGTTTCAAGGACTTGATTTTTGGGACCACGGTCGACAAGGTACGGCACAAGATCAGGATTCCGTTGTTTATCGTGAAGAACTGACGTCGCGTGAGGGATAGCAGTGGAAATCCTTTTGCGGCCGAGCGCTAGCGAGGCCGTAAAAGATTGCAACGAATAGCCCGACGGCGGCCACAAAATTTGCCAACACGACCAAACGCCGACCGCCGGCACGCCCCAACTTTCATTCAAAATTTAAAATTCATCATTTAAAATTTCCAATCGATGACTTTTTCAGAAGAAAATTACCTCAAGACCATTTACCACCTTACAACGCTTTTGGACGGCGAAGTGAGCACCAACGCCATAGCCGAAAAGATGGAGACCAAGGCGTCGTCGGTGACCGACATGCTCAAGAAACTGGCCGAGAAGCAACTGATACACTACAAAAAATACCAAGGCGTTTCGCTCACGCCAAACGGATTGCTGGCCGCCAAGATGATTGTGCGCAAGCACCGGCTGTGGGAAGTGTTCCTGGTCGAGAAACTCGATTTTGCGTGGGATGAGGTGCACGAGATTGCCGAACAGCTCGAACACATCCAATCGGACCAGCTCATCAACCGGCTCGACGATTTTTTGGGCAACCCTACCGAAGACCCGCACGGCGACCCGATTCCCGACGTGCACGGCCGCATCGTCAAGATCGACAAACAGTTGTTGTCTGAACTGCACGAGGGGCAAAGCGGGATTTGCGTGGGCGTCAAGGATACGTCGAGCGAATTCTTGCAATACCTCGACAAACAAGGCATCGCGCTTGGATCAAGGATAGACGTGTTGGTACGCGAAACGTTCGACCAGTCGTTGCGCATCAAAGTGGGCGGCAAAGAACTCATGATTTCGAACAAGATCGCGGGCAACCTGTTCGTAAAACTTGTTTAACTACAGCCGCAATCGCCATTGCCGCAGTCCTTTTTCTTTTTGGATTTGAAAAAGAACTTGCGCACCAAAAAGAAAATGGCGGTCCCGAGTAACGCGTAGGCTATAATTTGCTGGATCATGACAGGATTTGATAAGCGACGAGCGCGGCCAGATAGGCAATGAGGCTCATCGAGACGAATTGTACCGCGGGCCACTTCCATGAATTGGTTTCTTTTTTAACAATCGCAAGCGTACTGGCGCATTGCATCGCAAACGCGTAAAACAGCAGCAGCGATATGCCCGTGGCAAAATCGAATACTTTTTTGCCCGTATCGGCGTGTACCTCGGCGGCCATTTTTTGCTTGATCGGTTCTTCGCTTTCGGTGTCGCCGATGCTGTAAATCGTGGCCAGCGTACCGACGAACACTTCTCTCGCGGCAAACGACGTGATGATCGCGATCCCGATTTTCCAATCGTAGCCCAGCGGCGCGATGGCGGGTTCGATCGCGTGGCCCATCAACCCGATGTAGGAGTTTTCGAGTTTGTGCGAAGCGATGTGCGTTTGCAGTTCTTCTTCGGAATATTCGGCATGCGCGGCGCGCTCCTTGACGATGGCTTCGGCGTTGTTGAAATGCTCGCCCGGCCCGTACGAGGCCAGGAACCACAGGATGATCGAAATGGCCAGGATGATCTTGCCCGCGCCATAGACGAACGCCTTGGTTTTTTCGATCACATTGATCGCGACGTTCTTGGGCAGCGGCACTTTGTACGTAGGCATTTCGACCACAAAGAACGATTTGCCTTGCAGCTTGACGATTTTGTTGAGGATGTAGGCCGATAAAATCGCCATCGCAAATCCGGCAAGGTACAGCCCCATCAAGGTAAGCCCTTGCAGGTTGAAGAACCCACCCACTTTTTGGTCGGGGATCACCAGTGCAATGATGATGGCATACACGGGCAAACGCGCCGAACAGGTGGTAAACGGCGTGACCAAAATCGTGATGAGTCGTTCCTTCCAGCTTTCGATGTTGCGCGTGGCCATGATGGCCGGAATCGCACAGGCCGTACCCGAAATAAGCGGGACGACACTTTTGCCCGACAGCCCGAACCGGCGCATGATTTTGTCCATCAAAAACACCACGCGGCTCATGTAACCGCTTTCTTCGAGGATCGAGATGAACAGGAACAAAAATGCGATTTGCGGGATAAAGATCACCACGCCGCCAATGCCCGGAATGATGCCCTCGGCGAGCAGGTCGGTGAGCATGCCCGGCGGCAAGTGTTCGGAAGTATAGGCCGCGAGCGATGCAAAACTTTCGTCGATGAAATCCATCGGGTAACTCGACCAGTCGAAAATCGATTGGAAAATCAACAGCAAAATAGCGGCGAAAATCACATAGCCCCACACTTTGTGCGTCAAGATGCGGTCTAGTTTGCCGCCCAGGCTCGTGGCTTTCGAGGCATCGATTTTTTGCCCCACCTTGAGCGTGTCGTTGATGAACTGGTAGCGTTTGATGGTTTCCTTTTGCTGCAAACGCTTGAGTTCGGCCACCGACTTGGTGAACGCATTCGGAATTTGGTGCCGCTCCAAATGGCCAAAGTTGACGTCCTGCCCAATCACGAGCCACAGTTTGTATACGTCTTGGTTCGGGAACGCCTGACGCAATTGGTCAAAGTACGCGGGATCGATCGACGACGTATCGACACACGGCTGGGTCGAAAGCAACTTGTAATCGGCGATCAATTGTTTCAGCGTGTCGATGCCCGTGCCTTTGCGCGACGAAACCAACGCAATCTTGGTGTTGAGTTTGTCTTCGAGGTGCGCGATGTCGAGCGAGATGCCTTTGCGGTCCATGCGGTCGGCCATGTTGATGACCAGGATCGTCGGGATTTGGAGGTCCTTGATTTGCGTGAACAACAGCAGGTTGCGCTTGAGGTTTTCGACATCGGTCACCACGACGGCCACATCGGGAAACAGTTTGTCGTTTTTGTTGAGCAGCAATTCGACCACCACATTTTCGTCGATGGAACTCGCGTTGAGGCTGTACGTCCCCGGCAAATCGACGATGTTCGCGTGGTTGTGGCCGGGCAGTTTGCAGAACCCCACTTTTTTCTCGACGGTGATGCCCGGATAGTTGCCCACATGTTGGTTAAGCCCCGTCAAATGATTGAATACCGAAGTCTTTCCGACATTCGGATTCCCGATCAGCGCTACGTTGATGTTTTGGTTGCTCATAGCGTTTGGATCGGTTCGACGGTAATATTTTTGGCCGTCTCTGTGCGGATGGCCAGGTGCGAACCATTGATGTCCAAATACAGCGGATCGCCGAGCGGCGCAACCTGCAACAAGACCACTTCATTGCCCGGCAGGCAACCCATTTCGAGCAATTTGAGAGGGATGAGGTCGAGGTCGAAGTCGGCTATCGTGGCGCGTTGCCCTTTTTTGAGATCGTGGATGGTGGTTCGCAACTTATTTAGAATGGATTTAAGTTACAAAAGTAAGGATATTAAGTGTAAAGTCGAACAGAAAATTGGAACGCGATCAAATGCGGTCAAAGCGACATTGTAAAGCGCACGTTTTTTAAAGTTGTTACAAATTTTCTGTTACAAATATTTTGTAACAAGAATTTTGTAACAGAAAGTGTGATAAAATTGCTGTGATAAATTTTTTATCACAAAAATTTTATCACAAGGTCAGCATGGTTGAATGTAGCAACGCGATGCAGAAAGACGCTGACTTGGCAAGACAAAGAATGAAGGTCAAGCCAAACGGAAACACGTTGACAAGGCCCGTCTAAAAAAGGAATAAATTATAGGAGTAAACCAAGCGTAGATGCCATGGCGTCCTCTCCGGTCGATACTTATCACGAATGTTGTGGGTTAGAAGAACGGGCGCGGTACGACGTCGAGCGGCCCCGATTTTCTCAAAACGAAAGATCTTTAGGTGAACAGTTTTACCCGTTTAAAATCTACAGATTTTTACTTCGTACAGTTCGCCCTGTGGGCTCGGGTCTACCACACGACGTGAAATTTTTTCGGTAACTTTCACTCGGGGCGGGGACCAGGGGTTCCCCTTGGTCAACATCGACCGAAGGTCTAAAAGCACACGATCAAACGCGTCAATCCGCCTGCGTCGAAAGCCACTCAATATCGGCTATCAAACGTTGGATGTCTTCAGGATTCGTACCGTCGTAAAACCCACGTACGCGCCGCTTGGTATCGACAAGCACAAAATTCTCGGTGTGCACCATGTCATACAATTCGTCGGGTGCGCCCAGCTTGACGGCCAGGTACGACTGCCGCGCCATACGGTAAATGTCTTTTTTGTCGCCGGTGACTAAATTCCACTTGGCATCGATCACGTGGTGTTTCTGGGCATAGGCCTTGAGCACCGGTACGCTGTCGATTTCGGGCGTGACCGTATGCGAAAGCAACATCACTTTTGGGTTGTTGGCGATGGCGTTCTGCACGACTTCGAGGTTGGCGGTCATCTTTGGGCAAATCGAGCCGCAGGTCGTAAAGAAAAAGTCGGCCACATAAATCTTGCCTTCGTAATCTTTTTGGGTCACGGTTTTGCCGTTTTGGTTGGTGAACGCAAAATCGGCGATGGCGTGAAAACGTGCCTTGTGTTGCACCGTACTGTCGACGAGTTCGGGATTCACATCGGCAGGCGTAAAAATAGGCAACGTCTTTTTGGGTTTGAGCGCCCCATAGAAAAGGAAAATCGCGATGCCCGAAACAACCAACATCGTCAAAAGGAAAATACGGTATTTCTTCAAGTAGTTGCGCATCGGTTAATTTTGCGGCAAAAATACGAAAAACACCGCGTTTGCCTAAAGGATTAACAGATTGTTATCGCCAAAAATTAGCCGATCTTTCGAAGCAATTCGGTATTTTTACGACCCTAATCCAACCGCAACAATGAAAAAAATATGCAAAGCCGCGTGCCTGATTGCGTTTCCCGCGATGGTGGCCACGGCACAAGCCACAAAAGAACCGGGCATCAACAAAGCCTACATGGATTTGAAGACCCAACCCAACCAGGATTTTTACCGTTTCGTCAACGGGACTTGGCTCGACCAAACCACCATTCCCGCCGACCGCACACGCTGGGGAAGCGCCGATGAGCTGCGTCAAAAAACCGACCGCGACGTGCTCGACATCCTGAGCGAGGCCTCGAAGAATCCAAAATACAAATCCAACACCGACCAAGGCAAGGCGGTAAACCTCTACCAATCGATCATGGATACGGTGGCGCGCAACAAGCAAGGGCTCAAGCCGCTGCAATCAAAACTCGCCAAGATCAATGCGGTCAAGAACGTACAGGATTTGCAAAAGCTGCTTGCCGAAGAAGAAGTCTACGGCGGTATCGGGTTCTTTGGTTTCGGTATCGGCGCCGATGAAAAGAACAGCAACCGCTACGTCGTCGAACTAGGCCCCGGCCGTTTGGGCTTGCCCGACCGCGATTACTATGTTTCCGAAGACAAGGATCCCAAGGAAAAACGCGAGAAATACCGGTTGCATTTGGCCAAGATGATGCAAAAGTTGGGCGAAACCCCGGCCGATGCACAAACGCATGCCGACCAAATTCTCGCCTTCGAAACCGCGCTGGCCACGCCGCGCCTGACAAGGGTCGAACGCCGCGACAGCCGCAACACCTACAATCCGATGTCGGTGGCCGATTTACAGAAACTCACGCCATCGATCAACTGGAACGCCTATTTTGCAGCCAACGGACTGGCCAAACTCGACTCGCTGATCGTGACCCAACCCAAGTACATGACCGCGCTCGAGGGCATCTTCAAGGAGAACAAAGTCGATGCCTGGAAAGCCTACATGCGATGGAACGTGCTCAACGGTGCCGCATCGCAACTCTCGACCGATATCGAGACGGCCAATTGGGAATTCTACGGCAAGACGCTCACGGGCGCGCTCAAGCAACGGGCCCGCGAAGAGCGCGCGTTGCAAACCATCAACGGTACGGTGGGCGAGGCGCTCGGCAAGTTGTACGTCGAAAAGAAATTCCCTGCCGAAGCCAAAGCCAAGGCCGAGGCCATGATCAAAAATGTGTTCCGCGCTTTCGAGCACCGCATCGAGAACCTCGCCTGGATGTCGCCCGAAACCAAGAAGAGCGCCATCGAAAAAATCCGCAAATCGCGCATCAAGATCGGCTATCCCGACAAATGGAAAGACTATTCGGCGCTCACCATCAAACGCCCGTCAGAAGGCGGCAATTTGTACGACAACATGCGCGCGGTGGCCAAGTGGCGTTCGGACGAACAACTCAACGATTTGCCCAAACCCGTAGACAAAGACCGTTGGTACATGTCGCCGCAGGTGGTCAACGCCTACTACAATGCGTCGTTCAACGAGATCGTATTCCCGGCCGCCATCCTGCAACCGCCTTACTACAACTACCAGGCCGACGAGGCGGTCAATTATGGCGCCATTGGCGGGGTAATCGGGCACGAAATCTCGCATGGGTTTGACGATTCGGGTTCGCGTTACAATGCCGAAGGCAACCTGTTCGACTGGTGGACCGAAGAAGATTTGAAACAATTCACGGCGCTTACCGGCGCGCTCGCCGACCAGTACAGCGCGTTGCAGCCGTTGCCGGGTATTTTTGTCGACGGCAAGTTTACGTTGGGTGAAAACATCGGCGACTTGGGCGGCATCAACGCGGCCTATGACGGATTGCAGCTGTACCTTAAGGAAAATGGCCGTCCGGCGCTCATCGACGGGTTTACGCCCGAACAGCGTTTCTTTATTTCATGGGCCACGATGTGGCGCAGCAAGATGCGCGACGAAGCGATCAAGAACCAGGTCAAGACCGACCCACATTCACCGGGCATGTACCGCGGCTATGTGCCGTTGCAAAACGTCGATGCGTTTTACGATGCGTTCCAGATCAAACCCGGCGACGGGATGTACCTGGCGCCCGAAAAGCGCGTCAAGATATGGTAATTACAAACGTCCGGGAAACCGGACGTTTTTTTTGAAAGTAATGTCCTAGAATAATGTGTAATTCGATTTTACCGCAAAGAACACAAAGTCTTCAATAAGCGAAAAGAATTTAAGTTCGCAAAGCTTAATTTCCTTAAGGAAATCTTTGGGTGCTTTGCGTCTTTGTGGTTAATTTTTTTCTTACACACTATTTTAGGACAATACTTTTTTGAAAAAGGTTTTTAGTTCAGGCGCGGGTCTTTGGGCCTGACTTTCGGGATCAGCGAGGCCGACGAGAAAACGATGATCTGCAGTACGATCAGGATCAGGATGATGATCGCAAACGCAAACTGCGACGAGGCTTTGATGTTGGCATACTGCGATTCGACGTGTTTCATGATCGATTTGGATTCGACCAATTGGATTTGGGCCAATTCATCGAGCCGACGCAAAGCATGGTCGGTATAAACGGCAGCCGTGTTGTCGTTTTTGGGCAACGCTTTTTCGAAATCGCGCACACAATCGATCAGCGCCATCGCGGTCGATAGTTCCTTGGGCGTCAGTTTTGTTTTGCGGTACACGCCGTAGGTTTGGTGAAAGTCGGCGAGTTGCGTTTGCACCGATTCAGATTTTGAAACCGGATTCGGGTTGCCCGTCAATGTTTCCCTGATGCGGTAGACGTTGCGCGTCATCTTCAGGATGTAGTCGTCGGCAATGAGCCGGTCTTCGTACAGCGTCGAGATCGCGTCCTTGACGTTTTGTGCGTGCGTCCTTTCGAGGTAGTTGTTCAACAACACCAGCAAGCAAAGCCCGAGCAGTACCGCCGAGGCCATAAGTTTGTTCTTGATTCCGTAGGCCCATTTCATGTTAATCGTTTTTAGGTTCGTATTGCTGAAAAAGGGGTTGGTCGATTTGTGCCGCTAAAGATCATCGGGTTCAATGTGGATCAGCACATCGGCAATCTCGGGTATTTCTAATTGCAAGGCGTCTTTTACGCGGTGCGCGATGTCGTGCCCTTCGGCCACGGTGATTTGCCCGTTGACCGTCAGGTGCAAATCGACAAAATAGGTCATGCCCGTCTTGCGCACATGGCATTTTTCGGTATCGATGACGCCCTTGACCGTGGCGGCAATTTGACGGATACGCACAATCATATCGTCGTACAAATGTTCGTCGAGTATTTCGCCCAATGCCGGCCTGAAGATGAGCCACGCGTTGTAGACGATGACGGACGAGGCGAGCAGTGCGGCCCAATCGTCGGCGGTTTCGTAACCCGGCCCCATAAAAATGGCAATCGAAATGCCAATAAAAGCAAGTGCCGAGGTAATCGCATCGCTACGGTGGTGCCAGGCATCGGCCTTGAGCGAAGAGCTGTTGGTCTCGTCACTTTTCTTGGATACGAAGCGGTAAAACACTTCCTTGATGACCACAATCGCGGCCAATACATACAGCGTAAACGTCTCGGGCACTTTGTGTGGCGTGCGGATGTGTTCGATGCTTTCGTAGGCGATCACCGTGGCCGAAACAACCAGGAATCCAACAACGGCAAAGGTCACAAGCGCCTCGGCCTTGCCATGCCCGTACGGATGGTTTTCATCGGCGGGGCGCGACGAATACTTGAGTCCCAAGAGTACCAGGAAAGACGAAAAAACATCCCCCGCCGATTCGATCGCATCGGCAATGAGCGCATAAGAGTTGCCAAAATAGCCCGCGACGAATTTGCACAAGGCCAGCAACACATTCCCGAGAATGCTCCAATAGGTCGTGCCGATGGCGGTTTGTTTGTTGCTCATAAAACAAAGGTATCTATAATTCGGGGAATTCGAACCGGTAGTCGAGTTGCCGTTGCACTTTGGTTGCCGTTATCGTTTTTCCTGCCGATGGTTGGGCATGGCTGAATTGCGGCGGCGGCAGATGGCGTTCCGCTGCCTTTTGCGTGTAGTACTGCTCGCGTGTCGGATGGTATGGCGCCACGGCGTTGAACGTTTCGCCCCAGGCATCGGTTTCAAGGATTTTGCAGAGGATGCCGATGCAGTCCTGCAAATGGATCAGGTTGACCGGTGCCTCGGGATTTTCGAGATCGGATTGGCCCGCGAGGTGAAAAATTGGATGGCGGTCCGGCCCGATGAGTCCGCCCAAACGCACGACGGTCGTATCAAAACCGGGCTGGTTGCGCAAATGGTTTTCGGCCCCCAACAGTTGTGCGCTCTTTTCGGATAGGATCACGGGTTCGGTCGCTTCGTCGATCAGTCCGTCGGCTTGTCCGTACACCGAGGTCGCGCTGACGAGCAACACTTTTTTTACCGTCGATTGTTCGATGTAAGGCAGCAGGCTTTCGATTTTTTTCGAGAAATGGAACCGTGGCGGGATGTCGATAACCAACACATCGGCATCCAAAAAACGATCGATTTCGCCTTCGACGCCGTCGGTGTCGAGCGTCACCAAAAAAGGACGGATGCCTTTGCGCTCGAGCAGCGGAATCTTGCCTGCAGAAGTCGTCGACCCATTTACGTCGAACCCGCGTTGGAGCAATGCCTCGGCCAACGGAATGCCCAACCAGCCGCATCCGAGCAAGCTGATGGTTTTCATGGTGTCATGGCTTCGGGCATGGCATCGGGATCGGGAATCGTGTCGCGCGTCGCGTTGGCCTGGTACGAGAAGTTTTTGGGAACCGGCACGGCAATGGCTACCTTGGGTGCGGGTTTTATTTTTTTGATCAGCACCACGGCATCGTTCAAGACAAACGGTGTGGGGATCATCCAGTTTTTGCGTTTTTCCATCGCGAACTCGGGATTGGTCGTCAAATCGAACGACGATTCCATCAACTGCAAATCGAGCGCGGTGGCTTTGGGCGTCATGAATTCGAACACCAGCGGCGCGTTATCGACTACATAATAACTCAACAATTTGTTGTCTTTTCGCCTGAACTGCGATCCTTTTTGTTCGAGGTCCTGCGCCCCGTTGGCCTTGAGGTTGTGCAACACCATGCGCTCGTTGGCAAAAATATCGTAGCGGTTGACCTTGCGGTTGGGCGTGATCTTGATTTTGACCCATCGGTATTTCCCGACCACCGAATCCTTGAGGAATTCCACCGTAGGTTCGGGGATGTCGCGTACCATCGCATTGTTCGCATAGGTGAATTTTGAACCGTATTTGCTGAACAGCGAAAGGTGGTTCAAATGACCGGCGCCCGTCGGATTGTCGCCCAGATAAATCTTGGTCCACTCGTCGAGATTTTGGTCGTAGGTGGCCCAATCGGCTTTTTCCTTGTCGGCATCGTATACATACAAAAGACTGTTCGGCTTGGCTTTGCCCGGGGCGTAATCGGCGTTGAGATGCGCATACACCAAACATCCGACGGCGCACAAAAAGGTGACGAACGTCCACAAAAGTTTGCGCGAAAAGGTGGCAAAAACAGGAAGCAGCAACGCAAAAAGCAATACGGTGAGCACGGCACTACCGGCCAAAATCTTGAGCCCGAGCCCAATCGGAAACATGACAATGAAAGGCGCCAGGATGAACAACGCGGGAACACCGAGCAGCAAGTTGATCCACGGGTTGATCTTTTGCGTGACCACATAGTAGCCGAGCATCAAAAGCCCGAACAAAACGGGAAGGATAAAAAATCCGGCACCGGGCAAGAACAACACGAGTGCGAGGTTGAGCAAAATCCAAAGCAGCAACGGCGCCACGGCCTGGTTTGAAATCTGCGCCTCGGTCTTGGTCTTCGCATAGCAAAGGAAACACACCGAAACGCTCAGCAACACAAACGCACCAATGTAGGCATGCCCGTTGTACGTAAACCCTTGCAGGATGTCATCGTATTGCGGATAAATGCCGCGCAACAGTTTCCACCCAAAAAATGCCAACGCGCCCGCGAGCACCACGGCGCCCAGCAACGGCAAAAATCCCTTGAAGATTTCGGGCAGGTGCAACGTGCGTTTGCCCAATCCGATGAAGACAAAAAAGACAAACAACACGGCGGCAATGACCAGCAAAGGAACGTTCCACGCAAACGGATAGTGGAAGAACCCGAGCGGCGTATTGAAATACACGCGGTCGCCTTGCGTATCGAGTTGCGACAAATCGGTGCTCGACAAATGTTTCAGCAGCGGCATCAGGTAGCTGCCCTGGTGCGCGATGGTTTCTGGACGCAGGTGTGCATAGTCGTCCTGGGCCGTATGGTAGTTGAAATGGTCGTCGATGAAGGCAAAGTTGAATCCGGGGATGTTGCCGTAGGAACGCAGTACGGTCAAATCGGTGTCGTTGGGCATCATTTTGTAGATGCTGTACATGAGCGAATTCGACACCGGATGCGAAACGCCCGCCGCCGCAAAGGCTTCGACCATTTGTGCATTGCCGCGGTTGACCTCCATCAGCATATAGCCCGGACCGGCCGTGCCGCGCGCCTCGAAGTTGAGCGCAACGCCGATCTCCTTGGCCCAGGCGTGCTCGGTGACGAACAAAGCCGCGCCGTTGAGCCCGAGCTCCTCGGCATCGGTAAAAACAATGATGATGTCGTTTTGGTGCGGTGTCTTGTTGTGCAAAAACGCGCGTACACCTTCAAGAATCGTGGCCACGCCCGAAGCGTCGTCGCTCGCGCCCAACGAGGCCGAATGTGGCGCGCTGTCGTAATGCGAAAGCAGCAAAAGCGCCTTGCCGCGACCCGAGCCCTTGATGCGCGCGAGGATGTTTTTGCTGTGTACGAGATTACCCCAATCGGTAAGTGTCGTGCCTTGTTGCGTGGTGGTTTCGAGCCCCAATTGCTGCAGCTCTTTTTCGAGATAGGCCGCTACATTTTTGTGGTTTTCAGACCCGACATAGTGCGGGGCTTTGGCCATTTCCTTGATGTGGCGCATGGCGCGTGCGGCAGAAAATTCCGAGAGCGGGCCTTCGGTCGATGCGTTCCAGCGCGGCATCAACGTTACATAGAGTACACCCAACAGGATCAGGATTATGACCGCCGAAAAAAAGGAGTAGTCGTTTTTTTTCATGTAGGTTATGCAGCTTTTTCGGGGCCAGACTCGAACCTAAAAACCCAAACCTCGCTGCAAGGTTGTTTGTTGATGGCAAGTGACTAAGGTCTACCAAATATAGCAATTAAATTCAATTCGACAATTTTAACAAATACGGCAGATTTTCTGTAATGAACGCAATTTAAATTGTGTTTGCTTTGTAATACAGTTAGTATCAACCAATAAAAATTTTAAACGCCATGACTGCACTAAGAAACAAAGTCCAATTGATTGGGCACGTGGGGCAAGACCCCGAAATCAAGAATTTTGAAACCGGCCGAAAACTCGCCAACGTCACCATCGCCACCAACGAAGTCTACAAAAATGACAACGGCGAAAAGATCGAGGAAACCCAATGGCACAAACTGGTCGCTTGGGGCAAAACCGCCGAAATTCTCGAGAAATATGTCACCAAAGGAAAAGAAATTGCCGTCGAAGGCAAATTGGTGCACCGCAGCTACGACGACAAAAACGGCGACAAGCGCTATGTGACCGAAGTGGTTGTCAACGAACTGCTACTACTGGGTAAATGACGCTTTTTTCGTACTGAAAATCAGTGTTTTCGGGTAAAGTTGTCAACACGAAAACGTTTTCGCGACTTGTCGGTCATCGGGATCATGACGCACTGTAAGTAATTTGTTTACATTTAGCCGATTAACTTGTAGACAATGCCACTATTTTCGCGTCTTTTATCGGTGTTTTTGCTGGTCTTGTGTCTTGCACCTTCCAACGGCATGGCGCAGGTCGGGATCAATACGGCTACACCTTTGAGTACGCTCGATTTGAATGGCAACCTGTCGCTCAAGGCCATCGGGATCACGACGGCTTTTGTGGGCGGGCCTGCGGGAAATGCCACGCCCATCAACGACGGGGTGTACCTTTCGCTCACGCCCACGCCCGGCAATGTAGAGTTCATCGTACCCAATGCTTCGACGGTTCCGGGAAGGATTTACATTTTGAGGAACATCTCGAACACCGTGACGGCGCAACTTTACAGTTTTGGCGGGTTGTTTTTTGCCAAAGACTCGAACACGGCCACTGCCGCGCCGCTCAACATGCCCGGCAACGCCACCATGAAAACGCTCATCCTTATCAGCGATGGCGCAAACTGGACCTATATTTTCTAGCGGTTCATCTCGGCCTGGAAACGGTCGATGAGTTGGCCCACGTGCAGCCCGTCCATCAAGGCGTGGTGCACGTGTACCGACATGGGCATGGTGCGTTTGCCATCGGGGTGTACGGTCATTTTGCCGAACGAGATTTTCGGGCAACTGTCGGGAAAGGAAAAGCTTCTAGCGTGTGACAGCGATGTAAAATTTACCCAAGGCACGGCCGAGAAATGGATCAGGTTGGCCATGTCAAACGTACGTGTGAACAGTCCCGGCGTATTTTTGACACGGTCGATTTCGGTCAAACAACGCTTGCTAAAAACCGCAATATCTTGGTGGTACTTCATGTACGAAAACCCGAACGATCCGTCTTCGCGCATGATTGTCGCCGATACGTCTACGCGGTCGTAAACGGCCACTTGCTGGTCTTCGATCCGGTACCGGCAAGCCTCGATCGCGTTGACGGCGGTAAGCGTTTGGTGTAAATACCAAATAAAGAACGGGACGTTGTGCGCCTTTGCATTTTCATAAGCGCGCGTACAATCGACCTCGACTACTGCACCCCAAAAAGGTTCGTCGAATTGGCGGAAAAAATGGAAGTGTTCGGTCCGCGGCCAGGTGTCTAAATCGAGGTAGGTTTTCATTCGAACAGCGCCAAAACGTCGGTGATTTTTTCGAAGTCGCGAAAGTTCGCATGTTCGACCTTGTGGTCTATTTTTTCATGCGCCCAGGTCGTGTGGAACGGGATGTGGTAGGCGTGTCCGCCGATGCCCAGAACAGGCAACACATCCGATTTAAGCGAATTGCCGATCATCAAAAACTCCGACGGGTGAATGTCGAGGCGTTTGACCAAATCGGTGTAATCCTTCTCCTGTTTGTCGCTCATGACCTCGATGTGGTGAAAGTATTTCCCGAGCCCCGAGTTGTGCAATTTGCGGCGCTGGTCGAGCAAATCGCCCTTGGTGGCCACGACGAGCTTGTAGTTTTTTTGCAACGTTTCGAGCGTTTGTTCCACACCGTCGAGCAACTCGATCGGGTGCTCGAGCAGTTCTTTGCCATATTGGATGATTTTCGCGATTACTTCGTTGCTGATCGTGTGGTTCGAAATCTGCAAAGCCGCTTCGATCATCGACAGGATGTAGCCCTTGATGCCGTAGCCGTACAATTTCAAGTTGCCGATTTCAGTCTTGAACAACTCTTGCGACAGCGTGTGTTTGGACAAATACGGTGCGAGCAAATCGCAAAACTTCTCCTCCGTTTCCTGGAAGTACGGTTCGTTGACCCAGAGCGTGTCGTCGGCGTCAAAAGCGATTACTTTGATTTGCATGTTAATACTCGTAAATTAATTCGGTAAGTGTACCGGTGAAATTGCCGCTGACGGTATTGCCGTCATTCGAGAACGAGAACGCCAAAGTGTACACGCCATCAGTGTGGGCAAGGGTCAGCTGCCCGGCATCCATGTCGTCCGAATCGAGCCCGTCGCCCGAAACCACTTGACCGTTTTGCAACACCAGGTTGGTGCTGATGTTGGTGTGGTCGATGAATGCGTTGCCCATATCGAATCCCGTTTTCGGAATGTACAGGTTATAAGTCGCGTTTTGTACGCTGCCGGCGGCATCTTCGTGCGTATACAAATTGAAATCGATGAGCTGGTGCGTATTGTCCGAAAAAACAAGATCGTTGTTGAAAAGCGTCACATCGCCATCGCTCAAAATAACGTAAAATCGCCTTTGGTCGTAGTTCGGGTCGGTGCCTGTATACGGTTTGATGACGTAGCCTTTGTTGATATTTTTCGTCACGCCATTCACGGTCAACGCCCCATTTACCGTAGGGTAGACGACGGTGTTGTTGTGGTCGCCATCGCCGCATGAAACGGTCAATAACAACACCAAGGCGAAAAGGGCATGTATTTTTTTCATATTAATTGATCGTTTCGCCGTTCGAAACCTCGGCATCCGGATTCACGAAAACCAATTTTCCTTCGGCATTGTTGGTCATCAGGATCATGCCTTGGCTTTCGGTACCGCGCAAATTCCTCGGTGCAAGGTTCACCAAAACCGTGACCTTTTTGCCGACGACTTCTTCTGGAGAAAAACTTTCGGCGATGCCCGAAACAATTGTGCGCACGTCGATTCCCGTGTCGACTTTCAAAATCAACAGCTTGTTCGCTTTCGGCATTTTCTCGGCTTCGAGAATGGTGCCGACGCGCAAGTCCATCTTGGCGAAATCGTCGTATTGGATCAAATCTTTTTGCGGTTCCACAGCTTTGTTTTCGTTTTTATTCGCGGTTTTGGTCGCTTCGAGTTTGTCGATTTGTTTTTGAATCTGGTCGTCTTCGATCTTGGCGAACAACAATTCGGCTTGGCCAATTTGCGTGCCCGGCGACAAAATCGTCTGCGCCTTGCCGACTTCTTCCCAGTCGATCACATCGGCCGGGCTCGGGTGCACGCCCAACATGCGCTTGAGTTTTTCGGACGTGAACGGCAAAAACGGCTCGCTCAAAATGCTCAATGCGGTAGCAATCTGCAACGCGACCCACATCTGCGTTTGAACGCGTTCGGGGTTTTCCTTGATGAGTTTCCACGGCTCTTCGTCGGCCAGGTATTTGTTGCCCAAACGCGCCAGGTTCATGAGTTCGTTCAACGCTTCGCGAAAACGGTAACGTTCGATCGAGCTTGCGATGACGGCAGGATACGCGCGCATTTCCGCAAGTGTCTTGGTGTCGATGTCGCGCAATTCGTTCGGTGTTGGAACGATGCCTTCGTAATATTTGTTGGTCAACACTACGACGCGGTTGATGAAATTGCCAAAAACCGCCACGAGTTCGTTGTTGTTCCTGGCCTGGAAATCCTTCCACGTAAAGTCGTTGTCCTTGGTTTCGGGCGCATTCGACGTGAGCGCATAACGCAAAACATCCTGCTGGTTCGGAAATTCCTCGAGGTATTCATGCAACCAAACCGCCCAGTTTTTGGACGTCGAGAGTTTGTTGCCTTCGAGGTTCAGGAATTCATTTGCGGGCACGTTGTCAGGCAAAATGTACGACCCTTCGGCCTTGAGCATCGCCGGGAAAATCACGCAATGGAACACAATGTTGTCCTTGCCGATGAAGTGCACCAATTTGGTATCTTCCGATTTCCAATATGGCTCCCAATCCTTGCCTTCGCGCGCGGCCCATTCCTTGGTGGATGAAATGTAACCGATCGGCGCATCGAACCAAACGTACAGTTTTTTACCTTCAGCACCTTCAACGGGAACATCGATGCCCCAATCCAAATCGCGCGTAACGGCACGGGGTTTTAATCCGCCGGCTTCGTCGAGCCACGATTTGACTTGCCCGTACACGTTGGGTTTCCAGTCTTTTTGGTGTCCGACGAGAATCCATTCGCGCAAAAACGCATCGTATTGGTCAAGCGGTAAAAACCAGTGCTTGGTCGATTTGGTCACGGGCGTTTCGCCAGTAATCGTCGATTTCGGGTTGATGAGGTCGGTGGCGTTGAGCGTCGAACCGCAGTTTTCGCATTGGTCGCCGTAGGCTTCTGGGTTGCCGCATTTCGGGCAGGTTCCGGTGACGAATCGATCGGCCAGGAATTGTCCGGCTTTTTCGTCGTACAACTGCTCGGTGACTTCCTCGATGAACTTGCCTTCGTCGTACAATTTGCGGAAAAACGCCGACGCCGTATCGTGGTGGATCTGCGAAGACGTTCTTGAATAATTGTCGAACGAAACGCCAAAATCGACAAACGATTGGCGGATGATCGCATCGTATTTGTCAATGACCTGCTGCGGCGTGATGCCTTCTTTTTTGGCTTTCATCGAAATGGCCACGCCGTGTTCGTCGCTGCCGCAAATGAACGCAACGTCCTTGCCTTGCAGCCTCAAATAACGCGCGTAAATGTCCGACGGCACGTAAACGCCCGCCAAATGCCCGATGTGGATCGGCCCATTGGTATAAGGCAACGCCGCGGTAATGGTATATCTTTTTGGATTTTGTGACATGTGCAATAAATTGACTGCAAAAGTATGATTTTTTGGGTTATGTTTTGTCAGGAGCTTAATCCCGCTGTCCGCTATATCTTTTCCCTGCTAAAGAAGCAGGAAAAAGGATGCCGCTGCCATCGGGGCTAGGGGTTCGCCGGTTATGTCATGTCTTCATTAATTATTAATGATTCAACATTAAATGTTTTTATATTTGTCGTAATCGAAATCCACCATGAAAAATCCCCAAATATTCCTCTTTATTTTCCTCGGATTTTTCATCCCAACCGCCCAATCCCAACGCCACATGATCACACCCGAATTTTTACAGAAAGGCGATACCGTCGCCATCATCGCCACCGCCCGAAAGATAGACGCGACGACGTTGCAACCCGCCATCAAACTGCTCGAAAGCTGGGGCCTGAACGTCGTGCTCGGCAAAACCATCGGCAAGGAAGACCACCAACTCGCGGGCCCCGATTGGCAACGCGCCACCGACCTGCAGGAAATGATGGACAATCCCAAGATCAAAGCGATTTGGGCGGCCAAAGGCGGCTATGGTACCGTGCGCATCGTCGACCGCATCGACTTTACCGCGTTCAAGAAAAAACCCAAATGGATCTGCGGGTTCAGCGACGTGACAGTTTTGCACAGCCACCTCAACAACATGGGCATCGAAACGTTGCACAGCTTGATGGCCGTGAGCGCCAAGACCGCGTCGCCAGAAGCGATCGAGTCGTTCCGCAAGGCGTTGTTCGGCGAGAAGCTCGAGTACAAAATGCCCGCACATGCCTACAACAAAACGGGCAAGGCCAAGGGCGAACTCGTGGGTGGGAATTTGTCGGTGCTGTACAGCGTGATGGGTTCGAAATCGGAGATCGATTACAAGGGCAAGATTTTGTTCCTCGAAGACCTTGACGAATACCTGTACCACATAGACCGTATGCTCATGAACCTCAAACGCAACGGCTATTTCGACGGGCTCAAGGCGGTGGTCATCGGCGGGATGACGCAAATGAACGACAACGAAATCCCATGGGGCAAAGACGCATTGCAAATCGTGCAGGATGTTTTGAAAGACTACAAGTTTCCGATCATCTACAATTTCCCGGCGGGACACATCAAGGACAACCGCGCGATGATTTTGGGTAAGACCGTTTCGATCGAGGTTGGTGCGACGGGGTCGACGGTTAAGTTTGAATAGAAATTCCAAATCCGAAATCCCAAATTCCAATGGCCCAGCACAACGAACTCGGAAAATGGGGCGAACAGTACGCCGTCGGTTTCTTGACCGAAAACGGTTATCAAATCCTTGAAACCAATTGGGTGTTCCAAAAGGCCGAGATCGACATCATCGCGCAAAAAGGGAATGTGCTTGCGGTGGTAGAGGTCAAGACACGCAGTTCCATCGACTTTGGATTGCCGCAGGATTTTGTCAAACCCAAGAAAATCCAGTTGCTCGTCAAAGCCGTCAACGAGTACGTGATGGCGCACGATCTGGACGTCGAGGTGCGTTTCGACATCATCGCCATTGCTAAAAACGATACCCAGGTTACCTTCGAACATTTGACCGACGCCTTCTTTCATTTCTAGGGCAAAAATGTTGCGGCGCGCCGTCGATGCGCTCGAAATAATGTTTACATTTGAAACCGTCAAATCCTAATCGACTATGAAAAAATTACTTACGCTGATGATGCTGTTGGCTTGTGCGGGCGTATTTGCGCAAAAAAGCGTCGCCTTGAAAGTCAACCAATTGCTCTCGGAACAGGCCGATTTCAAACCGGTTTCGGTGTTTACGCCTGTAACCGGGATCGACAATGCGAAAACGCGTTCGGTGGTAGAAACCGCTACCTACGCCCAACTTCAAACCGCACCGCTTTCGCAGCTGATGGCCGCCAAACACGCCTACATCGAACTCCAGGTGCCTTATATGGGTCAAACGATTCCAGTGCAACTGTACCAGGTTGATATTTTTGCCGAGGGATTCCACGTAGATACCGACAAGGCCGCGAACATCGCCTTTACGCCAGGTTTGTACTACCGAGGGATTGTCAAGAACGACCCCAACTCGGTCGTATCGTTTAGTTTTTTCAAGGATGCGATGATGGGTATCGTCTCGAACAAAACGCTCGGTAATCTGGTGGTCGGGAAGTTGCAACGCGAGGGCAATGTGTCGGATTACATTGTCTATTCAGACCGCGACATGAAGGTTGCCAATGGTTTTGCTTGCCGTACCAAAGACGTCGTCAAGGAAGGCTTCTCGATCGAAAACCGCAGCCCCGAAGGCGTAGCGCCGCGTTGCGTGACCATGTATTTCGAGATCGACTACAACATTTACCAGCAAAACGGCAGCAGCACCGACAATACCATGGAATGGCTCACGGGCGCGTTCAACGAAATGCAGACGCTGTATGCCAACGACGGCATCGCCGTGGCGCTCAAGTCCAGTTTCATTTGGACCGAAGACGACCCGTATGACGGCAACCCCGACGGAGAGGATTCTTCATCGGACTATCTGTACCAGTTCAACGAAGTGCGTCCGGCCTTTGACGGCGACGTCGGGCAATTGCTCGGTATCGATCCGGGCGGACTGGGCGGCGTGGCCGTGACCGTAGACGGGCTTTGTTCGCAAAACAACTTTTGTTATTCGGACGTCAACATAGGTTATGAAGAAGTTCCCGTGTTTTCGTGGACGGTCATGGTGATCACGCATGAGTTTGGGCATTTGCTCGGTGGCCCGCACACCCATTCCTGTGTTTGGAACGGCAACAATACCGCCATCGACAACTGCGGGCCTGAAGCGCTCGGCGAGGACTGGGAAGGCGCCGAATGTATGACCACGCCGCCTACAATTCCCGAAGATGGCGGGACCATCATGAGCTATTGCCACCTGCAAAGCGTGGGCATCAATTTTGAATTTGGTTTTGGAGAGCAGCCCGCGCAGGCCATCCGCAACGCGATCAACAGCTCGGCCTGTTTGAGTACCGACTGTATCAGCACCTGTATCAATGCCGTGGCCGATGTACAGGTCAACACCGTAGGCCTGGTTTCGACGATCACCTGGACCGAATTGGGTACGGCAACCTCATGGCAGGTAGCGGTAACCAATTACAATGCAGGCAATCCGAATTGGGTTACGGTGACCGAACCGAGCTACACCACCGATGTGTTGCAGGCCAACAGGTTCTACCGTTTCTGGGTACGCCCGGTTTGCGACAACGGACTCACGCCGCCCAACGACCGCCACGTCTTTGTCACAGGCGCGAACTGGTGCGACGGTATCACGATTGCCGATTCGGGCGGGGCGAACAACGAATACGACGACAACGAATCGTATGTGCGCGTGATGATCCCGAATTTGCCGAACAAGAAAATCGAGCTCACGTTTACGGCTTTCGACCTCGAGGCCGAATACGATTACCTTTGGGTGTACGACGGGAATTCGACGTCGGCGCCAGACCTCACCAACGGCGGACTCGACGGCACCGACATTCCTGGCCCGTTCGAATCGACGGCCGCCGACGGATCGCTGACGCTTCGGTTTTATTCCGATGGCGGTGTGACCGAAGAGGGCTTTGTCGCGCAGGTAGCGTGTTTGAATACATTGGCCGCGCAGGATTTTGCGTCGCTGATCGACTTTACCTATTATCCGAACCCAACCGATGGTTTGGTCGCGATTGCATCCAAAACACCTATCGATCAGATTACGGTGTACAATGTGGCGGGCCAATTGCTCTACAACGAGACGCCGCATCAACTGAACGCCAAGGTCGACATCGGCAGTTTTGCAACCGGAACGTATTTCTTCAAGCTAAAATTCGGCGACAAGGAAGCGAACTTTAAGATCGTAAAGAACTAAACAAAAGACCACTCGAAGGAGTGGTTTTTTTGTCTTTGGCGGGTTTTGAAGTGAAGCGGGCCAAAGCGAGTAGTTATGTGCAAGTGCTAAAACATCATCATGAGAATGAAATTTGTAGATTTATTTGAGCATGCAATTAAACTCGGTTTTAAAACTATTCCAGTTGAAGAGCAATATTATAAAATGACCTTCGAAACTAATGACTCATTGAATATAGAAATCTCATTCCCAAATGATACGATTGATGAAGATTTAGGTGACAATGTAAATATTGATTGGGATTACCGTATTAAAAATAAAGAAAATGTAGAAATCCATAGAGAGTGGTTTGACTATTATAGTGGAAATGCGAAAACAAAAATTGAAAATATGCAAAGTGATATTTTTATATACATAAACAATTTTGCAAATTCTAAATTCAAAATAATCCAGCGATCTGCACTTTCCCTTTTTGGGGTAAAATTTTTTAAATACAAAGAACTAATCTTCGAGTAAATCATTCTAATCGCTCCAGCACATAACAAGCTATTTACGCCAGAGCTGGTATGTAGCGGGCTTCGCGCTTTTTCTTCACAAAAAGCGATATCTTAGCAGGGCACAACCAGTCTGCGTTGATGCGCCAGTGCAAATGCGGCGAACGTTAGGCAATCTATAAAAAAAACCGAACAATGATTCTTCTAATATTAGTGGTTGTTTTACTAATTTCCTCAATAGTATATGAACAAAGGAAACGCAATCGAATAGTAAAAGAAATTAACCAAGTAACGCTATTTGATGATTTAATGCATCTCGGATTTGTGCAATCTGATTCGGCCACCAAAAATAAGGACAGTGAAAAGTGGTTTTCAAAGAGAGACGAAAATGATGAATTTGAATACCACTGCAGTTTTTATCTCAACAGGGGCAAAATTAATTTTGAGACAATATTAGAGCTAAAAAGAAGGGTCGTCAACAACAACAATGGCCTAATACACGACTTTAAACTTTCAAGAAGGTACAAGGAAAAAGGTTTTCATTTGGCTGGAAATTCTTTTATAAAGTTTTATAAAATAAAAAGAGTAACCGAATTGCCGACCGCCGCTGAAATTATGAATGATTTTAGCGAGATGGTTAAGACTCTAAAAAAAGAAAATATCCGCACATTAAATAAATTTGAAATATAAATACGTTGCCCAACCATGGTATTCAGAGAAGCAAAAATCCAAGACATCAAACAAATTCAAATCGTCCGGAATTCTGTCAAAGAAAATACGTTGTCGAATCCGGATTTGGTGAGCGACAAAGATTGCGAAGAATTTTTATTCGAACGCGGAAAAGGCTGGGTTTGTGAAATCGAAAACCGAATAGTGGGTTTTGCGATTGCCGACCTGCGGGAAAATAACATCTGGGCGCTTTTTTTAGATCCCGAATTCGAAGGCCGGGGCATCGGCAGAAAACTTCAAAACATGATGCTCGATTGGTATTTTTCAAACGGTAAAGAACAGGTGTGGTTGGGAACGTCGCCCAATACCAGGGCGGAGCAATTTTACGCCCAATCGGGTTGGGTAAGAAATGGCATGCACGGGAGCGATGAAATAAGGTTCGAAATGTCCAAAAGCATGTGGGAATCACTAAGGTCTTCTTAATGGAACGCGGGTATAAGCCACCACCGCCTGTTACAAAAAATTAAAATATTGAAAAATTGTAACAGTTTTGTTGCAAGATTTTCTGTTGTAAAAAAAATGCAACAGATTTTTTACAACAAAAACGCGGCAAAGAACTTACCCCATCCCATAGATTGAACATTCATCCAGACAAAAACTACGGTGTGTAATCAAGCAAGTTGGTATCACGAAGAAAGATGGATGGCACGGCACGCCGCTTACGTGGGCAGGCTTCGCACCGGTAAACGTTCGCGACCCTTGCCGTAAAAATCAGGCGCCCAGCATCGCCATCAGTTCCAACGCCTTGCCGATCGACTTGACATTTTCGAACGTCAGCAACAAGCGCAACCCGTTGGGCGTTTGTTTTTCCTTCATCTTGCACAGCGTCGGGTGCTTTTGCACGAATTGCAGCACCTGGTGAAAACGGCCCGATTGGTAGTAATCCGATTGCTGGTCCGACACAAAATACGCAATCATCTTGCCTTGTTTCATCACCAGTTTTTCGATGCCGAACTGCAAAGCGATCCACTTGATCCGTATCGAATTGAGCAATGCCGACGCGGGTTTCGGCAGCAACCCAAACCGGTCGATGAGCTTGCTTTCGTAGGCCGACAATTCGTCGTCGTTCTTGACCAGGCTTAGTTCGTTGTAGAGCACGAGCCGCTCGGAGATGTTGTTGATGTAATCGTCGGGGAACAGCAGTTCGAAATCGGTGTCGAGTTGCAGGTCCTTGACATAGGATTTGGTTTCGATGTCGTTTTCGGCCTCATACAATTCCTTGAATTCGTTTTCCTTGAGTTCCTCGATGGCCTCGTTCATGATTTTCTGGTAGGTCTCGAACCCGATCTCGTTGATGAAACCCGATTGTTCGCCGCCCAACAAATCGCCCGCACCGCGTATCTCCAAATCCTTCATCGCGATGTTAAAGCCCGAGCCGAGTTCGCTGAACTGTTGCAACGCGTGGATGCGTTTGCGCGCGTCGTCGGTCATCATGTGGTACGGCGGCGCGATGAAATAACAGAACGCCTTTTTGTTGCTTCGGCCCACGCGACCACGCATTTGGTGCAGGTCCGAAAGCCCGAAATTGTTGGCATTGTTGATGAAAATCGTGTTCGCGTTCGGCACGTCGAGCCCGCTTTCGATGATGGTGGTCGACACCAAAACGTCGAATTCGCCGTTCATGAAACCGAGCATGAGTTCCTCGAGTTTTTGCCCGTCCATTTGTCCGTGGCCTACGCCCACTTTGGCATCGGGCACCAACCGCTGGATCATGCCCGCGATTTCCTTGATGTTTTCGATACGGTTGTTGATGAAGAACACCTGGCCGTTGCGCTGGATTTCATACGATATCGCGTCGCGGATGAGTTCCTCGTTAAAGCCCACCACCTGCGTTTCGATCGGATAACGGTTTGGCGGAGGGGTGGTGATGACCGACAAATCGCGCGCGGCCATGAGCGAGAACTGCAGCGTTCTTGGAATCGGCGTCGCGGTAAGTGTCAGCGTGTCGACATTGGCGGCGATCGTCTTGAGCTTGTCCTTGACGTTGACGCCAAATTTTTGCTCCTCGTCTACAATCAACAACCCCAAATCCTTGAATTTGACGTTTTTGTTGACCAACTGGTGCGTCCCGATGATGATGTCAAGCTGCCCCGATTCGAGTTGCTTGAGCGTCTCGGTTTTTTGCTTGGCCGTCCTGAAACGGTTGAGGTAGCCCACACTCACAGGCATTTCCTTGAGTCGTTCAGAAAAAGTCCGGAAATGTTGGTAGGCAAGGATGGTTGTCGGGACCAGGATCGCAACCTGTTTGCCATTGTCTACCGCCTTGAACGCGGCACGTATGGCCACTTCGGTTTTCCCGAAACCCACGTCGCCGCACACGAGTCGGTCCATCGGGCGGTCGCTTTCCATGTCGGCTTTGACCTCGGCCGTGGCCTTGATCTGGTCGGGCGTGTCTTCGTAAATAAAGGAGCTTTCGAGTTCGTTTTGCAGGTAACTGTCGGGCGCGTACTGGAAGCCTTTTTCCAATCGGCGCTTGGCGTACAGCTGGATCAAATTGAACGCAATGTGCTTGACGCGCGCCTTGGTCTTGGCCTTGAGTGTCTTCCAGGCATTCGATCCGAGTTTGTAGATCTTGGGCGGCGCGCCGTCCTTGCCGTTGTATTTCGAGATTTTGTGGAGCGAGTGGATCGAAACGTAGACGATGTCGTTGTCGGCATAGACCAATTTGATCGCTTCTTGCGTCTTGCCTTCGACCTGGATCTTTTGCAATCCGCCGAATTTGCCGATGCCGTGGTCGATGTGCGTCACATAATCGCCCACCGACAAAGCGGTCAATTCCTTGAGCGTGATGGTTTGTTTTTTCGAATAGCCGTTCTTGATCGAGAACTTGTGGTAGCGCTCGAAAATCTGGTGGTCGGTGTAGCAGACGATTTGGTTTTCGTCGTCGATGAATCCCTGGTAAAGTGGAAAAACGACCGTATGGTATTGTTTGCGGATGCTTTCGTGGTTGGCCTCGTCGAGCGATTCAAAGATGTCGTCGAAACGTTTGGCCTGCGCGTCGCTCGAGCAAAACAAGTAATTTTTATAACCGTTGAATTGGTTCTCGCTGAGGTTGTTCAGCAGCAAATCGAACTGTTTGTTGAACGACGGCTGCGGCTGTGTATGGAACGCAAAATGCTTATCGGTCTTGAAAGCGGGCTGGTGGAACTCGACTACCGTAAAATCGATCGACTTTTTGGCGAACGCCTCACGCGAAAGGAACAATTGCGCAGGTTCGACATGGTTCACGGTAGATTGCAGATTGTCGAAAACCTCCTGCGATTTCTCGAACAATTTCTCGAGTTTCGAAAAAAGCAAGCCCGTATTCTGGACAAACAAAACCGTATTTTCTGAAATGTATTCAAGGAAACTCTCGCGGTTTTCCTGAAAGAATTTGTTCTCGACGTTCGGGATGATCGTGATTTTCTTTTGCTTTTCGATCGAAAGCTGCGTCTCGACGTCGAAACTGCGGATGCTGTCTACCTCGTTGCCAAAGAATTCGATGCGGTACGGATGGTCGTTCGAAAACGAAAACACATCGATGATGCCGCCACGTACCGAGAATTCGCCGGGTTCCGAGATAAAGTCGACGCGCTTGAACTCGTATTCGAACAGTACTTCGTTGATGAAATCGATCGACATTTGGTCGCCCACGGCAATCTTGAGCGTGTTCTTTTCGAGGTCTTTCCGCGTGACGACCTTCTCGAAAATCGCTTCGGGATACGTGACGATGACGGCGGGTTTCCTGCGCGAATTAATGCGGTTCAAGACCTCGGCGCGCAACAACACATTGGCATTGTCGGTTTCTTCAATCTGGTACGGCCTGCGGTACGAACCCGGATAAAACAAAACATCTTGTTCACCCACCATTTGCTCGAGGTCGTTGAGGTGGTAGGCGGCTTCTTCCTTGTCGTCGAGCACGAGCAAAAAAGGATGCTCCGATTTCTTGAACAACGCCTGCACGACAAACGACAACGACGACCCGATCAGTCCATCCACGTGCAACTTGGCCCCGTGTAACTTGAGGCTGTCGCCGATTTGCGCCACCTTGGGCGAATCGTCATAAACCGAAAACAATTGGGATCTCGTCAACGGGCGGTTGGATTAGGAAGGGAGCGCACCGGCGATCCCGATGTGGGTTTGGGCGGCACCGGCGTGTTGGGGATGGCGCGCGTGGTATCGAGCATCCGGATCATGTCGCTTTCGCCTTGTTCTTTAGGGATTTCGCTTTTGCGTACGATTTCGTTCATCTGCAAAAACAGCCCGCGCAATTCCTCGTTGGCTTCGGCTATGTTGGCGATGACTTTCTGGTCTGGAATGTCTTGCAGGTGCAGGAACAGGTTGATCGAGTTGATCTTGGTCGTGAGCACGGCAATGCGCGCCTTGACCTCGGGCTTGTTGAATTGAATCGGGATGTTGTTGTTGAGTTCCTTGGCTTTGGTCGAAAGCATCCTGGCCTTCTTGCGGAATTCGCCCATCGAGCTCTTGGGCTTTTGGTTGAGTTCGTTCAAAAACAAACGCAACTCGGCCCAGTGCGTGACCCTTTCCTGGGCCTTGGGCTGCAAACCGGTGGTGGTAAAATTCCAACCTTTGTTGATGATCGAAAAAATCTGCTCTTTCTTTTGGGCATCGCGCAATGCGGCACGACGCTGCGCCTCTTCGTCCTGACACGAAAAGAACACCGCACACGCCAAAAACAACCCCAATATCCTGATTGTCATAAAAACCTGTTTTCGCAAGGCAAAGGTACAAAGGTAATTGTAAAGCACATCGCGATAAGGCCGGCGCAATTATATTTTTGTTAAAAATAAACGCGTCGCGCCCGGTGTAAAATTCTGTGCGAAAACGTTACCTTTGCGGGATAACAACCAACTCATGAATCCAAAAATCCTGATCATCGGGGCCTGCGGGCAAATCGGCACCGAGCTCACGCACAAGCTCCGCGCCATTTACGGTACCGAGAACGTCATCGCGTCGGACATCCGCAAACTCAACAACGATGTGGTGAATTCGGGGCCTTTCGAGGTCGTCAATGCGCTCGACTTTAACCAAATCGAACACATTATTGAACAATACCACATCGACGAAGTCTACCTGATGGCGGCGCTGTTGTCGGCCACTGCCGAGAAAAACCCGGCGTTTGCGTGGGATTTGAACATGAATTCGCTGTTCCACGTGCTGAATTTGGCCAAGGCCAAGAAAATCAAGAAAATCTTCTGGCCGTCGAGCATCGCCGTGTTTGGCCCCACGACACCCAGAAACCAGACGCCGCAATACACCATCACGGAGCCGTCTACGGTGTACGGCATCAGCAAGCAGTCAGGCGAAAGATGGTGCGAATACTACCACAACATTTTTGGGGTCGATGTGCGCAGCATCCGTTATCCGGGCTTGATTTCATGGTCTACGCCACCGGGCGGCGGCACCACCGATTATGCGGTAGACATTTACTACAAGGCGCTCGCCGACAAAAAATACGAATGTTTCCTTTCTGGGCAAACCGAACTGCCCATGATGTACATGGACGACGCCATCCGTGCGACCATCGCAATCATGCAAGCGCCCGCCGAAAACATCAAGATCCGTTCGTCCTACAATTTGGCCGCGATGAGTTTTACGCCGACCGAAATTGCCGCCGAGATCCAAAAACACATCCCCGATTTCGAGATGACCTACAATCCGGATTTCCGTCAAAAGATTGCCGACAGCTGGCCCGCGAGCATAGACGACAGCGCGGCACGAAAAGATTGGGGCTGGCAACACCAATGGGAGCTCGCGAACATGACGGCAGACATGCTCGATCATTTGAAATAGAAAATGCCGCCCCGAAAGGCGGCATCTTCATCAAATTGGGTTTGGAAATAACGTTGATTATTTTTGCTGAAGCGTCTTGATGTAGGCGTCTTCGATGGGTGTCTTGATTTTGACGACGGGTTCTACGTTGTCGTTCGGTACGGTCATCGAAAGCACATAGTGCACGATTTTCCAACCGTCTTTTTCCTTGCGCAATACGCCCGAACCGCGGCAAATCTTCATTTGCGTATCGAGCAATTCGTCAAACCACGCCAGCTCGCCTGTTTCGTCCAGAAAGACATGGCGCTCCAAGGCCTTGAAATCCCACGTTTTTTTGTTGTGGAAATACGGTTTGCAGAATTTCCTGAATTTGTCGACGCTCCAATGTTCGGTCGCGTCGGTGCCTATGTAAATCGCATCGGGGGCCAACACTTGGAAATAAGCATCCAATTGCGCGTCGGCGGCGGCCTGGTGCCAGTTGTCGAGCAACTTGCCGATGGTTTCTTTTTCCTTGTTTTGGGCCACGGACAACGCCGGTACCAAAATGCAGAGGATCATCAATAGTCTTTTCATGTCGGTGGTTTTGCATCCGAAGATAGTCAAAAACACTTACTTCATCAAATCGATGATGCCCATGGGCGCGGGTTTTTGGTGCTCGAGGCTTTCGTCGTGTTGCGACAGGTCGAGGCCTTGGTTTTCGGCTTCTTCAGACACGCGCAACGGGATGAACGCATTGGTGATCTTGAACAACAAAACGGCACCAAAAAACGTAAACACCGATACCAATACCAGCGCGATCATGTGGTGCGCGAACACGTTCCATCCGCCGTGCAACAGGCTGGCGTTCTCGCCTTGCGCAAAAATCGCGGTCAGGATCATGCCCATGATGCCGCCAATGCCGTGGCAGGCAAACACGTCGAGTGTGTCGTCTATTTTTTTCATGGCTTTCATCGAAAGCACCTTGCTCGAAACGATGGCCGTGATGAACCCAAAGAAAATACTTTGCGGAACCGTGACATAGCCCGCCGCAGGAGTAATGGCAACTAAACCTACGACGGCGCCTATGCACGCTCCAAGGGCCGAAACCTTGCGGCCGTTAAGTCTTTCAAAAAACAACCAGGTAAGCATGGCCGATGCCGATGCGGTGGTGGTGGTGGCAAAAGCCATGGCCGCGGTCCCGTTGGCCGCGAGCGCCGATCCGGCGTTAAAGCCGAACCAACCAAACCAAAGCATGCCCGTGCCGAGCAACACAAAGGGAATGTTCGTAGGAATGTGGTGGCTGTTCTTGCGTTTGCCCAACACCAACGCGCCCGCCAATGCCGCGAACCCGGCGCTCATGTGCACTACCGTGCCGCCCGCGAAATCCTTGACGCCAAAGTAAGTGCCCAGGATGCCCGTAGGATGCCATACCGAATGACAAAGCGGCGCATAAATGAACAGCGTAAACAAGACGATGAAAAGCAGGAACGAGATGAACCGTACGCGTTCGGCGAACGAGCCCGTGATGATGGCCGGCGTGATGATTGCAAACTTCATCTGGAACAACGCAAACAGCATGAACGGAATGGTCGCGGCCATGGTTTGGTGCGGCAATATGCCCACATGGTCCATGAACGCAAACGTCGATGGGTTGCCTATGACGCTGTAAAAACCGTCGGCAAAGTGAAAGCCGATGGGTTCGCCAAAAGCAAGGCTAAACCCCACGACAACCCAAATGAGCGATACCACGCCCAAACAGATGAAGCTTTGCAACATGGTCGAAATGACGTTTTTTTTGCCCACCATGCCGCCGTAAAAGAACGACAGCCCGGGTGTCATGAGCAATACCAGCGACGAAGCCGTGAGCAGCCACGCTACGTCGGCGGGGACAATGTTTTCGGTAGGGCCGAACTGGGCCAGGATGTGCGCGTCGTTGGCCGGCGTCCAGAACAAGCCACCGATGGCCACCGCGGTGATGATTAGAAACGAAACGATCCAACGCTTTTCAATCTTTCTCATTTTGTTGTTTTTTAAGATTACCCTGTTTTTGTTGGGGTAAAATTATAAAAAACAATCAAAAATAAACCATCAACCCTGTTAATTGATTGACTACATCGTTTTAGGATGGTGTTTTTTCGACAAACACCCTATTTTTTCGATGTTCGTGAATGTTTGGTTTGCGTGAGGGGGTGCAGCGGCATCCTTTGCGGCGCAGCCGCAAAGATAAAGCGGAACACCCGACGGCGGCCACAAGATTTCGATTGAACGGCAAAACGTCAACCGCCGGCACGCCCTAATAAAAATAGCAATAAAAAATACTAAATAGACTTAATCGCCATGATCTTTTCTTCGAACGTGTCCTTGAATTCCGACTTGCTTTTGATGCGGGTTTTGTAGGTGTAAATGGTGGCCACCGACAGCTCGAGGAAGTCGGCGATTTGGTTGCTGTCCTGTATGCCGAGGCGGTAGAGCGCAAAAATGCGCATCTCGGTGTTGAGCAGCTCGCCTTTTTTGATCGTGGCGTGGTGGTCTGGCGGAAACAGATTGTTGAAATCGGCGATAAAGCTCGGGAAAAGTTTAAGGAAGATGTCGTCGAACTGGTGGAACAGGTTTTCGCGTTCGGCCTTGACGTTGTAGCGGTTGAGGCTGGCGAGGATTTCGTCGTTCTTTTTGGCGATGACTTTTTGGATGGTGCTTTTTTGCATGTGGTCGATCTTGTTGATCAAATCGGACGTGGCCTTGATCGAGTAGGCGAGGTACTCTTCCTTGATCGCGTTGGCTTCGCTAAGGCTGCGGTTCATGGTTTGCAATTGGCCCACCGAATCGGACATGGCCTTACGCGAGGCGTTGCGTTCCTTGAGTTGTTTGAAGATGATGACCAAAAACAGCACGATGATGGCCGCCAGTATCGCGAGCAGGATGACGATTTTTTCGAGCTTGTCGTTTTTTTCGTTGACCTTGTTGAGTTGCGCTTTTTCGATGATCGGTAAAATCGACGAGATTTCGATCTTGCGGTGCCGCGCGTTGTAGAACGTGGCGTCGTCCATCGCGAGGTTGATGTAATGGTTGGCCTTATCGAGCTGCCCCATCTTGAACAGTTCGTTGGCCAGGTTCCTGAGCGCGACGGTTTCCTTGGTGGCGTTCTTGACATCGGCAATCGCGGCCATGGCGAGGTATTCGATGGCCTTGTCCTTGAAACCGCGCTCCGAGTAGATGTAGCCCAGGCTCGAGGTCGCAATGCCGTAAAAGTCGGGCGGCAGCTTGAAGTTGTTGATCCAATAGCTAAAGGCAAATTCGGCGCCTTTCCAGTCTTGCTGCTTAAGCCGTTTGAGGCTTTCGGTGGCCCAGTATTCGTTGGTGTTGGGGCCAATCAGCGCCAACGCTTTCTCGAGGTACAAATTTCCGGTGCGCACATAGTGGATGTTGTAGCGTTGGTCTTTGTTGTAATCGGCCAGGTCGTAGTAGGCGCGTGCCTTGACCGAATAGTATTCGAACGCCAGTTTGCCCGTGAGCGTTTTGGGGTCGATGCTGCTCAGCGTGTCGATGGCTTCCTTGAACAACCCCGACGACAAGAGCACAAATCCTTCCTTGATGCGTGCCCGTGACAGCAATTGCACATCTTTGGTGTCCCAGGCCTTGGTCTTGGCGCGTTCGAGATAGTAATAGGCCGAATCGTATTTGAACGATTTGTATTCGTCGAACAAAGCCATGTAGGTATGGTACAGGTTGCGGTCGTCCTTGCTGAGTGTAAACTGGTGTTCGCTGGTGTTCAGGCTTTTGATGCGCGCGTACTTCTGCCGCATGTAGATGTCCTTTTTTAATAGGATGCGGTCGAGCTCGCCCAGGATGGGCCGTTCCTTGGCCGAAATGGTCAACGCGGCGAGCAGCGCAATAAGCGATAATAATCGGGTCATGTTTCTTTTGGATACCCCAAAAACCATTTTGATTTTTTTAGGGGTTGGCTTTTGGATGGCTAAATATAGTCCAAAAATTTTCAATACGATAAAAATGCAATCGTTTGCGTCCAGAATTTGAAATTTTGGGTTCGATCCATTCCGATTGTGGCAACTCACGGTCAAATCTGCACCAAAATCAATCTCGACAGCGTCTTGATTTTTTGAAAACAGTTTCATTTACTAATAACAGTAAATCAGTTAGTTAAGTAAAAAAGTGGTAGATTTTCATCTTGATTTTTGTCCAACTTTTTTTTTAAGACTTTGTTAACTTCTAGCTTCGCCTTAACGTTTACGAAAACGATATAACTAACAAAAAATCCAAACGAAAACTTATGAAATGTAAATTAATCACGGCAACTGCGCTTTTGGCCTTGCTCACTTTCGGGTGTAACGAACCCGACGATGGCAGCTACACCGCGCCGATTTCGATTTATGAAAAAATCGATGGGCAATGGAACCTGGCCAGCGTTAAAATGGTCGACGAAGTGGCCAAGGCAAACGGGGTCGAACCCAACGAACAAAACCTGAGCGGTTTCTTTAATTATGAGGATTTCAAGATCCGATTCGATGTAGACGCGGCGGGGCAACCCACGAGCTACGAAGTGCTCGGCGATGTGCCGACGCTGTTTCCGGCCAACGGTTACTACCAATTGAGTTCGCCGTTCCAGCAACCCAGCGGTAGCGCGGTACGCATCCATTTGTTCAGCGATGCGCAAAAAACGCAAAAAACAGATGAACTAAGGCTAACGGCTGTTCCGGGCTCGGCGCAGGAGATGGAATTGCAGCTCGTGCGCACCTCAAGCGGGACGCCTTTTGTGTCGTATGTATTTAGATTAACCGCAAGCAACTAAACATGAAGAGATTTATACAAACCATCGTACTGGCGCTGTTGCTGTTGCCGAATTTGGCCAACGCACAGCAAGAAATGGGCCCTGTTGGCCCTACATGGTCGTTTCCGGTAGTCTACAATTACGACGAGGAAGTGACCTGGTATTTTGACCTTTCCACCACACAATTCGCCATGGGCGAGGACATCTATATCTGGATTTGGTCGCCCTCGGAGCCCGATGCGGGCAACTGGGAAAACTCATCGGATTTTGCCAAGCTGACCTACGTGAGCGGCATGACCTGGAAGTTTACGCTTACCCCAACACTTTATTTTTCGATGACACCCGAAGCGATTGCGGGCAGTGCAGGATTCTGGTTCCGTCTCAAGGACGATGCGGGCACCAAGCAATCCGACGTGGCCAACATCGCCTACACGCCGTTCAGTTCGTTCTATACGGCCAACGAACTCATCCGCGCTTATCCTACCGCGCCCTCGATCGACAAAGGGCTGAGCATTTTGTTCAACGCCAACCTGGCGCCTGGGTTCGAAGGCGCGACCAGCGTGCACATGCATTCGGGACTCAACAACTGGGATTTGCAAGTGCAGTATCAGTCTTGGATTCCAGAGGTCGTACTCAAAACCAAACTCAAGGAATTGGGTAACGGATTCTACAAAATGGACCTCGTGCCCAAGGAGTATTTTGCCGCACCCGATGGTTACATCATGCAAAACATGAACTTTTTGTTCGTCAAGGATGATTGGGCGTCTACCACTCCCGATCAGGTGCTCAACGCGGCCGAATACGTTCCGCCACCGCCGCCTGTATTTTCGTTCTTCCCGCAACAAATCTCGAAGCGTGATTTCTTGGGGATCATCCGTACCAACAACGAGCCGGGCATCATCAAGTTGCTTTACACCGTTACGGCCGGGGCTACGCAAATCACGGGTGAAATCAATGGTAGCATGACCGAAATCAAAGGGTTTGTGAATTTGCCGACGGCGTTGCAGAACGTCAACGCGACCGAAATCCACGTGCTCGTGAAGGACAATACCGACCGTACGATTTCAGACACGACCATCCCGCTCAAAACGCTCGACTAACTTAAAACCAAACCAATGAATCATACAAAAACAACAGCCCGCACCCCGTGGGCCCTCCAATCGCTTGCGCTGATTTTGACGTTGCTGCTTTCGGTTGGTTCGTTTGCACAAGACAAAAAGCTGCTCACCGGCGTCGTATCGGACAACGCGGGCGTGGCTTTGCCGGGTGCGACGATCTTAGAAACGGCGACCAAGAAATCGGTCGTTACCGACGAGAACGGAAAATACACCATCGAAGTCACCTCGGGCAATACGATTGAAATTTCGTTCATCGGCTTCGAAACACATATCGCCGTCGTCAATGCATCGACGCCATCTACATTGAACGTGAGCCTGAAGGAAAGCGCCACCATGCTCGATGCGGTCGAATTGGTTTCGGTCGGATACGGCAAAATGCGCAAATCCGATTTGACGGGTTCCATCTCGACGGTGCGCGGCGACGACCTCGTCAAAGGCGTCGTGGCATCTACCGAGCAGGCCTTGCAGGGTAAGGTAGCCGGTCTTTCGATCATTCAGGGAACAGGCGATCCGGCCAGCGGCGCGACCATGCGTTTGCGCGGCGGCACTTCGCTTACGGCCAACAACAGCCCGCTTGTGGTGGTAGACGGTGTAGCCGGTGTAGACATCAACATCGTACAGCCGCAAGACATCAAAAGTGTCGATGTCTTGAAGGATGCTTCGGCCACTGCGATTTACGGATCGCGCGGTGCCAACGGCGTCATCATCATCACGACCAAGGCGGGTACCAAGAGCAGTTCGGTAACTTACAGCGGCCTGACCGGGATCAGCGAGGCGGCCAACAACCTCGATTTGCTTTCGGCCAACCAGTGGCGCCAGTACGTTCGCGAGAACAACATTGCCGATGCGGTCGATTACGGCGGCAACACCGACTGGCAAAAAGAATTGCAACAACAAGGCTTTATGCAACAGCACAACCTCGGGCTCACTTCGGGCGGCGAGGAAAGCGGCTTGCGTGCTTCGCTTTCTTACTTGAAGAACGAAGGCGTCATCAAGACCACCGAGCTCGAACGTTTGTCTGGCAACATCAGTGGGTACCAGTATGCGCTGAACAAGGCGCTTAAGTTTGATGTGGGCTTGTTCGCCAACATCGACAAATGGCATCCGCTCGATTACCGCGTGTTTGAGCGTTCGTTCAATTTGAACCCGACAATCCCGGTGTACAACAACGACGGTAGTTTTACCGAAGTGGGCGGGACGCTTTACGAAAACCCGGTCGAGATATTGACCAACCGCCGTGTCGACAACGAACGCCACCGTTTGCTCGGGACGTTCAAGACAGAGGCCAAATTGTTCCGCGATTTGACGGCCATCGCCAACTTGTCGCTCGAACACAACGCCATGCAAGGCGCGACCTACAAGCCGACCTATGCGGTGCTCGAAGGCCGTACCGAAAATGGCTACGCCCAGCGTACCTACAGCGAGTACACGACCGCGCAGGCCGAGGTGTATTTGCAGTATGCGCGTGAATTTGGGAAACACAATGTAAACGTGATGGGCGGTTACTCCTACCTTGAAAACGTTTACGACGGATTCGGCGCGCAACGCAGCGGGTTCGAAACCGATTTGTTCAGCTACAACAACCTGGGTGCGGGCTCGAACTACCGTTTGGGCGACGTGTACTCGTACAAAGGAAAATCTAACCTGGTATCGATTTTTGGTCGTTTGAACTATGCTTTCGACAGCAGGTACATGCTCACCGCCACGGTACGTCGCGACGGTTCGAGCCGTTTTGGCGACAACAACAAATGGGGCGTGTTCCCATCGGCGGCTGTGGCCTGGACCATTTCGAACGAAAAATTCATGGATGCCACAGACAACTGGCTCACCAACCTCAAGTTCCGCGCGGGCATCGGGGTGACGGGCAACCAGGACGGCATCGGCGAATACAAATCGCTCTCGATTTTGGGCGTTGGCCGCGACAGTTATTACGATCCCGAAACCGGCATGTGGAGCTTGGCCTATGCGCCGATCCAAAACCCGAACGCCGATTTGAAATGGGAATCGACACGCCAAACCAACATCGGTATCGACTTTAGCTTGTGGAACCGCATCACGGGTACATTTGAATGGTACCAAAAGGAAACCAATGACTTGCTGTATACTTACCAGGTGCCGCAGCCACCATATTTGGTGGGCACGATGCTGGCCAACGTGGGCGATTTGAGCAACAAAGGCATCGAATTGTCGCTCAACGCCGACATCGTCAAGAACGAAAAGTTCACCTGGAATACCAATTTGGTTTTTGGCAAGAACAAGCAAAAGATCGAGCGTTTGTCCAACCAAACCTACCAGGCCGACGTGATCTACAGCGGTTCGTTGCACGGGCTTGCGGGTATGTCGAACCAATTCTCGCAGGTGATTGCCGAGCAATTTGCCGTGGGTACGTTCTGGGGTCGTGAATTTTACGGCTTTAACGAAGCGGGCGAGGAAATCCTTAGCGAAGACTACAAAGTCATCGGCGATGTGCAACCCGATTTCACGATGGGTGTGGGCATGAATTTCACCTACAAGAATTTTGACCTGGGCTGGACCGGCTACGGTATGTTCGGAAACGACGCACTCAACGCCACGGCCATGATGCTCAGCGACCCGAACCGCATGCCGTCGTACAACATCCCGGACGCTTACTACTACAACTACGGCACCACGGCCCCAACCTATTCAAGCCGTTGGATCGAGGACGCGTCGTTCTTCCGTTTGCAAACCGTAAGCTTGGGTTATACCATTCCGTTCAAGGAATCGAAATCGAAATTGCGCCTGTACGTGCTGGGCCAAAACCTGGCCGTAATCACGGGATACAATGGGGTAGATCCAGAGATTCCGCTCGTAAGCGGCGACGACCAGACGGGCTTGGCCAATCCGGGCATCGACCGTTTCAACAACTTTCCGAGACCAAGGACTTTCTCGGTGGGACTCAACTTTACCTTGGGCAACTAATTCAATCTAAAAATGAAGAAAATGAAATTCAGAATAACAGCAGCGTTCCTCGTGCTCTTCACGTTTTCGTGTACCAACCTCGACGAGGAACTTTACGACAAGGTAGCCGACGACAACTTCGGGACGACGCCAAACGAAATCCAGGCGCTCGTGGGCGGGGCCTATTCGTCTTTGCGCGGATTCCAGGACGGGATTTCGAACGCGTTCCCTACCAGTGAGTACGTGTTCTTTTTGAACGAGGTCGCCTCGGACGAAGCCACGATCCCGACCCGCGGTACCGACTGGTTCGACGGCGGGCGCTACCAAGAGGTGCAACGCCACCAGTGGACCCCCGAAAACGGCATGATCCTATCGGCGTGGCGCTATTGCTACACCGGCATCTCGAAGGTCAACGCGATCATTTACCAGATCAACAAATCGGGGCTTTCGGAAGAAGCCAAGCGCCCTATTTTTGCCGAGCTGCGTTCGATCCGTGCGTACTATTACTACCAATTGCTCGACATGTTTGGCAATGTGCCCATCGTGACCAATTTCGAAGACCAATCGTTGCCGGGCAACTCGACGCGTTTGGAAGTCTACAACTTTGTGGAGGCCGAATTGCTCGAATCGTTGCCGTACTTGCGTTCGGAAATCGCCTACTCTAAATTCACGAAGAATGTGGCCTATTCGATGCTCGCGCGTTTGTATTTGAACTCCGAGGCATTTATAGGGCAGGCACGTTGGCAGGATTGTATCGACATGTGTCAGCAGGTTACCGGCCACACATTGGCACCCGACTTCTTCGCGAATTTTGCGACCAACAACCAAACCAGCAACGAGATCATCTTCTCGATTCCTTATGACCAGAAAGCAGGTACGATTGGCAACTACATGTCGTCGATGAGCTGCCACTACATGCACCGTTTTACGATTTCGCCAACCGGAGACTATCCGTGGAGCGGCAACGGTATGGCGGCCCAGCCGGGTGTTTGGTCTAAATTCGCACCAGAGGACAAGCGCCGCAATTGTATGGTCGAAGGCGAGCAGATCAGCCTTGCTACCGGATCGGTCATCATCATGGACAGCGGCGAACCGCTCATTTATACCGAAGACATCGTCAACTTTACCGATGCCAAACAAAACGAAGGCGTTCGTTTGGGCAAATACGAGATGAAGGCCGGCGAACAATGGGAGCGCGACCACGATTTTGTGCTCATCCGCTATGCCGAGATCCTGATGATGCAGGCCGAGTGTTATGTGCGTTTGGGATCGCCTGATTTGGCGACACCGTTCATCCAGCAAATCACCGAGCGCGCGGGCACCGAAATGCCGACCACAATCGACCTGGCGTTCCTCAACGACGAACTGCTGCGCGAATTTGCGTTCGAGGCGCACAGAAGAACCGACAACATCCGTTTCGGGACGTTCTTCCAGCCGTGGTGGGAAAAAGGGGTCAGCGAGCCGTTCAAGGCGATCTATCCGATTCCGGCCACCGTGTTGGCGACGAATTTGAATTTGAACCAGAACCCGGGGTACCCGGCCAACTAAGTATTTAATGCCGGCTTCTAGTTAGTTTGAATTAGTTAGGGCCGGCATCTTTTTTATCATGATCAAGAACAAAATTTTAGCATCCGTGGGCATTGTGCTTGCCTTGTTGGGTTGCGGGGGAGACGACAACAGCGCGTATGTTCCCGTGGTCAATCCGCCTGCGGAGACCTTCACGCCGGTACCGGTTCAAAAGACCAACGGCATGAAGATTTACATGCACTACATGACGTGGTTCGAAACCAACCAGAGCAGCGACAACGGGCAGTGGGGCTACCATTGGACCATGGCCAACCGCAATCCGAACAATGTAGATCCCAACGGCAGAAGGGACATCGCCTCGCATTACTATCCGCTGATCGGTCCGTACCATTCAGGCGATAGGGACGTGATCGAAAACCATTTGCTTTTGATGAAATACGCGGGCGTCGACGGCTTGCTGATCGACTGGTACGGCACGTACAACGTCAACGATTACCGCATGATCAAGGAAAATGCGGAGCAACTCATTGCATTGCTCGACGACGTCGGACTCGAATACGCGATCGTGTATGAAGACCGCTTCCTGCAAAACATTGTCAACGCGGGACAGGCACCTACGGTTACGGGCGCGGCCAAAAACGACATGGCCTATCTGCAAAGCAATTGCTTTAACGACGCCAACTACATCCACATCAACAACCAACCGCTGCTGCTTAACTTTGGTCCTATTACGCTGCAAACGCCGGCCGAATGGACCTCGGTTTTCAGCAACCTCAATCCCAAGCCTACGTTCCTGACCTTGTGGAACGAATCGGGCGAAGCAGGGGCCAACGCGGCGGGCGAATATGCTTGGGTGTACCAGAACAATACGCACCTGGCGAACTTTTACAACAACAACATTGCGGCCCTGGACGTGGCTTTTGGCAGCGCTTATCCCGGCTTCAACGATTTTTATGCGCAGGGCGGCGGCGGTTCCTGGCTGGGTTGGACAATCGACCACAACAACGGCGCTACGCTCGACGAAACACTAACCATGACGCAAAATGCGGGGCTCGACTACGTGCAGCTCATCACCTGGAACGACTTTGGCGAGGGCACGATGCTCGAGCCAACTGTAGAGTTCGGGTACAATTATGTAGAAAAAATTCGAACGTTTGCGGGCGTTCAGGTGGGTAATGTCTTTACCGATATCGGCAGGCTTTATACGCTGCGCAAACAACACCAAGCGAATGCCGCGGTACAGGCCAAACTCGACAAGGCCTTTGGCTATTTTGTGTCGATGCAACCCGATCTGGCCGTACAAACGCTCAACGAAATTTAAGCCCAACCCATGGGCAATGCCCAAAACCTAAAATAAATACCGTGATTAAATCCATCTTATACCCTGTTTGTATGGCGCTTGTTTTGGCGACGTCATCATGCAGTTCACAAAAAAAATATACGTTGGCTTCGCCGAGCCGCAACCACCAACTCGTTTTTGATTTGACGGCATCGGGCCAACCGCAGTACCAATTTGCCACCAACGGCAAGACGGTCATCGCGCCGTCGTTGTTGGGTTTCGAGTTCCAGGAGATCCAAAAGATGACCGAGAATTTCAAGGTCATCGGTACCGAAAACAAAACGGTCGACTACACTTGGGACCAACCGTGGGGCGAATTCAAAAAGGTGCGCGACCGCCACAACGAACTCATCGTACACCTACAGGAAAAATCGGGCGACAAGCGTTTGGTTGATCTTGTTTTCCGTCTGTTCGACGACGGGCTCGGGTTCCGTTATTCGTTCCCGAAACAACCCAAATTGGGCAAGGTCAAGATTTCGAACGAGGTGACGCAATTTACCTTTACGCAAGACCACGACGTTTGGTCGATACCCGTACACCGCGACAACAGCTATTATGAGAGCACCTACAAAAAGTCGCGCATGAGCCAGACCGATACGATCAACACACCGGCCACGTTCGAGACCAAGGACCAACTTTTTGTGGCGGTGCACGAGGCCAATTTGACCGATTTTGCATCGATGACGTTGCTCAAGACCGATGGGAACCGCTACAAAAGCGACCTCGTTCCATGGGCCGATGGCGTAAAGGTGTATGCCGAGACGCCGTTTGTAACCCCGTGGCGTACGGTTGTCGTAGGTACGAAACCGGGCGATTTGGTCACATCGACGCTCATGCTCAACCTCAATGAACCGTCCAAGATCGACGATACTTCGTGGATCGAAACCTCTAAATACGCGGGCATCTGGTGGGGCATGCACCTCGAACAGTACACCTGGGGACAGGGTCCGAAGCATGGCGCGACCACGGCCAATACAAAACGGTACATCGATTTTGCGGCCAATCACGATCTCGACGGCATCCTCGTAGAAGGATGGAACTTCGGATGGGACGGCGATTGGACCGCCGACGGTTCGGTGTTCAGTTTCACCAAGGCCTATCCCGATTTCGATCTCGAAGAAGTGACCAAGTACGCGGCGATGAAAAACGTGCGGCTTATTGGGCACCACGAAACCGCGGGCGCTACCCAAAATTATGAGCGCCAGCTCGAGGACGCCTACAAGTTGTACAACCGACTCGGTGTCAATGCCGTCAAGACGGGATATGTCAACAAATACCTCGACAAAAAAGAGTGGCACGACAGCCAATACGGTGTGCGCCATTACCGAAAGGTTATCGAGACCGCGGCCAAATACCACATCATGATCGACAACCACGAGCCCGTTAAAGGCACCGGGTTGCAGCGCACCTGGCCCAATTTGATGACGCAGGAAGGCGGTCGCGGGCAGGAATACAACGCCTGGTCTACCGATGGCGGCAACACGCCCGAACACCTCACGACGCTGCCGTTTACGCGTATGTTGTCGGGGCCGTTCGATTATACGCCGGGCAATTTCGGGTTCGACTACAAGCTGCCGCAAGGCGCCAAGGTGCAAACCACGTTGGCCAACCAGCTCGCGCTGTACGTGATCATCCACAGCCCGTTGCAAATGGCGTCGGATTTGCCCGAGAATTACATCGGCAAGCCCGAATTCAAGTTCATACAGGACGTGCCATGCAAGTGGTCTGAAACGCATCCGCTCGATGCCAAGATCGGCGAGTACGTAGCCATTGCCCGTAAGGACTGGGACGGAAAGAATTGGTATTTGGGCGCGATCACCAACCGCGATGCGCGTACCCTCAAAGTCGATTTGTCGTTCCTTGAACCAGGCAAGAAATACACGGCAGAACTCTATACCGACGGACCCGGTGCCGACTACCAGACCAATCCGTATCCGGTTACGATCGCCAAACAAACCGTCGACCACAAAACCGTGTTGGATTTACCGCTCGCCCCGGCCGGCGGCGCTGCGATCAAATTCTCGCGCATCGACTAGTACCGACCAATTGGGTTAATGTTTGAAGTTTGGAACGGGGTGTATGCCCCGTTTTTTTATGCGGTAGGACGTGCCGATCCGAGCACCTCGCCAACGCGGGAAATCCATTGTTCCAAAGGCGTGTCGTTGGTGTTCACGCCAAAGCTGCCACGTCCGTAAGGCGCATATTTGTTGATGTTGGTCACCCAAAACAAACCCACGGTAGGCGCGCCCGACGATGCCGAAAGGTGTACGATGCCGCTGTCGGCCCCAATGAACACATCGACTTGCGATAAAAACGACGCCATTTCGCGGACATCTTTGCTGTAAAAAGACGGCGCGGCAAAATCGATCTGCGATTCGTTGTGCATGGGCAGGATCTCGACGATGTTGCAATCGGGGAATTGTTCTTTGAGCTTTGCATAACAGTTGGCCCACCAGTCCTTGGGGTAACATTTGTTGCCCGTGGCGAACGTAAAGATGCAGATGGTTTTGCGCGAATTCCCGGTCAGGTTTTGCAGCAGTTCTTTGCCGTGCGCATATTCGGCATCGCTGAGTTTGAGGTCGAGCGGCGGTATGGGGTTGTTGTTCTTGGGCAATCCGAGTTGTTCGAGATAATGCCGCAAATGATAAATGGGCGACTTGGCGATGTGCACCGCATCGGGGTAAACGCTGGCCTCGAGTTCGGTTTCGCCAAGCGACTTGAAGCGCGCGTGGGTCAGTAGCGTCGATAGTCTTCCCGACGACGAATTGCTTTCGACATTGATGGCCAGATCATAGTTTTTCTTGCGCAACGAAAACCACTTTCCAAAGTAAGTAGGCAGGTGGCTGAATGGTCTTTTGGGCAGCATCAGTATGCGATCGACACAGTCATAGCCTTCAAAAACAAGGGGTGCTACGCCGCCGCGTACAAACAAGTCGATCTTGGCATTTGGGAAAGTCGATTGGATTTCCTGGATCAATGGCGTAATGAGCAACAAGTTGCCAAGTCGGTCGTTGGGCCTGCAAATGAGCACGTTTTTGATCGTCGAGGGATCTTCTAACACGCCATCGGTACGCGATTGGCCCACGTTGCGCATCAAGCCTTGCATGATGCGTCGGCGGACGAGGTTGATTTTGATGAATTTTGCCATTTTATCGTCGGTCAAAAACACAAAGTACGTAAATATGGCGCGCACCGCCGACTAAAAAAGGACTTTTTTGGGTTCGACGCACTACAACTCCGGTTCGTCTTCGTCCTCTTTGCGGTAGTCGTTGTTGAGTTCGTCTACCCACTCTTTTTCATCTTTCTTGTTCTGCTTGATGATCAAGAAAATAAGTACGACAACAATAACGACGGTGACGATGATGACAGGCCAGTTCATGTTTTTTTAGGTAAAAGTAACCGCATTGCGTTACGGCAAGGTTAGCGCTGCGTTAATTTTGGGCAAAAGAAAACCCGGACGAATCCGGGCTTTGGTTACTTCTTTTTATTTTTTTTCTTGTCTTTTTTAGATTTGGCCTTCTTGGCTTTCTCTTTGGCTTTTTTCTTGTCTTTTTTGGCTTTCTCCTTGGCCTTTTGCTTTTCTTTTTCTTTTTTCTTTTTGGCCTTGTCTTTGGCTTTTTGTTTTTCTTTCTGCGCCTTCTCTTTTTCCTTTTTCAAGTCCTTTTCTTTCTTAGAACCGAGTACAGGCTGCGGGCGACGTGCCTTGAGCAATTCCGAAGCCGCGGCGCTTTCCAAAGCAACCGTTGGCGTCACGACCGTCTTTTCTGCCGATGGTTTGGCGGCGGTAACCGTGCGTACCGGTGCTCTTTTTGCTGCCGGCTTGGCTGTCGTTTTGGTTGCGGCCACACGTTTTACGGGTGTCTTTGGTGCAGTAGTAGCGGTTGGTTTTTTCGCAGGCGCTTTTTTGGCCGCCGCTGGTTTTGCCGTTGCTGCGGTAACCGTTGCCGGTTTCTTTGCAGGGGTTGTTGCCGTAGCTTTCGCGACCGGTTTTTTCGCAGGTGCTTTTTTGACCGCCGTTGGTTTTGCCGTTGTTGCGGTAACCGTGGCCGGTTTCTTTGCAGGAGTCGTTGCCGTAGCTTTCGCGACCGGTTTGTTTACGGGCGCTTTTTTGGCCGCAACGGGCTTTTTCGTCGCTGCGGGTTTTGCCGTTGTATTTGCTGCGGTAACGGCGGCCGGTTTGTCGGCTGTCGTTGTTGGCGCGGTCTTGGCGATTGGTTTTCTTACAGGTGCTTTCTTGACTACCGCCGCACTTTTTGCCACAGTGGCTTTTGGCGTGGTGGTCTTTTTCGGAGCCGCCTTAGGCGTTACAGCCGCCTTGGCTTTGACTGGTTTGGCCGGGCCCGATGTGTTGGTGGTATTGGCCCCGACTTTTTTTTCTGGCTGCTTCATAGATGTAGCTTTGGTTTAGTGAGCAAAGTTAACATTTTAACATATTCGCCAATGTTAACAATTCGTCAAACGCAAAATACAAAAAATCTTTCAAATCAAATGTAAAAAGTTAGACAGCGCACAAAGAATCGGGACCAACGAACACCTCGCTAATTCTTTTCGAAGATCAGATGGTCCGTGCCGCCGTTACCACCGCTCACGTGGATGAGTTCGATGCGCGTCGCCGAGTAGGTCACAATGTGCCAGTCCTCGGTCAGTTCGGCAAAATTGGCCGGCGTCGAAAAACCGATGTTGAAATCTACGTCGCTGCTGTTGTGGCCGCTGTCGTCGTCCCCGCTGTGGCTGTTAGTGACAGACCATGACCCGGTGTAGGTGTTGGTGCCGTTGGTCGCCGTGAGGGTGCCGTCCTGACCAAAAGTGAAACCGTAGTTCGTGAAGTGATTGGTGTTTTCATGGTCGGTGTCATAAAAATAGACGACACGCCACGAGCCGTCCTGTGCGGTGTTGCGCACTTGGGCAATCGAAACATTGTTTTGGTTAGGATTTGTCCAATTGTTGTCGTCATCGGAATCGCAGGTCGACGCCATGGTCAGCGTCATCAAGGCAAAAAGGATCGGTAAAAGTTTGATCGTTTTCATAACATTTAAAATTTAAGGTTGATAATATTTTGTTGCGTGAAAAGCCATATTAAGAGGATGATGATCGCCCAAATGAGAATCTGGTTGAGGTAATAACCCCGCAGGTTTTTGCTCGGATGGTATTTAAAAAGTTTCATCAGTTGCGCGTCAGGGTAAAATAGCGCGTGCCGCTGCCGCCACTCTCATAAACCATCTCGATTTGATTGGGGTCAAAAGCCGTTACCGTCCATGATTCGTCCAGTTCGTCAAGTGCCGACCCGCTGAATGTAAATTGTACTTTGCGCACACCCTCATCGTCGTAGCTCACCCAATTCCCGTTCACATTAGCCGATGCGCTGATGGCGGTTGCGTTGCCGTTGGTTTGGAACGCAAAGTCATAGCCGGCATAGTCGGCGGTCAAATCGGCTTCTCTGAAAAAGTAAGAAACAAACCATGTCCCTTGTGTCAGGATTTCTTCGAACGTCGACGGGTTCTGGTGCACGGCGTTCAAACAGTCGACCGTAAAGTCGTCGATGAGCGCTTCGAGCCCAGCCGTATTTGTCACTTGGATCGGTTGGCCGTTGGGGTCAAATACCGTCACGGGGTAATTCGGCGCGACGAGCACCGTGGTCCTTTGGGTTTTCACAAACTGATACAGCGCAGGTTTGCTGGCCAGGGTTACGGTTTGTGCCGTCTGGCTGACGGTGTCGTAGGTCTTGATTTGCAGCGGATAGGCAAAAGCCAGGCAAGACAACTCAACCGACGGATGCGCCAGCGCCTTGACCGCATCGAATTGCGTTTGCGATGACACCGCTTGCTGGCTGTAATCGGGGAAAACGACCGTGACAGGAAACTGGATTTCGACAATGTCGGTATTGTTCGCGCTGGCGGCAAAAATCGCTCTTATCTGGCTGTAAGCCGAGGGGTCGTCAACCTGCACCCATTGGTCGTTGGCCACTACCGCATACGGACAAAGAATCGCAAAGCCGCTCGTACCGTCCACAATGTTATCGGCTGCGGTCTCATATTGCGCCATACGCATCAGTTTGTTCTTGAGCGAGGCGTTGTTGTTCCAGTCTTTATCGGCGGGTCGGTTGACCTCGAGCGAATCGCTTCCGCAAGATGCGCAAAGCAAAAACAACAAATAAGCGACAAACGTTCTCATGGTTTTCGGTTTTCGGGAGTAAGACAAAATTTCTGGACTCTTCCCTACCATCGAAAAAAAAATTTACTACTTTCATCGCCATATTTGCACCTCCATGGAACCATCCGAAAAGAAAGGAATCTGCGACGAACCTGTGTTTACGCGGTTTTTTCAGACGCACGTCAAGGCGCTGCGCAACTTTTTGTATTTTCGTTTTGGCGATGCCGATGCCGCCGACGATATTGCGCAGGACGCCTTCGTCAAACTGTGGCAGCATTGTGCCGAGGTCCAGCACCCCAAGGCCTTCGTATACAAAGTGGCCCGCAATGCATCGATCAACCACGCGGCCAGCCAAAAGGTGGCGCTGCAATACGCGCAGCAAAAAAACGAAAGCACCGCCGATCATGTGAGCCCGGAATTCTTGATCGAACAGGACGAGTTCCAGCAAAAGCTCGAACGCGCGCTCAACGGATTGACCCCTGCCCAACGTGAGGCTTTGCTGCTCAACCGCGTCGAAGGCAAGAAATACAGGGAAATAGCCGAAATGCTTGGCATCAGCATGAAGGCCGTAGAGAAAAGGATCCACGGGGCGCTGGTGTCGCTCGAGTCACAAATCGAAAATTTCAGGTAGGGTTTTTTGCCCTGCATTTGTCAACACAACAAATAGGCTTAACATGGACAACGATACCCAATTGGCGCGATGGCTCGCGGGCGAACTCGACGCAGACGAGCTCGATGCGTTGCAAAAGGATCCGAAATACGACAACTACGTGCGCATTCGCGAAAACCTTGACCGAATCGCCTCGCCGCAGTTCGATGCCAACAAGATGCTCCATGAAGTTTTGGCCCATGAAAAAGCATCGCCCAAAACGATCCCGCTGTACCGCCGCCGTTGGGTGCAGGTCGCGGCGGCAGTTGTGGTATTGTTGGGTGTGGCGGCGGCATGGTTCGCCCCAACGACGCAAACGGCCGCAGCGGGGCAAACTTTGGCTTTTGTCTTGCCCGACCAGTCGCAAGTTCAGCTCAATGCGGGATCGACGGCCAGTTACGCCACCTGGAACTGGGAAAATGACCGCGGCGTATTGCTCGACGGAGAAGCCTATTTTAAGGTCGCCAAAGGCAAAAAGTTCACCGTTTTGACCGAGCGCGGCGCCGTGTCGGTGCTGGGTACACAATTCAACGTCCGACAGCGCGGCAACCGTATGGAAGTGGCCTGTTACGAAGGTCGCGTGTTGGTGACCTTCCACGAATCCGAAGCGATACTCGCGCGCGGTGAGCAAATTGCCATCGACGGTTCACGTATATGGCGGTCAAAAACCGATGCCGCCGGGCCCGCCTGGTTGCAGGACGAACTCGTGTTCAACCAACACAGCCTTGCCGACGTGGTGGCCGAAATCCAAAGACATTACGGCGTCAAGATCAACCTCGGGCACCAATCAACCCAATTGTTTTCGGGTGTGTTGCCGGGCGACAATATCGATGCGGCGTTGCAGATTGTTTGCGCGACGTTCCACCTCAAGCAAACCAAAACCGAAAAGGCGATTACCTTGACCGCTGCCGATGACCGTCCGTAAACTATTGTTGTGGCTGATTTTGTTGCCGGTGTGTTGTTTTGCGCAATCGGACCAACCGCTCAAGCAACTTTTCGAGGATTTGGCGGCCCGACACCATGTGCGTTTCAGCTACATCGACGAAGAGCTGGTCGTGTACCGGCTTGAACCGCCGGCCAAAGAAATGCCGCTCGAAGAAAAACTCGACTACATCACCCGCCATACCAGACTCATGATCAAGCAGGTGACGCAGGGCTACTACATGGTTTACAACGACAAACGGATGGACAAGCCCCTGTGCGGCTACCTGATAGATGCCCAAACTGGGAAACCCATCGAAAATGCGGCCGTGAGTACCCAAGGCGTGACGGTAAGTTCCGATGCCCAAGGCTATTTTGAGCTCCCCGAACTGACCCCGCACGACATCCAGATCAAACACCTGAGCTATCAAGGCCGCGTCTTTCGTGCGCAAGCGCTTTACCGTACCGATTGTCCGCAAATCGCGCTCAACGCCGTGGCTGAAGTGTTGCAGGAAGTGGTTGCCGAACGCTACCTCGCCACCGGTATCTCGAAGGAGCCGTCGGGCAGCGTGGTGGTCAGACCCGGCAAATTCGGGATATTGCCTGGACTCACCGACCCCGATATTTTGCAGGCCATGCAACAGGTGCCGGGCATCGGCAGCATAGACGAAACGGTATCGAACATCAATGTACGCGGTGGTACGCACGACCAGAACCTGTTTTTGTGGAACGGTATACGCGTATTCCAAACAGGTCATTTCTTTGGATTGATGTCGGCTTTCAATCCGTTGTTGGCCACCAAGATCACGTTGTCCAAGAACGGAAGTTCGGCTTTTTTTGGCGAGAGCGTTTCGTCGTTGGTCGATGTGTCGTCGCACACCTCGGTCCGCGACAGTTGTTACCACGTGATTGGGGTAGACATGCTCAACGCCAACTTCTACTCGAAAATTCGGCTGTCCAAGAACGCCACTTTGTTGGGCAGTGGGCGCAGGACGTTTACCGATATTTTCACTTCGCCCACTTTTCGTCGATACCAAGACCGCGTGTTCCAGCAAACGCCCGTCACCGATTGGGCACAGGCGCAAACGGCCCGGCTCGATGTGGACACCGATTTTTATTTCTTCGATTTTTCGCTGCAATACCACCAGGTCATCGGCGATCGGCACGAACTGATTGTCGACGGAATCGGGATCGAGAACAGCGTCATCATCGAAGAAGCCGCCTTGACAGGCGAAAAGGAAAGCGATTTGAAGCAACGCAATTTTGGCGGAAGCATACAGTGGAAAACCAATTGGGATGCAAGGCACCAATCGGAAATCCAAGCCCATGTGTCGTGGTACGATTTGCACGCCGACTCCGAAGATTTTACCGCGGGGCAAATGACGTGGCAGCGCAACCGCGTGACCAATGGCGGGCTTCGTTTGCGGCATACCTACCTTTTCGGCAACCATTCGGTGGGCGCGGGTTATCAGTTTGACGCCATCGAACTGGAAAATGCCGATGCGGTCAACGAACCCTCATTTTCAAGGCAGGACAAACAATTTGCCGCCACGCACGTCGGGGTGGTCGAAGGCACTTTTGCATCGGATTCGGGAAAGCGTTTGCTCAACGTAGGATTGCGGGGCAACTATTTCGAAAAGTTCGGGTTGTTGCGCATCGAGCCACGTTTGGCGTTTACACAGGTGTTGTCGTCCAAAGTAAAGCTCGAAGTGCTGGCCGAGCAAAAAAGCCAATCGCTTTCGCAGGTGATCGACCGTCAGCAGGATTTTCTGGGGATCGAAAAACGCCGATGGGTGCTGGCCAACCAAACGAACGTACCGTTGCAAAAAAGCACGCAGGCATCGCTCGGGTTGACCTATCAGTACAACCGCTGGCTGGTGACGCTCGATAATTTTTACAAACGCGTTTCGGGGATTACCGCACACAGTCAGGGTTTTCGCAACCAGTTCGAATACACCGATGCGTTGGGCGAATACCGCGTGTTGGGTTCGGAGTTGCTCGTGCAAAAGAGCTTCAAGCGTTTCTACAGCTGGATTTCTTACAGTTACAACCACAACCGTTGCAGTTTCGATGCGCTGGCCCCCGAAGAGTTCAGGAGTAATTTTGATCTAACGCATGCTGTGGCTTGGGCCGGAACCTACGAATGGAAACGGTTGCGCGTGGCCATCGGGACCAAATGGCATACAGGTGCACCATTTACGGCGCCGCAAAGTATGGATGCATCGGCAAATACCATCGTATACGACAGGCCCAACAACCAGAACCTGGGCGACTATTTTCAGGTGAATGTGTCGGCTTCGCACCGATGGGATTGGCGCGGCATGCGGTTGGTGGCCAGCGGTTCGGTGCTCAACGTGCTCGACCATCAAAACGTATTGGCCCGGTTTTACAGGATCAATACCGCCAACGGCGCGTTGGAACAAGTAGATGTCCTGGGTTTGGGTGCTACGGTAAACGCGGGATTAAAGGTGTACTTCTAAGCGGGCAGTCAGTTCAACGACTTGAGTTTGGCGCGCAACACATGGATCAACTGGATGCAAAAAAACCGTTCCTGCGGACTGATCGCGATTTTTACCGCACCATGGTCGCGCGTTTCGATGTTGAGGTTGTGGTGGATTTCATGTGAGCGCAGCAATTGGTCGACCAATCCCCTAAGATAGCCGCTTTTGCGTTTCGAGATGTGGATTTTTGCGATGTTTTGCAACGCGATGTGCAGGTGCGTCTTCCCACAATGGATACACACTTCGTCTTTTTCAAGCGCAACGTACGGGTTATGTTCGAGAGCTGGTTTCATCGCCACAAGGATAGAAGGCGAAAATAGTGCAATTGTATTTTCGGGTGTTGCAAGATTTTGTGTTGGTTGTTATAATATTTCTACATTAAAGAGACGCAATATCCACCAAACGAATAGGTTATCGGTTCTTTTTTCTTCTTTTCGGAGCCGAATCGTAAGACCATGATGGTTCGGCGGCTTGCGGCCAATCGGCCATCTGCAGATAATTCCCAGACGGCAGCTTGACGGCACTGTCTTGGAATTGAACCAGCCGTTGCTTTTGTTCGATCGCCTCGCCAATGATCCGCATCACTTTGGGCAAACTTTTTTTGATGTCTTCGCTCCAAAAGCGCAGCACCGTCCAGCCCTGACGGGTGAGGTAGGCGTTGACTTCCCGGTCGCGTGCCCTATTGCGTAGTATTTTCTTTTCCCAGAACTCGGCATTGGATTTAGGTCGTTTTGCGGTATCGTCCCATGACTTCCCGTGAAAGAATTCACTGTCGACAAAAACCGCGATCTTGGTTTTTTTGAACGACAAATCGGGGGTTCCAAAAATGGTCTTGTTGTGTTTGCGGTAACGGTATCCCCGAAGCCAAAGCGCCCGTGCCAACGCCACCTCGGGCTTGGTGTTTTTGCCTTTGATCTTGCCCATGAGTTTCGAGCGTTGGGCGGGAGTGAGCTTGTCCATATCGCAGGTTAAAACTACGCATTTTTTTGCAAATGGCCGCCTGCAAACGGGAAGCGGTATGACGCGGCCGGTTTGTAACTTTACTCGAAAATTAAATACCAAAAACATGAAAAAACTGTCCCTTATCGCCCGCGCCCAAATGATCCCGGGCTTTACGGAGTTCCACGAACGCATCGTGCAAAGCATCGTCATCGCAGGCAAAAGCCAAAGCCTGGTCAAAAGCTACGAACGTCATTTGGCCATGGCCGCGCTTCGGTTCGGATGCGTGCCTACCGAGGTTTCGCTCGAAGACATCCAACGCTACCTGTATGAGGTCAAGATCCAGTTCCCCACGGCCAGCGAAGCCTATTTCAAATTCACCGTCTACAGCCTGCGCTACGCCTACAAGTTGCAGGGGATGACCCACATGCACCTGGCCATGCCGTCCATCAAACACCAAAAGAAACTGCCCGTGGTGCTCAGCAAGCCCGAGATGCGCAAAATGCTCGAAACGCCCAAATGGCTCAAGCACCGTTTGCTGCTTTCGCTTTTGTACGGTTGCGGTTTGCGGTGTATGGAAGTGCGCAATTTGCGGCTCGTCGATTTGGACTTCGATCGCAAGATGCTCCACGTTCGGCAGGGCAAGGGCAAGCGCGACCGGTATGTTCCGCTGGCGCAAAACCTCATGACGTTACTCGAGGAATACATCGGCAAGAACCGCCCCAAGGATTACCTGTTTCACGGCAAATCGAACCGCAATGTGTTTTACAGCAAGTATTCGCAACGCGGCATCCAGTGGATCGTCAGGCAAGTAGCCACCAAAGCCGGAATCCAAAAACCCGTCAGCGTCCACACGCTGCGCCATACTTTTGCCACGCACCTGCTCGAAGACGGGCTCGACATCGTGAGCATCAAAGAACTGCTCGGCCATTCGCGTATCGAAACCACGATGGTGTACCTGCATGTGGTACAGCCCGAGCGCAAGCGCGTGTTCAGTCCGCTCGACACGTTGTATGGCGCACGGCCCGTTACGGGAAATGTTGCGCAACCGCACGCCTTTGTTTGTCCGGCGCTCAAACTCCTCGATGCGCAAAAGCACGCCGCGCTATCGATACAAAACCTGAAAGAAACCCATGAAATGGTATAACATATGCGGCTCCGTCTAAACGTAACTTTACGCTATCCCAGCCAAAGATGACGGGTCGTCAGGCGCGTCGGGGAAGCCGTAACAGGGACCAACACTTTCCACCCGTTCGTGTTGATGACAACCCCAACGCCGGCGCTAATGCGGAATCCGGTCGTGCTACCCGGCGTTTTTGGGAGCAAAGTCCTTTCGGGGACTTTTTTTTATGGCGTGGCGGCAAAGCTTATTTGGAATGGGTCGCCATCGCGCTGTTGGCATAACGGTTAAAAAGCGGGGATGTTTTTCTTGTATTCGCTGGGCGACATCCCCATCTTTTGCTTAAAAATACGGTTGAAGCTCGCCTTCGACTGGAAACCGCAATCGTAGGCGATACCCATCAGCGTGTATTTCTCGGCATCGGGCGTGGCCAGTCTTTCGACCACTTCACGTACGCGGTATTCGTTGACAAAGTTGTAAAAATTGGTGTGCAAGTGCTGGTTCAGCAAATCGGAGAGTTTCTTGGTGCCGATGCCCAACGAATCGGCGAGTTCGCCCAATCCCAACGCCTCGTTGAGATACGGTTTTTGCGTTTCCATCACATGCAATAACTTGGTCTTGAAGGCTTCGATTTCAGATTCAGAATAGCCGTCGAGCGCGCGCAAGGGTGTTTTTGGCGTCGATGTTGGCGTTGTTTCGAAGCCCGTCGGTTCGTTCTTCTCCAATCGGTTGAGCAAAAAATCGGGCAGCAGAATATGCGATTGGAACATGCCTTTGTAGCCCAGATAGCTGAAGAGCGCGACAAACGAAAAGGCGATCAAGGTGCCAATGTTCCACGGAATCATCGGGAAATAAAATTCGTAAAAAGTACACAGCGTATCGAAAACCACGATCAACGCAAGCCCCCACAACAAATGGCGGTACCAGCTCAAATCGTGGCGTTCGGCCGCCGAATTCTCGCGCACCAATCCAGCGATACGGGTGTGCAATCGCAGCGAAAAATAGATGTACGTCAGGAAAAAAACATTCTCGGGCAGGTTGATCCAATAGTCGTGGTTGGCGTACCAGTCGCCGAAGTCCCTACAATACGGCGTGGCGATACTCAGCGCCAACGGCAACGAAACCAAAAGCCAAACGAGCGCATAAGGGATCAAATGCAGGTACAGACGCTTGAGGAAAAGTGCGGGCGGCAACACGAGCGATTGCAACAAAAAGTACAGCATCGGGCCCAAAATAAAACCCATACCGTGCCCGAACAGCACCGCTATGGCACCCAAAACGCGCGAACGGTGCAGGAACGAATAGTAGTAAAGCAGGAAAAAAAACGCGCTCGCAAAAAAAACGATCAGCAAGCGTCGCGTTACCGTGGGCTTCGATTTGACGAGCAAAAGCACGCTCATGGCCAAAAAGGCCATTCCGGCAATCAGGATGAAATCTGCAAACATCGCCCAGTTTTCCATAAGCCGAAAAGTAGGGTATAATCGCAAGAAATACAAACCGATGGCCGGAAAATGTGCCGTTATTGCTTGATGATTTTATACGACTGTCCGCCAGTCACCAAATGGTACACGCCCGCGGTGAGCGCGCCGGTATCGATGCCTTCGGCAGAAAGCGTACCGTTTTTGACCGCGCGTCCTAGGGCGTCGTACAAGGCAAATTGCTTTTCTGCTGCGGCTTCGATCCCGTCTATGTACAACCTGTCGGTTACGGGATTGGGATACATGCGAAGCCGTGGTTTTGTTGAATGCTCGGCTACGGCCAGCGATTCGTCGGTGAGTTTGACCAGAAACATGTCGCGGAAATCGACCGATTGCGCGGTAAGTACGGCCGCGCCCGGATCCAAATCTACGGTGCCCTCAAATGCCGATCCCACCAAAATGTTGTCCTGCGGATCAATGCTCATGGCCGAGCGGTCTACGGTGTTGATGCCGCCCCAGTGCGTGCCCCAAACGAATTGGCCGTCGTTGTGCAATTTGACAACAAAGCTCTCGGTGTCGAGGTTGCTTTCTTCGGTAAGTGTGATGGCGCCAACGGTCATCGTTCCGTTGAAATAACCGTTCACCAGTACATCGTCGTGGCTGTTCACCGCTACAATGTAACCCGTAGTGACGCCCGTTCCCGCCAAATGTCTGGCCCAGGCTACACTGCCGTCGGTATTGATTTTGGCGACATAGCCGTTGACAAAGTCGATGGGTGTCATGACGACGGTCCCTTCGGCGGTCTCGAACGTGCCTTGGCCGTTGAGGTAGCCCGTCACGAACACATTGCCTTGGCTGTCGCCCGCCACCGATAGGCCGTAGCCGCCATTTTCTACCTGCGCCACCTTGGTCGCCTTGAGCAAATCGCCATCCTGGTTGGTTTGGTAGACGAAGATGCCGTCGTAGCCATTGTCGGCCGAAAGTTCCACGATCCCGTCCGAAGGGTCGAAATCTACCGTCCCTCTGAAATTGCCCGACAGCAAGACATTGCCGTTGGGTAAGGTTTGCATGCCCGTGACCAGATCAAAATCGGGTCCGCCGATGGCCTGCGCCCAAATAAAGCTGCCGTCCTTGGTGAGTTTGACCAGAAAACCGTCGCCTGCGCTTGGGGTAATGGCGTGTTGCCCGGCATTGGGGTCAAAGTCCAATTCGGCATAAAAGTACCCCGAGACATACACATTGTCCTGGCTGTCGATACCGATGCCGTTCGACTCCTCGTAATCGGTACCTTCAAAATGCTTGGCCCACATGAATTCGCCGTTGGCGCTGAGCTTAAGGATAAAGACATCGAGGCTTCCCGTGGCCGTGAGCAGGAATTCGCCAACGCCCGGATCGAAGTCGCCCGTGTCTTGGAATACGCCCGTCAGATAGACGTTTCCCGAAGAATCGGTCGCGATTTTGGTACCGTAGTCGCCAAACTGCCCGCCCATGCTTTTGGCCCACAGCAAGCTGCCGTCGGGCGCGGTTTTTTGCAAAAAAATCTCGAAGTCGATGTTGGTCGTCAGCAGGTATTCTTGATCGGTAAGGTCAAAGTCTGCCGTGTAGGTAAAATAGCCCGTGGTGTAGGTGTTGCCCTGGGCATCGGTGTGCATGGCCAGCACGACGTCTTCGCCACTACCGCCAAAACGGCCACCCCAGGCAAGGGTTTGGGCGCCAGCTACCGAAAAGGTCAGCAAAAGCGCCGCCAGGAAAAATTTGTTCATGGTTTTTTGATTGATTAAACATGGGTACGAAATACGCCTAAAAAAAACATTCCGGCGGCTCAATGCGTCCGTTGATACGCATTTTGCGGTGTGTTGATGAGGCACACGCCAAAAAAGATTTCAGGTGAGTCGGCGGGTTACGTGATTCGTTACATTTCGGTTTCCTTACCGTGCTCGAAAAAGTTTACATAAAAGAACTCGTTCGGACCGAGCGCGAGTTCGTTGAGCGTGGTTTGCAAAGCCGCTGTTTTTTCGTCAAGGTTTTCGATGCCGTGCAGCCGCAGGAATTCGACAAAATGGGCGAGGTTGTCAAACTTAAAACTGAGTTTGGTATTGAGCGAATACGGCGTAATCTTAAAGTCGAGCGATTTGCCCTGCTGCGCTTTCTTTGCGGCCAGGTCCTGAAACCCTTCGCGAACCAAGGCTTCGGTAATTTCGTGGAAAATGGTGGTCATGGCTTCTGGAATTTGAGTCTTCAAGTTACAAAAACCCGTTTACAGATAAAGCCGATAAGGTTACAACTTTGGAGGCCGCTTTTGCCCGACAATTTCGGCAAACATGACAAAAGTCATAAAATGCCCGATACAGGCGGCGTAATTTTACACTATAAATTAAAACACACAGTTATGAGCACTTACGATAAAATTTACAGTCAGTTCGAATATGGTTATTACGGTAGCATCGCCTTGGGCATCCTGCTATCGAGTTGTATAGGCGGTATCGCGGCCATGGCGGTACTCGAAAACGGCACCAGCCCGTTGCAGTTGTTCCAGTTGTTTGTGGTGGTGGCCAGCGCCATGTTGTTCAACGGATCGGTATTGTCGCAACAAAAGCCACGCACGATTTACAACACGTTGATTATAAGTGTTGTGGTCAACACGCTGTTGGCGGCGGTCAATTTTTACGTCTACTACAGCTAAAAAAAACCCGTCTTGCGGGACGGGTCATTGGTTATTGATGGTAGCCCCGGGATAGCATTTGCGCCCGGGGCTTTTTTTATTACCAGATCTTCACGCGTTTTTCGGGCGCGATGTAGAGCGAATCGCCCGGCTTCACACCAAACGCTTCGTAGAACTCGGGGATGTTTCTGATGGTGCCGTTCACACGCGCGTTGGCCGGCGAATGTGGGTCCGACGCTACCTGGCTGCGCAGCGATTCCTCGCGGTCCTTGCTGAGCCACACCTGGCCCCAGCCCAAAAACACGCGTTGTTCGCCCGTAAATCCGTCGAGTTTTGGCGAAGGCTTGCCGCCGAGGCTCATCTTGTAGGCCTTGATGGCGATGCTGAGTCCGCCCAAATCGCCAATGTTTTCGCCCAACGTGAATTGGCCGTTGACGTTCAAATCGGGGAACACCTTGATGTTGTTGTATTGGTCGACGAGCGCCGCCGTACGCTGCTGGAACGCCTGTTTGTCGCTGGCCGTCCACCAGTCGCGCATCACGCCATCGCCATCAAAATTGGCGCCCTGGTCGTCAAAACCGTGTCCGATTTCGTGTCCGATCACCGCGCCGATACCGCCATAGTTCACCGCATCGTCTGCCGCGAGGTTAAAGTAAGGCGGTTGTAGTATGGCTGCCGGGAACACGATCTCGTTCAAACTCGGGTTGTAGTACGCGTTCACCGTTTGCGGGCTCATGCCCCATTCGTCCTTGTCGACGGGTTTGCCCAGTTTGTCCAATTGACGCTGGTACTCGAACTGCGTGGCGCGTTGCATGTTGCCATACAAATCATTTTTCGCGATCTTGAGCGCCGAATAGTCGCGCCATTTGTCGGGATAGCCAATCTTGGGGTTGAATTTCTTGATCTTTTCGAGCGCCTGTTTCTTGGTTTCGGGGCTCATCCAATCGAGCGTCTTGATGCTTTCGGCGTAGGCCTTGAGCAAGTTGTCGACCAGTTTGACCATGCGTTCCTTGGCCTCTGGCGGGAAATGTTTGGCCACGTATTCCTTGCCGACGATTTCACCTAGGTTGCCGTTGACGGTCTCTACCGCACGACGCCATTGCTCGCGTTGCTTCTCGATGCCGTACAAAGTCTTGCCGTAAAACGAAAAGTTTTCCTGGTCGATGGCCGCCGTGAGCGACTTGGCCCCGCCGTGGAGCACGCCCCATTTGAGGTACACCTTCCACACGTCAAGCGGCGTGTTCTTGATGATGCTGTTGAGCGACTTGATGAAATCGACCTGCGACACGACAATGCGTTTCTCGTTTTGCATGCCCGCCGCGGTCAGGTAGGTGTTCCAGTCGAAATCGGGCATGAGCTTCTTGAGATCGGCCGTGGCGTATACATTGTACAACGCGGCGGTGTTGCGCGTGTCTTCTTTTTTCATGTGCGCCTGCGCGATCTGCGTTTCGAGCGCGAGTATTTTGGTCGCGCAGCCTGCGGGATCGGCCACTTGGCCCAACGTCAACATGTTCTGCACGTGGGTGCGGTATTTGTCGCGGATGGCTTTCGATTTGTCGTCGGTGAGCAAATAGTATTCGCGCTCGGGCAAGCCAAGACCGCTTTGCCAGGTCATGAGCACATGTTCGGTCGGCTTTTTGAAATCCTGTTGTACGCTAAGGTTGAACGGATACAGGTTGCCGTCGCGGTTGGCGTTGCCAAAGAATTTCGCAAGATCGGTGTACGAAGCAATCGCGTCGATGGCCTTGAATTCGGGTTGGATGGGTGAAATGCCCTTGGCGTCACGCGTTTTCTGGTCCATGTACGAGGCATAGAAGTCGCCGATTTTTTGTTCGTTCGAACCCTCGGCGCCGCCAGATTTGGCGGCCGCTTCAATGATGGCGCGCACATCTTCCTGCGATTGGTCATACAAAATGTCGGCGGCACCATAAGACGACTTGTCGGCAGGGATGGCCGTTTTCTTGAGCCAGGCGCCGTTGACATAGGCATCAAAGTTATCGCCCGGTTTGACGAGCGTATCCATGTTTTGTTTGAGAATGCCCGATTGCATCGGTTGGCTGGCGTCCGACTTGCCGCACGAGTGCAACACTAGGACAGAAGCGGCGAGCAGGCAAGCCTGTAGCCCGTGGTGGTATTTGATCATAAAAATGGTTTTTTCGGCACGTTCCGAACTGCTCGGTACGTTTCGGGTTGTTGGGTGTTTGTCTTTTTTAGGAACACTTTGTTACAGCCGCCAAATATAATGGTTTTTGGGTTTGCGGCCCATCCGGGTCGTTGTGCGACGGGTGTTAAAAGTGCGGCATCGGAGAGTTTGAAAAGCCAAAGTGTTTGAATGTCTTGCTTCTTAAGTGTTGATTTTTAATGTTTTTTCGTAAGAATATCAACCCGTCTAGCGGCATCAATTTTACGTTCCAATCGGTGTGACATTTTTACAGAAAATGTCATTATGTAACAGAAAATGTTGTGACATAATGGTATTTTTTGTCATTATGTCACAGCAAAGATGACGGTATGGCCATCGGCAGCGCCGCAGATTTTGAGTGAAAGATTCGGAACAATCCACAAAAAAAGCGGCCTCTAGCCGCTTTAGTAGTCCCGCCAAGAATCGAACTTGGATCTAAAGTTTAGGAAACTTCTATTCTATCCGTTGAACTACGGGACCCAATCAAAGGATCGGGGGCAAAAATAGCCAATTCCGTTTATCCAAACTTGAAAACTTTAAAAATTTAGGTTACGCGTTCGATTTGGTCTTGTAATGTACCGTCGGCAAATCGCGCAGGATCTTGGCGCTTTGCTCGGGTGTCAGGTCGCGTTGCGCCTCGCCCAGCATTTCGTAGCCCACCATAAATTTCTTGACCGTCGCGCTGCGCAACAGCGGTGGGTAAAAGTGCATGTGGAAATGCCATTCGGGATGCGCCACGCGGTTGGTGGGTGCCTGGTGGATGCCCGACGAATACGGGAACGACGTCTCGAACAAGTTGTCGTATTTGGCCGTCACGTCCTTGAGGATTTGCGCGAACGCGTTTTTTTCGTCGTGGCTCATGGCCAGCAGGTTGCCAAAATGGCGACGGCTGACGATCATGATTTCATAAGGCCAGGTTGCCCAAAACGGAACCAGCGCAACAAAATGCCCGTTCTCACATACGAGACGCTCTTGTTGCTGCAGTTCCTGTTTGAGGTAATCGGCCAGCAGGCTGGTTTTGTGTTTTTCGTAGTAGGCCCGCAGGTGGTGTTGGGTGCGCTCGACCTGTGTAGGCAAAGACGATTGCGCCCAGATTTGTCCGTGCGGATGCGGGTTGCTGCACCCCATGACGGCGCCCTTGTTCTCGAAAATCTGGACGTAGTTGATGAACGGCTGGCTGCCGAGTTCGGCGTATTGTGTCGTCCAGGTATCGACCACTTTGGCGATGTCGGGCACGGCCATCTCGGCCAGCGTAAGGTTGTGGTTGGGCGAAAAACAAATCACTTTGTTGATGCCGCGTTCGGGTTTGGATTGGAACAAATCGGGTGCGTCGGATTCGAACACCACCTCGTCGCGCAACAGCGCAGGGAAGTCGTTGTCGAACACATAGCAGTCGGTGTAGGCTTGGTTGTGGGTGCCCTCGGCGCGCTCGTTGCCCGGACACAAATAGCAGTGCGGGTCGTATTCGGGACGCGTCTCGGTGGGCAAACTTTCTTTTTGGCCTTGCCACGGACGCAGCGCGCGTTGCGGCGATACCAGGATCCATTCGCCGAGCAACGGGTTGTAGCGGCGGTGCGGGTGCAGGTTTTTATCGAATGTTTTCATGGTCTTTGTATCGGGTGGTACCTTTGGCGATCTTGACTTTGTAGGCTTTGAGCGTGATGCCGAATGTCTTGGCGTATTCGGCCGACAATTCATCGATGAGCGCGTCCTCGAATCCTTTCTCGACCAGGTTGATCGAACAGCCGCCAAAGCCGCCGCCCATCATGCGCGAACCGATGACCTGCGGGATGTTGCCCGTATAGGCCACCAGGAAATCAATTTCGGGACAGCTCACTTCATAATCCTGCGACAGCCCCAAATGCGTACCGTACATCAATTGCCCGAACCGGATGAAGTTTTCGGCTTCGAGCGCATCTACGGCCTCGCGCACGCGTTGGATTTCGCCCACCACAAAACGGCACCTGCGCAGCACCACATCGCCCAATTCCTGCTCGAGCGAATTTACCATTTCCATCGTACAATCGCGGAACGTATTGACCTGCGGGAAGTGTTTTTTGATGACCGACAATCCGTGTTCGACTTCTTGCCTGCGCACATTGTAACCCGAGGTCAGGTGCGTGTGCTTGACGTTGCTGTCGATGAGCAACAGCGCATATTTGTCGAAATCGGCCTTGTGGTAGGTGTAACCGAGCGACGTGCAATCGAGTTCGACCACGTGTTTCTTTTTGCCGAATACCGACGCGAATTGGTCCATGATGCCACATTTGACGCCCACAAAAGTGTGTTCGGACTGTTGGCCGATCTGTGCGATGCGCTCCTTGGTCAACCCCAGCGAGAACAAATCGTTCAGCGCATAGCCCACGCCACATTCGAGCGCCGCCGACGACGACAATCCGGCGCCCATCGGGATGGTGCTGCTGAATACCATGTCGAATCCTTTGAGCGCATGGCCCGCGTCCTTGAGTTGGCTGACGACGCCCAGGATGTAGTTGACCCACATTTTTTCGACGGGAACAATCGGGTCGTTGAGGTCGAATTTGTAGGCTTCGTTCAAGTCCTTGGCCACAAGCGTGCAGTGCGTTGTGTCGTGCACCGAAATTGCAAAACAAAGGTATTTGTTGATCGCGGCCGGCAACACAAAACCGTCGTTGTAGTCGACGTGTTCGCCGATGAGGTTGATGCGGCCCGGCGACAAGAAAACCGATTCGGGTTCGGCGCCAAACAGCTTCGCAAAATGCGCCGACGTGTCTTTGATGAGTTTCTTTTTCATGGCTTATTCCTTAAAAGCGTCGAGCGCGGGAGAGGGTTTGCCATCGGCTTGCCAGGCGCTCAAATCGTAGTGGCTCCAGCTTTTTTCGCCCTGCGGTTCCCAGTAAATCACGCCCAGTCCTTTGTTGTCGGGTACCTCGCGTACGGCCTTGATCGTGGCCGCGAGCAGTTGGTGCGTGTTCTCGATTTTGTTGTATTCGCCGCCTACTTCTACCACCATAACCTCTTTGCCGTAGCGCTCGACCATGTCGTTCATGTTGTGGCGCAAATCGTCAATGGTTTCGCTCCAGTCTTTTTTGATCCAAAACGGATAATAGGACAACCCGATCACATCGTATTGCACCTGGTGCTTGGTGGCCTTGTCGTAAAACTTGCGGAACTTTTTGTTGTCGTTGCCCTGGTCGACGTGTACGATGACCTTGATCTTGGGATCGATGGCCTTGGTGGCCTCATAGCCTTTGTTGAGGAACAACGCCAGGTTTTTCCAGTTCTTGGTGCTGCCTTCGGGCCAGAGCATGCCGCCCGGGATTTCGTTGCCCACCTGTACCCATTCGGGTGTGACGCCCGCTTTTTTAAGCGCCGACAGCACGTCGAACGTATGGTTGTATACGTCTTGGCCGAGTTGGACCACCGAATGGTCTTTCCATGCGGCGGGTTTGAATTGTTTGCCCGGATCGGCCCACGAATCGCTGTAATGGAAGTCGATCATGATGCGAAAGCCCATGTCGTGCGCACGCTTGGACATCCTGACCACATCGTCCTTGCTGCAATGCCCGCTGGCTTTGTCGTCGTTGGGGTTGACGAACACGCGCAAACGGATGGTGTTCATGCCGCGGTCTTTGAGCAATTGCAGACATTCTTTGGGCGTTCCGTCGGTGTCGTAGAATTTATAGCCCGTGGCTTCCATCTGGTCGAGCCAACCCACATCGGCACCTTTGGCAAAATTGGGGTTTTGGGCATGCAATCCGATGGTGAGAAGCGCTACGGCAAGCAGGTGTAGTTTTTTCATTTCTTGAAAATTAGGTCACGGGAACAATTGACAATCGGTCTAGAAAATCGATTCAATATTGAGAATGTCGTTTTTTATCCCGTTGTTTTTTAAGGATATGGGTCAAAATTACCAAACAAAACCAATCAAGCCCACCTGTACCTACCGGTTTTTGCGTATCTTGCCTACCAGTTTTTCGAACCATGCGCAAAATCATCGACATCAACCCACATTCGGCCACGCCCAAATACCGTCAAATTGTTTTGTCGGTCGAAATGGCGATTGCCGAAAACCGTCTGGGTAAAAACGAACGGTTGCCGTCGGTCAACAAAATCAGTCTGGCGTTTGGCCTGTCGCGCGATACGGTTTTGCAGGCCTACGACGAACTCAAGAAACGCGGCATCATCTATGCCGTGCCGGGCAAGGGCTACTACGTCAAAAGCACCGAGTTCAGTTTTGAGCAGCGCATTTTTTTGCTGTTCGACGAGCTCAACGCGTTCAAGGAAGAGATTTACAATTCGTTCCTGCAAACGATGGACGGTCGTGCGCAGGTCGATATTTTTTTCCACCACTTTAACCCCGACATGTTCCGCAAGCTCATCCACGAAAGCAACGGCAACTATTCCAAATACATCGTCATGCCCACGAACCTGGCGGGTGCCGCCGCGGCCATCAAAACGCTGCCGGCGCAGGACGTGTTTGTCCTCGACCAAACCAACGCCGATTTGCAAAATTATCCGTCGGTACACCAGCAGTTCGCCGACGACATGTATGCCGCGCTGGTCAAGGCCAAGCCGTTGCTCGAAAAGTACCGGCAACTCGTACTTGTTTTTCCGGGGCAAAAAGAACCCGTCGCGATGGTCGAGGGCTTCAACCGGTTTTGTAGCGAGCAGGCGTTCCCGAGCGAAATCATCAACGGTTTCGACGAGGCGTCTATTACCATCGGTTCGGTATTCATTGTGCCCAGCGACACGCATTTGGTCAACGTCATCGAGCAAGCCAGAAGGCAAGAACTCGCCATCGGCAAGGATTTCGGGATCATTTCGTACAACGATATTCCGCTCAAGAAAGTGGTCGAGAACGGCATCACGACCATTTCGACCGATTTTCAGGCGATGGGCCACACCTTGGCGCAAATGGTTTTGGGAAATGTAAAGGTGCAAATCAAAAACCCGAGCGATTTGATCGTACGCCGGTCGCTTTGATTACAGGTGTTTGAGCCGGTCGGCCATCTCGCGTCGGTAGGTGATGCCCGCCGGAATTTTTTCGTCGCCGATGGTCACCGTGTCGCGGTCGCTGGCCTGGATTTTATCGAGCGCCACAATGTAGGATTTGTGTACACGCACGAATTGTTCCGACGGCAAACTTTGCTCGAGTTGCGCCGTGGTCATCGTGGCCAACCAGGTTTTTGCGGGCGTGATGATCTTGACGTAATTCCCATAACTCTGCGCATACAAAATGTCCTGCACGTCGATGTTGACGACCGAGCTGTCGATCTTGATCGTGATGAAAGCGGGCGTATGCGTCTGGTTCTCGGTGCCCACCGAGGCGAAGAACCGTTCGGTGGCTTTTAAAAATCTCGGGAAGTAGATGGGTTTGAGCAGGTAATCGATCACACCGTAGTCGTAGCTTTCGAGCGCAAATTCCGAATAGGCCGTCGTGAGGATCGTCTTGGGCGGATGCGGCAACGTCTGCAACAGCTCTAACCCAGTGATCTCGGGCATGTTGATGTCGAGGAACATCAAATCGACTTCGTGGTCGCGCAAATAATTGAGCGCTTCGATGCCGTTGTAACATTGCTGTACCAGCTCGAGCATCGGGTTTTGCCGGATGTAGTTGGCCAGGACATAGTGCGCCGCCGGCTCGTCGTCTACAATCAAACACTTCTTAACAGGCACAGTGGGCAGATTTTTTGAGTTCCAGTTTCAAGTCTACCGTATAGGTCTGGTCTTGCTCGCGCAGGTCGAGCGTGTGGTTCGGGTACAGCAAATCGAGCCGTTCGCGTGTGTTCTTGAGTCCGATTTTGGTCGAGACGACTTCCTTTTTTTTCTTCGGGATCGAATTGACGATGTGCAAATGCAGCTTACTGTCCTTGACCGAAATCGCAATGCGCACATAACAACTTTCGATCGTACCCGCGCCGTGCTTGAACGCGTTTTCGACAAATCCGATGAGCAGCATGGGCGAAATCTTGTACAAATAGGCATCGTCGATCTGACAATCATACACGATCTCGCAGCGGTAACCCACGCGCTCTTTTTCGAGTTGGATGTAGCTGTCGATGAACGCAATTTCGTCGGCCAGGGTCACATACTGGCGGTCGTTGCTCTCGAGTTGGTAGCGCATGAGCTGCGATACCTTCATGATCAAATCGGGTGTGCGCTCGGGATATTCAAGGCTGATGCCATACAACGTGTTGAACGTGTTGAACAAAAAGTGTGGGTTGAGCTGGCTGCGCAATGAATTGAGCTGCATTTTGTTGAGCAACAACGTTTCTTCGCTTTGCTTTTTGTGTTGGCTGTAAAATTTGAGAAACGCGATCGGGCCCAAAACGCACAACATATTGCCCACCACCGATGCCAATTGGTACGGATAGCTCATCTGGTGCGAGAACTTGGCCAGCGATGAACTTTCCGAAATCCAATGCACGACCACCTGGTGCAACGCAATAGAATAGGCAAACGCGATGACGCCCGTGAGCAAAATGTACAGCACCACCTTGTGTTGTTTGAACAAGATCGGCAACACAAAAAAACGGTTGAACTGCGAGTGGCTGTACAGCATCAAAAAGTACACGATGCCCGGCAAAACGGCTTGGAACGAGCGAAAAATAATCCAATCGTTCTTGACGGCAAACAACGTAAAGGCAAACAGGAAAACCGCAATTTCCTGCTCCCATTTGTTGTCGAGTACGTTCTCAATTTTCCACTTCATGACAAGTCGTAACAGCCCACAAAGTAAGCACATATTTCGAAAACGTTGTAAAATTAATGACCAATTCAATTCGTCATTTAATGCGTGCAGTTGGTCATTTCGCGCCCGCTTGTTCTTGGTGTACGTTTTACATTTGTGCCTACAAATATCAACCGATGAAAATCAAGAACATCATTTTACTATTGGTTTTGCTCTTTTCGGCGACGGTGTTTTCCCAAACGCTCTCGCTCAAAGACGCCGTCGATCAAGGCGTGGCCAATTACGGGACGGTGCGCGCCAAGGCCAAATACCAAGCGGCCGCGCATGAAACCGTCGGGCAGTCCAAACGCGATTATTTGCCCAACCTGAATTTTTCGGCGCAACAGGATTACGGTACCGTCAACGGACAAAACGGCCCGCTCTACGGTTTTGGCGGATTGGGCGTAGCATCGTCAGGACTGCCGCTCGACCATCAAAATTGGAACGCGGCGTTCGGCGCACTGTATCTGGTGAATGTCAATTGGGATTTCTTTACGTTCGGCAAAATCAAGCAACGCATCAACCTGTCGAAAGCCGATGCGGTGCGCGCACAAAAAGATCTGGAGCAGGAAACCTTTCAGCACAAAGTCCGGATTTCGTCGGCCTACCTGAATTTGCTCGCGAGCCAACGTTTGTTGATTTCACAAACCAAAAACCTCGACCGCGCGCAAGTGTTCCAACGTTTGGCGGCCGTGCGCGTCAAGAACGGATTGCTGCCCGGCGTCGATTCGACACTCGCTACCGCCGAAGTCTCGCGTGCGCAAATCGCGCTCAACCAAATCAAGGACCAGGTAAAGGAGCAAAACAACAAACTGGTCGCGCTCATGGGCGTCGATATTCGGGATTTTGTACTCGACAGCGCGTTTGTCAAACAGGTGCCGCAGTCGATTTTGACGTTGAACACCTCAAATGATAGCATCAATCCCGTACTTGGGTTTTACAAGAGCCGCGTCGATTTCGGGAAACAGCAGCTCAAATCGTTCCGTCGCGAATACTATCCGAATTTTAGTTTGTTTGGCGTATTCCAAACGCGCGGTTCTGGTTTCAATTCCGACTATGCAACCAACCAGAATTCGTTCACGCGCAGCTATTGGGACGGGGTCGATCCGACGCGCCAGAATTATTTGGTGGGCGTGGGCGTGACGTGGAACCTGACTTCGATTTTGCGTACGGACAAAAAAGTAAGTGCCCAAAAACTCGTCGCCGACGGTTTGCAGGACGAATACGACGTGGTCGACCAGCAGCTCAAAACGCAGTCCGATGCCGCCGATACCAAAATCAAACTCGCCATGGACAACTATGCCGAAGCGCCCAAACAAGTCGCCGCGGCACAGCAAGCCTACCGCCAAAAAACCACGCTCTACAAAAACGGGCTCGCCAATCTCACCGATGTCACGCAGGCTTTTTACACGCTCAACCGCGCCGAGATCGACCGCGACATCATCTACGCCAACGTCTGGCAATCGTTGTTGCTCAAGGCAGCCGCCACGGGCAATTTTGAACTGTTTATCAACGAATTTTAAATTATGAATCTGATCAAATTTGCGCTGCGCAAACCCATTTCGATCTTGGTGCTCGTCGCCGGGCTCGTGTTTTTTGGCATCGGCGCCGTGCGTACGGTCAAGGTCGATATTTTGCCCAAGATGAACCTGCCGGTGATTTACATCGCGCACCCGTTCAACGGCTATACGCCCAACCAGATGGAGTCGTATTTTGGCAAGAACTATGTGAACATTTTGCTGTTCGCCAACGGAGTCAAGTCGATCGAAACCAAGAACACGCAAGGGCTTACGCTCATGAAGATCTCGTACTACGAAGGCACGAACATGGCGCAGGCCGCAGCCGAAATCAGCGCGCTCGCCAACCGCATCCAGGCCGGATTTCCGCCGGGGTCGCAACCGCCGTTCGTGATCCGTTTCGACGCATCGTCGTTGCCGGTCGGGCAACTCGTTTTGAGTTCGAAGACCAAGTCGAACAACGAATTGCAGGATTTGGCCAATGTGTATGTGCGCGCTTCGTTTACGTCGATTCCGGGGCTTTTGTCGCCGCCGCCGTTCGGGGGAAGCCCGCGTACGATCGAGGTCAACGTAGACCCCGATTTGCTGCGGTCGCACAACTTGACACCCGATCAAATCGTCGAGGCCATACGGCTCAACAACCAGACCGCGCCATCAGGCAATGTGCGCATCGGCGACAAGAATTACATCACACCCACCAACAATACCATCAAAGAAGTCAAAGATTTCGAGAAGATCCCGTTGTTCAAGGGCGGCGTGGCCAATTTGTATTTGGGCGATGTGGCGACGGTCAAGGACGGCGCCGACATTACGGCGGGTTATGCGCTGGTGAACGGCAAACGGTCGGTGTATGTGAGCATCGCCAAGGCGGGCGACGCCTCGACGTGGGAAGTCGTCAAAAACCTCAAAAAGGAGTTGCCCAAAATACAGAGCACGCTGCCAGACGATGTGCAGCTTTCGTATGAATTCGACCAATCGGTGCACGTGATCAACTCGGTCAAAAGTTTGATCACCGAGGGCGTCATCGGCGCGATTTTGACGGGGCTCATGGTATTGCTGTTTTTGGGCGACCGACGCGCGGCCATAATCGTGATTCTGACGATCCCGATTTCGGTGATCTCGGGCGTGTTGTTCCTCAAATTGTTCGACCAGACGATCAACCTGATGTCGCTTTCGGGTCTCGCGCTCGCCATCGGAATCCTCGTCGATGAAAGTACGGTCACGATCGAAAACATCCACCAACACCTCGACATGGGCAAGTCCAAAGCCAGGGCGATTTGGGACGCGTGTCAGGAAATCGCATTGCCGAAATTGCTGATTTTGCTGTGTATCCTCGCGGTGTTCGCGCCGGCCTTTACGATGACCGGCATTCCGGGCGCGCTGTTTTTGCCGCTCGCATTGGCCATTGGTTTTTCAATGATCGTGTCGTTCATCCTCTCGCAAACCTTCGTACCGATTATGGCCAATTGGATGATGAAAGGACACGACCACGCGTCGCCGGGTGCACACGACAAGAAATCGCTGGCCGACCGCGACGACCTGGACAACGACGGCCAACTGAGCCGTTTCGAGAAGTTCCGGATACGGTTCATGAAGTTGATCGACCGGTTGCTGTCCCGGCGCAAATTCGCGTCGCTTGCGTATTTGATCGGCATCACGGCGGTGGCCGTCATTTTGCTCAACGTAATCGGCCAGGACGTGTTCCCGAAAACCAATTCGAGCCAATTCCAGATGCGTTTGCGCGCACCCGACGGTACCCGACTCGAACGCACCGAGGAACAAGCGCAACTGGCGCTTTTAGAACTCGAGAAAATGGTGGGCAAGGAGCACATCGGCATCTCGTCGATTTATGTGGGGCAGCACCCGTCGTTGTTCTCGGTATCGCCTATTTACTTGTTCATGGGCGGGCCGCACGAAGCCGTGTTCCAGATTGCGTTGAAAGATTACGAAGCCGACATGGACGTGTTCAAGGACGACCTTAGAAAACGCCTCAAGAAAGTCCTGCCCGATGCCAAAGTGTCGTTCGAACCCATTGAGCTCACCGACAAAGTGCTGAGCCAGGGTTCACCGACACCAATCGAAATCCGCGTGGCGGGCAAGAACAAAAAGACCAACGAGAAATACGCCAAGGCGCTTGTGGGCAAACTCGGCAAGATTGGTTATTTCCGCGATGTGCAAATTGGGCAACCCATCAACTATCCGGCGCTCGACATCAACATAGACCGTGTCCGCGCCGCGCAATTGGGTGTCGACATGAACGACATTTCGCGTTCGCTGATCGCCTCGACGTCGTCTTCGCGCTATACCGAGAAGAACACGTGGGTCGATGAAAAAGCCGGACTTTCCTATAATGTGCAAGTCCAGGTGCCGCTCAACCAGATGAAGACACAGGCCGACATGGGCGAGATTCCGCTGCTCAAAGGGTCGGCGCGTCCGGTGCTCAGCGATGTGGCGACCATTACGCCATCGGTCACCTATGGCGAAAACGACAACCTGGGCGCGATGCCGTACCTAACCGTCACGGCCAACATCGACCATACCGATTTGGGCACGGCGTCCGAAGACGTGAAGCAAACCATCGCCTCGCTCGGTGAATTGCCGCGTGGCTTGTTCATCGAACCCATCGGCATGGCCAAGGTCTTGGACGAAACGATGGGCAGCCTGCAAAGCGGATTGCTCGTGGCCGTGGTCGTGATTTTCCTGATGCTGGCCGCCAATTTCCAATCGTTCCGCGTGTCGCTTGTGATCTTGACCGCCGTGCCTGCCGTCGTATTGGGGGCATTGCTGTTGTTGCTCGCGACGGGTTCTACGTTGAACCTGCAATCCTACATGGGCATCATCATGTCGGTGGGCGTATCGATCGCCAACGCCGTACTACTCGTGACCAATGCCGAGCAGTTGCGCAAAGTAAGCGGCAATGCGCTCGAAGCCGCACGCGAAGCCGCTTCGTTGCGTTTGCGTCCGATCATCATGACCAGTATCGCGATGGTGGCCGGGATGCTGCCGATGGCCATCGGACACGGCGAAGGTGGTGAACAAGTCGCCCCACTTGGCCGTGCCGTCATTGGTGGATTGTTGTTCTCGACGGCCACCGTACTCATTATTTTACCGCTGATTTTCGCTTGGGCGCAAGGCAATGCCACGACCCAATCGGTATCGCTCGACCCAGAAGACCCAGAAAGCAAACACTATTCATCAGACCATGAAAACTAATTGGATGATCATCGCCGCCGCGCTCGTTTTGGCCGGTTGCAAGAAAGAAGAAGTAAAACCCGCGGCACTCGAGGAGCCCGCGATCGAAACCGTCAAACCCGTCAAGGAAAAATTCGAGACCGAACTGCGTTTGCCCGCAGAGCTCGCCGGATTCCAGCAGGTCGACATTTACGCCAAGGTCGCGAGCTATGTTAAGGAACTCAAGACCGACATCGGCGCGCAGGTCAAACAAGGCCAACTGCTCATGGTGCTCGAAGCGCCCGAGGTGGCCGCACAACTCGCCGCCGCCGAATCGCGTTTGCGTTCGCAGGAAGCCATCTTTTCGGGCAGCAGCGCGACCTACAAACGAATTTTGGAAACCTCCAAGGTCGAAGGGACCATTTCGCGCAACGATCTGGAACAGGCCGAAGCGCGCAAGAATTCAGACCAGGCGCAACTCGCCGCCGCGCGCGCGTCCTACCGCGAAGCGCAGAACATTCAAAGTTATCTGCAGATCCGTGCGCCGTTTGACGGTGTGATTGCGGCCAGGAATGTCAACCTTGGTGCTTATGTTGGGCCCGCGGGAAAAGGGTCGGAGCTGCCGTTGTTTACGATACAACAACAAAGCAAACTACGGCTTTCGGTATCGGTGCCCGAAATGTACAGCGGCTTTTTGCAATTGGGCAGCCCGCTCGAATTCCACGTCAAGTCGTTGCCCGGGAAAACCTTTAGCGCCAAGATCGCGAGAATGTCGGGGGTGCTCGACGCCCGTTTGCGCTCGGAACGTGTCGAAATGGACGTGGCCAATTTAGAAAAGCGTTTGCTGCCTGGGATGGTCGCCGAAGTCTTGTTGCCGCTCACAGCCAAAGACAGTAATTTTGTCGTGCCCAAATCGGCGGTGTTTGCGTCGAGTGAGGGCGTGTTTGCAATCAAGGTCGAAAGCGGAAAAACGCAGCGTTTGCCTGTACAAAAAGGCCGCGAGATCGAAGACCGTGTCGAAATTTTTGGCGATTTGACCCCAGCGACTGTCCTGGTCAAATTGGCTTCCGAAGAAATCAAGGACGGCACCGAAGTAAAATAAGATGAAAAAAGCTCTGTTTGCGCTCGCCTTGGGCGGGCTTACGATTGGCATCACCGAATTTGTGGTGATGGGACTTTTACCCGATATCGCCTCGGATACGGGCGTATCGATTCCCGTAGCGGGGTACCTGATCTCGGCCTACGCGCTGGGCGTGGTGGTGGGTGCGCCCACACTCGTCATTTTGGGACGGAACCAGCCACCCAAGAAAATGCTTTTGATTTTCTCGATGATGCTCGCGGGTTTTAACGCGCTGTCGATCATTGCACCCAATTACGAATTCCTGGTCGTGACGCGGTTCCTTTCGGGGTTGCCGCACGGCGCGTTTTTTGGCGTGGGCGCCGTGGTGGCGAGCCGTTTGGCCGAGAAAGGAAAAGAGGCGCAGGCCGTCTCAATCATGTTCTCGGGGCTTACGCTTGCGAATTTGGCGGGCGTACCCATTGGCACCTACATTGGCCACCATTTGGATTGGCGTTATACGTTTGTACTCATCGCCATTGTGGGATTGCTTACGGTTTTGAGTGTGTATGCCTGGATGCCGAAACTGGAATCGGAAGGGTCGGGCAGCATGAAAACGCAGCTCGCTTTTTTTACCAAGGCCGATGCGTGGCTGATCATTGCCATTACGGCCATCGGGTTTGGCGGATTGTTCGCCTGGATCAGTTACATCGCGCCGCTGCTCACCGATATTTCGAAGTTTTCTGCCGAGTCGGTGCCCTACATTTTGGTGTTGGCCGGATTGGGTATGGTGGTGGGCAATTTGATTGGCGGCAGGCTGGCCGATACATTGTCGCCCGCGACCACGGTTTTGTCGTTGCTGATTTTCCTCGCGCTCGATTTGACGCTGGTGTTCTTGGTGTCGGACAATCCGTACATGTCGCTGGTGCTGGTGTTTTTGACGGGCTGTATTTCGTTTGCGGTGGTCGCGCCCATCCAAATGCTGATGATCCAGACCGCCAGGGGTTCCGAGATGATTGCGTCGGCGGCGTTGCAGGCGAGCTTTAACATCGGCAATGCGCTGGGCGCGTTCCTGGGCGGGCTGCCGTTGTTTGCCGGATACAGCTACGCCTCACCGAATTTGGTGGGTGTGGCCATGGCGCTCATTGGGGCGCTCGTGACGTTGGGGTTGATCGTGCGAAGAAAGCGGTTGGTGGCGCAGGTGGTGTAAGCGGGGTTTTGCGTGAGGGATGGAAGCGGTTATCCTTTTGCGGCCGCAGTCCCGACGCTTCGGGACGGAGGTCGCAAAAGATAAAAGCGGACAGCCCGACAGCGGCGCCGATTTTTTTAAATGGAAAGAAGATCGCGTGCGCCGGTGGCACGCCCAAATGATAGAAATGAAGATCCCGACGTCACTCGGGATTTTTTTGTTTGGGTAGCACTGGAAGGTTTTTAGCTGTGCGTGTTCGTCAAACTTTAGCGGACTTTAATTCCAGAAATTTTATGCAAAAGTTAGCTGTAAAAAAAGCCACTTTTGAAGTGGCTTGGTGTATTGTTCGAAATGTTAGAAAACTAATTATTTGTATTTGAGATTGATGCTGAATACATCAGATGTCATTTGGGTTGTTTTGGTGTAATGGCCGTAACGGAACTCCACTGTATTGAAATGCTTGATGCCAAAAACCCCTTTGGGCGGCGTAAATTTTAGGCCTGCGCCAAGGAAATTGCTGTTGAATGTTGACAGGTCGAAGTTGCTCGTGTAGAATTCCTGTGTACCATTGTGCGCGCCATAGGGGCGGAAGTATTTTGTGCCCTGTTGGGTATAATACCGATAAAACGGACTAATGGAAAGGGACTGGGATAGCTTTACGGGTACCTCTATATCTGCTGTGTGGGCGGTAAGTTTCCAGTCGTCGGAATAGTAGCGATAATAGGCGCGTAGGATTACGTTATCGCCAAGAAAATAGCTCGCTCTCACCGCCAATGGAATTTTTAGCCTTGTGTCGGGTAAGTTTTCCTGGTGTACCGTTCCATCGTTGAAATAGACGCGGTGAAAAGGCAGGCTCAGGTAGCCGCTTTGCGTGATTACATCGGCAAGGAACATGATTTGCAGGTTTTGGTTGATGATCTGGGAATAGCCCAACGAAACGGCAAAGGTATTCCTCGATTCGGTTCCCGTTGGCGAGGTGGGCGTTCGAAGTTCTACGGGTAATATCATTTTTACCTGATCGAGATAGGCCTGGAATTTTCCCGTAAATTCACCGCTTTTGTCTTTTGTTTTTTTGGAATAGCTGACGTTTCCGCCAAATGATTGGTAATCGAATTCGGTAGAAGAGGACAACCCCAAACCGAGCGTATTTCCTTTTTCTTCGTTTTCCCTTGTATAGGTGATTGATGGGAAAAAGCGATTGTCTGCCGACGAAGCCGATGAATTGGCTTGAAGGTCAATCATATCTGATGATGCCGAGGTGTAATGGTCTATTCCTATTTCTAAATCGAAACCATGTTTGATTCCGGTTTTACCATATTTGAGTAATTTTACATCTATGGTGTTTGAAATATCGGTCAGTTCTTCGGTGCCTATACCGCCAGTTACCGCCGAATTGTTTCCGTCTTGTTTGTAGTAGCTCGAAACCAAGTTGATTTCGTCTATCTTGAGCTTGGTGCTTTTGTAGCCGGTTGAGTCTGTAGGGGTCGACTGGGCTGATAGTCGCAAAATACCCAACAAGGCAAACCCTGTGATGATAATTCTTTTCATTTGTTTGTTTGGTGAGAGATCAATTAATTACAGCCGCAACCGCCTCCGGTTTTTCCGCCATTGGCACCCGAAGCGCCCTCGCGGTAGGTTTGGAAACTGTTTTCAGTTTTTTGGATTTTTCGGTTGGACAGCACCATTTCGGAATCGTTAAGTTTTCCTTTCTGGTATTCTTTGACGGGCGTACAGGATGCCAATATTGACAAACCGCCTAGCAGAATTAGAAGTTGACTGTTTGGTTTTTTCATTTTAGGTTAATTTTTTTAGAGGTGTAGATGTTGTTGTCGTCGTCGATGATGATGCAGTGCAGATCGGGAATTTGGTCAATCAAAAACAGCCCGGCACTTATACCCATAACAGCGATAGGGGTTGCCATCGCATCGGCAAACTCTGCATTTTCGCTGATGACGGTTACGCTCTTAATGCCGGTAATGGGCAAGCCTGTTTTTGGGTCTATGGTATGCGAATATTTTTTGCCGTCGATTTTGATATACTTTTCGTAATTGCCGGATGTTGCGACCGCCTTGTTGGAAATTTCAAGATAGGAAAATGCCGCCTGCGGGAAGTCGGGGTTGGCGATTCCTATTGTCCATTGTTTTCCGTTGGGCTGTGAGCCCCAAGCAGAAAGGTCGCCGCTTGCGTTGATGATACCGCTTGTAATACCGTTTTTGATCAAAACGCTTTTTGCCATTTCGGCGGCGTAACCCTTTCCAATGCCGCCGAAGCCAATGCGCATTCCTTTCTGTTTTAGAAAAACACTGCTTTTTTCCTTGTCGAGAACGATGTTCTTGTAGTTGATCAGGTGCACCATTTTTCGGGCGGTTTCGGCATCGGGCAATTTTTTCATTTTTTGGTCGAAGTTCCAAAGTGTTTTGTCGATGCTGCCATAGGTGATGTCGAAAGCACCTTGGGTAATTTTCGAAATGGCTATGCTGCGCTCGATCAAATCGAATACCTCTGGACATACTTGCACTGGTTTTATCCCTGCATTGTCGTTGATGAGGTTGGTTTGGCTGTTTGGCTTAAAAGTGGTAAATAATTCCTCAATTCTTCTGATCTCGGTAATGGCCATTTCAATGTTTTGCTTGCCAACCACATTGTTTTGGGCAACAACTGTGATCGTGAAGTTGTTGCCCATTAATTTGAGGGATTGAGAAAACTTTTGCATCGTTGGGTTGGTCATTTGTTTTCGTCGCAGATTGCTTTGATTTGTGCCGTCCATTCTTCGGGAGAAATCTCTGGTTTTCCACGCCATGTCTTGAGAACTTTTCCATCGGCGTTAAGTAACAGCGTGAAAGGGAAATTGCCATCCTTGTTGTACAGTTCTGCCAATGCATCGTTGCGTTTGACGACATCTACATTCGGGATGTTTTTTTTCTTTCTGGGGAAATCGGCATTGACAAGCACCAAATTGTTCTCGGCCATTTTGGTAAACACTTCGCTTTCGAGATAATCTTTGCGAAGAACAATACACGGCCCGCACCAATCGGAACCCGAAAAGTTCAGTAAAATGAGCTCGTGCTTTTCTTTTGCCGTTTTTTTTGCATTTTCAAAGCTTGGTTCCCATTGGATAGGAATGATAAAAAGCAGCGTGAGGACAACTAGTTTCATATTCGTTAACTATTCAGATTTTAACACCTAACGGACAATGGTATTGTTTTATTAGAGTTGCATCTTAAGATGTACTTAATCTAAATAAACGGAATCCTATGGCTTGTGTATCAAACACATATTCCGCCAACAGAATTGGCCAATGCAAAATGATTCCCGTGCCCAATTCGCTACGTACGGGCTTCGAGAGCGTTGCGCGCAGTAAGTTGTTTGGCTGTTCGATCAGCCAGAACGGCCGTTGGTATGCGATTGAATCAAACGTTTGTTCGTTCTTTCGGTTTTATTTATGGCATTGTATAAAGTTCCTTCTTTTCTTTGTTGGGTTCCGATGCGCCCAAACCGGATTGGGAACTGATTGAATTCATAGAAAGAATGAACAAGACTTTAAAATTGCATCGTCATGACTTGGGTTTTAGTGAGACACACAATTCAAAAGGCTAAAAATACGCTACCTAATTTGATGCCGTTTTGATTGGATTATGTTCACCTGTAATAATCCAAATCTCTTTAAAGTGCCGTTGTTTGCCGGATACAGCTATGCCTCGCCGAATTTGGTAGGCGCGAACATGGCGCTCATCGGGGCGCTCGTGACGTTGGGGTTGATCGTGCGAAGAAAGCGATTGGTGACGCAGGTGGTGTAAGCGGGGTTTGCGTGAGGGATGGAAGCGGTTATCCTTTTACGGCTGTAGTCCCGATCCTTCGGGACGGAGGCCGTAAAAGATAAAAGCGGACAGCCCGACAGCGGCGCCGATTGGTTTTCGAATAGCAGAAAGATTGCGTGCGCCGGTGGCACGCCCAAATTATAAAAATGAAAATCCCGATTGATGTCGGGATTTTTTTGTTTGGTTAATACAAGACGGTTTTCGCTGGGTGTTTGAATGAAGTTACAACGGGTCGATTTTGGCTGTGACAAATTTGCACAAAATGTCATTATGTCACAGTTTTTTCTGTGACATTTTGATATTAAATATTTTTATGTCACAAAGTGGTCGCATGGATGGTATTGGGAATAACCTGGCGCGAACGGTGAATGGTCGACCTGTAATACGAATTGAGGTATGCGCTTTGGCGTTACAATTTTTTAAGAGTGAGCGATGCAGATTGATTGGGAGTCAAAACAAAAAATCCCGACCGTTTCCGATCAGGATTTTTGCTCCCCCTCTTGGGCTCGAACCAAGGACCCTCTGATTAACAGTCAGATGCTCTAACCAACTGAGCTAAGGAGGAAGGTGTGTTACCTTTTAAAGCGGTGCAAATATAAATCGATTTTTGTTCTCAGCAAACAAAATCCGCAATTTTTTGAAAAAATATTACTTGCCCGCGATGGCCTTATAAATGTCGTTGCCGTTGGCGAACAAAAGCAAGCCAATAAGCAACACAAAGCCCACCAGTTGCGCATGTTCCATAAACTTGTCGCTTGGCTTGCGGCGCGTGATCATTTCGTAAAGCAAGAACATGACGTGTCCGCCGTCGAGTGCGGGGATGGGCAAGAGGTTCATGACACCGAGCATGATCGAGAGGATGGCGGTGATGCCCCAGAATGCTTCCCAGCTCCAGCTGTTCGGGAAGATGTCGAAAATCGCCTTGAAGCCGCCCACGCCTTTGTAAGCGCCTGTGCTCGGCGTAAAAATCATCTTGAGTTGACGGCCGTAACCCACCAGTTGTTCTTTGCCGCGCTCGAGGCCAACCGGAATCGATTCGAAGAACCCGTAGTTTTCACGGCTAAAATTATAGTATCCGAGTTTGGCCAGATTTTCTTCTTTGAGCGAACCGAGCGCCACGCCCAGTTTGCCTTTGTCGTTGATTTGCAACGTCACGTTCTCGGTCTTTTCATTGCGGACGACTGTCGCTGGGACCTTCTGGTTCGGGTGCGATTCGATGAACGCCATGACCTGGTCCATGTATCGGGTAGGCATGCCGCCGATGCTGGTGATGATGTCTTTTTTCTGAAGTGCGTTCTTGTTTGGGGAATCGTCCGACAATCCGCCGACAACGAACGGCATACGCAGCCCGACGAGTGCCGATTTGTTGGCATCGTCTACATATGTTCCGATGAAATTCTTTGGAAGCGTCACGGTTTGCTTTTGCCCATCGCGTTCGATGACTACCGTTTTGGCCGTGAGTAATTTGCCGTTGATCGAATTGTCGAAACGCGTAATGTTTTCGCCGTCGATCGAAACAATCTTATCGCCGGTTTTGATGCCCGCCTTTTCAATCGTTTTGCTCGTGATCCAAACGCCGTCCTTGATCTGGTCGTTGTTGAGGTAAAAATCCCCATACGCATAAGCCATCCCGATGTAAATCAAGAACGCCAAAATGAAGTTCACGGTCACCCCGCCCAGCATGATGATGAGCCTTTGCCAGGCCGGTTTTGAGCGAAATTCCCAAGGCTGCGGCGGCAGCGCCATTTGTTCCTTGTCCATGCTTTCGTCGATCATGCCCGAGATCTTGACGTATCCGCCCAGTGGCAACCAACCGATGCCGTATACGGTTTCGCCGATTTTTTTCTTGACCAGTGAAAACTTGATGTCGAAGAACAAATAAAATTTCTCGACGCGCGTCTTGAACAATTTGGCCGGGATGAAATGCCCGAGTTCGTGGAGTATGATGAGTAACGATAAGCTCAGCAAAAATTGCGACAGCTTGATGACAATTTCCATAACATAAATATAATGCGCACAAAAATAGTGTTTTCTCGTTACCATTCGCAAGCCGCGCGGGATTTACACATTTAAATGTTTGTTAATACTGCGTGTGTTGTTTCGTCAATCGCGCCAAGTCGGGTAAATTTGAAAGACAATACTACGCCATGCAAAAAATCAAGACAGCATTACTTTCCTACGGGATGTCGGGCAAGATTTTCCACGCGCCTTTTTTGGAACTGCACCCCGGATTTGAACTCACCGGCGCCTGGGAGCGTTCCAAACACCTGATCCAAGACGATTTTCCGCTCGTCAAGAGCTATCCAACCTTAGACGCGGTACTCCAAGACGATGTCGATCTGGTGGTGGTCAACACCCCCGTCGATACCCACTTCGAATACGCCGAAGCAGCGCTGCTGGCGGGCAAACACGTACTTGTCGAAAAGGCGTTCACCACGACGGTGGCCGAGGCCGAAGCGTTACGCGATTTGGCCGACGAAAAAAAACGCAAGCTCGCCGTGTTCCAAAACCGTCGTTGGGACAGCGATTTCAAGACGGTACAGGAGCTGCTCGACAAGGATATTTTGGGCGATATCGTCGAGGCCGAGATCCATTTCGACCGATACAGCCCCGATTTGAGCGCCAAGAAACACAAGGAATCGGCCAGTGCTGGCGCGGGAATCTTAAAGGATTTGGGACCGCACATCATCGATCAGGCGTTGGTGCTGTTTGGTTTTCCCGAGTCGGTCTATGCCGACATCCGCATCACGCGCGACTATTCGGTCGTAGACGATTGGTTCGACATCACACTGTACTATCCGACGTTTCGCGTGCGACTCAAGGCCAGTTTCTTCATCCGCGAACCCTTGCCGTCCTACATCGTCCACGGCAAAAAAGGCTCGCTGATCAAGAGCCGCGGTGATGTGCAGGAAGACGAACTCAAGGCAGGCAAAAAACCGATGGTGTCCGATTGGGGCGTAGAACCCGTCTACAAATCGGGCGTGCTGCACACCGAAATCGAGGGCAGCACCGTGCGCGAAAACATCCCCACGTTGCACGGCAACTACTACGGTTTTTTCGACGCGTTGCACAAGGCCATCCGCAAAAATGAACCGGTGCCCGTATCGGCGCAGGACGGCGTCAACGTGATGCGCATCATCGGGGCCGCCATCGAAAGCAACATCCAAAAGAAACCCATCAAATTGTAGTTATGGAACACAGAAAACTCGGACAGTCCGGTTTGCAGATCGCGCCCGTCGTATTCGGCGGCAACGTGTTCGGCTGGACGATAGACGAAAGACAATCGTTCGATTTGCTCAACCATTTTACCGAAGCCGGATGCAACGCCATCGACACCGCCGACGTGTATTCGCGTTGGGCGCCCGGCAATGTGGGCGGCGAATCAGAAATCATCATCGGGAAATGGATGAAGGAAAAGAAAAATAGACACAACATCGTCTTGATGACCAAGGTCGGCAGCGACATGGGCGATGGCAAAAAAGGATTGCGCAAGGCCTACATCGTCAAGGCCGCCGAGGATTCGCTGCGTCGTTTGCAGACGGATTACATCGATTTGTACCAGACGCATTTTGACCAAGAATCGACACCCGTGTCCGAAACGCTCGAAGCCTATGACCAACTCATCAAGGACGGCAAGGTACGCGTGATAGGCGCCTCGAACATGTCGCCCGAACGGTTGCAGGAATCGCTCGATACCAGCCGCGACCACCATCTGCCGATATACCAAACGCTGCAACCGCATTACAATTTGTATGCGCGCCAAGGGTTTGAAGACGCGTACGAACCGATTGTCATGAACAACCAACTCGGCGTCATCACCTATTATTCGCTCGAAAGCGGATTCCTCACGGGCAAATACCGCAAACACGCCGACATCATCAAAAGCCCGCGCGGCGGCAAGATGGACAATTATTTGAACGACCGCGGGTTCGCGATTTTGGCTGCGCTCGACGACATCTCGAAACGATACCAATCGACGCCGGCTGCCGTGGCATTGGCGTGGCTCATTCACCGCGAGTCGGTGACGGCACCGATTGTGAGCGCCACCAGTTTGCTGCAACTCGACAGCATCGTCCAGGCGCCAAGCCTAAAGTTGGAGGCCGATGCAATCGCGGTGCTCGACATAGCCAGCGCTTATTGATCGGATAAATCCAATGCGAAGCGATGCTAGAGTTCGAAACCCATAAACCCGAGAAGTTCACCGATTTGATCGAGCGGATCTGGACGGTAGAAAATACCGGCGAGGATGTCGAAGTCAATGTCCCGCCCAACCAGTACGTCAGTATCATTTTTCCAATCGGGGATTCCTATTATGAAAGAAATGGCGTGCGGATCGACAGTGCTCAAGTTGAAGGGATTGCGTTAAAAACCAGTTACCTGAAGTATCCGGAAGGCACGAGACTTGTCGGGATTCGTTTTTTTGCGTTTGGTTTGTTTCCGTTTTTTCGGTTGTCGGGCAAGGAACTGATCGACCGCTCGATTTTGTTGCCATCGGGTAATTTCAAGCGCGACGAGCAGCCAGGCCGTAACGACATCATCGGACAAATCTACTAAATGCTCGACGGCCTTTTCAATCAAGATGCCTACAAAAAAATGTGGCCGATCATCGATTTTTACAGCGCATTCCGTTGGAACGGGGCCACAACCATCGAGGCCCATTGCGTCGAAAACGGCACCAATTATACGTCGTTGAACAGGCGTTTTTCGCACACCATCGGTTTGTCGCCCAAAAAATTTGAACGGTTGATCAAATTCCGCAAATCGCTCTGCAACCTGATCGACAGCGATGAAAGTCTGACCGCCATTTCCATTGACTCGGGTTATTTTGACCAGGCGCATTTCATCCGCGAGTTCAAGCTGTTCATTGACCAGACGCCCAAAACCTACCTTGATTTGATCAAAACCGCCGACAAGCAAAGCCAAATCATCAACTACAATTTCCGGATATTCCGATAGTGTTTAAAATATACAATTTCCGCAAGTTGCTGGCGCGTAGTTTTGCCGTTCAAATCAATAGAGATGAAGGTAAATCATGTAGCCATGTGGGTAAACGACCTGGAAAAGACCAAGGATTTTTACGCCAAATATTTTCAGGTTGAGGCAGGCGAAAGATACCGCAATGCCAAAAACGACTTCACGTCCTATTTTCTGTTTTTTGACGGTGCCTCGACGACGATCGAAATCATGCACCGGCCAGATTTATCCGATTGTTCCCGAAAAAGTTTATTTTCGCCAGGGCTGACACATTTGGCGATTTCGGTCGGAGACCGGATGGCCGTCGATCGACTGACCGACCAGCTTCGCGAAGACGGCTACCCGATCGTCAGCGAGCCCAGGGTGACTGGAGATGGCTACTACGAAAGCGTCATCCTCGATCCTGAACGAAACATTATCGAAATAACAGAATGACTATGAGCGACCTGAAAACCGCGTCGGTCTTTGCCGATAGCAAACAACATTTCCTGATCCTCGATGCCTTGCGCGGCGTGGCAGCGCTGATGGTCGTACTGTTCCATGTATTCGAGATTTATTCCGACGGCGACCACGTCAAGCAATTCATCAACCACGGCTATCTGGCTGTCGATTTCTTTTTTATGCTCTCGGGCTACGTGATGGCACACGCCTACGACGACCGTTGGGATACAATGAGCCTCAAGGCGTTCTTCAAACGAAGATTGATCAGGCTGCACCCCATGATCATCGCCGGGATGGTCATTGGTGCGCTTTGTTTCTTTTTCCAGGAATCGCCGATGTTTCCGAACATCGCCAACACGTCGCTGGGACAGATGTTGCTCATTTTTGTCATCGGTTGCACGCTCGTTCCGGTACCGCCGTCGATGGACATCAGGGGTTGGACAGAAATGCATCCGCTCAACGGGCCTGCGTGGTCGCTGTTTTTTGAATACATCGCCAACATTTTGCATGCGTTAATTTTGCGCCACTTGTCTAAATTGGTGTTGGCCGTTTTGTTGGGCATCGCCGCCGTTGCGCTCATCCATCTTGGCGTTACCAGTCCAAAAGGCGACATCATCGGCGGATGGTCTATCGATGCGACGCAACTCCACATCGGATTCACCAGGTTGCTGTTCCCATACCTGGCTGGGATGCTGTTGCGTCGGGCAGTCAAAGTCGGTACGGGAAAAAACACGTTCGTCGGCACGGCGCTGCTGCTGATTGCGGCGTTGGGCATGCCCAGGATCGGCGGTTACGAACACTTGTGGGCCAATGGTTTGTACGATTCGTTGACGGTTATCCTGTTGTTTCCGATCATCATTTATTTTGGCGCGACCGGAAAAGTGGTCGGCAATGCGTCGGAGAAAATCTGTACATTCCTTGGCGATATTTCGTATCCAATCTACATTATCCATTATCCGATCGTTTACATTTTCTACGCGTGGGTGACCAACAACCAAGTCCCGATCGAAGAAGGCATTTGGGTGGGAATGTCACTTTTTCCGCTGATTCTGCTGCTCTCGTATGCCGCGCTCAAAGGATACGACGAGCGTGTTAGAAAATGGCTGGCCAAAAAGTTCCTCACGTCAGATTTAAAATCGAAAACAGCTAAAAATTGACGGCGATTGTCGTAATTTGCCATTAGAAAACAGCCTTGTAAATTTGTCACCGTGTTTGAGTTCTTCATCAACCGATTCAAGTTCAAGCCCAAGTTCGACAGCGTTTACCTGAACGCCAAGTTGTCGTATTTGAACCGCATCCGGTTCTCGGTATCGCTGTTCTATTTTGCGATGGGCTTGTGTTTCGCGTCCTGGGCCAGCCGCATTCCCGACGTCAAGACCGCGCTGTCGCTCAACGAAGCAGCGCTTGGTAGCATCCTGTTTGCCGTGCCGATGGGACAGCTTGCCATCATGCCTTTTTCGGGAAAGATGGTCACGCGGTTCGGCAGCAAAGCGGTATTGCTTGCGGCCATGGCGTTGTATGTGGTAAGCCTGCTCGCGCTCGGATGGGCCAACGGCCTATGGCAGCTTTCGGCGGCGTTGTTCTTTTTTGGTATGAGCGGCAATTTGTCGAATATTGCGGTCAATACACAAGGCGTTGGTGTCGAGGTGTTGTTCAAAAAAGCGATCATGTCGTCGTTTCACGGGGCGTGGAGCATCGCGGGTTTTACAGGGGCCATCATCGGGCTGGGTATGGTGGCGCTCAACCTGACGCCGTTGCAGCATTTTGCGATCGTTTCGGTATTGGTCGTGGGTTTGGTGGTTTATGCCGAGCGCCATCTGATTGTGACCAAGGAAAAAATCAAAAAGAAAAAGCAAAAGTTTTTCTCCAAACCCGATCCAACGTTGCTCTCGTTGGGCGTCATCGGGTTTTGCGTCATGGCCAGCGAAGGGGTGATGTTCGACTGGAGCGGCGTGTATTTCAAAGAAATCATCCACGCGCCGGGCGCGCTGGTCATCGTGGGCTACACCTCTTTCATGATCATGATGGCCTTGGGTCGTTTTGTAGGCGATGGCATCACCCACAAATTCGGCCGCAAGAAAGTACTCCAAATCAGCGGCGTGATGATTTCGGTTGGGTTGTTTACGGCCGTTTTGTTACCCAAACTGATCGTGGCGACGCTGGCGTTCATGCTTGTCGGATTGGGCGTTTCTACCGTGGTCCCTACAATCTACAGCGTGGCGGGTAAAAGCCAGACGGTACCTGCCGGAGAAGCGCTCACGATTGTGTCGTCGGTGAGTTTTCTTGGATTCCTGCTCGGGCCGCCCGTGATTGGGTATGTGGCCGAGATGTTCAGTTTGCGCGTTTCGTTTGCGCTGATTGGCGTGTTCGGATTCCTGATTGCCATATTGGTGTCGCGTATCAAGGCTTTTGACGAATAAAAATCCCCGAAAGCATCGGGGACTTTTTTTATCGTTGGGGTTGTTTGGTCGCGTACTAAGTTTACAGTTTTTCTGTAAGGAAGTCACACATCAAAAATGTATTTTTACCGTAGGGAAGGGGGCTATGAAGGTATCCCCTAAAAAATAAAATGCACAGTCCATTACAGATTTTCTGTACATTTTGTTAAATGTTTCAATAAGGGTTTTAGCGCCAAGCCAAAAGTCTATTTTTTGACAAACTTGAGCTGCTTGGTTCCCGCGTCGGTTTGCACGTTCAGGAAATACACGCCCGAGGCCAAATCGGCCACCTCCCACGAAGTCTCGCTTTGCGTTGTCTTGGCTTGTTGGCCGAGCGCGTTGTAAAACGTCGTTTGCTCGACGGTCACGCCCGACGGCAAGTCGAGTGTCAGCCTGTCGTGGGCCGGATTCGGATACAGCGAAATGGCCGTCATCAAATCAAACGAACCCGTCGACAAAACCGCTTCGCTGTTGCGTGAGATGATGTCGTTTTTAGGGTTGAACACAATGCCCGTAAGCACAAACGGCACGTCGATGTTGAACGTTTGGTTGTCGGTCGTATTTTCCAAAACGATGTCCTGCTGCAGATCGCCTGAACCCAAAAGCCTGACGGGAACAGGCCCCTGAAAGAAATCGACCGAATTGTGCGATTGGTTTTGGTTGATGGTAATCGACGCATGACCCGGCGTGGTGTTGTGTGCCGTGATGTCGAAAATCGGATAGCCTTGCTTGTACACCCAGTCGTTGAAAAATTCGTCGAGGTCGACGCCCGAAGCCGTCTCAAGATGCGCCTGCAAATCGTCGGTCACGGCATAGGCGTAGGCGAGTTGCGGGTCGTTCAAATAATTGCCCAAGGCGCTAAAAAAGGCCGTGTCGCCCAATTTGAACCGCAACATGTGCAGCACCATGGCGCCTTTGTTGTAGCTCAATCGGCTGCTGAAAATTCGGTTGACGTTGAGCGCTTCCGATGGTGTCAAATACACCGCGCCGCCCGCTTGGCTCGTAATCGTGTTGATCATGTTGCCTTTTTGCGTCGTAAACGAATTGTCGCCGTCGAATTCCTCGACCACCATGGCCGCCATGTATGTGGCAAAACCTTCGTTGAGCCAAATGTCCTGCCAAGAGCCGCACGTGACCTTGTCGCCAAACCATTGGTGGCCCAGCTCGTGCGCAATCAGGCTGCGGCTGTAACCGTTGTTGCCTGCTGTCATGAACGATACCGTGGTGTGTTCCATGCCGCCGCCCCAGGCAAACTGGCAATGGCCATACTTTTCTTCACGGAACGGATACGCACCAAAGGTTTCCTCAAAGAAATTCATGATGCCCGGCGTCACGGCCACGCTGTTTTCGATTGCGTTGGCATCTTCGGGGAAACTGTAGTTGATGATCGGAAAGAACGGACTTTCGGGCGTACCCAGACCCGCCTGTTGGGTATACACCTCGTAGTCGGTCACCGCAAACGCAATCAGGTAGGCGGGAATCGGGTAGGTGTGTTTAAAGTGTGTGGTTTCGGTACCGTCGCCGTTGTCGGTGATCGATTGTTCCATGCCGTTGGCTGCGGCGCGGTATTGGCTGGGCGCCGTGATGTACATGTCTACGCCTTCGTCGACTTTGTCGTTCAAATCTTGCTTGCACGGCCACCAGTCGCGCGCGCCAAACGGTTCAGACAGTGTCCATACGACAGGCGTTCCGTCGTGGTAGTCGCATACAAACGAACCGAATCCGCTGCCGGTTGGGTAGCCCGAATATTCGACCACCACGGTATAATCGGTTCCTACGTTAAGAACCGAAGGAAACGTGATGATGAGTTCATCGGATGCATTGTGGACAAAGCCCACGGGTGTTCCCTCGTAGGTGACACTGGCAACGGTCATTTGAAACGGCGCATCGCCCTTGGTGAGCTCGAGTGTAATGGTATTGGTCGATTCGAGCGGGGCAAACTTGGTGGTCACCTTACCCGCTATTTCCAAAACGTAGGCATTGCCCGCGTCGACGAAGTTGTCGATGTCGGCCGTCAATTCGATGGTCGCATGCTTGACATCGTAATTCCACGTATTCGGGTTCTCGACAAAATTCATGATTTTGGCCGCAGCTTTTTTCTCGGCCTCGGCAATCTGGTCGAGCTCGAGACGGTCGGTTTGCGCGATGGCTGTGGCCGATACCAAGGCCAATAGCAGGTAAAAGTTTTTCATCTTTTCAAAAAATTTTCGCAAATCTAAACAATAACCTATTCACTGTGTGTTAATTTCGACGAAAATGCAACGTTTTCGCCAATTTCATCCAAAAGATGCGGGGCGCTTGAATCCGTTGCGCCCAACTGTATCAAAATTTGATTAAATTTGCGCTCATTTAATCGACAGCTATGTTACAAATCGCATTCATCCGGGAAAACCAGGAGCAGGTCATCAAGGCCCTGGCCAAAAAACACCTCGACGCCAAGGAATTGGTGGCCGAAGTCGTTGCGCTCGACGAACAACGGCGCGCCACGCAAGTCGAACTCGACAACGTTTTGGCCGAATCCAATAGACTTTCTAAGGACATCGGCGATTTGATGAAATCGGGCGAAAAAGCCAAAGCAACGATCCTCAAGGAAAAAACCGTTTCGCTCAAGGAACAAAGCAAGGAACTTTCGGAAAAAGCCGAAGCGCTCGCGGCCGAACTCCAGCAAAAAATGTATCTGCTGCCCAACTTGCCGGCCGACATTGTTCCCGAAGGCAAGACGCCCGAGGAAAACCTGAACGTATTCCAATCGGGTGACATCCCGACGTTGCACGACGGTGCGCAGCCGCATTGGGAGCTTGTCAAGAAATACGACATCATCGATTTTGAACTCGGCACCAAGATTACGGGCGCCGGATTCCCCGTATACAAAGGTAAAGGCGCCAAATTGCAACGCGCGCTGATCAGTTATTTCCTCGACAAAAATACCGAGGCGGGTTACCAGGAATTTCAAGTGCCGCATTTGGTGAACGAAGCCTCTGGTTTCGGGACGGGCCAGTTGCCCGACAAGGAAGGCCAGATGTACCATGTGGGTCTGGACGATTTGTATTTGATTCCCACAGCCGAAGTTCCCGTCACGAATTTGTACCGCGACGTGATTCTTAACGAGAATGATTTGCCCGTGATGGCCACCGGATATACGCCGTGTTTCCGTCGTGAGGCGGGCTCGTATGGCGCGCATGTACGAGGATTGAACCGTTTGCACCAGTTCGACAAGGTCGAGATCGTCCGTATCGAAAAACCAGAAAACTCATACGCCGCGCTCGACGGTATGGTCGAACACGTCAAAACCATTTTGGAAGAACTCCAGCTGCCGTACCGAATTTTGCGTTTGTGCGGTGGCGATATGAGTTTTGCGTCGGCATTGACCTACGATTTCGAAGTGTTTTCGACCGCGCAGGACCGTTGGCTCGAGATTTCGTCGGTGTCGAACTTCGAGACGTTCCAGGCCAACCGCCTTAAATTGCGTTTCCGCGACAAGGACGGTAAAAACCAATTGGCGCACACGCTCAACGGCTCATCGTTGGCCTTGCCGCGCGTGTTGGCGGGTATCATCGAGAATTACCAGACGCCCGAAGGCATCGTGGTTCCCGAAGTGTTGCGCAAATACACAGGGTTCGACCTGATCAATTAAGTTAATCTTACCAGAATACGCACTAAATTGACACCAAAAGTGTTACTTTAGTGCGTTGTTTTTTGCCCGATGAAGAAGTTGCTGATTTTTTGTTTTTGCGTTGTTTCGTTTTGTGCGTTGGCCCAAAGCGACCAATTGGCGCAGAATTACTTCGACAAAGGCGATTTCGAAAAGGCCAAAATCAGCTATGAGGAACTCGTCAAATCGCAGCCTGGCAATACGTTTTACTTTCAACGGCTGATCGAAAGCTACCAGCAACTGCAGCAATACGACGTGGCCGAAAAGGCGTTGCAGCAACGTATCGCGCGTTATCCAATGGGCGGACTGCTCGTAGAAATGGGCTACAACTACCAGCTCAAGAAAGACCTGTCGACCGCCAAGAAATACTACCAGGACGCGCTCGAAAAAATCAGGAAAAATCCGGGCGAAGTCTACAGCGTGGCACCCACGTTCGAGCGACGCGTGCTCATCGACTATGCTTTGCAGGCCTACCAGCTCGCCGTTTCGCTGCAGCCGACGCTCAATTTCAATTTCCACATGGCACTTTTGTACGGCCAGTCGGGCGATACGGGCAAGATGATCGACATGTTTTTGACCGAATCGCAGGCCAATCCGCAAAATTTGATCATGATCCAAAACCAGTTGGTGCGGTTCATGACCGAAGACGGCGAGGCCACGTTCAACGAAGCCCTGCGCAAATCGTTACTGCTTCGCGCGCAAAAAGACCAGGACATTTTTTGGAACCAATACCTGAGCTGGTACTACGTGCAGCAAAAGGAATACGGCAAGGCGTTCATCCAAGAGAAGGCGATTTATAAACGTGATCCTGAGACGTTCTCGAACATCGTCAACCTCGCGCAGCTGTCGATCGAGGAAGGCGAAACCGAAACGGCCAAGGAGATTTTTACGTTCATTCTCGAAAACACGCAAGATCTCGAATTGCAGATTGACGCGCATTACTACCTGACCGAAATGCGCATCGACGCGGCCCAGCCCAAGGATTACGTGACCATCGAAACCGATCTGGCGGCGTTGTTGCAGCAGTTTGGCATCAGTCCGTATTCGCTGCCGTTGCAAATCCTCGACGCGCATTTCGCAACGTTTTATCTGAAGAAACCCGAACAGGCCAAAACCAACCTCAAGGCCGCGCTCGGGTTGCCGCTTTCGAAATACCAGCAGGCCGAGATCAAGATGGAACTCGCCGATATTTTGCTGTTCGAAGAAAAGTTCAACCAGGCGCTGATCTATTATTCACAAATCGAAGAAGATTTGAAGAACGATGTCGTGGGGCACGAAGCGAGTTTGAAATCGGCCAAGACCAGTTATTTCAAAGGCGATTTCGACTGGGCGCAACAGCAGTTCAAGGCGCTCAAATCGGCTTCGACCCAACTCATCGCCAACGACGCGCTCGAGTATTTTTTGCTGCTCAACGACAACAAAGTAGCCGATTCGACGCAAGCCGCGCTCAAGCGTTTGGCGCGTGCCGATTATTTGTTGTACCAGAACAAAAACCAAGAGGCGTTGGCCGAATTCCAAGCGATCCTCAAAACGTTCAAGGGGCAGGAAATCGAACCCGTGACGTTGCTGCGTTTGGGCCAAACCTTCGAAAAGATGAACGATTTTAACGCGGCGCTCGGACAATACCAGGCGCTGGTCGATGGGCATGCCGAAAGCATCTACATCGACGAGGCGCTTTATTTTTCGGCCGAGATTTACAACAAAGATTTGCACGACCCCGACAAGGCCAAGCCGTTGTACGAAAAGATTTTGTTCAACCACCAGGACAGTATTTATTTTGTCGAGGCGCGAAAGAAATATAGGCAGTTGCGGGGAGACAGTAACCTATAGGGAAATTCCAAATTCCAAAACCCAAATTCCAAGCACCAAATTCCAATCGTTCGACTTTCGACGTTTGACATTCGACAAAAACATGATTATCTACAACGTCACCATCAACATCACCGAAGAAATCCACGACGCCTGGCTGCTCTGGATGAACAACCAGCACATCCCCGAGGTCATGGCCACGGGTAAATTTTTATCGGCACGGCTGGTGCGCGTACACGTCGACCAACCCATGGACACCATCGTATTTGCGGCGCAATACGTTTGCAAAGACAAAGCGACGCTTGAGCAATACTATCTGGAAGACGCGCCAAAGATGCGTCAAAAAGGACTCGAATTGTGGGGCGATCAGGCGCTGTATTTCCGTACCGAACTCGAAGTGATTTCGGAATTTTAAACCCTTCATGATGGACAATGTAAAAGCCAAAAAACACCTCGGTCAACACTTTCTCAAGGACGAAAACGTCGCGCGCAAAATAGCCGATACGTTAAGTCTTGAGGGCTACGATCACGTGCTCGAGATTGGGCCGGGCATGGGTGTGCTGACCAAGTATTTGCTCGACAAACCCATCAATGTCTATGTGATCGAGATCGATGTCGAATCGGTGGCCTACCTCAATGGGCACTATCCCAAATTGCACGGACACATACTGTCGGAAGACTTTTTGAAGTACGACATCAACAAAGTGTTCGAGGGCAAGCCGCTGGCCATCATCGGGAATTTCCCGTACAACATTTCGTCGCAAATCGTATTCAGGGCGCTCGACCTTCGGGCGCAAATTCCGGAGTTCTCGGGCATGTTCCAAAAGGAAGTCGCCGAACGCATCTGCGAGAAAAAAGGCTCCAAGACCTACGGCATCCTGTCGGTTTTGGTGCAGGCGTTTTACGAGGCCGAGTATTTGTTTACCGTCAGCGAAGACGTGTTCAATCCGCCGCCCAAAGTCAAATCGGGTGTGTTGCGTTTGCGCCGCAAGGAAAATTTCGCGTTGCCGTGCAGCGAGCGGTTGTTTTTTACCGTTGTCAAGACCGCGTTCGGCCAACGTCGCAAGACCATCCGTAACAGTTTAAAAACATTAAATTTGTCCGATAATTTGCGCCAAGATGCTATCTTTGACCTGCGTCCGGAACAGCTTTCGGTCGAAGAATTCATAGCGCTTACGCAAAAAATAGAGGCCGATGGAGTTTAAAATCAGCAAAGAACTGATCCACCAGATCGAGGAATTGATCACCGCCAAGGACGACAGGGAACTGAACGTCTTGTTGGCCGACATCCACTTTGCCGATATTGCCGAAATCCTCGACGAGCTCGATTTCGACGACGCGACCTACATCTTCAAATTGCTCGATTCGGACAAGACCGCCGAGATCCTTTTGGAACTCGAGGACGACGCGCGCGAGAACATCCTCAAACGGCTGTCGCCCAAGGAAATCGCCGAAGAGCTCGACGAACTCGAAACCAACGACGCGGCCGACATCATCGCCGAACTGTCGCAGGAGAAAAAGGAAGAAGTCATCCAGGAGCTCGAAGACGTCGAGCACGCCAAGGACATCGTCGATTTGTTGCGCTACAAGGAAGACACCGCGGGCGGACTCATGCACAAAGAGCTCGTCAAGGTCAACGAAAACTGGAACGTACTGACGTGCGTCAAGGAAATGCGCATCCAGGCCGAACACGTCTCGCGCGTCCATTCGATTTATGTCGTAGACGACGAAGACCGGCTCAAAGGACGACTTTCGCTCAAGGATTTGCTCACCACGTCGACCAAAACGCCCATCAGCGAGGTCTACATCTCGAAACTCAATTGGGTCAAGGTCGATGCCGAAGACGTAGAGGTGGCGCGGATCATGCAAAAATATGACCTCGAAGCCATCCCCGTGGTCGACGAACTCGGGCGGCTCGTGGGGCGCATCACCATCGACGACATCGTAGACGTCATCAAGGACGAAGCCGACAAAGATTACCAGCTCGCGGCGGGTATCTCGCAGGACGTCGAGGCCGACGACAGCATCATCGAACTCACCAAGGCGCGTTTGCCGTGGTTGGTTTTGGCGCTGCTCGGCGGATTCATTTCGGTACGCGTACTCGGCTTGTTCGAAGGCGCGATGGCCGAGCACGGCAACCTGTTTTTCTTTACGCCGCTTATCGCCGCGATGGCGGGCAACGTGGGCGTACAATCGTCGGCGATCATCGTACAGGGTTTGGCCAACGACACGCTCAGCGGCTCGGTGTTCAACCGATTGTTAAAGGAAATTTCGCTCAGTTTGCTCAACGGCGTGATCCTCGCGGCCATTTTGTTCGCGGGAAGCCATGTGTTGCTCAACGTCGATTTTACGATAGGGATCATTGTGACCGTCGCGCTGATTTCGGTGATCGTGATCGCCTCGCTGATCGGGACTTTCGTGCCGTTGTTGCTCGATAAATTCGGGATCGACCCCGCGCTCGCGACCGGCCCGTTCATCACGACAAGCAACGACATTTGCGGCATCCTGATCTATTTTTCAATTGCCCGCTGGATTTTGGGCTTTTAACCAAATAACATGAACATACACATCATTGGCGGCGGTAACCTTGGGGTGGCCATCGCTTTGGGTTTGGCCGATTTCGCGAAACAGACGCGCATTACCGTGACGCGTCGGCATACCGATGCAATCCAGCACTTGACCCAAAAAGGCATCACCGTTTCTGCCGATAATACCCACCAAATCGACCAAGCCGATTTGGTCATCCTGACCGTCAAGCCTTACCAAACCGCGTTGGTGCTTCAGGAAATCGGCGGCAAACTTGGGAACGCCGTCGTGGCGTCGGCCGTAAGCGGGGTGTCGGTTGCCGACATTCGCGCACACCTCCCGAACCATGCTATCGTACGCATCATGCCCAACATCGCCATCCAGTTCGGACAGTCGGCCACGTGTATCGCGTTTGACGACAAAGACCGCACGGCCGCACAAAATGTCGTTTCGGTATTCCAAAAACTCGGTACCGCACCCGTGATCGAAGAAAAGCTGATGGATGCGGCCACAGTGCTCGGTGCGTGCGGAACCGCTTATGCTTTGCGCTACATCCGCGCCTCGATGCAGGCCGGAATCGAAATCGGGTTCGATTCGCAAACCGCGCTCGCCATCGCTGCCCAAACCGCCAAAGGTGCCGCGCAAATGCTGCTCGAAGAAAAAATCCACCCCGAGCAACTCATCGACCGCGTCACCACACCGCAAGGCTGCACCATCGTGGGGCTCAACGAAATGGAGCACCAGGGTTTTAGTTCGTCGTTGATTAAGGGGATTAAGACTTCTTTGATGAAGATTAGGGAGTAGCTTTTTCCCGCTTTCCGTTGCAATCTTTTACGGCCTCCGCTGCGCTGCGGCCGCAAAAGGATTTTCACTGCAATCGGGGCTAGGGGTTGACTGCGTCGCTTGAGCTACTTTCAAAACTTCAAGTTTTGAAATTCTTTGGTGTTTTCGCTACCGCGGGTCTACTTTTGTCTGGCAACAAAAGTAGCAAAAATGCCCAGGCGCAGACCTTTCGGCGACCAGCCATGTTCTCGATGGCTAAATTAAAAGAACTCGCCTACGGCTCAGACAGCTTTTAATTTTGCGCCATCTTCGAACGGCTGGTGCCCGCCTGCAAGGTCGATGCGCCCGCCTCACGAAGAAAGTTCGTCTTAGATAGAAGATCAATCGTCCGCTTTGTGCGTTCGTCCAACGCGCCGGGAAGTTTGTCGTAGCCGGAAGATTTCCCCCGCGGGGGACTCGCACGACGAACGTCCCAATCGAGATGATACCTCCAAATTTGAAAAACATCCCTCGTGCGGATTTTTGGCGCCGCGGGCAAGCCAAAAATGCAAATATTGCGTTCCTGCCTGGCGCGGCATTCACTGTCGAGGCGTTAAGAAAATTAATGCAGTGAGCGTTAAAAGCCAGGTGCTGTTTGAGGCGCAGCCGAGTTCAGCTGGCTTAGCGAACGGAGTTGATTTTTAGCCGAGAAAGTGTGCCGCTACGCATTTTTGTTACTTTTGTTGCGAGGTTCACCGAATACCTTGAAAAGGTAATAACCGATGAGGTAAAAGTAGACCCGCGGTAGCGAAAACTCGATAGAATTGCAAAACTTAATGTTTTGCAATTCTTCGTAAATTTGAAAAAACACCAACGTGACACCACAAATAAAAATCCTCCACCTCGACACCAACCACCCACTGTTGCTCGAACAATTGCAACAAGCGGGTTTCACCAACGACGAAGACTATACATCGGGCAAAGAACAAATCGAAGCCAAAATCCAAAACTACCACGGCATCGTCATCCGCAGCCGGTTTAAGATCGACAAGGCGTTCCTCGACCAAGCGACCAACCTGCAATTCATCGCACGTGTCGGTGCCGGGCTCGAGAGCATCGATGTCGAACACGCCGAATCCAGAAATATTACGCTCATCGCAGCCCCCGAAGGCAACCGCAACGCCGTGGGCGAACACACGCTGGCCATGCTGCTCGCGTTGTTCAACAAAACCAATACAGCCGATGCGCAAATCCGCCAAGGCCATTGGCACCGCGAGGGCAACCGCGGGCACGAACTCGATGGTAAGACGGTCGGAATCATCGGTTATGGCAACATGGGCAAGTCGTTCGCCAAAAAACTGCTCGGGTTCGACGTCAAGGTATTGTGCTATGATATTCTCGACAATGTAGGCGATGCCAACGCCCAACAGGTTTCGCTCGAAACGCTGCAACAACAGTCGGATGTGTTGAGTTTGCACATTCCATGGACGCCCGAAACCGATAAGATGGTCGATACAAATTTTATAAACGCGTTCTCCAAACCGTTCTGGTTGCTCAACACGTCGCGCGGCAAAAACGTCGTCACCGCCGATTTGGCGTCGGCGCTCGAAAGCGGCAAAATACTGGGTGCGGGGCTTGATGTACTCGAGTACGAGAAATCGTCGTTCGAGCATTTGTTCCACGACGGCGATATTCCCGCGGCGTTCCAATATTTGTTGCAATCGGACAAGGTGGTTCTTTCGCCGCACATCGCAGGCTGGACATTCGAAAGCCACCAGCGGCTCGCGCAGGTGATTGTAGACAAGATCAAGGCGAAGTATTTTGGTGCGACCGGGCCCGAACCCGTCGAAAAACGCGTGACGGGCATTGGTGGATTTTTCTTCAAGTCGCAAAACCCGACGGCGCTCAAGGACTGGTATGGCCAGCACCTCGGGCTTAACGTAGACCAATGGGGTTGTACGTTTTGGTGGAAAGACGCACAAGGCAACGATTGTTCGACACAGTGGTCGCCGTTTGCCGACGATACCAAATACTTCGACCCGTCCGAAAAGCAGTTCATGCAAAACTTCCGCGTACACGATTTGGACGGCTTGCTCGATAAACTTCGCGCGGCAGGCGTGACGCTCGTGGGTACGCCCGAAGCCTACGACTATGGCAAGTTTGCGTGGATACTCGACCCCGAAGGCAACAAGATCGAGTTGTGGGAACCCATCGATTCGGCATTCCAATAATGTCCAGAAACGGATTATACAGCTTGATCGGCGTGGCTTGTTTGCTGGGCGCGCTGTACTTTGCGATCAGTTACTTTCGCAACGATTGGTTCGAAATGCTGGGCTGGAAAACCTGTTTTTTCAAGAGCCTGACGGGTTACCCGTGCCCCACTTGCGGGACAACGCGGTCGGTCAAGTTGTTGTTCGACGGTGACCTGGCAGGCGCGTTTTTGATGAATCCGATCGGGATTGTCGTAGGCCTATTGGCTGTACTCGTGCCGGGTCTGCTCGTGTATGACCTGCTGTTCAAAAAAGACACGTTGCACCGCGTCTATCTTTCTGTCGAAAAAGACATGGTTAAACACAAAGGATGGGTAGTAGTGTTTGTGATTTTGATTCTGCTCAACGGCGTTTGGAACGTTTGCAAAGGAATTTGAGTTCAAATGCGATTTTGAGCGAGACTTAGCACGTGATTTTTGAACTGCTCTTTTTCGGTTTTGAGTGATTTCCAGTATTCGTAAAGATTTTTTCCTCTTCGATACGCAAATATCAATGGGATAATCAAGAAATAACCCAATATGCACAAACAAAAAATCAATACGTCGGAGGTCTTTTTCTGTAACGGCCGCCACGAAAACATATTGTCAATGACATTGTGTTGAAAGAATATGTTATTGGTGTTGTGATTGTATACAGCAAGGTACGGTCCGTATTCGTCACCTTGTTTGATTGCCCAAAAAATGGATAGATTTTGATCGGCACGACAAGCCAAATTAAAATCTTGCAACTGAAAACTTCGTTCTTCTCCCGTTTCAGAAAGCAAAAAGAGCTGGTCGTGTACAAGTGTTCTAGACCTAATGGTAACATCTGAAGAGCCTCCGGTGCCTTTGTACACGAAACCACCGCCGCCGCTTCCGGATACACGGGTCTCTAAATTCTTGGAACTCTCCAAGACTTTACCAGTAAAAACATAAAGGTGGTATGTTTCGTTGCTAGAAGTGGTGATACTATTTCCTTGAATTTCCATGTGAACAGACTAAAAATCAAGGCAATATAAAACTTATATTCGAAAAAGAAAATTATTCATCCTTTTCGGTTAATTTTCTTTCCAATTCCGCCTGAAATTCTTCCATCACCGGCTTCACCGTGCTCTCGGGCAAATCGGCGATGCGGATGTACATCAATCCGTCGACGGCATTGTTGAACAAAGGATCGACGTTGAATGCAATCACACGCGCGTTTTGCTTGATGTATTTTTTGATGAGCACAGGCAGGCGCAAATTCCCCGGTTCGATCTCGTCGATGATCTTGTCGAATTTGTTGAGGTCGGCTTCGGCTTCGTTGAACACAAAATCCTTGTCGGCATCTTTCAATTTCACCTTGAATTCCTTTTTCGGGTACACATACTGCGCCACATACGGGTCGTAATAATGCGACTTCATGAACTCGATCATCAGCGATTTCGAGAAATTCGAAAACTGGTTCGAGATGCTCACGCCACCAATCAAATACTTGTGGTCGGGGTAACGCAACGTACAATGCACGATGCCTTTCCAGAGCAGGAACAGCGGCATCGGTTTTTGCTGGTATTCGCCCACGATGAACGCGCGGCCCATTTCGATCGACTTGCTCATCATGTCGAACAGCTCGGGCTCGAACCTGAACAATTCTTGCAGGTAAAATCCGTCTATGCCGTACTTCTTGAAAATCTCGGTGCCCATGCCCATACGGTAGGCGCCCGCAATTTCCTTGGCGTCGTCGTCCCACAAAAACATGTGGTGGTAGTATTTGTCGTATTGGTCGAGGTCCAAAGATTCGTTGGTGCCTTCGCCCACTTCGCGGAACGTTATCTCGCGCAAACGCCCGATCTCGTGCAAAATGTTCGGGATCTTGCCCGCCTCGGTCAAAAACACCTCGTAGTTCTTGCTTTGCGTGAGTCGGCAGTCGGTTTTGCGCAGCATCTCGACTTCAGACAGCATCTTTTCCTTGCTGGCCGCGGCCACGATTTTTTTAGGGTTTTTTTGCAGCTTGAGGTTTTGACTGTTCAAAAACGATTCGTCTTTTTCGAACGCATTCGAAAGCATGTAGGTTTTTTTGCGTAGGAAATCTGAGTACGACTCGAGCGTTTGGTGCTCGTTCTGTTCGGCCACCGAAATGGGTTTGCCGATACGCACCTTGATCACGCGGTCTTTTTGCGTGAGCAATTCCGAAGGCAACTTGGCCGTGCGCAACGTGTCGTTGATTTTCGAAAGCATGTAAAAAAACTTGCTGTTCTTGGCGTGAAAATAAATCGGGACCACAGGCACCTGCGCCTTGCGGATGACCTTGATCGCGCCCTCTTCCCATTCCTTGTCTACCATCAGTTTGCCGTCTTTGTAGGTCGATACCTCGCCCGCGGGAAACATGCCCAGCGGTTTGCCGTCGCTCAAATGGCGCAACGTTTCCTTGAGTCCGATGACGCTCGACTTGGCGCCTTTCAAATTTTCGAACGGATTCACCGGCATGATGAACGGCTTGAGCGGTTCGATGCGGTGCAGCAAAAAGTTGGCGATGATTTTGAAATTGGGTTCGCGCTCGAGCATGAGTTTGAGCAGCAAAATTCCGTCTACGCCACCCAACGGATGGTTGGAGATCGTGATGTACGAGCCGTCTTTGGGCAACCTTTTGAGGTCTTCTTCGGGGATTTCGAATTTGATCTGGAATTCGTCGATCACCGAATTCAGGAAATCGATTCCGGGCTCGTCCTTGTGTCTGTTGTAGATTTTGTTCAGGGTAGATATTTTGAGCGCCTTCATCAGCATCCAACCGGCAAATGTTCCGAAAACTCCGTATTTTTCAGCGTTGATCGCCTTGGCGACCTCTTTGGCGGTTACTAAACCCATCGATTGTTTGTTTTTGGTGCTCCGGGCAAAGATAGCAAAAAACGCCAATTTGCCAGTTTTTTGCAAGCGATAGTTTCACTTTTTTACTACTTTTGAAAACCCAATTTGTACAACCAAATGAGAATCATTTCCTACAACGTCAACGGCATACGCGCGGCGATCAACAAGGGGTTTATCGAATGGCTCAAGGCCACCGATCCCGATGTGATTTGCCTGCAAGAAATCAAGGCCGTTCAAGAGCAAATTCCCACGCTCGACTTTGAACTCGCGGGCTATCCGTACCATTACTGGTATCCGGCCAACAAAAAAGGCTACAGCGGCGTGGCCATCCTCTCGAAAATCAAACCCGATCACGTGGCTTTCGGTACCGGCATCGAGCACATGGATTTTGAAGGCCGTAACATCCGCGCCGATTTTGGCGACATTTCGGTCATGAGTTTTTACATGCCCAGCGGCACCAACGCCGTGCGCATCCCGCACAAATTCATGTACATGGACGATTTTCAAGGCTACATCCGCGGACTGCGCAAGGATCATCCGAACCTTGTGGTGTGCGGCGACTACAACATTTGCCACCAGGCCATCGACATACACGATCCGGTGCGCAACAAGAACGTGTCGGGGTTTTTGCCCGAAGAGCGCAGTTGGCTCGACGGGTTCATCAACGAAGGATTCATCGACAGTTTCCGCCATTTCAACAAAGACCCGCACCATTACACGTGGTGGAGCAATTTCGGCAACGCGCGCGCGAACAACAAAGGCTGGCGCATCGACTATATTTTGGTCAGCAAGCCGCTCGAAAACCGTCTCAAACGCGCCGTGATTTTGCCCGAGGCCAAACATTCGGACCATTGCCCGATTTTGGCCGAGATTGACTAGGAGCCATTTCCCGCTTTGCACTGCAATCTTTTTAACTGCGCGTTGCTCCGTTAAAAAGGATTTCCGTTTCAATCGGGGCTAGGGCATCCCACAACAAAGAACATTACCATAACCAGATAAAGTAAAAACCATGATCAAACGATTATCCATTTTGACGCTCGCGCTTGTGTTGGGCACGTCGTGCGTCTCGAAAAAAGTCTACAACGAACTCGAAGAAAAATACGCCAACCTGCGCAAGGAAAACCGCAAATTGCAGGACGAAGGCAAGGATTGCGAAAAAGAAAAAAACAAGCTCGACCTGGATTACAAGGCGCTCCAAGCCGAACTCGCAAAGACCAAAACCGAGCGCGACAAGCTCTCGAACGATTATAAATCGGCGAGCAACAACCTGGCGGCGCTGCAATCGTCTTATGATGCGTTGTCCAAAAACTCCGACGACGCGCTCGCGGCCAACATGAACAAGAACCGTGATTTGCTCGCCCAACTCGAGGACAAGGAAAAAGCACTCGCGGCCGAGAAGTCGCGCTTGGACAAACTGCGCAACGACCTCGACGATTCGTCACGTCGTTTGGCCGAACTCGAAAACATGATGGCCAGCAAGGAAGCGGCCATGAAAAAACTCAAGGAAACACTGTCTAAGGCGCTCAATAATTTCGAAGGCAAGGGTCTTACGGTACAACAAAAGAACGGCAAAGTCTATGTGTCGATGGAGAACAAATTGCTGTTCTCGTCGGGCAGCTGGGCCGTGGGCACCGAAGGCCGCAAAGCCGTTGTCGAGGTGGGCAAGGTGTTGGGCGACAACCCCGACATCTCGGTACTCATCGAAGGCCACACCGACGACGATGCCTATTCTGGCTCGGGCCCGATTGCCGACAACTGGGATTTATCGACCAAGCGCGCTACGGCCATCGTATCGATCCTGGCCGAAAACAAAAAGGTGGTCAAATCAAACCTGACCGCCGCGGGCCGCAGCGAGTATGCACCCATCATGCCGAACACCACGGCCGAGGGAAAATCAAAGAACCGTCGCATCGAAATCATCCTGACGCCACAGTTGGATGAGATTTCAAAGATGCTCAACGAATTGTAAAGAATCACTAAAAAAAAACAAGCAAACAAATAAACAAATGAAGAAGATAATCAAACGCATTGCACCGGAATGGCTGTTGAAATGGTACAGGGTCAGGGATGTGTCAAAGTTTAAGAACAAAAGTACTGGAGAAGTTTTCACTCAGATTTATAACAGCAATTATTGGAAGAGTTCTGAAAGCGCGTCTGGGACGGGATCGGAGCTTGAACAAACCAAGACGTTGCGAAGCGACATCGCGCAACTCATAAACGACAAACAGATCAAGTCTATTTTAGACTTGCCATGCGGCGATTTTAAGTGGATGCAGCATGTTGACCTGTCCGACGTAAAGTATACAGGTGCAGATATCGTGGAAGAATTGATTGTTAAAAACAAGCAAAAATACGAAAACGAGAACAGGGAGTTTAAGGTAATCAACCTGATCGAAGATCCGCTGCCTTTAAACGATATGATTATGGTTCGGGATTGTCTGGTGCATTTGTCCGAAGCCGATATTTTGAAAGCATTGGCCAATATCAAATCCTCGGGCTGTAAGTATTTGTTCACGACCACCTTTCCGGAACAGCGAGAAAATCACAATATTGTCACGGGCGGATGGAGAAAGATCAACCTGCAGCTGCCACCGTTCAATTTGCCAACCCCGATAGTGATCATCAACGAAAATTGTACCGAAGGGGTAAAAGGGGAATACAAAGACAAATCGATGGGGCTTTGGGAAGTCAGTAAAATTTAATACAAAATTGAAAATCGGCGTGCCGGCGGTTGGAGAAAAGCTTTTTTCCAAACCCGGCACGTCTTACCTTTTGAATGACACACACCAACTTACCCAACACGACGGTCAAAGTAAGCAGCATTTGCCTTGGCACGATGACTTTTGGCCGACAGAACACAGAACAAGAAGGGCATGAACAAATTGACTTTGCGGTAGAAAGAGGCGTCAATTTTATTGATACAGCCGAGATGTATCCCGTTCCGGCGCACGAGCCTACTTATGGCGCAACCGAAAAGATCATTGGGAGCTGGCTCAAGAAATCCGGCAAGAGAAGTGAAATTGTGTTGGCCACCAAAATCGCAGGTGCTAATCGCGGACTGCCGTTCATCCGACAGGATTTGGGTTTCAATGAACAAACGATACGCGAATCGGTAGAGAAAAGCCTGGCGCGTCTGCAAACGGACTACATCGATTTGTACCAATTGCATTGGCCCGAGCGCAAGGTCAACTTCTTTGGGCAGCGTGCGTTCAGGCCCGAGGAAGATGCGTGGCAGGACAACATCCAATCGGTTTTGGAAGTTTTCAAAAGCTTGATTGCAGAAGGCAAGATCAGACACATCGGGGTTTCGAACGAGACGCCTTGGGGCATCATGCGGTTTCTCGAGGAAAGCAACAAACACAATCTACCTAGGATTGTCACCACGCAAAATCCGTATTCGCTTGTGAACCGAACGTTCGAGATGAACCTGGCCGAAGTCGCTTACCGGGAAAATGTTGGGTTGTTGGCCTATTCGCCGTTGGCTTTCGGGTTGTTGTCCGGAAAATACGCAGCCGAAATTCAAGATCCGAACGCGCGCCTGAACCTGTTCCCGAATTTTACACGCTACAATTCGCAGTCCACACGCGAGGCGTCAAAATTGTACCAGCAAATTGCTTCCGATTTTGGACTATCGCTCGCACAGATGGCATTGGCGTTTGTCCAAAAACAATCCTTTGTAACCAGTACGATTATCGGGGCGACCAACATTAGGCAATTGTCCGAGAACATCGCATCGCATCAAATCGCGCTATCCGAATCGGTAATCAAGGAGATAGAAAAGGTGCAAAACCGCTTTCCCGATCCTGCACCTTGATTTATTTTGCGATGACCATTTTTGCACTCGAAATCGAGCCAGCATTGTCGGTAACCGACAATATGTAAACACCGTTTTGGAGCGATGAGGTATAAATTTGTGTCGCTTCTGATTCAAGTTTTTGACTCAGCAACAATTTCCCTTGCAGGTCGATCAGGTTGGCTTGCGCCGGATAGTTGTTGTTGTTGAGCTTGACCGAAATTTCTGAAGACGCCGGATTTGGCAACGCGGTAAAACCAAATTTATCGAAGCCAGTGGTGTGCAGATTTGCATCGATAATCTTGTAAATGCCGCTCGAACCTGCGACATACAATTCACCGCTTGAATCTTCACCGAGAGTCATGAAATAGTAGGGGTCGCCCGTAAACGTTTCCGAAGTGGTAATGACGCCTGTGGTTACGTCGGCGGCAAAGATGTTATTGGCGCACAAATCGGCGAAAATGTATTTGTTTTGTAAATCTGGATAAGTCGTTCCGGAGTAGGCATATCCACCGATAATCGAACATCTGTTGGATGTATGTGCATACGTAGTAAGCGGGAAAGTCACCTCTGATGTCGGAAGCCCGCAGTTCACAAAATTGGTAACACCTTCATAGCAACTCCATCCATAGTTGAGTCCGGCCTGGCCAGATCCCACATGGTTGATTTCCTCCCAACTGGACTCGCCCACATCGGCAATCCACAATGTTCCGTCCTGACGATCGAAGGAATATTTCCACGGATTTCTCAAACCAACTGCCCAAATTTCATCGTTGCCTTCGACACCAACAAAAGGGTTTCCCGGCGGGATGGTGTAAGGGACGGCCTGGCTTGAATTGCTTACGTCTATGCGCAACATCTTTCCTAAATTCAAATTGATATCTTGGGCGTGGGGTAACGGCCAGGTGTTGTTTCCATCGCCTACCCCGAGATACAAATAACCGTCGGGGCCAAATCTCAAGGTTCCGCCGTTGTGAACACCCAGCGCGTGCGGGATTGCCATGATGATCAAGCTGCTATCGGGAAGCGCAAGGTTTGCATTTTCGGGATTGCGGGTGTAGCGTGCTATGGTTACATCGCCCGCAGGCATACTGGTGTAACAAATGTAGAAATAGCCATTGGTCGCGTATTGAGGATCAAAAGCCAGACCCAATAAACCGCGTTCAGACCCCGTCATGATGATGCTACTCGGGACGGTCAAAAAGTCAACCGGATTTACGGTTCCGTCAGGATTGACGATTCGGATCCTGCCTGCCCACTCTACAACAAAAAGCCTGTTGTCGCCGGCATTCGCAATTTCTACGGGTGTGTTAAAACCGTTCGCGAATGGAACTATGTTGATACTCTGCGCAAAAAAAGGAGCGGAAATTAATAAAAAGAGTAAATAAAAAAGCGCGTCTGTTTTTTTCATAGGATTTGGGTTTTCAAACGCGAAGTTAGTAAAACGTTGACAATTTTAATTCAAAAACTATGGAAACGGCTTTTTTTGGGTAGGAGAATAAAAAAATGCGGTCTTTCTATTAAACCGCATTTAAATTTATGTTCCTTGGTATTTACTCAATGCGTAATTCCCAATTTTGAAGTGGTTTTACCCCCCCTGTTGTCGGTTGCATTGACCAAATAAATTCCGCCGGCCAACGGTCCGGTGGGAATGGCTGTGAACTCCGACTCGATTTGCTGGTCATGTACTACCTTTCCGCTTGCGTCTACGATTTTGATATGGACCGGGTAGTTTGCACTGGCGATTTTGACAAAAAACTCCGAATCCGAGGGGTTTGGTTTGATCTCCATGGTGGTCGTCGCGAATTGGTCAACCGCCAACGAAGTATCGGTAATCCTGTAAATTTTCCCCAGCGCTGCCGAAGCAATGTACAATTCGCCGTTCATGTCTTCGCCCAACGACGTCCAGCTAAAACCGGGATTGTTCGGATTGCCCGTCGAGAAATTCGCCGAGTAGGTAATCGCATTGGTGTTGACGTTCACCATCCCGATCCGGTTCAAACACAAATCGGCAAAAAAGTATTTGTCCTGCATGTTCGGATAGGTGGTCCCAGTATACCGGTAGCCTCCCGTGACTGAGCACGCGCCGCCCGAATGGGAATACGTAGCCACAGGAAACGTATAGGTCACGTTCGGATTCGCGCATCCTGGCGAATACACCGCGTTGCCTTCGTAACATTTCCATCCGTAGTTGAGTCCGGCGGTGGTCGAGGTCACGTGGTTGATTTCCTCGATCGCATTCTGGCCCACATCGGCAATCCACAAATCGCCGTTGCCCCGGTCGAACGAAAACTTCCACGGATTGCGAAGTCCGGTGGCCCAAATTTCGTCGTTGCCATCGGCGTTGACAAATGGGTTGTCGGCAGGGTTGCTGTACGGAATATTGCCGTTGGGCGTGTCTACGTCTATGCGCAGCATTTTGCCCAGGTTGTCGTTGATGTTTTGCGCGCGGTTGCCCGGATCGCCGCCGCTTCCGCCGTCGCCCATGCCAATGTAGAGGTAGCCGTCTGGGCCAAATTTGATGGTTCCGCCGTTGTGGTTGCTGAACGGTTGCGCAATGGTGATGAAAGGCGTTCCGGTGGTGAGCGCCAAATCGGGGTTGTTCGGATCAACCGAATAGCGTGCGACAACCGTTGCCCCGTCGCCGCTGCGCGTATAGTTCACAAAGAAATAGCCGTTGGTGGCATACTCAGGATGGAACGCAAGCCCCAACAGTCCGCGTTCGCCGCCTGTGCTGATCGTGGATGTGGTCAAGGTCAGGAAGTTGTTGGGTTTGACCGTACCGTCGGCATTGAGGATACGGATCGCACCCGATTGCTGCACGACAAACAAACGCGAATCGCCGGCATGCGCTATGGCGACGGGTCCTGAGAGCCCGGTGGCAAATTCGGGGATTGCGATGGTCTGCGCAACCGAACTTACCGATAGTGCAAAAAGCAATAAGGTAATTTTAGTTTTCATAGGATTGGTATTTGATTAGAAAGTAAATGTAAACAATATTTGTCCAATCGATTACAGATTGAAAACGAATACCTTACACGATTTCCATCAAAAATCAAATTCCTCGATCGAAGTCGAATCGATTTCCTGCACCAGCTGCTGCTTGGTACGCACATAAGAACGCGCCGGACCGGTCACCATGATCGGCAATTCATAAATGGTGTCTACGGGCGTGATCACGCCGCGCCGCAACATCAAATTGCGCACATGACGGTCGCGGTTGCGCGCATACGGCTTGAGGTTGGCGTCCGAATTGAACTGGTACATGAAACGTCTCGGGCTCGGGATGATGTTGGCCAAAAACAAACACTCGTTGAGCGATAGTTGCGACGGATACTTCTCAAAATAAAAATGCGCCGCTTCGCCAATGCCGTAAATGTTCGGTCCCCATTCGATGATGTTGAAATACACCTCGAGCATGCGTTCCTTGCTTACGATGCGGTTGTTCTCTAAAATGTACACGAGCAAAATCTCCTCGAGTTTGCGCGACAGCGTCTTGTCGCGGGTCAAAAACACGTTCTTGACGAGCTGCATCGAAATGGTACTCGCCCCGCGTGTAAACTTCTTGGTCTTGATGTTTTTGACGATCGATTGCTTGAACGCTTCGTTGATGAAACCCTTGTGCGAAAAAAACGACGGGTCTTCGGTGGTGAGCACCGCCTTGCGCAAATAAGGCGTGATTGACGACAAAGGCGCGTAGTTCGGGTTCGAACTGCCTACGTATATCGGGCGTTGCGGCACGTCGTTGATGATGGCGCGGTACGTAAACGGACCGTTGAGTTTGGCCAAATCGGCCTCGCCATATTTGACGATGCGAAGGTTTTCTTTGTTGAGCTGGCTGTCGAACACCACGCCGTTGGGCTTGTCCTTGTTGTATTCGAAATGCAGACGGTAGTCAAAATTACCCTCGGCTTCCATGCCTTCAAAATGTGTGAACAATCCGTTGGGCAACGATTCGATGAAATCCTGCGCCTTCATTTTCGGGAGCGCTACCTTGAGTTTGTAAATCTTGTCCTTTTCGTTGTTGTATTCCACATACGGATGGAATTTGATGCGGTTGAGTGTTGCCGTCGACGCGCTGTCGATGGCGATAAAATGTTCGCCAAACAAAAAATGATAGTCGAATTGCGCATCCTTGATCACCACGTCCTTGCGCGCAATTTTTTCGTGGTTGACGTGCAAATTCGTGATCGATGTAAACCCGTCTACATGCAGCTCGCGGCCGTCCATATCGATGTTGTCGACCTTAAGCCTTATCGAATCGAACGCAGCCTTCAAATTGTACCGTTCGTCAAAATAAGGCACCTTGATTTTTCCCGTATCGAGGTTAAAGAACCGCAAATCGGTTTGCTTGTTGCGCGGATCGGCCATGCCCGTGATGCGCCAACGCTGCGTAAACGTATTGGTTTGCACCTGGATCGCGCTCTCGAGTTTTTTGTCCTCTAGCGACATCGACATCAAACTCAGTTTGGCGCGTTTGCCCATATCGTCCATGCGCAACGACAGGTTTTCGAGCTTCATGTCGGTCGGGATCAGGTTGAGCGCCTGGTTGAGGATTTTGTAGGCGAGTTCGGCGTAGTTGGTTTTTTTGGCCGATTGTTGTTCGGTTTTGGTTTTCTTGGGCAGAAACGCCTGAAAGTTCTTGCCGTTGGCGTCCTTGACCAGGTTGACGAAACCGTTGCGCGCCTCGAGGCTGCTGAGTTGCAAATCGCCCGTGAGCAGGTTCCAGAAACTGACTTTGGCGCGGATGGATTCGATGACAAACAAGGTGTCGGCCTTTTTGGGAACGAGCCGGATGTCCTGCATGTCTACCGTGGTCAGTCCGTCGAATTGGGCCTGTTTGACCGAAAACGTACAGTCGTAATCGCGGTCCATCTTGTCCGAGATTTCGACGAGCGCCTTTTGCAAAATCGCATCGCGGAAAAACATCGCCCCGGCCACGAGCAAGATAAAAAGCACGCCGACGATCTTGAGCGCAAGGAATATTTTTTGTCTGGCCGTTCTTTTTGTGGACTTCATAACAATTAAAGGTAAAACTTTTATCCGAACAATTCGCCCGCCACGTCTTCGATTTTCGAGACGAGCTTGACGCGGATTTGGGTATTTTTGAGGCTGATTTTATTGTATTTGGACACGAATATGGTCGTGAACCCGAGCTTTTCGGCTTCCTGAATGCGTTGGTCTACGCGGTTCACCGGACGGATTTCACCCGAAAGCCCGACTTCGCCCGCAAAGCAGTAACCCTCGCCAATCGGGATGTCTTCGTTCGACGACAAAATCGCGGCCACCACAGCCAAATCGATCGCAGGATCGTCTACGGTGATGCCGCCGGTGATGTTCAGGAACACATCTTTGGTGCCCAATCTGAATCCCGCGCGTTTTTCCAAAACGGCCAAAATCATGTTGAGCCGTTTGGCGTTGTAACCCGTGGTCGAACGTTGCGGCGTACCATAAACGGCCGTCGACACCAGCGCCTGAATTTCGATCATGAGCGGGCGCATGCCTTCTAGCGTACACGCGATTGCGGTTCCCGAGAGTTCTTCGCCGCGGTGCGAAATCAATATTTCCGACGGGTTGGCTACTTCGCGCAAACCCGAACCCAGCATTTCGTAAATGCCCAATTCTGCCGTCGATCCAAAACGGTTCTTGAGCGAACGCAGGATGCGGTAAACATGATTGCGGTCGCCTTCGAATTGCAAAACCGTGTCGACCATGTGCTCGAGGATTTTGGGCCCTGCGATCGTGCCATCCTTGGTGATGTGGCCGATGAGCAGCACGGGAACGTTGGTTTCCTTGGCAAATTTGATCAGTTCGGCCGTACATTCCCTGATTTGCGAAATGCTTCCCGGCGACGATTCGATGTAGTCGGTGTGCAGCGTTTGGATCGAGTCGATGATGACGATGTCGGGCGCAATCTCGGTGATGCTGCGAAAGATGTTTTGCGTCTTGGTTTCGGTCAGGATGTAGCAATTGTCGGTTTTGGCCGTGATGCGTTCGGCGCGCATCTTGATTTGCTTCTGGCTTTCCTCGCCCGAAACATACAGGGTTTTGTAGGGCAAACGCAGCGAAATCTGCAACAGTAACGTACTCTTGCCGATGCCGGGTTCGCCGCCCAGCAAAATGAGCGACCCGGGAACAATCCCGCCGCCCAGCACACGGTTGAGTTCGCCGTCAAACGAATCCATCCGGATTTCCTGCGCCGAATCGATATCGCCCACCTTGAGCGGTTTGGGCGCGCGTTTGGATTCGTTAGAAGTCGTGGTCTTCCAGGTTTGTTTTTCGTCTTTCTGGATCAGCTCCTCGACGATGGTATTCCACTGCTTACAAGCGTTGCATTGGCCCTGCCATTTGGCATATTGCGTGCCGCAATGCTGGCAAAAGAACGCCGTCTTGATTTTTGACATAAAAAGTTACATGTTCTTGAGTTCGTCGGCGCGGTCGAGCATCATGTCCTTGGTCAAATCGCCGATTTCGTCTTTCTGAAACGCGTTTTGAAAGTGCTTGATGGCCTTTTTGATGTCGCCGGTTTTTTCGTACATCATGCCCAACTCGTAGTCGGCCAGCATCGATTGCGGATAATTTTTCTTGGCCAATTGCGCCAATTGCTCGAACTCGCCATAGGCCTTGTTTTTGAGGATGGCAGCTTCGATCGCCTTGAAATCGTTAAGGCGGATCTGCAAATCCATGCTCAGCGATTTTTCGATGACTTCGTATTTTTTGACCAGATAATCGACATAGCCCGACGGGAGCACCGCAATTTTCTGATCGAACTCGGCCGTCGAGATGGGTTGGTAAATCTGGAAAAAGTCGTACAAAGCGTTCGGGATCGAATGCAGCACAAGCGAGTAGTGCGAGGCGCCCTTGAACTCGTCGAAGTAATATTGCAACGTCGGTTTTTGGATTTTCTTGGCCTCGGCATCGAGCTTCAGGATGCGTTGCTGCATTTTCTTGACATCGCCGTCGGCCGTCGATTGGTAGTAGTAAATCGTTTTTTGGATGGCCTGGAAACGCTCGGGCAATTGTTCTTCCATGCCCAGCGGCAATTCGGGGCTCATCGAAATGTAGGCGTCGAACAACGGCTGGTCTTTGTACAAATAGAAATTCATGAATCCGGCCGTGGTGTCGTGGCCCGCAATCATCTTGAACGGTGCGATGCGGTAATTTTTTTCGATCGCCGGCACGAGTTCCTGGCCAATGAATTCAAAAAAGGCCTCTCCGCTTTCGGCGGGCAGCCCCGTGGTTTCGTCTACGGCGCAGTCGGTATAGCGTTCGTCTTTTTTGTTTTGGACGACACCCACGATGATCATTTCGGGAATGTCGTCCCAATAGGCGCCATAATTGAGCGCGCCCTGGAACGCATCGAACAGGTAATCGCCGTCGAGCAGCACCAAAAGCGGGTACTTTTTCGACTTGTTGCTTTCGTAAGATGGCGGCAGTCCGATGATGATTTCGCGGTCGCCATTGAGTTTTTTTGAGGTTAAGATTTCGACTGTCTTTTGGGACTGGACAGGTACAACGCACAAGAATGCGATGCATAAAAACAGATTTCTCATGGAATGTTTTGTTGGTTAATCGATGTTTTTTATGAAATCGACCCCAAGGTAAGAATTATTTGCTTCGGTTTAAGACGGGAAGCAATAAAAACGATAGCGCGCCGAGCACCACCACCACGACCATTTGCGAAGTCCAAACAATCCAACCAAAAGCGTTGCCCACGGTTTCTGAAATGGCATAAACGAGCAGGATTTTTGAAATCAGGAACGGGTACGAACCAAACCCCGAATTGGTGAACGCAATGGCGATGCTGCCCACGACAAACGATGTCACGACAGCCCCGAACGATAGGCTGCTGGTTTCCTCAAACGTAAATATCGTTACCCAAAACATCAAAATATAAGATGCCCAAATGAAGATCGTGTGCAGCAAAAAAGCCCATTTTTGTTCCATGTGCACAATCGAAAAAACGCCTTCTTTGAGTCCGCTTACGTGTTTTTTGAGTTTGAGGATCAAGGGCGATTTCGAGTACAGGTATACCATCAGCAGCGCCGTAAATACGAACACGCCTACTATGGCCGCGATGACCAATTTGTTCAGCGGGATTTTGTCGAGGATGAATGCCTTGGCGATATCGAACTGCAAGACAACGGCCAAAAGCATGAACAACAGCAGGATGACCATGTCTACGATGCGTTCGGCCACAATACTGCCAAAACCTTTGTCAAACGGGATGCCGTCGTATTTTTTGACGATGACCGCACGCGAAATCTCGCCCGATTTGGGAACGGTCAGGTTCAACAAATAGCCAATGTTGACGGCCATGAAGTTGTTCCTGAACCGCGAACGATAGCCCATGTGCTCGAGCGCGAATTTCCATCGGTAGGCGCGCGACGCGTTGCCAAGGACGGCGATGACGGCCGCGACAAAAATGTAAAGGTAATCGGCGTTGTTGAAGTAGCCCTTGATCTCGGCAATTTGCTCGGGCGTAAATTTTTCGTAGGTATAGACAATCAGGTAAATACCGAGCAGGATCGGCAAGAGGATCGACAGCCATTTGACCAACATGCTTTTCACGCCACTTTGGCCAGCAACGTCATCGGTATTGGCTTCGGGAGCGGCGTTTTCTTGCACGGTAAAAAGGGCTTAAGACAACGAGTTGTTCTTTTCGTTGGGGAAAATCAAGGCAGGTTTGAACTTTTTGGCCTCTTCGATGTCAAGAATGCCGTAAGCGATGATGATGATGATATCGCCTTGGTGTACTTTTCTAGCCGCCGGACCGTTGAGCGTGATTTCGCCGCTGTTTCGGTTGCCTTTGATGACGTAGGTTTCGAGTCGTTCGCCGTTGTTGACGTTGACGATCGAGACCTTTTCGCCTTCGATCAGGTTGGCCGCTTCCATAAGCGCTTCGTCTATGGTGATGCTGCCGATGTAATTCAAATCGGCGCCCGTAACCGTAACGCGATGGATCTTAGATTTTACTACGTGAACTTGCATGGGGCAAAGGTAATTTAATTTAATGAAATAGTATCGATCAATCTGATTTTGTTAACAAACACGGCGATGAACGCACGGTATTTTTTACCCGGTTCGATCGTTGCGATCGGTTCCAAAGTCGCCTCGTCGGCGATCTCAAAATACTCCAAATCGAAACCTGCTGTTTTTTCGAACGTATCGGTCACAAAATCGGCGACGCGTTTAGCATTTTCCGTGCCAAACCGCTTTTTGGCAGCCAGCAGCGTCTGGTAGATGACAGCGGCTTTTTCACGTTCCTCGGCCGAAAGCCGTTCGTTGCGCGAGCTCATCGCCAGTCCGTTGGGTTCGCGAAAAATAGGGCAGCCCACCACGTTGACGGGCAGCTTGGTTTTTTCGACCAATTTCTTGACAATCTGCAACTGCTGGAAATCCTTCTCGCCAAAATAGGCGTTGTCGGGTTTTACGATTTCGAACAAACGGTGTACGATGGTGCCCACCCCGTCAAAATGTCCGGGTCTGAAACGGCCCTCCATTTGGTTTTCGAGTCCGTCAAAATCGTAGTGTTTCGATACAGTGTTGCCCTGGTACATGTCGTCTACGCCAGGTGCAAAAACGATGATTTTTGGGTTGAGTTTTTCGATCTTGGCCACGTCGGCGTCAAGCGTGCGCGGGTATTTGGCCAGGTCTTCGGGATTGTTGAACTGCGTGGGGTTGACAAAAATACTGATGACCGTCAGGTTGTTTTCGCGCATCGATTCGCGCAAAAGCGAGAGGTGCCCTTCGTGCAAAGCGCCCATGGTCGGTACAAATCCGATGCTTTTCTCGCGGCGGTTCCCGCGTACAGGCGTCTCCGATTTCAAGTGGGCCTGCAAATCGGCCGGGCTGTTGAAAATGAGCATGCAGTAGCGATTAAATACGGTGCAAACTTAATCTTTTAGTGGTTAACTGCGCAAAATTTTGTACTTTTGCGTGTTTTTTGTTGACAATAAGTAAAGTAAATTTTGGATATGGAGGATAAGAGGATATTGTACGTATCATCTGAAGTGGTGCCTTATCTGGCTGAAAATGAAGTCTCTTTGATGTCTTACGACGTGCCTAAAATGATCAACGATCAGGGTGGGCAAATCAGGATCTTCATGCCGCGGTACGGGAATATTAATGAGCGCAGACACCAATTGCACGAAGTCATTCGGCTTTCGGGGATGAACCTGGTGGTCAATGACCTTGACATGCCGCTGATCATCAAGGTGGCATCGATTCCCAAGGAGCGCATCCAGGTTTATTTCATCGACAACGACGAGTATTTCAAACGCAAGGCCACTTTTACCGACGAAGACGGCGTGCTGTATCCCGACAACGACGAGCGTTCTATTTTTTTCGCCAAAGGCGTGGTCGAAACGGTCAAGAAACTCAATTGGGTACCCGACATCATCCACGTGCACGGCTGGCTCGCGTCGCTTTTGCCGATTTACATGAAACATTACTACAAGGATGAAGCGTTGTTTGCCGATACCAAAATCGTCACGTCGGTTTATACCCCTTCGTTTGAGGGCACACTCGACAGTGAAATGATGAACAAGGTCAAGTTCGACAATGTGCCGCAAGAGGCCATCAGTTTCCTTGAAACGCCCAATTACGAGAACATCCTCAAGACGGCCGTCAACCACTCCGATGCCGTGGTAATCGCGTCCGAAAACCTGCCCGCAAGTTTAACAAAATTTATAGAATCATCGGGCAAACCTTTTCTACCTTTCGTCGCCAAAGAAAAATTTGCCGAGGCTTACACGGCATTTTACAAAAACACGGTGCTATAAGCTTTTACACATGAAATTGAATTCGATTTTTGCTTCTTTTTTAGTCCTTTTTTCAATAGGTCTTTTTGTGGCCTGTGATACCGATGCGAACGAAATGGGCGCCAACATTGTCGGCGACGACAACTTTGCGTTTGGCGACCCCGAAGATTTTGACTTCCTGGCCTACAACCAGGCGCTCGGTCCGGTAGAGACCAGCAACCTTGCCGTGCAGCAGTTGGGTGTTTACAACGACCCTGTGTTTGGCAAGACCACGGCGCACATTGTAGTGCAGGCTTTGATGTCGGTACAGCCGACAAACATAAGTTACGCCAGGGTACCGGTGGTAGATAAAGTGGTTTTAAACATACCTTATTTTAGCACGTTGACCTATACGGATCCTGACGCGGAAACGGCAAATACCTATGAACTCGATTCGGTGTACAACAAAGCCTCGAAGATAAACCTGCAAGTATATGAGTCGCTCTTTTACCAAAGGGCCGTAGATCCTGAAACTGGCGAGACGCAAAAATACTACTCCGATCAAATAGCGGCGTTCGAAGGTGCGGTTGGGAGCACGCTGCTCAACGATTCGGAACTCCCTGAACAAAACACCGAGTTTATTTTTACCGAGCTGGGCGGTTTTTCGGAAGACGAAGAAGGAAACAAAACCAAGGTAGGGCCGTCGATGAATCTTTTGCTCAACAAGGATTTTTTTGCCAACAAGATTATGGCCGAGGCCGCATCGGGGAATTTGGTCAACAACAACGTTTTTGTGAACTATTTCCGAGGATTGCACTTTAAGGTGTCACAATCCGGTTCGGATGCGGGCGCGTTGGCGTTGCTCGACATAAGTAAGGGGACGATCAAAATCCACTACCATCAGTATGTGTCCGACCCTACACCCGAAAACCCAACACCAGATACCGAAGACAAAATCATTACCCTGAACCTTTCGGGCAAGTCGGTCAATTTGAAGCAACACGAAAACACCGGGACTTTCGAGAATGCTTTGAACAATGCCGCACCGGCTACGGGCGACGCGCAACTTTTTGTCAAAGGCGGGCAGTCGATGGCGGTGATCGAGTTGTTCAAGACCAAGGCCGAACTCGATGCGTTGCGTCAATCGGTACGCAACAATTGGCTCATCAACGATGCGAGCCTTACGTTTTATGTAGACCGCGACGCCATGGGCAGCGCTACCGATGAGCCGAACCGTATTTACCTGTACGACATCAACAACAAAGTACCGTTGATCGATTATTCGACCGACCAGCTCACGTCCTTTGCCAGTGTCAAGTACAACAAGAGGTCGCATGGCGGGATCATCGTCAAGGAAGACGGCCGCGGCACGCTCTATAAAGTAAGAATTACCAACCATATCCGCAAGCTGATGACCAACGATACGATCACCAATGTCAAGCTCGGGTTGGTGGTCACCGAGAATATTAACGTTACATCGAATAAAAGCGTCAAGACACCAATACTTTTACCGCAGATTGATACATTTGCGTCGTTCTTGTTGAAAGACACGCCTCAAATGAACATTGCCAACCCGTTCGGGACCATACTTTGGGGCAATACGCCAGGCGTTCCCGACGACAAGAAAATGAAATTTACGATTTATTTTACGAAACCAAATTAGTAAAACCATGTGTGGAATTGTTGGGTATATAGGACATAGGGAAGCGTATCCCATCGTCATCAAAGGATTGAAACGCCTCGAGTACAGAGGGTATGACAGCGCGGGCGTCATGGTCTATGACGGCACCAGCGTCAAATTGTCTAAAACCAAGGGCAAGGTTTCGGACCTCGAAGCCAAGGCCAAAGAAATCACGACCACCGGAACCATCGGGATAGGGCATACGCGTTGGGCGACCCACGGGGTGCCGAACGATGTGAACTCGCACCCGCACGTTTCGAATTCGGGCGACTTGGTGATCATCCACAACGGCATCATCGAAAACTACGAGCCGCTCAAAAAAGAACTCATCAAACGCGGGTACAAATTCCACTCGGACACCGATACCGAAGTGCTCGTAAACCTGATCGAGGAAGTCCAGAAAAAGGAAAACCTCAAATTGGGCAAGGCCGTTCAGGTCGCGCTCAACCAGGTTGTCGGCGCTTATGCTATTTGCGTTTTCGACAAAAAGAAACCCGATGAAATCGTAGCGGCACGCTTGGGCAGCCCGCTCGCGATCGGCGTAGGCAAAGACGAGTTCTTCGTGGCTTCGGATGCATCGCCGTTCATCGAATACACCTCGAATGCGATCTATCTCGAAGACGAGGAAATGGCCGTGGTTCGTTTGAACAAGCCGCTCAAAATTAGAAAAATCAAAGACGACTCGCTCGTCGACCCTTACGTACAGGAATTGCAGATGAACCTCGAGCAAATCGAGAAAGGCGGTTACGACCACTTTATGCTCAAGGAAATCTACGAACAACCGAGCGTTATCAAGGATACCTACCGCGGTCGTTTACACGCCAACGAAGGCCTGATCCAGATGGCGGGCGTCGAGGACAACCTCGAGAAATTCCTCAATGCCGACCGTATCTTGATCGTGGCTTGCGGAACCTCTTGGCACGCAGGCTTGGTTGCCGAATACATTTTTGAAGAATTCACACGTATTCCGGTAGAAGTAGAATACGCTTCGGAATTCAGATACAGAAACCCGATCATCAACCCGGGCGATGTGGTGATCCCGATCTCGCAATCGGGCGAAACCGCCGATACGTTGGCCGCCATCAAACTCGCCAAAGAGAAAGGCGCGTTTGTTTTTGGTGTGTGCAACGTGGTGGGCTCGTCGATCTCTCGCGAGACGCATGCGGGCGCTTATACGCACGCAGGGCCAGAAATCGGGGTGGCGTCGACCAAGGCGTTCACGACCCAAATTACCGTCCTTACGATGATTGCGTTGCGTTTGGCCAAGGCCAAAGGAACGTTGTCGAATTCTGATTTCCACCGCTATTTGCAGGAACTCGAAATCATTCCAGAAAAAGTACAGGAAGCCTTGGAAACCAATGACGTGACCAAGACGATTGCCGCCAAGTTCAAGGATTCTACGAATTGTTTGTACCTGGGCCGCGGATACAACTTCCCGGTGGCTTTGGAAGGCGCGCTCAAGTTAAAGGAGATTTCCTATATTCACGCCGAGGGTTATCCGGCAGCCGAAATGAAGCACGGCCCTATCGCGCTCATCGACGAACACATGCCGGTGATTGTCATCGCGCCAAAGCAAGGCCACTACGACAAAGTGGTGTCGAACATCCAGGAGATCAAGTCGCGCAGCGGCAAAATCATCGCGGTGGTCACCAAGGGCGATACGCAAGTACGCGAATTGGCCGATTATGTGATCGAAATCCCAGATACTTCCGATGCGCTGTCGCCACTGTTGACTACGATTCCGTTACAGTTGTTGTCGTACCACATTGCCGTGATGCGCGGATGCAACGTAGACCAGCCGAGAAACCTGGCCAAATCGGTGACGGTAGAATAAGTCTTTCACGACCAAACATAGTAAAAGCGGGCATTGTCCCGCTTTTTTGTTTATATCCTGTTCGTAAATTTTGTTTTTTATGATTAATACAATTTTGCGCTCATTTAGTATGAGTGCATAGTATTTTTTGTAGGATTTTTTAAAATATGTTAATAAAAGTTTAAAATTATCAAATACCAAATAGTTAAAAAAGGCCGCATAATATTGCGGATTTTTAGTTTTACGATAACGTTTTCTTAGAATATTAAAAATATTTGTACTTTGGCATTATAAACCAATCAAATCTAACTCATGAAAGTGTACTTATTTATTTTGACCTTGTTGTTTTGTGGCGTCGTACACGCGCAAACGACGGTTACAGGTTCGGTGACGGACAACACCGGACAGCCCGTTCCCGGGGCCAACGTCAAAGTGGTCGGGGACAGCGCCGGGACAGTCACCGACGACACCGGGAAATTCACCTTGAATACGTCGGCAACACCGCCCTTTTCGATAGAAATATCGAGCGTTGGGTATGGCACCAAGACGGCACAAGTGCAATCGAACAACCAAATGGTGAGCGTTTCGCTGACCGATCAGGAGAACAAGCTTGACGAGATTGTCGTTTCGGCTTCGCGCACACCGGAACGGGTACTCGAATCGCCGGTAACCATCGAGCGTATGAGCCAGCAAGCCATCAAGGCCACCACGGCGGCGTCTTATTACGACGGGCTCGAAAACCTCAAAGAAGTACACTTCAACACCAGCAGTTTGTCGTTCAAATCGATCAACACCCGCGGCTTCTCGACCGTGGCCAACACGCGTTTCATGCAGTTGGTAGACGGGATGGACAACTCGTCGCCGGCGCTCAACTTCGTATTGGGTAACCTGATTGGGATCTCTGAACTCGACGTGGCCAATGTCGAATTGTTGCCGGGTGCGTCTTCGGCACTTTACGGCGCCAACGCGTTCAACGGCATCTTGTTCATGAACAGCAAAAGCCCGTTCTTGAGCGAAGGCATCAGCACTTATGTCAAATACGGTCAAACCACGCAGGACGTGGCCGGAACCAACGATTATTGGGATGTGGGCATCCGCGCAGCCAAGAAGTTCACCAGACATTTTGCGGCCAAAGCCAACTTTACGTTCCTCAAAGCCACCGAATGGATCGCTGCCGATACGCGAAACGTAGAAAACAGCAACATCATCGACAACCCTGATGCCATCGGACACGCGGCCAATCTCGATTACGATGGATTGAACATCTATGGCGACGAGGCCAAAACCAACCTCAAAGGCGTCGGCCAGACGTTGGCAGCCATGGGCTTGCTCCCGAACCCGGACCTGGTCAACTTATTGCCAAGCGTAGACGTGAGCCGTACGGGTTATGCCGAAAAGGACATGAGCGACAACAAGATCCAGAACCTCAAAGCCGATTTCTCGTTGCATTTCAAGCCGTGGGACAACGATTTTGAGATCATCCTACAGAGCAAGATCGGAACGGGCAACACCATTTATCAGGGTGCCAACCGCTACTACCTCAAGAATTTTTACATGAACCAAAACAAGATCGAACTCAAGAAAGACAATTTCTTTGTTCGGTTCTATATGACAGATGAAGATGCGGGCGACTCTTATGACATGCGTTTCGCAGGTTTGGCCGTCAACAACATGTGGAAGTCGAACAACACTTGGTTCGGCGAATATGCAGGTGCATACATCCAGTCTACTTTGGCAGGACAAACGCCGGCCGTGTCGCACATGATTGCGCGCTCGGTGGCCGATACCGGACGATTCCTCCCGGGAAGCCCTGAGTTCAAACAAGCCTTGGCGGCGGCCAGCGACGACCCGAACCTGCAAACGGGTTCCAAGTTCATCGACCAATCGCAACTGTGGCATGGCGACGCCAACTACAATTTCAAGAACGAGATCAAGTTTGCCGAAATCCAGGTGGGCGGTTCTTGGCGACAATACATCATGGACTCGCAAGGCACGATCTTTACCGATTTCGACGGCCCGCTCAAATATGAAGAGTACGGTGCCTATGCACAATTGGTCAAGAAATTCATGGCCGAGGAGCGACTCAAACTGACCGCTTCGGTACGTTACGACAAAAGCCAGAACTTTGACGGATTCTTCTCTCCGCGTGTCGCGTTGGGCTATGCGGCAGGATCGAACAAACAGCACAACTTCCGCTTGTCTTACCAAACAGGTTTCAGGAACCCGACCACGCAAGACCAGTACATCGGACTCGATTTGGGCCCGACGGTTTATGCCTTGATCGGTTCGGCGCCGGACAACCTGTCGCGTTACACCGAAGTTCGTCAGGTAAGCCAGGCCGGTATAGATGCTGGTCAACCCACAGAGGTGACACTCGATGGTAATTTGGCCTACAACAACTCTTACAGCGTCCAATCGGTAAGGGAGTTCCGTAACTCGGGCGATGCCAGCGTTTTGAGAAAAGCCAATTTCGACCTCGTCAAGCCAGAGCGCGTACAAGCGTTTGAAGTGGGTTACCGTTCGGTGATCAACAACGATTTGTCGGTCGACATCAGCGGATACTACAACATCTACAACGACTTCCTGAACCAGGTGCGCGTCTTGACGCCATTGTACGGAACCGTCGGTACACAAACGGGTGCCGAAGCGGTTTCGAGAGGCGATTTGCGTACGTTCCAGATTTACACCAACACAGGTGCTACCGTGACCTCGTTTGGTATCGGAATCGGTTTGTCTAAAAAGATCTACCGCAACTTCGAGTTGGGTGTCAACTACAACCACGCGCAGTTTGAATTTGACGAAACCGAGGACCCTGATTTCATCCCGGGCTTCAACACGCCAGAGCACCGTTTCAAGGCGATGTTGGGCAACGATTCGGTCGTCAAGACGGCCAAGTTCCAATTGGGCTTCAACACCAACGTGCGTTGGAGCGACGAATACTTGTGGCAATCGACTTTCGCCGAAGGCATGATTCCAGAAGTGACGGTATTCGATGCGCAAATCACCATGGGCTTCCCGACGCTCAAGTCGGTACTCAAAGTGGGCGGCAACAACCTTTTCGGAGAAGACTACCTGCAGGTGGTGGGTGCCGGAAGGATCGGACAACAGTGGTTTGTAGGACTCACCATCAACCCTTAATCGTTTTACAATGAAAAATAACAATATCATGATCAGAAATTTCAAATGGTTGTTGGTGGCATCGCTGGCCTTTACAGCCTGTAGTGACGACGACGAAACGACCATCGCGCCAGAGGTCATCACTTCTGGGCAAGCCGACTTTTCGAACTATGTGGCGCTTGGCGACTCGTTCGCGGCGGGCTACAGCGACAACGCACTGTTTGTGATGGGGCAACAAAATGCCTACACCAGCATACTCGCCCAGCAATTCATGCTCGCGGGCGGTGGCGAATTCAATATCCCGCTCATGGCCGACAACATTGGCGGCTTCAGCTCGGGTGGGGTTCAAGTCCCGCAATTCCCGACACGCCTCTGGTTCAATGCCGATACTTCTACACCGTTGAATGTCGACGGGCCTACCACAACCGGCCTGACCGATCACCTGACCGGATCGTTCAACAACATGGGTATTCCCGGTGCCAAGAGTTTCCATCTGGTGACCCCGGGTTATGCGACGCTCAATCCTTATTTCGGACGTTTTGCATCGTCGACCTCCACCACCGTCGTGGCCGATGCCGTGGCGCAAGGCCCTTCGTTCTTTTCTTTGTGGATAGGCGGTAACGACGTGTTGTCGTATGCGACTTCGGGCGGTATCGGGACCAACCAAACGGGCAACCTCGATCCGTCGACCTATGGCGGAAACGACATCACCGACCCGAACGTATTTGCGAACGTTTACTCAAACATTGTCAATGGCTTGACTTCTGGCGGTGCCAAAGGTGTTGTCGCCAACCTTCCGTATGTCAATGCATTACCTTATTTTACGGCAGTTCCATACAACCCAGTTCCGCTTGATGCGCAATCGGTGGCCTTGCTCACCGCGGCTTATGCGCAATACAACGACGCATTGCAATTGGCCGCCTCCATGGGAGCCATCACCGCAGCCGAAGCCAAGAGAAGAACCATCACGTTTCACGTCGGCGAAGAGAATCCGGTGGTAATCGTAGACAGCTACCTGACCAACCTGAGCGGTTTGGGCATCCCGTCTTACCGTCAGGCCACGGCCGATGATTTGATTGTTTTGCCGGCCAGGAGCTTTATCGGAACACTGGTGGGCGGCAACGCGCAGGCCATTAACGGCGTGTCGGTGCCTTTGGCCGACAACTGGGTGCTGACCGTTGATGAAGTCAACGAGGTGCGCATTGCAACGGATTCGTACAACGCAACCATTCAGTCTATAGCCGCCTCAAAAGGTTTGGCGTTTGTCGATGCCAAGGCCATCATGGAAGATTTGCTCGACGGCGGCATCGTTCGTAACGGCTATACCATGAAGACCGATTATGTCACAGGCGGTATGTTCTCGCTCGACGGTGTACACCCAAGCCCGAGAGGTTACGCGCTTATCGCCAATTTCTTTGCAGCGGCCGTCAACGCGACGTATGGGTCAAATTTACCCGATGTAGACCTGACCGATTACAGGATTCTGTATCCGAAGCAGCTTTAAGAAAAGCCATCACCATAAGACCATCCGCTCCGGTATTTCGGGGCGGATGTTTTTTTACGCACTATTTTAAGCGACGGAACGGGCTTGCAAACAATACCGTAAAAAACAGTTATTTTTTTCTCGAAAAATTATTGGTTTTCTATTTTTATGGATTATCTTTGCGCTCGGAAAAAAGAGCCTTTTGGGGCTGGTTTGTTTCCAAACTTAAATCGCTATTTAATAAATACATAAGCAATGTCGAAAGTAACAGGAAAAGTGGCACAAATCATCGGTCCGGTAGTTGACGTAACGTTCAGCGCCGACGTTGAGCTTCCGAAGATTTATGATTCATTGGAAATCACTAAAAAAGACGGTACCCTGTTGGTACTCGAAGTACAATCGCACATCGGTGAAAACGCCGTTCGTACCATTTCGATGGATTCGACCGACGGACTTTCTCGCGGTGCCGAAGTAGTAGGAACTGGTGCCCCAATCCAAATGCCGATAGGACCAGACGTTTACGGACGTTTGTTCAATGTAATCGGCGACGCGATCGACGGTTTGGGCGATTTGCCTAAATCAGGTGCAGACGGAATCTCTATCCACCGTCCGGCTCCAAAATTCGAGGAACTTTCTACCTCTACCGAAGTTCTTTTCACAGGTATCAAAGTAATCGACTTGATCGAGCCTTACGCAAAGGGAGGTAAGATTGGTTTGTTTGGTGGTGCCGGTGTAGGTAAAACGGTATTGATCCAGGAACTCATCAACAACATCGCAAAAGGCCACGGTGGTCTTTCGGTATTTGCCGGTGTAGGCGAGCGTACCCGTGAAGGAAACGACTTGTTGCGCGAGATGTTGGAGTCTGGTATCATCAAATACGGCGCAGATTTCATGCATTCGATGGAAGAAGGCGGATGGGATTTGACCAAAGTAGACAAACAAGGCATGCGCGATTCGAAAGCAACCTTCGTATTCGGTCAGATGAACGAACCACCAGGAGCACGTGCACGTGTGGCCTTGTCAGGTTTGTCAATTGCAGAATACTTCCGTGACGGTGCAGGTTCAGACCAAGGAAAAGACGTACTGTTCTTCGTAGACAACATCTTCCGTTTTACACAAGCAGGTTCAGAGGTATCGGCACTTTTGGGTCGTATGCCATCGGCGGTAGGTTACCAGCCGACGCTTGCTACAGAGATGGGTGCGATGCAAGAGCGTATCACCTCTACCAATAAAGGATCGATCACTTCAGTTCAGGCGGTTTACGTTCCGGCGGATGACTTGACCGACCCGGCTCCTGCAACCACGTTTGCCCACCTCGATGCTACAACCGTATTGTCGCGTAAGATTGCCGAGCTTGGTATTTACCCGGCGGTAGATCCACTCGATTCTACGTCACGTATCCTTACGCCGCACATCTTGGGCGACGAGCACTACAACTGTGCCCAACGCGTGAAAGAGATCCTCCAAAAATACAAGCAATTGCAGGACATCATCGCCATCTTGGGTATGGAAGAATTGTCAGAAGACGATAAGTTGGCCGTAGCGCGCGCACGTCGTGTACAACGTTTCTTGTCGCAGCCGTTCCACGTGGCCGAGCAATTTACCGGTATCCCAGGGGTTTTGGTAGACATCAAAGACACCATCAAAGGATTCAACATGATCATCGATGGCGAACTCGATCACTTGCCAGAAGCGGCTTTCAACTTGAAAGGAACCATCGAAGACGCGATCGAGGCCGGTCAGAAAATGCTCGCCGAAGCGTAATATTATTTTGAATGATGAATTTTAAATTTTGAATTAATTTATAATTTATCATTTAAAATTTAAAATAATAAACATGACTTTAGAAATAGTTTCACCCGAAGCCACCCTGTTCTCCGGAACGGTAACTTCAGTTAGTCTTCCCGGTGTCGACGGAAGCTTCCAGATATTGAACCACCATGCGCCCATCGTTTCGATACTCAAGGCCGGTGTGATCAAGATCGGAGCCGACAGTTTTGCGTTCAGCAAAGAAGCCGCGCCCAAGTTCTCCAAAGTAGACGAGAAGAACTACACGCTCGCCATCAACTCGGGAACCATCGAGATGAACGACAACAAAGCAATCGTATTGGTCGATTAAGGCCGATTCGCAAATAGCATTAAAAGCCCGGCATTTGTCGGGCTTTTTTTTTACCACAAAGGGCGCAAAGTTTCCGCAAAGTTTGAAAAGGCTTTGTGCGCTTTGCGAAACCTTTGATTTCTCTTCGGTTAAATTTTAGGAGCGTTATTTTTTACCACAAAGGGCGCAGCGTTTCCGCAAAGTCTGAAGGGCTTTGTGCGCTTTGCGAAACCTTTGATTTCTTTGCGGTTAAATTTTAGGTGCGTTATTTTTTACCACAAAGGGCGCAAAGTTTCTGCAAAGTTTGAAAGCTTCGTGCGCTTTGCGTGGCCTTTGATTCCTTTGCGGTTAAATTTTCGGAGCGTTATTTTTTACCACAAAAGGCGCAAAGTTTCCGCAAAGTTTAAAAACCTTTGATTTCTTTACGGTTAAATTTTTTGGAGCTGTTTCCCGCTTTCGGCAGTCGCTTTTTGCTGCGCGGGCTCCGCAAAAGAGCTCCGACAATGCCTCAATCGGGGCTAGGGAACCTACCACCATAGAACTTTTGTGGTAAACAGTAAAATCTAAGCTTTTTTTAAGAGTTTCAATCGTATTATTTAGAATGATTCTGCGTAGTTTTGCATCATTCCAAAACCAATCACATGAACACCAGATATTACATCCTTTTTGCCTTCTTTTTTGTACTGGGTGCGCAGGCCCAAAACGTTTTCTTGGACCGTGCCTACTGGAAAGCGGCGCCTACCGTAACAACCGTTAAAGCCGACATCAAAAAAGGCAATAATCCGGTCGAGCTCAACAGCAATGCTTTCGACGCGACCGTGTACGCCATCATCGAAAATGCGCCAGACGCTACCGTCAAGTTCCTGCTCGACCAGCCCGGCAACGATGTCAACAAAATCACGCACGACGGCCGTACCTACATTTTTTGGGCCGCCTATAAAGGCAACACCGAATTGATGCAATACCTGCAAAAGCGCGGCGCGAAAACCGACATCATCGAAGACCACGGCTACACCATAGCCAATTTTGCGGCGTCTACCGGCCAAGCCAACACCAAGGTTTATGAACTGTGTGTCGACTATGGCGCCAAGCTTCAAAAAGACCTCGACCATGAAGGTGCCAATGCACTTTTACTGTCGGCCGCCAACGCCAAGGACCTTTCGCTGATCGATTATTTTCTAAATAAAGGCGTCGATCTCAAAAGCACGGATGCCCACGGAAGCGGGCTCCTGGATTATGCGGCCAAGGCAGGGAGTCAAAAGGTCATGGAGGCGTTGCTGGCTAAAGGACTGCATTTTTCGGACAACGCCATGATTATGGCTGCGCAAGGCACACGTGCCAACACCAACACGCTTGAGACTTATAAGTTTTTGGAAAGCAAAGGAGCCAACACCAAAGCGGTATCGGCAAGCGGTGATAATCCGTTACATTTTATCGTACGCAAAGAAAACCAATCCGAGATCGTTCAGTACTTTTTGTCTAAGGAAGTCGACGTTAATCAAGCCAACAAAGACGGGAATACAGTGTTCATGAACGCCGCGCGTTCATCGGATCTTGCGGTAGTCGATCTTTTGGCGGGCAAAACCAAAAACGTCAATGCCCTCAATGCCAAGGGACAATCGGCGCTGGCATTGGCCGTGCAAAATAATTCGGTCGAAGTTGTGTCGTTTTTGCTCGAGAAAGGAGCAGATGTAAATGTATCGGACAAAGACGGCAACGGACTCACCTATTATTTGGCGCAATCGTACAACGCCAAGAAGTCCGAGGAATTCGAAGCCAAGGTCCAGAAGTTGGAGGCCAAGGGGTTTTCGCTTGCCGAGCCGCAGAAAAACGGGAATACACTGTACCACTTTGCCGTTGCTAAGGATGATTTGGACTTGGCAGCACGCGCGCAGTCGCTCAAGATCGATATCAACCAAAAGAACAAGGAAGGATTGACCGCGTTGCACAAGGCCGCGATGACCGCCAAAAACGACAAGTTTATGAAGTTCCTGATCGAAAGCGGCGCCCAAACATCGGCCAAAACCGACATGGATGAAACCGCCTTTGAGTTGGCAGGTGAAAATGAACTTCTTAAAAAGAACAATGTTTCGATAGACTTTTTGAAAGCATGAGAAAACTGATTTTGACCTTCGCAGCGGTCCTCTGCGCAGCAAGCGGCTTTGCACAAAATACCGACAAGTACAAATGCATGGTGCAAATGTCCAACTATCCGGGCGAAGGCGCCTACATCATCGCGTCGCTAATCAATCCCAAGGGCGAGTACGAGCAAACGCTCTACGTTTTTGGCCGCGACAAAAAATGGTACCCCGATCTCAAGGAATGGTGGAAGTTCGAGAAACCAAAGAAAAGCAATCTGAGTGCCATCACGGGCGCGTCGATTTCGGGTGGAGAACGTTTGGTGAGTGCCATCGACATCGATCCGAAGAAGGTCGATGCGGGCTACACGATCCGTTTCGAGACCGCCGTAGAAAACCAAAAATACAACGTCAAGGATCTTGAAGTGCCGCTAACCAAGGCCAACGTGACCGGAAAAACCGAAGGCACCAACTACATCCGCTATGTGCGGTTGATGCCCAGCAACTAAAATATGACCGTATCTGTCTGGAGGTACAGCCATCTTGCGTTGGCTGTATCTTCTTTTGTTTTTATCGTATTGGCCGCCGTCACGGGCGTCATCTTGGCGTTTGAGCCGGTGTCGCACCGGTTGCAGCCGCATGCGGTGGCCCGATTGGACGAGGTGACTTTGGCCCAGACGTTGGCTGCCACCAGTGGGAAATACGATGAAATCCTCGAGATTAAGATCGAGAAAGGTTTGTTCGTGCAAGCCGATGTCATTACACAAGACGGCGAATCGGCGCAAATTTACCTGAACCCAAGAACAGGCGAGTCGTTGGGTGCGGTGCAACCCGAAAGCGAATTTTTCCAATGGGTCACCACACTGCACCGGTCGTTGTTCCTGCACGGACTCGGTAGATTTTTTATGGGGCTCACCGCTTTTTTGCTGTTGCTGATTGCCATTACGGGAAGTATTCTGGTTGTCAAACGACAGCGCAAACTGAAACTTTTTTTCGCGAAGGTCGTACGCGAAAATGGATTGCAATTCTACCATGTGGTGTTTGGCCGAATTTGGTTGGTCCCGATCCTGATCATCGCCGCAACGGGTGCGTTCCTGACGCTCGACGCGTTTGAGCTGCTCGACAAAAGCAAGCCCGACTCCAAAATAGATTTCGACAACATCAAAGTCGAACCCCAACGACCGATTTCAGAATTCCCGGCATTCCGCCAAACCAAGATGTCCGAAGTAGTGTCGGTCGAGTTTCCTTTTTCGCCCGATCCCGAAGACGTTTTTACCGTCAAATGCCACGACCGCGACTGGGTGGTCAATCAGTTTACAGGCGAGATTTTGTCTGAGACCAAGGCGCCATCGGTGGTCGAGTGGCTCAACCTGAGTCTTGATTTACACACCGGTCGGGCCAGTATTCTTTGGGCGCTCGTGCTCGTAATCGCTTGTTTGAACATTTTGTTTTTCGTGTATTCGGGATTTGCGATGACGCTCAAGCGCCGAAGCGGTAAAACCAAAAACCCGTACACCAAGGACCAAGCCGAGTTTGTAATACTCGCGGGTTCCGAAAACGGCAGTACGATGCGTTTTGCAAAGGCCTTGCACACGGCCCTACTTGATGCGGGCGCGAAATCGTATTTTGCCGAACTCAACCGCTACGAAACCTTTGAATCGATGCGCCATCTGATTGTGTTGACGGCTACTTATGGCATTGGCGAGCCGCCCACCAACGCCGGCAAGGCGCTCGCGCGGATGGCCCGCTACCCGCAAACCAAGCCGTTCACGTTCTCGGTGGTCGGTTTTGGATCGCACGCCTATCCCGATTTTTGCCGATTCGCCTTTGAGATATACAACACCTTGTCGCACGCTCAAAACGCATCGCCGTTGCTCGAGATCGAAACGATCAACGACAAATCTACGGCGCAATTTTCGCGTTGGGTGACAGAATTCGGACTCAGGACCCACCTTGAACTGTCGATCGATACCAAGTCGTTGGCCGCCAAACCCGTCAAACGCCACACCTTTACGGTGGTGTCCAAGACCCAGGCGCAGGAAGGGCAGGCGTTTTTGATCAGACTCTGTCCGGTGGGGAACCCCAAATTTAACTCGGGCGATTTATTGACCGTGTTTCCGGCGGACGATGCGCGCAACCGCGAGTATTCGATAGGTAAGGTCGATAACCTGGCGCAGCTCAGCGTCAAATTGCATCCGAATGGTTTGGGATCGGGGTATTTGTACAATTTGCAAATAGGCGATACCATCAAAGCGGCACTCGTCCGTAATCGCGAATTCCACCTGCCATCAAAAGCCAAACAGGTGGTGTTGGTTTCGAACGGGACGGGCATTGCGCCGTTTTTGGGGATGATTGCGCAAAACAAATCGGCCGAATGTCATTTGTTTGCGGGATTCAGAAGTGCCGAATCCTTTATGCCCTACGACGAATTCCTGCAAGACAAGTTGCAAAACGGACAACTCAAATCGTTGCACCTGGCCTACTCGCGTGAGGGCAACAAACAATACGTCAAGGACGTGCTGGCGGAGCAGAAACAATGGCTGGGTTCGGTGCTTGCCTTGGGCGGCGTGGTGATGATCTGCGGTTCGTTGGCCATGCAAAACCAGGTGCTCGAATGGCTCGAATCTGTCGCGCAAGAGATTGGCAAGACTTTGGCCGAACTGCAATCGGGCGGGCAAATCAAGATGGACTGCTACTGATTTACGGCACCCATCACATAGAACATCACGGCAAGACCGGTAAGCACAAAGACGGTCGCAATGGCCGAGATACTTGCCATAAATGCACGAAGGCGTGTGGTGTTTACCATGAATCGGCGGTAAAACCAGCTGAAGTAAACCAGCTGCAACAACAACGTGAGCGTATAAACGATATTGATGTCTACCTTGAAGATCAGGTTCAACAAAGCCATCGCCACAAAAGCCAACGTACAAAACCCATACATGTACATGCCTGCAATCAGGTGCTCGGTAAAATTGTAGGGGCCTTTGCGGTAAAACAGCCAAAAGACCAAGGCCATCAATGGCAGCATGATGAGCACCGTTTTGTTCGAGTGCCGTTTGATGAAATCGATCGCTTCGACCTGCCGGTCATAGATGCGCGCGAACGCTGCTTTTTGGGTGGGATTGTTGATTTGGTAGTACGCCATCGCCTGCTCGCGGCCCATGTCCGGTCGTACGCTTTGTTCGTCGACATTGATCGCAAAAAGGTTGAGCGCGGCCACAATCAGGAAAAAATTGATTGGCGGAAAATATTTTTTGCGTTTGCCTTCGACGTAATCGCGCGCCACGGTACCGCCTTTTTTGACCAAATCGCGCAGGAGCGAAAAAATGCCCTTGTCGGCATGCGTAAAATAATGGATGCCGTCGTGCGCGATTTCGTGCATACTGATGCGGTGCAAATTAGTTTTCTGGCTGCACTTGGGGCAGAAGTCGTAGTCGGGTTGTAAAGCGACCGTACAATTTTTACAAGTCATTTCGATCAAAGTTATGTCAGCAATCCGCCGAATCCTGATATGATATAAAAGCGCACGAGCGAACTTGAAAGCGTTGCCCACAACGCCAGATTCACAAAACTAACGCCCAATGCTTTGGCGAACTGCGCTTTGGTGGATTTTTGGAGAAACCCGTAATAAAAGACAGCAAAATACAAAAGCTGCAATACAAAAAAAAGTACGATCGCAGGCCTTCCCTTGAAACCAAGCCAAAAAGACAACGGCATGATGACAACGGCATACACCAGGATGCAAATTCCGGTCATGTAAATCCCGGCCACCAAATGTTCGACATAATTGTATTTGGCGCGTCGGTAAAACAGCCAAAAAACCAAGGCAGAAAGCGGAAGCGAGCACATTGCCATCAGGTTCGAATACTTGCTCAAAAAACGCGTCGCCTTGTCCATACGTTCATAAACGGCGATGGTTTGCGCACGGTCGACCGGATTGGCAATCTGGTTGATTTCGGGATGTGTTTTGAGCACATTTTCCTTTTCCTGCGGCGTACCCATTGTAGCCACAAATACAAAAATCGCGACAATAATCAGAAAGAAATTGAGCGGCGGGAAATACTTTTTGCGCTTGCCGTTGATGTATTCGTAGGCCACGAGGCCGCGCTTGGTGAACAAATCGCGGATGAGCTGGAAAAAACCCTTGTCGGCGTGCGTGAAATAATGGATGGCTTCGTGTACGATGTCGTGAAACGTCAGCCTGTGCAAGTTGGACTTCTGGCTACAGTTCGGGCAATAGTTGTAGTGTTTGGGATAGGCCGTTTCGCAATTTCTGCAAGTCGCTTCCATAAGCGGGGTTTTGTTGCAAGATACAAAATACATTCATTTCCAAAACGATAGAAAACCAAACGATTTAGTATTTTTGAACCATGAGCAATCCAAACCCGCAAACACTCATCATCACCGACGGCCGCGTAGGGTGGTGGCGCAACGTAGTCGCTTCTGCGGCGTTGACCTTGTTGCTGGTGGTCGTGTTTTTTTTGGCCGTAATCCTTTCAGATTCAACGTTGCTCAAACAAACCTGGCGGGCATGCCAAGGCTTTTTTTTGTTGGCGGGTTTTGCGATTTCGATGTACCTTCGGTTTGGTGTGAGCGTGACGCTTTTGGTCGACCCGGTCCGGCATTTGGCCGAATACCGGCACGACATGGGTTTTACGACCATGACCACCATTCGATCGCGCCCTGCCATGGAATCGATTGCCGTTTTAAAAGGAAGAAACGCTATTTTTCAGGTGAACCTCATTTACAATTTCAACAAGCGCATGGTGCTCGGTGTTTTCGACAAGCAGTCGGTGGCTGTGGATTTTGCCGAAACCGCGTCGGCCAAATTGGGTCTTCCCGTATTGAAATCGCCTCCAAAAAAACGATCACCCTTTTTCGAAAAAGCCGATCCATGAACAAAATACCCGCAACTTTGTCGCAAAAATTAGCGCAACGCGAACAAAATGGTGCGTTGCGCGAGTTGCCCCAGCAAGGCCACCCGATCGACTTTTCGTCCAACGACTACCTTGGCCTTGCGCGGTGTGAATCTATTTTCGATGCCACGCACCAAATGTTGGTCGATCGTCGGTTAAAAATCAACGGGGCCACTGGCTCAAGGCTTATTTCGGGCAACCATCCTTTGTATGCCCAAACCGAGCAAGCCATCGCCACATTCCACAGTGCCGAAAGCGCGTTGCTTTTCAATTCGGGCTACGATGCCAATGTGGGTTTTTTTGGCGCGGTACCGCAAAAGGCCGATGTCATCCTGTACGACGAATTGTGTCATGCGTCGATCCGCGACGGCATCAAGCTGTCGAACGCGCGGGCGTTCAAATTCGGCCACCAAGATTTCGAGGATTTGGAGCGGTTGATCGCAAAGTTTCCAGATACGGTAATTTACATCGCCACCGAATCGGTGTTTTCGATGGACGGCGACAGCCCGAACCTTGAAGAACTCGTAACCATCTCGGAAAAATACGACGCTTACCTCGTGGTCGACGAAGCACATGCGCTGGGCGTTTTTGGCGAGCACGGCGCAGGATTGGTCCAGCAGTTGGGTTTGCAGGGCCGGGTATTTGCACGCATCATGACCTACGGCAAAGGCCTCGGTTGCCACGGTGCCGCGGTGTTGGGACCGGAACAACTCAAAAGCTACCTCGTCAATTTCGCGCGTAGTTTTATTTATACGACGGGTCTTTCGCCGCATGCCGTGGCCAATATTTTGGTGGCCTACCAACAGCTCGTGCACACCGATGCCATCGAAAATTTGCGTCAAAACATCATCGACTTCAACCAGCAAAAAAACCTGTTGCACCTCAAGACGGTTTTCGTATACAGCAAATCGGCGATCCAGTGCGCGATTGTCCCGGGCAACGAGAAAGTCAAAGCGGTGGCCGCCCGTTTGCAACAACAAGGCTTTGACGTCAAGCCGATTTTGTCGCCCACGGTACCTGAGGGCCAGGAGCGGCTGCGCTTTTGTTTGCACAGCTACAACACCCCAAGCGAAATCTCGGGTGTGTTGCGCGCGCTGGTGGAGTCGCTTTTTTGAGCCCGACGATTTTTACCACTTCTTTTTTTAAGAAATATTGTAACGTTTGGCCAAAATACACTCCAACCGGGTGTCCGCTTCGGCCGGCGACGCGGCAATGTTTCAATCATCAATCATCACGGTTCGCCGTAGGTGTTTTTCAAAATTGTAGTGACCAACAAAGAAGCCGAATTTCTCGCCCGGATCCAAACCCACAAAGGAATCTTGTTCAAGATTTCTAAGATGTACATGGACCACCGCGACGATCAGGACGATTTGTTCCAGGAAATCATCTGCCAGCTTTGGAAAGTATACGACACCTTTCGCGGCGATGCCCAATTCTCGACGTGGATGTACCGCGTGGCCGTCAACACGGCGATTGCTTACTTTAAAAAAGAGAAAAAGCAACCCGCGCGGTACGATCTTCCGTCGGACAACATTGGCGAACCCGAGAGCGACGCCGAGCTCAAAGAGCAGCAACTGGCACATTTCTACCGCGCGTTGCAAAAACTCGACAAGATCGAAAAAGCGCTCGTTTTTTACCATCTCGAGGGCTATTCGCATGCCGAAATCGGACGCAACATCGGTATTTCCGAAGGCAATGCGCGCGTGAAACTCAGTCGCGCCAAGACCAAATTAAAAGACATCATAGAAAGACAAGGATATGAATTTTAACGACATCCAATCGGTTTGGGACAACGACAAAGAACCAGGTGGCCAAGTCCCCGACCGCATCGAACAGCTTAAGCCTGCGGGGCTACCGATCGATAAGGTCAGGAGAAACCTGCGCAACGAATTCGGCTACCAGATCCTGTCGATGGTTTTTGTGGCGTTTTTGCCGCAAATCCATTCGTTCAATCCCGCGCTTTACGTGTGGTTTTATGTGACCTATGCAATTTTTGTGGCCATCAGCGCGTACTATCTGATCAAGCTGTTCCAATTCTACCGACGGCTTCAGCACGGGGCCATCAACACCAAGGACAATTTGTATGAAACTTATTACGACATCAGGCTCAACATCGAAATTTACAAGACGTTTTCGTTTTCGTTGATGCCTTTTGTGTTGATTTTCCTGGTGATGTTCCTCATCAGCGTCAACAAAAGCGCGGTAATCGAGATGATCCAAACCGGTATCTTCCCGCAAACGTTGGTGGTGCAATTTGCCGTAGGCTTCGTGTGCAGCCTGCTTGCGATGGGTTTTGCGACCGAATGGTGGGTGCATCATTTTTACGGCCGGTACGCACACGAAATCAAACGATTGCTCGACAAACTCAAAGAAGAATAGCATTTAGCGTTGCGTGGGCGAGCGAAAATCTGGCAAAAGCGGTATTTTTGCAGGACAGATTACTACCCATGAAATTATTCATCACCGGTATTTCGACCGATGTCGGCAAGACCATCGCCGCCAGCATCATCACCCAGGCGCTCGAGGCCGATTACTGGAAACCCATCCAGGCCGGCGACCTCGACCACGGCGACCGTCACAGGGTCGCGCAATTGGTGTCGAATGACAAGACCAAAATCTTTGAAAACAGTTATGCGTTGCAAACGCCTGCGAGTCCGCATTGGGCGGCCGAGATCGACGGCGTTTCGATCGACCTTTCGAAAATAACCGAACCCAAAACCAAGAACCATCTCGTGATCGAAGGCGCGGGCGGATTGCTGGTGCCCATCAACGCCACGCAAACCATCGCCGATTTGATCCGCCCCGATTACAAAGTGGTCGTCGTTTCAAGGCATTACTTGGGGAGCATCAGCCATACGCTGCTTACCGTCGAAGCGTTGCAGGCCCGCAAATTGCCCATTGCAGGCATCGTGTTCAGCGGCGCCGCACATCCGTCGACCGAATCGATCATACTCGAAAAAACCGGGCTCGCCATGATTGGGCGCATCGACGAGGAACCCTATTTTGATGCCAACGTCGTGGCCGACTACGCCGACCAGTTCAAACCCAATTTGCTCGCACTATGACCCTGACCGAAAAAGACGCCCGTTACCTGTGGCATCCGTACACCCAACACAAGACCGCCGCGCCGCCCATTGCAATTGCGCGGGGCGAAGGAGCGTTGCTGTGGGACGAAAACGGCAAGGAATACCTCGATGCCATCGCGTCGTGGTGGGTGAATCCGTTCGGACATTCGAACCGGTTTATTGCCGATGCGATTTACAAGCAATTGACTTCGCTCGAACACGTGCTCTTTGGCGGATTTACGCACGAGCCCGCCGTTCGGGTCGCCGAGAAATTGCTGCCGATGCTACCCGACAACCAACAAAAGATTTTTTTCTCTGACAACGGATCGACATCGGTAGAAGTGGCCATCAAGGTGGCGCTGCAATATTTCTTTAACCAAGGCGAAACCAGAAAAACCATCATCGCGTTCGAAGACGCTTTCCACGGCGATACGTTTGCGGCCATGGCGGCCAGCGGCATTTCGTTTTACACGCTCGCGTTCAAAGGCATGTTCATCGATGTGGTGCGCATACCCGTTCCCACACCGGGCCGAGAACAAGCCAGTTTCGACACACTCGAATCGGTGATTGCTGCGCATGACTGTGCGGCGTTTATTTTTGAACCATTGGTGCAAGGCGCCGCGGGCATGGTCATGTATGCGCCCGAAAGCCTCGACCGACTGATCCAAATCTGCAAAAAAAACAACGTACTCACGATTGCCGACGAAGTCATGACAGGCTTTGGCAAAACAGGCAAAAATTTCGCGTGCGATTACCTGACCGAGCAGCCCGACATGATGTGTTTGTCCAAGGCGCTCACGGGCGGCACGATCCCCATGGCGCTCACGACGTTTACCCAACAATTGTTCGACGGATTCTACAGCGATGACATCAACAAGGCGCTGTTCCATGGCCACACGTTTACGGCCAATCCCACCGGATGTGCCGCGGCGCTCGCGAGTATGGAGCTGTTGGCGACTGCGGAAATGCAGGACAACCTCTCGCGCATCAACCAAAAGCACCTCGCGTTTCAAAAGCGCATCCAAAACCACCCGAAAGCCAGGACCACGCGTGTACTCGGGACCATTTTTGCGGTCGAGATCGCAACCGGCGAAGATGCAAGTTATTACGGCAGCATCCGCACCAAGCTGTACAATTTTTTTATCGAAAACGGTGTAATCCTGCGGCCCGTGGGCAACATCGTCTACATTTTGCCGCCGTATGTGATGACCAATGCGCAACTCGAGAAAGTGTACACAATCGTTGAAAAGGCGTTGGAAATAGTTTAATTTTGGAGCTGTTCCCGCTTTCCGCTGTATCTTTTCCCTGCTAAAGAAGCAGGAAAAAGGATGCCGCTTCAATCGGGGCTAGGGCTCACTGCATCCATCAAATCCGCAAAAAATTTGGAACCAATTTCCATCACCGCCATCGCTTCTGTTTCGCCGTTGGGTCACGATACCCCAACCGTTTGGGACCATTACCGCAGCAGCCGTCATTTTTTTACGACGCACTATTTTGGTGGGCAAACCGCACCGGCCGCTTTTCTCGATGCCAATTCAAAAGCGCTCGTCGATGGGTTGCGCCACAGCGATCCCAAATACAAAAATCTTGACGAATCGGTTTTGTATGCCATCGCGGCTTCGCGCCAAGCAGTTGCGCAAGCGGGTTGGAAGCAAGGCGACGTGTTTGGCGTGAACCTCGGTTCTTCGCGCGGGGCGACGGGTTTGTTCGAGAAATACTACGACGAATTCCGCGAATCGGGTATGGTACCTACGCTTACATCGCCCACCACGACATCGGGCAATATCGCGTCTTGGGTGTCGCACGATCTGCAATCGCAAGGCCCCGATCTTTCGCACTCGATCACGTGTTCTACGGCGCTACACGCGCTGCTCAATGGGGTGGCGTGGCTGCGCTCGGGCATGGCCGATAAGTTTCTTGTGGGCGGCAGCGAAGCGCCCTTGACGCCGTTTACGATCGCGCAAATGAAAGCGATGAAGATTTACGCCAACGACGTTTCGGATTATCCGTGCCGCGCGCTCGATCTCGAAAAAAAACAAAATACCATGATCCTGGGCGAGGCCGCCGCCGTGTGTTGCCTCGAACGCGGCGAAAAACCCAATGCGTTGGGCTATGTTTCGGGCATCGGCTATGCGACCGAAGTGCTCGAACACAATGTGTCGATTTCGGCCGAAGCAACGTGTTTCCAAAAGTCGATGCACATGGCGCTGGGCGGTACGCCTTTGCACGAAGTCGACGCCATCGTGATGCACGCGCCCGGCACCAAAGCCGGCGACCTCACCGAATGGCGTGCGGTACAAAAGGTATTCGGCCAACACATGCCGTTGCTCACGACCACCAAGTGGAAAACAGGCCACACCTTTGGCGCTTCCGGGATGCTGAGTATAGAATTGGCTTTGCTGATGATGCAACACAACACGTTTGTAGGCGTTCCTTTTGTCGAATCGACGGAAGCGCGCGACATCAAAAGAGTATTGGTCAATGCCGTAGGTTTTGGCGGCAATGCGGTAAGTGTGCTGCTCAGCAAATCGGCCCAATAAAAAAAGCCCGCGGGGGAACGGGCTCTTTTGCTAATCTAACTAATTCAAAAAACTTTAATCCTAATTATTTAACTCCAATTTTAAAAGGTTTGAGGTTACAGATTCCGCAGCGCAATCAACAGCATCAACAAGACGATGAGATTGGTCACGAAATCGGCATTCTTCAATTTCGTTTTGACATGTTTGATTAGTTTCACAATTGTAGGGTTTTGGGGTTGTTTGTCGACCAAATGTATAAAATAATCGACGAAATACACAAATTTAATTGTAATATAATTTGTTTCCTACAAAATTTTATTTTAACAAAAGATGTAATTATTCTTGACAAGCTGCTAATAATCAGTGTATTACGAAAAAGTAAAAGCAAATGATTTTTTTTCGCGGTTTTGTTTCCCGTCGACCAAAAAGCAAGAAAAAAGCTTCAAGAAATAGCGTCAGATGATTTTTTTGACGACCGTTTTACCGTTGGCAAGTTTTATCTTGATGAAATAAACGGTCTGCGGTTGACGTACGCCGTCGATGACCATTTCGCCCAACCCGATGTCGCGTCGCTCATACACCACCCGGCCAGACAGATCGCTAACCACAACCGAGGCCATCGGCGAACTTGCCTTGAGCAAAAATTGCGTGCCGTTGGCTGCCGTCGAAACGCTGCCGAACGATTCGGTTTGGAGTGCATCGTCAAAAAAGCGCAACTCAAAACGGTCGTTGAACGTGCCTACCGCGGTTTCGAACGCATAGGTTTGCTGGCTTTTCAAGTCATGTGTGGTGCCGAGCAAATGGTCGTACAGGAAAACGTCCTGCGTCTCGAAAAGCCCGTCGAACGAGTCAAGGCCAATCGCAAAGCTACCCGCCACCGTCGAAGCATACCCGATCGGAACTACGTGCTGTGCATCAAACGGCAATCCACGTCCCTGGATGGTCAAGTACTGGTTGTCGACCAAGCTGTAAAAGTTGATGAAGGTGTTCGAGTTGAGCGGGATACCGTCAAAATTGCGGTCGATGCCATCGGTTGCGCCGTCTATATACCCCAGCAGTATTTGCTTGAACGCGCCTTCGTTGTTGGTAAGGTTAAGCCAAAGTCTGTGTTTTTCTGACGAACTGCTTCGAAAAAACTGATCGTTTTCGCCGACGATGCGCATGCTGTTGCTAAACATTGCCTGTCCGTCGGCAAGCGCCTTGATAAAAAACGCCTGTCCCGAGGCCAGTTTCCCCGTCGGTTTTTCGTTGTTTCCGGCCGATGCGGTTTGTGTGCCGCCCAATACGTTGTAGGCCGCGTAATCATCGCTGGAATAATTGTAGGTGTTGTCGCCAGGGATCAATGCGGGTGCAGAATTGTGCGTCCACAAGTAAATGGTGCCATCGAGCAACGCGGCATTGCCGGGCTCGGTCAAAAATGCATCCATGTCGAGGGCCGACGGATACGGATTCCCCAACAGGTTCATGTCGCTTACCCCAACAAAAACGGGCGCCAGTACCGTACCGTTGTTGGGCGTGCCGATGAATTGCGTATCGTAGGTTGCCGGTACCGTAGGGCTAAAGGTTTGCGGCGCGCGAACAATGTAGCCTGTCCCTTGGGCCATGACTTGTGCGCCGTTTAAATGGGCGACCCAGTTTCCGATCTGCGGGCTAAAGCTGTAGTATTTATCGGCCAAGGTAGCGGGCGAAAGCGCATGCAGCGTCTGTTCCGCTACAGGCGACGACCAATAGGTATAGTCGTGGCGCCGCATGGGCGTCGTGGTTTTGTGCGCGATGATGTTGCCGTGGTTGGCCACGTCGTTGGTTTGCACCAGCGAAGCGTCGTCGTCAAGAACCAGTTGCGCCGTCACCGCGACGTCGATCGCATCGGTTACCACCAGCGTGCTGCCACTTTCAACGCGCAATTGGGCGTCGTCGGCAAGGGTCAGTCCGTAAATTTCGGGTGTCGACGCGCTTGAAATGATCGGAAAATCGTCGCCCATTTCAACCACTTCGACATGGTCGTTGGCCGATGGTGCCACGCCACAGCTCCAATTGCCCGGCGTATACCAGTTGTCGTCGCCGGCGGCACCTGTCCATACGTTGCCTTGTTTGACATGCAATTCGTCAGAAACGCCGTCGGGTCCTTCGCCATGCGTCACGGCCACCTTGTAATAGCCGTTCTCGGTCGCATAGAAACTCTGGCCAACCGCGCCCGAAATGGCGACGCCGTTTTTGTACCATTGGTAGGTTTCGGCGATCGAACTGCTGAGCAACAAACCCGAGCCTGCGCAAAAATAGGTGGTGCCACCCGATGAAATAGTTGGATTTTGATTGGTCGCGAAAACAGTAGGATTTTCGGGACGACCTGCGGTTGCTTGTGGCGCAAACACAAGGCAGCACGCGGCCAGCGCGATATGCAGCGCGGTCAAGGGTGTAAAGTTATTCAAAGTATTAGGATTTAGGGATTACTAATGCTGTGCAAGGAACATGCGGCAAAAGTAGTAACGCGCTTTACATCAACGATAAACGGGTTGATAAAATCGACAAAATGCACTATTTTAATAAAAATACGGGATAAAATCTTACTTTTTATGTAAAATAATTCGCGGTCTGAACTAGAACTATTTGGTTAACAGTTTCATTTTGTCATAAACAAGCTGAGGCTCATAGCCTTTACGCAAAAGCGCATCGAACCATTTCTTTTTCTTTTTGTTCAAATCGGGCTCGCGCAGGTTGGCCCAGCAGCGATCGGCCAAGGTCTCGAACTGCTGCTCGTACTGGTCGGGATCCAATTCCTTGAGCGCCGTCGTGATGTTGTATTGCGAAATGCCGCGCGCCTTGAGTTCGTGCACAATACGGATGCGTCCCCAAAACTTGATGCGGTGTTTGCCGCGCGCAAAACTCCGTGCAAAACGTTCCTCGTTCAGGAAATCGTGCGCAATCAAATACACGATGATTTCGTCGGCGGTATCGGTGTCGGTCCCAAGGCTGCGCAACTTGTCGGCCACTTCCTGGTGACAACGGTCCTGGTAGGCGCAAAACCGTTCGAGTTTGGCGCGCGCTTGCAACGGGGTGACAATGGGCTTTGACATATTTTGGGTAAAAACGCAATCCAAAAGTAGGAATTTTTTGCGCGTATTGGTTTAACCCGTGTCAATTAGGTCTTTGTTAACAATTTAGTCGGCCAAAACACTTGACAAATAGTAATTTAGGGCTACCTTTGCAGGCTGGATTGTTGTATTTATTGTAATTCAAAACATTGATGAAACTTAAGTTTTTGTTTTTTGCGTTGCTCGTCAGCGCATTGTCTTTTGGCCAGTCGGTCGTGATCAGTCAGTATATCGAAACAACTTCGGGAACCACGCCGAAAGGGATCGAAATCTTTAACGTTACCGCTAGCGATATTGTCTTTTCGGCGACCAATAATATAAGGGTTTATCAAGGGAACAGTGGCGCTACATGTACGCTTATAGCGGCAATTGATATTAATGTCGGGACTTTGCGCGCTGGCGAGGTCTGGGTAATCGGTACGAACGATTTGACAACTTATGCCACCACAAATGGAACAGGAATTAGCGGCACGACAGATTATAATTTTTTGTTTAATGGCGATGATGCTGTTCGGATAGATCTCGGCGGTGTAACACAAGACATGATCGGAGTATGCGGCGGAGGTGACCCGGGCACAGCATGGACAGGTGGTGGAGTTAGCACAGCCAACAACAATATTCAAATTATTGACGGTCTCTGTACAGGCGATCCAGATGGCTGGACCGATCCGAGTACGCGATATACAACTGTGGCGGGCGGAACGGTAATGACCGGATTCGGCAACCCACCCGCGTCTTGTACCACGCCCTGTACCACGCCTACCAGCCAGGCATCGGGAATCGCGATTGCCAACACCACCGTGGGCGGCACCGATATTTCCTGGACACCGGGTGCTACGGCCACCGGTTCGATTGTCGTGATCAGACCCAGCGCAAGCCCGGATGTGTTGCCCGTTAACGGTACCAACTACAACCCGAGTACGGCTTGGGGCACGGCCGGTCAGATCAATGTGAACAACCGCGTCGTGTACCGCAGCAACGGTTCGTCGGTTACGGGCATCACGGGCCTTACCCCCGAGACACCTTACACGATCACGGTATACGCTTACAATGGGTCGGGCACGAACATTTGCTACAACACCACTACGCCCGAGGCGGTCTTTTTTGTGACGCTCGCGGCAGAACCCACGGGACATTCGGCCTCGTTTACGTGTCTTACGGCGAGCAGTACGCAAATCAACCTGACGTTCAATGCGGCCAACACCATTGGCGGCGATGGCTATGTGATTTTGTACCGTATTGGCGGCGTCCCCACGGGCGTCCCAACCGATGGCGCGATGTATCCGGCCGGGACGGTTTTTGGCAACGCCACGGTGCACGGCTATACTTCGAACGTGGGCACGACCACAACTTATAGCGTGACGGGACTCAACGCAGGAACCGTCTATCACTTTTTACTGGTGCCGTATGCGGCTTATTTGAGCGATCCGTCTACGATGAATTACCGTACATCGGCCACCATCCCGACGACTTCTTGTAACACCACGATAGGTCCTGAGATCAACGTCAGGGGCGTTATCGGTGCGAACCCGACCATTGCCGATGGCGACACCACGCCGCAAGGTACCGACAATACGCTTTTTGCCAACATCGTCATCCCGGGCAACCAGGCCAAGAATTTCAGGATCGAGAACAACGGCAATGCGTTGTTGAACATCACCTCGATTACGATGGTGGGCGGCAACACGGGCGATTTTGCCGTGTCGGGCATCACCTTGCCGACGACGATTGCCGCGGGTGCTTCGCTCGATTTTACGGTGACCTTTGCGCCTTTGGCCGCGGGCACGAGAACCACGACACTCACGATCGCCAACGACGATTCCGACGAAAATCCATACAATTTCATGATACGCGGAACGGGTACGTTGACGGCTTTGGTCGACATCAATGTGTTGGGCAACGGGCAGAGTATTCCCGACAACAGCATTTATCCGCAGGGAACAAACCATACCGCTTTTGGTGTCGCGACTGTAGGTGTAACCACCGTGGTCAGGACTTTTACAATCGAAAACATCGGGTCTACGGCGCTTACGCTGACGGGTTCGCCTTATGTGCAAATCACCGGCCCGCACGCGTCTATGTTTACCGTGACGGCGCAACCGGCATCGAATACCATTGCGGGCAGCACCTCACTTACGTTCGACATCACATTCAACCCGACCGGGCCGGGGGCCAAAAATGCTACGGTAGTCATCGCGAACGATGATTCCGATGAGAATCCGTACAATTTTAACATCAGCGGCACGGCCAAGGGCGCCAACAACATTTATGTTTACGGCAACGGCAACGACGTCAACAAAGGCGCGACAACCACCACCGAAACCAATTTGACGCATTTTGGTGGGGTGGCCGTCACGACGGGGGTCAAACAAAATACGTTTGTGATCAGCAACCTTTCGGGGTCAACGGTATACTTTGGAGGCGTAACGATTTCGGGTCCCGATGCGGCCATGTTCTCGGTAATTTCGCAACCAACGAACAACGGATTGGGGAGTGGTAACAGCAGTTCGTTTACGATCAACTTTACACCGGCATCGGTAGGGATCAAGAACGCGACAGTGTCGTTTAATGTGTACAACAACGCAGGGTTGACGACGCCCGAACCGGTCGACCCGATTTATACGTTTGCGATTTCGGGCGAAGGAATCGTATTTACGACTTGTAGTTACAACGCAGTGCAAACACTGTTCGTGCAGGATTTCGAAGTCGCGCCGGCCACGCCAACCTATGGGTACAGCTATACTACCGATGGCACCGTTGCGATTAGCGGCGGAACGTACGACAATGGGTCGGGCCCGCGAAATTCGTTCATTGGCGCCAGGGGATTTAAGATGGCTGGAATCGGCACTACTTCTTCGGGGAATGCGGTCGAAACAACTGTCATTACCATGTCGCCTGTAGATGTCAGCGCTTACGGGAACATTAATTTGTCGATGAAAGTTGGGGCATTTAGAACCGGCACTACACAAGGAGTAGACGTCAACGAACTCGTCCAGGTAGAAACCAGTGTAGACAATGGCGTCAACTGGTCGACCGAAGCGGTGTTGCGCGGTTATTCGAATTCGCGTTGGGATTTCAATGCTACGGGCGTGTTCAATGCTTACTACACCGGGACGAACAATGGTGTGACCATCGATACGCGTAACGGAAATGCCGAATTGCCGAACGGAATAGCAACCTACAATGTCCGCAACCTGCCCGCGGTAGACAACTTGCGCGTCAGGATTACGCTGGCGATAGATCGTGCAGACGAGGTTTGGGCGATAGACGACATCAAAATCGAAGGACAAATGCCCGTGGCCACCTCATGGACCGGAGCAACCTGGTCGGCCGGGCCACCTTCGCCGACGGTCAAGGCCATTATCGACGCGCCATACGATACGGGTACTTGGGGTAGTTTCAGGACCTGTCAATGCCAGGTCAATTCAGGCGATGTGTTGACAATCAACGGCAATACGTATGTGGAAATCCAAGACAATTTGCGCAATCTTGGGACTGTGAATATCGAAAGTTCAGGCAGCTTGGTGCAGGTCAACAGTTTTGCCGACAACACGGGTGCGATCAATGTGGCACGAACCGCAACCATCAAAGCACAGGACTATGTATATTGGTCTGCTCCTGTAGACGGGTTTTCTGTTACGGGCGTATCGGCTGCAACGCCAGCGGGAGCCGTTTTCCATTGGATTCCAACGCAGGGCGGTAATTTTGGAATTTGGGGCAATACGACGCAAAGCATGATTGCCGGTAAAGGCTATATCGTTCGCAGCCCGAACGGATGGTCGTCCAGCGCGGCCCCGTTTACCGCTAATTTTTCGGGAATACCGAACAATGGCGACATTACGCCATCCATTGAGCGCGGAAGCTACACCGGCGCGCCTTATCCGAGCCCGACCAACGCTGCGGTGATGGTCACCAACCAGGACGACAACTGGAACTTGCTGGGCAATCCGTATCCGAGTTCGATCCGTGCGTTGGATTTCCTGAACGCCAACACCAACATCGAAGGGGCGGTTCGCTTGTGGACACACGGCGCTTTGCCGAGTACGGGCGTCACCGATCCGTTTTACAACAACTTCATGTACAACTACAATTCGAACGATTATATCGTATACAACGGCACTGCTACTACCAGCGGACCGGCCGGATTTAACGGCTACATCGCTTCGGGACAAGGGTTTTTCGTGCAAATGGATGACGGCGCGGCCGATACGCAAACCGTCACGTTCAACAACACCATGCGCAGCAGAACCTATGGCAACGCACAGTTTTACAGACAGGCCGCAAACCAAACCGAATCGGAACGCGCGCTCGACGGAGAGCAGGAGCGCAGCCGTGTTTGGCTTGATCTGGTGGGGCCTACGCAATTGGTAAGCCGTGCGGTTGTGGGTTACGTCAACGGTGCTACACTCGAAAAAGACCGACTGTACGATGCTTTTGGCCGACTGGACGGCGGACAAAATTTTTACAGCTTAATTGGCGAACAACCTATGGCCATCCAAGGACGCCCGTTGCCGGTGGATGAAAACGATAAAGTGCCTGTGGGCTTCAATGTAACACAGGCCGGAACCTACAAAATAGCCATTGCGGCGGTAGACGGCGTTTTCGATACGATGTTCCCGATTTACCTTGAAGATAAAACGCTGGGTATTGTCCATGATTTAAAGCAATCTGCCTACGAGTTTTTGGCTTCGCCTGGAAGGGTCGATGCGCGTTTTGTTTTGCGTTACACGAACCAGTTGTTGGGCAACGACCAGTTTGAGACCGAAGCCAGTGGTGTGGCGGTGATTGCCGACAACCAAACGCTTTCGATCAAATCTTACCGCGAACCCATTGCCCAGGTAACGGTGTTTGATTTGACTGGACGCGAAATCGCGCAACGCAACGACATTTACACGAACGAAACCCAAATCGCAGGTATGCAGGTCCAGCGACAAGCCCTGATTGTCAAGATCGTGTTGCAGGACGGCAAGGTGGTTGTGCGTAAAGTATTGTTATAATCAATTGATTTACAAATAGTTTTTGTAAGCCTTGTCCTAGGACAAGGCTTTTTGCATTGGAGGCGACGTGTATTTTGTCGGTTTTTTGTGTAGATTGTCGATTTGCTGATTTGCCTAACTTCCTGTAAATCTTTTATTTGTATGTTTGTTGGTTGAATGTCTGCATTTACAGGCGTTTACGTCACAAATCCTACTTTGTTTTTATGAAAAATAAACTACTATTCGCCAGTCTAATGCTACTCGGAACCTTGCAGTTTACCCGTGCACAGGTTTCGATCACCAATGCTGCGCCCACGGCTACGGTGAACTTCTCCAACACGATGCAGACATCGGTGGGGACCAATCCAAGTACAAGATTCGAAGGAGATGGGTTTCAACCCAATCCCACCCTTGCCGGACGTTTGAACTCCAATGCGTGGGAAGTCAAGGGATGGAGTTTCGGCAACTGTTTGTTTGGCGGAACGCAAACCGTCGACGATTTCGGCCGCGGATCATCGGCAGGCGGTGTGGTAACCCCAGGGATTTATGCCTATACCGACTTACCGGCTACCGTAGCCAATCCGGCGATGCTTATCCAGCCCGGTGACGCAGGCGATTTCGATCCGGGATCCATCACCTTGCGCATCCGCAACAACGGAACGACCAACCTGACGCAAATTGCGATCGATTACAATCTTTTTGTACGCAACGACCAGAACTCTTCAAGCTCGTTTAACTTTTCGCACTCTGCCGACAACGTCGTTTTTGTAAACGAACCGCTGCTGGACTATACTTCTCCCGACGTTGCCGACGCTTTTCAATGGGTCAATATTGGAATCGCGCCGTCGCGCACCTGCGTCATCAACGGTCTGAACATTGCGCCCGGCGGTTACTACTACGTCCGCTGGACCTCGGGCTTGGTATCGGGTACCGGTGAGTGTGACGAATTTGGTTTAGACGACATCGTGATTTCGGGAACCTATGGTGCGCCTGCGCCCGAAATCAATGTAACGGCCTACGGCAACACCTTGCTCAGCGGCGATGTTACGCCAACGGTAGTCGAGGGGACGGAGTATGCACCCAGCTATGCGCCCATGTCTACATTGCTTACCACGCTGCAAATTACTTATACAATACAGAATTTAGGCGGATTGCCGCTCAACGTTTCGGCCATTACCGTGACCGGACCGCATCCGACCGATTTTACCGTTCCAGCGGTCACTTTGGGGGCTATTCCCGCGGCTTCGGCCACCATCAGTACCATCTCGTTTAACGTCATTTTCGACCCAAGCCAGCCCGGTCTTCGTCAAGCGCGTATCAACATTTTTAGCGACGATGCCAATGAGAATCCGTACTTTTTTGATGTTCAAGGCTATGGTGTTATTCCTCTTCCCGACATTAGGTTGAATGGGGCAACGGCGCCCAACACGAGTATCATCACCGACAATAGTATGATTCCGAACGTGAACAACTGTACCTTGTTTTCTGCGCAACCCGTGGGCGGCGCCGGAGAGATAAAATCATTCGCTATACGTAACGATTGTCCGTACAATGCGCCGTTGTTGTTAACTGATCCGAGCCCGTACATCACGATCAGTGGCGCAAATCCGGCCGATTTCACACTTCAGACCATTCCGTCTTCAAACAGCATCAACCCGGGCTTCGTTAGAAACTTCTCGATCCAGTTTTTACCGACGGGAACAGGCATCCGAACCGCATTGGTCACCATTCCCAACAACGATCCCGATGCAGAGAACCCGTTTACATTCCTCATCCAGGGAACGGGTGTTGCCGCAGAGATGGACGTCACGGGCAATGCACAGCCAGTAGTGAGCGGAAGTACGACGCCTTCGTTCGTGAACCATACCTTTTTCGATTACCTCAACATCAACACAGGCCAACTCGACAGGACGTTTACCATCATCAACAATGGAAATGTCATACTGAACATTGGTGCACCCACATTAACAGGAGCGAACGCGGCTGATTTTTCGGTCATCACGGCACCACCGGCGACATTGGCCATTGGCGCCTCCACGACATTTACTATCCGATTCGATCCATCTGCCGTGGGGCTTAGGACGGCCATCGTCAATATCGTCAACAGCGATTTAAATGAAAACCCATACACGTTTGCTGTTAGTGGTTATGGTTTGGATTACATCCCCTGTGCATTTGAACCCATTCAAACATTGGGTGTACAAGATTTTGAAACCGTTCCAGCAACACCCGCTTGGACTTACACCGCTACGGGAAGTACTATTGGTGCAGGAACAGCGTTCGGTGCAACCGGCGACGGCGGTGTTTCGAGCCGATTTGTTGGAGCGCGAAGTTTACAGGTGGTTAACGGAACCGGGGTGGTTACCATGGCCAATATCAACACGACTGCTTATAGCGTGGTCGAGTTGAGTTTGAGATTGGCTTCACTTTCTACTACGGCGGTCGAAGGGAGTGATGTGGGCGATCGTGTAATGGTTTCGGTGAGCACCAATGGTGGCACAACTTGGTCTAACGAAATAGACGTATTGGGCAACACCAACGCCAAATGGAGTTTTACGTCGGGCACTGGAATTGCCTCGGGCATTTATGATGGCGACAACGTAGTTACGACATTTAACGCTGGAGCCAGCGGGTTCTTGACAACTGATGGATTCAGTACATTGCAATTGACAGGACTTCCCAAATCGGCGACTTTGGCCATTCGGATTTCGATGACCAACAACAGTGCAACCGAAATTTGGGCGCTCGACAATGTGACATTGTTCGGACGCCGCGAAATGTCGACCACTTGGAACGGAACGGCATGGAACCCGAGCGCACCTACGCCTACGGTAAAGGCCATCATCGACGGAAATTACAACACAGCAACCGATGGCGATTTGAGCAGCTGTAAATGTGAAATCAGGGCTGGCCGTACGGTCACCATAAGTGGCAATGACTATTTTGACGTCCAAAGCGACGTTGAGAATAGCGGTACGTTGATCGTCGAGAACAACGGTAGCCTCGTACAGCATAATGATTTGGCGACCAATCTGGGCGCCATTAGGGTCCGACGACACACGACCGATATGGTCGTTTACGACTACAGCTACTGGTCTTCGCCTGTTGTAGGACAAACATTGGCGGCATTGTCGCCGAATACGCTTTGGGATAAGTATTTTAGCTATAGTCCGACCATCGGGAACTGGCAGGTCATTCCGAACGGCACTGCTGTCATGGAAGCAGGCAAAGGCTATATCATTCGCGCACCTCAAGGCTTTAACAGTACGCCGCAACCGTATACTGCGGGTGAGTTTGTTGGTGTGCCGAACAATGGATTTATCCAAACGCCAATTATTGTTGGGGCGAGCAACATGAACCTGATAGGTAACCCCTATGCCTCGGCAATCAGCGCAAATGCATTTTTGTCGAATGCGGCCAATACAGGGGTGGTAGAAGGAACTATTTACTTGTGGACGCACAACACACCAATCACAGCCTACCAATACAATTCGAATGATTACGCCGTATACAATTTTTCGGGGAGTGTCGCTACACGGGCGGCCCTGGCTACTGGGTTGAACATGAATATTCCAAACGGAAATATCGCTTCGGGACAAGGATTTTTTATCAAGGGCTTGGCCAACGGCGACGCGGTGTTCAACAACAGTATGCGTATTACCGGAGGCAACAACCAGTTCTTTAGGATGGCCACCGCCAACAATGAACGAACATCATCGGTACAGAGCGATACGCCTGATGCCATCGAAGGCATCGAGAAAAACCGCGTCTGGCTCAATTTGACCAACGACCAGGGTGCATTCAAACAAACCCTTATCGGTTATATCGAAGGCGCTACCAACGGCTTAGACCGCGGATTCGACGGTGAGTTGTTCAACGCCAATAATTTTGTAAGCCTGTATTCTATCGTCGACGACAAGACCATGGCCATTCAAGGCAGGTCCTTGCCATTCCATGAAGACGACACCGTTGCGCTGGGCTACTATGCCGCTTTTGCCGGTGTTTTTGAAATCGAAATCGACCATACCGATGGTCTTTTGGATTCGCAAAACATTTACCTCGAAGACCGATTGCTGCAAGTGGTGCACGACTTGAAACAATCTGCCTACAGTTTCCAGACGGCGCAAGGTAGTTTTAACGACAGGTTCGTGGTGCGTTATGAAAATGAGACGCTAGCGACCAGTAGTTTCGCAGGAACGGCCAATGCGGTTTTGGTGACGGTCAAAGACAGACAAATCAATTTGTTCTCGCAACAAGCACCGCTCAAATCCGTAGCCGTATATGATTTGCTCGGCAGGGAGTTGTACCGCAACGACAAGCTCAGCGGGCAGCGTTTCACGATCGACCATCTTAATAGCGCGCAACAAGCCTTGGTTGTTAAGGTTATGTTAGAAAATGGCGCGGTAGCCAACCGAAAAGTACTGTTTTAGTAATTTCAGATATCGATACAGAAACCCGGGATTTCCGGGTTTTTTTGTGCATTGTCGTAAGATTTTTTGGGTATTAAAGCAACACTTTGTTAATATTAACTTAATTTTCTTATTTTTATAAAAATACCACATAGATGAAGAAAATTATCCTACTAATCGCTGCGCTGGTCGGTACGCTGTCGCACGCCCAACAAAAGTCGGTATGGCGCAATGCCAATTTGGCCGAGACCACCCAAAAAAGCTTGGTGAATCGCAGTTCGTCGCCAAGTAATTATCAGATTTTCCAGCTTGATACCGATGCGTTCCGGACGATGTTGTCGGCTGCACCCATGCGCGGTACGCAGTCGCGGATGTCAAATGTGATCATCGAGCTGCCCAACACCGACGGCAAACTGGAAAAGTTCCGTGTCAAGGAAACACCTTGCATGGAGCCCGAATTGGCTGCGAAATTCCCAATGATCAAGGCCTACGCGGCCCAAGGAATCGACGACCCGACGGCCGTCGCGCGGTTCACCGTCACCCAATTCGGTCTGCACAGCATGACGATGTCTGGCGGTAAAAGCACGGTTTTTATTGATCCGTATACCATAGATCAATCATACTATATGGTGTACGACCGACATTCGATAGGCGCCGATGCCCAAGATTTTGAATGTCTCACCGCCGATTTCGATCAAGCCGACCGAAACGCCAATGCCAATGTCAATGCGCCACTGCATACCGATGATCAAGCATTGCGCACCTATCGCTTGGCGCAATCCTGTACGGGAGAGTACGGGACCATTTTTAAAGGTACGGGTACTATTGCCCAGCAAAAGGCCAACGTCCAGGCGCAAATGGCCATCACGATGACCCGTGTAAACGGGGTGTATGAAAAAGACCTCGCCATAACGATGGTCTTTGTGGCCAACAACGACCAGATCATTTACCTCGACGCAGGCACCGATCCGTGGTCGGGCGAATACAACACCCAGACGGCCCAAACCATCGACGCCGTCATTGGGGTGAACAATTACGACATCGGACACAATTTCAACACAACGGGTGGTGGCAACGCAGGTTGTATCGGTTGTGTATGCGCCTCGACCTCGCAAAGCGGTTTTCACAAAGGCAGGGGTTATACCGGCCGGTCCAATCCCACTGGCGATGCGTTCGACATCGACTATGTTGCGCACGAGATGGGGCACCAATTCGGCGGTTACCACACCCAAAGCAACAACAGTTGCCGTTCGGGAAATCAAACCGAAGTAGAGCCCGGGAGCGCCTCAACCATCATGGGGTATGCGGGCATTTGCGCGGCCAATGTGCAAAGCAACAGCGACGATTATTTCGCCTACGTGAACATCCGCGACATCATGCAGAATGTAAAATCCGGCGTCAGCTCTTCGTGCGCGCAAATCACCGCCATAGACAATCAACCGCCAACGGTGAACGCGGGTGCCGATTACAGGATTCCTAAATCTACACCATTCGTGCTTACCGCGACAGGGTCTGACCCCGATAGCGATGTGCTCACCTATTGTTGGGAGCAACGCGATCCCGAAGCGGTCCTGCCTTCTTCGCAAAACAATGCAGCGCCTACCTCGACCAGGACCGCAGGACCCATGTTCCGTTCCTTGCCTGGAACGGTGTCGCCGAGCCGTTTTTTTCCGAATATGGCTACGGTACTTGGGGGCGCAACGTCGAACACCTGGGAGGTATTGCCTTCGGTGGCACGGATCTTCAATTTTTCGGTGGTGGCACGCGACAACGTAGCGGGCGGCGGCCAAACGGCTTCCGATATAATGGTGGTTGAGGTCGATGCCACGGCAGGGCCTTTTGTGGTCAACAGCCCAAATACTGCTGTTTCGTGGGTCGCAGGGGCCAACCAAACCGTCACGTGGAATGTGGCCGGTACCACCGCCAATGGCATCGACTGCGCCTATGTAGACATCTACCTGTCTACCAACGGCGGGTCTACATTTCCAATTCTGTTGGCCAGCAAAGTCCCCAACGACGGATCCGAAACGGTGACTATCCCGAATACGACAGGAACCACCAACCGCATCATGGTCAAGGGGAACGGCAATATTTTCTTCGATGTGTCGAATGCGAACTTTACGATAACCGCGCCGGCAGCAAGCTTCTCGGTTGCATTTTCGGGTATCGAGGGCGGTCAAAACAAAGGCGTTTGCCAGGGCAACGTCGCGTCTTTTGATTTTAACTACGCACCATTGGCAGGATTTTCGGGCACTACGAGTTTTTCTGTGTCGGGCAATCCGGCCGGAACCACTGCCGTGTTTTCGCCGACTTCTGCTACGGCGGGCGCATCGGTGAATCTTTCTGTGGAGAACACCAGCGGTATTGCTCCGGGATTTTATCCACTGACCGTCACGGCCACTTCGGGTGCCGTCACCAAGACCGTCAACTTTTACATGGAGATTATGGACGGCGGATTTTCGACCGTTACCGCGACAAACCCATTGCACGAAGCCTTTGCGGTGCCTGCGTCGGTATCGTTACAATGGCCTGCCGATACGGCCGCAACCGCCTATGATTTAGAAGTGGCCACCGACGTCGATTTCACCAATATTTTGGTCGATACCACTGTTACTACCAATAGCTACGCGCTTTCGGGGCTAAGTGAAAACGCCAACTATTTCTGGCGCGTGTTACCCAAGAATGAAGGTTGCTCGGGTACGCTGAGCGAGATCTTTAGATTTACGACGGGTTCGCAGCAGTGCGCGCCGTACAACTCGACCAACGTACCGCTCAACATTTCGGCTTCGGGCACGCCCACGGTCAATTCGACGCTTACCATACCGTCGGGCAGCAATGTGACGCTTTCGGATGTGAACGTAAGTGTCCAGATTACCCATTCGTGGACAGCCGATCTTACGCTCACCCTGATCAGTCCGTCGGGCACGCAGGTGCAATTGGTAGCCAACCAATGTACGAACAACGACAACATCAATGCGACTTTCGATGACGCCGGAACTACGCTCATTTGCGGAACAAGCCCGGCGATCAGCGGAACAATAGCACCGGCGCAGCCGTTGTCGGCGCTGAATGGCCAAACTTCTCAAGGTGTTTGGACACTCCGCGTGAACGACAATGCCTCGGGCGATGGCGGTTCGATTACAGCCTGGAGCCTCAACCTTTGTAGTGTACCGAGCCAGCCGCTCAGTTGCGGTGCCCTCTCGACCACTTGGGACGGCGACGCATGGACGAATGGGCGTCCCGTAAGCAACGTAGCCACGACGATTGCAGGAGATTACACCTCAAACGGCGACCTGGAAACGTGTTCATTGAACGTTACCGGAACGGCGCAGGTCAATTTTGTTTCGGGAGGTAACCTGATTGTTACGGGCGCGGTCAATGTGGCGCCGACGGCACAGCTGACCATGCAAAACAACACCAATCTGGTCCAGATAGACGACGTGGCCAACACAGGCAACGTGATCGTCCACCGCGATACGTCGCCGCTTATGCGTTTGGATTATGTTGCGTGGGGCAGCCCCGTAGAAGGCGCGATGACATTAAAGGAGTTTTCGCCCAACACGCTCAACAATCGTTTTTACCTTTACAACCCAAACACCAATCTGTACAATGCTGTTGCCAATCCGCTGACCGCGACTTTTTCGGGTGCCGACGGCTATCTGATCAGGATGCCCGACAACCATCCGACGACGCCTACCGTATGGCACGGGCAGTTTGAAGGGGTGCCGCACAACGGAGACGTGACCAAGGAATTGCAGTATTTCAATCCGGGCAGTTTCAATTTGCTCGCCAATCCGTATCCTTCTACGATTGTGGCCGACGACTTTTTGTCGACGAATGCCGGATCAGTATTCGGGACGCTCTATTTTTGGCGCAAGACCAATGCCGCCGCGGGAACAGCTTATGCGACGTATACGCAAGGTGGCGCTACCACGACTTCGCCGACAAGCCCGGTGCCGAATGGCTTGATCCAGGTAGGACAAGGGTTTTTGGTCGAGGCGCGAAACGTGGCCCAACCCGAAGTCGTTTTCAACAACAGCATGCGTTTGGCCAACAACGGCGATCAATTTTTCAGGACGGCAACGCTCGCCGAGAAACATCGTTTTTGGCTGAACCTCACCAACAGCTCGGGCATGTTCTCACAGCTGATGGCGGGCTACATGACCCATGCCACACAAGGGGTCGACGACGGTATCGATGGCAGGGCGTTACTCGACAGCCCCGTCGGATTGGCGACGTTGATCGGTGCAGTGCCGTATACGATACAAGGCCGTGCGCTGCCGTTTGACCAAGGCGACGTGATCCCGTTGTCGTTCCGAACCGATGCGGGTGGCGACTTTACCATCGCGCTCGACCACGTCGATGGGCTTTTTCTAGAAGGGCAGTCGATTTTTGTAAAAGACAACGAACTGGCGCAGACCCATGATTTGACAGATTCGGCCTATACGTTTACGTCGCTTCCTGGAACGTTCGATGCGCGTTTCGAGGTGGTTTTTGTCGATACGGCCTTGTCGACGCAAACGGCTTTGGCCCAGGATCAGGGTATCGTAGTTGCTTCGCAGCCCTTGTCGGTTCGCGTCAAATCGGCACCGGGCAAAATGCAAAACGTCAAGGTCTATGATTTGCTGGGCCGATTGTTGGCCGACAGCGGTTCGGTTGCTACCGCCGAATTTGCCTTGCCGGTTGGCCGGATCAACCAGGTGTTAATGGTCAAGGTCACGCTCGAATCGGGGCAAATTGCCTATCGAAAAATCCAGCATTGATAAAAAAAGGGCTGTCTTTTTGAGACAGCCCTTTTGCTTTTTGCAGATCGCAAAACTATTGCTTGACGAGTTTTTTTGTGAAAGACTTGCCGGATTCGGTTTGTACCGTCACCAAATAAATTCCGTTATCCAACGAAGATACATCAAACGCCGCCTCCGAGCGTTCCATCACTTTTTGGCCCGTCACCGAATAAAGAGCCACCTTGGCTATGGCATCGCCCGAAGCAAAAATGTTGAGCTGGTTGCGTGCCGGGTTCGGATACAAACCTACTCGCTGTTGCGCAACCACATCGTCTACAGACAAGATTGCGTTTTCAATCGGATAACGCATGATGCCCAAATCCGACGTCGCGATGTAGGCGTTGATGTCGTTGCCGTCAAAATCATAATCCATCGCATAGGCCTGCGCATAATGGATGTCCTGCGGCGTGACGTGGTTCCAGGTTTCTCCATTGTTCGCGGTATAAGCAATCGACGCCATCACATATTCGGTCGAAAAGATGCTCACGACAAGTACGCCATCATTCAACGGCGAATGTTTGACGCGTTTGGCGTCGGTGCCCGCAAGGATGGACGTCCAGTTGGCGCCCCAATCCATCGACGTATACACCCCGATGTTTGTCCCGACGGTCAATTGCCCTGGATGCAACGGATTGCCCTGCATGTCCCAAATGATATCGGCCTCGGTAAGCTGCTCGAGCCCGTCGCCGATTTCTTCCCAATTCAATCCGCCGTCGGTGGTCTTGAGGATTTTATGGCGCTTGGCGATGTAGATCGTATTCGACGCCACGGGATCGATAACGATTCCCGTGATTACGCCGTCGCCAAACTCGGTAACTTGTGGCGTGGCAATGTCGGTCGTGATAATGTTGCCCAGATCGGAAACGTCAATTTTTACCATATTGCCGCCTTCGCCGGAACGCATCGAAACATAAATGATGTTTGTGTTGTTCGGGTCGATAGTCAGTTCCTGCATGTCGTCGGCGAAAGCCTGCAATATGTTGGTTGTGGTGGCACCGTAATCGGTACTCATGGTAAGCCAGCCGCCAAAAAAGCCCATGGACGCATAGCTGAACACGCGACCGGCAACGGCAGGATCGGCTACCATGTAATTTCTTTTGGGATTGAACGAGTCCGGATTCTCGACGTCATACGCCGATGCGACCCCGGTATTGATGTTTTTGTGGTGGCGTCCGCCTTGTCCGCCATAGTACAGATGTACTTCGTCCGAATATTTGGCGACCGATGCGCCGATGACATAGAAGAAAGGCGCCTCGATTTGCGTCAGCGTTTCGGCGGTGTTGTCGAACATTTGCGGGTACAGATCGGTGGTGACGGCAATCTGGTTCCCGTTCGACGGGTTGTACGACGCATTGATGCCATAATAGTAATCCATCGAAATGCCCACCGGGTACACCACATTGGTCCAGGTCGTACCGCCGTCGTTGGTGCGTACGATTTCGTTTTCCTCGAGCGCGATGATCTGGTCGGGGTTTTGCGGATTGTAAACAATTTTGGTGATGTTGTTGAGCGTTTCATCGGTCCAGGTAATCGGCACCGTGCTCCAGGTGGCACCGTTGTCGGCCGATCGGTACAGCGCTTCGGGATGGATGCCAAAGCCGATACTGCTGCCCATCATCATGTCGTTGGCGTCGGATGGATTAAAGGCGAGCGCATCGAGTGTCACCCCGGCAAGCGTCTCGGTCCAGTTCTGTCCGTCGTCGACTGAAACCCACAAACCGCCATCGACGTTGCTGTCGCCGTTGCCGCGTGCGAGGAAAATCTTGTCGGAATTGTTCGGGCTGATGGCCACATCGTTGATGAACACATTGTCGTGGTTCACCGTATAATAAATTTCAGACCAGGTGACGCCTGCATCCTTGGTATAAAAAACTTTCGAGAAGCTGCTCAAGCCCACCGAAAATCCGGTATCCACGACCATCGTGTCGCCCGTACCATCGAACAAATCATAAGAGTTGATCCAACTTGGCCCGGCATCGGGTACGCCGCTTTGCGGGATGGGATAGCTGTAGGTGATGGCCGCCGTAGCCAAATCATAAATCAGGATTTCGTCACGGGTAGAGAAAGTCAGCGCGGTGTTCCCGGGCGCGAGCCGCAAGTCGTCGAGAAAGTCGGTTTCGGGATGTGAATACAGCAGTTCCCAATTGGCACCGTTGTCGGTAGATACCACAATGTGGTTGCCGAACGTGGCCGCATACAATTTGTTGGGGACCGTCGGGTCATAGGTCAGGTCCATCAGTTTGGCGTAGTCGCGCGCCGCTTCGAAGGTGGTTTGCGCAACGCCTACGCCGGCCATAAGGAGCATGGCCATCATAGTAATCTTTTTCATTTTTTGATTCGATTTTTGGTTTTCTAAAGTTTCCAAAAAAGTGCGGTCGAATCAAAAAAACAGGCGTGACAAAACGTGACAACCGCCAGACAAAGTGTGATTTACAACGACGCCAGGTAGTCGTACAGGTTGACGTTTTCGGGCAGTTCCATTTTGGCCGAGATCCGCTCCTTGCGTTTGCGACACGCTTCGGGCGTGACGTTGAGCATGGATGCGATTTCCTTGGTGCTCAAATTCATGTAAATGTAGGCGATGAAACGGATGTCGTTGGCGGTCAACGACGGGTGTTTGGCCTTGAGCGTATTGAGAAAAGTTTGGTTGACTTCTTCAAAGTGTGTGATAAAGCTGTCCCATTCGGCGTCGGTCTTCAAGTGGTTTTTTAGGATTTTGATGTGGTTGACCAGCGCCGTGTCCTTGGCGTGTTCGGGCGATTGCGACAAATCCGACAGTATGTCTTCGATCATTTGGTTGCGCCCCGACAGATAAAGTGCCTTGGCCGACAGTTTGCGGTTTCGGGCTTCCAACTCGCTTTTGAGCCTTTCCTGCTCGAGCAACGCCAGCGATTCTTTTTCGATGATTTGTTTTTCGAGCAACAGATTGTCGCTTTTTTCCTTTTCGAGTTCGAATGCCAGGGCGTGTTGGTTGCGTTCGGCGACCAATTTCTTTTGCTTGTATTGGAGCGACCGGTTGCGCAAAATAACCACGACAAATGCCGCAATGACAAACAATACCGCGAGCACGGAATAAAAAATCTTGCGTTCGCTGGCCAGGCGACTTTCCTTGAGCGCGAGTTCGTTGCGGTAGTTTTGGATTTCAAACTTCACCTTGCCACTTTCGAACAGCTTGCCGTTTTTGATTTCCTGTAACTGTTCGGAAGCTTTTAAAATTGAATCCTTGTAGGCGAGCGCGGTTTGGAATGTCTTGTTCTTGAAATGCAATTCCGACAGCAATTCAAACACGGCCATTTTCGTGTCCAGGTTCGGGCGCCGGTCCAGGATGCGTTGCGCATAGTCGAGCGCCAGCGGCAGTTGGTTTTCCTTGCCATAAGACTTGGCGATAATCGTGAGCAGCGAAATACCCGTATCGTTGAAATCCAGGTCTTTTGTTTTTTGCAACAATTCGAAAGCAGTTTGGCGCGCCAACTGCGTACGTCCTTCTTGCAAATCACCGTCGGCAATCCCTATTTTGGCCAGTGTTTGAAATTGGGGTTGCCCTTTGAGCAACGGCAGCGCTTCTGTAAAATAGGCCCGTGCGCGTTGGGTGTCGCCTTGTTCGTTGGCCACATTTCCCAAATTCATCGCATACATCCCCACTTTGACATCGTCTTTGTTGTCCTTGGCGATGCCGTAGGCCTTTAAAAAATAGTCGGTGGCCTTGTCGTACTTCTTTTCCTTAGAATACAGGATGGCGATGTTGTTGAGCACGACCACTTCCTGCGTTGCGTCGAGTTCCTTAAGTGCAATCGTATACGCCTCGAGATAAAGGTTGAGCGCTTCGCCGTATTCGAGGATCAGGTAGTAGTTCGCGCCGATGTTGTTGATGGCCAGAAATTCCTGTTTGTGCCAGCGGTTCTTTTTTGCCATCGAGCGCGCCTGCGTCAGCAATTCGAGCGATTTGACGTGCTGGCCGCGTTGCATGGCCTCGACGCCTTGTTTGATCAACGTGTCGCACTGCGCGACCGACTGTGCAAGCGCTGTCGAACAAAACACAAAACAAAAGAGGAAACAAAGATACCTGGTTGCCATCGGTCGGGATTATCACGTAAAAATACAAAAAAGCCTTTCGTTTTAGAAAGGCCTTTGTTTGTTACGCTTTGATTTTTCCCGATGCCTCGAGGTTTCGCTCGATGGAGTGTCCGGGACGCGACCATCTTGGTTTTTCGCCCAGCGACTCGAATTGCGAGTCGGCCGCTTCGACCGTTTCGGGTTGTGCGTGCTTGACAAACGGTTTTTGTGGAATGAGTCCGAGCATGTCGAACATTTTCATGTCTTCGTTGACATCTGGGTTGGGTGTCGTGAGGAGTTTGTCGCCTGCGAAGATAGAATTGGCGCCTGCAAAGAAACACATCGCCTGGCCTTCGCGGCTCATGTTGGTTCGGCCTGCCGAAAGACGTACCTGCGTGTGCGGCATCACGATCCTTGTTGTGGCCACCATGCGGATCATCTCCCAGATTTCGACGGGTTTTTCGTCTTCCATCGGCGTGCCTTCGACGGCCACCAATGCGTTGATGGGCACCGATTCGGGTTGCGGATCAAGCGTGGCGAGCGCGACCAACATGCCCGCACGGTCTTCGACCGATTCGCCCATGCCGATGATACCGCCACTACACACCGTGACGTTGGTCTTGCGTACGTTTTCGATCGTTTGCAAACGGTCCTCGAATCCGCGGGTCGAAATGACTTCTTTATAATATTCCTCGGAGGTATCGATGTTGTGGTTGTAGGCGTACAGTCCGGCCTCGGCCAAACGGTGCGCCTGGTTTTCGGTAAGCATCCCCAGCGTACAGCAAACTTCCATGTCGAGTTTGTTGATCGTACGCACCATTTCAAGAACCTGGTCGAACTCGGGACCGTCCTTGACGTTGCGCCATGCGGCACCCATACAAACGCGCGATGAGCCGCTTGCCTTGGCACGCAATGCCTGCGCCTTGACGTGGCTCACGGTCATCAGGTCGTTGCCTTCTACGTGCGTGTGGTAGCGCGCCGCTTGCGGACAATACCCGCAATCTTCGGGGCATCCGCCGGTTTTGATCGACAACAGCGTCGAAACCTGAACCACATTCGGGTCGTGGTGTTGGCGGTGGATGGTGGCCGCTTCAAAAAGCAGGTCCATCATGGGTTTGTTGTATATGGCGATGATTTCTTCTTTGGTCCAATTGTGTTTCGTGATGCTCATTGGTCAGGATTTATTCGGTCAAAAATAGCGAATTCAAGTCGAAGTTATACATTTCGATTCTCAAAAGTTGGTGACACACCCTTATATAGAATCAAAAAAAATGAGGCCACATCCCTGCAAGCCTCATTTTCAAGAAGTGGCTGTTGCTAGTCCACTTTATTGATGACCTCTACTTTGTCTTTCCAATATTGCATCAAGCAGAACGATACGATGAGCGATGCCGCGGTCGATTCAAACAGCAAACCAATACAGTAGTGGTTGATAGTCAGTTCGCCGCCGCCAAAGATGAAGTTGTCCGACAGGTTTTTCAAATAGGCCTCACCGCCGTTGTAAGCGATGTACGCCAACAGCGCCGCGATGCTCAAAACCGCCCCGATCATAGAGGTGATCAACGCCGATAGAAAGTGTGTATTGTAGCCGCGGATCCCATCGGCTTGGTTGGCCTTGATGGTGCGGTTGACGCCATAGGCCACGATCAAAAGGTTAAAGAAACGCAAGTACACCTGATCTGACAATCCCGCGAATTCCAAAATGATGAAGTAAATCCCAATGCCCAAAAAGATGATGATCCCGTTGGTCAGTTCTCTCGTAAATTTCATAATTGCTGGTTTTTGATGGATGCCGGGCGCGCCCGACCGTTAAACAATCCACTTGGTTGTAATATTAAAATTACGGATTTAATAAAAACCGCGCTATGATTTAAACCGAAATTTGTTACAAGATTACCGTTGCCCCTCGGGAAGCAGCCACGACGAATGGCCAAAGTAGTTCCAATCGGCGTGGGCCAAATCGACCGAACTGTCTACAAAAGGAAGAAAAGGCCCGCCATTGACCGATACCATAGCCGTCACATACACCGCCACGTCTTTGTTTTGCCGCGCGAAGTGTTCTTTGATGTACTGCGCCATTTGCCAGATGCCGTCGGGCTTGAACGAAACAAAGCCGATTTGCTTGGGCGTCAAATGGTCTTCGAGACGATAGGGGACAATCGCTCCTGTTTTTCGGTCGACGACTTTGTAGTGCGAATAGGCCTGTTTTTGCCGCAGCATCATACGCCACGAAAGCCGGTGGCCTTCTTCGGTCCAGAGCACATCGCCTTCGATAAAATAATGCCGCACCGGCAGGGCAAGTTGAAGTACAAAAAAAGGAATGAAAAAATAGATTGCGCTTAAGTCTGAAGATAAGGTGCAGTTGGTTTCGGGACGTATTTTTTCGCGCAAAAACCAACGTCGGATGTTTTCGGGCGGATAAAAAAACAACACAAAGGCCAGCGCAAAAAACGGAAAAATGCCAATCTGCAACACGATGGCGTTGAACAGGTGAAACACCAAAGCGGCGACGAAAGCGATGGTGCGCGTCCTGCGCCAAAGCAGCGCGGGAACAATCAGCAAATCGAACGCCAACCCCGACCACGCCAAAAACAGGTGGAACCAGTGTTGGTCAAAAACGCCTTTTACAAAAACCGTACGGTTCGGCGCGCTGAGCATCAAGTCGATGTAGGAGCCGTCGAGCCAGGCCGGATACAATTTAGAAACCACGGCAAACAGGTACACGATCGCAATCTGCAAGACCATCACCACGGCGCACCACCGCGGCATGGTCGTCGATTTGGTAGTTGGATTTCGTTTTGCATCCCACGACGCATACCGGTTGGCGGGCAACCACCACATGATGATGCACACCAGCAACAACAAATAATAATGGTTGTTGTACGATACTTTCTGCATCAAATAGGCGGCGGTCCAAAGTATGGTAAAACTGCCGAGCGCGAGTCGGTACCGGTACCCCGCCATCACCATCAAGCCCAGTACGCTCATGGCGATAAAATGCGCGTAAACCGCCCATCCCGGCAATTGCAGCCAATCGAACCCAATGTGCGGAAAAGTGTATTCGGGCTCGATCAGGTTGCGGTAAACCCAGCCCGTCAGGATGGCGCCCAGGGTTTCGGCGAACAGCAGGAACCCGAACAGCATTCTGAACACAACCAGTCCAGCGTTGTCGATGGGTTCAAACAGCCTGCGCATCATTTTTTGGATAGGAATCCGAGCGCTTTTTGTTGGTCGTTGGCGATGGCGGTCTTGAGCGCGTCGATCGATTCGAATTTTTGTTCTTCGCGCAAATATTCGAGCAACGACAGCGTAATTTTTTGACCGTACAAATCGGCGTCGAAATCAAAGAAATAGGTTTCGATGGTCAGGTGTTCGCCCGCGACGGTAGGATTGGTGCCTATGCTCATCATCCCAAAAACGGTGCGGCCTTCAAGCTGGCTTTGTACGACGTAAACACCAATCTTGGGAATCAGCTTGTAATCTTCGGCGATGTGTAGGTTGGCCGTAGGAAACCCGATCGTACGCCCAAGTTGCTTGCCTTGTACGACGGTTCCGTTTAGCGGATAAGGATAACCTAAGTATTCGTTGGCCAAAGCAATATTCCCTTGGTGCAACGCATTGCGGATTTTGGTCGAACTCACCGAGACGGCATCGATTTCCTGGGCCGAAATCTGCTCGACCTCAAAGCCGTACTCCTGGCCAAAAACAATCAGGTCGTCTATATTGGCGGTACGGTTTCGGCCGAAACGGTGGTCGTGGCCGATGATGATTTTGCCGATGTTGAACTGGCCGACGAGGATTTTCGACACAAATTCGTCGGCGGTGAGTCTCGAGAAATTTTCGTCGAACGGATGGATGATCAAATGGTCCAGTCCGGTGTTTTCGAGTAGGGCGATTTTTTCGTCGAGTGTATTGAGAAGTTGGATTTCAGACCGGTCCTGCAACACCATGCGCGGATGCGGGAAGAACGTCAGGATCACGCTCTCGGCTTGGTTTTGTGCGGCGCTTTGCAGCAGTTTCTCGATGATTTTCCGGTGGCCGATGTGCACGCCGTCGAAAGTGCCCAACGTGACGACGGTTTTCTTTTCGGGCTTAAAATCGTATATCGAACGGTGAATTTTCAAAACGCACATCTTATGGTGCAAATTTAGCCAACATTTTGAAATTTTGCCGATTTCCGACAGGATTTAGTCCTTCGTTTTCACATTCGCAATACAAGCGCGTTTTGCGTGTTAAAAATCCAATATAAGTGTCTTAAAATTAAAAAAATATGTTAGCTTTGCGGGCTATATAACTATAAAAAAATGAAAAAATTACTACTATTTGCCGCGGTTGCGCTTTCGATCGGACAGCTGTCGGCACAAAAAAATGCCTACAGGAAAGTAGACCCGTCGGTGGTGGCCCAGGCCGCTAAAATCAACGAGGTCAATTATTCTGAAAGACAACAATTGCTCGAGATCAACGTCAACAGCCTCAAACAAGTGCTGGCCGGCACCACCAACAGAACGTCTGGCCAAGCCGGTGTGGTGGTTGAGTTCCCAACGATCGAGGGCGGGTTCGAAAAATTCCGCGTTTGGGAGAATTCGAATTTTGAACCGGCTTTGCAAGCGCAGTATCCAGACATCAGGGCCTATGTAGGAACCAGTTTGACTACGGGTGCGTCGATTCACTTTAGCGTTTCGCCTTTGGGCTTGCAGACCATGTTGTTGCGCCCTGACCGCACCGCGGAATTCATCGAGGCCTACACCGCAGACCGCGCTACGTATGTGTTGTTCGATTCGGCAACCCGACTCAAGAACAAACTTCCGTTCAACTGTTCTACCGTCGATGCACAGCTCACCGACGACCTCGTAAACGAAGCGGGCATCACCAACCGCTCTAACAACCAATCGTACAAGACCATGCGTTTGGCTTTGTCGTGTACAGGGGAATACGGCGCCTACTTTGGTAGCGTTGCCAACGCGATTGCTGGGATGAACGCGACCATGACCCGTGTCAACGGTGTGATGGAGATCGATCTTTCGCTTCACTTGAACATGATTGCCAACAACAACCTGATCGTTTATACCAATGCAGCCAACGACCCTTATTCACCTGCCTCAGGTATGGATGCATGGAACTTGCAGTTGCAGAACAACTTGACGAGCGTTATCGGTAGCGCGAACTACGACATCGGTCACCTTTTTGGTGCGACCGGTGGTGGCGGTAATGCGGGTTGTATCGGCTGCGTTTGTGAAGATCCATCAGGCGCCAACGATGAGGCCAAAGGAAGTGGCTACACCTCTCCGTCTAACGGCATTCCGTCAGGTGATACCTTCGACATCGACTATGTAATCCACGAGATGGGACACCAATTGGGTGCCAACCACACGTTCTCGCACGCAACCGAAGGATCGGGTGTGAATGTCGAGCCGGGAAGTGGTTCTACAATCATGGCTTATGCCGGAATCACCGACTATAATGTACAAGAACATTCAGACGCTTATTTTACCTACAGAAGCATTCTGCAGATCCAAAACAACTTGGCGGGCAAAACCTGCCCGATCAGTACCGCAGTGACCAACACACCGCCTACGGTGAATGCGGGCGCCGATTTCAGCATCCCTTCGGGAACAGCTTACATCCTCAAAGGAGTGGTTTCAGATGCCGAGGGCGATACCTTGAACTACTGCTGGGAACAAAACAACAGCGCGGGCAACTCGGTAACAGGAGAAAACAGCCAATGTTACCCTACCAAGGCGACGGGTCCTAATTACCGTTCGTTCCTGCCGCAAAATACCCCTAACCGTTTTATGCCACAATACAACCGCGTGTTGAACGGGGAGTTGAGCTGGCAATGGGAATCGGTTTCAACCATCGCAAGACAATTGCGATTTACGCTTACCGTACGCGACAACCACGCTGCCGGAAATGGCTGGCAAACCAATACCGATGAAGTTACCGTTACCTCTATGGCGCCCTACAACGGGACCACTGGAGCGGGACCATTCGCGGTGACCTCGCAAAACACCACAGGTGTGGCTTGGGGCGCGGCGGGTACCAACCAAACCATTACTTGGTCGGTGAACAACACTACTTCGTTGCCTGGTTCGGCGAACGTAAACATCAAATTGTCTTTGGACAACGGTGTAACATGGCCGATCACCTTGGCAAGCAATACGCCAAACGACGGAAGCGAAGTCATCACCGTTCCTGCGGCCACTGCTACACAATGTAGAATTTGGATCGAGCCGACAGGAAACAACTACTACGCGGTCAACAGTACACCGTTTGCAGTGGGTTACGAGTATGTAAACGTTTGCAACACGTACAACTTCAACACGCCATTTACACTGCCGAATACAGGTGCTGCAACCTACACCGTCAAGACACTCAACGTGACCAATACGGGGTTGATCAGCGATGTAAACTTCAGCGTCAATGCCACGCACTCGAACTTACAAAACCTGACCATCGCGGTGATCCGTCCGAATGGCGGTACACTTTATCCGTTGTTCCAACAACAATGTACCGGAACCGCCAACATGAACGTTACGTTCGATGCGCAAGGTTCTACTTTCGACTGTTTCAACCTGAACAGCGGGTCTAGCGTCAAAACACCGGTAGGCGATTTGGGCAGTGCCGCGTTCATCAACCAAAACCCTACAGGAAACTGGCAGTTTGGTTTCCGCGACACCGTGGCAGGCCCAGATTCGGGAACCATCAACTCGTTCTCGCTTGAGGTTTGTACGGCGCAATTGCAGCCACTCGGAACGCAGCAATTCGCGTTCGAGAACTTTGCATTGTACCCGAACCCGAACAACGGAAGCTTCAAGGTGCAATTCGACGCTACGGCGGGGAATCAGGTCGATATCCTGGTACACGACATCAGCGGAAGAGCCATCTTTGAAAGAGCATACAACAACACCGGTTTGTTTGCCGAAGAAATACAATTGACCAATGCCCAAGCAGGCGTTTACATGGTAACTGTGTCGAACGGCAACCAAAAAATCGTCAAAAAAATCGTGGTAGAATAAACTGCCGCAACCATTTTGTCAAAAAGGCGTCTCGATGAGGGACGCCTTTTTATTTTAATGACGTATCTTTGAGAGATTAACCACTACTACTATATGATGAAAAAGTTACTTTTTACTTTTGCGATGATTTTTGCGACGCTGGGTTTGTTTGCCCAATCGGTGTGGCAATCGGTCGATGAGCGATTGGTCACGGGGGAAAAATCAAGCCGGGTTTCGCACCCCGCCACCTACTTACTGTATGCGTTGAACCTCGACGCACTCAAAATCCAGCTGGCCGCGGCGCCTTCGCGTTTGCAAACACTCGAGTCCAATGTGATCGTTTCGTTTCCGACGGACCAAGGCGATTTGCAAAAGTTCCACATTTTTGAGGCATCGGTGATGCATCCGCAACTGGCGGCACAACATCCCGAAATACAATCCTATGTAGGCAAGGGCATAGACGATCCAACGGCGACCATGCGTTTTAGCGTGACCCCTTTTGGGTTGCATGCGATGACGTTCTCTGGGCACGGCGCGTACTACATCGACAGTTATACAAAGGACGGGAAACACAGCATCGTGTATTCGCGCCAATCGCTGACCACGACCAACAGCTTCGAATGTAACGTGGTGGAACCCGTAGATTTGGTGCCGAATCCTTCCGATGCGCCGCAAATACAATCCAACAACAGCCTGTTCAAAACCTACCGATTGGCGATGGCCTGTACCATCGAATACGCCGATTTTCACGTTGACGAGGCCGGACTCGGCGGCGGTACCCTCGAACAAAAGAAAGCCGCGGTACTGGCCGCCATGGTCATTACGATGACCCGCGTGAACGGTATTTACGAACGGGATTTTGCACTCACGATGGAACTCGTTGCCAACAACGAGGATGTCATTTTTATCGAGTCGGACAATTTCGACAACTTCAACACCAACAACATCTTGCTCGACCAAAGCCAGGAAGTAATCGACGACATCATCGGCAGCGCCAACTACGACATCGGTCATACGGTAAGTACCGGCGGCGGCGGCGTCGCGCAACTGCAGTCGCCGTGCTCGAACAGCAAGGCACGTGGTATTACAGGGCTTGATGCCCCGGTGGGCGATCCTTACGATGTCGATTATGTGTCGCACGAAATGGGCCACCAATGGGGTTGCTCGCACACGTTCAACGGCGATCAAGGCGGATGCAACGGCAACCGTACGGCGTCGTCGGCGTTTGAACCAGGCAGTGGCTCGACCATCATGGGTTATTCGGGGCTTTGCAATTCGCAAAACGTACAATTCTTTTCGGATCCCTATTTTCATGCGCGCAGCTTGATCCAAGGCTCGAATTTTATCAACGGCGGCGGGAACTGCGGCGTGGTCGTACCCAACGGCAATACGGCCCCGACGGCCGATGCAGGCCCGAACCATACGATTCCTTTTGGCACGGCATTCGTGATGCGCGGTGTTGCGACCGATGCCGATGGCGATGCGCTGACCTATTGCTGGGAACAGTACGACAACGAAATCGCTACCCAGCCACCCGTGGCAACCAGCGGCGGCGGACCGAATTTCAGGACGTTGATGCCTTCGGCTTCACCCGACCGTTATTTCCCTAAATTCTCTGATGTATTGGCGGGCAACCTGACCCCAACCTGGGAAGTGGTCCCGAACGTGGCGCGTAACATGGAGTTTTCGCTCGTGGTTCGCGACGACGGGTCGCCATTGGGCGGGCAAACGCAACGCGCCACGACCAACGTGGTTTTTGCCAACGCAGGTCCGTTTAGGGTCACTTCGCAAAGCCTACTCGAAGCATGGCCGCAAAACAGCGCGCAAACCGTTACCTGGGATGTGGCGGGAACAACAGCCAACGGCATTAATACCGCCTTGGTTACGATCAAGATGTCGGCCGACGGTGGCGCAACCTGGCCGTATGTTTTGGCCGAGAACACCGCCAACGACGGATCGGAGGCCATCACCGCACCCGATGTCATTTCGACCAATTGCCGCATCATGATCGAAGCGGTAGACAATATTTTCTATGCCGTCAACAGCCGCGCGTTTGCGGTAGGTTACGAAGTAGTGACCACTTGTAACACGTATACCAATAACACGCCGTTTGCCTTAACCGACGGGTCGACGGCTTTCAACGTCAAGACCATTGCGGTGCCGGCGGCGGGTACCATTTCCGATGTCAACATTACCGTGAATGCCACGCATGCGAACATTCAAAATCTTAACATTGCGGTGATTCGTCCGGGTGGTGCGTTGACCAATATTTTTAACCAAAGTTGTCCGGGCAGCGCCAACATGAATGTGACGTTTGACGCCGAAGGTGCACCGTTTGCCTGCGCTTCGCCGCTTGCCGGAAACATGATTACACCAACCGGTTCACTCGCGGCCATGTACGGTTTCAACCAACAAGGCAACTGGCAATTTGGTTTTAGGGATTTGGTGGCTGGAGATGCGGGGACGATCAATTCGTTTGCGCTCGAAGTGTGCTCGGAATCGCTTGCTCCCTTGGCAACCACACAGTTTGCGTTTGCCGACTTTGCGCTGTATCCGAACCCGAATACGGGCGATTTTACGATCCGATTTGCATCGTCGTCGAACAAGCCTATTGCGGTGGGCGTACACGACATGCGCGGCCGTGTGATTTATGACCAATCGTTCGAGAACAACGGTGTCTTTGTGCAAGACATCCGCTTGAATAGGGCGCAATCAGGCATTTATCTGGTATCGGTGCAGCAAGGCGATCAAAAGACCGTCAAACGCATCGTGGTTGAGTAATTAGTAATTAAGACGAAAGATAGAAAAGAGCCCTGCGAGGGCTCTTTCTTATTTAAGATCAAATTCTATTTTCTTGATCAGTTGTGAAATTTGCGGGACCGAAATATCGGCCGTGCCGTGCCCGTTCGCATCGATGGAAAGGGTGCCTTGGTTCACGGCAAAATAACCCACGCCATCCTTGCAATAGCAAAAACGCCCGTACAGCATTTTGGTGGCTTCGAGTTGGCCGTCGCGAAGGGTTTGGTTGGTTTGGCCGTCGTACTCGAACACTATTTCTACGCGGTAGGAACCGTCCTGCACATTTTTGGGGACAATGCGGTTGTATTGGTATTTGACGACCGACGTGCCTTTTTTGGTTTCCGTCGAATAACGGATGCCGTTCGCGGTGTGTTCAACCACCATGGCTTTGTCGCGCAACAGCTCGATTGTACACTCGCCCTTGCCGGGGCATTTTCCCGCCAGCGCAATTTGGCTTGCGGTTTTGTTCGCGCCGCAACCGTATGCGATCAGCAAACACAGGACAATTATTTTCTTCATGTTATTTTCCGTTGAATCCGCTCATGGTGTGTTCGAGCCCCGCCGTACCAAACGAACGGATGATGTCGCACGACAAATCAAGGCGTTCGGTGAGTTTTTCATTTTCTTCGTCGCTCCATTGGCCAAGCACATAGTCTACCTGCTGGCCTTTCTTGAACGCATCGCTGATGCCAAACCTGAAGCGCGTATAGTTTTGCGTGTTCAACACGGCGTTGATGTTCTTGAGCCCGTTGTGGCCACCGTCCGATCCTTTGGGTTTGATGCGGATCGTACCGAACGGCAGGTTCAAATCGTCGGTGATCACCAGCACGTTTTCGAGCGGAATGTTCTCTTTGTCCATCCAATAATGTACGGCCTTGCCCGAGAGGTTCATGTAGGTGTTGGGTTTCAAAAGGAAAAATGTACGCCCTTTGAATTTGTATTCGGCGAGCTGCCCGAGTTTGACCGTTTGCCAGTCGAGCGATTCCTTGCGCGCCAAAAAATCGAGTACCTTAAACCCGATGTTGTGACGGGTGTTGGCGTATTCTGCGCCGATGTTGCCGAGGCCGACGATTAAAAATTTATTACTCACGCTTTTCATCTTGTTTTTTTGGTGTTCGTGAACCTGCGGTTTCATGGGATCGAGGTGTTCTTTTTCCGGTTTGGAAAACAGTTGGGTGAACCAATTCATTCTACAAATGTAGAAATTCCAAATCCCAAATTCCAAATTCCAAAATCCCAAAATCCAAATTCCAACGCCGCTGAATTGAGATTTTAGGATAGACTTGAAGTTTTTACAAGTGCGCGTTAGGGATGGCAGCGGAAATCCTTTTTGTGAAGCAACGCGGAACAAAAAGATTGTAGCGTACAGCCCGGCCGCAGGCAACGCCCAAAAATTTAACCGCAAAGATTCAAAGTTCACGCAAAGAACACAAAGCTTAGCGGCCTTTGCGAAAACTCCGCGCACTTTGCGGTAAACAAAAAAGCCCCGTCTTTCAACGAGGCTTTCTTTATAATTTGGAAATAAATTACTTTTTCTTTCCTTTTGCCGGAGCTCCTTTGGCCGCTTTCGCTGCTTCCTGGGCCGCTTTCATCGCCGCACGCGAGATTCTCACTTGCGCCACAACGGTATTGTCCGGGTGCATCAACTTAAAGTTGTTGGTTGCCAATTTGGTGACATACAACTTGTTACCCATCTCGAGTTCAGAGATGTCGGCCGTCACAAAGTCAGGCAAGTTGGCTGGCAAAGCTTTCACTTTGAGTTTGCGTTGGTTGAGACGCAACACGCCACCACCCAAGACACCTGGCGAAGTACCGGTTACTTTTACCGGAACCTCCATCATGATTTCCTTTTTGTCGTTGAGTTGGAAAAAGTCGATGTGCAAGATTTTGTCAGATACAGGGTGTACCTGGATGTCCTGCAAAATAGCATTGTATGACGATTTACCGGCCTCGATCACAACAGTGTGCGCGTTCGGGGTGTAAACCAAGTTCTTGAATGCTTTTTCTTCTGCCGAGAAATGCACTGGTTTGTCGCCTCCGTATAACACGCAAGGTACCTGTCCAGCATCACGTAAGGCTTTTGTAGCTTTTTTGCCTACGCTTTCTCTTTCTGATCCTTTAATCGTAATCGATTTCATTGTAAAAAATTATAGTTAATAAAAAATTCTTTTTTTAGACGAAAGACGAATGACAAATGTCGAAGGACTTTCGTTTTGGGTTATTTTGGCGTTCCCCTGCGAGTCGGGCTTTACAATTGCAATCTTTTGTTCCGCTTTGCTTCACAAAAGGATTTTCATTTCAATCCCTAACGCGCCCGTTCCATATTTCAAATTTGTTCTCCTATCGACGCCTTTCAGACTTTATGACCTTAAGACTTTACGACTTACATCAAGAACTTCCCGCTGATCGAACTGTTGTTCTGCACCATCTTCATCACATCGGCGAAAAGCGGTGCACAACTCACGACCTTTATTTTCTTTGACTCACCCTTGAGCGGAATCGAATCGGTTACGATCAATTCCTCCAATTTCGAGCTTTCAATCTTTTCATAAGCCCCGCCCGACAGGATCGCGTGCGTACAAATCGCACGAACACTGAGTGCTCCTCTTTCGATCATCAAATCGGCGGCTTTGGCGAGCGTCCCTCCAGTGTCGATCATGTCGTCTACCAAAATCACATTCCTTCCTTTAACCTCTCCGATGAGTTCCATCGACTCGATCACGTTGGCGGCCTTTCTTTGCTTGTAGCAAATCACGACGTCACTTTCGAGGAATTTCGAATATGCATAGGCTCTTTTCGAACCGCCCATGTCCGGCGAAGCGATCGTCAAATTGTCGAGCTTCAAACTGTTCACATACGGCAGGAAAATCGTCGATGCAAACAGGTGGTCTACCGGTTTTTCGAAAAACCCTTGTATCTGGTCGGCGTGCAAGTCCATCGTCATGATCCTCGTTGCTCCCGCAGCCTCCAATAATTTGGCTACGAGTTTGGCCCCGATCGGTACGCGCGGTTTGTCCTTGCGGTCCTGGCGCGCCCATCCGAAATACGGAATCACGGGCGTAATGTGCCGTGCCGAAGCGCGTTTGGCCGCATCGATCATGAGCAACAGCTCCATCAAATTGTCCGAACTCGGAAAGGTCGAACACACGATGAACACGCGGATTCCCCTGATCGATTCTTCGTACGACGGTTGGAATTCACCATCACTATATTTAGAGAACGTCACTTTACCGAGCGGAATCCCGTATTGTTCGGCGATTTTTTCTGCTAGGTACGTGCTTTGCGAACACGCAAAAATCTTTGCTTCTGGTTCGTTATAAGACATTGTTGTGTAGTTAGTTGGTTGTGTGTCGTCTGAAACGAGGTGCAAATTTAGAAATAAAATTTGAGCAGCGCCGATATTTTTTAGGATTTTTTTTTGGATTGACAGATTATTTTCTACATTTGCACCGTGTTTAAAAACAAGCAACGTTTTTCGTTGTGCGTTTAACGCGATAAACCAACTGTTGTTGGTTTGGTCTGTCAAGCCCGGATGGCGGAATTGGTAGACGCGCTGGTCTCAAACACCTGTGGGAAACCGTGCCGGTTCGACTCCGGCTCCGGGTACTTTAAAAATCCGTAATTAGTTTATTTTTAAACTGTTACGGGTTTTTTATTTTGTATTTGCCCAACTATTGCCCAACAAACTCAAAAAAATGATATTTTTATTGAGATATGAATAAAAACATCAAACCCCGCTACGTCAAACCCAAACGAAAACCAAAACCCACCAAATCAGCAAAGGTTTTTCGTCAAGTTCTAATTGCAATCGCGACCGCCATATTATTCGCCGGAATCATCATGGCCTTCCGTCATCTTGTTAATAATCATCTTAAACCGTAGCGACGAATCAAAACTTTTGCTACTTTTACGCCCATGAAAAGCGCAAGCATCATCTTATCATTCATTCTCTTAGTCCTTTCGTGCCTTCCATGCGCGGATGCTGACAAGGATGTTATCATTGATGCCACCGGCAAAGTAGTCGCACACACGGACGATCATTCCAAAGAATTACACACCGATTTGTGTTCGCCGTTCTGCATCTGCAACTGTTGCGGCGCACAGATTTTGAACTTTACGCCGACGCTTGTATTCGAGGTCGCTTCCGTACCTGCTGAATACATCGAAAAGCCACAAATTATCTACAATTCAAATCTTGCTTCCCAATTCTCCGGGGGCATTTGGCAACCACCACAACTTTCATAATGATGCCCGGATAACTTCCGGGTGAAATGTCGCGGCCATCAGCGTCGCATCAAGGGATTACTTTATCCTCATGTTTCATTCATTATGCAAGAAAATGTTAGACAAAATCATTCATTTCAGCATCCACAACAAATTCATCGTGGGGCTGTTCACATTGGTGCTTGTTGCCGTTGGCATCTATTCGGTATCAACATTACCGGTCGATGCGTTGCCGGACATCACCAATAACCAAGTACAAATCATAACCAGTTCGCCGAAGCTTGCCACGCAAGAAGTCGAACAATTCATCACTTACCCGATTGAGCAATCGGTCAAAGCCATCCCGGACGTTGTTGAATTGCGTTCAATAAGCCGCTTCGGATTGAGCGTCATTACCGTCGTTTTCAAGGAAAGCACCGATATTTATTGGGCGCGTGCCCAAATCAACGAACGGCTCAAAGAAGCTTCCGAAATCATTCCCGAAGGTGCAGGCGAACCCGAATTGGCTCCCGTCAGCACCGGATTGGGTGAGATATACCAATACGTTGTCTTTCCCAAAAAAGGAAGTGAAGACAAGTACGATGCGACACAGTTGCGCACCATCCAAGACTGGATTATCAAACCGCAACTTATCGGAACGCCGGGCGTAGCCGAAGTCAATACGTTGGGCGGATACTTGAAACAGTACGAAATCGCCGTACAGCCCGACAAGCTCAAAAGCATGAATACGACGATTACCGAGATATTCGATGCGCTTGAAACCAACAATGAAAACACCGGCGGCGCTTACATCGACAAAAGGCCATATGCCTATTTCATACGTGGTGTCGGAATGGCTACATCAATTGCAGACATTCAAAAAATCGTTGTCAAAAATCAAAACGGCATCCCGATTCTAATCCGCGATGTTGCAGACGTTCGCATCGGCAGCGCCATTCGCTACGGAGCCGTGACCAAAGACGGCAAAGGCGAAGAAGTTTCAGGTATGGTCATGATGCTCAAAGGCGAGAACAGTGGTCAGGTCGTCAAGCTTGTCAAGGAAAAAATGGAGCGCATCAAAAAGTCGTTGCCCGAAGGCGTGACCATCGAACCATTCATGGACAGGACAAAACTCGTCGATAAAGCCATCAAAACAGTAGAAACCAACCTCATCGAAGGTGCATTAATTGTCATCTTTATTCTCGTGTTGTTGCTTGGGAATTGGAGAGCAGGTTTAGTCGTGGCCTCAGTCATTCCGTTGTCGTTGTTGTTTGCCATTTCGATGATGCGTCTGTTCGGCGTATCGGGCAATCTGATGAGCCTCGGAGCCATCGATTTTGGTTTGATTGTGGACGGCGCAGTAATTATTGTCGAAGCCATCATCCACCGATTGCACACTGTCAATAAAGGCCGCATAACCCAAGACGAAATGGACGGCGAAGTCTATCACGCTGCATCCAAAATCAGAAGTAGCGCGGCGTTTGGCGAAATCATCATCCTGATTGTTTACTTGCCAATTTTAGCGCTTACAGGCATTGAAGGCAAGATGTTTGGCCCGATGGCACAAACCGTTTCCTTTGCGATTCTTGGTGCGTTTATCTTGTCGCTGACTTACGTCCCGATGATGTCGGCGTTGGCGCTCAGCAAGAAAACGGGACACACCCGCAACATCAGCGACAGGATTATCGATAAGCTGCAAAGTTGGTACGCGCCGTTGCTCGAAAGATCGTTCAAAATGAAGAAGATGGTCATTGGCGTTGCGGTTACCCTGTTCGTTGCAGCTTTGTTCATTTTCAATACGCTCGGTGGTGAGTTTATTCCAACGCTCGACGAGGGTGACGTAGCGACACACCTCATTATCGCATCCGGCAGTTCGCTGTCGCAGGAAGTCGATGCCACTTCGCGAGCCGAACGCATACTAAAAGCCAAATTCCCCGAAATCAAAATGATCGTTACCAAAATCGGTTCAGCCGAAATCCCTACCGATCCAATGCCGGTAGAAGCGGGTGATATGATTATTCTGCTCAAAGACCGTGACGAGTGGACATCGGCAGAAACCAAAGAAGAATTGATGGAGAAGATGGAAGAAGCGCTCAACGATATTCCTGGCGCAAGCACCGAATTTTCGCAACCGATTCAAATGCGTTTCAACGAATTGATGACGGGCGTTCGCAGCGATGTTGCAGTAAAGATTTACGGCGAGGACATCGATTTGCTCGTGAGCAAAGGCGACGAAGCGCTCCAAATCATCAAAAAGGTAGATGGTGTTTCGGATGCAAAAGCCGAACGTGTTGCCGGACTTCCGCAAATTACCGTCCGTTACAACAAAGACAAACTCGCATTGTACGGTCTTAAAATCGGCGACTTGAACAAAGTCTTGCGGATGGGCTTTGCGGGCGAATCGGCGGGCGTTGTTTACGAAGGCGAAAAGCGTTTCGACCTCGTTGTGCGCTTGGCCGAAAACAGCCGCGATGACATTTCAAGTATCAAATCGTTGTTTATCACCTTGCCGTCGGGCAACCAAATCCCACTGGAACAAATTGCAGATGTGCAATATGAAGATGGCCCGATGCAAATCTCGCGTGACGACGGAAAACGCCGCATCGTTGTTGGTTTCAACGTTCGTGGACGCGATGTCGAATCGGTTGTTGATGACATCAAGGAAAAACTCAACGCCAAGTTCAAATTGCCTGCGGGCTATTACATCACCTACGGTGGACAGTTTGAAAACCTCATCGATGCCAACAAACGATTGTCGATTGCGGTGCCGGTAGCTTTGGCGCTCATCCTTGTATTGTTATACTTCACGTTCAAATCAATCAAACAGGCGCTTTTGATTTTCACGGCAATTCCATTGTCGGCTATCGGCGGTGTGTTGGCGCTGTGGTTGCGTGGAATGCCGTTCAGCATCTCGGCAGGTGTTGGCTTTATCGCGCTTTTCGGTGTAGCGGTGCTTAATGGCATCGTGCTCATCGGCTATTTCAATCAACTCAAATCAGAAGGTATGGAAAATATACTCGACCGCATCCGCGAAGGAACGAAAGTCCGTTTGCGTCCGGTGATTATGACCGCAGCCGTTGCATCGCTGGGCTTTTTGCCGATGGCGATCAGCACGAGCGCCGGTGCGGAAGTACAAAAACCGTTGGCGACTGTCGTCATCGGTGGATTGATTACGGCGACTTTACTCACACTTATTGTCTTGCCGATTCTCTATTATTTTGTAGAGCGCGGTATCAAGGTGAAAAATGTTCCCGCCGCTACAATTGCGATTTTGTTTGCGCTATTGTGTCCGGCCATCGGTTCGGCGCAACAACAAACATTGAACAGCAATCAAGCTTTGGAATTGGCCTATAAGAACAACCAAAGCCTTCGCGCATCCGATTTGGATGTTCAGGCGCAAAACCAATTAATCGGTTCGGCTTGGGACATTCCGAAAACTGAACTTTCGGGAACGTTCGGACAAATCAACTCGGCGGCTCAGGATAAGAATTTATCGGTTTCCCAAAGCATCAATCCTTTTCGTATCGGAGCCACGCGAAGATTGCTTAGAGAGAACAGCAACGCAAGTCAATTACGCTCTGCTGCAACCAAACAGCAGATTGCGTTTTCCGTCAGGGAATCGTGGAATAATTTGTTGTATTTCGGCAAACTCAATGCGATTCTTTCCAAACAGGGCGCGGTCATGGACAAGTTCGTTCGCTCTGCTGATGTTAAATTCCGCGTGGGTGAAACCAACTCGCTCGAAAAGAATGTCGCTACGGCCAAGCAACAGGAATTGCAGCAACGCATCCGTCAAAACGAGGCGCAGATGAAAATCGAGAAATCGCGACTAAAATTATACCTCAACCTCAAAGACGATTTTATGTTATCGGATACGTCTTTTGTACCCACGCCAATAACATTGGCGGTTGATACGACGGCAATCAAACAGAATCCCGAATTTCAATTGGCCGAAAAGCAAGTCGCTATTGCGCAAGCCAATCGAAAGGTTGAGCAGTCCGCGTTGTTTCCTGACATTTCAGCCGGTTACTTCATCCAATCGATTACTGGAAATCAAGATTTGGACGGAACGCCGCGCTACTATGATAACAGTCTGCGCTTTCAAGGTTTTACCGCTGGAATTTCGGTTCCGATTTTCTTTGGAAGCAGTAGTTCGAGAGCAAAGGCGGCGAAAATCAACATCGAGCGCGAACAGCAAAATGCCAACTATCTGCAAAATCAACTCAAAAGCCGTTTGATAGAAGAAAACGAGCGATTGCAGACGTATCAGGCGCAGATTGATTTCTACCGCAATACCGCCGAACCCAATGCGCGTAAGATTACCGCAAATGCTACGAAAGCGTATCAAAATGGAGACATCTCCTATGTGGAATATGTGCAAAACCTTGATACCGCCAACGACATCTTGCTCAATTACGCCGATGCGGTACGTCAGTACAATCAAACCATTATCAATATTCAATACCTTACAAATCAATAAGATGAAAGTAAAAAATAAAGCAATCAGATCCTTTTTGTTTTTCTCGCTGCTTCTTGCGGTGACCGCCTGCGGAAAAAAGGAAGAAGCGCCTGCGACCGAGGCTGCACCACAAAAGGAAGAAGCGAAGGAAGAAGGCAATGTAAAAGAAGTCGAACTCAACGAGGCACAGTATTCATCCGCAGGGATCGGACTGGGCGGCTTTTCGCCCAAGAACCTCAGCGAAGTCATCAATGCCAACGGTTACACCAAATTGCCGCCGCAAAACCAAGCAGACGTATCGGTTTTCGTGTCGGGAATTGTCAAATCGATTTCAGTTATTGAAGGTCAGAACGTCCGTAAAGGCCAAGTGATCGCAACGGTTGAAAGCCCTGAGTTTACACGAATCCAACAAGACTACCTCACCTCGAAAAGCAACTTGGAGTTTTTGCGTTTGGAATATGAACGCCAACGTGTTTTGAGCGAAGAAGAAGTATCGGCCAAGAAAGTATTTCAAAAAACAAAGGCCGACTATGACGTTGAAAAAGCGCGTTATGCTTCATTGAGCAAGCAACTCCAAACAATGAATATCAATCCAAATAAAGGCGCAATTTCATCTGTTCCGGTTGTAGCGCCTATTTCGGGATCAATTACCGAAGTAAATATTAAAATTGGGTCAACTGTATCACCGGGACAGGCTTTGGTAAATATTGTGGACAATTCACAACTCCACGTTGACTTACTCGTTTATGAAAAAGACTTGCAAAAGGTCAAGACCGGGCAGAATGTTCGATTTGTATTGACCAATCAAGACAATACTGAAATTAAAGGCAAGATTTTTAGTGTGGGCAAGGCATTCGAGAACGAAACCAAGTCGGTTGCCGTCCATGCAGACATCGAGAACGAGAAACAGCAATTGATTCCGGGAATGTATGTCAACGCACTGATTGACGTCGGAGCCAATACGGTTAATGCGTTACCGGTTGATGCGATTGTTAAGGCAGAAGGCCGCGAATTTATTTTCATACTTGAAGGCGTCCACGAAGAAAAAGACAGCCATGACGCCGATAAAGGACATTCGCATGACGACGGGCATTCCCACGATGAAAAAGAGGCGCACGACCAACAAAAAGGGCATTCCCACGACGATGGCCATCAACACGAGGAATCGGGCAAGAGTTATCATTTCCAACGTATCGAAGTAAAGACGGGCACCGCGCAGTTGGGTTTCGTTCAAGTAACGCCGGTACAACAGCTTCCCGCTGATGCCAAAATTGTAATCAAAGGAGCGTATTACATCCAAAGCCATTTGCTCAAAAGCGAAGGCGGCGGCGGACACGAACATTAAGCCCAATACCATGAAAGAAGATTCAAAAATTCAAGAAAAAGATTTGGCGCATGATGAACATGATGCCAATGATGGCCACGATCACGGGGCGACAGATAATTCCGGTTGGAAAAGTCACATTCCGTTATTGTCCGGCTTGGCAATACTTGCAGTAATGCTTACGATGGAATATGGGTTCAAATTCGTTCCCAAATTCCCGGTCGATTTGATTGTGTACCTCGTCGCTTATTTGCTCGCAGGTTACAACGTTTTGTACATGGCTTGGAGAAAGGCGATTCGCTTCGATTTCTTCAACGAATTTTTTCTGATGAGCGTCGCGACAATCGGTGCTTTTGCCATCGGTTCTTACAGCGAAGGCGTTGCCGTCATGGTTTTCTATTCCATTGGCGAATGGTTTCAGGATGCGGCGGTCAACCGCGCCAAACGAAGCATTAAAGCCCTGCTCGATGTGCGTCCCGAAGAAGTGACGGTTTTGAGAAACGGTTCAACGGAAACGGTTCACCCAAAAGATGTTGCCATAGGCGAAGTCATACAAGCCAAACCGGGCGAGAAAGTCGCGCTCGATGGAACTCTCGAATCTGAAAAGGCTTCCTTCAATACGGCAGCACTTACCGGAGAAAGCAAGCCTGACAGCAAAGCGAAAGGTGAGAATGTTTACGCCGGAATGATTAACCTGAACACCGTTTCAGAAATCAAGGTTACGGCCAAATTCAGCGATAGCAAACTGAGCCGCATCCTTGAAATGGTTCAGGATGCGACGGCGCGTAAATCGCAAACACAATTGTTCATTAGCCGATTCGCCAAAGTGTACACGCCGATTGTTTTTGCATTGGCCGTCGCAGTTTGTTTCGTGCCATATTTCTTTGTAAGCGATTACGACTTCTACGATTGGTTTTACCGGGCGCTTGTGTTTTTGGTCATCAGTTGCCCATGTGCATTGGTGGTGTCGATTCCGCTCGGCTACTTTGGCGGTATCGGATTGGCGTCAAGGAACGGTATTTTGTTCAAAGGCTCGAACTTCCTCGATGTCATGACCCAAATCGATACGGTCGTGATGGACAAGACCGGGACGCTTACCGAAGGCGTTTTTAAAGTGCAAGAGGTAAAACCCGAAGGTTTGGATGAGCAAGAGTTTTTGAAATTGACCGCAGCCATCGAAAGCAAATCCACACATCCAATCGCGTTGGCTGTGACCGAACACGTCGGGAAGGAATCCATCAAAAGCTTATCAATCAATGATGTCGAAGAAATTCCCGGACACGGATTGAAAGCGACCATCGATGGTAAAGAAGTCTTGGCCGGAAATGCGAAACTGCTCAAAAAATATAGCATTGATTATCCCGAAAGCGTAACGGCAATTGTGAATACCGTTGTAGTTGTGGCGGTGAATAAAAAGTATGCGGGCTACATTACCATCGCCGACCAAATCAAAGCCGATGCACAACAAGCCATCAAAGATTTGCACGGCCTCGGTATCAAAACGGTAATGTTGTCAGGCGACAAACAATCGGTTGTAGATGACGTTGCTAAAACACTGTCAATTGACAATGCCTACGGTGATTTGCTTCCCGAAGGCAAGGTCGAAAAAGTCCAAGCACTCAAAGACCAAAATAAAAAACTGGCTTTCGTTGGCGACGGTGTAAATGATGCGCCTGTAGTGGCATTGGCCGACGCTGGTATCGCAATGGGTGGATTGGGAAGCGATGCAACGATTGAAACCGCCGATGTAGTAATTCAAAACGATCAGCCGTCGAAAATCGTGACCGCAATTAAGGTCGGTAAGTTGACCAAGAAAATCGTTTGGCAGAACATTGTCTTGGCAATGGTTGTCAAGGTTATTGTATTGGCGCTTGGCGCAGGCGGTGTCGCGAATTTATGGGAAGCGGTGATTGCTGATGTAGGCGTGGCATTATTGGCCATCCTGAACGCGGTGCGAATCCAAAGAATCAGATTATGAAGAAGAAGCCCAACATCATTGTTGCTGCGTTCGTATTTACGGTCGCCATTCTTTTGTTGGGCTATTTTTCCTTTGGAATTTGGACGAGCCTAATTTTTTCGTCGGGCTTTCTTGGTGGTTTCTTACTTTGGTTGTTTTTGCCGAGCGTATCGACATTCGAAGGGATAAGATGGCCATACTGGATTGCATTTTTTCTATTCCTTTTGCACCGTGTCGAAGAAAAAGTGATGGATTTCTTCGACAGGCTTGCAGAAATCACCGGAACGCGGAAACCTGAAATCTTATCGTTTTCCGTAATTGCGCTTGTAATTCTTTCAGTAGGTGCGTGGTTGCTAATCCCCTTGCTTATGAAGCGTGGTTACGCTTTTGGCTCTTACCTCGCATGGACATTCTTTGCCGCGATGGGAATCACTGAACTCGCGCATTTTGTATTTCCATTTTTTACAGATGAAGTCTATGGCTACTTTCCGGGAATGGTGAGCGTGGTTTTGTTGGCTCCGGTTGCGTGGTGGGGGATGTATCGACTTTCAAAAGGTCAATGATTGTATTGATGTGAACACTTGTGGCGGTATAACTTTCTTTACACGCGCACGTACGTAAATAAAACTAATACATTTTTTATTACAGTATTCTAATAAGAACCGCGACTGCCGGGCTTTTGAGACTGTAATTATTTGCACACATTTTTTATCCCAACACAGTCGATAGGGTACCCACAGATTAGGAGCCGGTCGCACTAAGGAAAACAGATTAAATTTGGGGTATGGGGTGAGTTTGTTGATAGCGCCGCCAAATTTTTCGACTTTTTTGACGGCACTTCATTATGCTTGCGATTCGTTGTTGTATCGATGGTACGTACGTTCAAGTAAGAACTTCTCAACGTGAGCGCGATATGCGGGGTTTACATTCATGAACTGCTTAATCTTTAGAATCAAGGCCTTTCTCTCAGTCTCGGATAATTTAACTTTGCTCACGTGTGTTGCTTTTGTATTTGAGATAGTTTTCTTCTGAAATGAGCCAAGATTTACCAACCTTTGTACCCAACAATAACCCCATTCGAAGGTGACGCATTACCGTAGCAGGGTTTCGGTTGGTCAGCGTGGCAATTTCATTCACGGTCAAATTCCGTTTACCAATTTCCGATTTCTTTTTTAAATCGTCAAGTTGTTTCTCAAATCTGTTCATTGCAATTTGAGAGAATGCTTCGACAATTTGAGACACTCCTTCTATGGGATAAAATTGGCCGGCGATGACGATGCCGAAATCGGTACTCGAAAAACTCATTATTCCGCTTTGTTGCAAATTTCAATCACCCGTTCGTTTTGCGGCACGTTTACCTCACCGAGATTGGTGGTGTAATAAAACATTTCAAGTTTGATAGTCAAATCATTCGTGCTAATCACATTGTATTTCGAAACGTAACCTGACGATTTGGTGTAGGTCATCACGCCGTTCTCAATGACGTAGTCGCCTTCTGTTGTAGACTGTTCGCAATAGTTTGTCATACCGATCTGATACATTCTAAATTTGCCAACGATTGCGCCACCGTCGGTAGAAAATTGGTAATAGTTGTACTGGTCTTCACAATCACTAATGGCTTGGATTTGACCATTCACGGATTTGTGACTTAGGTTCCAACGACCGGATAAATGTTGCGTTTCAGGTGGAATGTTCGGTGTTGTTGGCTGTGAATTGTCGTCGCTGCTTGAACAAGCAAAGGTTAGCGCACAGAGCGCGATGAGAAGGATTTTTTTCATACTGGCTATAAATTGGTTACGAGCAAATATAAATAAAATTCTATTTTATGGTGTACTTTATTATAGAGTACCAAAAAAAGTACCTTTTATTGAGATTTGACTGATGGAAAACAAGGAAAATCTCGATACACCTGAGCTAAACGCCATTGCAGAGCGTCTGAAACAACTTCGTAAAGAAAAGGGCTACTCGAACTACGAACACATCGCCTTCGACTTAGGAATGAGCCGTTCAGCGTATTGGCGTTTGGAAACGGGCGCGAACTTTGAGTTGAAAACACTGATTAAGATTTGCACGGTACTCGGTGTGAGTTTGGAAGAATTTTTCAAGGGTATTGACATTCCTCGGAAAGTTTCCACTGAGAAGTAATACGATACATAACCGACCGATACCCGATAGAGGTTAGCATTTTGACAATATACTTTAATGGTCAATTCATATACCTTTCGCAAGTTCGTTAACTTTTGAAATGAGAATTTCGGTGAGTTGTTGTTGAAGCCTCTCCGAAGAATTGATAACAATTTCCGTGTATGTCTTCTTGTGCTTGTAAAATGTTTTCCGGGATTTGGTTTCCAATAGGTCAGTCCAAAAAAGCGGATTTCGATAATCCGTGAGTTTCGTGCAAGACGAATTTATGGTTTGGTCAAAAAGGAGAATATCTTCAAAGGCTTGAACCAACATTTCCTTAAAAACCCCGAAACCTAAGTTCCGAATGTCGGCCAACGTAAAGATGTCGAGTTTGTTCAATTTTTCCATTTTCATAAATTTCAACTCAAAACGCAAAATCTCTGTTTCGATGGTAAAGCCTTTTCCAGTGTAGTGTAACGCTTTGTTGTAGATTTTGACAATGTATTGAGAGTGTTTTGCCTGCTTGTATCGACCATCCTGAGAATGTTGGATGTCTTTGAATGGAATTGTTTTATGAAGAAAGCAGTGTCTCAGAATGTCGTTTGTCGGAACCGGTGGGACAATATTTACTCCGGCCTCAACACATTGAAGTTTACATTCTTCGAGTTTAAATCCAAACTTGTCTTCTAAGTCCATCAATACGAGAAGAAATGCGACATAGTCGAAGTCATTGAAGTTGTGTGCTCCCCCATTGAAATACTTGTGGAGACTTCCGGTTAAAATAATAGTTCCGGTTTCGAAAATTGTAAAGCATAGCCCATTGTAACTCGCAGATTTGTAAGGTACTTTGTATACGGTTTCGCCATTTTTATTTTGTACCTCTTTACCCATCCGGTCGAGGGCCGGAATCAGAAAGCCATCTTCAGAAACGTTCCGTAACATCGAAAAGTCCAAAAGTGGATTTTGCTCCAATCTTGAACTGTAACTCTTGGGAAGATTTGCTGTGATGAAGTCGATCAAAAGTGTATCTTTGAAGTAGTTTTTACGATGCCAGTAGAAACAACTTTGAACACAAAAGGGAGCCTGAACAACTCCCTTTTATGCTTTCCGTTGATAGGATTACAGATTCCCGTTTAGCGGTTTTACACTTGCCTCGACTTCCGAGCGCAGAAAATACACCCGATTTCCAATACCGAGAGGATTCAAGATTCCTTTACGCTGCCAGTTCGCTATCGTCGAAATATCAACATCGAGCATTTCGGCAACTTCTGCACGGGTCATGTAGTCATTGGGTTTTGGCGGCATGAAGCGTTGAACAAAATCTTCGAAGAGATTTCTAAGGATTGCCGCAGTTTCGGCTTGGAAGGTTTCGGGATCGCACCCGATAAATTGTAGTGATTTCATTTGTAGAAAATTTAAGTTCACTACAAATGTCCGGCGATGTCATTTCCGATTTATGGTCGTTTTTTCCGATTAATCGGAATCCGAAGGGAAGTGTCGGTTCTTGATGGTATAATATCTTGTTGGGCGCATACCACGATCAGCCTTTGTGCTGAATGAGGCTTTGATATCAAAATCTTCGTAGGTGGAAATGGAAATGAATTTCTCAACCCGAAGCCACTCCATAAATTCCTTGTGCTTGACACGGTTGTGAATCAATTTTTCACTTGTACTTTTCATTTTGTGAAAAATGAAACTGAAATCCAAATAATAATCCGTGATGTTCTCCGTGAAATCTTTGAAAACAAGGTAGGCTTGGTAGCTCGTAAAAATATCCGGGTATGGGTTTTTCGGAGCACTTTCCGTGGTGCCGAATGCGATTAAATTGAATCGCAAATCTTCCAAATGCGAAATGATTTTTTTAAAGCTGAGTTGAAGCTTTTCGGCTTTATCCAAATCAAAACCGTCCGTCCCCTCACATTCGTCATCTAAAACCAACTCGTAAATTTCTTGAATGGGTTTGAATCCTGAATACGGCTTGTAAAGTGTGTAAGCGTATACGCTGGCAGATGGATATTCACTTTCATCTATGCCCATGTAATTTTCGTACGAGATACACACTGACTGATAGCAATGATTGAAATACTTGATTTCAGAATCTAAAAAATGCTCTTCGTCGTAGTCCTCATATTCGGCTAAATGGTTTTCCAACCGACTTTTGTAGCGGTCTTGGTAGGATTTGAGTGTCGTAATGATTTCGAATTGCTTCCCCATTCCATTGAAAATGGCAAAATTAAGAAATCAACGGGCAAACACCTCATCAATTTCGCCATTATTCAATTCATTTCCATTGCGGTTCTGTCTTACACCACTTGAAGCTGCGGTTCCCCGACACGATGAATTTCTTCATGCAGCCTGATAAAAAGCTCCGCGTTGTCATCCTGATTCTCACGTTGATTGATGTATCGCAAAAAGATTGATTCCCTGCTGTGCCCGGTAATCTTCATTAAAACGGACGTTTGCATTTTTCGATAGTAATTGGTGGCAAACGAGCGACGGCAACAGTGCGATGTGATAAGTTTATATTTTTCGAACGTGCCTAACAATTTTCTGTCGGTTAACGCGTCAAATATTTTTCCCTCAACCATTTCGTTGATTCCGGCAGTCTCACATACTTCTTTGATGTAATCATTAAATTTTTGGTCGCTGATTTCATAAGGAAAATCGTTTTCAATTATATCGATAATGTGCGGAGCGGCAACACCTACAGTAACTCGCTTGTTGGTTTTCTCTTGAAAAATATCCATAAACATTCTTCCGTCCTTGTACCGGACGTTCTTTTTGGTCAGAATCAGTAAATCTTCGGCGCGTTGCCCAATTTCGCAACCAATGAGAAGCCATTTTTTCGCATTCTTTAGCGCCTCTCGTTCGAAATGCGTATCGAGAATCTGTTTTTGCTCTGCGAAAGATAAGGTTTGAATGTACCGATCATCGTCTGATTCAGAAAACACCTCGATGTACTTTGCAAATGGATGAACCGGTATTCCTTTTCGCTCGGCTTCACGAGAAATCGTTTTGATATTAGCAACGAACTTCGACGCGGTATTTATGGCGTATTTCTTCGTGACCAGTAGCCAGTTGGTGAATTTGTCCACTGTTGTTTCGGATAAGTCCAAAAAGTGAAGTTGTTTTTTGATTATCGCTTGATACTCAACAATCACGTTTTTCGTCGCTATGAAACTATTGACGCGACTTTTGGAAATTCCCATCTTATAGCCGCCCGGGACTTTGACTTTTCGCGTAGCCGCGTTGTCGATTAATTCTTGGAGATAATGGACGAGTAATCCAATGTCGGTTTTCTCAATTCTGTTGAAGCAAGAGGCCACTTTCTCTTCGAGCCAAAATTGATCGATTATAACACTACCGCCTGAATCGGCATTGAGATTTTCCCACACGAAAGCATCAAGCTTTTTTAGATTGGACTGAATTTGCTTGTTTTCGGCGGTGGTTTGTTTTGGAAGCCCGGTTTCGGAACTCCAATTTTTTGGATGGATTGAAAACCCGGTATTGGTTTCAAAAACATTTTGCCGGTCTATGCTGACACGGATTTTGATAGCGGCTTTCTTATTCGCCTTACTTCTAACTCTAAAACTGATTGATGCCATTTGATTTGAACTTTGAACAATCCAAAGGTAAATAATAAAATCATACGAATTACACGTTTTTGCCCAACCGTTGCCCAACGATGTTAAGATATTATTCTATGACATTAGATTTATTTCTGCTGATTCGAAAAGTTAAATGCTTTATGAAGTGTTGATTTTATTGTATTTTTTAATGATATTTCGTTTGAGTATAGTGGTTTTTAAAAATAGGCAAATCTAAAGGGTTCGACTCCGGCTCCGGGTACAAAAGCCTCCGATTCGTTCGGGGGCTTTTTCGTTTTGTGCCGGAGTCAAACCTGAAAAGGTTGACTTTGGTACAAAAACCTCCGATTCGTTCGGAGGTTTTTTCGTTTTGTACCGGAGTCAAACCTGAAAAGGTTGGCTTAGGCAAAAAAGCCTCCAGTTGTTCGGAGGCCTTTTTTTATGATAATTTGTCTGTAAAATTACCGCTTGACGACCCGCAATGTCCTAATTGCATCGGCTTGTTTCACCACAACATTGTAAACACCTGTCGGATAGCTACGGCCCAACTCAAAGTGTGCGTCGCGCTGCGTCGCCGATTCGAGCAGCCTGCCGAGCATGTCGTACACCTTGATTTCTGTGGTTTGTGGCGTGTCAGAAACCACATCGAGGACAAAATGTTCGGTGAATGGGTTCGGGCTTGCCGTAATTCTGATCGCTGTGTCTGCTTCGGCCGTAGACGCAATGCCCTTGGCCAGGGCGCCAGGCGCGGTAATCGAACAACCCGATCCCATGGGCGACCATGTGCCAGTAGTCAGTAAAGCCACACTTATCGTGTAAGATCCGGCAGGGGTAAAAATTTCCGATGGGACGGCAGCGAACGTAAAATAAGGTGTGTTGCGATCGATTGTTGCCGAGGCATTATCGGCTTCGCGCACCACCAAGAAGCGGTACTGCGTTACCCCCGACATACTGGTAGTTGACACCAACGATCCGAGACCCGAAACCGTGCCGCCGCAATTGTTGATGCTCGGAACCGCCGGACTCGAAAGTTCGCACGGCGCACCAAATAAGCCAAAGTCGCCGGTTGTTTTCACGGCTACCTCGATGCGGTAAGTGGTTCCATAGTGGTAACGCGCCAGCATCTGCAGGCTGAACCAGTTTTGCACACGGTCGATGGTTTGCACGGCATTAGCCCCCGACGGATTCGTCAAATCGCTCACGCGGAAACGGTAGCCGGTCACGCCTTGCAGGCTGGTCGTTGCAATCAGCGTGTTGATCCGCGCCAGCGTAATGCCACACTGCGACGGGTTTACCGCCGCCGCACCGCCTTCGGACAGGATCGCCGGGGTAGATACCAAGCAAGGCGAGCCCCAGCCCACCTGCCAGATTCCGGCGCGTTGCAACTGGATTTCGACCGTATAGGTGCTTGCATAGTCGTGCGATGGGAATTGCGGGATCGTAAAATGCGGTACGTTGCGTTCGATGGTTTGCACTTCGGCGTCCTTGGTCAAACGGATGCGGTAGCCGGTAATCGCGTGTCCGCCCACGGTTTGGATACCCACGAGTGTGTTGATCGAAGCCAGTGTCGCGCCGCAAAAAGCCGGGAGCAACGTGGTGGTCACGGTCCCCGTTTCGTCTGTCGTGCCATCACAATCGTCGTCGATGGCGTTGTAGGGGATTTCGGTTGCGTTCGGATGAACGGTCGCGTCGTCGTCGTTGCAATCGCCGTCGAGTACAGCAAAGCCTTCAGGGGCTTCTTCGGCACTTTCGGCGCACAGCGATACCTGCGCACCTACGCCATAGCCATCACCGTCGGCATCGGCATAAAACAGGTGTTCGCCTTGGATGGTCAAATCGGCTCCATTGTCGGTTCCGATGGTTTCAAGATCACTGGCGACAACGCGTAAACGATAGCCCGAGCCCGGGGTTATAACAAGCGGCAAGGTTACGGGGATCGATTCGGCTATAGCGCCATTCAAGGTTGCAATAGCGCTCGGATCGTCAAAACTCCCCGACGCATCCGACAATTGCACCGTGAAAACATTGCTGTCGGTGTAATAACCTTCGGCGGTCAAGTCTACATCAAAAGCAGCCCCAGGACAATACGGCCCTTCGGCGCCCAACGCGGTAATCGCTATCGAATTCGGCGCATAGGCGTTGATTTTAGAAAAATTGGGCTGCGTGGTGTTGTCATTGTAGTTGGTGGCCTCGCTTGCGACCAGGAATTTGCCGTCGGGTTGAAAGTTTGCTTTGTAAACAATGCCGTTCATTCCCGTTCCTGAATCGAACGTCAAATCATGGGAACCGTCCGTATTAAGTCGGAAAAAACGGTTGACCGTTGCGCCGTTGTATGTCGTGAAGGCACCACCCGCAAGTATTTTTCCGTTGGGCTGGCATACCAAGGTAAGCGGATAATCGTTCAGCCCGGACCCAACCGTAAAAGTAGCGTCGAGCGTTCCGTTGGCATTGATACGCGCCAGACGATTTCTTGGAAACCCAACACCACCGTAATTGGTGAAGTAACCACCTATGACGATCTTGCCGTCGGGTTGCACGGCATGGGCCAGGACGGCGTTGTTCGTGTAGCGCACATTGGTGAACGTGGCGTCGCGCGTACCGTCGGCGTTGAGGCGAATCAGGTGGTTGGCATTGGTGCCGTTGAACATCGAAAACCCGCCGCCGATGTATATTTTGTCATCGGGCAAAACACTCGATGTCCATACGTAAAAGTTGGGTCCCACGCCGCCAGCATTGAAACTGGTATCGATGGTGCCATCGGCATGGAGCCTAAACAAGCGGCCCGACGTTCCGTTGTACTGCGTGTACAATCCGCCGATGATGATTTTCCCGGTCGACTGTACTGAAATGGTAGTCACTTCGTTATTGGGCCCGGTACCTGGATTAAAATCGGTATCCACCGATCCGTCGGCGTTCAAGCGCGCCAAATTGGTTCTGGCTACACCGTTGAATGAGGTGAACGTTCCGCCGATGAGTACTTTTCCGTCGGCTTGTAAGGCCATGCTGTAAATGTATTCGGTCGAGATCGCGATGCCTGCGCCGGGATCGAAGGTAGGGTCGAGTGTCCCGTCGGGATTGATCCTGGCGATGCCCGCACGCGTGGTGCCGTTGTAATTGTCGAAGGCGCCCGCAATGAGGATTTTGCCGTCGGGTTGATTGACCGAAGTATACGTGACCAGGTCGGGTCCGCTGTTTCCGGTGTTGAAGCTCGTGTCGATGGCGCCTGGCTGGGCCCATGCGGTAGCCGCAAGCAAAAAGCAAAACAATAAGGTAATTTTTCTCATGTTCAATGTGGTTTTTTGAATCCAGGATGGAAGTTAGTACATTCTTGCTGAATTGGCTACGGTTTTTGCGTTTATTTGAAATCTTTGGTGTTACAGAATGAAATTGACCGTAATTTTTTTGATCCAAACCGGTACATGGCGAAACGAGAATAAAAAAATAAGATATTTCTTCTTTTCGGACGCGACGAGATAAAGTATTTTCTGACAGGACTACAAATAGTAATGGGGCTTTTGTACACCAAAACTGTAATAATTGATCTATTTTAACGGAAAAACGGGTGGCTTCAACGAATAAAAGGGTTTGTTTTTCAGTGTTTTATATAAAGAGTTACATTTGCCATGAATAAAGTATCAAAATTTCAACAATAAATAAAAACCCAATCAATAGCAAAAAATTGGGTTGTCCGCCTCTTATCTATCTCATTGATTATGAAGCTATTGTTAATCCTACTAGCAATTTCTTTCCAGTCTGCCTTTTCGCAAGTCGGAATAGGAAATACGTCGCCAAAAGCGCAGCTCGACATTTCGGCATCCAGCGCAACGGCACCAACCAATTCAGACGGAATCCTTATTCCACGTATCAATGCATTTCCGTCTATAAATCCGACCGCTGCACAGGACGGGATGTTGGTATTTCTAACCAACTCCGTAGGCACCAACCTGCCCGGCTTTTATTATTGGAGTCAGCCCGCTTTGGCATGGGTGGGCATCGACAGCAACAACAAGAGTTGGGATGTATCTGGAAACGCATCTGCCGTGAGCGGAACAAACTTCATCGGTACGACCAATGCGCAGGATGTGGATTTCAGGACCAACAATTCGATCAAAATGCGCCTTACGCAAAAAGGACAAATCGAAATACTGAACACGGGCAAATCGGTTTTCTTGGGCCAGCAAGCCGGAGCAAACGACAACCTGGCCAACCGGCAGAACGTATTTGTCGGCTACCAAAGCGGTCTTTCCAGCACAAGCGGCGCCAACAACGCGGCTTTAGGTTATCAATCGCTACGCAGCAATACGATAGGAAACTTTAATGCTGCTTTTGGCGGCAGCGCCTTGCAGGCCAATGTTACGGGAGCAGGTAACACGGCGTCTGGACAGGCGGCACTGTTTTCGAACACCACAGGAAACGACAACACTGCCGTGGGCCATCGCGCGCTTTATGCAAGTACCGCTTCTAACGGCAATACCGCTGTGGGTATGTCGGCATTGCACGACAATACGATAGGGGCCGACAATACCGCCACCGGACAGTACGCGCTTACCGACAATGTTTCTGGTTACAGCAATACCGCTTCCGGATCTTATGCGCTTGAACACAATGCAACCGGCAGCAACAATACGGCCAGTGGGAGCAATGCGTTGTCCGGAAACGTATCGGGCAGCAACAATACGGCGCTAGGCGCCAACTCACTCGTGGTAAACGCTACGGGCGAGACCAACAGCGCGGTGGGTTTTTCGGCCATGCTCGAGAATACCACCGGATACGGCAACTCGGCACTGGGAGGCTCGGCGCTGTATTTCAATACCGAAGGCAACAGCAATACGGCGGCGGGGATTTCTTCGTTGCGCAACAATACCACGGGCGATAGGAATGCCGCTATCGGGGATTCGGCGCTTTCTTGGAATGAGACCGGGAACAACAACACGGCGCTTGGCAACCGAAGCAATGTGTCGCTCCCGTCGGGGATTTCGGGGGCTACCGCCATAGGAACGCAGGCCGTGGTCAATACGTCCAACAAAATGCGTTTGGGCAGCGCAGCGGTTACGGTGATCGAAGGTCAGGTGGCTTACGCTTATCCGTCGGATGCCAGGTTCAAGAACAACATCAAACAAAATGTTCCCGGACTCGATTTTATCCTGCAACTCAAGCCGGTGACGTATCAATTCGACACCAAGAAATTCGACGCCCATCTGATGCAAAATCTGCCGTCGGATCTCAAAGGAGACACCGACTATGCCGCATCCTCGGCGATTGTCCACACAGGTTTTCTGGCCCAGGATGTCGAAAAGGCGGCCCAATCGATCGGCTACGATTTCGACGGGCTGCACCTACCCGATGCTTCCAACCCGACCGACAATTACAGCGTGGCCTACAGTCAGTTCGTGATGCCGATGGTCAAGGCGATACAGGAACAGCAGGCACAGATCGAATCGGTCACCCAAGAGAATAAATCGCTCAAGGCCGCCGCCGCCAAGCAGGCGCAAATGATCGAATCGCTCGAAAAACGCCTTTCGGCACTCGAGCGCCGCCCGTAAATCCTACGCGCAATTACGTATTTCTGAACCGTTTTCGTATCTTTAACTTGCACAAAAAAAGGCGATGAAAAAACGCATAGGCATAGTCGAAGACAACCGCGATTTACGAGAGGCACTGACCATGATGATCCAGTTCACCGAACAATTCGAATTGGCCGGAAGTTACGAAAACGCCGAAGCGGCCATCGAAGCGATTCCTGTGGTGGGTGCCGATGCCGTGCTGATGGACATCAATTTGCCCGGGTTTAGCGGCATCGAATGTGTGGCGATACTCAAGCGGCAAATGCCCGATCTGTTGTTCCTGATGTGTACATCCTATGAAGACGACGACAAGATTTTCAAAAGCCTCGAAGCGGGCGCCAGCGGCTACATCCTCAAGACCGAAGGCCCGAACAAAATCATCGACGCGCTCAACGACCTGTTCGACGGCGGCAGCCCGATGAGCGGCAGCATCGCGCGCAAGGTGGTGGCCAGTTTTTCGAAATTCCAATCACAGCACCAGGAAATCCAGTCGCTCACTGCTCGGGAAAAAGAAATCCTCGATTTGCTCGCCAAGGGCAGGATGAACAAGGAAGTGGCGAGCGATCTAGAGATCAGTACAGGAACCGTACGCAAACACATCCAGAACATTTACGAGAAGCTGCACGTCAACACCCGTGTCGAAGCGGTGAACCTTTACCTCAAGCGATGAGCCGATGGATGCTTTTGGCGATAGTGTTTTGTTGTGGCTTGTTGGCTGCACAAAACCGCGACGTCAATAGGCAGATCGCCGTTTTTAACCGATGTGCCACACTAGAATGTCAGTTGTCCGAAGCGGTCAAGATTGCCGAGACCTATATCGAAACAGACCACCAGGACAAGGCGCAACAATGGATCGACTATGCCAAGAAGATCAACCAGCTTCATCCATCCGACAGCATTTCGTACTTTTTGACGAGCCTCCAGACCGAGGCGTTTTACTACATGGAACTTTTTCCGTTTGCGATCCACGAGGCCGAAAAGGGCATCGAGATCGGGAAGACGCTCAAGGACAGCGCTTTTTTGGCCGACGCCTATTTTTTCAAAGGCATCAACGAAATCGAAACCGCAGAATTGCAGTCGGCCGAGCAGGCGTTGTGGCTGGCCAAGAATTACTACCCGAAACGCGTCGGGAAACACCTGCGCACCCTCATCGGCAAGGCCTATGTGTACAACAACCTGGCGCAGCTCAAGCTCAAGAACAAGGAAATCGATTCGGCGCTGTACTACAACAAAAAAGCGTATGCACTGGCCAAAACAAATTCGAATTTTCGCGGTGTCGTCAACGGTGAGCAAACCTTTGGGCTGTTGTATGCCGAGAAAAAACAAATCGACAGCGCGCGGTGGTATTTGGAGAAAAGCATTGCCTCGGCCGAAAAATACGGTATGCGGGACATCGTTGCACTCAATTGCGCCTACCTGATGCATTGGTATACGAACGATGCCCAAAAAGTGAACGCGCTGTATGTCAAAGGACTTGCCATCATCGAGAATTCGGAAGTCAACAATTCCTACCAACGGTATTTTTATGTGACGGCGCTCGAAGTGTTCCAACAGATGGGCGATACCAAACAAATCCTAGCCCTGCAACAAAAGATCATTTCGATCAGCGAAGACACCAACGACCGGGCGCGCCACTTTACGCAAAAGATTACCGACCAATACGTGAAAAACGAAAACAAACTGCTTGTGGCCAAGATCAACGAACTCAATCAATCGCGAAACATTGCTATTTTGCAGCTGGTGGTGGCGTTGTTTGGCTTTCTCGTGCTGTTATTTGTCGCGTTGTTTTTTAGGCGAAAGAACAAACTCCAGCAGTTGTTGCTCGACCAAAAGAACGAGATCAGCAAGGATTTACACGACGACATCGGATCGGAACTCGGCAGCATCCTGATCAACGCCAACCTGTTGGCCAAGACGCAACCCAGCGACAAGCAACAATTCCTGATCGGGAAGATCAACCACACCGGTACCGAAATCTCGCAGCGGCTCAACGCCTTCATCTGGTCGCTCAACACCGAACACAATACGGTGCGCGATTTTTGTGAGTATGCCAAGCGGTATTCCCAAAATTTGTTCGAGGGTAGCGACGTCGTATTTCATTATTCAGAAAAAGTGGCCGATGTAGACCAAAAAATCCTGAACGGTTATTTGCGCAAGAACCTGTTTTTTTGCATCAAGGAAGCGCTCAACAACGCGGTCAAACACGCTCGCGCCACACGCATCGAATTGTCGGTCAGCGCCACCGAAAAACACCTCACAGTGGTGGTGCGCGACAACGGCATCGGATTGCAGCAACCGCACGGTATGGGCAATGGCCTGCAAAACATACGCAAAAGGATGCAGGCGGTGCGCGGATCGGTACAACTTGAATCCCACCAAGGATTGCAAATTACGCTCACGATTGCGCTGGCCACCTAGCGGTGTAGGAAAAAACTGTACGCGTATTGTCGTATGCGCGCGAGAAAACCTGGACCTTGTCTTCGCATCACAATGGAAATTCTTTTCCTACAGCTTCTATAATATACTAAAAATCAAACAATTGAACATGTAGGCTGTCAATTATCCGCTACCCCCAATTACGTATTGTCGTTTTCAGCAAAAGGAGTCAATTTTGACGAACACCTTTTGTAATAGAATTTTTAACCGGTAGTAGAGATGAAAAAAGTAAAGCCATTACTGTTGCTCTTTTTTTTAAGCATCAAACTTTTCGCACAGGTAGGAATCAATACCACCACACCCAACGCGGTCATGGACATTCGTTCCGGGAACGCAGCGTCACCTACGAACCAAGATGGCTTGTTGATTCCCAAAATCGATGTTTTTCCCGTCGTAAATCCGACCGCTGCCCAAAATGGCATGTTGGTTTTTCTGACCACGCAGGCCGGGGCAAATGCGCCTGGATTTTATTATTGGGAACATGCCACGGCGGCTTGGAAGGGAGTGGGCAGTACCAATGCCAACCAATGGTCGATCCACGGTAACGCCAACACGTCGGCCGCTTCGCACTTTATAGGGACCATTCATGCACAGGATGTTATTTTCAAACGCGGCGGCATATTATCGGGTAGAATCGGCATAACCTCTACTGCTTTTGGACTTGCTTCGTTGCAAGACAACACTACAGGGAATTTCAATACTGCCTTTGGGGCAGGGGCGATGACGACCAACACGAGCGGGTACGAAAATTCTGCCGTGGGTTACGATGCCTTGGGTGCCAATACGACAGGCTATTGGAACGTAGCGTTCGGACGCGCATCGTTGCTCTTGAATACCGAGGGATTCGAGAATTCCGCCTACGGATACCAATCCTTGCGCAACAGTACGCTCGGAAGCGCCAATGCGGCGTTCGGAAGACAAGCGTTGTTCAACAATACGATAGGGGACAACAATTCGGCTTTTGGGAAAGAGGCCTTGCGCAACAACACCGTGGGAAGCAACAATTCTGCTTTTGGTTATTTGGCCAATGTGGGGACGAACAATTTAGAGAATGCCACGGCAATCGGCGCCAGGGCCTTGGTGACGGGCAACAATGCTGTGGTTTTGGGAAGTACCGCCGGGGTCAACGGCGCAACAGTTTCGGCCAACGTGGGCATAGGAACCAGCAATCCGCAGGAGCGGTTACATGTCGCAGGGAACATTCGCATGGTCGACGGCAACCAAGCCGCCGGGCGTTTGCTAGTAGGCGACGCCAATGGCACCGCGACCTGGACCAACCGAAATGCGATAGCCAGCGGAAGCCTCGACGAAGCCTACGATTTTAGTGGTGCAGGCCTCGGAAGGACCATTGTTGCCGATAGCGGCCCGGTCACCATATCCGGCACCGACGGTCTATTTTCGACGGGAACGCTCGGCAGTGGTGCAACGATGCCAACAGGAACGACGATGCGGATGGTGTGGAACCCAAGAAAAGGGGCGTTTCGTGCAGGCAAAGTAAACGCTTCGCAATGGTCCGATGCCAATACGGGGAATTATTCGGTATCTTTTGGCGAAGACAACACCTCCAGCGGAACACGTTCCGTTTCGATGGGAGACGGCAATACCGCCAGCGGATCGACATCGTTTAGTTTCGGCCAATACAATATTTCAAGCGGAAGCCTGTCTGCGACTTTTGGTTTCATGAACAATGTTTCTGGGTCTAATGCATACGCTTTCGGGCAACAAAACGTGATTACTGAACGGTGGGGCATCGCACTTGGCAATTTCAATGAGATATCCAGCGAGTACGGTTTTGCCAAGGGAAAAGACAACATTGTGTCTGGTCGATTGGCCGTAGCCACCGGCGAATTCAATACGGCGGCCAGTTTTGGTGAAACCGTGATTGGCTTTGGCGCAACGCTTTATACGCCGACGGTCAACGGGGATATACGTTGTCAGGCTGCCAATGCGACCGATAGGCTGTTTGTCATTGGCAATGCAGTGGATACCGACAACGACTTTTTACTGGATCCGGCAGAACGCAGCAATGCCATGTTGGTGCTCAAGAACGGGCGGGTCGGACTAGGTATCGACAACAACGCGTCTTTGGGTGGCCAATTTCAATTGTCGCTCGACCAGGGACGCAAGCCGGCCACGACTGTTTGGACGATCCCTTCGGACGAACGGCTCAAAAAGATCCACGGCAATTATGAAAAAGGGCTTGCCGAGATTGTAGAACTGCAGCCCATCCGCTACCATTACCAGGATGTAGACGGGCACCAATTTGAACCCGAGGTATTGCAAACCGAATGTGTGGGATTCTCGGCGCAGGAAGTTCAAAAAATTTTTCCCGAAGCGGTAGGCACCGACGACGACGGCTACCTCAATTTCAACATGCATTCCATCCTAGTAGCTTCGGTGAATGCCATTCGCGAGCTCAAGGAGCAAAACGAGAATCTTGTACAACACAACCGTAAACTGCAGCAGCAACTTGAATCTCAGCAAGCGCAACTGCAGCTCATTTTGAATAGATTGTCGTCCGATAAAAAGTAAGGTGGTATTTACTTTCGGACAAAACCGCTTCGTCCAGGGAGCGGTTTTTTTTGTGATTGACTGTAACAAAATAGCAATTGTGCGTCTTAACCACAATCATTAATCATCAATCAGTTAATCATGAACACGAATGAACCTGTCGGTATGACCGACGCGGTCTCTGTAGAGGCCATCCACAAAATCCAACTGGCCGGAGCAGGCCAACGCCTGAACGTACTCGGCGACAACCAAACCATCAAATTATCGGGCAAAGACACGGGCGATCAATTTACGATTGTCGAGAATTACAACGACCCGGGCGTGGGCGTTCCGATGCACATCCACGAAAACGAAGACGAGGTATTTTACATCCTCGAAGGCGAAATGGAATTTCAAACCCAAGGTGAAACCACGATTTTGGGCGCGGGCGACATGATCTTTTTGCCGCGTCGTATCCCGCATGGCTTCCGTGTCGTGGGGACCAAGAAATGCCGGGCGGCGGTGACAATCATCCCGTCGGGCATCGAACACATGTTCGAGAAGCTGGCCGAGTTGCCGGCAGGACCACCCGATTTCGAGAAGGTCGCCGAAATTTGCGACCGCTATGGCATCAGTTTTGTTTAGCGAAAAGCCCGGGTCAAACCGGGTTTTTGTTTTTATTTCCTATTTTTGTTTAAAATCATTCGCATGAAAAAATTGGCATTTTTGACGCTGGCGTTTTTTTCGATGACGCTGGCCGTTGCACAAAAAGAGACCGAAAAGGCAGTTATCCAAACCACGTTGTACTGCAATCATTGTAAGGCCTGCGAAACCTGCGGTCAGAATTTTCAAAAAAACATGCTCAAGATCAAGGGCGTCAAGATGTATGACCTTGACGAAGCGGCGATGAAGTTTACGGTATATTTTGATCCGAAAAAGACCAACTTGGACAAGATCAGGCAAGGGATTGCCAACCTGGGCTTCGATGCCGATGAGGTCAAAGCCAATCCCGAGGCCTACGAAAAACTGGACGACTGTTGTAAGAAGGCGTAGTCAGCAAGTTTAATCCGAAACAAAAAACCACCCGATGAGGTGGTTTCTTTTTTGATATGTTTTTGGCTTAGCCCAACAAATCCATCACCAGCGAAGGGAACAACCCAAGCAAGATGGTAAGTGTGATCGACGCAAAAGCCACGCCGTAATACACCATTGATGTCCCGTTGCGTTGCTGGTTCGGTTCTTTGGTGTACATCGCCAGGATCAATTTGAAATAATAGCCGACACTGATGATCGAGTTGATTACGGCCACAATGACCAGGAACAAATAACCCGATTTGATCGTCAGGCTGAACAACGCCAGTTTGGCGAAAAAGCCCGAGAAGACTGGGATGCCCGCCATAGACAGTAAAGCGCCGGTCAAAATCGCGGCCAACAATGGGTTGGTTTTGCCGAGTCCGTGGAAGTTCGTCACGTCTTCGTTATCATTGTCTTTGCACACATACAAGATCACGGCAAACGCGGCTATACCCGCGAGCGCATAGGCCGCGGCATAATACAGCAAAGCCCCGCCCGCGTGGTTCAGGTTCAGCAATGCCATCAGCATAAAGCCCGCGTGCGAAATACCCGAAAACGCAAGCATACGTTTGACATTCGCCTGACGCAAGGCCATCAAATTGCCCACGGTCATCGAGGCGATCGACACCACAACCACCGTAATCTGGAACGCGTGGTTTACATCGGCATTCATCGCGCACAACAATTTATACAAGGTGGCCATAGCGGTTACTTTGGCGAGTGTACTCATCGTGGCCGTAGTCAGCGCAGGAGAACCCTCGTATACGTCGGGCGCCCAAAAATGGAACGGTACCGCGGCGATCTTGAAGAACATACCGATGGTGACCAGGATGATCCCAATCGGGAACCAGATCGGCAATTCGGCTGAGTGCGACAATTCGGCAATTTCGGCTACATCGAACGTACCCATGCCGCCGTAAATCAAACAAATCCCGAACAGCAAAATGCCCGAGGCAAACGACCCCATCAAGAAGTACTTCATGCCCGCTTCGTTGCTGCGTACGTTGAGCCTGTTGCTGGCCGCCAGGATGTACAGCGAAATCGACAAGATCTCGATACCCAAAAAGAACATCGCCAAGTTGCCAAACGATACCATCGCTACAGCACCCGCAAGCAGGAAAATCTTGATCGCGATGTAGTCCGAAATCTTGGCCTGGTGGTGTTGGTAAAAGTTGTGGCTCATCGCGATCAGGAAAATCGTCAGCACGATGAAAAGGCTCGAGAACGACTGCGAGAACGCATCGACCACCACCATGTTGTTGTAAAAACTACCGATGTTCTCATCGACCAGTTCGCACACGGTCATACCGAGCGTGCCCAACAAACCGAGAATCGTAAACGGGATCATCGCCTTTCGCCAATTGAGGATTTCAAAAAGCAGGCAGACGACGCCCAAGGCTGTGATCGCTATTAGTGTACTCATCGTGGGTTAGTTAGTTCTGTATACAAAAGTTAATATGTTCTGGAGGCTTGGTGTGATCAAATCGGTAATGGGCTTCGGATAGATACCAAAGAAAAACAACACGGCAATGATCAAAACCAACACAACGCCTTCATTGAAAGTCACGTCCTGGAACAGGCGCGCGTTTTGCTGCCCGAGCATCACCTGCTGGAACATCCGTAGCATGTAATAGGCACCAAGGATGATGGTCGTACCACCGAGAATCGCGAACCACATGTCTATGCGCGACAAGCTGTACAGCACCGTGAATTCGCCGATGAAATTGAACGTAGACGGCAACGCCACCGACGCCAGCACCAAAATCATGAACATCGACGTGAATTTAGGCGATTGGATTCGGATGCCACCCATGTCGGCAATCGTACGCGTCTCGTATCTGCGGTAAATAATCTCGGCCACAAAGAACAAGCCGACCACCACAAAACCGTGTGCAATCATTTGCAACACCGCGCCCTTTAGTCCGTCGAGCGTGAGCGTGTAGGCCCCGGCGGCAATGAGTCCGACGTGCGCAAGCGACGAATAGGCGAGTAGTTTTTTCAAATCTTTTTGACGCAGCGCTACAATCGATCCGTAAATCACACCCGCGATAGACAGTCCGATGAAAATGTGCATGAAGTTGATCGCGGCCCAACGCCCAATCGGCAACTGCCAACGGATGACCGAATACAAGCCCATTTTGAGCATGATGCCCGAAAGCAACATCGTCCCGACGGTAGGTGCTTTTTGATACACCTTGGCCTGCCATGTATGGAACGGGATAATCGGAATCTTGATCGCATAGGCCAAAAAGAACGCGAGGAAAATCCAAAATTGCTCTTTGATCGTCAAACGCATGTTGTACAAATCGTCGATCAGGAAACTGCCTGCGCGTTGGTACATGTAGATGAACGCCGTGAGCATGAACAACGAGCCCGCAAACGTATAGATAAAGAATTTGACGACGGCTTTGCGGCGTTCGTCGGCATCGCCGTTGCCCCAAATCAGCGCGATAAAGTAAATCGGGATCAACGCGAGTTCCCAGAAAATGTAGTAAAGCAAACCGTCGGCGGCCAAAAACGTACCCGCCATCGCAAAGGCCATGAACAGGATCAGCGCATAAAATGCCTTGGCGTTCTTGTGGTCGTTGCCAAAGGCCGAGAACACAATCAGCGGTGTAAGCGCGGTGGTGAGCAACAGCATCGCCAGCGACAACCCATCGACCTTTAGCGCAAAGGCGATCTTGGGCTGCGAGATCCAGGCGCACAACACATCGACATTTTGTCCGGCGTTGAACGCATTGAGCAACAAAACAGACACGGCCAGCGCCGCCACCGAGAACAGCAGCGCGACTTTTCCGGCAAATTTATCGCCCGAGAAATAGGTCGCCAGTGAACCGATGAGAAGAACAATCAATAAAGTAGATGCATCCATTTGTCTGTTATTTTGCTAGGAATACGTATGAGATGATGGCACAAACGCCCAAGACGAAGGCGAACAGGTAAAACCCGACGTTCCCGTTTTGTAATTTTTTGCCCTGATAACCTATTTCGTTGGCCGCACGCGCAAACCCGAATACAAATCCGGCCACGGCGGTCTCGATGTAATCGCGGAAAAAGCGCGACAAGAAATTGATTGGCTTGACGATGATGGCCTCATAGGCTTCGTCTACATAATATTTGTCGTACAACACCTTGGTGAAACCCGAAATGTTTTCGTCGGTTTCGGGCAGTTGTTTTTGCTTGATGTATTTTGCATAAGCGATGCCGATACCGATGAGCGCGCCCACGGTGGCCACGGCCATCAATAGGTATTCGGTAGTGCCCAAATGGTGCGCTTCGTGTGTTTTTTCGGCGAACAACGGCGCCAGGTAATGGTTGAGCCAGCTGTGTCCCGGAAGCGAAATGAGTCCGCCGATGGCCGCCAACGTGCCGAGTACGATCAGCGGGAATGTAATGAGCGCAGGGCTTTCGTGCAGGTGGTGCTTTTGTTCGTCGGTACCGCGGAAGTCGTTGAAAAACGTAAGGTACATCAATCGGAACATGTAAAACGCGGTCAAAACCGAGGCCACCGAACCGATGACCCACAACGCCTTGTTGCCGTGGAACGATACCATCAGGATTTCGTCCTTAGACCAGAATCCGGCGAGCGGGAAAATACCCGAAATCGCGAGCGACGAAATGAGCATCGTGACAAACGTAATCGGCATGGCTTTGCGGAGCCCGCCCATGTTGCGCATGTCCTGTTCGCCGTGCAACGCGTGGATGACAGAGCCTGAACCGAGGAACAGACAGGCCTTGAAGAACGCATGCGTGATCACGTGGAACACGGCTACTTCATAGGCGCCCATGCCCAGCGCGAGGAACATCAATCCCAATTGCGAAACCGTCGAGTAGGCGAGTACTTTTTTGATGTCGTTTTGTACCAGCCCGATGGTCGCGGCCATTAGTGCGGTAAATGCGCCTACGTAAGCAATCACGTCCAACACCACAGGGGCGAGGTCGAACAATACGTGCAAACGCGTGACCATAAAAATACCGGCCGTCACCATGGTCGCGGCGTGGATGAGTGCCGATACGGGCGTTGGTCCCGCCATTGCATCGGGAAGCCAGGTGTACAACGGAATTTGCGCCGATTTACCGCACGCACCGATGAACAAGGCCAATGCCGCCGCCGCAATCCACGTGGTGTTGCCCGCGTTGGTACCACCCAGGATCGTGGCGTTGAGTTCGGTGAAATTGAGCGTGCCGAACAAAGTAGCGAGGATGAAAATCCCGATCAAAAGTCCCAAGTCGCCCACGCGGTTCATGATGAAGGCCTTCTTGGCCGCATCGTTGTAGTCCTGGTTTTTGTACCAGAAACCGATGAGCAGGTAGGAGCACAGCCCGACGCCTTCCCATCCGATGAACATCACGAGTAAGTTGCTGCCCATCACGAGCGAAATCATGAAGAACACGAACAGGTTGAGGTAGGCGAAAAATTTATGACGGTTCTCGTCGTCGTGCATGTAAGACACCGAATACAGGTGGATGAGCGACCCGATACCCGTGACAAACATGAGCCACAATACCGACAACTGGTCGAGCAAAAAGCCGAATTCGATGTTGAAATTGTTCACCGACAACCAATCGAACAGCTTGATTTCGGAAGGCTTCGCGCCGCCGTTGAGGCCCAGGAAAAACACCAATGTGGCCACGAACGACACCACCACGGCCAGCGTGGCCAGATAGCCAGCGCCATTGTGTCCGAGTTTTTTCCCGAAGAAAACGTTGATCAAAAAACCTACAAAAGGCGAGAGCAATAAGAGTAAAGCTAAACTATCCATTATCCTTTCAAGTTCTTTAAGTTATCGATGTCGATCGAGCCGAGGTTGCGGAAAATCGACACCACAATCGCCAAGCCCACAGCCACTTCGGCTGCAGCCACCGCCATCGAGAAAAACACGAAGATTTGTCCTTGCGCATCCTGGTGGTAGGTCGAAAAGGCCACGAACAACAGGTTTACGGCGTTGAGCATGATTTCGATCGACATGAACACGATGATGGCGTTGCGCCTGTACAACACCCCAAACACGCCAATGCAAAACAAGATCACGGCCAGGAAAATATAATTTTCAATCCCAATCTGGTTCAGTACATTTCCCATTATGATGATTTTTCTTTTTTAGACAATAACACCGCGCCGATCATCGCCACCAAGAGCAATACCGAGGCAAATTCAAACGGCACCATGAACCCGTTCTCGGAATCCAACAACACCTTGCCCAACACCTTAATCGATTGGTAGTCGGTGCCCAAATCGTCGTAGTCGCCCACGATAGGCTTGGATTGGAAAAAGATCAGCATCATTACCGCACACAGCAAAAAGAAGAACAGCACGGCGCTCCAACGCTGCAAACGCGGCTTGTGCACCTCGTCTTCCTTGTTGAGGTTCATGAGCATGATGGTAAACAGGAACAAAATCATGATGGCACCCGCATACACAATAATGTGCACGATGAACAAAAACTGCGAGTTCATGAGCAAATAATGCCCGCCCACCGAAAAGAAACAAATCACGAGGTAAATCGCGCTGTGGATCGGGTTTTTCGAAAAAATCGTCAAGAACGCCGTGGCCACCGTAACGGCCGAAAGCAAAATGAACAACAGGGTAATGGTATGCATCAGTTCGCGTTTTTAAGTTGGGCGTTTTTCATGGCTTCGGTAAGTGGCATCACCAGCTTGTCCTTGCCAAAAATAAAATCCTCACGGTCGTATTGCGACGGCACCAAGACTTTCGATTCGGTCAAATAAATCGCATCCTTCGGGCACGCTTCCTCACACAGTCCGCAAAAAATGCAGCGCAGCATGTTGATTTCATACACCGACGCGTATTTCTCCTCGCGGTACAAATGTTTTTCGCTCGGTTTGCGTTCAGAGGCCGTCATCGTGATCGCCTCGGCCGGGCAAGACAGTGCGCACAATCCGCACGCCGTACAGTTCTCGCGGCCCTGTTCGTCGCGCTTGAGCAAATGCTGCCCGCGGTACACCTTCGAGCGCTCGCGCACCTGTTCAGGGTACTTGATCGTTACTTTTCGGGTAAACAAGTGACCGATCGTGATCATCATTCCCTTGATGATCGTCCACAGGTAGAGTCGTTCCAAAAAGGTCATCTTTTTGTTCGACACCTCTTTCTTTCGGCCCGATAAAGACATCGTTTGTAATGCCATCGTTTTTGGTTTTTTATTTTTTAGGAGCAGTTGTTTGCTCGTTCTTTCATGTTTGGTCCCGCTTTCCGCTTCAATCTTTTTATTTTGTTTACAACTTCATAAAAAGGATTTCCGCTGCAATCGGGGCTATTATTCAAATTTATTCTTCTTTCGACGTTCCGCTCGCTTCCCGCCTTTATGACTTTATGACTTTAAGACCTTACGACTTTATGACTTTACGACTCAAAACAAATTCCCGTCGCTCCACAAAATGCAAATCGCCGTCACAAAAATGTTTGCGATCGCGAGTGGAATCAACATCTGCCAGCCCAAACGCATCAATTGGTCGTAACGGAATCTCGGGATGGTCCACCTTACCCACATGTAAAAGAAGATAAAGAAACACAGCTTGGCAAACAGCGCCAAAAACCCGATGATGTTGGCCACGTTCACGCCCCAGTTCTCCACCGCCCATTGCATGCCCGGGTAGTTGTAGGCCCCAAAATAAAGCACGGCGAGGATCGTAGAAGAGATAAACATGCTCGCATACTCGGCAAACAAATAAAAGCCCATCCGCATCGATGAATACTCGGTGTGGTAGCCCCCGATGAGTTCGGCCTCACATTCGGCCAAGTCAAACGGCGTACGGTTGGTCTCGGCAAACGAACATACCAAAAAGATCAAAAAGCCCACGGGTTGGTAAAACACGTTCCAGTTCATGCCGCTTTGCTGGGCCGCGATCTCGCGCAAACTCAACGTTCCGGTCATCATGAGCAGCGCAATGATCGAGAGTCCCATCGCCACTTCATACGAAATCATCTGCGACGAGGCGCGCATCGCGCTCATGAGCGAAAATTTGTTGTTCGAGGCCCAAGCCCCAATCATGATGCCGTAAACCCCTACCGACAGTACGCCAAAAACGTACAACAACGCCACGTCGATGTCGGTCGCCTGCATGATGACGGTGCGCCCGGCAATCTCCAATTTATCGCCCCACGGAATCACCGCCGAGGTCATCAGCGCCACGCTCATCGAAATGGCAGGCCCTGCCACGAACAGGAATTTGTTGGGCGTGTCGGGTAAAAATTCTTCTTTCGAAAACAACTTGAGTCCATCGGCCAATGGTTGCAGGATGCCGCCTTTTCCGGCGCGGTTTGGCCCGATGCGGTCTTGCAACCACGCGGCCACTTTGCGTTCGGCCAGCGTCGCATACATCGCCATGAGCATCGTCAGGGCAAAAACCGCTACAATGAGCACACTTTTTTCTATGATGATCGCGGTATCCATTATATGTTTCCTTCTTTAAATGCGGTTTGTTCTTGGGCGTCGAGCGGCTTGTGGCGCATCGAGATTTTCTTGCGGTCTTGTTCGCGTCCTTTGAGAATGCCGGTTTCGGTTTCGATCACCACGGTATCCAATTTGCGCGTGTAATTGTTTTGGTTGATCACCGAATCCTTTTCGAATTTGCGCGGTCCTTCGATCACCCAGTCCTTGACGTCTTTGTGGTCAAAACGACACTCGTTGCAAATGAAGTCCTCTACTTCGTGGTATTCGTCCTTGCGACCGGTCACGCGCTGGATCTCGTTACCGAACATCCAAACGGTGGTTTTTCCGCAGCAGCCCGGCGTTTTGCAATCGCGGTGCGCGTTGTACGGTTTGTTGAACCATACACGCGATTTGAACCTAAACGTTTTGTCGGTCAAAGCACCCACCGGACACACATCGATCATGTTGCCCGAGAATTCGTTGGTGATGGCCTTAGAAATACAGGTCGAAATGTTCGAATGGTCGCCGCGGTCGACTACGCCGTGTACGCGGTTGTCGGTGAGTTGGTCGGCCACCATCACACAACGGTAGCACAAAATGCAACGGTTCATGTGGAGTTGGATGTTCGGCCCGATATCTTCTGGCTCGAACGTTCTTTTCTCTTCGATAAAACGCGTTTCAGATTTACCGTGCTTGAAGCTCAAATTCTGCAAATCGCACTCGCCCGCCTGGTCACATACCGGACAGTCGAGCGGGTGGTTGATGAGCAAAAACTCGGTCACGGCCTTGCGCGCGTCGGTCACACGTTCCGAGGCGGTGCTGTTGACTTCCATCCCGTCCATACAACCCGTGACGCAAGACGCGACGAGTTTGGGCATCGGGCGCGGGTCGGCGTCGCTTCCTTTGGAAACTTCGACCAAACAGCAACGACATTTGCCGCCGCTTCCCTTGAGTTTCGAATAATAGCACATGGCCGGCGGAACCGATTCCCCGCCAATCTTGCGCGCCGCCTGCAGGATGGTGGTTCCTGGTTCGACGTCTATGCTTTGTCCGTCTATGGTTACTTTCATGGTTTTGAGTCTTAAAGTCTTAAAGTCTTAAAGTCGAAAGGCCTTGAAAACGATAATACTTTCATTATTTTATTTTTGTCGCAGAGCCCGCCTTTATGACCTTATGACTTTACGACTTTATGACTAAACAGTTTCTTTCGAAACCAAATGCCTCACCTTCTCAAAAGGTTCATGCACAAAATGGTCCCTGTTTTTGATTTTCTCCGGGAAACGCACGTGGTACTCGAATTCGTCTCTAAAATGACGGATCGCTGCCGCCACGGGCCATGCCGCCGCGTCGCCTAATGGGCAAATCGTGTTGCCCTCGATTTTGCTTTGGATGCTCCACAGCAAATCGATGTCTTCTTCGCGGCCGTGGCCGGTTTCGATACGGTGCAGCACTTTCTCGAGCCAACCCGTTCCTTCACGGCAAGGCGAACATTGTCCGCAGCTTTCGTGGTGGTAGAATCTAGAAAAGTTCCAGGTGTTGCGAACGATGCACGTGGTGTCGTTGTACACGATGAATCCGCCCGAACCAATCATCGAACCGCTGGCAAATCCGCCGTCCTGCATCGATTCATACGACATCAAACGGTCTTCGCCATTGGCTGTTTTATAGATCAGGTGCGCAGGCAAGATTGGAACAGATGAACCGCCCGGGACAAGCGCTTTCAAAGGCCTGTCGTCGAGCATGCCGCCGCAATATTCGTCCGAATTGATAAAATCGTACACCGAAATGCCCAGTTCGATTTCGTAAACGCCCGGTTTTTTGATGTGACCTGAGGCCGAAATCAACTTGGTTCCCGTCGATTTCTCGGTTCCGATTTTTGCGTATTCTGCACCCGAATTCATCACGATCCACGGCACGGCCGAAATCGATTCGACGTTGTTGACCACGGTCGGGTTTTGCCACAAGCCCGAAATCGCAGGGAATGGCGGCTTGATGCGCGGGTTGCCGCGTTTGCCTTCGAGCGATTCGATCAGCGCGGTTTCCTCGCCGCAAATGTAGGCGCCGCCGCCCACGTGTACATACAGGTCGAGGTCGTAACCCGTGCCCAGGATGTTTTTGCCGAGCCATCCGGCCGCATAGGCTTCCTTGATGGCTTTTTCGAGTATCTTGAACACCCACATGTATTCGCCGCGGATGTAGATGTAGGACAGGTTCGCTTCGAGCGCGTAACTCGCCGTAATCATCCCCTCGATCAAAAGATGCGGGATGTATTCCATCAAATAACGGTCCTTGAACGTGCCCGGTTCCGATTCGTCGGCATTGCATACCAAATGTCTTGGTTTGCCCGATTTTTTGTCGATGAAACTCCATTTCATCCCCATCGGGAAACCGGCACCGCCGCGTCCTTTGAGCTGCGAATCCTTTACTTGGTTCACGACTTCGTCGGGTGTCATGGATTTGAGCGCTTTCTCGACCGATGCGTAGCCGCCTTCTTTGCGGTACACTTCATAGGTCTTGATGCCCGGAACGTTGATCTTGTCTAATAGTATTTGCTTACCCATTACTCTGCGTTGTAATAAAGGTTGACTTTTCCTGCTTTACAGTCTTCGATGATCTGGTCAATCTTTTCCTTGGTCAAGTGCTCGCGGTAGGTGTCGCCGAGCTGCATCATCGGGGCATAGCCGCACGCGCCCAAACATTCTACGCCGCGTACTTCGAACATGCCGTCGGGTGTTGGTTGCCCGACGCCCACGCCGAGTTTGCTGCACGTATAATCCATCAAATCCTCGACACCGCGCGTGGCGCAGCACGAAGTCTGACAAAATTCGAACATGTATTTGCCGATAGGACGTTGGTTGAACATCGTATAAAACGACACCACTTCATACACCTCGATCGGTTTGATGCCGATGATTTCGGCCACCTTGTCCATCAATTCGACCGACAGCCAGTTGTCATGCGCATCCTGGACGTCGTGCAAAATTGGCAACAACGCCGATTTGCGTTTGTCGGCGGGATAATGGCCGAGGAGTTCATTGATGCGGTCCATCAGCGCTGGCGTGATGTTGATCGTTTGTTGGATATCGTGTGACTGTTTCATTTGTTATTTTAAATTTTGAATTCTAAATTTTAAATGGTTCGAATGTCATTCATCATTTAAAATTCAACATTTATAATTTCTTAAGCGTCTAATTCTCCGGCGATGACATTCAAGCTCGACAGCGTTGCGATCGCATCGGATAGCATCTGCCCTTTGACCATGTCGTTGAACGCCTGGTAATAAATAAAACACGGACGGCGGAAATGCAAGCGGTAAGGCGTACGGCTGCCGTCGGTGGTCAAATAAAAGCCAAGTTCGCCGTTGCCGCCCTCGACCGCGTGGTACACTTCGGTAACCGGGACGGGCACTTCGCCCATGACGATCTTAAAATGGTAGATAAGCGCCTCCATGTTGTGGTAGACCTCGTCTTTTGGCGGCAAGTAATAATCGGGAACATCGGCATGGTACGGTCCTTCGGGCAATTTGGCGAGTGCTTGTTTGATGATCGACAAACTCTCCCAAACCTCGGCGTTGCGTACGCAAAAACGGTCGTACGTATCGCCCGATTGGCCTACCGGGATGTTGAATTCAAAATCTTCATAAGACGAATACGGCTGCATGACGCGAATATCGTAGTCGATGCCCGCCGCGCGCAAATTCGGGCCGGTGAATCCGTAAGAAATTGCTTTTTCGGCCGAGATCGGACCCACGTCTATCGTACGGTCCATGAAAATCCTGTTACGTGTAAGCAAATCTTCGAAATCTTTCCAGATTGGCGGAAACTCCTCGAGCAATTGGTTGAGTTTCTCAAACGCAAGCGGGCTCCAGTCGCGTTCGAAACCGCCCAGACGGCCCATGTTGGTCGTGAGTCTTGCGCCGCAAATTTCTTCGTAGATTTCGTATATTTTTTCGCGGTATTGGAACACATAAAGGAATCCGGTGAGTGCGCCCGTGTCGACCCCCAAAACCGAATTACAGATGATGTGGTCGGCGATACGCGCGAGTTCCATCACAATCACACGCAAGTACTGTGCGCGTTTCGGGACTTCGATGCCCAAAGCTTTCTCGACGGTCATCCACCAGCCCATGTTGTTGATGGGTGCCGAACAATAGTTCATACGGTCGGTGAGCGGCGTGATCTGGTAGAACGGACGGTTCTCGGCGATCTTCTCGAAAGCGCGGTGGATGTAGCCTACCGTACCTTCGCCGTCGATGATGCGTTCGCCGTCCATCAAAAGGATGTTCTGGAAAATCCCGTGCGTGGCAGGGTGTGTCGGGCCCAGGTTCAGGATCGACAGCTCGCTGCCGTCTTCATTTTTTCGGGCTTCGATGATTTCCGCATAACGCAGTTCGGGTGGTAACAATAAGTCTGACATAGTATAGCGTGACTTAATTAGCAATTATCGGTTGTTCGTCCAAAGTAACGGTCGTCCTTGTCGGTACGTCCGCCGTCTTCGAGCGGGAATTCCTTGCGCAACGGGAACGAGACCATTTCGTCCATGTTCAAGATGCGCTTGAGTTGCGGATGGCCTTTGAATACGATCCCAAAAAAATCATAGGTTTCGCGCTCCTGCCAGTTGGCGCTCAGGAACAAATTCGACACCGTAGCGATCTCTGGGTTTACGCCCAAATAGCATTTGATGCGGATGCGTACATTGTCTACCCAGTTGTGCATGTGGTATACCACGGCAAATTGTCGGTCTTTGTCGGCGTCGGGAAAATGCATCCCGCACAACGTGGTCAAAAAGTTGAAACGCAGCGTGGCGTTGTCGCGTAAAAACAACATTACTTCTGAAATGGATTCAGAGTCCACCTCAAAAGTAAGGATGTCGTGTATTTGCTGAAAATCGCCGACCGCAGCACCAAACTGGTCTGTAAGCGTATGCTGTATTACCGAATTTTCTAAAGCCATTATTTGATGTTGTATGATGCGAGCAATTCTGTGTATTCTGGCGAGCTTCTGCGGCGTACCGATTCGGTCTTGACCATGTCCTGCAGACGCATGATGCCGTCGAGGATTTGTTCTGGTCTTGGCGGACAACCCGGCACGTAGACGTCTACGGGAATCACCTTGTCGATGCCCTGCAAAACCGAGTAGGTGTCAAAAATTCCACCCGAGCAAGCGCAAGCGCCCACCGAAATCACCCAGCGCGGTTCGGCCATTTGTTCGTAAACCTGGCGCAGGATGGGGGCCATTTTCTTGGCGATCGTTCCCATGACCAAAAGCATGTCGGCCTGGCGCGGCGAAAAACTCATGCGCTCCGACCCAAAACGCGCCACATCGTAGTGCGAGGCCATGGTCGCCATGAATTCAATCCCGCAGCAAGAAGTGGCAAACGGCAACGGCCAAAGCGAATTGGCGCGCGCAAGCCCCACGACGTCACTGAGTTTGGTGGCAAAAAAACCTTCGCCGGCAAATCCAGGAGGTGCTTCTGCGTTGGTGTTTATTTTTGAATCGCTCATTTTTTTGATATTATAAATTTTGAATTCTAAATTTTAAATTGATCGGAATCACCCATTCAACACTTAAAATTTATAATTTAAAATAATTTGTTATTCCCACTCGAGGCCTTTTTTCTTCAAGACATAGAAAAATCCGACCAAAAGCAACGTGATGAAAATGCCCATTTTGATCAAGCCTTCCATACCCATTTCGCGGAAATTGACCGCCCACGGGTACATGAAAATCACCTCGACGTCGAACAAGACGAACAAGATGGCCACGAGAAAATATTTGACAGAAAAAGGGATACGCGCGTTACCGACCGATTCGATCCCGCACTCGAAGTTTTTGTCCTTGTTTTTGGAGCTGCGTTTGGGGCCCAGGAACGACGAAACGATGATGGTCATGACCACAAATCCGACGGCAAGTCCCATTTGCATGATAATCGGTAGGTAATCGATTTGGCTGGTTTGCATGGCAGTAGAAAATCTGGTTTGTATTTGAACCACAAAGATAACCCTCCGCAATTAAATAGCAACCCATTTTTGCAATTTCGCGGCTACTATAACGTTGTAAATCGCTAATTTTTATTGATTATAAATAAGGGTTGTTTTTGCGTCGATTGTGGGCAATTCCCAATTTCTGTTGACGTTTTTTTACCCAAAAAGCGACCTGGCCTAAATTTACGCAAAAAAAAACGCCCCGAACTTCGGGGCGCCTGACTTTTCAAGGCAACAAAAATACTTATATTTTAGTTCGAAAGGACAGTAACCTGAGCGGCCACTTTTCCTTTTCTTCCTTCTTCTTCTTCATAGCTCACCTTGTCTCCTTCGCGGATTTCCTCGGCTTTGATTCCGGTGGCGTGAACGAAGATGTCTTTCCCTGTTTCTTCGTCTGTAATGAATCCGTAACCTTTTGATTCATTGAAAAATTTTACTGTACCTGTGCGCATTGTAATTGTAGTAATAAAAAGTTATAATGGTACAAATGTAAACTTTAAACTGATATGGCAATGCGTGGGTGTTAAAAAAATCTAAAAAATGCGAAAACGTTTAATTTTTTAAGATTTTTCTAAAGAAAATCTATTTTAAATCGAGTTTTATATTCAATTCTTTCAATTGTTCGGGGCTGATGGGCGACGGCGCGTCGATCATCACATCGCGTCCCGAATTGTTTTTTGGGAACGCAATAAAGTCGCGGATGGTTTCCTGTCCGCCCAAAATGGCCACCAAGCGGTCGAGTCCGAAAGCCAATCCACCATGCGGCGGGGCGCCATACTGGAACGCATCCATCAAAAATCCGAATTGGTTTTTGGCTTCTTCTTCGGTAAAGCCCAAGTATTTGAACATCAATTGCTGCGTGGCCTTGTCGTGGATACGGATCGATCCGCCGCCAATCTCGTTCCCGTTCAAAACCATGTCATACGCATTGGCGCGTACGGCGCCCGGATCGGTTTCGAGCAATTTCATGTCTTCGGGTTTTGGTGACGTAAACGGGTGGTGCATCGCATGCCATCTGCCCGAATCCTCGTCTTGCTCCAAAAGCGGGAAGTCAACCACCCAAAGCGGTGCGAATTCCTCTGGTTTTCTAAGGCCCAAACGCGTTGCCAGTTCCATTCTTAAAGCCGACAATTGCGTACGTGTTTTGTGCGCGCCGCCCGACAATACAAAAATCATGTCGCCTGATTTTGCGCCCGTGGCTTCGGCCCAACGTTTCAAATCTTCCTGATCGTAGAATTTATCGACCGACGATTTGAAACTGCCGTCTTCGTTGCATTTCACATATACCATTCCGCTTGCGCCGATCTGCGGACGCTTGACCCATTCGATGAGCGCGTCGATTTCCTTGCGCGTCATTTCGCCACAGCCTGGAGCGGCGATTCCGACGACCAATTCAGCCGAATTGAATACGCCAAAATCCTTGTGTTGCGCGACGCTGTTGAGCTCGCCGAACTCCATCCCGAAACGAATGTCGGGCTTGTCGTTGCCATAGGTTTTCATCGCGTGGTCGTAGGTCATGCGTGGGAATTTGTCGACCTCGATGCCTTTGAGTTCCTTGAGCAAATGGCGGGTCAATCCTTCGAATACGTTCAAGATGTCTTCTTGTTCCACGAAAGCCATCTCGCAGTCGATTTGCGTAAATTCGGGTTGACGGTCGGCGCGCAAATCCTCGTCGCGGAAACATTTCACGATCTGGAAATACTTGTCCATGCCGCCCACCATCAAAAGCTGTTTAAAGGTTTGTGGCGATTGCGGCAACGCATAGAATTGGCCTTCGTTCATTCGGCTCGGCACCACAAAATCGCGGGCGCCCTCGGGCGTCGATTTGATCAGGTACGGCGTCTCGATTTCGCAAAACCCCTGCGCCGATAAAAAGTTGCGCACGGCCATCGCGACCGTATGGCGAAACAATAACGCGTTGCGCACCGGGCTGCGACGGATGTCGAGGTAGCGGTATTTCATGCGCAGTTCCTCGCCGCCGTCGGTGTCGTCTTCTATCGTAAACGGTGGGAGCAACGCGGGGTTCAAGATGTTGAGTTCGGTGACCAACAATTCGATGTCGCCCGTGGCCATGTTCGCGTTCTTCGACTCGCGTTCGATGACCTTGCCTGTGGCTTGGATCACGAATTCGCGCCCGAGCGTCTTGGCCAATTCAAACACGGCGTTGTCGCTGCGGCTTTCGTCAAAAACGAGTTGCGTGATGCCGTAGCGGTCGCGCAAATCGACCCAGTGCACGAATCCTTTGTCGCGTGATTTTTGGACCCAGCCTGCGAGCGTGACGGTTTGGTTGATGTGGGCGGCGGTGAGTTCCCCGCAATTGTGGCTTCTGTACATCTTGATGAAATTTTGCGCAAATTTAAGCGATATCGCTCAATTATGAGGAGTGATTTACATTTTAATTTGGGCGTTGCCTTCGGCCGGGCTTTACGCTGCAATCTTTTGTTCCGCAGGCTCCACAAAAGGATTTTCGCTTCAATCCCTAACGCGGCCGCACGAAGAGCGTTTAGGATTATAGGGAAATCTGTTATTCGCTTGTGAGCGCATTGTCGAAAGGCGGTTACGTGGTCAGCATTCAAACGCAAGAAGGTGCGCATATCAACCGCAAGTTTCTCAAGGATTGACGACCGCGTTAGGGATGGCAGCGGCATCCTTTTGCGGAGTCCCGACGCTTCGGGACGAAGCAAAAGATATAGCGAACAGCCCGGCCGCGGCCTAAAATTTTGATTTTAACGTTTTTACGCCAATCCGCGGCAACGCCCAACCCACAAGGCTTTCCGACGTTTTTTCAAATTTCCAATGTTAAGTTTTCATTCAATGTTACCAAATTGTTAAGTCAAAGTGTCCTAATTGTAAATAATTGAGTAAGTTTGTAGTAAGATTATCAACAATTAAAACCTACGACATTATGAAAAAGTACATGATCATTGGAGCGATGCTGGTGTCAGGCATGATTTCGGCGCACACGATAGAACCCAAACTCGAAGCCTACGGCGATTTGGTCAAAGCAACCTATTACCATGAAAATGGCAAGATTGCCCAAACCGGATTTTTCAAAGACGGCAAACTCGAGGGGCAATGGGTTGCCTACGATGCCAACGGCGTCAAGAAGTCGGTGGGCGAATACAGCAATGGCGAGAAAACTGGCAAATGGGTATTTTTTGGCGAGAACAATCTGGCCGAAGTGAACTACAAAAGCAATAAAATAGAGTCGGTCAAGAACTGGAAAGCAGAAGCCCTGGCCAACCGCAACTAATAAAAAATAACAATAACTAATAAGGAATAAAAAAAGCCCGCTGCAAGCGGGCTTTTTGTTTATAGAAATTAGACCGAATGTTTGGTCGTGAATCCGTCTTCGCTGACTTCGGTAGGCACATAGTCCTCGACCATGAGCGCGTCGTAGTCGACATCTTTGTTTTTGCTGAACCTGCGGATCAGTCCGTCAAAGATCGAGTACACCACTGGCACAATGATGAGTGTCAGGAACAACGACGAAATCAATCCGCCGATGACCACCCACGCCAAGCCATTGTTCATCTCGGCGGCAGCGCCCGTGGCCAATGCAATCGGCAACATACCGAATACCATCGCGATGGTCGTCATCAAGATCGGACGCAAACGCGCGTGGTTGGCCTGGATCAAGGCATTGTAGGTCGATTCGCCCGCTTCCTTTCGATGGTTCGTAAAGTCGACGAGTAGGATCGCATTCTTACACACCAACCCGATGAGCATGATGATCCCCAGGATCGTAAAGATGTTGAGCGTATTGTTGGTCAAGGCCAGCGCATACAACGCCCCGATGAACGAAAGCGGTACCGAGAACAACACCACAAACGGATACACAAAACTGTTGTACAACGCCACCATTACCAGGTAGACCAAAATGATGGCCGCGAGCAAGGATATCCCCAGCGTACCAAAACCTTCCTGGCTGTTCTCGATGTCGCCGCCCCAAACGTAGTCTACACCCGCCGGACGTTTCATTTTAGAGAACACCGCTTCCCATTCCTGGGCCACGGCCTGCACCGACTTGCCGACGGTTTGCGCCTGTACGGTCACCGATGCACTCTTGTCGCGGCGCTCGAGCAAACTCGGTCCCGAGGCTTCGGTCACGTTGGCAAATTGCGACAACTTGATTTGTTGTCCTTGTTGGTTGATAAAAATCAAATCGCGTACGTTGTTGATGTTCGAACGATCGAATTCATTAAAGCGGATGTTGATGTCGTATTCGTACTGGCCCGCGCGGAACTTGCCGTCGGTGTTGCCGTTGAACGCAGTTTGCATCGTCATACCCACCGTTTGCAGATCGAGGCCAAGCGCCGCCATCTTGTCGCGGTCTACCTGTACGTTCACCTCTGGCGAACCGGTTTCCGAAGTCAATTTGATCTCGGTGGCACCCGAAATTTTCGCGAGTTCGCCCGCGGCTTCGTTGGCGAATTGCATCGCACTTTCTACGTCATTACCCGTGATGGTCAAAGCCAATGGCGCTTCGCCGGCACCACCCATGATACTCACCGGAACGGTTTTGACCTGAACACCCACGAGTGTTTTTTGCAACTCGCGTTTGACCTTGGCCGCATAGATGAACGTGTTGTCTTCGCGGTCTTCGCGGTCCACGAGCGTCACGGTAATTTCAGACTTATAAGGTGTGGTTTGCGATCCCGAGAAACCGCCCGAAAGCTGTCCTACGGTTGTGATGAGCTTGGTCACTTCTTTTTTACCGCCCAGGAAATCCTCGGCTTTTTGCGTCACAAAGTTACTTTGCTCGACCGAAGCGTCCTTGGGCAATTCAAGCTGTACGATGAACTGTCCGCGGTCCATTTTCGGGAAGAAATCCCCACCGATGAATCCGGCACCTACCAGGAACAACGACGAAACAAACATTACAATCACGATCACAAGCGACCATACTTTGGTGGCGCGCGATTTGAGCGACCATTTCAAGATGCCCGAAACCCAGTCGGTAAAACGGTCGAGTCCGCGTTCGAAGCCAAGGATGATACGGCCAAAGAGGTTCTTGCCCTCGATGTGTTCGAGTTTTCCGAAACGCGACGACAACCAAGGAATCAACGTAAACGACGACAGCAACGACAACGATGTGGCAATGACCACCGTCACACAAAACTGGCTGATGATGTTCGAAACGAATCCTGTACTGAGCGCGATCGGCAAGAACACCACGACAATCACGAGCGTGATGGCCGTTACCGTAAACCCGATTTCGGCGGTTCCGTCATAGGCCGCGCGAATACGGTTTTTGCCCATCTCCATGTGTCGGTAAATGTTCTCGAGTACAACGATGGCGTCGTCGACAAGGATACCTACCACGAGCGAAAGTCCCAAAAGCGACATCAAGTTCAAGGTATAACCCATCAGGTAAATGCCGATGAATGTGGCGATGAGCGACGCCGGAATCGAAATCATGACGATAAACGCGTTCCGGATCGAGTGCAAAAAGAACAACATTACGAACGCCACGAGGAATACCGCGATGAACAAGTCATGGATGACCCCGTCTGCGGCCACGAGCGTAAACTCAGACGTGTCGTTGGCCACTTCGAGCTTCACACCTTGCGCCGCATAATCCTGTTCGATCTTGGCGATGGTCGTCTTGATGTCTTCGGACAATTGCACGGCATTCGCGTCGGTTTGTTTGATGATCTGGATGGCGATGGCGCTCTTGCGGTCTACGCGTGAGATCTTTTCGACCTGTTTTTGCGAATCCTGGATATCGGCCACATCGCCCAAACGGATCTGGATGCCGTTCTGGTTTGACACGACCAAATTGCGCATCTCTTCTACGTTGCGGTATTTACCCGACAAACGAATGAGCATCTTGCTCTCGCGGGTTTGCAAACTACCCGTCGGGAAGTCAAGGTTCGACGCCAAAACGGCCTGCTGCACCTGCGGGATCGACAGTCCGTAGCCCTGCAATTTTTTCTGGTCCAGGCTCACCTGGATTTCGCGTTCCTGCCCGCCTACGAGCGTGATTTGCGCAACCCCGTTGGTACGGGCCAAAATCGGTTCTATTTTTTTGTCGAGCAAGTCGTAGAACGCCACTTCGTCCATGTTTCCGGTGGCGGCCAAGGTCATGACCGGCAAATCGGAGATCGAGAATTTGGTAAGCGATGGCGGATCGACGTCTTCGGGTAAATCCTTTTCAATGGCGTTGATCTTGCGCTGCGCATCGTTGAGCGAGTAGTCGGCATCGGCTTCGGCCTCGAGCGTAACCATGACCAGCGAGAGGCTTTCGTACGATTTCGATTCGACTTTCTTGACGAGCTCGAGCGACGACACCGCGTCTTCGATCTTGCGCGTAACGGTGTTCTCGACCTCAGACGGCGAGGCGCCCGGGTAAACCGTCGCGATGGTCACGACGTTGATTTCAAATTTAGGGATGAGCTCGTAGCTCAGGTTCGAGAAGCTGAACAAGCCGCCCAGCGTCAGGATGGTAAACAGCACGATGATGAGCGTCGGCCGTTTGATGGATATGGATGCTATTTTCATGGATTGGCTTTTATTTGATGATGCTCACTTTGGCGCCGTCGGTCAGGTTGATCTGGCCGCTGGTGACGATGATTTCGCCGTCTTCAAGACCGCCGAGGATTTCGACTTTCTCGCCAAGTACGCGTCCAGGGGTTACCTTGCGCATCTTGGCCGTGCTGTCCTTGACCACAAATACCTGTCCCGCGTTTACCCCGCCTACGAAAGACGTACGCGAAATGGCGCGGATGTTCCCCGAACCGGCTCCGGTTGGTTCAAATTGCGCCGTACCGTACATGCCCGCTTTGAGCTCGTTGTTCGGGTTGTTGGCGATTTCAATCTCGATCGGGAAGTTGAGCGACGCATCGGCCTTGGCGGCGATGAACGTGATTTTTCCTGCGAACACCTTGTCTGGATAAACGCTGGCCTTGACCTTGACGTTGTTGCCCAGTTTGAGCAACGGGATCTGGCCTTCGGGAACGGTCACGGCCAGTTTCAGTTTAGACGTGTTGACGAGTTCGAACAATTCGGTACCCGGTGAAACCACCGATCCCGGTTCGATAAGGCGCTTGTTGACAATCCCGTTGATGGTGGCCCTGATCGTGGCGTCGCCCAACGAGATGTTGGCCTGGTCGAGTTGCGCCTTGGCATTGGCCAAAGCCACTTTCGATTGGTCTACCTGTTGCTTGGTGACACCGCCGGTCTTGAACGCGTTGTCGTAACGTTGTGCGTCGGCTACGGCATTCTGGTAGGCGGCACGCGCATTGGTCACGTCTACCGAAAGCTTGTCGCCTTTGATGATCGCAAGCGTTTGACCGATGCGAACGACGCTGCCTTCGTCGACCAAAACCTTGGTGACACGGCCCGAGTTCTCGGCCGAAAATTTGAGTTCCTGCGACGGTGCAAATGTGCCGTTGGCTACGAATTCCTGGTCTATGGCGCCGGTAGCGACGGTGTCGATACGCACGGCTACCGTACTGTTCTTGAGCGAAACGATGGCTTGCTCGTTCTCGTTCTTGGCCTTGTTGTTCGAAAGCGTCATGCCGATAAGTGCGATGACGGCCACGATGGCGACGATATAAATGAGTTTCTTTTTCATGGTTATTGTGCTAGAGATTTAAGTTGTCCTTTTGATTTGATGAATTGCACTTCGGCCAATTTGTAGTTGAGTAGTGCGGTATTGTAATTGTTTTGGGCTTGGGTGTAGGCCTGCTCGGAATCCAGCAAGTCGGTAAGTGTCGCGAGCCCATTGTAATAGTTGTTGAGGGTATCGTCTAAGACATCGCGCGCCAAGGTGACGTTTTCGGTTTGGCTTTCGAGCGTCTTGAGGTTGTTTTTGATGACGGTCACCGCATCGAAATATTCCTTGTCGAGCGACAGTTTTTTGTCGGCCATGTCCTGTTGGTGCTTGCGCAATTCCACATCGGCTTTGCCCACACGTGCACGGTTGCCCAATCCCGAAAAAATCGGCACCTTGAGGTTGAGCCCGATCGAGGCATAGTCGGTCCAGTACGTTCCGTCTACGGGTTTCGAAAACCAAGGGAATTCTTGTCCGGTACCTTGGTAGTTGTAGTAGGCGTTGAGCGACAAGGTCGGGTAGTACGCCGCCACCTTAGACTGTTTCTGGTATTTGTACAACTGTTCTTGCGTGGTCATCAACTGGTACTCGAAACGGTTGGTGCTGTTGGGTTGTTCGTCGAGCGCGAGCGGCTTGACTTCGATGTGTTCCTTGACCAACGTAATCGGTGTTTCTACCGGCATGCCCATGTAGAATTTGAGCGCGGTTTCCTGCAACGCCACATTGTTGCGGTTTTGCTGGCGTTCGGTGTCAAGGTTGTAAAGGTTTACCATGGTCCGGTCCAAATCGATTTTCTTGGCCAGCCCGTTGTCGAACTGTCCTTTGATGATGTCGCGCACCTTGGCCGTACTTTGGTAAAGGCTGTCGCTCACCGCCAACTTCTCCTGCGCAACCAACACCTGATAGTAGGCATTGGCCACGCGCTCGATCACCTGTTCTTCGGTCAAACTGGCATTGATTTGGTAAAACTGACGCGTAGACTTGGCCGCCTTGAGCCCCGTAAACACCGACATGTCAAAAATGTTCTGGCTCAGCGAAACGCCAGCCGTAGAAAGCCATTCCTGACCAAACGGAATCAAAACGACCGTTCCCGGCGCACCCACGATGTCACCCGGCAAGGCACTTTGTTGGATGATGGCATTGTAAGTCAAGTTTCCGTTGGCGGAAACCGTCGGAAGCGCTCCTGCGCGCACTTCCTGTATTTCGTAACCGGCGTTCTCGATGTCGAGTTTCGCCTTTTGGGCATCGGCTTTGTTGGCCAGGGCAAACGTCACGGCGTCCTTAAGACTGATGGGTTTGTTCTGCGCCTGCACGAACTGCTGCCCAAGGCCTGTCAGTAAAAGCAGCAGGGCCGTCGGTGTTCTTAAAAAAGAGGGCATTTTCATTGATGATTGATTTAATTATTGTTGGATAGATTGAATTCTAATTCTTTGATGCCTTTTTCGGTGGCGATGGCGCGTGTGTGGTATTCCAACACGGCCAGTTCGAGCTCTTGGGCTTCTTTTTCCGACACGGTATTTTCGTTGATCTGGAAAATCAGCATGTAGTAGAACTTGATGGCTTTCTCGATGTCCATGTCCTTGCGGTAAAGCCCGAGGTAAATCCCGCGGTCGATGTTTTGGCGCAGGAACAAGTAACAGTCTTCGAGTTCGTGGCACATGGTTTTTTGGTGCAGCTCGGGATAGTGTTTCTTGAGTTGATAGAGCGGAGAAGTTTCGGCCGCCTGAAACATGTTCTTGAACATTCTGCGCAGTTCGAAATTCTCGCGGATCGGGTTGTGGTTTTGCGCCATGATGGCCTCGATCTTGACGTGCACTTGTTTGTGCATCGCTTCGGTGGATTCCTCGATCAGCACTTCCTTGTTGATGAAATACTTGTAGATGGTCTTTTTGGAGATTCCCATTTCACCCGCAATATCATCCATCGTAACGCTTTTGAAACCGAGTCTGAGAAACATGTCGGTTGCCTTGGCTATTATTTTTTCTTCCATAATGGTGTGGTAATCTAAATTTCAGCGGCAAATGTAGGTTGGAAACTTTGAACACCAAAATAGTTTCCAAAGTATTGACATTAATTTAACATTTGACATACCCGTCGAATTTGTCATCTTGAACGAATGCATTACCTTAGCGCCAAATATTCGCCCATGCTCGCGATAGAACAGTATCAGCAACATTTTGCCGCCTATCTTTCTGCACAACAAATCGGTAAGGATCCCGAAAATCTGTACGCCCCCATTCGCTATATTTTAACATTGGGCGGCAAGCGCATGCGGCCCGTTTTGACGCTCATGGCGGCCGATGTTTTCGATTGCAGTTTCCAAAAAGCGCTTCCTGCTGCCATGGCCGTAGAAACGTTCCACAACTTTTCGCTTGTGCACGACGACATCATGGACGACGCGCCACTGCGTCGCGGCAAGGAAACCGTACACGAAAAATGGGACCTCAATGCAGGCATTTTGTCGGGCGATGCGATGCTGATCCTGGCCTATCAGTATTTCGAACAATACGAGCCGGCCATCTTTCGCGACCTGGCCAAATTGTTCAGCAAGACCGCGCTCGAAGTGTGCGAAGGCCAGCAATGGGATGTCGATTTCGAGACACGCGACGACGTGACCATTCCCGAATACCTCAAAATGATCGAATACAAAACCGCCGTGCTCGTGGGCGCCGCGATGCAAATGGGTGCCATCATTGCCGAAACATCGGCGCAAAATGCACAACTCATCTACGATTTCGGGCGGTACCTGGGCATTGCGTTCCAATTGCAGGACGATTACCTTGATGTGTTTGGCGACGTGGCTACGTTCGGAAAGCAAATCGGCGGCGACATCATCGAGAACAAAAAAACCTATCTCTATCTCAAGGCGATGGCGTTTTCAGACCACGCACAAACCGAGCAACTCCGTCATCTTTACTCAATTCAGCCTACGGACAATCGCGACAAGATTGCGTCGGTGGCCGCCATCTTTAACCAAACGGGTGCCGCGACGGCCACAAAGCAGGCCATCCACGACTATACCATGAAAGCGTTCGATACGTTACGTGCGTTGCAAATTGCCGATGACAAAAAAGCGGCGCTGCGTACTTTTGGCGAAAACCTGATGGAACGCAAAGTTTAGGCAGCCTCAATTTTCACACATGTACACTGCACCGCCCAATACCGATGTTTTATTGGCCCAAGCCGAAACCGAAGATTTGTACCTCAAACTGATCGAACAAATCAACAAGGATTTCAACCTGGCCAACGAAGCCATCGATTTTCCGCTCAGCACCAGCCCGACCGAACTCAAGGTGCAAATGCACGAGAAGATTTACCGGCTCATCCAATACAAATTTGCCGAATACCTCAATTTACTGTACGTCATCGACGTGCCCGAAGACCAGATCAAGAAACTCGACGGTTCCGATTTGGTTGCGCTTTCTGAACAAGTTTCGTTTTTGATTTTGAAACGCGAATGGATGAAGGTGTGGTTCCGCAATCGTTTCTAAAGGATTCGTTACAGTCAAATTTCTTGAAAGCAAAGGGCTTCAAGGCGGCGGCCCAAATCCGATCCGTTCCAAAACAAATCGGTTGTTGATTTGAAAAAAATCGACGGGCCAGTAATGCAATACCGTTCTGCCTAGTAACGCGGCTTGAAAAGGTTCCAGCCTACGCGAAATTGGCTCGAAGCAAAATTGGTCCGAGTCGAGCCGTTGGAGTAATTGAACACAAAATTCCGAACAGTAGAGTTTGCGGCTGTCTAGATCGAAGTCGAAATCAAACCCGACATCCTCGAAGGTAGACAACAAATGTTTAAGCCGGTCGATGAATGCCGCGTCGACAGTGGTGCGCCACAACGCCCAGTAAATCATATCCGGTACTTGGGTAAATCCGTCCAAATCGGTTTGGACCAGTGCCGACGCATTTGCAGTGGCTTCGTTGCTTACATGAAACACGTTCCAGCGTCCTTGTTCGATAAACCCAATCCCGACATGCGAAGCAAATCGGTCCTGCAAATTGAACGGCGCGACCAAAGCCAACTTACTGGCCGTACCGCGTGTGACAAGATAAAGTGATGTGGGCTGTTGCGCGTAGAACACATGCACAACCAACAAAAGCGCCCACCACTTCATCGCACCGAATAGGTAAGGGCCAGTTTGACCGCGAGGTTGTCGCCCGTACGGTCCAAAGCGTGTGCGCCATACCGGTAAAATCCAGCGACACCCAGTCCCAAATAACCCAAGTTCCTGACGTTCAATTTGAGTAGGTTTTGCAGCTGCAATCCCGCTTCGAGGTACACTTGATCCATGGTTTTGTACCCGAACGGAACATAAGGCGCCATTTTGGTAAGATTTCCCCATCCGCACCGATGCGAAAGCGCGAGTTCGGGCATAAAAAATCCGCGGCGCAACACCGTGCCAAAATGATGCGATACATAGCACTGTGCAAACCGGTCGGACAAAAATTCGTACGGGCGCATGGTTTGAAAATGGTCTTTGACAACCACCACCATATTTGGGTCGTAAGCCCCGTGGCCGGTGAACAATCGCGAACCCGGCACCGTGCCGTCGATGTAGCCCCCCGACAATACATAGTCGGTGGTGCCCCAGGCCGAATGAAATTTTTGTGAAACCGAACCTTCCACACGCAAGTACCCGAAGTTCGAATCCAAGGCTCCTTTAAAACCCTGCTCGACCCAAGCCCTGACGACGGGATAGTCGGTCGGGGTGCTAAAGATGCCGCCAAAGGATTGTACGCGTTTTTGCCCAAAGGCATATTGTAAAAACAAGGAGGCGCTGGTGATGCTGTAGCCGCGATGGGTTTGGTCGACGGACAAGTATTCGTATTTGGGAACCACGTCGGACTGCGAAATACAGATGCTTAGATCGACAAAGCGCACAGGCGAAAACGTCCAATCGATACCATACTTTTTGACTTGGTCGTACCGGTAGCCCAAAAAATCCCTAAGCGCATACCAATTGCGGATGCTTCGCAAACCGTAACTTCCCATTTCGGTCAGGTCGTGTTCGAACGAAAACGCAAGGGTGCTTTGGGGTGCGGGCTTTGTTTGCAACATTGCGCCGTATTTCCAGGCCGTGTCCTGGGTTCCGTATCCGGCGAATCCACCCACGGCAAACCGATTCGACAGCCGTTCATTGGTGCGCAATCCGATGCCCAACCTCAATCCTTCGTATTGGTTGTATTTGAGGGATTTGTCCAAATCAAGGTCGACAAACCCTAGCGGAATCCGGCCTTGGAGTAATTTTTCGGTGAGCGACAGATACCGGTCAAAGTGCATCGCTTTACCCAAGCTGTCGAGGGTCGTATAGGTGTTTTTTTCGACGGCCGAAAGTGGGATTGGGCGCTGCTTGGCCCACGACAACGTGTCTAACTTGGCCGCAGACGGTGCGAGTTTTACCGCGAGCGTCGAAAATTCCGAGCGTTTGAGCGTAGGATTGATCGCTACTTGGCTCAAGTAACTTTTGCCTTCGGAATAAAGGCCGATTCCAGGATTTGGGTAATCGTCCACCATAAGCGTGTAGTGCAGTTGCTCGGGAAACCAGTGGTTTTGTATCCGCTGGTACTGCTGCTGGATTTTGATGTTGACCTTGCTTCGCACCTCGGGTTCGGCCAAAACGTTCTGTACCGCATAGCCGTTCGAGTTGATGTACAATACCCCTTTCAGCGCATCGAAACTTTTGCCGGGCTTGGCCTTAAAGGCGATGACGAATACCGTGTCTGCATCGTGCGTATATTCATCGGTCAAGGTGTAATGGTACTTCGAGGGGCTTCGGTTTGCAATAGGGTTGAGGTAATGCACATTAAAAAGCGGTATCGTTTCCTCATAAAACGAAAACGGTTGCAAATCGGTGGCCAACGCGGCAAAATCGGGACGCTCGAATCCCGACACGCGGGTGGCGGTTATGGTTTCTTCGGTCAATCCGGGTCGCATGTATTTGCGTTCGGTAAGGCTTTCCATAAGCAGCAAACGGCTGTTTTTGAATTTCTCCGAAACTGCCAGGCTGTCCCTTTTGTTTTTGTAGTACATAAAGTCGAAAGTCACTTTGTTGTAGCTTTTGTATCGAACAGCATTCAGGTGGTCAGGATGGTGTTTCTTTTTGTTGGCGATCGTCTTTTGGATGATTTGGGTGGCGCGGCTTACACCAGGCCCTATATAAACGTCCTCTAACGCCTGCGTTTCGCGGGTTAGAAACAAGACAACCTCATTGCCTTTGATGGCAAATGTTTCGGTACGGTAACCGACATAAGAACAGGTCGCCCGTTGCAAATCTTGCTGTCGGTACACAAACCGGCCATCCACATCGGTAAGGGTAGCCATCTTGGGGTTGTCGTTAAAAACAAGGTGCGCAAATGCCAGCGGTTCGCCCGACTCGCGGTCTTTTACCTGTACGCGTAGCGTTGGTTGCGCCGTAACCTGAAATGCCGCGACAAACGAGAGCAGCAACAAAAAATATCTCATCTTTCTATAAAGAGGCTATGGCGATAAAACGCCATAGCCGTTAAACTCACGGTTTAGGGCCTCCCGAGGTGTAGGTGTGGCTGCCGTTTGGCCCGGTCACAGTAGTCGTGCCCGGCGTCGAACCCACCATGGCCCCAAGAATCCCGCCGATTATGGCGCACCACGGGCCACAAATGCTGAACCCGAGTACGACGCCCACGGCGCTCCAAATGCCCGCTTGCGGCGATTGCGCCAACTCGGCGTCGTTAAAATCGACGTCAAAATACCCATTCGGTCCTTTCGATTTGCCTGCAGGCATTGGCTTTACTGGCGTCGGTTTGACCATATTGTAATTGATCGCGATCACCGTCAATATTTGTGTTTTTTCGGTTTCGCTGATGTTGCTTTTCTTGACATCGTCGGCCAGCGCCGTTTGGCTGTAATCGGTTAGCGATTTGCGCAAAAATCCCTTGCCTTTGTCCGAAAACCCTGACCCATCGATCACCGAGTAGCTGTTGGCGCCCTTCATGGCCTGCGCAATCTTTGTGAATTCGGCCAACTTTACAGGCTGATAACCGGGCAGCAATGTGGCGTAATAGCGGTCGATGGTCGCCTGATCGACGTTCTGTAATTTTCCGTCCTTGAAATCCTTGCCGACGACGGCCGCCGCGGCGAGGATGTCTGCACCTACTTTGTTTTGCGGGTTGTTGCTTTGGCTGTGCCCCAAAGCGAATCCGAGCAGCATCACTGCTAAAATGACTGTTTTTTTCATGGTGTGTAAAAATTAAAATTAATGTGGCTTGTATTTCCGCGGGAACTGAAGTAAAAGTAACACGGATATTTTTGTCCGCGCGGCAGATTTTCTGTAAAAAATGTTAAAAAAAGTCCAAACCGAAATACCGGCTTGGACTTTTTCAGACTGTGGTCAAGTGGGTTACTTTTTCGAGAGTTCGGCAAGGATCTTTTTTCCCGCCTCGTTCTTCGGGTCCAACGCCACCGATTTCTTGTAGTTTACGATGGCCAGCTCCTTGTTGCCGTTCTTCAGATAAGCCTCGCCCAGGCTGTCATATACATTGCCCGATTTGGGAAACGCCTCGACATTGATCTTGAACAACTCGATTGCTTCGGCCACTTTGCCCAAGCCCATCAGTTCATAGCCTGCATTGTTCACATCGCCTTCGCGTATTTCATACAGGTCGGACTTTTTGAGTTCCTTGTATTGGGCAAGCCCCGCCGGGATGCCGCTTTTTGAAAATGTGGTGAACAGCGCGCGTGCGAGCGATTTTTTGGGCATGATGAACGGTTTGCCATACAAAATGTTGCGGATTTGGTCGGCGATGTTGCCCACCCCAACACTGCCGGTGTTGTTGAGCAAAACGATCAGGTGTTTGTCGGTGGTGATGCGCGAAATGACGGTACTGAATCCGTTGATGCCGCCACCGTGTTCGGTCACGTTGATTTTGCCGTCGGCTTTGAATCCGCCAAGATCAAAAACGCCCCAGCCGTAGCCATAGAAACGGTCGCCGTCCACAATATGATGCCCAAACAGCAATGCGCGCGAGGGTGCCGAAAGCACTTTGTCGGTGTACAATGCCTGGTCCCAAACAAACAAATCTTCGACCGTCGAATACATCGAACCCGCGGCATACGGCAAATTCATGTCGATGTAGCTGGCGTTGTAGTAGTCATCGCCCTGTTTTTCGTAGCCCGAGGCGCGGCGTTTGATGATCGCCTCCGAATGATCGAACCCGGTATCTTTCATGTCCAAAGGCGTCAGGATTTGCTCCTGCAAAAATTGCTCGTACGGCTTGCCAGACAACGTTTCGATCAAATAGCCCAACACGAAATAACCCGAATTGCTGTAGGCGAATTTCTCGCCCGGCTTGAATTCGAGCGGCAGTTCGCTGAACGTTTTGACGAAATCGACCGGACTGTAGTAGTTGCGCGATTGTTCCCTGAAAAATTTTGGCGACGACGTGTAGTTCGGGATGCCCGCCGTGTGCGTGAGCAAATGGTGCGTCGTGATTTGGCTGGCGTTGGCCTTGGGATAGTCGGGCAGGTAGGTGGCGATGGGTTCGTGGAGTTGGAGCTTGCCTTGCTCGACGAGCTGTAAAATCAGGACGGCCGTAAATTGTTTGGTGATCGATCCCAAACGGTGCTTGGTGTTGGGCGCATTCGGGATGTCCCATTCGAAATTGGCCATGCCGAATCCTTTTTTGTAAATGGGCTGGCCGTTCTCGACCACGAGCGCCGAACCGTTAAAGCGGCCGTATTCGTGGTAACGCGACAGCAACGCTTCGATTTGTTCAGACTTGGTTTGCGCCGATACGGCAAAAGAAAACAACAGGAACAGGACACCCAATACGGATGGGAATCCGAAGATTGATTTTTTCATGATGATTGATTTTTGATTAATGATTGGCTAAATGTAGCAAATTTTATCCAACCATACATCGCGCATCAAAAATAAACCCGGATAAAAGGCATAAACTGTTCGCTGTACACGCCGTCAGTCAAGCAAGACCGTTTTGCTGATCTTGCAACTTTTCTCAGGATTTGAACAAGACGGTTTTTCGCCACATGTCCAAAACAGTTTTCCTTCGGACACAAAAAGGCTGGGTTCGCAATCGTTGGTTCCGGTGCAGCAAATGTAAATCTGCTCCATGCCTTGGTTGATACTGGTGGTGTCGTCAAAAAAAAGGGCGCCATTCCTTTCGGCGAGCCATCGGCAGACTTTTGTTTGGGTTTGGATGTCCTCGAGAAGGATGCTGTAATATGCCATTGCACGCGCTCCTCGGGTGTACTGTTTCTTGACTTTCAGTCTGTCGAACGATACCGCCGTGTGCGATCCGAAAATACGCTTGGCGGTCGTTTTTTTGTATGCCGTCGTGTCTACTAGAATCGTTGCGGCCGAATTTTTGAAATGCGCAAAAATTTCTAAATCGTTGTTTTTTCGTTTGCACGAAAAAATTAACGCAAAGACGACCAGTAAAAAAATTGAACGATGTTTGGCAAGTGTTTCCATAGGCTAATTAATCGCTATTGGATTCCCAAACTTAACAAAGACGAAAACAGTCGTTTTACACTTTTTGTGTATCAAACGTTAAAATTTCATCAGTCTAAAAATAAACCCGGATAAAAGGCATAAACGGTTCGCTGTACACGCCATCGTCGTCGTCAAACAGTACGTTGTAGCGCACGCCGATGGTCACGTTCTGCACGCGATAGCCCGCGCCCAAATACAAGGCCGTGTTCCAGAAATTGCGTTCGCGCGATGTGGTGCCGTTCACAAAGGGCTGGTAGCCGAGGTCGTACGTCGTGTTCACGCGCAATTGTTCGAGCTCGGCCGAAAGTTGCACCTGCGGGATGGGCGTGAACAAACCAAGCAGGCTGCCGCCGTAAATGTAAGATTCGTAATAATTGCGCGACCGTACATAGCTTCCCTGTAAGCCGACGCCCGCCGCTACGTATTGGTTAAAATTGTAAATCGCACCCGGGGCAAGCGTGATGTTGGTAAATCCCGAACCGAAATTCGCCCCGATGCCACCACCAAACTGCCATCGGCCGGCGCTGGTTTGTTGCGCTTGCAGCTTCGGCAGCGCCAAAAACAACAGCGTCAGAATCAAAAAAAGTCGGAGCGGGGTGTGGCTTGGTCGTGTCATTTGTTTCGTCTATTGGTTCAAAGTATAAAACTATGCTAAAAATAACTAAAAATTTGGGTATATTGTCGTACTTTTGCGGGACTATTTTTCAACCCCTTAGGACTTTTAACGAAATCATGGACCGGTTTTCCTTTCTGAACGCAGCGCACACCCAATTTTTTGAAGATCTTTACCACCAATACCTCGAAAATCCAGACAGCATCGAACCCAGCTGGAGGAGTTTTTTGCAGGGCTTCGATTTTGGCATCACCACCTACAACGACGAGTACCCCGTAGGCACGCCTGGTCAGCAATTGGCAGCCGCGGCCGCCAGTGGCGATTGTTCGGTAGAAACCGAAAAAATCCACAAAGAATTCAACGTCCTCAAACTCATCGACGACTACCGTACGCGCGGGCATTTGTTCACCAAGACCAACCCGGTGCGCGAACGCCGCATTTGGTCGCCTACGCTCGATTTGGCCAACTACGGCTTGTCTGATGCCGACCTCGATACCGTATTCGACGCGGCCAAGGCCATGAAACTCGAACCTACGACGTTGCGCAACATCATCGGTCACTTGAACCGTATCTATTGCGAGTCGATTGGCGTAGAGTACATGTACATCCGCAAGCCCGAGGTCATCCAGTGGATCCAGGACAAGATTGGTTACAACGACAACCATCCGAAGTTCGACGCGGGACAAAAAAAGCAAATCTTAGCAAAACTCAACGAGGCGGTTTCGTTCGAAAACTTCCTCCACACCAAATACGTCGGCCAGAAGCGTTTCTCGCTCGAAGGCGGCGAATCATTGATCCCGGGTCTCGATGCGCTCATCGAAGCCGCGGCCGAAAAAGGCGTCGAACAGTTCGTGATGGGCATGGCGCACCGTGGCCGTCTGAACGTTTTGGCGAACATCTTCGGCAAGAATACACAAGACATTTTCTCGGAATTCGACGGCAAAGATTATGACGATGACGCGCTGTTTGACGGCGACGTCAAGTACCACTTGGGCCTCACCGCCGACCGCAAGACCAAGTCGGGCAAATCGATCAACATCAATTTGGCGCCCAACCCTTCGCACCTCGAAACCGTCGGGGCCGTCATCGAAGGCATCACGCGCGCCAAACAGGACCGTTATTTCCCGAACGACGCTTCTAAAGTGTTGCCGATTGCATTGCACGGCGACGCGGCCGTGGCAGGACAGGGCATCGTATACGAAATCATCCAGATGGCGCAGCTCGACGGCTACAAAACCGGCGGAACCATCCACGTGGTGATCAACAACCAGGTCGGGTTTACGACCAACTACCTCGATGCGCGTTCGTCTACGTATTGTACCGACATCGCCAAGGTGACGTTGTCGCCCGTGTTGCACGTCAATGCAGACGATGCCGAAGCGGTCGTACACGCCATGTTGTTTGCGCTCGACTACCGCATGCAGTTTGGCAGCGACGTGTTCATCGACTTGCTCGGTTATAGAAAGTACGGCCACAACGAAGGCGACGAGCCGCGTTTCACCCAGCCGAAACTCTACAAAACCATCTCGAAACACAAAAACCCGCGCGATTTGTACGCCGACAAATTGATCGCCGACGGCATCATCGACGGACAATACGTCAAAGGGCTCGAAGACCAATACAAGGCTGTGCTCGAGGAAAACCTCGAAGCGTCGCGCAAAAAAGATCTGACCATCATCACGCCGTTCATGCAAAACGAATGGCAGGGCTACCACCAAGCCGATCAGGCCGAAATGTTGCTGCATACCGACACCACGTTCGACAAAAAGCAACTGACCGAAATCGCCAAGGTGATCACCGAATTGCCATCGGACAAAAAATTCATCAGCAAAATCACCAAGCTCATCGCCGACAGAAAGACGATGTATTTTGACAGCGACAAGCTCGACTGGGCGATGGCCGAATTGTTGGCCTATGGCTCGCTCTTGACCGAAGGTTACGACGTTCGTATTTCTGGTCAGGACGTCGAACGCGGTACGTTCTCGCACCGCCACGCCGTCGTGAAGGTCGAAGATTCAGAAGAAGAAGTGATCCTGCTCTCGCAATTGCCCAAAGCCAAAGGCAAATTCCACATCTACAATTCGTTGTTGTCGGAATACGGCGTCGTCGGATTCGACTACGGCTACGCGCTCGCCTCGCCAAAAACACTGACCATTTGGGAAGCGCAATTCGGCGATTTCTCGAACGGCGCGCAAATCATGATCGACCAGTACATCTCGGCCGCCGAGGACAAATGGAACAACCAAAACGGGCTCGTCATGCTCTTGCCGCACGGTTACGAAGGCCAGGGCGCCGAACACTCGTCAGCACGTATGGAGCGTTACCTGCAAATGTGCGCGAACGAAAACATGTATGTGGCCGATTGTACCACGCCGGCGAACTTTTTCCACCTGTTGCGTCGTCAGATGAAAACCACGTTCCGCAAGCCGCTGATCGTGTTCACACCAAAGAGTTTGCTGCGCCATCCATTGGTGGTTTCGTCTGCAGATGAATTTGCGACGGGGAAATTCCAGGAAACCATCGACGATACCACCGTCGACAAGAAAAAAGTCAAGACACTCGTGTTTTGTACGGGTAAATTCTATTACGATTTGCTCGCCGAACGCGAAGCCAACGGCCGTACCGATGTCGCACTGGTGCGCATCGAACAATTGTTCCCGTTGCCAACCGAACAGCTCAAGGCCATCATCGCCTCGTATCCGAACGCCGACGATTACGTGTGGGCGCAAGAAGAGCCGCGCAACATGGGTGCCTACAGCTACATGCTCGTGAATTTCACCGAGGTCAAGTTGCGTTTGGCCGCGCTCAAAGCATACAGCGCACCGGCTGCCGGAAGTTATGCACGCTCGAAAAAACGCCATGCCGCAGCGATTGCGATGGTATTTGATAAAAATTTGTTTAATTAGTAGCCGGGAACCTGCTGTACGCTGCAATCTTTTTGCCGGGACACCCTAACGCTGAACTTGTTTCAGCGTCTGCAAAAAGGATTTTCGCTGCCATCAGGGCTAGGGCATCCGATTTCAAAGTTCGAAATTCGTTAATCGAAGTTCGACATTCAAAATATCGATTAACGAACAACGAATAATGAAGTCAGAAGTGGCGTAGTGCTGTTGGAACGGCGATAGCTTAAAATAACCAAGAACGATAAAACCAAAAAATATGATTCTCGAAATGAAAGTCCCTTCTCCAGGGGAATCCATCACAGAAGTAGAAATCGCAACATGGCTCGTCAAAGACGGCGATTATGTCGAAAAAGACCAGGCCATTGCCGAAGTCGATTCAGACAAAGCCACACTTGAACTCCCGGCCGAAGCCAGCGGGGTAATCACGCTCAAGGCCGAAGAGGGCGACGCCGTCAAGGTAGGACAAGTCGTGTGTCTCATCGATACCGATGCCAAGCCTTCGGCAGTCAAAAGTCAAAAGTCTGAAAGTCCAAAGGCCGAGGAACCGAAAAAAGAGGAGCCAAAAGCTGAAGCTAAAAAAGAAGAACCAACCCGAGGCGCAGCCGAACTGAGCGGAGCTAAAGCTGCTGCGCCAGCCACGACCTACGCTACAGGAGCGCCATCGCCAGCCGCACGCAAAATACTCGACGAGAAAAACGTCGACCCTGCCACCGTTACCGGAACCGGAAAAGGCGGTCGCATCACCAAGGACGACGCGGTGAATGCACCGGCTTCGATGGGTACGCCAACAGGCGGCAACCGCGGATCGGAAAGAACCAAACTTTCGATGTTGCGTCGTAAAGTCGCCGAAAGATTGGTGGCGGCCAAAAACGAAACGGCCATGCTCACGACGTTCAACGAAGTCAACATGACGCCAATCAACAAAATCCGCAACGAGTACAAAGATGCGTTCAAGGCCAAGCACGGCGGACTTTCTTTGGGCTACATGTCGTTCTTTACCAAGGCCGTTACACGCGCGTTGCAGCTGTTCCCGGATGTCAACTCGATGATCGACGGCGACCAGAAAGTATCGTATGATTTCTGCGACATCTCGGTGGCGGTATCGGGCCCGAAAGGCTTGATGGTGCCGGTGGTTCGCAATGCAGAATCGTTGTCGTTCCGCGGTGTAGAAGCCGAAATCAAACGTCTGGCCATCCGTGCACGCGACGGGCAAATCACCGTAGACGACATGACAGGTGGTACATTCACCATTTCGAACGGCGGTGTTTTCGGATCGATGTTGTCTACCCCTATCATCAACCCACCACAATCGGGAATCCTCGGGATGCACAACATCATCGAGCGTCCGATTGCCGTAGACGGGAAAGTAGAAATCCACCCGATGATGTATGTCGCGCTCAGCTATGACCACCGTATCATCGACGGACGCGAATCGGTAGGGTTCCTCGTTGCCGTCAAGGAAGGTTTGGAAAATCCGGCCGAATTCTTGATGGACAACAATCCGAAGAAAGCATTGGAGTTGTAGATCAACTTTCGATTATAAAAAAAATCCCGTTCTGATGAGCGGGATTTTTTTTTGATTCAGCTTATTTCTTGACGATCTTCAACGTCTGCTGTTTTTGATCTGATTGGAGCCTTACGAAATACAATCCGTCCGGCAATCCCGCAAAGTCTATTTTAAGGTTATTTTCGTTTGTTCTTGTTGAACGCACGAGCTTACCCGACCCATCGGTCAGCGTCAGCTCCGTGACGTCGGTGATGCCTGACACATATAAAAAATCAGAAACCGGATTTGGCCAAGCCAAAAAACCGCTGTCGGCAAACCCGGTGGCATCCAGCACGGTAGTCGACGTGGCCAGCTCGCCACAACCCTCCGGTGATCGAACCACAATGATATGATCGCCTCCGCCGACGTTTGTAAACACGGGACTCGTTTGGAAAGCACCACCGTCTATGCTATAGTCATACTGAACAGCCGGAAACGCACTGACCGTAATGGTGTTTCCGTTTACAACCACGTCGATCGTAAGCGGAACGAAAGCCACTTGGAGCGCAAAACTCGCAATCTCGAAATTGCCCGATAACAAGTCATTTCGACGCACGTAAATCACCTGACCGTCGAAGCCGTTGAAATTTAAAATCGGTGTGATGGCGCCGTTTTGCGTTTGTGCGCCGGCGAACGACTCGTAGAATTCAAAGGTGTAGTCGGGATTTCCACCACCCCACGAAATGATTTGCAACGACAAATCAAAGTTTGCAAAGCCATCGCCATTGAAGTCGCACGCCAACAAATCGCTCAAACCACCGCCCATCGGCGATTCAGGTACACAATCCGTATCAAGGGCCACATTAAAGTCAAGCGCTGCAAAACTATTTGTCTGTGCAACCAAAAAAACGAGGGCGAGTAATAATTTTCTCATAGATTCCGATTTGATGATTGTGATTGAGTTGTTTCGAAATTAAATATATACCACTATTTCAAATACAAACAATGGTTGTAATAATCAATAATTGCCTTGCCCGCCATGAGCGGGATTTTTTACGGATTATCGCTTGACGATCTTATGCGTTTGGGTTTGATCTGGACTCGAAATTTTTACCAGGTACATGCCTTGCGACAAACCAGACAAGTCGATCGTGGCGTTGCCATCGAAGGTTTGTGTACGAAGCGTTTTGCCGAGCAGGTCGGTAATTTGCAATGTTGCCGAAATCGGCTTTGAGGTCTTCAAATGGAGTACGTCGGTCACGGGATTCGGGAATACCATCGTTTGGCCCGCCGTGAAAGTCGCGTTGCCCAACGTCTCGACAAATTCGGTCTCGAACGTATTGGTCGTGATCGCCGGATTGAAATCGAAGTAAATGTCGGCCGAATTCGGGATGATGTCGCCCACGGCGTAACCCGGTTTGGGCTTGATTTCGAATGTCACGTAGCCGTGTCCGGTGTTGGTGCCTTCGACCGACGGGTCCAAATGGATCCCGTCGAACCGCCAGACCAATTGGTTGCCCGTGCGTGTCATTACGTAATTGTGGCTGGCGTCGAGCGTATGTGCGGTGGTTTCATCGAGCTGGCCGTCGAGTTGGTCTTCGATCCGAATGTCGATCGCATCGACATTGCCGGTGTTTTCAAAACGGATTGTGTAGGTCAGGAAGTTGTCGGTCGAAAAGTCGGCATGTACGATTCTGGGTCCGTGGCTTTCGGATATGTCGTTCGGGTCCCAGGAATTCCCAACCGTTTGAGAAACGGAATCCTGGTTGTTCTCCAAATTAATTTCGTTCGGAGACGTCACCATTCCTGCCACAGACGAAACCAATTGGTCCCCTATGGCGATTGTTGGGACGGGAGGTGCCTGGAGATGCACGTAAAGTGTCCGCATCTCTCCGGGTTGCAAGTTAAAGAACGGATACTGGAAACCTGTAGGTGTGGCGACAGCGCCCGCCGGAATTTCGGTTAGGCTCAAATGCGCGTCAGGGTTGTAATCCAATGTCCCTGAAACAATCGGGACATTTCCATAATTCCCGAATCTGATCTGATGCCATGACGCAAAACCCGGACGGATTCCCTGCTGTCCAGCAATCCACGCGTAGAAGTTTGTTGTAGGTACGTAGGATACTGGAAAAAGATACGTGGTGATGCCCGAGCCCTGTTGTACCGTTACGTCAAAATTGACGTTCGCTACATAATGCTGTGTCAACCACGGGTGGATCACCATTGTTAAATGATACGTATTCGAAGGGTTGCTTTCATACAATGTAAATGCGTTGCCCGCCACCTGAACCTGATGCGGGTTGCCGCTGCCGTTGATTTCATATTGGAACGATCCGACGTAGCCGCCGGAAATGAAATTTTCATCGGCGTCCATGATACCATTGAAGTTGCTGTCGAAAAATGCAGACATCCGAATACCGTCGGGCGCGTTTAGGAGGGTGACCGCCTGTGCATTGGATTCCATGGTTTCTGCCCCAGCCAATGCGTCGGCCATCGCGTAATGCGTCACCTGGTTGACGTTGATATCTTCTTGCGTCAGGGAGTAAGAAGCCGTAAACGTGGTTGTGTCGGTCGCGCCAGGCAACATGGTCGCAATCGGGCCGCCCTGTATACCGAGTGTCGCCGATGAAACAGTCACATTGGTTAGCGTGTCTGGCGCGCTGTTGTTGATTGTAAATTGGTACTGGATCGTATCGCCCACATCGGTAATGCCGTTGCTGTTGCTGTCTGTTATCGCGCCGCTGAATGCCAGGTTGAAATCGCAGGTCGGGTCTGGCAGGTAGTCGTAAATATAATATGTCGATATTTCTTCAAAGTCAACCAATGCAAAAAAAAGTACACCGGTTGGTACATTGGTAAATGTCGCGGTCGGGAAGAATTCGTCTACAGCCGATTGCCCTGCCAAAACACCGTCGCTGTAAAGATAAACGTATAGGCCGGATTCAGAAATATCGAAGTCGCCAATAGTAATCGTGGCCGTCGGATTTGTACAGGTTGGCGGTGTGGTGACCGTAATTGTCGGGTCGCTGATCGAAAGCCAGTTGTCGTTGTAGACAGATACGTGGGCCGTGGTACAGTTGTTCGGGTTGGCGATTTCGCAAATCTCATAAGTCAAATGCGGATTGTAGATTCCGACTACAGGTGAGGCCTGTACCGAGCCATCGGGTAAAAGCACCAGGCCCGGCGAAGCTTCGATTTGTGTCAACGTCACGTTGGCCAACGTTGCAGGGCTGCCGTTGAGCAAATCGTTCGCCAAGACGTTGGGGATGGCGATTTGCGCGCCTGGGATTTCGTCCAAAAAGGCATGGTCGGGAATGGCCAAAATTTGCCCAGTAATTTGTTGCACAAAAAACAGAAAACACCCGATAGGAAGGAGTAATTTTTTCTTCATAAGCTAAACGGTTAATAAACAAACACTTGCCCTGCAACCAAATATACCACTATTTCAAATACAAACAATGGTTGTAATAATCAATAATTGCCTTGCCCGCCATGAGTACGTCGGCGCCGATGATGCCCGCCACGGGTTTGGCCTTGTGCTCGATGAGCGCTTGGTTCACGTGCGACAGGTCGAAGATCACGACATGGAAGTCGCTGTTTTTCCAAGTCCCGATTTGCAACCGGTTGTTGCGCGCGAGTTGCGTAAACATGCCCGTTGCGCCCGCACCCGCGGCCTTGGTCTTTGAATGTCCGGCGGTGAGCCCAAATACCGAAACGCCCGAGAAGTCGACGCAACTGTTCGAGGCTCCCGTGTCGAGGATGAAATCGCCCGAGATGCCATTGATCTTGGCCTTGATGAGCAAATGCTGCGTACGTGTGACGCGGAATTTGATTTTGCGGTAGTGTTCGTTTTTGAGGATGTCTTGCAGGTGTTCCATAAAGCCAACGGCGAACCTCAAAAATAAGCTAAAAATTCAAGCCGATACCAATAAATCGACGGGCAAGCCGTATTTTTGTGCCTCAACGACTACCATGATCACCGATACCCATACCCATTTGTACAGCGAGGCTTTTGCCGACGACCGAAACGCGATGATGCAACGCGCCCTCGACGCCGGCGTGACGCGATTTTTTGTACCCGCCATCGACTCGGGTTATACCCAGGCCATGTACGACCTTGAACAGCAATACCCGCACAACGTGTTTTTGATGATGGGTCTGCACCCCACACACGTGCAACCCGAAACGTTCGAAGCCGAACTGGCGCACGTAGAACGCGAACTGGCCGCGCGCAAATTCTATGCGGTGGGCGAAATCGGGATCGACCTGTATTGGGACAAAACCACGCTCGGCATCCAGCAAATTGCGTTTCGTCGCCAAATCCAACTGGCAAAGCAATACAAGCTTCCGATTAATATTCACTGCCGCGACGCTTTCGACGAAATCTTTGAAGTGCTCGAATCAGAAAAATCGCCCGAACTCTTTGGGATTTTCCATTGCTTTACGGGTACTTACGAGCAGGCGTTGCAGGCCATTTCGCTCGGGATGAAGCTCGGCATCGGCGGCGTGGCCACGTTCAAGAACGGCAAGATCGACCAGTTTTTGAACCAAATCGACCTGCGTCATATCGTGCTCGAAACCGATTCGCCTTACCTGGCACCCGTACCGTACCGCGGCAAACGCAACGAAAGCAGCTATGTGGTGAACGTCGTGCAAAAACTGTCCGAAATTTATGGGCTTGCACCCGAAGAAATCGCGCGCACCACGACCCAAAATTCACGCGACGTCTTTGGGATTTAATCAAAATTTGACACCCGATTTCGGATAAATTTTGTTCTTTTGTACATCTTAACTAACCAGAAATGCAAAAATTCGACGCGATTCGTCCGTACTACGATGCCGAGGTGAACCAAGCGCTCCAACGCGTGGTCAACCATCCGATGATGAAGGCGCTGATGGATTTTAGTTTCCCCGACCTGCCCGACCAGGAGTGGAAGGACCACCTGACCCGAACCCATTCCATCCGCGACTTCCAGTGCAATTTCCTGTACCATTCGGTGCAGCGCGTGATCGAACGGTCGTCGGACGGGTTCACGACTTCGGGTTTCGAAAAGCTCGAGCCCAACACGTCGTATTTGTTCATCTCGAACCACCGCGACATCATTCTCGACACCTCGCTGCTCAATGTGGCGTTGTTCGAGCACGGGCTTGTGATGACGGCGTCGGCCATTGGCGACAACCTCGTGAAAAAGTCGTTTTTGCTGGCCCTGTCCAAACTCAACCGGAACTTTCTGGTGCAACGCAATTTGCCGCCACGCGAACTGCTGATGAGTTCCAAATTGATGTCGGAGTACATCGCTCAGTTGTTGTTGCGCGAGAACCGTTCGGTGTGGATCGCCCAACGCGAAGGTCGTACCAAGGACGGTAACGACATGACCCAGCAAGGCGTACTCAAGATGCTCGCGATGGGCGCGGGCGACGACAACCTCATGGACTATTTCAAGAAGGTCAAGATCGTGCCGGTGTCGATTTCGTATGAATACGACCCCACCGATGCGCTCAAGATGCCACGTTTGATTGCCGAGGCCAACAACGAGATCTACATCAAGGAAAAGAACGAAGATTTCATGACGCTGCTTTCGGGCATCATGGGACAAAAGAAACGCATCCACATGCATGTGGGCGACATACTCGATACCGAAATCGACGGTATTGCGCGCGAATTCGACAACAGCAACAAACAAATCCAGGCGCTCGCGCAGGTCATCGACGATGCGATTTTGTCACACTATAAGTTGTGGCCGACCAATTTTATCGCCTACGACCTGTTGCACAACACCAACCAATTTGCCGACCGCTATACCGAAGAAGAAAAAGCGTTGTTCGAACGACGGCTCGAAATCCGGATTGACGAAGACAATCCCATAGCCTTCCAAGGGTTTTTGGCCATGTACGCCAATCCGGTCATCAACAAAATGAAGTACGAAAATGCAGTCTAAGCCGCGCATTTTACTGATCTACACCGGCGGCACCATCGGGATGATGAAGGATTTCGAGACGGGTGCGCTCAAGGCGTTCAATTTTGCGAAACTGCTCAATAAAATCCCCGAACTCAAACAGCTCGATTGCGACATCGAGACCATTTCGTTCGAGAACCCCATCGATTCGTCGAACATGAACCCTTCCAAATGGGTCAAGATTGCCGAAATCATCGAAAGCAATTATGCGCCATTCGACGGGTTCGTCGTGCTTCACGGTTCCGATACGATGTCCTATTCGGCGTCGGCGCTCAGTTTCATGCTCGAAAATTTGGCCAAGCCCGTTGTGTTTACGGGATCGCAATTGCCCATCGGCGATTTGCGTACCGATGCCAAGGAGAACCTGATCACGGCCATCCAGATCGCGTCGTTGCAGCACAAAGGCAAGCCCGTCATTGGCGAGGTGTGTCTGTATTTCGAATACAAATTGTACCGCGGCAACCGCACGACCAAGATCAACGCCGAACATTTCAACGCGTTTGCATCGCCCAACTATCCGCCATTGGCCGAATCGGGCGTACACCTCAAGGTCAATGCCGATCCAATCCCCGGCAAGACCGCTGGCAAGAAGCTCATCGTGCACAAAGAAATGGACGACCATGTGGTGGTGGTCAAGATGTTTCCGGGCATCAACCAACAGGTGCTGTCGGCCATCCTGAGCATCCCGAACCTCAAAGGCATGGTGCTTGAGACCTACGGGTCGGGCAACGCGCCCACCGACGAATGGTTCGTATCGGCGCTCAAAAAAGCCATCAAGAACGGGCTGCATGTGGTCAATGTGACGCAGTGTTCGGGCGGGAGCGTGAGCATGGGGCAGTACGAAACCAGTACCGCGCTCAAAAAAATAGGCGTGATTTCGGGCAAGGATTCGACCACCGAGGCGGCCATCACCAAGCTGATGTACCTGCTCGGGCAGCAAGTCGCGCCCAATGTGTTCAAGACGATTTTCGAAACGTCGATCCGCGGCGAACTCTCCTGATGCATTTCTCCAAGACCCGTATAGCGCCAACGCCCAGTGGTTTTTTGCACCTCGGCAATGTCTATTCGTTCGCGATCACGGCGGCCGCGGCCCAAAAATACGGTGCGTCGCTGTTGCTGCGTATCGACGACATGGACCGCGACCGCGTACATCCAGAATACCTTGCCGATGTTTTCCAGACGCTTGCTTTCCTTGGAATTTCGTACGACGAAGGCCCGTCGAACCCCGCCGATTTCGAGGCGCATTATTCGCAACGCCACCGCCTGTCTTTTTATGAGGTGCTGCTTGGCCAACTCGTCGCTACCGGAAAGGTCTATGCGTGCAGTTGTTCGCGCAAGCAAATCGAGACCGATTTTGGCGGCGTATACCACGGCGCGTGCCAACACAAAAAGATCGCGTTGGACACCCCCGGTGTCGCGTGGCGTATCGATACAAGCCAGGCCCGACCCATTTTGGTGCGCGCGCTCGACGGTTCGACGACAATCGCAGCGCTGCCAGAGGGCATGCATCATTTTGTCGTACGCAAAAAAGACGGATTTCCGGCTTACCAGCTCACTTCGCTGGCCGACGATCTGTACTTTGGCGTCGATTTGATCGTGCGCGGACAAGACCTTTGGCCGTCGACACTCGCGCAGTTGTTCCTGGCCGGTTTGCTCGGCGCCGATGCATTTTTATCGGCCACCTTCCACCACCACGAATTGCTGACCGATGGCCATGACCGGAAACTTTCGAAATCGGCGGGCGATACGTCTGTTTTGCATTTTCGGAACCAAGGTCTCACCGCTGCGGGCTTGTATTCGCGCATTGGCAGCACCATTGGCAAGCCGATCGAAAAGCCCAAGGATTTTTCTGCGCTGATTCCCGACTGAAAGTTTTACTATTCCCGATTTTTTCACGTCATTTGCACCCTCAAAGAGAGGTGGCCGAGTGGTCGAAGGCGCACGCCTGGAAAGTGTGTATGCTCCAAAAGGGCATCGAGGGTTCGAATCCCTTCCTCTCTGCTATTAAAAACCGTAATTAATTGTTTTTCAATTGGTTGCGGTTATTTGTTTTCTAACAAAGTCAATATTTAGTCAATAGACTCCCGTCAATGGAAATAATCGACTTTAGAAATGCACAAATAATGGAAGTTGGACAAGAAGAAATATTGCCAATTTTGAATTACTTGCAACGGCCAACCAATTCGTTTTCGGTTGAAGAAAGATACATTGTCGTTTCAGAACTACTCAAAGCAGTTCAGTCGTCGGATTTGCTCGAAACCGTATTGAAATTCCTTTTTTCGAATAAGATGTTGACTGAAACCTCAATATCTCGAAAAATAAAAGCCGACTTCGCCAACTTTTCATTGCCTCATAACACCGCCGCTTTTTCGGTTCTTAGCCTATACGAGTACTTTTTCAAAATGTCGGCTTGGCTCGAAGATGCCACAAAAGCAAAAGGCGGAAACGCAACAACTGCATCTTTCCCTTCATTGCAAATCAGGGCAGATAAAAATTCCTTCTCACATAATCTCGATGAGATTCGGGAGTATTTTCGTCGTAAGATGACGATCTACGCGGCTCATTTCGACAATGAAAAATCGTTGCCGGAGCGTGAGCGACATCTGAAAAAGCTGATTGGTTTCTTAGCGGAACTTGCCTATGAAGATAACACCACGTTCTATGACCGAGATTTAGACTATCTTAGAAACAAGCTTGCAAGTTTGACCGAAGATAATGATGCAGTTCAAAAGAAATCGGCTGTACACATTTTCTACGGAATTGGAGAAGAAGTTTTCGACCGCATCGCATCGCAAATCGAAAAGAGCGAAGCGAATCTCTCGCAAATATACCGACGGATGTTCGAGGACAAACTCATTCATTGCAAGGCCGAAAAGTTCCGGGATTGGGTCAACGAAACTTTTGACCTCGAAATTGGGAAAATCAGGGTCAAGAAAAGTAAACCTTCGGAACTCGATCAACTGTATTTGACTGTTTACGAACTTTCAAAACGCCGGAAATACCTTTAATTTCAAGCGGTTACTTTCTTTGCCCGTAAAAGGTCAATTTTCCGCCTTCTAACGGGCATCGGCATTTTTCAATTTCGCACTCATAACCTTAAAATTATACGTTATGAGTACTTATCACTACTTACCTCTTGACCTTTCAGAAGTCAAAGCCGAAATCAACGCGGCAGTTAAAGAAGCCTTTGCAGAACTTGAAAAGAAGCAATCTGCAAAACCCGTCGATGACGAAATCTACACATTGGCTCAGGCGGCCAAGAAACTCAATGTGTGTATCAAAACGCTCAACAATTGGCGGAATGCAGGACTTATCAAGTCAGGAAAAGTCGGGTCGCGCGTTTACATCAAACATTCCGACATCGAATTGTGCATCGTAGCGTTGAACAGCAAAAAATCCCGGCCATGATCGATTTAGTTAGAAGCCAGGTTCGGGATGTTCAACTAATCGACTACTTGCGCCAACACCCGAAACTCGAATGGGTGAGCAATGAGGACAAGTTCAATCGCTTCGATTTCGAAGTCGTTAAAACAAAGCACGTCCGGCAATTCAAGGGCATTTTGTTTCGGTTCTTTGACGATAGACTCGACATCATTTTCAAGCCCCATTTTTACTTCAACGACGACCGTCATAATGCCAATGACTTTTCAATGAACAGTAGTATCACAACAATACTTGAATTTCAGCGGACATTTCAGGTTGACTTACAACAATTTCCCGTGTTCGGTTTTGAATACGGTGTTAACGTGATTTCGCCTTTGGACGTGAAAGATTTGATAACATACGCTTATGCTCACGATAGGAACGAATTTCGAAATGATGCCGACTTGGGCTTTAGTAAGCGAAGTTTCAGTACCGATAAACGCGGTAAGGCCAATACATATAAAACTGTGAAATTCTATGCGAAAGGCATTCAACAAGTCAGCCATTGTCATCCCGACACGGTACGTTTTGAAATCAAAAGCCAAAGCCGGAAGTTTATTAGGCAGCTTGATATTGTCACGATGTACGATTTGACGAAGCCGGAAGTTTATGCAAAATTGGCTGAAAGTATTATAGAAGAATTTGACGCGATGCTCATTCTCGATGGTTCTGCTGATACTTCGAGGCTTTCTGCCTCAGACCGATTCAAATTAACCAATTACCAAAACACGATGACATGGTATCGAATACTTCAACAGCATCGAAACGCTTTCTCTCGCAACAAGAAAACTTACCACGACTTGCTTGATAAAACGGGAACGCATTTGAAAAGACAATTGTCAATAGCAGTTCAGTCAAAACTCTACGAACTGACCGAAGCATCAGTGGGTGAGCAAGTGCAGATTCCAATATAATACGTTGGAATCTGCACCATTTGTAAGACTATCCCAAATAAGCAAAAAAAGGATAACGGGCAGAGGTGTACAGATTTTTAAGAATCCCAACGGTATATGACTTGCAGAAGGTAAAACCTGAACAAGCAGTTTTATTTTTTTGTCGGTTTTTTTTGAGGTAAATCGATGCCTTTGAAAAATTCTTCTAAACTCACACCGAGTACCGTGCAAATCTTAATCAGCGTCTTCAACTCAAAGTTCGCGCCGGTCTCCAAACGCCAATATGCTGAACGGCTCATTCCTAAGTCGAAGGCGATGTGTTCGTAGTTCGAGTAGCCCTTTTCTTTACGAAGTTGTTTCAGACGCTCTGCAATGGCGTTTAGCTCAGGTGTATCGAGATTTTCCTTGTTTTCCATCAGTCAAATCTCAATAAAAGGTACTTTTTTTGGTACTCTATAATAAAGTACACTATAAAATAGAATTTTATTTATATTTGCTCGTAACCAATTTATAGCCAGTATGAAAAAAATCCTTCTCATTGCGCTCTGTGCGCTAACCTTTGCTTGTTCAAGCAGCGACGACAGTTCTCAACCCACGGTACCGAACACTCCATCGGAAACGCAACACTTATCCGGTCGTTGGAATCTTAGCCACAAATCCGTAAATGGTCAAATCCAAGCCATTAGTGATTGCGAAGACCAGTACAACTATTACCAATTTTCTGCCGACGGCGGCGCTATCGTTGGAAAGTTTCGTATGTACCAAATCGGCATGACCAATTATTGCGAACAATCTACCACAGAAGGCGAATACGAAATAGAAAACGGCGTGATGACCTACACCAAATCGTCCGGGTACGTTTCGAAATACAACGTGATTAGCGCGAATGATTTGACTATCAAACTCGAAATGTTCTACTACACCACCAATCTCGGCGAAGTAAATGTACCGCAAAACGAACGGGTTATCGAAATTTGCAATAAAGCCGAGTAATATGGAAACATTAACAGAAACCGATTTTGGTATCGTAATCAACGGAAAGTTTCATAAGATCGAATGGGTACCCGAACTTATCGATTCACTTTCCAAAAAGGTCATGAACAATATCATTGAAAAGATTGAAGAACAACTAAAGAATACCCCCACTAAACAAGTGGTCGCTGAGCGAAATTACAAGGTTCGACAAGTGGCAACGATGACACAAAAATCGGTTGCTACAATTACAAACCATTGTCGAATCGGATTACTGAAGGCAAGCAAAGTAGGTAAGTCTTGGTTAATAACAGAAGAAAACTATCTCAGTTACAAAAACAACGTCTATGACCCAAATCAAGTTATCCGAGGCTGAACGTAAAGCGCTAATCCTTAAAATCATTCGCTATATGAATGTGAACCCAGCCTACCGCGAACACGTAGAAAAGACATTGCTCAAACGCACTTATCATCGGTTCAGCAATGAATCGCAAGCCTAATAAAACGCCGTCAAAAAAAGTCGAAAATTTTGACGGCGTACTTATTATATCGCCCCCATACCCCAAATTCAAAACGTTTTCCGTCAGATCGAAAATTCTAAATCGACGGGTACCCTACCGAATGTTGTGAGATAAAAATGTGTTTAAATTGGTGAAGTCTTAGAACCCGAAAACATTAGTCAAATTTACATTTCTGTAATTAAAAACATATCAGTTTCGTTTGCGTACGTGCGCGTGTGCAAATTTTGACAGCCACGCAATCACGCTTACAGCATTATTTAATAAGCTTTTCTTAGCATATCTGCGAACTCATCAGGTAAATCGCTGTGCTCGATTGCCTGTGCCGCTTTTTCCACGTCGTAATCGACCCGAACGAACTCAACTTTAATACTGTCCTTTTTGAAAGCACTACTGCATTTGTCAAAAGTAACTATTGCGTAGCAAGCTTGCGGCTTTCCATCTTTCGGCTTTCCAACGGAACCCGCGTTTATCGCGTGAAAATATCGCTTGCTTGCACCGCCGTCGGAAATGATACGATGGTAAGGCTTGTGCGAATGTCCGCAAATCAATATGTCGGCAGCTGTATCTGTGAAAATGGCCGCATAATCTTTCTCCGGTTTGTCTTCAAGTAAGTATTCGGTATTGCTGTAAGGGCTTCCGTGAACCATTAGCAACACAACGGTTTCATTGCTGAATTTAAATTCCAATCTGATAAAGGCCGGCAATGTCGATAGGTATGTGACCAAATCTTTCTTAATCATGAGATAGGCCAAGTCGGCCGGATCGTTGGAGTTTCGTTGGTCTTGAATTTTTACGGCTTTTACATCATGGTTTCCCGCAATGGTCGGAATGCGCCGCTTTTTGATTTCGGTAATAATTGCATTCGGCCATACATTGTAGCCCACAAGGTCGCCCAAACAGTAAATCGCGTCAATATTCTGCTTTTCAATATCTTTCATCACTTCCTCGAAAGCCGGAAAGTTTGCGTGGATATCAGATATGACCGCGATTCTCATTACTTGTTTACTGTATAATACTTGTCCCTAAACCAAAATGCCAGGTTCACCAATGCAATCAGAGCCGGGACTTCGAAGAGTGGCCCGATAACGCCTGCAAACGCTTGTCCGCTATTGATTCCGAACACGCCGATGGCAACGGCAATCGCCAATTCAAAGTTGTTCCCGGTCGCGGTAAAGGCTATTGAAGTACTTTTGGAATAGTCTGCACCAAAGTATTTCCCGATGAAGAAGCTGACAATGAACATCACCGCGAAGTAAATCACCAAAGGAATTGCAATCCTGATTACATCCATTGGAATCTGCACAATCAGTTCGCCTTTCAAGCTGAACATGATTACAATCGTAAATAGTAAGGCGATGAGAGTAATCGGTGAAATTGCCGGAACATATTTGGTTTTGAACCATTCTTCGCCTTTGATTTTAATCAACACATAGCGGCTGATTATTCCGAGCGCAAAAGGAATCCCCAAGTAAATCCCTACGCTCTCCGCGATTTGCCCAATACTAATATCGACGACGAAACCTTCATAGCCAAAATATGGAGGTAGTATCGTAATAAATACGTATGCATATACGCTGTACAGAAATACTTGGAAAATACTGTTGAGCGCAATAAGGCCAGCCGCATACTCCCGGTTTCCGTCGGCGAGGTCATTCCATACTACAACCATAGCGATACATCTTGCCAGTCCAATCAGGATAACCCCAATCATGTATTCGGGATAGCCTTTGAGGAAAAGCAATGCCAATAAAAACATCAGGATTGGGCCGACAATCCAATTCAGGAACAATGACGCGCCAAGTACCTTCGTATTGGTAAAAACCTCGCCCATTTTGCTGTAATTCACTTTGGCCAAAGGCGGGTAAATCATCAACATCAGTCCGACGGCAAGCGGGATGTTAGTGGTGCCGCTCGAAAACGAATTAATGAAACCGCTACTCGATGGCAAGAAATAGCCGAGGGCTACGCCGAGAAGCATAGCTGCAAATATCCATAGCGTTAAAAACCTATCGAGAAAACCTAACTGTTTTCGTTCGACTACTGGAGCACAATTGTTTGCCGACATATTTTATTTGTTGATTTGGGAGAAAACGTAGAACATTTCAGTTGCTATCTGCAAACTGCGCTCGCGATACTTATCAGCTTGCTGAGGTGTACCGTCGAAAGCTTTCGGATCGTCATAGGTAATCGGGATGCGCTTTTCGGCACCGGAAATGAACGGACAGCCGCCGTCTGCCTGTGAACACGTCATTATAGCAGCAAATTCGCGTTCAGGATTAAAATCGTCGTAATAGGCTTTGGAAAATCCGATTACGGGATGTTCATTTCCTGAGAATTTGATTGCGTACACGGGATTGGTTCCGTCGGCAAGGTTCTGAATCTGGAAACCGGATTCTGTCAGCGTTTCTGCGACCTTCGGAAACAGCGCAGTTGCTTCGGTACCGCCCGAATAACAAAAAACTTGTCCGATTCCGTAATGCGTTGCGGCGGTCTGTGCCCAAACTTGCGAAAGATGGCTTCTTCTTGAATTGTGCGTACAAATGAAGTTTATACGTATTTCTTGATTTCCGAGTGCCTTAGCTTGCACATAATCTATAAGTGGCTGTAACGCGGCTTTGCGTTCTTCTGCGATGGCTCCAAAGTCAAAACCACTCACAACATCAATAATTTCAGGAAACAAAATGTTCTGTGTTGTCATTTGGTCAAAGTTTAGATTAGCAACAGCCACCGCCCGGTGTACAGCATGAAGCTTCTTTTGTCATTTCAGATAAACTTACTTTTTGCTTTCCTTCGGGAACGCCGCATTGTTCATTGGCTAAACAGGCAGTCTTTTTGCTGAGCAATATGAAATCGTTCCCGTCGAAGCCCAAATCGTATTTTCCGATTGTCCCTGATTGGTATTCGACTTCGATTTCCAAATCTTCCATTCCCAAGACTTTTTCAGAAAGGGCGATAATATTCATCAACTTTTGTGGCTTCAAGCGATGTTCGTAATCGTTGGCATCCCACAGTTGGAAGTTTGCGACTTTCTCGTCACGAACAGTTCCTCCGCAATCAATGAAATGCTTTGTAATGATCCCGACTTCGGTTACGTGGAAATGTTCGGGAACGAAAGTATTGTCTTCCAATTTGAAATTGACCGCTTCGAGTTCGGCCAAATGGTTTTTGATTTCTGATAATTTCATGATAATCTGTATTTAAAGTTTAACAACATTCTTTTCTTTTCTTGTCGAGGTGATCCGTAATGTGTTGGAAAAAGCCTCTGATTTTCTCGATTCCCGGCTCATTGATGCAGTAGCATATTGCGGTTCCTTCGATATTGCCTTTTATCAACCCGGCGTTTTTCAGCTCCTTCAAGTGTTGGGACACGGTAGGTTGCGCCAATGGTAATTCGTTTACAATATCACCGCAAATACACGTATCAACTTTTATCAAGTATTCCATGATTGCAATACGCGCCGGATGCCCTAACGCTTTTGCGATTACTGCGAGTTCATTTTGTTCTGCTGTGAAATGATCTGTTTTAGTTGCTCCCATTGTAATATATTTATATTGCAATATTACGATATAAATTTAAATTGTTATCAATAGTTCAAATATTTTTTTCGTTTGTTAGGAATGAACCGGAAATCCTTCTGTTGCGCAGGTAAAATGCCCCCGAAAAAAGAGTAATTATTGTTTAAAAGAGCGCCCTCGGGCGCTCTTGCTTTAGGGTATTATCAATAATTGACCATCAACCCGACACCAAAATCCATATCGCTATCATAATGAACCCTCGCACTGAAGTTTTTGGCTAAAATGTATCTAAGGTCAGCCATATATTCGCGGTCGGTGTTTACCATTAAGCCTGCACGAATCCTCGGCGATATAGGAATATCTTCACGCATCAGCTGAAAGCGCACATTTCCGTCATGATAAACCTCGCCTTGTAGCGTGACGAGCATTGGTAACGTATAAGCAGCTCCGACGCTCACTTGTGCCCGCTTGTCTTTGGTATTGACTTGCCCAAAAAGATTTTTTTCGGATTCGCCGTGTTCCATGTCACGATAACGGAAATCAAAACCGATGAAAGGCATGAACCATTGCATTCGCCCAATGTAACGCCCTATATGCGTCTCCGATTCATAGCCGTGCATATCGTTATATCCCAAGCGCCATTCCGATGTAATGTTCCAACGTGTATTCGCTAACATCGCCATCCCGTCGTTCCCGTTCGTGGCAAAATCATTTTCAGCCATAAGGTGGAACTCGCGATCATCCGAATTTAAGCCGCGTCGAGCGACTTTTGCATCGGGAATTTCAGGATTGACCGGCGAATCCTCATAGCTGAACACCCGTCCCATACCACTCATCATGTGATAAAGAATGTGGCAATGGAAAAACCAGTCGCCTCCGGGTTCGGTCGCAGCAAATTCTATCGTATCGCGTTCCATAGGCATTATGTCGATGATGTTTTTCATCGGCGAATAATCGCCCTGCGAGTTGACTACGCGGAAGTCATGGCCGTGCAAGTGCATCGGGTGTCGCATCATGCTGTTGTTGAACATGATAATACGAAGGTTTTCGCCTTTTTTGATCAGTATGTTGTCGGTTTCAGAAACAACCTTGTTGTCAAGGCTCCAAACATAACGATTCATATTGCCTGTAAGCTCAAAACGCAGTTCGCGCCAAGATCCTTCGGGAAGGTTTGTTTTTTGGGGTGCGCGTAGCATTTCGTAATTAAGGGTTACAATCTCTTTGCTCGCATTGTCCATTTTTGACATGTCGTGACCGGCATGGTCATTTTGTTTTTTTGGTGTTTTCTCTTTCGACTCCTCTTCACCAGTTATCTCCGGGTACATGACGGTGTTCATGTCCATGATTTGGTTTTGCATTTTCATGCCGTCCATTTCGATCATGTTGCCTTTCATGTCCATCATGTCGTTCATCATCTTCATGCCTTCGAAATATTTCAATCGCGGTAATTTTGTAGCCGAAACTTTTTCTCCGCTACCGAGCCATAAAGAGGCCGATTTTGTTCTGTCTTCAGGCGTGACTAAAAACTCGTAGCTTTTATTTTCGGGGATGGTCACTACCACATCGTAGGTTTCGGAAACCGCAATCAGCAAGCGGTCGACTTCGACCGGCTCGACATCGTTTCCATCGCTGGCGACGACTGTGATTTTTCCACCGGCATAATTCAGCCAAAAATTCGTTGAAGCACCACCGTTAGCTATTCTCAGCCTAATTTTGTCGCCGGCTTTAAATTGTGGGTGTTCATCTTGGTTTTTGCCGTTAATCAAAAATGTATCATAGTAAACGTCGCTCACATCCATTGCGGTCATGCGCTTCCACTCATTGGTGACTTTCGTGCCGAAATGCCCAGATGCGATTGCCTCAGTATAACTTTGAGTCGTTCCCTTCTTAATGGCAAACCAATCGCTTGCATTTTTTAGCCTGCGATGGACTTCTTCGGGTTTCATATCTGTCCATTCGGCAAGCAGAACCGGAACTGTTGGAATATCCCATTCCTCGCGTTTGTTCATGATAAACATTCCGTACATACCGATCTGTTCTTGTAGTCCGCTATGGCTGTGATACCAGTGTGTGCCGTGTTGTACGATTGGAAATTTGTAAAGGTATTCCGCGCCCGGCTCGATTGGCATTTGCGTCAGGAATGGAACACCATCCTCACTGTTTGGAAGAAAAAGCCCGTGCCAGTGCAGCGACGTTTCTTCTTTTAAATGGTTATATACGTGGATTTCAGCAGTGTCGCCTTCGGTGAAAGTCAGGGTAGGCATCGGAATCTGACCATTGACGGCTATCGCCCTTTTTTTCTTTTTGCCAAGCATTACGATTGTATCGCGGACGTGCAGGTCATAACGAACCGTACGCGGTGGTTGCGACGCTTTGACAGTTTTGACGATACCCAAGTTCTTTTTTGCAGTGCTAATATTGCTGCTGAGGTCGTCCGTCGGCGTATTCATGCTTTCCATGTCATGATGGTCATGACCTTCGGCCTTAGTTGTTTTCGTATTTTCAACAGGCTCCGTCTTATCGCTCGCTTTTTCTAATTTCATACCACATTTTGGGCAATTTCCGGGCTTGTTTGAAACCACTTCGGGATGCATCGGGCAAGTGTAGGCCGTCTCAGCGTCTTTTTCAGTTTTGGTTGTGGGTTGACTTTTTGCTTTGTCAGCTTTAGGTTTAGCATTGGCTGGCTTGGCTTTGATTTTCTCCTTGACCAAATTCATTCCGCATTTGGGACATTTGCCGGGCTTGGAAGAATGGATTTCAGGGTGCATCGGACAAGTATAACTCACCGACTGCGTTTCCGCCTTTGTTGTTGGTGTTGTATGCCCTTCATGCTGTGCATTTGTAGTTATGCTGAACAATATCAGTATAAGGATCAGAATGTTTTTCATGTTTCAATTGTTATGGCCAATGGCCGTTTTGAATGACTAAAGATTTATAATTTTAACGTCCTTAACCGCAATGAGTTTACAATAACGGATACGGAGCTGAAAGACATCGCCAATGCGGCAATCATAGGAGACAACAGTATTCCGAAAAACGGATATAGTACACCTGCCGCGACGGGTACGCCCAATACATTGTAAAAAAAGGCGAAGAAAAGATTCTGCTTAATATTTTTCATGGTACCGTGGCTGAGTTCCTTGGCTTTTGCAATGCCTTTCAGGTCGCCTTTGACTAAAGTGATCTTGGCACTTTCTATGGCAACATCAGTTCCGGTTCCCATCGCTATGCCTACATCGGCTTGGGCTAATGCGGGAGCATCATTGATGCCATCGCCTGCCATCGCAACCATTTTACCCTGAGATTGCAGGTTCTTTATTTCGAGCATTTTATCTTCGGGCAAACAATTTGCCTTGTAGGATGAAAGATTGAGTTTTTGTGCGACCGCGCGGGCTGTATTGTCATTATCGCCGGTAAGCATAATCACTTCGACTTTCAATTGCTGTAACTCCCTAATGGCATCGGCACTGGTTTGCTTTATGGCGTCAGTGATTGACACGAAACCTACGGCAACTGTATCAACCGCTATGTAGGAAACAGTTTTTCCTAACTTTTGCTCGGCAATGATTTTGCTTTCCAATTCATCTTCTATTCTCACGTCCAACTGTCGCATCAGTTTAATGTTGCCCAATGCAACTTTTTTACCGTCGAGGGTACCTGTCACGCCCATTCCGGTAACGGATTCAAAGTCCGTGGCTTCCAAAAGTGAGACATTTTTCGACTTGGCATAGTTTACCACTGCCGATGCCAATGGATGGGTGCTGTACCTATTCAACGACGCTATGGCCTGTAAAAGACCATTCTCGTTATTGTGCGATGAATAAACCTGTTCCACCGATGGTTTGCCTTCTGTTAGTGTTCCTGTCTTATCGACAATCAAAACGTCCACCTTATCCATTTTCTCCAACGCTTCGGCATTCTTTATCAAAATTCCTTCTTGTGCCCCTTTACCGACGCCAACCATGACAGACATAGGTGTGGCCAATCCGAGCGCACACGGACACGCAATAATCAGGACTGCTATGGCATTGATGAACCCATAGACCAAAGCGGGTTGTGGGCCGAATTTAGCCCAAATAATAAACGTTATCACCGAAATGGCAATCACGGTCGGTACAAAATATTTTGCAATGCCGTCGGCTAATTTTTGAATGGGCGCTTTGGAGCGTGAAGCATTATTTACCATTTGAACGATTTGCGACAACAAAGTGTCTGCACCCACTTTTTCAGCTACCATGACAAACGTTTTGTTCCCGTTTATGGTTCCGGCTATGACAGCATCACCCGCCTTTTTGTCAATTGGGATCGGTTCGCCGGTAATCATGGCTTCATCGATGTGGGTTTCTCCTTCAGTGATTTTCCCGTCAACCGGAATTTTTTCGCCGGGTTTAACACGCAACATATTTCCCGTTTGGATGTCGTGGATAGATATTACTTTCTCTTCTCCATCTTCAATTATAGTGGCCTGTGTTGGTGCCAGTTTGAGCAGTTCCTTGATTGCTCCACTGGTTTGCGTGTGTGCCCTGGCTTCGAGTAATTGTCCAAGCAACACCAACGTAAGAATGACCGTTGTTGCTTCAAAGTACAGCATTACCGTTCCGTGCTCAGTTTTAAACTCGCTTGGAAACAGTGAGGGCAAGAATAAGCCGACCAAGCTGAATAAAAAAGCGACACCTGTACCGATACCGATAAGCGTAAACATGTTCAAGTTCATGGTAACGATCGACTTCCACGCGCGGACAAAAAATGTCCAGCAAGCATAAAAAACGACCGGGAGCGAAAGAAGCAATTGTACCCAATTCCATTTTGAAGCATCCATGATGGCCAGTAGCGGATTATTATGCATCATTTCGATCATCGCAATCGCAAAGATCGGCGCAGTGAACAACACCGCAACCTTCATCTTACTGAGCAAATCGTTGTAAGTTTTTTGTTCTTCGTCGCCGGGCTGCGTCGGAACCAAGTCCATGCCACAAATAGGACACGAACCGGGAGCGTCTTGAACAATTTCTGGATGCATCGGACAGGTAAAAGATTGTGAACTTGCTTGAATCGTTGCCTCTTTCACCAAATCCATTCCGCACACCGGACACTGCCCCGGCTTGTCATAGTGTTTATCTCCTTCGCAATGCATCGGGCAATAGTATTTCCCTTCAGAACTGTTTCGGTGTATATTAGGCGTATGTGGCGTGGCGTGTGAGTGATGCTCGTTGCCGCCCGCATTCGCCATTGTGATTGTGTATTTCCCTGCTCCGTCCAACGCTTTTTGAAGTTTTTCCGTTGCGACATGGTCTTTCATGGTAATCGTTGCGACTGGTGGTTGTAACGTAACCTCTGCTTTAACGCCTTCGATGCTGTTTAACGTGTTCTCCACTTTTGTACGGCACCCGTCACAATGCATTCCGGCAATGTCATATTTATGCGTCATGGATAAAAATTTAAGGTTTGCTGTTTTCCAGTTCTTGAATCTTCGCTTTCATCTGTTCTATTTCGGCTTGTTGGCTTGAAATAATATTTTTAGCCAGTTCTTGGATTTCGGGATCAGAGAGTTCGGCTTCTTTGACCATCAGAATGGCGGCCGCATGGTGTGGAATCATCGACTTCAGAAATTCCTTATCGCCAACCAAAGCTTGCGTCCTTATGGCAAAAAAGAAAGCAACCAACGCAATCGCGCTGGCTGCTATTATGGTAACATTGGCTTTCCTGTTTTTATACATTGCGCCCATCACCAAGAGTTCGATTATCACCATAGGCATCGTCATTAAACCTGCCATGTAAAATTGATTGACGTTTGGGATTACGTTATCCAGTCGGTCAACCATCGCATACATCAGAATGTACATGGCAATGAAAGAAAGGATGGTCATTATCAGTAATTTTCTGTAATGGTGCATTCCCTCCTGTCCGTGCTTGCTATGATTTTCCATAATCTTATTTTTTAACGGGTTCGGTTAACGCCATTCCACATTTGGAACATTCCTCGCCTTTTTTTCCTTGAACTTCGGGATGCATCGGACAAGCATAAAGTTCGGCTACCGGTGCTTCTGATTTAGTAGTATCGATTGTAACAGGCGCAGCGCTTTCGGTTGTCGTAGAATCAATTTGGTTGTTGTTTCCTGTAGTGCTTTTTGAATTGCAAGCAACCACTGAAGAAATTGCGATTGATAAAAAGATGATTGTTTTCATAATAAGTCGTTTTAATGTGAAGCCCGATCATTGGGCAATATTTTTTTGTTTTCGTTAAAAATGTTCGACTGCGTGTCGTTGTATTAGAACATTTGGATTAGCATCACGCCGCTCATGGCTATCATCAGCGCGTCCTCGATTATTGTCACGGTACTCATCGGAAGGTTAAACACGGCACCGAGGCAGGCACATTGTATTTTCTTTTTGTTCATGACCGATTGCAATACGCCGACGATGCTCACCGACATTACGACAAATGTCACGGCGTTGGTTACAAGCGGATTAAAATTGATGAGGTTGGCAACTCCCAATCCAAGTTCAACAAAAGCATACAGATAAGCCCAAGCCGGAACTTTGCGGGCGAGAACATCATACATTACATAGCTTTCCGCGAAACCTTTTAGATTTAAGAGCTTAAAGAATGAGAAAACAAGAAAGAACCCGGCCATAAAATGCCTCATGGCTTCCATGTAATTGAAACTCTCATTCATTGACTGTATCAACAACGTTATCGCGCCAATGTATCCGAATATTAAAAGAATTGGTCGGTATGTTGCCGTCCAACCTTTTGCCTCTGTTGCCGGTTCGTGATACTCAACTGTTGAAATCTGATACTTACTTTCTTTCCCACCAATGGCCTCTTGAAACTCTGCAAGGCCAATGTGTTTGTCCATCGTAATTTTACCGCTATTTGTTTCTCTCGAAACTTCTACCTCGGTTACACCGGGCACTGCGGCTAATTTCCTTCTTACGTTTTTCTCGCAACCCGAGCAGGTCATTCCCGTGATTTGATAAGTGTGTGTCATAAATTTTGCATAATTGAATTTGTATATGCAAAGTTCAGGGCTTCATTTCGGAAGCGCTTGTACAATTTTCAAACTTATCTGCAATTTTTACAGATTTTCGAGCGGTTGCCGCTTGTTGTGCTTTAGAGATTTAAAGTGAGAAGGTGTCAGTCCGGTAACTTTCTTGAATTGTTTGGTCAGATGCGAAGCGCTGCTGTAATTCAATCGGTCGGCTATTTCGTTTAGGTTTAGTTCATCGTAGACAATTAGTTCCTTGACGCGTTCGATGCGTTGCAAAGTGTAATACTGTTCTATCGTTGTGCTTTCATGCTGAGAAAAGACATTGCTGATGTAGTTGTAATCTTGCCCTATATTACTGGCGATATAGCCCGAAAGGTTCGTCTTCAACTGATTGTCATTGTTATGCACCATCTCTATGATAAGGTTTTTTACCTTTTCTATAAGGCGGCTCTTTTTGTCATCCAACAATTCAAACCCGAACACCGACAACCGGTCATTGAGTTGTTCTTGTTGTCCTTTGTCAAGCGCTTCAGATACGTCTACTTCGCCCAAGTCTACCAAAACGGGGTGAAGCCCGAATTTTTCCAGTTCGGACTTCACGACCATTTTACAACGGTTGCAGACCATATTTTTGATGTACAGCCTCACAATCTTACTTTAAAGTTTCGACTGTGCTTCCACAGGTGAGCATTGCATTCCCGTAGTACGGGTTTTTGATCGCCTTTTCTTTGCTGAGCCAGTTTGCGCCCTTTCCACCATTTGCCATCGGGCATTTTTGGTAGTAGACCGCATCGGTGGTACCGAAGGTTTTCATGACCTCGTGCATATTTTTGGATAATGTCACGAAATGATCGCGTTGGTGCTTTGCATCTTGCGTGTCGGAAATATGCGCCGCGTCCTCTTTCAGTTCGGGCAGAACTTTCATCCATACCGAATGTTGTTCGGATTTCATTTTGTCCATCGGAACGGCGCTAATAGATCTCAAAAGCTCAGAAGCTTTGGCCGCAGCGGTTTTTCCATCAGATTTGACGAGTGCATCTTTAATGCTAAAATAGGCGTTATAGATTTCTTTCATTGTATTCTCCTGTACCGGCTGGGCTATCAGTAAATCGGAATTGAAAGGATTTTTAGAATTTACCGCGTAGGTAGTCACAAACGCAATTGACAGAAACGCTGTCAGTATTATTTTTTTTAGATTTTTCATTTTTTACTTTTTTTAGAATAAACAATAAGATATCGCCCGGTTACGGCTAAGCGCCCGAGGAAATGTTTAGTCTAAATCAAATACGAAAAACCTGATTCATAAGGTATATGGGCGCTTTATGGATATTTGGCGGGCGCGGGAGATTGCTTGCAGTAAAAGTTACCTCAGAAAAAACATATCGGGGAGAGTGCTCAAATATTGAAACAGGCAGTACACTAAAATCATGAGCCAATTTTGACGTAGCGATTTCGGCTTTTTGCTGACTGTCCTTGAATTTGAACGTATATTTTTTATTGTCGCAGCATTTTTTATTGGGATTCCCGGGCTTACAAACACATTTTACTATGTTGTTGGCCTTCATGTTGCGCTCATTGCATTTGCTCCATGATACCGTAATGCCCAACGTGGGCATCAAGTAAAGGAACAGGAGCAATATGGAAGCATGTTTCTTCAAAGAGATTTCTTTACTTCAAAAGTAGTTAAAAAAAGAAAGTTTAAAATCAATGAGATGTTAAAAGTGTTTTCCCGCTTCTTAAACCTTTATCGTTTTGCGACCTAATTTGGTTCATAACTTTGACCAGAATATCAGCGCCTTAGACGAATTAAAATTAAATTGCGGATAAAATTTGGTGCGCCATGATTAAGACTTATATCGACTGGAATGTTATGACGGGGATGAAAAATGGTCATTTCCCTGAACTAACAGAAATCTTTGAAAACCGGGAAAAATTTCTCCTGGTCTATTCTACTTCCCACATTGGCGATATCCTTGCAAATTATTCCGAGGACGAAGAGCAAAAAGCAAGAATCCGCGAGGATTTGGATTACATTACACACTTGACAAATAATCTTTGTTTGGCTAATGATTCTAAACAAGTTAACCTCGATTACTTCGATCCGCATGAGTTACTACAAGATCGTCTTGACGAGGCTCATATTTTCACTGATTTCAGTCTTGACAACTTATTCAAACCAGTTGCGGGCGACGATCAATTTAATTCAATTATTGAATCCTACAAAGCAATTTTGAAGAGTTTGAACTTGGATGTTGTCCTGAAACAAGCGTTTGAACAACCTGAATCTGCCGAAGTTATGGACAAACTGTTTCCGGGGTTTCGCGAAGACCAAACGTTCGAAGGGCTTATCAAAAGTTTTGGAAAGATGTACAACAATATGAATGACACGGAAGACTACAAACATCTTCGTGAAATGGTTCAGAAGATCGGTGTAAATAGTAGTCATTTCAGTCCCGGAAAGAATCCGTTCGAACTTATTGAAAGCGCGTACAGTAAAACAGGCATCGATGCGGAGAAATATCTTCAAAATGGAAAAAATGCGCCCGTATGGTTTGATGAGATTACGAATGAATATTTGAAACTGGACTTACACGGTTTCAAGGCGGATAAAATAAAAGTCACCCAAAAAGAAAAGAACACCTTTCGGAATATGACTGAAGATGCCTTTCACTCTGCTTTCGCGTCACGGTGTGAATTTTACATTACGAGTGATGACCGAAACTATCAAAAGACAAGGGCAGTTTTTGAAAAATTAGGGATTTTCACGAAAGTTTTCAAGCCGCACGAGTTTATCGAGTATTACCGACGGTTTTTAAACATCCATACCTTTGAAGGCCATTACGAAAGTGCTTTAGATGTATTGAGAACCGGGGAAGATTTTCATGAATTGGTAAACGACGACGGTTCCCGCTTCGGGCTATGGTTGTTCGCGCCGCCATCAGCGCCGAAGTGGGGCAACACAACTACCAAGACAATCCCGAATTTGCGATCGAGAAGGCCAAGGCGGTCATCGATGGTGCCATAGCCGCCGATATCTATGTGGTGGTCGACTGGCACAGCCACAACATCAACCTCGAAAACGCGCGTCGTTTTTTTGACGTCATCGCAAAAACCTATGCCGGAAAGCCGAATATAATCTACGAGGTTTTCAATGAGCCCGACGACGAGTCCTGGCCCGAAGTGAAAGCCTATGCCCAGGAGATCATCAAAACCATCCGCCGACACGATCCCAAAAATGTCATCTTGGTAGGATGCCCGCGTTGGGACCAGGACATCCATTTGCCTGCCGCCGATCCGATCACGGGGGAAATCAACCTCATGTACACCATGCATTTTTATGCCGCGACGCACGGCAAGTGGCTCAGGGACCGTACCGACGAAGCCATCGCAAAAGGTCTTCCCGTTTTCATTTCGGAATCGGCTGGGATGGAAGCCACGGGCGACGGACCGATCGATCCCAAGGCGTGGCAGGACTACATCGATTGGATCCAGCAAAAAGGACTAAGCTGGATCACTTGGTCTGTTTCGGATAAGGATGAGACCTGTTCCATGCTCAAGCCATCGGCTGCGTCTTCGGGCAACTGGAAAGACGACGATTTAAAGGAAAGCGGGAAATTGATCCGCGGTTATTTGCGTCAACTGAACCAATAACACTTTTATTTCGAATAAAACGATGGGCCGCACGTGTCCCGAAAGAAAAACGCCACCCGAAGGCGACGTTTCCTAAAATGTTTCATGTTTTTGGGGGCTTATTCCACGAGCAAAGTCTTGGTGGCATTCCCGTAATCGGTACGCAAAACCACGAGGTAAGAACCCGTGAGCAATCCATTGGTTTGGATGGTGCCTTCGGTGGCCGTGACGGCTTGGTTTTTGACCACGCGCCCGAGGTTGTCGTATATTTTTACGGTACCCGATGCAATGCCCGACGGTAATTCTACAGTAACCGATCCGCTGGCCGGGTTCGGGAACAACTTGAACGAATCAACTTCAAACTTTTCAGCACCCAACGTCAAATTGGTCATCATTTGGCCACAGCTGTTGGCGCCATGGTATCCGATGGTCGTGCTGCCTTGCCTCCTAGCATACACGATGTTGAGCGATTGGGCCGACGCGGTAAACACATAGTCGTCTGCATCGCCCGTGTCCCTGGCGCGCGTGGCCACCACCGTACGTACGCCGCCGGCTTGCGTGTTCGACGTCACGGTCCAGTCTTGTTGCGCGTCCATGGTGGGGGTGGTGCCAAAGCCCGCAAAATGGCGGTCGGTCATCGACGTCCCGTTAAAGATCAGTACATCGCCCGATTCGGCCATCGACGTATTGTCGAAGCCAATGCCGAGCCATGAAGTTGATGGGCCTATCAAGGTGAGTTGTACGGTGCTTGCATCGACATCGATCTTTGCCGAATAGTCCAGCGGTGTTCCGTTGTTGGCGTCCAGCGCAAGTGTTCCTGTGGTGTAGCTTTGTGCGGCAAGTGTTGCTCCAAACAGCAAAGCGGTAGCAGTAAAAGTAGTTTTTTTCATGGTGTTTTATTTTGTTTTGAGAATTTGAATGAGTTGGTCGTCGTCGGCCAGAATGGCGTAGTCGGTGGCAGAGTTGCCTCGTTTGTCCTTTGTCGTGGCGTTTGCACCCGCCTTCACCAGCAATGTGGCGGCCTGGTGGTTCTTGAACGTGGCGGCATAAATCAATGCTGTCGTGCCGTTTCCGTCGGCCAGGTTGGGATCGGCTTTGTGGTCGAGCAGGTATTCGATGACTTCGAGGTTGTTTTTGGCCACGGCCGCCATAAGCGCTGTTCCCATACCGCTCATGTAGTTGATGTCGCATCCGTTGTCGACCAGGAATTTGGCCATTGGATTGTTGCCGCGGTAACTGGCCAGGATGAGCGCCGAATAACCATCGGCGTTGATGGCGTCGAACGCATTGGGGTTTTCGGTCAAAACCGCTTTGGCTTGGTTGATGGTTCCTTTTCGGGCGATGTCGAAAACATCGGCTGTATTTTGTGCGACCAGCGCTTGGCAACAGGCCACCGACAAAAAGAGAATAAAATGTTGCATCATGTGTTTTGTTAGAATTAATTGCTGGATGGGCAAAATGCAATAGGGTTGCGTAAAACACATGAAAAAAGAATGCGCAGGCCCAAACCCACGCATTCCAAGCAACCTAATTTCTAAATAATTACAACTAAATCCTATCCTTCAAGGCCAACCAATCCAAACACGGGACGGATGCAAAGACCACACCAGCGGCGCATCCGCGTCCCGAGCAGGATTCAACAAAAACGAATGTTGTTTGGTTTCAAGCCGTTATTTTATTTGACGATTAATTTTTTTACACTTCTTTGGTTTCCAGACCGTACCTCGAGCAAATAAACCCCTGCCGAAAGGCTACTTATGTTGAGCTCGTTGGTATGGGCGCGATCCATGATCCGTTGCCCCACCAAGCCGTAGATTGCGACGTGGTCGATTGTTTGCGCCGATTCGATGCGAAGTATTCCCGATGCCGGATTGACAAACGAAAAAGGTACTTCCTGCGATTGGTTTTCGGTAGCCAACGCACAATCGTCGCCCACCACATACGAAAGGTATTGGGTTACCGACATGCCGCCCGCATAGGCAAATTTGACCGCATAGTTGATCGTTGCACCCGGCGTTTGTCCCGTAAGCGTTTGGCTGAACGTTTGTCCCGCGACCAGGTTCATTTGCGTTTCGGCGAACGGATTTTGCCGCCACAGATAGGCCGCAACATCGGCGCGGTCGTCGAGCAGTTCACAGGTGATTTTGATATCGGTTCCAAAGGTTTCGAACAAATAGTGGTACCCCAGCGTAAACGTGCCCTGTAGCGCTTGGGTATCGGTTCCCGCGCAGCCCAGTTGTTCGAGTGTCGTGGCGTCCAACACGATGGGGTTGTTCATTACTTCGTTCCCCGACAAGTCCATGGCCGTCACGGTAAATACATAATGCGTATCGGGCGACAGGTTTGGGATGGTCACCGTTTGTGGTGCGCCTGCTGGTCGGGTAAAAGCGATATTGTTGCCTTCGTAAGCCACGTTGTACACAACGGTTCCCGAATTGTCGTCGGCATCAAGCGCCAGCGCCACCGAAGAACTTGTTACCGTGGATACCGATGCCGTAAAATTGGTCGGGACTTGCGTATCGGCTACCACATTTTGATAGATACGTACGTAATCGACCTGCATCGATTCTTGGACAAAATTGGCAGGGATGCCACCCGAGATGCCGCCCATGGCCACATTCAGGATCAGGTATTGTTCCAGGTCAAAAGGCCAGTTGTTGGGTGTCTTGACCGCCGGATTGTAGGTGTAGTACGCAACGCCGTCCAGCAAAAAGGTAATTTGGTTGGGCGACCAGTTCATCGAATACACGTGGAACTCGTTTTGTACGTTGTTGGCCATCGTACCGCCATGCACCGCCGCACCCCCATGACCCGCAGGCGTATGGATGGTACTTTGCACATAGTCTACGGGTTGCCACGGAAAAATCCCGCGCTCCATGATGTCGATCTCACCACAGGCAGGCCAGCCCGTCGTACCGTATTCGGCGTCGAAATAGGCGCCGTCTTCATTGACGTTTTTACCAAGCATCCAAATCGCAGGCCAAGTCCCCGAGGTGACGGGCAATTTGGCGCGCACGTCGATACGGCCGTACTTGAATGCAAATTTGGCATTGAGTCGGGCAGAGGTGTATTCCTTGGTGACGCCCTGATCGGTATAATTTCCTTTTTTGGCCACGATGTTCAAAATACCGTCATCTACAAAGGCGTTTTCGGTCGAATTGGTGTAATGCTGCACTTCGCCGTTGAACCAGCTGTTGCCGTTGGGCAATTGGGTTTGGTGGAACCAGCGGCTGCCGTTGACGGCCCCATCGGCATCGAATTCATCCGACCACACCAAGTCGTTGTACACCACGTCTTGCGCCACGCAAACGGGGGCAAGCAGCAGGAAAGCCAATATTTGAAAGAGTTTTGGTCTCATGTTATTCGCTTAATTCAAATTGACCGCGCAGGCGGATGTCTTCCGAAGACGACCCGACCATCACATCAAACGTACCCGGTTCAGAAATGAATGCCAGGTCGTTGTCGTAAAAAGATAGTTTTTCGTTGTCGATCGTAAAAACAACCGTCTTGCTTTGCCCCGGCTCGAGCTTGATTTTCTGGAAATCCTTGAGCTCTTTTACAGGTCGTACGATAGACGCGACGCGGTCTTTGAGGTACAACTGCACGACTTCTTCACCCGCGACCTTTCCGGTATTGGTTACGGATAACGATACTTCGAGTTTTTCTTTTTTCGCGATCGAAGTCTTCGACAATTTGAGTGCCGAGTAGCCGAACGTGGTGTAGCTCAAGCCATAGCCGAACGGAAACTTGGGCGAATTCTGCAAATCGATGTAAGCCGATACGTAAATCTTATCGTTTTCGTTCTTGGCCGGTCTGCCCGTGCTCAGATAGTTGTAGTAGATCGGGATTTGGCCTTCGGTACGCGGGAACGTCATCGGCAGTTTGCCCGATGGGTTGTAGTCGCCAAAAAGCACATCGGCAATGGCATTTCCTGCTTCCGATCCGAGCCACCACGTGTACAAAATGGCAGGCATGTTGTCGGCCGTCCAATTGAACACCAGCGGACGCCCTGCGTTGATGAGTACCACGATCGGCTTGCCTGTTTTTTGCAGTTCCTTGATCAGGTCTTCCTGTACGCCAGGCAGCTGGATGTTGCTGCGACTCTTGGCTTCGCCGCTCATGTCGTGTTTTTCGCCCACGCTCAAAACAATCACATCCGATTGGTTGGCCACGTCGATCGCTTCCTGGAAACCGGCCTTGCTCGTATCGTTGATGCCACATCCTTTGGCGTACAACAGCTTGGTGTTCTTGCCTACTTTTTGTTGTAGGCCTTCCCATTGCGAGACGATGTAGGTCGAATCGACGTCTTTCAAATCAACGGCCCAAAAGCCGTGGTTCGCGCGTTTGAGTTTGACCATCGGGCCAATGAAGCCGATGGTTTTGGTGTTTTTGGAAAGCGGCAGGATGTGCTGTTCGTTCTTGAGCAAAACGATGCTCTTGGCGGCCATGTCACGCGCGGCTTTGGTATTTTCGGGATTGTTGAGTTCTTTTTGCTGACGTTTGGCATCGCTGTAACGGTACGGGTCGTCGAACAGCCCCAACTCGAATTTCTTGTGCAACACGCGGCGCACCGCATCGTCTACCACCGATTCCGAGACCTTGCCTTCGCGCACGAGCTGGACGAGGTTCTCGCGGTACGAGTTGCTTTCCATATCCATGTCGCTGCCCGCGTTGATGGCGGCCTGCGCGGCTTCTTTTTTGTCGGCGTTGTAGCCGTGGTTAACCATTTCGCCAATCGAACCCCAGTCCGATACGATGAACCCGGTAAAATTCCATTGGCCTTTCAGAATGTCGCGTTGGATGTGTTTGTTGGCGGTAGCGGGAATCCCGTTAATGTCGTTGAACGAGTTCATGAACGTGGCCGCGCCCGCATCGAGTGCTGCCTTGAACGGCGGAAGATACGTCTCCCAAAGCGCGCGTTTGCTGATGTCGACCGAATTGTAGTCACGTCCGCCGATGGCCGCCCCATAGGCGAGGAAGTGTTTGGCGCACGCCATGACCGAATTCAAATCGCCGAGTTTGTCGCCCTGAAAACCTTTGACGCGGGCATAGGCGATTTTCGAACCAAGATAGGTGTCTTCGCCTGCCCCTTCCATGACACGGCCCCAACGCGGGTCGCGCGAAATGTCGACCATGGGCGCAAAGGTCCAATGGATACCGCTCGCCGCCGATTCGCGGGCCGCCACACGCGCCGCCAATTCGATGGCAGGCAAATCCCAACTCGCGGCTTCGGCCAGCGGGATCGGGAAGGTGGTTTTGTAGCCGTGCACGACGTCGAGGCCAAAAAGCAACGGAATCTTCAGACGCGATTGCATGGCCAGGTCTTGGTATTGTCGCGTATATTCCGAGCCCAAGATGTTAATCATCGAACCGATTTTGCCCTGCTTGATCTCCTCGGTTTTGTTCGGATTGATCGTAAGCGGTCCGGTCACGGTATTGTCGCCCGAATATTGGTTGAGCTGACCGACTTTTTCCTCAAGCGTCATCTTGGCCAACAGCTCATCGACCCGTTGGCCGATACTGGGCTTGGCGATGCGCCGGTCGGTATTTTTGGGTTGTGCAATGCCCCAAAAGGAAACAAGCAACAACAGTAGCGACAAGTAATTTTTCATAAGACAAGGGACGCCGCACTAACGCTGACGCCGCTGATTTTAAATGTTATTGGTAAACCCTGACGTAATCGATCGTCATTTTTTGCGGGAATGGCGTCTGGTCGGTCGGGAAGCCTGCAAAGGTTCCGCCCACGGCCACGTTCAAGATCATAAAGAATGGGTGGTCATAGACCCATTGTCCGGGCGTGTCCTGTGGCGTGATGCGCTTGAACAAATACCCGTCGACAAAAAAGTCGAGCTGGTTGGGCGTCCATTCGACCGCAAATACATGGTAGTCCAAGTCAAAGCGATTGGCCTGGAGCGTATAAGAACCAGAGATCGCGTTGCCCGCAGAATAGCCGGGGCCGTGTACGGTACCCAATACGGTGCTTGGAGCCTGTCCACGCATTTCCATGATGTCGATTTCGCCGCACATTGGCCAGCCTACTTCGCCCACGTTGTCGCCCAACATCCAGAACGCAGGCCATACACCAGGTCCATAAGGGGTTTTTAGACGCGCTTCGAAGCGTCCGTAGGCTTGTGCGAATTTTTCTTGTGTCTTGACGCGCGCCGAGGTGAACGAATTGCCGTTTTTGATGGCAGTAATCACGAGGTTGCCGTTGCCGTCTAGCGAAACGTTCTCAGGATTGTTGGTGTACACCTCGAGTTCTTGGTTGCCCCATCCGTTGTTGTTGCCAAGGTCGAATCCCCACTTGGTGTCATCGGGGAGCGAGCCCGCCGTGCCGTCGAATTCATCATGCCAAACGAGCTGCCAGCTGTGCGAAGGGAGGCTTTGTTTTGCTTCTTCGTCGCAGCCCGTCAGGGACAACGAAAGACAAGCCAATGCCGTGAGGGTCAAATATTTCTTTGAAAAATAAGTCATGGTATATTTTGGTTTTAGCGTTAGCCAATGGCCGGCCCCTTTGTAGGGGCATGCCATCAGTTCCTGAATAAAATATTGTCTAAATAAATGTCGCCGTTACCGTCGAACTTGAGTTGGATGATGTTGGCCAGATTCACCGGAGCGAACTGCGAAAGCGGAATATCGACGCTGTTCCAACCGGCCGTCGTCGGGACGGTAAGGTTGACGAGTTGCTCGGTCGTCGGGCCGCCGCTAATCAGATAAACGTTTAACGCGTTCGATGTGGCCGAATAGTAATCCAAATGCAAGAATGTCATGGAGGTGACGTCCAACGGTGTCCCCAACTGGAGGCCCTGGTAGTTCAATCCGGCGTAAACCAAGGTGTTGTTGCCTGCGATAGGCACTTGGGTAACCTGGGTGAGTTGTCCCCAGTTAGGGTTTAAATCTGCCGCGACGTTGGTGTAGGCATCGCTGAATACCGAAGTCACGTTGGCGGCAGGATAGGTTGGGTTAGGCGCTGCGACGGGCGGTACCGTAGGAATCACACTCCCGTCGTTATAAAAGTAGATGTTGTCGGCATAAAAATTTGTAATGTTGGTGCCTTCAAAGATAAGTTGGCCCAAATGTGCACGGCTGGTCAACCCTGCGAAGTCGGACAATGGGATGTTTAGACTGACCCAGTTTTGCGAAACCAACGTCGGTGCCGCAAATGTTAGTGTAAATCCTACATCGTTGCCACCGCCAAAAGCACCATCGGGACCAAAGTCTACCAAACGTACCCTAAAGTTAGAACCCGCCGGCAATGCGTTAGGGAAATACAAATCAAGGTGCAAATGCGACATACCCGAGGCGTCTACCGTCGGGGCCGAGAATTCGACACCCACAAAGTTAAAGTTGGTGTAGTTTAGCACGTTGTCTCCGTCAACGGTAAAGTCTGCCGATTGTGTAGTTTGGTAGGGCTGCCAATAGCCGTTATAGTAGTTCACGGGCACGTTGGGATAAGCTTCTGTGTATATCGAGATGACATCTGCCGGATCTTCGTCGGGCACCGGCGCGTGCTCAAATGCTCCCTGTGAATTTACGGTCAGCGATCCCAAAACTTCTTCACTGCCTAACGTTGCTGTAATCACTGCACTTCCCGAGCCAATCGTTGTCACAACACCTTGCTCGTTAACCGTAGCCGCCAACGGATTGGAAGAGGAAAACGTAAAGAAAGCGGGTGTAACGCTTACGGCCTGATTGATGCCGTTGGGCATGTTGAACTGGCAAACCAAGCCGTCAATCGGGGTGGTTACTCCTACAAAAGAGGTTTGCGTAACATCTTGTCCGTTCAGTATTTGGGGCTGTTGCGGCGTGATGGTGCCCAGCTTCTCGAAACGCACCTCGTCGATCCAAAACGTATAGCCATCGCCGTCTTCTGGCCCCTCAGAAATAAAGAACATACCTTTTTCCTGGGTAAGTTTGGCGGGGTCCGGGATTGGGATGATGTATTTTTTCCATGCCGTGCTGATGCGCAACCCGTTGATGGCCGTCTGGTATTTGTTCTCGCCAAAGTCGTTGCCGAATCCTACCACATCGATGGTGGCCGCCACGTCGCTTTTGGCCCAAAACGTGAGCGCATCGTAACCCGTCAGGTCACGTCCCACGCTGGTGTAGAACGATCCGCCCGCATAGGCACCCGCCGCGTCGCCCGCATTGGGTACATCAAAGCGCATCGAAGCCGCCGAGTTGTTAAAGGTTTCTTCGGTATCCACCTGAAATGCACCAGGTACGGCGCCGCCATAGGCCGAATAGATCAGCCCCGGTGTAAAGGTGTCGATGAATACTTCGGGATTTTTGGAAAATGTGGCTTCCTTAAAGTCGTTTTCGTCGTTCTCACAACCCAAAACGGCCAGCGCAAGTATGCCCAACGGCAAGCACTTGGTCCAATGTTTTTTATAATTTGTTTTCATAGTGTTCAATTTTTTTATTTGCCGATGTTGATGTGGATGTACGTCCTGATTTCCCACTCGTTGCCGTCAGGGAAGCCAATTGCGGTAGGATCTGGTACCCAGTTGCCCGCAGCATCCTGGATTTGTGTAGGGCTGTAACGCGGCGAGTATTGGTCGAGCGAACGCCAAGTACCGCGGATGCCGATGCGTGTGCCCGGAAGCACGAACCAATCTGGTTTGCCGATTTCGGTAGACAGGTCGGCCATGAGCTGGATCGGGAACGTCAGGTTGTAATCGCGGTGGTAATCGTAAGGTCCCCAATCGTTGATTTTGACGAACGAATTCAATTTGATTTGCTTGTAAATCACGCGCAAATCCATGCCGTAACGGTGGATGGTTCTCGCATCCGAGCCGTTGGCCTGGGCGTCGCCCGTATACAGGTTGGCGATGATACCCAAATCAGGTGTCAGTTTAGACACGACTTTGGCGTTGACTTCATACAGGTCTTTGGCTGGTGCCGCGCCGTCGAACGCAAAAGTAGTACGCCCGTCAGGCAAGATACCGATGGCGGCGTCCTGTGTAGTCGGCAAGTGACGGAACACGGCTCCTGCGCTTACCGCAAATTTTGAATCTTCTGTTCGGTCGCTGTCCCAGTGGTACATCCAGGTGCCCGGTGTTGGGTCGAACGTAAACAAGATCTCGCCCGCCACTTGTTCGCGGTTGGCACGTACGACAAACGGATCGTCGAGGATGTTTCTAGGTCTGCCCGGTGCCATCGCGCTTGCGTCGATTGGTCCTTCGAGTGGTTTTTGCCACAAGAAGTTTGGCGCGATCTGGAGTTTGCCCACCGAATAGGTGAGTCCGCTCAAAAAGTTGTATTGGTTGCCGCTACCGCTGTCCTTGAGTCTCCAGCCGGTAAAGGTTTGCGTATAGTCGGCGCCACCGTTGGCCACGAGCCCCATGGCCGCTGCCTGGCCGTACCAGTTGAAACGACCGCCGGTATAGGTTACCTTGAATTTACCGCCCCAGTTGTCTTTGGCTTCGATCTCGTGTTGATAGATTTGCTGGTTGTCTTCGGGGCCGCGTGCGACCTGGTATTCGCGTCCGTTAAGTGGCTGTCCTGCCCAGATACCGCCCAGGTCTACACCGAACTTGCCGATTTTTTTGTTGACGTGCAACGTGAGGCGCCTGGTTTTAGGTTGCGGAATTGCAAAGGAACTCTCGGTGCTGGTTTGTTGCGCGAGGTCTTCGTGGAACACCCCTGTCAGGCCAAATCCGGCGATGCTCTTCGAGTATTTGAGCAAAATGGCCGGGTTGGCGCCCCACCAAAGTTGCGGTCCGAAAGCGAGTTTCAATCCGCTGAAATATTTTTTGCCTTCCATTTCAAAACCCGATGGCGCGACGCCGTTGTAAAGGTCCATGGCCGGTCCGTAGTTCGCTTCAGGATACAATCCAAAGAAGTCGCCTTCATAGCCCCAGTGGTAGTGGCCGGTACGGTAGAATCCGTCGAGGTTAAAGTAATTGTGGTTCCATTTGTAGCTGGCGCTGTACACCTGAACGCGGTTGTTCGAATCGATGCGTACCTCTTCGTTGTTGCGCTCGAGCGTTACAGGACGGCCGCGGTTTTCATAGAAAATCTGGTCGATTGGGTTCAACGCGACATTGCCCAAGATGTTGAAATCTACATTGGCCGTCATGTTGGCCGTTGGGTTGCCTTCTACGCCTACGTAGAACGATTGCATGTGGTCGAATCCGAGTTGGTTAGGATATTCGGTGGCATTCGGATCGGGATCCTTTGGCGTGTCGATCAACGAGCCGCCGGTATTGAACGTCGTGAACTCGGCGCGCAGCTTGCTCAAACGGATCTTACCGCCTTGTTGGGCCTCGAGTGCCGCTTTGTCGCCACGGGCGCGCAGCGTGGCATCCATGATCTGGATTTTGTCGAAATGCGCATTGATGGCGCTTTGCGTACCTGCTGTATAAGGATTAAGCTGGTGTGCTTCTTTCAAAACATAGTAGGCCGAACGCGGATAGAGCTCGTAAAAACCTTTTTCATTGGTCGGTCCTTTTGCGCAAATCCCGAACCACTCTTCGTTCATGTTGTTCTGGCCTTGTTCAAAATCGCGCATGTAGCCGCCGTTAGACCAAGAGGCATTGCTGTCGTGTACGTCCAGACCAGAGGTTTGTCCGTATTTCCACCAGCCGTCGCTGAATTGGAACGTGAATCCACCGATCGCGTTTTGCGCCTTGCCCAATCCCGCGGTATTCTGGTAGATTTCTTTCCACTGGTTCAACACGTAGTAGGCTTGCGAAGTTTGGTCTTCCTGGTTGGTGGTCGCGTTGAACGCATCGGCACCAAATTCGGCGAACAACACCGGCTTGCCGTATTCGTTCTTGACACGCTCGAACAAATCGCCAAACGATTGTCCGCGGTATACGTTGGTCGCAAAAATATCAAAGTCCTGACATTCTTTGTTGATGATGTCCAGGTACATCAAATCGCCGTTACAAAACGCAATCGGGTGCGACCCATCGGCTTTTTTCATCGCCACTGCCGCTTCGTTGAACAATTTGTACATGGCCACGGCGCGCTTGGTAGAAACGCGCTCGGGCACCGGGATGTTTTCGGTTTCGGCACCGTCCCAGAACAATCCGTAGTTGTTTTCGTTACCCAACAAGAACAGTAAAAGTCCTTTGGTGTCCTTGTATTCGGTGGCCAGTTCGGTGACTTGCTTGAGCAACAGCTCGCGCACGGCCGGTTCTGAATATTCGGTATTCGGGATGTAGCCGCCGTTGAGGTCAAGCCCGTAACGCCCGAACGAATGGTTGAGCATGGTGTGAATGCCGTGCGTCAAATAGACATATTCGATCCATTTTTTAGGCATGCCCGCATACACGCGAATCGTATTGACGCCCATGTTCTTGAGCAACGACATTTCTTCGTCGAGCGCCTGTTTGACAAAGGCGTCGGGCTGGCTCCAAAAATTGTACGTGTAATTGGTGCCGATTGGGAAGTAGTCCCAGTTCATCCCGTTGACGATGAATTCTTGGCCATTGACGATCAATTTCGAACCTTGGTCGCCTTTGGCAACGACCACTTTGTCTTGCGCAAGGGCAACACCCGAAAAAAGAGCAATGGTTAGTAAAATTAATTTTCTCATTTGTTAACGTTATTTGGTTTTAGAGTGAATTGGTTGCAAACTGATTTAAAAAGTGGCGTATAGTTAATGATTTGGGTTTATTTTTTAAGTATCGGCAAAAAGCGCGACCCAAAAATTACAATGTGCTAAAACTACATTTTTTCTATTTCGAAAAATAAATTGAACGTCTAAAGAAACTATACAAAAAAAGATTTCGTCGGTATTCGCATAAAAGCCTTTGTTTATTGGTGTTTCCAAGATAAAATACTACGGCAAATCTTCCTTCATTTACGGCGTTCGTATAGTTAATGTATAGTTAAAAATACGACTATTTTGGCCAACTATATCGATAGAATATAGTCCACCACGCTTGTTTCGTGCGGCAAATCCATTTTTTTACGCAAACGATATCTTTTGACCTCTACGCTGCGTACCGAAATGTTCAAAAGCGGCGCAATTTCCTTGGACGATAAATTGAGTCGAAGGTAGGCACAAAGTCTCAAATCGTTTGGCGTGAGCGACGGATGCGACTGTTTGACGATTTTCAAAAAGTCGTTGTCGGCGCTGTTGAACGCGTCCTTGAAAATGGTCCACGAATTGTCGCCCGAAATGCTTTCGTTGATGCTCTTGATCACCGATTTGATGCTTTTGTCGTCGTGGTTGGCCGGCGCGCGTTTCAAGTCGTCCTTGATCAGCGCAAGCAGTTCGTTTTTCTTCATGAGGCTCATGGTCGATACGGCCAGTTCGCGGTTTTTGCTGTCTACGTCGCTCGAGAGCTGTTCGTTTTGCAATTTCATGAGCCGTTGTTCGCTTTCGAGTTCTTTGATTTCGAGCAACAGGTTGTTTTCGTCGATCAGTTTTTGTTCCTTTTCGCGGTAGTACTTTTTGTAGGCCCGGTGGATGTAACCCGCCAAAACCAACGCAAGGATACCGTACACCAACCACGCCAAATTGGTCGCATACCAAGGCTTTCGGATCGTAAACCGATAGGTGGCCATATTTTTCGGATCGGCGTCGGCGGTACGTGCGCGTACCCTAAAAACATAATCGCCCGCGGGCAGGTTCTTGAAGTTGGCCGTGGCCCGTGCCGACCAATGGCTCCACTGGTCCTGCAGGCCTTCGAGCAGGTATTGGTATTCCGTGTACAGGTATTTGTGGTATTCGGGGACGGTGAATCCGATGGTCACGTTGTTGTCGTTGTAGGCGAAATCGCCGTCGGCTTGGATCGTGGCATTGACGGGTTTTTCCTCTATTTTGTTGGTTGTGACCCCGGTAATCGAGACGCGGTTGTGGCCCGGCCGCAAATCGCTGAGCTTGATGGTGTAATAGCCATCGGTCGTGCCAATCAAATAGGTCGAATTCGAAAGTTGCGAGATGTTTTCATAGCCCGACAGCGATCCGGTAAGCGACATCGGGATCGGGATGGTGTTTTTCTTGAGCGCGTTGCTGATCTTGCTCAGCGTAAAATAGTGGATGTAATTTTTGGAAAACGTCCAAAGTTTGTTCGATCCGTCTACGATCAACTTGCCCGTGGTGTACTCGTCTTGTTCGAATACCGCGCTCAGCGCCGCGTGTTTTTGGAAGGTTTTGCTCACCTGGTCGAGTACATAAATGCCGTTCTTGCTGGCGTAATACACACGTCCATCAAATTGTACCAGGCTCGCATTCTTCCCTTTTTGCGGATTTTTGAGCGTCGTCAAATCGGAACAAACGGCAAAGTTCTCGTCGAGCTTAAACCTAAAAACACCTTTGTATTCGTGGCTGATGTACACCTCGCGGTCGTCGGTCAGCGCAAAATGTTTGGCCGAGTAGTCGAACTTGTCGATCTTGTTGCGGAACTTCCATTGTCCGCCCACGTTTTGCAACACCGATAGGCCGTAGTAATTGCCCTGCATGAGCAAATCTTTCCGGCCCGGGACGGTCACAAATCCCCAAGTGCCCGATGCAGAGAAAATAGGCGATGCCGTGGCACCCGTCACCACAAACGTTCCCGAATCATGGCCGCAGAACACCGTGCCCTGGTGTTCGAACAACGACCAAACCTGCCCCTTGGTATGGGCGATGAACTGGAAAGGTTCGTTCGAATGATAGGTTTTGCAAAACAATCCCTGGTTGGTGCCGATGTACAGTTTGCCGTCGTGCAACAACGAAGCGTACACAGTGCCCAAAAACCCGGTCTTGTCGGTATAACTTCGAATCGGCGACCGCAGGTTCAAACAGTTGATCCCGTTGTCGAGCCCCATCCATACGTTGTGATCGGCATCTTCAAAAACCGAAAGCACCGTATTGTTGCTCAGCCCTTTGTCTTGCGTGATGTGGTACCGGAGTTGTCCATCGGCCGAAAGCACGAACACCCCGTTCGACACGGTTCCTATCGCGAAGCCATTGTCGGACAATTGTTCGGCGCTGTACACGCTGCTGTTGGCCAGTTCGCGGTTCGCGTCCGACTGCTGTGGCGCAAAAACACCGTCGATCAAAGAGAAAAAGCCGTGGTTTTGCGTAAGCACCAACAGCCCGTCGTCGTTCGAAAAAATATTGACGATTTTGTGGTTGGCCGCAGGATGGTTCGACACGCGTTTGGGTGCGCCGTTTTCTATTTCATAAAGGCCATCGTTGGGCACCTGGTAGTAAATGGCGGTGTCTGCCTGAAAGGCTTTCAAGACGCCATTTTTGGGTGCGATGACCGAGAATTTCTTGGTTTGCGTATCGTAGATGTGGATGCGGTCGAGCGATTGAAAAATCACCCACTGGTCATAGCCCAAGATGTTCCAGAACTGCTCGTCGTCCTTGATTTGGTTTTTGATGCCGCTGCTCAGCGAATGGTACTGGAGCTGTTTGTTGGGCTGTCGTGTCCAGTAGCCGAATTCCATGTAGCAACCGGTGTAAATCCGGTCGCCCACCACTTTGACCGAACGGATGATGGTTTCGTTCGGCGACGGGTACAGCGTCCAGGCCGATCCATTGAATTCGAGCAGCCCTTCGTTGTTGGCAAAGAACATGAATTTGTCCGCGTCCTGGGCAATCATCCAGTTCTGGTTGCCGGCATTGTAATTGCCCGAGTTGTATTTGACGATGGGCGAAAGTTCCTGCGCCAACAGCCAAAAAGGGGCAAACAATAGCCAAGCCAAAGCGAATCGGCGTTTCATTTTATGGACCTTATACCGTTGCAATTTTTGACGTTACTTATCGTGCTTGCTGTACTTCGAAATAGGTCTTGCCCGAGTAACCGTCGATCTCAACGCCAGCGACATAGTCCTCGATGTAAATCTCGACATAGTCGTTCACCGCCAATGGCACCAAACAACTGACCGAACGCTCAATCTGGCCAATACCATGGTGGTCGCTGGCCGACATTTTGTGCAAGGTCCCGTTGACGTAAACACCAATCGAGTAAAGGTTCGTATGCGATTGCGGGTTGGTATGGTAGGCCGCATTGATCCGATAGAAACCGGCCTTTGACGCCCTGAATCGACCATTGGTGATGTTGAACTCGCTGGCGGTGTCGAACGTTTCGTTGTCGAAGTTGATTTTTTCCCAACCGGCACCCGTCAATACTTGATTGGCTGTAAGGTTTGCATTTACCATCGACAGATTGGCCGCAGCATTGGGAACCCAGGTTCCGTTTCCGGCAGCATCGCTTTGCAAAAGGTAGCCGTCGGCCGCGCCACTGGTCATCTGAAAGTTCGTGGTTCGGGTATTGCCGTTCACGTCCAGTCTGTTGCCTGCCGATGGGGCTACGCCGATACCCACATTCGTAGCATCGTCACGAACAACGCCGTCAACCAACGTGGTCCCGTTCCATCTTGGGACATAACCCGTGGTTGTAGAAGACACCTGCGGATCGGTCTCTGTGATCGACAATGCACTTGGGCTGACCCAGTTGGTCGCGCCTGCACCGTCTGTTTGCAAGATTTGTCCGTTGGTGCCGCGAACGGTAGGAAAGGCGTAACCGGCAATGGTTGGATTGCCCACCTGGATTTGTCCGTTGACGCGTACGATGTTGGTGTTGAATTCACCATAGATCAAAGCAGCGTTCGGGCCTGCGTTCGAGTTTTCGATATACAATTTTTGGTCACCGGTTTCGGTAGCCCCTGCTTGGTATCCGATGGCAACGTTGCTGTTACCGACGACGTTTCCGCTAAGGGCACCCGAGCCCAGCGCGGTATTGTTCGTGGCGGTGGTTGCCGCGGTCATGATGTTGTAGCCTACCGCGACGTTGTTCGACGAAGCGCCTGTGCCTCTAAGCGTGGCCGAGCCCAATATGGTATTGAACGATCCGGTTGAACGGTGTCCTGATTGGTAACCCGCGAACACGTTGTTGCCCGCCGCACCGGTGTTATACCTTCCCGCCTCCAACCCTAAATAGGTGTTGTTGGCGCCCGTTCCATGCTCTTCACCTGCTGCGTATCCGACCGCGGTATTGCCCGCTCCGGTACTGATACGCAACGCATCCGAGCCCACAGCGGTGTTTCCCGTAGCGGTTGTATTGTTCAACAAAGCCTGTTGCCCCACGGCGGTATTGTTGCTGGCCGTGTTTAAGTGCATGGCGTGTCTGCCGATGGCCGTATTGTTGATTCCTGTGGTGTTGAAATAAAGGGTTTGGTAGCCGATGGCGGTATTGCTGCTTCCTGTGGTCCCGCGTGCCGCTTGATTTCCGACGGCGGTGTTTTGCGACCCGTTGGCGTTTGACAGCAAAGCCTGGAAACCCATGGCCGTATTGCCCGTGCCGCCAATATTGCCCATCATCGCTTGCGAACCAAAGGCCGAACTTTCTGCGGCCGTATTGGCCAGCAAAGTCTGATAGCCCATGGCGGTGGCATTGGCCGCGCCCACCTGCGCGTACAAGGCCTGGTAACCCACCGAGGTGTTCGCGTTGCCTGTGGTAAGACGAGCCGCATCGGTGCCGAAAGCGGTACTGGTAGTGGCTGCGCCTGCCGTAAGTGCGTTGACGCCAAATCCGGTGCTGGTTGCACCGATTTTACCCGCGGCGCTGTTGTTTCTTCTAAAAGCCAAGTCGACGGGATCTGTTGTGCCCAAAAAGTTGGTCGTGCCCGACAAACCGGCGTTGCCTGTAATGTTCCACGCGTTGTTTGCGCCCGAGGCCAATCTTTCCCAAACCGTTCCGTTAAAGAAATAGAACCCCACAGATGTCACATTGACGGTTGTTCCGAGCAATGACCCCGTAGCCACATTGTCAATGTAAACCAACGTCGATGTTGGTGTGCCGGCCATGGTTTGCGCGCGCGCCCTGGATATCCTTGGCACCAACAAGCCATCTACACTGGCCGCGGTCAAGTTTGCCGCGGTAATGTCTAGCGTGGCCGCCGGAGCCGGAGTTCCGATGCCAACCTGCGCCATACCTGCTACCGAAAACAAAAAAAACAAGGTTGCTATTCCATTTTTGGCATTTTTCATAGTCTTCATTTTTATAAAAACACCTCCCATAAAGAGAGGTGTTTTCTATTATTAACCCCCCAAATTTTATCTTTTCACCACACGGATCGTTTTCACGATGCCGTTCTGGTTGACAATCACATTGTAAACACCCGATGGGTATTGTGCCCCCACTTTTGTGGTGTTCAAGTCGGCGGCGTTTACTTCCTTAGACTCGACAAGCTTGCCCAACATGTCATACACCTTCACCTGTACCATTTCGTTGCTTTCGGTCGCGATGTCGATGCTGAAGTCGCTCGTGAAAGGGTTCGGATAGGTAGCGGCCTTGAACGCCGATGTTGCTTCGTCGGTATCGATGCCTTTGGCCGCAGCTCCAGGCGCCATAATCTCGCAGGCGTCGCCGAACGGAGACCACGTGCCTGCCGTCATCACCGCCACGCGTACGTTGTAGGTCGCGCCCGCGGTGTACAGCGAAACAGGGATCATGTTGAAGTTAAAGAAGTTCGTAGAACGGTCGAGCGTCGCGCTGGCCAGGTCCGATGCGCGTACCACCTGGAA
>NZ_FMVF01000004.1:327439-354496 GCF_900101895.1 Flavobacterium caeni
CGTCGGCAAGGATCGCAGGGGTCGACACCAAGCATGGCGTGCCCCAGCTCGCCTGCCAGATTCCGGCACGCTGCAACTGGATGTCGATCGAATACGTCGTCGCGTAAGCATGCGACGGGAATTGAGGGATGATGAAGTGAGGAACGTCGCGTTCGATCACCTGCACCTCGCTGCCGTTGGTCATACGGATGCGGTAGCCCGTGATCGGGTGACCGCCCACGGTCTGGATACCAACCAAAGAGTTGATCGACGCAAGCGTAACACCGCATGAGCTGCCCAGCAAAGTAGTCGTCACCGTACCGGTCTCGTCGATATCGCCGTCGCAATCGTCGTCGACACCGTTGAACGGAACCTCGGCCGCACCAGGGTTGATCGCAGCGACTTCGTCGTTACAATCTCCCGAAAGGGCAGCGTAGCCAGCAGGCGCTTCACCTGCACAACTTACAACAGTAACTGCAGTATTTCCGTATCCATCACCGTCATTGTCGGCATAATAGGTCACGTTTTCGTTGATCGTGAAGGTAACAGCCGAACGACAAGTCGGATTATTTGAACAGGCAACATAGAATGTTGTAACACCAGGTGTATTGGTGTCTGTCAAACCTGAATTAGCAACGCCTACTGGGTTGAATGGACTTCCTGTTCCGATGGCAGTGCCGCCAGATGAAGCCGTATACCATTGAATGGTTCCTGTAGTTCCGGTTTGCAGACTACCACCTGCAGGAGGCGTCGCGGTAACGGTAATTCCAGTCAATCCCGCTGTTCCGCTGAACGGGGTATATACCATGATGTAGGTAACGCCCGCTGTCAATGTTCTTACAATACGAGGGTCGGCTCCGCAGGTTCCCGAGTTAGGATTACTGTCGTCGTTGGCCTCAATAAAGTTCGTCGCTGGTGAAGCTGGATTAAATGTTCCCGAATACAACTGCATGTGGGAATCATTAGGCGCACAACCATCCAACGTATAGCTGCCGGTTTGCGTAACCTGGAACGTCATTGTAGTGTAGGATACCGTACTACTTGCAGAATAAGTCGTACCTCCTGACGAACGCATATACGTTGGTGCCCCTGTAGCTGGAATGTCCGGGAATGTCAACACGTTAGTAGTGGTGGTGTTGCTGCAATCTGTAATGCTGGTCAAACTTCCTGATCCGCCTTGGCAAATTGCAACACCTGTACCCGTTGCAGGGGCAGGATTTACCGTTACTGCCGCAGCAGAAGAAGTGATTGGGCAACCTGCACTGCTGGTCAAAATGACGTCAAATGAACCGCCGTCGGCTTGAGCAGGATTGGTCAATGTAAGTGTAGCAGTATCGACCCCACTGTATGGTGCCGAGTTGCTCAAATTAACGCCATTCCTTCTCCACTGATAGGTAGCGACACCCGTTGCAACCACGCTGACTGCAGCCGTGCCTGCTGTTGCACAAATGGCGGCAGGCGCCGCTGGCTGCGTCGTGATTACCGGAAGTGCATTAACTACTAACGCAACAGGAGTTGATGTTACCGCAGCGCCACATATAGGCGTTACCACCACATCGTAATCGCCGGCATTGGCCACAGCCGCCGCGCTGATTGACAAGGTAGGTGTAGTAACACCGCTGAATGGCGCTACGTTGGTCAAATTCACACCGTTTCTTCTCCATTGATAAGTAATACCGGCTCCAGTAGCTGCAACGGTGAACGAAGCAGGCTGACCTTGACAAACGGTTTGAGGAGCAGGTGGCGTCGTAATTGATGCGCCAGATTCCACATTTACCGTAACGGTTTCGGTGGTGCTACAACCAGCGTTGTTTGTGATGACCACTTGATAAGTAGTGGCTGCTGTCACGCCCGTAGCTACAGGATTGGCCAAGGTTTCCTGACCGGCAATAAAGTCCGAAGGCGTCCACTGATAAGTATAAGTGTAAACCGTTGGCGGAGTAAAGGTATAACTTGTCCCCGAAGGCAAGTTCGTAGCCGAACTAATACCAGTGTTTTCCGTAGTTGCACTAACTGTCGAGGCCGAAGCAGGCGACCCTGGTGTTACACTCAAGTACTTGCCAGTGGCACTACTGATTCCGATAGAAGCAGTTACACCGTTGGCTGTATTGAGCGCGCCATAATTAAATTTGATCTGGTTGGTACCCTCAAACAATTGCACTTGGAAGTTGCTTGTTGAATTTGATGAAGATCCAGTACCGCCAATCGACACGTTAGACCATTGTACCGTCAACACTCTGCTGCCTACGCTACCTGTTGTAGCGTATGAAATGGCACCTGCACTTCTGTTATTGTCGTCCCACAAAGGTGCAATAATATTGGTATAGGTAGCCAACGTATTTGTCCAGTGGTTCGTCAAATAGGTAGCCAACAACCTAATATTTCCATTGGTAGAAACACTAAAGTTATTGTGTGCAGTTCCAGCATAATTGAAGGTAAATCCGATTGGAATGTTCAACTGCGTACCGTCGTCTCCTGTTGCAGTACTATTGGTACCGCCAACAAGCGGGACATAGGCACCTGACGATGCCGAGAACAAATAGCCAGCAGCGCTTGTATCGACGATTGGCGTAACGGCCTGCAATTGCGAGTTCGCCCCAGGACAAACAGTCGCTGGAGTGGCGGTTGCACTGGCGTCAGGGATTGGCGCCACCGTTACGGTTACCGTAGTTTGAGACGAACATCCCGAAGATGTCGAACCGACCACCGTATAGGTTGTGGTCGTACTCGGGTTGGCCGTTACCGACGCACCTGTTGTTGCCGACAAACCTGTTGAAGGCGACCAAGTATACGTATCAGCGCCGCTTGCTGTCAAAGAAACTGGCGAGCCTGGCGTACAGTAAGATGCCGCTGGTGGCGTTACCGAAACCACCGGTGTGGTGATCGTCAAAGCGGCTCCTGCCGATTCTGCGTTTGCGCAAGGCGCAGTTGCGTTGGCAATTACACGGTACTGGTGGTTTCCTGCCGGTGTTGCAGCAGTTGTGTTGACAGTCAAATTAGGTGTTGATGCACCCGAATAAGTAGCACCTGTTGGCGTTCCAGCAGCTACAGGAGCCCAGCTTGAACCGCCATTAGAAGAATACTCCCAAGTATGCGAAGCAACCCCTCCGCCAGTAACTACACTAAATACGGCAGACCCGCCAGTGTAGCAAACAGACTGTGCGCTTGGTGGCGTTACGATCGAAGCTGATTCGACCACGGTCAAAGTAGCAGGGTTGGACTCGGCGAAACCGATGCCTGTCACCTGTACTTTATACCTCCAGCCGGTATTGGCCAAGGTTACGCCTGACAAGCTCAATGTAGCGGTAGTCGTTCCGCTGTACATTCCAACATCTGACAACGGCAACCAGTTGTCGCCGCCTTGGTCTTCATACCAAAGGTAGTCGGTAACGTCTGGCGAAGCAGTGATGCTGAATTGTGCTGCACCGGCACCGGCATCACAAATCGTGACATTATCCGGTTGATCGTCGATGCCCGTCTCTCCAACGAGCAATACAGCCAAGTCAGAAATCGCAGCATTACATACGCCAGTGACTGTACATTGGTAGAAGAAGAAATTAAACTCGATAGGAGCATCGATGATTTGCAACGTTGCCGTATCGGCACCTGCATAGTTTGTGCCGTTGACAACCGGCTCAAAATTGACGCCCGAACCATCGGTACAAACCTCCCAGAAATAGGTCAACGCTGGGTTGCCTGTTCCCGTTGCGGTAACACTGAACGACGTATCGCCGCCCGTAACCACCGATTGGGTAGGTGTGCTCGATGTGATGACTACTTCCTCGCTGATGGTCAACGCATAAGTCTCTACGCTAGAACATCCTGAAGCTTCATTGGTGATGGTATAAGAAATAACCACGCTTCCCACGCCCATTGAACTAACAAGTCCGTTGGCATCGACCGTTGCGACATCCACGTTAGATGAACTCCAAGTTCCGGTTGGAACTGCGTCGTCCAAATCCAAGGTGTTCGGCAAACAAATGTTGGTTGCACCACCTGGCGCCGTGATTGGCGCGATTGGAGGGTTGGCGTTAACGGTAAACGAATCGTCGCTGACCTCAGAAGTGACAGCATTGATTACTTCGAAAGTGCCACTTGTAGCCGAAGCAGTCAAGTGAACTGTGATTTGCGTATCACTGTCGACGTCGAACGGCATGGAAACACCGTTGAGTTGAACATCGGTCGCATCGGTAAAGTTACTACCGGTGATGACCACATCTACGTTTTCGAGATCGGCCGAACAAGATTCGGTTGGCGTGAAATCGGTAATCGTGATTGGCGGCGCAGTCAAGGTCCAGGCCAAGGTATAAGTACCTGTGCCGCTTGACCAAGCATCCTGCACCCAATATACTGTTTGCGTAGAACCAGTATCATTTACCCATGTATGGTTGACGATTTCTGTATCGGTACAGACGATGCTGGTATTGGTCGCACAGGTTCCATAATGAACGCTGTGTACCGAATCGTAGCTAGAAGCAGTCAATCCTATAACCAAAGTAAATCCTACGGGCACATCGACCTTATAGAACATATCTGGCCCTACAGTCGCGATTGAAGTATTACAGCTAGGATCGTAGTTGTCTGCGCTTCCTACTGTAGTGCCATTAATTGGACTGGTTTGTGTAGCCAAGTCTATGGCCAACGCACAGGTGTCGCCCACAAGATATCTAAATGACTGGGTTGCCCAAGTACTGAAATCAGTATCGTCGATACACTCGGTGCGGACGTGCAGGTAATAAGTGGTCCCGCCTGTCAAGCCAGAAACCGAAGTACTTGTTCCCGCGATAAACGCACCTGATGCAGGTGGCGTTGCAGATGTTGTAACCGCCCACTCATAACCAATATTTGGCGTGGTAGATGCGCCCCAGCTCAAATCGGCAGTCGCAGCAGTCAGGTTCGAAATGGTTAATGCAACTGGTGGAATACATGACGGAGGCGGGGTCAAGGTCCAAGCCAACGTAAATGTCCCAAAGTTGGTGGCACCGGAGAAACCATCCTGCACCCAATAAACACGTTGGGTAGATCCTGTGGTGTTTGTCCAGTTATTGGTCGTATCATCAGGATCGTCATAACAAGCGATCTGGGTCTGACCCGGACAAGCTCCGCCGTAGAACATGGTGTTCTCGGAATCGTAGTTGTTGGTCGTTTGCCCTATTTGCAAGGAACCGCCGTTCGGCACATCGATATAGTAAACCAAATCCGGAGACGTGTTACCTCCCGCACATGTATTGGTAAAATTATCTGCGGCACCCGTGGTATCGCCATTATAAGGGCTGGTCAGTGTAGCCAGATCGATAGCCGACGCACAAACATCTCCCAAAATAAACTTGAACGACTTGCTGTTCCAGATACTGAAACTTGTGTCGTCGATACACTCGGTCCTGACATGCAGATAATAAGTGGTGTTACCCGTCAATCCCGATACCGAAGCACTGGTTCCTGCCTCAAATGTACCCGAAGCAGGTGGCGTAGCAGAAGTAGTTACGGCCCACTCGTAGCCGATATTCGGCGATGCCGGCGCCGTCCAGCTCAAATCGGCGGTAGCGGCGGTCAGGTTTGAAATCGTCAACGCTGTAGGTTCAAAACACGTTGGCGTTGGGATCACAAACAAATCATCGATAGACATGTCGTTTGGCCCGCTGGTGTGAATTACTTCGATAACCATGAAATAATTTCCGGAGGCCGACGGCACATAAGTCCCTTGGATTTTGGCATACGTCGTGTTGGTAGCACTGTTCACCGTGGTGAGTGTCGTAGCCCCAGTAGCCGACGGCGTGGTATTGACCATCACTTTGATCGACGTCCAGCCACCAAGACCATCGGTCAGGTACCACGCACCAAAATCATACGAAGTACCCGAAGTCAAAGCAACTGCATTTGAGTACAAATACTTGGCAACGGTAGGTGTCCATCTGATGTTCTGGTATTTGGTTCCCGTTCTTGGCGCTGCCCCTGTTGTGGTAGTCGACCTGGTCAACGGATGCGAGCTGGTTGCGGTACAAGACGCAAAACCTGGTACTACTGCTGTTTCAAAACTTTCGTTGTACGGAATCGTCGAAGCGCCACAAGTTGCCGCGCTTACCACGTTGGTTCCCGTAGTGACATTGTAGTAGTAGTTAAAAGGCGCGGCGGCATTGCATCGCAAATACTCATACACCTTAAAATAATAAGTCGTTCCGATAGCCAAACCTGTCACCGCAACCGAAGTGCCGGTCCCGTCATAGACAATTTGTTGGCCTGAACCCGAATAAACGGTATTGGCAGTTAAAGCCGGCCCCGAACCGTTAACCGGATCGGTAAAAGTTGGGCTGTCGCTCAAGTAAACGACCCTTCTGGCGCCGTTTCCGTTGGTCCACGAAGCAGTCATTCCAAAATTGGACGCAGCCGATGTAGTCGCCGCTGAAGCCTGTGTCGTCGGCGTTGCATTGACGACAGCCGGTACAGACGTCGATGACAACGACGACGCCGGACAAGTCATCCTTAACCTATAATAAATGATTGTTCCTATAAGAGCAGGCGGCGTATAATTACTGGTTGCGGCCCCAGTGCCGCCTACCGCGTTGGTCCACGCATCTCCTACCCCATTGTCATCAGACTCCTCCCACTGATACACAATGTTGGCATCATGAGTAGCCCCTGTGACCGAAAACACACCTGGCGTTGCTCCAGGGCATACGTTGACCGCAGCCGGGGTTGTAGTACCCGCGACAGGCGTTCCACTACACGGAGTAGATGAGGCAATGGTTAGCTGAATATTGGGTCTATTGCTTGTGACCGTACCATTTAGAGAAGCACTTGGGTCGGTGGTGTCTTGTGACCAAGTCATCATGGCATTGGTCACCGTTGGCCCGCTTCGGAACACCTTTCCTGCGGACCCTTCATTACCACCGCCTGTAGCGTTTGTCTCGGTAAGAATCTGCAAGTTGCTCGTTCCGTTGTATGCAAACGGCGTACTCAAGTTAATCGTAATCCATTGGTTCGCCACAAAACTAGCCGCAGGAATCGTTACCGGACCGTAAACCAATGTGGCACCGGAAATTTCGTTATTGTACGTAGCCGCCGTATTGGTCGCTGTCGCTTTGTGTTTCATGTAAATTCGGACATTGACCGCATTTCCAGGCGTAGTGACCGAATTGACATAAAAACCAACGGCTGTGATATTACCCGACTGCCCAATCTCGGCAGGCGTGTAAATCATAGAAGATCGCTCGTAACCAAACCAAGACCCTAAAGGCTGTCGAGCACCTGCAGTGTTGGTATTGCCCGCCGGGATAGTTACTTGCGCATTAAGCCCTATCGCGCTTAAAAGCGCAAAAAGCATAACGACATTGACAAGCCACGATTTAAACTTCGACTTGGGAATTGTAGGCGGAGAACCATTCCAATCCCCAACATCATTCTGGAGCCACGACACGTCGTCGCAACCCACGTTGTTGTAGTTTGTAATCATAATTTATAAAAATTGGGTTAAATAATAGGTTAAGGTAAAAAAAAGTTAACGAATCGTTAAACGAATTTTTGACAATCCGATTAAATACATATAAAATCGACAAAATGCACTTGGGTCAAAATCAAAAAAAGTTAATACAAACAAAAAGCCCCCAAATTGGGGGCTTTGTAAATATTCGCAAATACTATTTAGTACACTATTTTCTTGGTCACTACGGCACCATCTTCAGATGTGATTTGAACCAACAAAACTTCTTGCGCCGCGAGCAGGTTGTTGAACGCCACCTTGTGCTCGTTCACCGCATCTTTTTCTGCAATCAATCGCCCGCGCAAATCGAAAATCTTGACCGACTTCATTTTGACTTGCGACGTCTCGATGAATATCGTTTGGTCGTTTTGGTAAACGACCACGTTGTTTCCGTTAAGCGTCGGTCTTTCAACAGCCAACAAATTATTGACAAACTTGATCACGAAACGGTTATCGAACGTGCCCGCCTCGGTCGTGAACGGATAAGGACCTTGTTTGAGGTCGTGTGTAATACCCAACATCATATCTTCGAGATACACATCCTGATCGGCGAACAAACCGTCGATCATCGGCATGTTGATTTGGAAACTACCAGCGATGTTGCTGCGGTAGCCTACCGGAATCACGTCGTCTTCAGAGAACGTGATGGCACGCCCTTGGATCGACAATTTTTGGCCGTCGACCATCGTATAAATACTCACCGGATTACCCACCTCTACCAAAGGCCCATCGAAACCTTCGTCGATACCGTTGGTAGCGTTCTCGATGTAGCCAACGAGTGTTTGTTTGTAGGCTCCGTCGTTGTTCGTGAATTCCAACCAAAGACGGCTGCGTTGCAACAATTCGACTGGATCCTCTTGATCGTCCATTCTGAAAAACTGCGTATTCAGGCCAGTAAGACGCATGGTGTTCTTGAAGTATATGGTACCCGACGCCACCGTCTTGACCATGAACGCCTGACCAGCGGCGATATTTCCGTTAGGCACGTTGAAATTACAGCCAACACACGGCAGCGGACTGGTTGCCGCAGCACCAGTACCAACACCGCCTGTATAATTGTAGCTTGCATAGTCAGCATTGTTGTAGTTATACTGCGACGCCGTTACAGGAGTATTGTGCGTCCAAAAGTACAACGTTGTCCCTCCTGCACCCAAAGCCGCCGCATTTTGCGAATCGGTCATGAATAAATTGGCACTGATGGCGCTCGGATAAGGGTTGCCTATACAATCTAAATTATTGGTCGAACTGTTGTGCCCTACTGTTACCGGAATTGTACCGTTGTTCGGCACGCCGCCGCCATGTGTCACACCATCGTAACCAAAACTTCCAGGCCAAACCTGTGGCACAGAGTTGAAACCTTGCGGCGCCCTGATGATGTATCCCCTACCAGGTGTCATCGGCGTAATCCCAGGCGCTGAAACCGCCGTCCATTGGTAGGTTGTGGTGTTGAACCAAAAGTACTTGTCTGCCATGGTCAACGGAGAAAAGCTCGCCAAAATTTGGCCATCTACCGGCGAAGACCAATAGGTATAATCCCACATGCGCATCGGTGTTGTGTTGCGCTTGTAAGTGATATCCCCTATGTTGGCCGCATTGGTGACTTGCACCAAACTCGCATCGTCTTCAAATATCAGACGGGCAGTATTCGACACATTGACCTCGTTTTGAACCGTCAAGGTATGTCCGGAATTAATGGTCACAATGCCTCCGATTACTTGCACGGAACAAGCTGTCAAGTTACCAGTACTGGTATAGTTACCATTGAAAACCGCTTGAACCGACGCTGTAGGAGGCCCTGCGCTCCAGCCCGGACCGACCGTCCAAGTGGTCGTTGGAATCGTAATGGCGTGTGTCGGTGAAAACGCATTCGCGCAACCGGCTACATTGACCACGGCTCTAAAATAACGCGGCCCTGTAATGGTCCCAATCATCGCAGACGGCAAGGTCATCAAACCGCCCGAACCAGGGATATTGGTAAGGTTTACTGTAAATAAGGCATCGTCTGCATACTGCCAGTACAGAATGGTACCTTGAACACTTCCCGTAGTCAAGACGATGTCGGATGCTGCCGATCCACCACAAACGGTTTGGCTGGTGACTACCATTGCACCACCATTGATTGGCGTAACAGTCACGGTCATCGGAGCCGAAACAACCGGACAACCAAAAGCGGTGGCCGTCACGGTGTAGTTTGTGTCTACGGTTGGTCTAGGATAAACTGTCGCCCTTGCATCGCCCGTATAGGCAACTGTTCCGGCCGCATCATTGTACAAACCAGTGATTGGCGACCAAGTATAGCTTGATGGTCCACTACCGGTAACCACAAAATTGTCTATAGCATAACCCCAATCATAAGTGGCTTCATACCTGAAACGCACCCGGATGGTGGTTCCTACATAAGGCGTTAGATCTACAGTTGCCAGCGCAAAATTATTCGCGGCGCCAATGTTGGCAGTACCTGGGTTTTGCAACGGCGTGGCCAGCAATGTGGTTCCGTCGGCAGCCATGATATCCACGGCACGGAACTCGTCGTTGACATCGGTAAGAAACGCCATGTAAAATTCGTAGAAGTTCAACGTGGCGGTGGTATAACCGGTCAAGTTAATGGCCGGCGAAAGCAACTCGGTATGTACGTCGGCGGCTCCGCCTGGCGCATCACTTTCGGTAAAGGCAAACTGCGAATTGTCGTTACTATGGATTACCGTACCAAAAAACGGATTGTACCCATCTGGAAACAACCCCCAAGCCGCCAAATCATTGGTTGGAGGAATGTTCGTACTACCCGTGGTAAAGTTTTGCTGGGTCCAACCGGCGGCTGTCGGCGCATTGAAATTCTCGGAGTAAATCGCTACACCACTCACAATACCACCTGACACGGTCAAAGGCGAAAGTGTGGTGGCATTTTGACACACGGCCAATGTCGAAGGTGTGATACTCACTGCCGACGGCGTATTTTTCACCGTAATCGTAACTGTTGCAGTAGCCCTGTGAAACGTTGCGCCGTTGTAACCAACCAATTCATAGATGGTTGTTGCCGTAGGGCTAAACGTCCATCCGGAAGCCGCATTCCCCGTAACACCAGCGGAAGGTGTCCAGGTATAGCTTGTATAGTTCGCTGCCGGTGAACTAGGCGCCAATGTAACCAAACTCGTTTCGCCCTGACAAATGATGCCTGTATACGGATTCAAATTAATGGCCGGCGGTGGCGACGTAACATACAACGTATAGTCTTCATAGGCCTGCCAACTACCGTTGCGACACGGTGTTAACGCTGCAGGGCCAAAATCCATACCGCCAATGCGCATGCGATGGGCACCAAGCAACGTAGCTGAATTAGGAATATTAAACGTGCCGGTCAATACTGCTGGGACCGATGCCGAGGAATTGCCCGTATAAACCAATTCGTTGAAAGGCGCAACATCGTCAAAATCACCATCATCGTTCCAATCGATCCAAATTTTTGTGTCGTAACTGAAACCCGTCCTGTAGGTCACCGAGAACGGCATCGTCGTACCTTGTCCGCCATAACCTGTAAAATAGGTATAGTCCCCATAATTGTTCACCTCAATACCCGTAGTGTTATTGACGTTACTAAAGGTGACGTTCGTAATCCCGTTTGGATCTTGGAAATACCCGGCACCCGATGGCACGCACGTTGGCGGCGCAGGGCCCACATCTGTCGTAAACGAAACCAACGAAGACCAATTGCTGTAGTCACCTCCGCCACAGCTTGAACGAACCCATACGTAATAGGTAGTAGATGGAGAAAGCCCGCCCAACGTAAAACTCGTCACACCAGCGGCCGTGCCCCCCATAGGCGTACTGGCCGAAGTTGGCGGCGTATTGGTCGTGCTGTAGAAATATTCGTATCCGCTTGCAGGGTTGGGTACCGCAGCGGTCCAAGAAACAAATCCACTGCCCGAAGTAATGCCGCTGACTGCATTAAGCACCGGCGCAAAACACGTAGACGGTCTCAAATCGATGTCGTCCACGAGTGTGGCCGCATTGCCCGCTACCGTATAGTCATAAAACCCGATGAAATAGACCCCGTCCGCAGGCGGCGTAAAGTTGATGACATTGGTATAAGGACCTGCTTTGAACGAAGGATAATCGACCAACAGATTGGTCATGGCCCCAGCCACTGGCGCAAGTCCATAAGAAATAGACATACTCTGCTCGGTGGTCACAAAATCTGCCGATGCCCCATATTTATAGGAAAGACGGTAAGATGTCCCTCCGGTCAATTGATATCCTTCTGTGAAAAAAGTGGCATCGTTATCGTTACCACCCAAAACGGTGATGCGCATGTGCCTGTCCATAAAGCCCCAGCTAGGCACGGTGGGGTTGGTAACTGCCCAGACGGCGCTTCCCGCCCCAGACTCCCTTTTCATACATGGTGGCACCGAGCCCACCGTAGCCAAGTTGAAATTCTCGGTATGGGGCAACACCGTAATTGGCGGGCACAAGGTTGTGAACGACCCTGCCGCAGACCAGCCACCCGGCGTACCGCAATTGCTTCGGACGTAAATGTAATATAAGGTGCTTGGCATCAAGCTGCCTACAGCGGTCGTGGTAATACCCGCACCAACCGATCCCGTCGCAGGTGTAATATCTTTAGGATAAGCCGGCCCGTAGGTATCATAATTCATGGCAGTTGGTGCCGTTGGACTCACCAAGTAGTCATAGCCACTTGCCGGTGCAACCAGCGGCGCCGTCCAGGTGATCGTGGCGCCTGTGTCTGAAATCGAAACCGGAGTAGCGCGAACGGCTTTAGGCGCAAAGCAAGTTGGCGGTATAAACGTAAACAAAGTTGGCACAGAAATGGTCGACCCGTTGGCATTGAATGTAGTAATAACAGTACTATTAGCCGCTGTTCCCCGAGCCAATACGCCCCCTGCAGTTGCGGGCCAAGCTCCTGTAGCCGAACGAAACTTGTTGTTAAAATCTGTAGTGTTCTCCCCTCGTAGGCCAATTTGTCCGGTTAGTCCAATTGCAGGAGTTTGAGCAGTGTTCGCATTGTATTTGATTTCAACCAAACCCGAATTCGGATTAGAAGGATGCGACTCGTGCAAAATTATCTGCATTCTGATCGCTGCGGAGGATTGAGTGTTACGGTACGCAATCCACTGTATCGTAAAGGTCCTGGTATTCGGAGTTCCCTGGACTTGATACAAAACATCGGTTAATGCGCCCTTTAAATCCCGCGCATACGCAGCAATTACACCTTCATACGAACTCGTTGTCGTAGATATTGGCGTGAAATCGGTCGCCATCGCGGTGAGTTGGGCGGGCGTCATCGCGCCAAATGTAATGAAGCCGTTGAAAGACACATTACAAGTAGTGTAAACCTTGCCGTTAAAATTAAAATCAAACCCAATAGGGCGGGCGCCAATCGTAGCATTGTCTAACGTGGCATTAGCGGTAGTCCCGAAAGCCCCGGTTGCTCCGCCTCCAGTGTTGATTTCGGTAAAGGTTTGTCCAACGCCTGTTCCTGTAATGGTATAACTGCTCACCTGAGCAAAACCAGACCAGGCCGCGAGTCCCATCAACGCCGCAAACATGGTTTTGAGCGACAAAGAGCGAAGATTACTTTTTTTTGCGAGGCAACAAAAAGTGGTAAGTAATTTTGAATTCATAAACATTTTTTTTGGTGTGGTGGTATTATTTTTCTTATAAAAAAACAGTTCTGAAACAACTGATTTTCATGCTTTTAATATTGGGGTAATATTATGACGCGCATAAATTTACATTAAAACTTATTACTTCGTTGCGATTCCGAATCAAATAATTTTTTTATCGATTATCTGCATAAAACAATCGACGAAATGCAACATTTGTGTCGACAAATAAATTGAAAAATGCCAGCGATTAAATTTCTGATACCAAATCAATAAGTTATCGGTACCAAAAATAGAAAAATCGAAAAACGATTGGTAATAATTTTATTAACAGTAGCGTCAAAAAAGTGGAAAGAAAAATTGCGTCACATACGAAGTGTGGCGTCGGCGAAAAAATCAAGCAAACGACCAAAAACAAAAATGCCTCCCGGGGACCAATCCAAGAGGCAATTTCATCCTAATCTAACTAATATAAAATAAAAAAAATTATGCTATCGTGCTTTGGTAGTTGGCAGCTTTCTTGCCAAACGACTTGATCAACAAACGGTTTGGCGCGATGCCAGCGTTGATCATTTGTTTTTTTGCGCTCACCGGACCTTCGTTAGAAATGGTGGCTTTCGGTGTTTGTTTTGATCCCATGAACCAAGAAACGATGTTCAGGGTCGATGCAGTAGACTCGGCACCAGCAATTTCTTGACCCGAAACTGTTACAATTTCAACTTCAGTTTCTACAACCGAAGACGTTACAGTTTGACCGAACGACTTTACCGTCGACAACAACGCCACAAACAACACCAGGATGGTTACTTTTGCAGTTTGGTTTTTTGTAGTCGTTGTTTTCATATCTCGTTCAAGTTTTGATTTTACTGGTGGTTTGCTTTCAAACACAGGTCAAAACTAGAACATAAAAACGCCGTCGTGAAATAATTTCGGTGAAGTAACCCAAAACTCGTTGAACCGCAAAAAAATGGAAATCGCGTGCATTTCGGCTAAAATTTTTGTCGTTTAAAGACATTACGCGCTATAATGCCCGATAAACCGCACGCTTGTTATCGATAAAATGCACAAAAAAGTACGCTTTGGCCGCCAATGCACCACAACGACGCAAAAAAAGTTCAAAATACAGCTCCTCGGTTCACAAACAACAACACCAGCCTGGACAGGTATCGTAAAAGCCTACACCACAAAATCCAACCGCACTGTTAAAAATAGCTGTCGACTTCGTGACCGTCTACTTCAAAAGCTTTCCTCAAATGCAATAATGTGTGAAATACTATGTGCGGAATTATTGCTCCCCGCTTTTTCACGCGCTTCTTTCCTATTCCATACAATCTATTCTCTCTTTTTAAGAATACATCAACAGCGCGTTCTCACTTCATTGGATTTTTTCTTGTCTATAATCCGCGAGCAGACGCTTACCCGCAAACCACAGCGCCGCCGCTCTCGTGATCTTAAAAATATCTGAGCGCAACTTTGTGATCAAGTCCTGTAATTTTCTTTCCACCCTGTGTTTGTTACATTTTTACATAAAATATTTTTATGTCACACTAAAACCTGTTACATTTTCACATAAAATGTCATTATGTAACACAAATTCTGTTGTGAAATTTCTGTTGTAAAAAAATCACAACAGAAATTTTACAACAGATTACAAATTACCCAAGCGCAAAGTTCGTTTGTCCCCTTAGTGATAAAACGATCAAAGCCGGTGCAAACCAATACCATTTCGGCTCCATACGACAAATGCTTGCCGCGAATACGACAATGCGTCATAGGGAAAAATAAAAAAGCCCCCCATGACGGGAGGCTTTCTCAATATAAAATATTGGGTCTAGTTCATTACTTTCTTGGTGACCTCTGAACCGTCTTGTGCGGTTACTTTCACCACGAGCATTTGCGTAGCGCTTCCGGCAAAAAGTTTCACCTCTTTGGCGTTCACATGGTTTTGCTCCACCAACAACCTGCCGCGCAAATCATAGATCTTGACACCTGCCATGGTTTGGTTGCCCGAATTGATGACAATGTCCTGTCCTTGCTTATACGCCACGATTTGGTTGGCCTGGACGGTTGGGTTTTCGGTACCCAAAGTAGTCTGGTACACGATCTCGAAACGGTTGTTGAACACGCCGGCCTCGGTGGCAAACGTATAACTTCCTTCGTTCAAATCGTGGGTCGAGTTGTCGCTGTTGTCCTTGAGGTAGATTTCCTGACCCTCTGCAAACAAACCGTCTACGTGGTCGAGCCCAATCGTATAGTTACCTGCCGTAACCGCCTTGAATCCGAGGGGCACCACATCGGTGTTTTCGAATGGCAACGCACGGCCTTGCACCGCATACTCGTTTCCTTCTACAATAGAAGTCAACGCAATCTGGCTGTCGTTAAAATACAAACCGTCGATCTTGGCATCTACGCCTTGGGTTGCACCTGTCATGTAGGCCACCATCGTTTGGCTGAATACGCCTTCGGCATTGGTCAGGTTGAGCCAGATGCGGTTGCGTTCGATATTCTGACGGAAGAACTGGTTTTGGTTGTCACCGATACGCATCGCGTTGGTGAATCCGATGGTAGTCGAAGTCGCGCGTGCGATAAAGCCCTGCCCTACCTGGATCACGCCATTCGGCACCAAGCTAAGCGGATCACCAGGTCCCGGATCGGTACCCGCGCCACCTGCCAAGGTGTAGGTCGCATAAGCCGTAGTCGGCGCAGCATTGGTTTTTCTCCAGAAATACAACGCATCGGTCAAATTGTTCGCGTCGATGAATGCATCGGCATCGATCGTAGACGGATAAGGGTTACCCACCGCATTGAACGTACCGTTGGCCACCGTAAGGTTCACATCGCCGTTGTGCGGCGTACCGGTAAAATCGCCGTTCCATACCGTTGGTGTGGTCGGGTGGTTGTCTGGCATACGGATCAAATAACCTGTCCCTTCGGCAAAATCATTGCTTCCCGGTGCGATCACATTGTACAAATCGGTGGTCGGGTTGTAGACGTAAAAACGCGTCGTGATGGTAGCCGGTGAAAACGCGAGCAGGTTCTGACCGCTTACCGGCGAAGACCACAGCGTGTAATCGAGACGCATCAGCGGGTTGCTGTCGCGTAGTACGGTAGCCGGGCCGATGTTGTCTACGTTGTCGGTTTGGATCAGGTTGGCGTTGTTCTCGATAACGAGCGCGGCAGCGGTCAAGGTGTTGTTTACCGCGCCTACCACGGTCACGTTGGTTCCCGTAGAAACGGTGAACGAGCCCGAATTGATGGTAAGCGACTTGGCGGTAAACTCGCCATCGACGTCGGAGTTGTAAACGCCTTCGATGATCGCATCGATGTCCTGGTCAGGACCGTCGATGTTGGTCCAGTCGTCGCCGTCCCACGTTACCGAGGTCGGGTCGGTGGTCACGGCAATCACATTCGAGTTGGCCGAGGTGCCACCGCTTACCGCACGTACACGATAATAATAGGTAGTATTGGCGGTCAGGTTTGTGTTGACGATGTAGGAAGTGACGTTGCCTACGTTTAGGTTGTTGTAGCCGGTTACGTAAAACGAAGACACCCCATTATAGGTATGTGAACCCAAATTGGAAACCACGTCGATATTCGATTGTGTCCATTCGGTCGACAAAGTCGGAAATCCAGCTGCTGGATTGGTCGTAATACCACCAGTGACATTGGCATTTCTCACCAAAGTTTTGTCAAGTGTGGTGTTTCCGCCATCAGTCCAACTGGTTCCAGGATCTTCTCCAGTCCGTCCGAAAATATCGGCGAATGACGATGTCAATGTATTGTACAAAACCACTGCGTCATCGCCATTATAGTTCACGACAGCGTTTAGGTTGGTTGCGGCGCCGCCATAAATCGTAGCTGCACTGTTGCGATAAACAATCGTACTGTTATTTGCAAGCGATCCAGACAAAGCACTAGTATTGCTTGGTGTTGCGGACCCATTAGCATAAAGCCTTAACTCGTAATTTGCCAAATTCACCGCAGCACCTGTACCATTGAAAACTTCAATATACTTGTTGCTACTCGATCCTTCTACATATTCCGAGATAATCAAATCGGTTGTATTGACAATGGTCTCAAAACTCGGATCGGTCGCCACGTCCAAACGATACCCTGTAGCACCTGCTACCGCATCCCAATTGGCGATAAAATTAGTGGTGCCTACCGAGGTAGCTACTGTCGCATTCGGCGCGTCGATGGTGGCGCTACCGGTAACGGCAAAGCTGTACACACCCTCATCGCTGTCGTTGCTGCCAATCAACACTGTATTGGTATCGGCAGTCGTAGCGGTTGGGGTAAATGTCACCTCGAATGTAGTAGACCCGCCCGGCGCGACCGGTGAGGTAGGCTGTTGGGTGATCGTAAAGCTGTCGGTCTCGTCGAGCAACACCGCAGGGTTGTCGAGCACAAGGTTCACACCTCCTGTATTTTGGATCGTAAAGGTTCTCACGATATTGCCGCCCAGCGCCACCGCACCAAAGTCGGTATGGTCTGCAGCCGATGGCGTGGTATCGCCACTCACAATGCTCACGGCGTTGCCTTGCACGTTGATTTCCTGAGGCGCGTTGACCGTCAATACGCCGCTGTCGTTGTTCCAGTTGCCCGCCGTACCGCCGTAACGGTATTCGGTGCTGCCTGTTTTTTGGAAACGCGACGCATAATAATAGGTACCCGGAGCCAAAGCCGATCCGATGGCCGCCTGGTATTCGTCGTTGTTGCCCGACTGCGTGTTAAATGTAGCAGGTGTCCAGGTCCAGTCGACGGTATTCGGGTTGGTGTTCGTGGCGCTCGTCCCGATCCAGGCCGTGATGCCTGCACCTTGTCCGCCCGCTTCGGTGACACCCGGTTCGTAAACCTGTCCGTAAATTGTTTCCGATCCGCCTTGCGTGATCGTAGCCGTCGCAGGGAATTGGATGTTGGCAAAATCAACCAGGTTCGAGTTCACGGTCAATACGCCGCTGTCGTTGTTCCAAAAACCACCTGTTCCGCCATACACATAGGGGCCCGTTCCGATTTGGAAACGCGAAGCATAATAATAAGTACCCGGCGTCAAGCCTGCACCCAAAGCCAACGAATATTCGTCGTTGTTGCCCGTGTCGCCAAAATAGCTGGCGGCTACCCAGGTCCAACCGCCCGTACTTGGGTCGGTGTTGGCGCTGCTGTACCCGATCCAGCCTTGCAGGTTGGCGCCTTGCCCCCCAGCGTCGGTAATGCCCGGTTCGTTCACTTGTGCATAAACGGTCACGGTGTTGCCTTCGTCTATAGAGGCCGTGGCAGGGAATTGCAGGTTGGCCCAATCCGGCGTAGCCGTGTCGGCCGTTCCTGTTCCGGTGATGGCAAACGTATAAGGGTTTTCGTTGCCATCGTTGTTGACGATCGAGAGGGTCGCGTCGCGTGCGCCCACCGCACTCGGGTCGAATGTCACCACAAACGTGGTGTTGCCCGAGGCCGTCACCGGCGATGTAGGTGCTGTAGTGACCGAGTAATCTGCCATGGCCGTCCCTGAGAACGAAATGGTACCCACGGTCAAATCGGCTGTTCCTGTATTTTCGATCGTAAAAGTTCTGGTGAGAGTTCCAGATGTTGCCGCCACTGCACCAAAGTCGGTGTGGTCTGCTACGTCTGGCGTAATATCGCCGCTCACAATGCTGACGGCGTTGCCTTGGAGGTTGATTTCTGGGGCTGCACCTGATGGGGTTACCGACGCCCATGTTGTTCCGACACGAAGTTCATCCATTTGAACGAAAGGGGTCAATGTAGCCGAATCTTGTCTGATCAAAAGCCTATTGACATTCGCCAAATCATTATTTGCAGCGCCTCCGGTAACAATCAAGGTTTGCGCTGGTTCTGTACCGCCAACAGATGGGTTGATCCATAATTTAACCACATCGTTCAAAGTACCCGCGACCATTTGATACGAAACAACTACAAAAACAGTATTGTTTATTGCAGTCGTTCCAGATGTCCAAACCGCGTTTGCATTTGCCGTTCTTCTCTCTAAACCAATATCGTAACCAGCACCATCCGACCTTAGCCACAACGTACCTCCATATGTTGTATTACCCGCAGCTCCTTCTGCAAAAGCCGCAAAATACCCACCAGTGGCATTTAACGACCCTAGGGCAGATACATTCAACAAAAATGAAAAGTAAACCGTTCCTGAGGTTTGCTGGGTAAAGGAGCGCGTAGCATCCATTCCTGCCCCATCAAAAGCGACCTTGTTGCCTACAGATGCAGGCAAATTAATGGTACCGTGCGACAAGCTACCGCTATTGATTAACAAATCGGCGGTCCCGGTCAGTGCCGCCCAACCCGATTGGGTTTCAAGGCTTTGACCAGCTGTGTAGTTTAAGCCATCGTAAAACAACAACTGCGCGTTGGACTTAGTTGAGATTAAGGATAATAGTAAAACTAAACATCCACTCGTTAAGCGTAGAAATTTTTTCATAGTGTAAAAATTGGTCCGTAATAAGCTAACTTTCAATCGGTCAGCATAAGCAAGCAAAATTAACGAAAATTTGGGTTTTATAAACCATTTAACACACATTTGCGAATTTTTTAATAATGCGGTTAAACAACACCTAAAAAAAAGGCAAACCCTCCTTTTGCGATAAATATCGCAACAAAGTTAACGGTTCGCCAAACAAATACGCAACAAGCTGGCCACCAAAGCGAAACCCGCCAATTGGTTCGCGATAGGCATAAAAAAGCCCCTCCGTTTCCGGAAGGGCTTTCTCTTTATGGATACCGAACGTTATCGCTTGACCACACGAAGGGTCTTGACGATGCCGTCCTGGCTTACGATCACGTTGTAAACGCCTGCAGGGAACTGCGCCCCTACCTTGGCGTTGTGTGCGTCGGCCGCGTCGAGTTCCTTAGACTCAACGAGCTTGCCCAACATGTCGTATACCTTCACTTGTACTTTCTCCTGGCTCGCGCTCACGATATCGAGGTTGAAGTCGCTTGTGAACGGGTTCGGATAAGCCGTGGCCTTGAACGCCGCCGAAGCCGTAGCCTCGGTAGCCGTAGGCAAGCCTTTGGCACCCGCTCCAGGCGCCATAATCTCGCAGGCGTCACCGAACGGAGACCACGTGCCTGCCGTCATCACCGCCACGCGTACGTTGTAGGTCGCGCCTGCAGTGTACAGCGAAACAGGGATCATGTTGAAGTTAAAGAAGTTCGTAGAACGGTCGAGCGTCGCGCTGGCCAGGTCCGATGCGCGTACCACCTGGAAGCGGTACTGCGTAGCACCCGACACGCTGGTCGAGGCGATTGGCGTGTGCTTGGCCGCCACCGTGCCGCCGCAGTTCACCAATGAAGGTGCCGCAGGAGACGACAATTCGCAAGCCGCGCCGTAACCGCCGTAGGCACCCGTGGTCTTCACGGCCACCTCGATGCGGTACTCCGTGCCGTAGTTGTAGCGCGCGAGCATCTGCAGGCTGAACCAGTTCTGCGTACGGTCGATCGTCTGCACCGCGTTAGGGCCCGTAGGGTTCGTCAAATCGCTGATGCGGAAACGGTAACCCGTGACGCCCTGGAGGCTCGTAGTTGCGATCAAGGTGTTGATGCTGGCCAGGGTGATGCCGCACTGCGACGGGTTCACCGAACCGGCACCGCCGTCCACGAGGATCGCAGGGGTCGACACGAAACACGGCGTGCCCCAGCTCGCCTGCCAGATACCGGCACGCTGCAACTGGATCTCTACCGTATACGTGGTCGCATAGGCATGCGACGGGAATTGCGGGATGGTGAAGTGCGGGACGTTCTTCTCGATCGTCTGCACCTCGCTGCCGTTGGTGATGCGGATGCGGTAGCCCGTGATCTGGTGGCCGCCCACGGTCTGGATGCCCACCAAGGAGTTGATCGACGCAAGCGTCACACCGCAAGAGCTAGATAACAAGGTCGTCGTGACCGTACCGGTCTCGTCGATCGTGCCGTCGCAGTCGTCGTCTACGCCGTTGTAAGGGATATCGGCAGCACCTGGGTTGATGGCTGCGATTTGGTCGTCGCAGTCACCGCCCACAGCCACATAGCCTACAGGTTGGTTACAAGCCGACACACTTGTTTCAGAATCGCCATAGCCGTCACCGTCTGCATCGGCATACCAAGTGGTAGGCGTACAAACCGTTACGTTGATGGTGTAGTCTTCAATTTGACCGTAGCCACCTCCGATACATGGGTTCGCAAGGTCGGTTGTCCCGAACAATTTCTTAACACGCATACGTGTAGTTCCACCTAACGCGTTGGCCGGAACAGTAATCGTCGAAACAGCCTCGATGGCATCAAGACCTGTCGAAGAGGTGACACTGCCGGCATTGAAAATCTCGTTGGCGTCGTTGAGATCACCATCTTGGTTCCAGTCGATGAATACGCGGAAATTGTTGGTGAAGGTTCCGTCTGTATTTCCTTTCAACGTCATGGTGTAGCTGGATTCTGTAGTAACCGAACCCGTTTGCGCAATAAAGTTTTGCAACGGAATACCTCCATTTGCAACGCTAAGTACGGTATTTGGAGATTGGTTGTTGATTCCCGCAAACACTACCGAAGTAATTGGCTCTACGTTGTTGGTATAATTTATTGCCGAACAATATGGCGCGAACGGATCGGCCTCTGTCGTAAAACTAAACTCTGTACAACCTGTTGCATCGCCGCCGCCAATTGTAGAAGTCGGAACAATTCTCCAGTAATATGTCGTAGAATAGTTTGGCGCCGAAGCGTTGTACGTCAACACGGCCGCTCCTGTAGTAGTCACCAAAGTCGTGGTTCCCGCAGTCGTACCAAAATACACTTTGTAACCGGTTGGTGCCGGGCCCGATGTAGGAGCCGTCCAGTTCAGGGCCACCGTACCGCGTGGTACGTTGGTAGCCGCGTTGGCCGGCGTGGTCATTGTAGCACACTGGGTTGGGTTCGGGTTTACGGTAAGTACACCACTGTTGTGTGTAGTACCGTTCCAGAAGTTTCCGTTGCTACCGTCGGTACCACCGTATACATAAGGACCGCCGTTCAATCTAAAACGGTAGGCGTAGTAGTACGTACCCGCTGCCAAAGTCGAACCGATGGTTGCTTGGTATTCGTCGTTGTTGCTAACGTGTCCCGCATTGTGCGTTGCCGCAGTCCAAGCACCCGCAGCCCATGTGTTCGGGTTGGTGTTGCTTGCATTGACGCCGATCCATGCTTCGATACCAGGCGCCTGGCCATCGACGTTCGGAGCAACGTCAGTCAAACCACCTTCGTAAACCTGGCCGTAAACCGTAGCGGATTCTCCTGCCAAGATATTAGCCGTCGCAGGAAACTTCAAGCCTACATAATCTGGCGCATCGGTTGGCATCGCAATGATGTTGACGATGTAGTCCTCTGTTTCACCCCATGTACTTGCAGTAGCACCACAAGCCTGTGTATCGAGGATAACACTGTCGTTACCGCCTCGGATTCTCATTCGGGTGTTGCCCAATACCGCGCCGGCAGGAATAGAAATATTCAGCGTGGCCGGAACACCTGCTCCACCTGCATTGGTCGAAGCCATGACACCTTCCGACGCTTCAAAAACACCGTTCTGGTTGTAATCGATCCATACGGCAGAATATTGGCCTGTTGTATCTGCACCCATCGTTACTTTGACTTCGCCTGTACTGCCTTGCATGAGGTTCGGCACCGTTACGGCATTGTAGAAAGTATAGTACGGAGAGGCAGCGCAACCCGATGCATTGACGAGCGTTCCGAGCTCTACGTTGGTGATGGCGTCGCCACCCGTAGACCCGCAACCATTCGAATAAGTAGCTGCACAATAGTTGATGGCAGTTCCTGTTGTGAACGACTGTACGGCACAACCTACGGCATCACCGTTGGCGTTCTTAGGAACCACTTGCCAGTAGTATTGTGTATTGGCGTTCAAGATGGCTGGCGTATAGGTCAACCCGGTCACGTTGGCTACAAGACCTGGCGTGCTGCTTGTACCCAAATAGATATCATAGCTTACCGGAGAACCTGTAGCGGCTGTCCAACTCAAAGTAGGCGTTCTCGCCACATCGGTCGCCAAATCGGCAGGGGTAAGTCCTGTTGCGCAGTTTGGCGGCAATACTGGGATCGGTTCTACTACAAAATTGTCTATAATGAATTCCAAATCTGCAGAACCATTGCTTGCACCTTCTACACCTCTAAAGGCAAAGTGAAGGGTTTGGCCGGCAAAAGCTGAAAGATCGACCACTTCGGTTTGCCCTAAATGCGATGGGATGTTGGTGCTGTTGTACGTTCTGAGTACGGTCCAATTGAGCATGTCTGCCGAATAAACCAATTCTACAAAATCATCGGCTTCCCATGAAGTCGGTGCTCCTGTAGAGTTCCATTGGTGTGCCGAAGCCGTATACGTCAAACGCATGCTGCTTGGAAGCGCGTAAAATGGCGAAATCATCCAGTCGTTGTCGCCCGTAGAATCGAGATTCACACTGGCGGCACCTGTTGACCCTACGTTGAGCGGACCATCGGCCACCCAAGCATTAGCTGCAGTAGGCGATACCGTTGCCGGACCAGCCGCAAGCGAACCGTTGTTGCCTTCGGTCCAACAAACCGGTGGATACGTCGTAAAATCCTGAATGCTTGGGAATGTCGTAATAGCATCGCAAGCTGTCGTAAAACTGTGTACGCTGGAATTGGCGCTGTAACCGCCCAGCGGACATACCTGACGAACATACACCTGATATGCCGTAGCGCCAGTCAGTCCTGACAATGCGTATGGCGAAGTTGCCGTTGAAGAAGCGATGGTTCCGCCTACTCCAGCAGTAGCGCCAGTACCTGGCGTAAAACCGGTTGCGCCATATTCGACGATGAAATTCCCGGTCCCGGTCCAAGTAATGTTGGCCGATGTAGAAAGAATGGTGTTGCTTCCTACTGAAGTACCCGTACTACAAATCGTAGACTGGGAAGCCGTCAATGGAGACGTGGTCAAATAGGCCGGAGAGCCTGTACAACCGTCGTTGAAAGAATAGATGTAGTAATAATAAGTCGTACCTGCTGTCAAGCCGGTGTCGTTAAACGTCAAAGCGTTCGTGCTTTGCACCACATAGGTACCCGCACCCAGAGCAGTCGACCCATTCGCATAGGTTGTACCGCTGGTAGGGGCCGTTGGCGGCGTCGCGCTTGTACTGCGCACCACCATATACTTTGATGGTGCCGGGCTTGCCGCTGTAAAAGAACCGGCAATCGCCGAAGTGGTCGTAGTTCCAAACACCAACGATGTCGGTTGGGCGGTTGGCGTCACGCAAATCGCAGGCGGCGTGAACGTATACGTTCTTCCTGCAGTGATCGCTCCTGTATTGTTTGTCGTGAATGTCGAATTAGACGCTACGTTTGTCGTTGCATTAACCGTATTGTAAATTGAAGAAGATGTCGCAAGCCCAATGGAATATCCAGATTGTACGCTGTTGGCCGCCAATGCGCCGTAAACCATATAAACCTGATTAGAACCTTCGTAAAGCCACAACTGAATCCTGCCGTTTGCAGCACCAGTGGTATTGCGCGGAACAGTAACAAACCACTCGACAATCAGAATCTGATTGGGTGCAGTACCTTCTAGCCTGTAGTGTACTTGACCGCCAGTACCGGTAGCCAAATCATCCCAATAAGGCATGATACAAGGCCCAACCGTACCCGCGCTCGAAGAACTGTTAGAGTAGTACGTACTACCCGTTGTCATCAGCGTCGACCCAAAACGGAACAAACCGTTGGCGTTGGCGCTAAAGGTGGTGTAATTGGTTCCCGCGTAATTGAACGAAAACCCGATGTTTGTCGCAACCGAGAACCCATCGTCGGATGCCGAAGGGACAAGCTGCGTAGAACCTGTCATCGCATCTAGCGTTCCGGAGGTACCGGTAGCCATGGTGTAGGCGCTGACCTGAGCTTCCATTTGCCAACTCAAAAAGAAAGCAAACAGCCATAAATAAAGTTTTTTCATAAAAATGATTTTAGATTAACCTGCCCGCCGCGATCGCTTGGGTATTGACAAAAACACAACCAGTCCCGACAAGGCAGACTGCTAATTTATAAAAAAAGGTTTCGGATTATCAGCAGTATTTTGTCTTTGTTGATATATTCTTTGTTTTTTGGCTAAACCTCGATAAAAAGACGCAAATAATCGACGAAATACATCTTTTTAACGGATGATTTGGCGAGAATTTGGCGAGAAAAGTCCTAATTGTAGTCTAAACAGTCTCTTGCGCAATGTGAAGAATGTTAAAAAACGTCGCGTTGTTTGCGTTTTTCGGATTTTTTTGCGCAAAAAATGTTAAATCCGCCGCGCAGCCTGTTCACCGGTAACGAGCGCACCTTCCATAAAACCCTGCCAGTCGGCAAGGTGCTCGCCCGCAAAACTGGTATGCAAAAAATCTTGTTGCAAAACCGGCTTTACGTTGAACCATTGCCCAGGCTTGTAAAGGGCATAAGCGCCTTGGGTGTAGTCGTTGCTGCCCCAATAGAAGTTTTGCTGCTGCAACATGGGTGCGGTTTTAAAGTGAGGCTGTAGCGTGCGCAGCACTTCGGCGGCATTCCAGCCATCGGATTGGTTGGCCACGACCGCCGCCTTGTCGCCTATCGTATACGAAATCAAGACACCCTTTTCCGATCTTTGGTTCTTTGTCGCATGGTAAAAATAATGCGGAAGTTGGTCGGTCACCAAATCGAACGCTTCTGCTGGCCAAAACCGCTGGCCGTACAGCATCGCATGCTTGTTGATGCGCGCATACTGCAGCTGGTTGATTGCATCGATTTTTTCTTGCGGCAGTCCGGGTTGCCAGTCGATGGCACGCAAGGCAAAGGTAGGCAGGGTGCAGATCATTTTGTCGGCCTCGAACATCTTGCCGTTGCCGCAATACACCTTCACACCGGAAGCATCCTGCACCACACGCGTGACCTTGTGTTGCAGCAAAATCGATTCGCGTCCTATCGCATCGGCCATCCGTTGCGCGAGCAGGTTGTTGCCGCCTTTGATTTTGAGGTCCATTTCGTTCTTGGGGCTGCTTTCTGCATACTCGGCCATGGCGGCAAATGCCGATACGTGACGGATGCTCTCGCCAAAATCGGTGCTGTCGGTCAACTCACGCAAATCAAGGTCACGTCCCTGGCAACCGTTGTTGACCAAATAACGCCACCAGTCATACTGGTCGAGTTTCATTTTATCGACTTCGTTCATTTTCCGATACTCCTCGAGCAACGTTTGAAATTTCGCTTTCCAGTCCGCGCTCGAATCCCATTGCGCTGGCGGGTGGTATTGCCCTTTGTAAATCAATCCCGTATCCATTTGGTTGTTTTGGAGCTCGAGTTTGAATTCAACGCACAGCTCGCGTATTCGCGTATGCGACTCCCCTACCCATTCGGCGCCCAACTCGACGACCAGATCATCCATTCGTTGCGAGAACACGCGCCCACCTATACGACCCTGCGCTTCGAGGATTACACAATCGATACCGCGTTGCCGCAATTGGTACGCCGCGCCAAGTCCGGCCAGACCTGCGCCAATGACGACTACCTTGGCTTTTTTTGCAATCCAAACTTGCCCTGTCAAGGTGGGCGAAACAAGCAGTCCCGAAGCCACCATTGCGGTGTTTCTGAGAAAATCCCTTCTGGTTGTCATGATCGTATTTTCAGTTAAGTCAAATCTAATCAATTAATTAACCCAAACAAAAAGCCCCTCCATTTACGGAAGGGCTTTCTCTTTATGGATACCGAACGTTATCGCTTGACCACACGAAGGGTCTTGACGATGCCGTCCTGGCTTACGATCACATTGTAAACGCCTGCAGGGAACTGTGCCCCTACCTTGGCGCTGTGTGCGTCGGCCGCGTCGAGCTCCTTAGACTCGACAAGCTTGCCCAACATGTCGTATACTTTCACTTGTACTTTCTCCTGGCTTGCGCCCACAATGTCGATATTGAAATCGCTCGTGAACGGGTTCGGATAAGCCGTGGCCTTGAACGCCGCCGAAGCCGTAGCCTC
>NZ_FMVF01000004.1:354506-383753 GCF_900101895.1 Flavobacterium caeni
GTCGTCGTGACCGTACCGGTCTCGTCGATCGTGCCGTCGCAATCGTCGTCTACGCCGTTGTAAGGCACCTCTACGGCGTTCGGGTGGATCGCACCTACGCTGTCGTTACAGTCGGTGTTGTCAAGGACATAGCCTGCTGGCGCAGATCCGGTACAATCTTCCACAGCAACTGCAGGGTTTCCGTATCCATCGCCGTCGGCATCTTCGTAATAGGTGTAACATTCATTGCTGAAATAAATGTTGTCCAGGTAGATGGTGGTCGCGGCGTTGATGCTTTCGAGTTTCAAGCCCCAAACCTGCGTCAAATCGGCCGATGGGAAATTGCTCAACGGAATGCTGAGCGAGTTCCATCCGGCGGTCAGGTTCGACGCTTGGTACAGATGGTCGCCGTTGGCCAGCAAGAACACATTGATTCTCGAGAGCGCTGGATTGGCGTTCAAAGGCTCATTGAGGTAAACATCGAGGTGCAAATGGCTCATGCCCGATACGTCGAAGCGCACTTCGGCCTGATCGGTCAATCCCACCAATCCGAAATTGTCCAACTGCAACGCGGTGTTGCTTCCGTTCGGGATTTCGGTGGTTGTCGCGTTCGAGAAAAGCGCGGCGATGGTTGTCACCGCATTGGCGTAAACCGATGGATTACCCGTAAACATCGAAATCACTCTTTCTGGTTCTCTTGCCGGTGGAACCGGTGAGGCCGGTGGTGGTGGGAACGATACGACAAATTGTGCCGTGATGCTGCCCGATCCGTAACCGCCGTCGGCGGCTTGCGTTGCTGTGATGGTTGATGTTCCGCCACCCACGATGTGGATCATGTTGCCATTGACAATGGTCGCAACGTTTTGGTTGCTGCTGGTGTACGTGAACGCACCGGCGCTGTTTGAGGTTGGCGGCGTAATCTCGAAATCGGCATCGCCAAAAGCTTTTGCAGGAATCGAGAAATCAGTAATGGTAGGAGGCAGGAACGTTTCGGGTCTATAGAAATAGATGTTGTCTACATAAACCGTTTTTCCTGGTCCGTTACGGCTCTCAAACTTCAGGAAGAAAACACCGTTAGGGTTCAATCCTTGTGCGGTATAGGTCGACATCGGGATGTCGATGCTGTTCCATTGGTTTGGCGTGATGTTGAACCAAGCCATGCGATCGCCATTGTTGAGCAACCAAATGTTCATGCCGTTGCAGTCTTCAGAATAGACATCGACGTGCAACGTTTGCATGTTGGTGAGGTTGGCAGGTGTAAAGGTGAAAATCTCGATGTTGAAATTTTCCATCTTTTTGGCGTCGTTGCCTTCCAACTGTACGTCAGAAAGTGTAGACAGGTTTTGCCATGCCAGTTCCGAATGTGGCGTATAGGCATTGCTGTACAGCGAAATCACGTCCCATTCGTTTCTCGCAGGCGGGGTTGGCGCCGCGATGGCCAATGGCGGGTTGCCCACAACCAATTGTGCGCTGATCGATCCTGCTTCGTAGATGCCGTCGGCGGCCTGGTGCGCCGTGATGGTGGCTGTTCCAGGTGCGTGCAGGGTTACGGTGCTGCCGTCGATCGTGGCCACGCTGTGGTTGTTGCTGGTATAGGTGAACGCACCGGCGCTGCTTGAGCTTGGTGGCGTCAATTCGAAAGGCGGGTTCCCGAATACTTGCGCCGGGATGTTGAAATCGGCCAAGGTTGGTTCGATACCCGAAGGAACGTAGAAGTAAATGTTGTCGAGGTACATCTGGAACGGTCCAGGCGCAGAGTTCGATTCAAACTTCAATCCGTAGATGTTGGCCAAATTCGCCGATGGATAGTTCGACAAGTCAATGTCGAGCGAGTTCCATCCGGCGGTAAGCCCGTTTACCTGATACAGGTTGTCGCCCGGAGCCAAAAGGAATACGAACAAACTAGGAATAGGTGCATTGAGGTATACATCTACGTGCAATTTGGTCATGCCCGATATGTCGAAATTAGCACCGTTGGTCACATAACCCAAATTCCCCATGTTGTTGACTTGCAAAGCGGTGTTGGTGCCGTTGGCGACTTCGGTCATCGTTGTCGCGCCATTCGACCAATCGGCCCTGATCATGGTGTGGTCGTTGTCATACACGGTAGGTGTACCGGTAAACAAGGCGAATACATTGCTTTGGTCCCTTGCCGGTGGTACCGGAGAAGCACCAGGCGCCGGGTAGCTGGCCGTAAAGGTGGCCGTAGCAACGCCTTGTCCGTAGATTCCGTTGGGGGCTTGGGTAGCGGTAATGGTAGAAGTTCCGCCGCCTACAATGGTAAGCGTGGTTCCGGTGATTTGCGCCACTGCGGTGTTGCTGCTCGAAAACGTCCAGGCGCCCGCACTGTTCGAGGTTGGCGGGACAAGTGTAATCGGACCATCGCCTACCATCGCGCTAGGAACGGTGAACGTACCCAATGTTGGCGGTTGTGTTGTGGCCGGTCTGTAGAAATAGACGTTGGTGATGTACAACGTGGCGTTCTGGCCAAAAGTCACCGGAACAATCCATCTGAGTTTGGTCAAATCTACACCTGCTGGGGCAGACGAATAAGTACTCAACGGGATGTCAAAAGAGTTCCACGAGCCTTGCGCGACACCGCCCGGAACATCGAGTTCGCGGACCGTCACTACGGCGCCATTGTGTGCCTCGAGTTTGAGTCGCATCGAAGTGAAGTTCGGCGACCATACATCGATGTGCATGTGTGTCATTTGCGATACGTCTACGGTTGTTGCGCCAGCCGAGATGCCCGAATAGCTGTGGCCGGTATATTTTTTGACGACGCTCGCATCGCCCAAGGTTTCATCTACAATCGAAGTGGCACCACCGCCAAACGTGTCAAAAATAACACCCGGTTGGTTGGTATAAGCGGTGCTGTATTGCGATACGACGTCCCACGTATTCCTTGCGGGTGGCGACGTTGGTCCTGCTGCGGGCACTGTGGCGGCAAGCGCTACGTGCAAGGTTGCGGTCTTGCTTCCTGCCGCGTAGCTGCCGTTGGCGACCTGAGAAGCCGTAATAACCGTATCTCCGGCACCATTGATGGTGACCATACCGGTAGATGGGTTGATAGACGCTACGCCAGGAACGCTGCTGCTGTATGTGATGGGAACAGCCACGTTGTTGGAGGTAGCTGTCATCAAGAAAGGCGCATCGCCTTGTGTCTTGTATGTATGGTCGGCAATGACGACTGCAGGGTCAAAGGTAATCGTTGGCGCGGGTAGGACAGGGCCGCAAGACGCTTGTCCGTTGATATTCATTACTTGAATCTCTCCAACGCCACCCGTATTTGTGGTATAGAACAAAAACACGTTAAAATTAGCAGGGGGTGCGCCCGGCCAATTCAAAATGACACCATACGGAGAAGATGTAAATTGATGGCTTGAAAGAGGGACACCTCCCGTGTTGGGAAAACCTGCGATACTGGTAACGTTTGGTCCCAATACAAGCGTAGTTTGTTGCGGTCCGGTTTGGGTAGCCGTGAGAGTTGTCGCGTGATTACCCGAACTGATAGGCGTGTTACAGTAGTCTGTAGCATATCCTAACGAGATGCTCATCAAGAAAAAGAGCAGAAAGAATTTTTTAGTTTTCATAATAATTGGTTTTCATTTTGGTTGTTTTAAGTTACCGTGGGTTTCCCCAAGCTGTTTTTGTTTGATATTCAATCCAGTTGTGTGGTAATCGATTTAGTCAAAAAAAGATTCAATTATTTTCTGATGGCGTGTAAAAACGATATCGATTTCGTAAAAAATCTAAAAAATTCCACCTTTGGGTTAGTGAATTGGTAAACTAAGGAGCAAATATTTTAAAACCAGGTATTTTAAATCAACAATCATCTAGTAGGAAACAATTATTGTGACTGGGCTTAACGAAAAAAAAAAGAGGAAAACAGACCGTTAGGGATGGCCCGTTTTCCTCAGAAAAATCAATTCTTGACCAGCTTTACGGTTTTTTCGCCGCCTTGGGTCGAAACTTTGGCGAAGTAAATACCGGTCGAGAGGTCTGCCGCATCGATGACGGCTGTTTTGTTGTTTGGTTGCAACACTTGGATTTGCTTTCCAGAAATGTCGAACAAAGAAACCGACGTAATGGTTTCGTTTGCGGCGACATTCCACTTGTCTTTAGACGGGTTCGGATATGCGCCCACCGCTACGGTGTTGAACTGGCTTGTTCCGAGGGTTGGCTCTACGACAGACAGATAGATGTTGTCGAAGTATACAATGTCCGACACCAGGTCCGACGTGGTGCCCAATTTGTACTGGAAGAAGAAGTTCTTGTTAAAGCCGATGCCTTCAAAAAAGCTCAAAGGTACGTTCACACTTTGCCAAGATCCCTGAACGAGTGTTCCGTTGCTGCCGGCTGGCGTCAATTCATACACATATTCTACCACGCCGCCGTTGTTGCTGATCATGATAAAACGGATCTCGTTCGAGTTCGAATCGGCGAAATAATCAAAGTGCAACCACTGGTATTGTGAGATGTTGGTCGTGCCGTTGGTGCCTTGGCCATAACCGGCTACGGCAAAGTTCATCTTGATCGCCTCGTTTACGCCCGCTGTAGGGTCGAGGTCAGGGGTTCCGGCAAAAGTTCCGAAAGCGTAGTCCGGTGTCCAGATGTTGGTGAAACCGCCTGTATCGCCATAGATGCTCAATACTTGGTCGTTTGGTGTGCCCGGCATAGGAGACGGGTTCGGGAATGTAGCCGCAAAGTTAATGGTATAGGTTTCAGTCACCGAACCATTTTGCGAAGTGACCAATACCGACGCCGTTCCAGGGATTCCAGCCGCTTGGGTGATCGACGTCACGGTAGCGCCTGCATCAGTGGTCACAGCCGAAGTGATTTGTGGTACAACCGTAGTGCCCACTACCAACTCATAGTTGTATTCGGTAACCGATGTCGAGAAGCCCGGCAAGGTCGTACCGTTTACCTGCAAATCGCTCAATGATGCGTCAGAGCCCGGCGCAGCTGGCGTTTTCCAGAAATAGACGTTGTCCAAGTAGATTGTCGCAGGGGTTACACCGCCTTGCGCGTCGAACTTGATTTGGAACACGTTGTCCCAAGTCATGTTGGTAAAGGCGCTTTTAGGCAGGTTTACGCTGCTCCAGCCGTTTTGCACCAGTGGGATGTCGACCAATACTTCTGCTGCACCTGTACCATTATTAATAGGAGATACTTTTACGTTGGTGGCGTTTGCAGTCCAGATGTCGATATGCAGGTATTCCATGCCCGAAGCATTCTGTGGCGTAATATCGGTTCCTTGGTAGTTGAAATTTGGATACGCCAACACAAAGTTGCCTGTTCCGGGATCGTACGCCGGGTTGACTTGGCCATGACCGGTTTGTCCCCAGTTCGGATCGTAATTCGTCGCGACGTCGATAAACGAGCCACAATAAATAGAAATTACATCCGCCTGCGCGTTAGTTGGGACAGGCGCATTATTGGTAGGCTGTGCATAGGCAAAAACGCCGCTGAACAGCATAGTCAATAATAAAAAGGGAGTAAAATTTTTCATATGGAATATTTTTAGGTTTTTAATTACTAAAAGCGAAATTAAAGAATATGATGTTTACACTATTCATAATGGGTGCATATATAAACTATACAACTTTTAAAACCGATTTATACAGATTTTGTCGATAAAATCCTTGAAAATAAGGCTTTAACGGGGCGCCGAAAATACGACTTTCCAATTATTGTATGGTTGTTGTATAGTTTTTTTGGCCTGAAAAAGGAACTACAACGTTTTCTCTTGATAAATTCTTGACCCGAAAAAACCAATTTCTTCTGGTAATCTGTGTTTTTGGAAAATCTGCTTTTTTGCGTCAAAAAACACAAGGCCAAAACCATTATCGCTTCAAGGAGAAATGCGCCTTGAAATTTTCGCCGGTGCCGTTGTTGTCGTAATCAATCGTAAACCAATAATCGTTCGCAGGCATCACATTCCCGTTGTGCGTTCCATCCCATCCCGCACCATCGGTACTCATTTCTTTGAGCAATTTTCCGTAACGGTCAAAAATCCGGATCACACCGCCTTCGATACCCGAAACATTCCAACGGTCGTTGTACCCGTCCTGATTCGGCGTAAAGAACTTCGGATAACCGAGCACCTTGATGGTAGCCGTCAAATGCGTACAAAAATCGTCCACCACCGTCACGGTATGCGTACCCGGCAAAACCGAGGAGAACAAATTCCCCGATTGCCACGCGCCATGGTCAAGCTGGTACAAAAACGGCCCGACGCCGCCCACCACCGTAACCGTGACGGTAGGGTCGTCGGCAAACGGTTCCGATTGCGCCACCAGCAAACGTTGCCCCTGTTGCATTTCGCCTACGATTGCGTCGACCGGATCCGAAACACAACCCGCGCCATTGGTCGCAACAACCGTATACGTACCCACTTGCGCCGCCTCATAGGTGCTGGCCGAAGCCCCCGGAATCAGGTCGCCGCCAAAAAACCACTGGAATGTATGGCTGGCCGCGTCGAGTTGCGTGTCCAACGTATAGGTTTCGCCCAGCGCCGGCCCAGAACCCACGGTGCAAATCACGCCGTCGGCAATTTTAGGCACGGGTAACGGATGGATGGTTACGGTAATGTCGATCGGATTGCCCGTACATCCGTTGTTGGTAGGTGTTACACGGTAAACGACGGTTCCCGCCAACGTGCCCGTCAAGCCCACATTTTGAGCGATCTGGTTGCCGCTGCCCAATGTAGCGCCCGTGGTGCCGTTCTGGATCGCTGTCCAACTGAACGTCGTTCCAACCATGCCCGACAATCCAATCGCAAGGGGTTCGCCGTCGCAATAATGTAGGTTGCCCGTGTACGAAGCCACTGGGATCGGCAATACATGGATCGTCACCGAATCGGTCAAAGCGCTCGTACAAGAGCCGTCGGCCAATGATACACTTGTCAGTTGGTAGGTTTCGTTGGCCAACAATACGCCGTTGATCGTTGCGGTGCCCGTGGCGTTCAAAGTCACCGATTGTGACGCGCCGCCGTTGACCGTATAGGAAACGATGGCATTGGGCGTTCCCGTAAACACCACCGTACGCGTTTGGTTGGCGCAAACAGATGTCGCGTTCGCGCTGATCGTGGCCGTGGGCATGGTAAGTGCCGACACCGTGAGCGTTTGCGACAAGGTTTGCATACACCCGCCTGGGTCTGCCGCCGTCACATCGATCAAATCGAAATTGGTATTGGCGGTGACGTTGGTCATTACCAGCGAAGCGTTGCCCGACGCATTGAGTACAATCGATTGGGGTGCTCCGCCGTTACTCGAATACCGTACGGTGGCCAGCGCCGTCCCCGAAAAAGTCACCGTCGCCGATGATCCCGAACAAACCGGCGCGTTGCTCGAAAAAGAAGCCGTTGGCGCCACGCCCACCGCAATGGTCAACGATTGGCTGAGCGTCCGGGTACAAGGATTCGGCCCCGATGTGCTGACACTGGTCAGTTGATACACTTGGTTGCCGGTTAGCCCAGACAAGTTGATGTTCGCCAATCCGGCGCCATTTAGCGTGATGCTTTGCGCGCTGCCGCCGTTGACCGTGTAGGCGACCAATGCGTTGGGTGTTCCGGTGAACGAAACCACGCTCGTTTGGCTTCCGCATACCGTGGTAGGGTTGGCCGAAAATGTGGCCGAGGGCAAGGCGGTGCCCGATACGATCACTTGTTGTGACAAGGATTGCGTACAACTGCCGCCCAAGTTCACGCTGACCAAGGTGTAGGTGATGGGTGTCGTTACAGCGCCCGTGGGTACCGAGGCAAGTCCCGATCCATCGAGTGTCACCGATTGCGATGCGCCGCCATCGACGGTATAGGTCACCTGGGCGTTGGGCGTGCCCGTAAAGTTCACCAAGGCAGTACTCCCCGCACACACCGGAGCGGTCGATACCGAAGCGGTAGGCGATGCGTTGACGGCAATGGTTTGTGTATGGTTGATGGTACGTGTACACGAGGCAAGAACGGCCGATGTGCAACCGACGAGCGTATAGCTGGTGTTGGCCGTCAAGGCCGCCGTGGGCAAATTTGCCGTTCCCGAGGCATCGAGCGTAAGGGTTTGCGGCGCGCCGCCATCGACCGTATAGGTTACGATGGCATGGGGCGTACCGGTAAACACCACCAAAGCGGTACTGCCGCTGCACACGGCGGCGGGCGCAGACACGCTTGCGTTGGGCAAAGTTACGATCGTGAGCGAAACCGGCGTGCGCGTGCTGGCGAGACAGCCGGAGGCCAGGTTGTAGCTTTGCGCATAAAAGGTGCCGGCAGACGAAGGCGTGTAGTAAAGGCTATTGGCCAACAACAAGTTGCCGCCCGTTGGCGCATCATACCAGTCGACACCCGCTCCCGGCAGTGCCGAAACCGACAGCGAAGGGATGGCTTGGTCGCTACAAATGGTTTGGTTGCCGTTGCTCGCCGGGGCCATTGGAGCCGGTAAAAAGGAAACCGTAAAAAAGTTCGATGTCGTCGAGCAAAAAGGGTTGCCCAAATTGGCCAGATCCTGCGCCGCCCTGACACGGTAGTAGGTTTGTGTGCTCAACGTGGGCGTGGTATAGGCCGCGCCGTTTGCGCCGGGCAGATCGGTCCAGTTGATCGCATCGGTACTGGTTTGCCATTGGTAGACATAGGGCGTTACCCCCGAGGTGTTGGCGTTCAAGGTCACCGAGGCAGGATTACACGACGAAAAAGTGTCGCCCACCACCGACGGGCTCGATACCGTAGTCAGCTCGCCGCAGGCCGCAAACGAAATGTCGTCTATGGTCAGGTCGTTGCCGCAACCACCGAGTCCGTTGTTCTTCATCTTTAAGACCACCGATGTGTCGCTGGAGGTGGTAAACACAAGCGCGAATTGCTGCCAAACGGGCGTGGGTGTGCCCATGATGTTGCCCGTGTTGCCCGAACCCAGCAACGTGGTTTCGGTGGCATCCCAAATCTCGAAGCGCACATTGATCGGAATTTGCCCCGCGCCGCAATAATTGGTGTTGGGGTTGTACACGTTCATGAGCCAGGCCGAAAACTGGAAGGTGGTGTTGACGCAAAGTCCCGAGACCGTCCGCTTGTAAAAATCGCCCGACGTCCCTACGTGCGCGTTCATGAGCAGCATCTTGCCGTTGGGGCCGTTGGTTTCGTCGGGCGTATGGTCGAGCGAATAATGCCAGGTGCTGTACTGGTTCGAATGATAATATAAGGTGTAAAAACCGTCCTGCGGGGCGCCCGTCACAAAAGGATAGGTCGTGGTGCCTGCGGGCAATGCCGGGCCGTAGGTCATGCCGTTGCCGAAATTTTCGGTAAAGATCGGTTCGCCCAGGCTGCCGCCGCAAAATCCCAGCTGCGCATGGTTCTTGGCGCACGACAGTACAAACAACAAAGCGATAAAGGATCGGGTAAGATGCATGATGGATTCGTTTTGCGTCGGTCTGCCGTCCCAAGATTTGCGATACACAATCGAAATCGGGTCGTTCGACGCCAAATTAGTCGATCATAAAAATAAACGGATTGCTTTTTCGACTTTGTTAATCTGCGGTGATAAAAACTATACAGCCCGATGACCGATCCAAAAACCGCCAAGGCAAGCTATATAAGGAGTGCCCGATTGTAGGAAACCGTTTTTAGGCCCGCGCGAAAACGTTTGCAAAAAACCGATTTGTTGTAGTGTTGTAAGGGAGCGAAAACGTTTGAAGTTGTGTTTGCAAGGGTCAAAATCAGCTGTTTTACCTTAGGTGTCGGTGTTAGGACAGAACGCCGTGGTCGGATCCATTTGTTGCGATAAAACGAGTTGCGTCGACCGACCGGTTTGGTTTTGACCCGATTTATATCATTCTTGTGGCAAATTTTCTGTGGCAATTTTTCTGTTACAATTATTTTGCAACAGGAATTTTGTAACAACTTTTCAGGAAGGCTTATTCCAAAAATATTTCTTTCGCAGGAGAACGATCAAAAGGGTCGGGTGAATAGATTTCGGAAGGTTAAATCTTCGGATAAACGACTTTACGCGGATGCTTTTGCGCAAAATTGTGGATCAACTGTACGGTGTAGCTGTTGCTGCGGTACGGCGTGATGTGTTCTTTTAGTTCGTGGATGTGCTCCAGGCCGATGTCCGAAGAAACATAACCCATCCCATAAAAGTGTCCGTTCTCGACCCAGATGCAACTTTTTTCGTCGTCCGATCGGCCCTTGTCTACAATGGCAAAACTCGGCCGGTTCGATTGCAGGAAGTCGAGTGCACGCGCCACACGGTGGTTGTGTTCGGTTACATCGGGCAAGGCCAATGGCGTACGGTTGGGCAATCCGTCATCGGTGCGGCGGTACTGGCAAAAATGCGCATCGATCCCGAACTGTTCGCCTAGCGCGCGAAGCAGGTTGATGCCTTCGTATTCCATGCCGAACGTTTCTACGCAGCGTTGGAATTTGCCGGTTTTCCCGATGCCCAAATACTGGTAGCCGTTGCGCGCCTCATAATGGTAAAGCCCGAATTTGGCTTCGAACCGTTTGAGTGCGGTGTTGTACACCGGCCACAACTTCTTGATTTCGGAACATTCGAGCAACAAGGCCATGAGTTCGGTGGCGCATACCTCGAACGAAATCCCGTGGATGTCGCGCAAAAAATGCTGCCGTTGCGGCGTGATCTTGTGCCCCGTAAAATGCGATGCCACGCGCTTTTTGAGGTTGACCGCCTTGCCCACGTAGATTACCTTGCGCGCGCGGTTGTAAAAATAATACACGCCGGGTTTTTCGGGCAGTTGCTCAAAATCGCTTGGCGGTAAATTGGGCGGGAGCCGTTGGTCCTGCGCGGTTTTTTTGATCATCTGAGCGATGACGTCTTCGGTGTCGTTGGCGTGGAGCATCGCAAACAAAATTGCGGTTGCATCTGCATCGCCGCCCGCGCGGTGTTGGTTGACGATCGGGATGTCGAGGCTTCGGCACAAATTCCCGAGGCTGTACGACGGCAATCCCGGCTTGATTTTACGCGCGGCGCGCACCGTACACAATTTGCGCGCTGTCCATTTGAAGCCCGCCTGTTCGAGTTGGTGCCGAACGAACGAATAATCGAAGTTGACGTTGTGCGCCACAAACACGCGGTCTTGCAGTAGGCCGTACACTTTTTCGGCGATGTCGTCAAAAATGGGCGCGTGCTTGACCATGTCGTTGCTGATGCCCGTCATCGCAAAAATCGGCAGCGGGATTTCTTTTTCGGGGTTCACGAGCGTTTCCCAACGCTCCAATACGCGCACACCGTCGTGGACCAAGATGGCGATCTCGGTGATGCGGCTGCCGCTGGCGTTGCCGCCCGTGGTTTCGATGTCGACAATGGCGTATTGTGGTTTTTTCATAATCAAAGCGCTTTCGCAAAGTAACGAATTTGTCTAAACTCCAGCGGCACAACCGTTCAACCTTAACGTTTAATTTTTATCTTGCCGTAAATCCCGAACATGATCCAATCGACTTTTGTCTACAACATTCTTGATTTGTTGCTCGATGGCGACGAAGATGGATTTTCGGCGCGGTCGCAACTCCAGCACCTCACCGATGTCGAAACGCATTACGATGCCGAGGGGGTCGTGGTGTATTTTGATTTCGACGGACCGTTGCCGGAACCCGACGACGAGGAAGACTTGGTGTTGTCGGGCGTTTTCATCGTATCTGAACAGGACCAAATAGAGGCCGAAGCCGTTTTGTATTTTGCCGACGGCATTGTCGATTGTCTTGAAATCGTTTGCCTTAGCGGCGATTATCCACCCCGCGAATTGACCCAGTACACGCTGACGCAGGACTGGGGGCTCGGTCGTACGCTGTCGGTTATGGGTTAAGACCTTCACGCAACCCTTACGGCAAAGCGCAATCTATTGCGAACAACCGTAAAAACCAAAGCGATGAAATTGAAATTACACCTGGCGGTGTGGTTGCTCGTGTCGGCATCCACATTTGCCCAATCCTTTTACGACACCAACACCATACAGGAAATCCGCATTTATTTTTCGCAACCCGACTGGGAAACCCAGCTCAATGTGCAGCAAATGGGCGAACAACAATACATTCCGGCCGAGTCGGTCGCGATCAACGGGACGGTGTTCGAGAATGTGGGCGTCAAATACAAGGGGAACAGTTCGTTTATTCCGTGGCATCAGAAAAATCCGTTCCACATCGAACTCGATACGTACCAGGACCAAGACTACCAAGGTTATACCGACATTAAACTCAGCAATGTGATCTTCGATCCGTCGTATGTCAGGGAGACGCTTTCGTACGACATCCTCGGTCAGTACATGGCCGCGCCGCAATGTAATTATGCCAATGTGTATGTGAACGACGTGCTTCGCGGATTGTATGTCAACGTCGAATCGATCTCGAAAAAATTTGTGCGCAAACATTTCCATTCAGACGGGAATGCGTTTTTTGAGTGTTCGCCCGTCAATGGCGCGAGCGGTACCACCACATTCGAAGAATTGCCCACCTTGCTGTATTGGGGCAACAACATCAACAGTTACAATTTGGCCTACGAAATCAAGTCCGATGAGGGTTGGGAAGATTTGATCGCGCTCACGCAAACGCTCAACCACAACACCCCGGCCATCGAAAACGTACTCGACGTAGACCGCGCGTTGTGGATGTTGGCCTACGACAACCTGATGGTCAACATCGACAGCTATATCGGTATTTTCAGCCAAAATTATTACCTGTACAAAGACGACAACGGCCGTTTCAATCCGGTGGTTTGGGACCTCAATATGTCGTTGGGCGTGTTTGCCGACCTGGGCACGTCGATACTCGAGAACACGCAACAGAAAAAAACGTTGAGCCCGTTCCAGCATTTGGGCGACAATACGTTTCCGCTGGTGTTCAGGCTGCTCAACAACCCGCATTACCGCAAGGTATACCTCGCGCATTACTACACCATGTTGCAGGAGAATTTTGCCAACAACAGCTATTGGGCCAAGGCGCAGGCGATGCATGACCTGATCGACGCTTCGGTGCAGGCCGAGCCCAATCCGCTGAACAGCTATGCCGCGTTCCAGGCCAATATGACCACCGATCTGACGACCAACAACGGGCTTGTGGCGCCGGGTATTTCGAACCTGGTCAACGGGCGTACGGCTTTCTTGCAGGGGCTTCCCGATTTTTCATCGCCCAAACCCACCATCACAAACCTCCAAACCAGTCCGGCCGCACCCGTTGTGGGCAACACCGTACATTTTACGGCGCACGTGACCAACACCAACACCAATGCCGTGACGATGGGTTTCAGGCACCATTTGAAAGACGTTTTCGTGAAAACGCCCATGTTCGACGACGGTGCGCACAACGACGGTGCGGCAGGGGATAACGTGTACGGCGCTTCGGTGGTGATGACGCATGCCTATCTGCAGTATTACCTGTATGCCGAAAACAATACCATAGGCGCGTTTTCACCAGCCCGGGCGGAGTACGAATTCCATGAGCTCGATGCGACCTATCCGACTTTGGACGAGGAAGACCTCGTGATCAATGAGCTTATGGCGCAAAACACGTCGACGGTAACCGATCCGGCGGGCCAATTTGAAGATTGGATCGAGTTGTACAACAATACGGCCAACACCATCAGCCTCGACAACCTTTACCTGACCGACAGTCCCGACAATTTGCAAAAGTGGGCGTTTCCGTCAGGGCTTACGATGGCGCCGCACAGCTATCTGATTGTTTGGGCCGACGAAGATTTGACCGAAGAAGGCCTGCACGCCGATTTCAAACTGTCGGCCAATGGCGAAAGCATCATCCTGTCCTATCCGAACGGCGCGGTCGTAGACGCCATTACGTTTGGCGCGCAAACCGCCAATGTGAGTTATGCGCGGGTGCCCAACGGGACCGGCGACTTTTTCAGTCATCCGACCACGTTTAACGAAAACAACGAAAACCTGGGAGCCGAAGGTTTTGCATCGGCGCCGGGCATTGTGGCGTGGCCGAATCCCGCCAACGATGTGCTCGCGATCAGGACCGCACAGCCCATGAAAAAGGTGTCGGTGTTCAATTTGATGGGGCAAGTTGTTTTTGAAGCGACGGTTGACGGCACACAACAGCAACTGCCGGTGCACGACTGGGCTTCGGGGGTATACATCGTAAAGGTGACGGGCGAATCTTTTGCCGAACGCATCAAGATTACCAAGCGATAGACAGCAATAGGAAATGAGGCTGTAGGGCCAGCCTCATTAATGCCAGTGGGCGTCTATCTTAGGAAAAACCTCGAAACGCCTTCGCCAGAACAGTGTTTCGCGTTTTCTTAAGCGGTTTATGGAAGCCTTGTCGATACCACAACGACATTCGGCCGGCCACACCGTTTTATAGACCACACCAACAATTTCCTTATACTGCTTTGTCCGGGCCTGATGAGAATTGTCCCGGGACAGTAAGAATGTTGAACATGATACACTTGAGGAGCGTTCTAACGAATGGTTGAAACAACCCCAAATGAAAACCGAAATAAAAGTAGTTACATTTGCGCCGAAACGGATGGCGCCCGCACAACCTTTAGGAAAGATTGTCGTCGAGTAGCAAAAAATGTTAAAATTTAGATGAACCCTTGCCGAACGGCTTCTTTTACCAGGCTGGTGTCGTCGGTGACCTCGAACGCTTTTTTCATGCGCGAGATGCGTTTTTGGATGGCACTGGCCGTCAGGTAAATGGTATCTTCGATGTCTTTGATCTTGAAACCTTTCGAAAGATAAAACAGGATTTGCCGGTTGCTATCTTCTACCATCAGTTCCTTTTTCCAGATTTCGCCGATGCAGGCGCGCACAAGCGGGCTTTGGTAGGTGCCGTCGGCCATGACGGTTTGCACGGCCAGTCGCAGTTTTTCGGGGGTGATGTCGTTTTTGATGATGAGCGCATCGGGATGTACTTTCTTGACGAGGTCGTACACAATGATGACCTCGGTATGCGCGGTGATCATGATGATTTTGCAATCGGGGTGGTAAATGCGGATCAGCCCGGCCACATCTACACCCGACAGTATCGATTTTTCGGCAAACGGCGGCATGCTGTTGTCGAGGATGGCCACATCGAATTTTCCAGGGGCCGTGGTCAGGATTTGATAGGCCTGTTCGCAGTCGTAGGCTTTTACAAATAGCGGCGCACGTTCCAAATAGGTAGCGGCCGCGAGCGCGTCGCAGTAACCCTCGATGGTCATCGGATGGTCGTCGGCTAAGAAAATTCGCATATTTGCATATAAAACTTTAACAAAATGTGTCGTTTTGCAGCACCAACAAAATCGTGCGCTTGTTTAGCTTGCAGTCTATTTTTTCCGCAAACCACATGCGCTTCTCTTTTCTGATCATCGACAATAACCAGGCTGCGATTGACGAAACGCTCAAGCTTTTCGAAAATTTCCCCAACTATTTTTGTGCGGGCATTTTCAAGAACAATGAAATCGCCATGGACCAAATCTTCAAGATCAAACCGCAACTGGTGATCATGGGCGTGCCGTTCGAAACCAAAGATAAGACTTTATCTTTTGCGGCGCTATCCGAAATACACCAATATATGGATACGGTGCCTTATTTTATCGCGCTGGCCAACACGGCCGAATTTGCGTTCGAGGCGATACAGGCGGGTTTTAGCGATTATGTGCTGCGTCCGATGCAGCTGCACCAGTTGGGCAAGAGTTTGTTCAAGTTCGAAAAAAGATGCTCGGTTCCGGCGACTTCTACGATTTGCATCAAGTCTTACAGCGATTATCAGTTTGTGGCGTTGCAGGACATCATTTACCTCAAGGCCGATAACAATACCACCGATATCCAGCTCATCAACGGCAAGACGGTGAACGCCTACAAGACGCTCAAGCATTTTGAGGGTACGTTGCCGTTTTACTTTTTGCGCATCCACAAAAGCTACATCGTGAACATCAACCATGTGTCGCGCATCCATTTTGCCAAGTCCAAGTGCTACCTCAATTACAACGAGATTTTGCCGTTTTCGGTGAGCTACCGCGAGAACATCGACGCGATTGTGCGCAACATCAACTTTTGACAAATCGCGAATCTTTGCAAAATACCCCATTTCGCCCTTTTGATGGGTAGGGATTCTTTTGCCATCGTACCATTCACTACAACAAACTGTTATTCTTAGGATTGCAGTTTTTTTCGCTTTTACTTTGTCTCGCGTTCATCTGATGATGCGCAACAGAAGCTTCACAATTTGAGAACGATGGCGTACGGCTTCGTTCTCACCTGACCAAACATTTTTAATGATTTCGGCAACCACCACAAGTTGCCGCCACCTTTTAATGCTAATTTTTAAAAACGATTCACGATGAAAACGCTATTGATTGCTATTTGCTTTGCATTGGCCACCCCTACCTTTGCGTCTACGAAATTTACAACATCACCAATGGAGATTGGGGATAATCCGCCCCCGTCGTCCGATCCGTCCAAACCAAAAGGATAGTCACATACTGCGACTTAAAAAGGCGATCTTAGTGGTCGCCTTTTATGTTTGAGACTAAAAATGCTTACTTTTGGAGGAATCCTAGTTAACGGCCAATTGAAAGTTACCTTCCCGATACTGCTTTGTTTCTTGTTCTTTATCGCGTGCCAAGGTCGCGACGACACTCGGTTCGAGATTAGGCGCGAAGTCAAGGCGCTTTTTCGAAAGGCAGATACAGTGAAATCGTCGACTATTCGCGAGCGAACTATCGATTCTGCTGCTGCCAAACTGTATACATCTGACAACGATTCTATTCGACGCGAGTTGATTTTTAATGTTGCGGCGCGATACGAAGAATTGGGTGCCCGTGACAAATATATTACCGCTTGCAGGGTTGTCTATAACAAAGCAAAACAGCAGCATGACACGGTAGACTGGGCCCAGGCTTCTTCTTGGATAGGTGATTTTTATGTGGCGGAAATGCGTTCAGACAGTGCATTCAAGTACTATTTGCAGGCCGAGAAAATATACCGTTCAATTAAAGACGAAGAGAGCGTTGGTCGCGCGATGTTGGGAAAGGCAACGGTCCTGTATCACACCGGTAATTTCTCTGAAGGAGTGAACCAGGCTATTCAAGCCTTACAAGTCTTAAAAGATTCTGACGACCATTTTCTGAGATACAATGGGTATCTGATGACAGCGTTGAGTCTTAAAGAAGTTAAGGATTATAGCAAAGCGCTTGACTATTTTGATCTCTCTGCCGCCGAGATTGACCAGCTTGAAAAGCAAGGAGATTTCCCTTTGTCGTATCTTCACTCATATCGCGCCGGTTATTTCAATAACATGGGAACAATCTACGAACGTTTGGGGAGCTATGATCGGGCCGTGGATTATTACAATAGCGGTTTGAAGATCAAGCAACCGTATCAGAAATCGGCAGAGTTGTACGCGACGTTGCTTAACAATATGGCTTATGCTCAAATGAAAAATGGCGCGCCGAAAGGCGTAAGGGAAAAAATGTTGAGGGCGTACTTTATTCGCGACAGCATCCAATCTATGCCGGGAATAGTATCTTCAAAGATTAAGATTGGGGAGTTGGATTTGCTTGAACATGACACCACCTCCGCATTGCGTAATTTTAAAGAGGGCTTTGATTTGGCGCGTAAGATCCATGCCAGCGCCGAAATGCTACAAACCCTCAAACTGCTCACCGAGCACGACAAAAAGAACAAGGACCACTTCTCGAAACTTTACTTCAAGGTCAACGACAGCGTACAGGCCGTAGAACGCGCCACGCAAAACAAATTCGCGCGCATCGCCTACGAAACCGACCAAATCCAGGAGCAAAACGAGTTGTTGTCGCGGCGCAATAAAATCATTATCACGGTTGCTGCGTTGCTGCTATTGGTCGCGATTTCGGGGATTGCGATTTTGAGGTTGCGGTCCAAAAACAAGGAACTTTTGTATGCGCAACAGCAGCAACAGGCCAACGAAAAAATTTACCAGCTCATCCTGAAACAACAGTCCGAGACCGAGGCCGCGCGCAACGAGGAACGCAACCGCATCGCCATGGAATTGCACGACGGCATTGTCAACAGTATTTTCACGACGCGTTTCAACCTGATGCAACTCGACACCGCATCGACAGATAGAAAAGACCAACTCGTCCAAGAGCTCGAAAAGACAGAGCAGGATGTACGCAAGGTGTCACACGATTTGCAAAACAGCCTGTTCGTAGAAAACAAGGGAATGGTAGCCATGCTTTCGCAACTGGTCGCCGCGCAACAAAACGATTCGCAAACCGAATTCGATGTGTCGGTCGACAAATACATCGATTGGGGTACGGTTTCCGATGCGCACAAAATCCATGTGTACCGCATTGTCCAGGAAGCCATCCAAAACGTACACAAGTATGCGCAAGCCAAGCGTTGTTTGGTCATGTTGCTCAAAACCGATCAAAAGATCACGCTCCGAATTTGGGACAACGGCGTCGGTTTTAACCCAGAGAAAGCCAAGCAAGGAATCGGACTGCGCAACATCAGGACGCGTGCCGAGGCATTGGGCGGTGTACTCAAGATTTCCTCCGAACCCAACAACGGGACCACCGTTGCCGTCATTTTTTAATGCCGTTTGAAAACGCGCGCCATTTCTTTGTAACTTTAAACCGCTAAACTTTGTCTATGCGCTTTTTGTATGCCGTTATTTTGGTCCTGGTCGTGTCGCCTGTTTTTGCGCAGGAAGAAGCCGAGAAGGCACCCAAGACTTTGCCGCCGCCCATGATCAATGTCGATTCGCTTTACCGCGAAGACCAGTTCTATGCAGGATTTACTTACAACCGTTTGCTCAACCGCCCGCCAGGGATTTCGCAAAATAAGTTTTCGTCGGGGTTTACGGCGGGGTTTCAGCGCGACATGCCGTTCAACAAGGCAAGAACATGGGCCTTTGCGCCCGGGCTGGGGGTTTCCTACAACAAATATTTCCAGAATATGTTGATCTCTAAGGTCGATGAGGTCGCGCAATACAACCTCGTGGCCACCGGCGTACAATACCAAAAAAACAAATTCGAACAGGTGCTCATCGATGTGCCGCTCGAGTTGCGTTGGCGTACCTCGGTTCCCGAAAGCCACAAGTTTTGGCGGATTTACAGCGGGATTCGGGTGAGTTATGCGGTTTATTCGCGCTCCAAATACGTAGACGGCAACTACAACATCAAAGTGGCCGACAACCAGGATTTCAACCGATTGCAAGTGGGCGCCTACTTGGTTTGGGGATACAACACCTGGAACTTTTATGCCCATTACGGCATCACACCATTTTTTGATTCGTCGGCCCGTTTGAATGGCGCGCTGGTCGAACTCAATCCGTTGCGTTTGGGGCTGATGTTTTACGTCTTATAGCCAAAAACACCACAGCGCGATTTGCGGAACAATTCCGCATAGCCCGCCAATGACCAGTTCCTTGCCCGTATGGGCGTCCATTTCGAGCCTCGACGCGGCCACGATTCCGCTGGCCAACGCCAACGCCGCGATCACAAACAAGGCGTTGGTTTGGTTGTGCATGCTGAGCCCAACGGCAAACGCCAGCAATCCCATGATGCCCATTTGGTGAAGGCTCGCCTTGATTTTCACGAACGCCAGCGCAAGCGCAAGCCCGCTGCTCGTGAGCGCCCCGAGGAAAAAGTAGTACAGCTCGGGAATCAAATCTACGGTAATGCTCTTGGCGATCAGCAGCGCGGTCAGGACAATGTAAATCGAAAGCGGAAGTTTGCGCTGCGACACTTGCTCGAGCATCACCGAATCGACCCTGCCCAAGGTGCGCAGCAAATAAAAAAAGCAAATCGGGATGAATACCATGATGATCGACACCTGGATCAGGACAAGGTATACCTGTTCGATTACAAAATAGTTTTCGTTGAGGTTAAAATACACCAACGTTGCCAATAGCGGAATAAAGATCGGATGCAGCAAATACGAAAAAAAAACAAGGGTCTTTCTCAAGGCTAAATCTTCTTGCGCATCCGCGCGACCGGGATGTCGAGTTGTTCGCGGTATTTTGCAATCGTACGACGCGCAATCGGATAGCCTTTTTCCTTGAGGATGTCGGCAAGTTGGTCGTCGGGTAGGGGCTTGCGTTTGTCTTCGTCTTCGATGACGGTTTGCAGGATTTTCTTGATTTCGATGGTCGACACGTCTTCGCCCTGGTCGTTTTTCATCGCCTCCGAGAAAAATTCCTTGATGAGCTTGGTGCCGTACGGCGTTTCTACGTATTTTGAATTGGCCACGCGCGAAATCGTCGAGATGTCGAGCCCCACCATATCGGCAATGTCCTTCAGGATCATCGGGCGCAACTTGGTCTCGTCGCCATCCAAAAAATACTCTTCCTGGTAGTGCATGATGGCGTTCATGGTCACGAACAGCGTTTCCTGCCGTTGGCGGATGGCATCGATGAACCACTTGGCCGAATCGAGTTTTTGCTTGATGAACTGCACCGCGTCCTTTTGCTGTTGCGACTTGTCGCGCGATTCCTTGTAGGTTTGTAGCATTTCCTGGTAATCGCGCGAAACGTGCAGCGTAGGGGCATTGCGTCCGTTGAGCGAGAGTTCGAGTTCGCCTTCGTTGATACGGATCGTAAAATCGGGCACCACATGCTCGATCAGCTTGGTGCTGCCCGCGTACACGCCGCCCGGCTTGGGATTGAGCTTTTCGATTTCGCCAATCGCCCCCTTGAGCCGTTCCTGCGACACGCCGTATTTTTGCTGTAAACGGTCGTAATGCTTTTTCGAAAACGCATCGAACTGGTGCTCGATGATGTCGGTGGCCAACGCAACAGATTCGGTAGGTGTCTTGTGTTTGAGCTGCAACAACAAACATTCCTGCAAATCGCGCGCGCCCACACCCGACGGTTCGAGCTCGTGGATCACGTGCAAAATGCGCTCGACGGTGGCCTCGTCGGTGTAAATGCCTTGCGTAAAGGCCATGTCGTCTACAATATCGGGGATCGAGCGGCGGATGTAGCCCATGTCGTCTATCGAGCCCACCAAAAACTCGGCAATCTCGCGTTCGTCGTCGGTCAAGATAAACGTGTGGAGCTGGTTGAGCAAATCCTGGTGAAAACTCAGGCCTGCCGCCAGCGGCGATTCGCGTTGCTCGTCGTCGGCCGAATAGTTGTTGGCCGACAGTTTGTAATCGGGCGTTTCGTCATTGCTCAGGTATTCGTCGATGTTGATTTCGTCGGCTTCGATGGTTTCGTTGTCGTCAAAATCGTCGTACTCTTCTTCGTTTTCGAATTCGTCCTTTTCGTACTCCTCGTCTTCCTCCTTGCCCGCCTCGAGTGCCGGGTTCTCGTTCATCTCTTCCTTGAGTCGTTGTTCGAACGCCTGCGTCGGCAGCTGGATCAACTTCATGAGTTGGATTTGCTGCGGCGAGAGTTTTTGCGAGAGTTTTAGGTTTAACGATTGTTTGAGCATTTTATAAATTTAATTTTTTTGGCGGTTTAATGGTCAAATTTACGAAAATATTTTGGAGCTGTTTCCGGCTTTTCATTCCAATCTTTTTGAACGCTTTTGCAAAGCGTTCAAAAAGGATTTCCATTTCAATCCGGGCTAGGGGTTGCTGCGTCGCTAGAATTATTTTCAAAACCGGACGTTTTTAATCCGTTTGTAGTTTCCGCTGCCGCGGGGGCCTACTTTTGCCTCGCCGCAAAAGTAGCAAAAAGGCGTAGCGGCACACTTTCTCGGCTAAAAATCAACGTCGTTCGCTAAGCCAGCTGAACTCGCCTGCGGCTCAAACAGCACCTGGCTTTTAACGCTCACTGCGTTGATTTTCTTAACGCCTCGCCAGTGAATGCCGCGCCAGTTAGGAAAGTAATATTTTATTTTTGGCTTGCCCGCGGCGCCAAAAATCCGCACGAGGAATGTTCGTTGAGAGTTGAACGGATCGTTTCGTTTGGGACGTTCGCCGTAAAACGTCCTCGCGGGGAAAAATCTTTCCGCCACGACAAGTTTCCCGGCGCGTTGGACGAACACTCAAAGCGGAGAATGAATTTTCTATTTACGATAAACATTCTTCGTGAGGCTGCGCGCTTTGGTCGTGGCAGGCGGGCACCTGCGGCTTGAAGCTGGCGTTAAGAAACAAATTCTGTTTGAGGCGCAGCCGAGTTAATTTGTTTTAGCCGGCGAAAGCCAGCAGGTCGCCGAACGACCGCGCGCCAGGCATTTTTGCTACTTTTGTTGCCAGACAAAAGTAGGCCCGCGGCAGCGAAAATAACTTAGAATTCCAAAACGTCCGGTTTTGTGAGAAGCCCAAGCAACGTAGTCAACCCCTAGCCCCGATTACCTCACCTAGATAATATTTTTAATAGGTGTTCGGTGAACGCTGAAGCGTTTGCAGCGGAAATCCTTTATGCGGCGCAACGCAGTGGAGCCGCAAAAAGATTGCAGTGAAAAGCGGGAACCAGCTCCAAAAAAAAGTCCGACAAACCGTCGGACTCTATAATAGCATTTTTAAACGAAGTTTAAAACTCCGCATTTCCCGGCGTACGCGGAAAAGGAATCACATCGCGGATGTTCGTCATACCGGTAACGAACAACACCAATCGTTCGAAACCAAGCCCAAAGCCCGAGTGTACGGCCGTTCCAAAACGACGCGTGTCAAGGTACCACCACAATTCTTTTTCGTCGATGCCAATCTTGCGCATCTTCTCGACCAGCACGTCGTAACGCTCCTCACGCTGCGAACCGCCTACGATTTCGCCGATGCCAGGGAACAAGATGTCCATGGCGCCCACGGTTTTTCCGTCTTCGTTCAGGCGCATGTAAAACGACTTGATGTTGGCCGGATAGTCGTAAACAATGACCGGAGATTTAAAGTGTTTTTCAACAAGGAAACGCTCGTGCTCCGACTGTAAATCGGCGCCCCATTCGTTGATGACGTATTGGAATTTTTTCTTTTTGTTGGGCGTCGAATCGCGCAAAATGTCGATCGCTTCGGTATACGAAACGCGTTTGAAATTGTTCTCCAAAACAAAGTTCAATTTGTCGAGCAAATTCATTTCGCTGCGTTGGTCCTGCGGCTTCGATTTCTCTTCGTCGATGAGTCGGCCTTCGAGGAATTTGAGGTCGTCCTGACATTTGTCTACGGTATATTTAATCACGTAGCGGATGAAATCTTCGGCCAAATCCATGTTGTCGTGCAAATCGTTGAACGCGACTTCGGGCTCGATCATCCAAAACTCGGCGAGGTGGCGCGAGGTGTTCGAATTTTCGGCGCGGAACGTTGGCCCGAATGTGTAAATCTGTCCGAGCGCCATCGCAAACGCTTCGCCTTCGAGCTGGCCCGAAACCGTCAAATTCGTCTGGTGCCCAAAAAAGTCTTCTTTGTAGTTGATCGTGCCGTCTTCGTTGCGCGGCGGATTGTTCATGTCGAGCGCCGAAACCTGGAACATTTCGCCCGCACCTTCGGCATCGGCGCCGGTAATGATGGGCGTGTTCACATACACAAAACCTTGCTCCTGAAAATACTGGTGCACGGCCGCAGCCAACACCGAACGCACACGCATGATCGCGCCGAACGCATTGGTACGCACGCGCAAATGGGCGTTGTCGCGCAGGAATTCGAGCGAGTGTTTTTTGGGTTGCATCGGGAATTTCTCGGCGTCTGAGTCGCCCAAAATCTCGAGGGTCTTGACTTGGATTTCGAATTTTTGGCCTGCGCCCTGGCTTTCTACAAGGTCGCCAACAACCGAAACCGCGGCACCGGTCGTGATACGCTTGAGGGTTTCCTCGGGCGTATTTTCAAAATCGACGACGCATTGGATGTTGTGGATCGTCGAGCCGTCGTTGAGCGCGATGAATTGGTTATTGCGGAAAGTCCGGACCCAGCCTTTGGCGGTTACGTCGCTCATGGGCTGTGTGCTGGCGAGCAGGTCTTTTACTTTGGTACGTTTCATTTCTTATGAATTTGTGTGCAAATATAAATGTTTCTGTTTGTCATTCCGACGAAAGGAGGAATCTCATTGCTTCGATTCCTTGAGATTTCTCCCTGCGGTCGAAATGACAAACGCGGCGTCTAATCCTCGATGATTCCGTCGTCTACCAATTCCTCCTTGCGCAAACGCTTTTTCTCGAACGTCAACACCAGCGACGGCAACACGATCAGGTTGGCGAACAGCGCAAAACACAGCGTACACGAAATCAGCGCGCCCAGTGCAATGGTGCCGCTAAAGCTCGACAAGGTAAAAGTCGCAAAGCCAAAAATGAGCACCACCGAAGTATAGAACGTACTGATGCTCGTTTCGCGGATCGCGCTCAAAACCGATTTGCGCACGCGGCCGTTGTTCAAGATCAAATCGTGCCGGTACTTGGCCATGAACTGGATGGCGTTGTCTACCGAGATCCCAAAGGCAATGCTGAACACCAAAATCGTCGACGGCTTGAGCGGAATCCCCATGTACCCCATGATGCCCGACGTGATGCACAACGGCAAAATGTTCGCAATGAGCGACACGGCGATCATCTTGACCGATCGGAACATGTAGGCCATGAGCACCACAATCATAAAAATCGCGAACACAATGGCTTCGATCAAATTGTCTACCAGGTACGACGTGCCTTTCTGAAACACCAGCGCCTTGCCCGTGAGCTTGACCTCGAAGCGTTCTTTGGGGAACACGCTGTCTATTTTTTGCTGGAGTTGCCCTTCTACGCGCGCCATTTCTTCGGTACCGATGTCGCGCATGAACGTGGTGATGCGCGTGTACCGTCCCGTCGAATCGACATACGATTTCATGATGTTGTCCTTGGCGTTTTTGGTCGCGTTCTTGGCGTAGCTCAAAATGAACGCCTGCTCCTGCGCCGTCGGTAAATCGTAGTATTCGGGATTGCCGTTGTAGTAGGCCTGCTTGGCGTATTTGACCAAATTGACGATGGAAACCGGCTTGGACAATTCGGGGATTTTTTCGATGGTTTGCTGCAGCTCGTCCATCTTTTTGAGCGTCGAGAGTTTCATGACACCCTTTTTGCGTTTGGTGTCGATCATGATCTCGAGCGGCATCACGCCGTTGAACTGCTCTTCATAAAACACGATGTCCTTGAAAAACGACGCCGTCTTGGGCATCTCGCCAATCAAACTGCCCGACACTTTCATGCGCGTCAGTCCGTACAAACTCACGACGAGCAAAACCGCGTACACGGTGTAAATGTACTTGCGTTTGTTCTTGACCAAAAATTCGATGCGGTCGGTAAGCGTGGTCAGGTAGGTACGGCTCAGGTGGTACAGGTGTTTTTCCTTGGGCACCGACATAAAACTGTACATAATCGGCACAATCAAAAGCGTGAGCAAATACACACCCATGATGTTGATCGAGGTGATCAATCCGAACTCGAACAACAATTCGTTTCCGGTAATCATAAACGTTGCAAATCCAGTGGCCGCGGTCAGGTTCGTCATCAGCGTCGATACGCCGATTTTCGAGATGACGCGTTGCAACGCCTTCGCCTGGTTGTTGTGCAGCTTGATCTCCTGCTGGTATTTGTTGATCAAAAAGATACAGTTCGTGATCCCGATCACAATAATCAGCGGCGGGATGATGGCCGTCAGGATCGTGATTTTGTAATGCATCGCACCCAGCGTCCCAAACGACCACATCACGCCAAACACCAAAATGGTCGTCGAGATCAGCGTCGCGCGGTGCGAGCGGAAGAACATAAAAAAGATGAACGACACGATGAACAATGCCGCGCCGATGAACAACCCGATTTCGCCCTTCATGTCCTCGGCATTGATCGTCCTGATGTACGGCATACCCGAAACCTTGAGGTCTACGCCTGTCGATTTTTCGAATTGATCGACCGCGGGAACAAGCGTCTGCAGGATAAAATCCTTGCGCGCCGCCGTGTTGACGATTTTTTTGTTCAGGTATACCGCCGAACGAAAGCTGCCCGATTTTTGGTTGTACAGCAAGCCTTCATAAAAAGGCAGCCGGTTGAACAGTTCGTCGCGGATTTGGGCCAAATACGACGCGTCGCCTGCTTGCGTGGCATTGATCAGCGGCACCATGTCGAATTTTTCGGCGATGGTATCTTTCTGGAGTTTTTTGAGGTCTTTGAGCGACACGACCAAATCGACATCCTTAGACGATTTGAGTTGCGCCATCATCTCGTTCCAAGCCTTGTAAACCTTGGGCGTAAAGAGCCGCTTGTCTTGAACGCCCACGACCACCAGGTTGCCTTCTTCGCCAAACCGGTCGAGAAATTCGCGGTAGTCGCGGTTGGCCTTGTGGCCCTGCGGCAACAGGTTGGCCTCGGTGTAGGTCATTTGCAGGTTGCGCCATTGCGAAGCCAGCAAAACCGTAATGCCCACGAGCAAAACCAATATGGTAATCCGGTTGGTCAGGATGATCCGCGCCACGCCTTCCCAGAAACCAACCTTGAATCTTTTTTTCATAATGCTAAAAATGGTTGCAAAGGTAGCGAAACGCAAAGGAAAATGAAAGCGATTTGCGTTACGGTTTTGTTTAAAAATACCCCGATTTCAACTACATCGATTTAATTTTTGCCGCGTTCGGTATTGCGATATTAATTTATATCTTTGGTTGCGCTACCAAGGCCAGGATTGGGCGTTTAAAAACATGAAGCGGTTCAAGAATTCCATTTTTTATGTGGTTACCGTCAGCGGTTTTTCGCTGCTGATTTATTGGGTACTCACTAAGGGGAAGCAGCTCGAAAACGGACGGCACGTAGTGGTGCCCAGCGCGCGCGACCAATGGCTGGAGTTCCTCGCTTCGATGAAGCACAACCTGGGGCATCCGCTGGCCATTTTGCTGGCACAAATCATCACCATCATCATTGTCGCGCGGTTTTTTGGCTGGCTGTTCCGCAAGATCGGTCAACCTACCGTCATGGGCGAAATCGTCGCGGGCATCGTGCTCGGGCCGTCGCTCGTGGGCATGGTGTTTCCCGAATATTCGGCGCTGCTTTTTCCTGCCGCATCGCTCGGCAACCTGCAATTTTTGAGTCAAATCGGATTGATCCTGTTCATGTTCGTCATTGGGATGGAACTCGACCTCAAGGCGCTCAAGAACAAAGCCAACGACGCCGTGGTCATCAGTCATGCGAGCATCATCTTCCCGTTTGCGCTGGGCATCATGCTCGCCTATTTTACGTACCATAAATTTGCGCCCGATGGGGTCGAATTTGCCTCTTTCTCGCTGTTCATGGGTATTGCAATGAGCATCACGGCGTTTCCCGTGCTCGCGCGCATCGTGCAGGAACGCGGCATCCACAAGACCAAGCTGGGTACCATCGTCATCACCTGCGCCGCCGCCGACGACATCACGGCCTGGTGTATTCTCGCGGCCGTGATCGCCATTGTCAAGGCCGGTTCGTTTGTGAGTTCGCTTTACATTATCGCGCTGGCCGTGGCTTATGTGGTGGTCATGCTCAAGGTGGTCAAGCCATTTTTGGAGCGCGTTGCGGCACTCAAGAATTCGAGGGCGAGCCTCAGCAAACCCGTGGTCGCGATTTTCCTGCTCACGCTCATCATCTCGGCCTATGCCACCGAGGTCATCGGCATCCATGCGTTGTTCGGCGCGTTCATGGCCGGCGCCATCATGCCCGACCATACCAAATTCCGCAACATCTTTATCGAGAAAGTCGAGGACGTGTCGGTGATTTTGTTGTTGCCGTTGTTCTTTGTATTTACAGGTTTGCGCACGCAAATCGGGCTTATTTCCGATCCGTACCTGCTCAAAGTGACCTTGGCCATCATCCTCGTGGCCGTTGTGGGTAAATTTGTCGGCAGCGCATTGGCCGCGCGATTCGTGGGGCAGAATTGGCGCGATTCGCTTACGATAGGCGCGCTCATGAACACACGCGGGCTCATGGAACTCGTGGTGCTCAACATCGGTTACGATTTGGGCGTACTCACCACCGAGGTCTTTACGATGATGGTCATCATGGCCTTGGTCACGACGGCCATGACCGGACCCGCCATCGACTTGATCAACAAGCTTTTCAAGACCGAAGCCAAGCCGATCCAGGAAGAAGTCAAGACCGAAAGCAAATACAAAATCCTGATTTCGTTCGGGAATTCGGAACGCGGTAAGGCGCTCTTGCGGTTGGCCAACGGGCTCATCAAGCGCGAACGCGAACCCGCCAGCGTGACGGCCATGCACCTGACGCTCAGCAACGAGCTGCACACCTTTGATCTCGAGGAGCAGGAACGCAAGAGTTTTGCGCCCGTGATCGCCGAATCGGAACAACTGGGCCAGCCCATCGTCAAATTGTTCAAGGCCTCGAGCGACATCGACCAGGACATTGTCGAGATTGCGAACCAGGGCGATTTCGATTTGCTGCTCGTGGGGCTCGGGCAATCGATTTTCGAAGGGACGTTACTCGGGCGCTTGCTGGGCTACACCACGCGCATCATCAACCCCGACCGCTTGATCGACAAGTTCACGGGCAAGGAAGGATTGTTCGAGAATTCGCCGTTTGACGAACGCACACGCCAAATCATTGGGCGTACCCGGATGCCGGTAGGGATACTCGTCGACAAAAACCTCGACAAGATCGAAGACATTTTTGTGCCGATTTTTAGCGAACAGGATGCTTTTCTGGTCGGGTTTGCGCACCGGCTTATCGCCAACAACAACGCGCACGTGACTTTTGTCGACCCGAACGATGCGATCAAGAACAATCCGTCCATAGCCGAAAGCATCGCCGCGATCGAAGACGAAATGCCCATCAACCTCACGATGATGACCGAGCGTACCATGCGCAAGGAGTTTCTTGTCAAGCAAGACATGATGGTCGTAAGCCTCGAAAGTTGGAAAAAACTCGTAGATTCGCAAAGTATTTGGCTCAGCAATATTTCTTCGGTGCTGATCCTAAAACCGTAACCATGAATTGGATTTTACTCGTCATCGCCGGCTTGTTCGAAGTCGGGTTCGCGTCTTGTTTGGGCAAGGCCAAAGAAACCACGGGAACCGCCGCCACGCTTTGGATGGCGGGCTTTTTTGTATGCCTGTCCATCAGTATGTTTTTGCTGTACAAGGCCACACAAACGCTGCCGATTGGTACTGCCTATGCGGTTTGGACGGGAATCGGCGCCATCGGGACGGTGCTCGTCGGGATTTTGGTCTTTAAGGAACCCGCGACGTTTTGGCGCATTTTCTTTCTAACGACATTGATCGCGTCGATCATCGGACTCAAGTTTGTGTCGTCGCATTGACTTAATCAACGCAAAATTTTATCGATAACCGCAAAGCTTCGAGACCTTTGCGTGCAACTTTGCGGTAAAAAAAAGTAACCACAAAGTACACAGAGGTTTCGCAAAGTGCACAAAGCTTGGAGGCCTTTGCGTGCAACTTTGCGTCTTTGCGGT
>NZ_FMVF01000023.1 GCF_900101895.1 Flavobacterium caeni
GGAAATCTGTTCCGGCGAGTGGTTTTGTTCGAGCCTTGAGTAGACGAAATCCTTTAGCTTTTTGTATGTATTTATCTTGTCGAGATTGCGCTTATTCTTGTACTCATCATCGGCGCAGAACTGGGCGAGTTTCGCATCATATTTGTCTTTGGGATTTACGACCCATTTTTTGACCTCCCGATGGATCGACGATCTGTTCCTTTCGAGCCTATCGGCGATGTATGAAATCGATCTTTTTTCGGCAAGTAAAGTTTGTATGATGACTCTTTCTTCGAGTTTGAGGCGTGTTCTTTTTTTGTCCATAAGGCAGCAAATCTAAGGATTAGACTTGTTGCATTAAGTTATTGAATTGTCCAATCCGTATTCTTCACAAAAGGCTTCAACAACGCACTACCCGGCCCGAACGCCGCAAGTTCGACATAGTCGGCGGAGTGGTCCATCGAAATCCAACCCACGGAGTTTGTTTTTTTCTGCATTTCCGAAAACGCCTTGAACGGCAGTTTTTTGTAGTTGTAGAGCCCACCTTCTTCTTTTTGTAGGCCGCCTTCGTAGTAGGAGAGTACCGTCTTGGCATCGTCGTCGGAGATGGTCGTACCGTTGCCGTCCGCGATGAGTTCCTTGACACGTGCCACCGAATCGCCCGGATGAATGCTGTTGAGCAACACCTCGTTGGTTTGCGTATAGTGTTGGATCGAATCGAAGTTTTTGTTGGCGTCCTTGCCGTAAATCACGCCCGGATTGGCGTTGCCATGGTCGGTGGTGATGATCACGAGCGTGTTCTGGTCTTTTTCGGCAAAGTCGATGGCCACTTTGATCGCTTCGTCGAATTCGATTTGGTCGTGGATAAGCCCTGCGATGTCGTTTGCATGCGCGGCCCAATCGACCTTGCCGCTTTCGATTTGCATCACAAACCCTTTCGGGTGGTCTTTCATGTGGTCGATGGCTTTTTGCGCCATTTCGGCCAGCGAAGGAACGCTGCTCTTAAGATTTACGTCGTTGTTGCGGTCAATGTAGTAGGGCAGGGCATCGTCGCCAAAAACACCCAGGATCGGTTTGTCGTTGTGGGTCGCCAACATTTGAGCGCGTGTTTGGGCCACCTGAAAACCTTGGGAGCGGAAATCGGCGTAGAGGTCTTTTTTGTCCTTGCGTTTGTTGGCCGCGAAGTATTTGTCGCCGCCGCCCATCATCACGTCGAAACGCAACCCAAGGTATTGTTCGGCAATGTCTTCCTGGCTGTTGCGGCTTTTGCTGTTGACGCAAAAACCCGCCGGCGTGGCGTGCGTAATGGGTACCGTCGTGACACAGCCCACCATTTTTCCAGACTTTTTGAATTTTTGTAGAATGGGCAAGTATTGTTCGCCATTCGCGCCCACGTTCAAGGAACCATTCGGGACACGTACGCCGCCGCCCCAAGACGAACTGCCCGCCGAAGAATCGGTGACAATCGAACTGGCCGAAGCCGTGTCCATGAGCGCGCGTGACACGCGGTTGTCTTTGTAGAGCTGCATCCACTGTGAACCTGTGCCGAACTTGCGGTTCAGGTACAAATCGGCCATGTTGAGCGTACCGGTACTCATGCCGTCGCTGACGAGAAAAATGATGTTCTTGGCTTTTTTGCCTTTCCCCGAAAGGTCGACGTTGGGGGTTTTGGCCAACAGGTCGAACGGGCTGAGCAACGCTGTGCCGACCGCCGCGACCGATCCGTTCTTGAAAAATAATCGTCTGTTCATGATAAAAAAACTTGCCTCAAAGATAGACAAGTTACCCCGCCCGTATTGTTAACGGAGTATTATTTTACAACGGCAACAGCCAAAATTAAAGCAGGATTTGGTTGCGCAACAAATCGTCGAAAGTCTCACGTTGGCGAATGAGTATGCCTTTGCCGTCCTTCCACAAAACCTCGGCCGGCTTGAACCGCGAATTGTAGTTGCTCGACATCGAAAAGCAATAAGCGCCCGCGTTGTGGAAACACAAAATATCGCCTTCCTTGATCTCGGCGATGCGGCGGTTGCTCGCGAACGTATCGGTCTCGCAAATGTAGCCGACGATGGTGTAGAAACGCTCTTTCCCTTTGGGATGCGAAAGGTTTTCAATGTGGTGTTGCGACCCGTAGAACATTGGACGTATCAAATGGTTGAATCCGCTGTCGATACCCGCAAAAACGGTAGAAGTGGTTTGTTTAACGACGTTTACTTTGGCCAGGAAAAATCCGGCTTCGCTCACCAGAAATTTGCCCGGTTCAAAGGCGAGCGTGAGGTCGCGGCCGTATTCTTTCTGGAATTCGTTGAATCTTTTGGACAATTTTTTGCCGAGTTCCTCTACATTGGTTTCGATGTCGTCTTTTTTGTAGGGCACCTTGAAGCCAGAGCCAAAATCCAGAAAGTCGAGTTCCTTGAAATGTTTGGCCGTATCGAACAGGATTTCGGCCGCATACAGGAACACCTCGATGTCAAGAATGTCCGAGCCGGTATGCATGTGGATGCCGTTGATGTGCATGCCCGTGTTCTCTACGATACGCAAAATGTGCGGCAATTGATGGATCGAAATCCCGAACTTCGAGTCGATATGACCCACCGAAATATTGGTGTTACCGCCCGCCATCACATGCGGGTTGATGCGGATGCACACTGGAACTTTCGGATGCACCTGCCCAAAATGCTCAAGTACCGAAAGGTTGTCGATATTGATTTGCACACCGAGTTGCGCGGCTTGTTCCAGTTCTTCAAACGAAACGCCGTTCGGCGTATAGATGATGCGGTCTGGCGAAAAACCCGCGTGCAAACCCAGTTGCACTTCCTGGATCGATACGGTGTCGAGCCCGCTCCCAAGCTTTTCGAACAACTGTAAAATCGCCACATTGCTCAGCGCCTTTACCGCATAGTTGATCTTGAGGCTGTTTACCTTCGAGAACGCATTGGTCAATCGTTTGTATTGCGATTCGATCGTTTGGGCGTTGTAAACGTAAAGCGGGGCGTCGAACTCGCGCGCGAGCTCAAGAAGCGGTAGGTGTTGCATGGTGTTGTTGTTTTGTGCAAAGCTATTACTCCGTGGCGGCTATTGCAAAGAAATGCGGCAGAAAATCCGTTACATCGATTTCGTACCGGCAGAAAACGGCTTTTTCGCGACGGGTAGAATGTTAAAATTCAAATTTTATCGACGAAATACATTTTTTATCGTTTATTTGCATTGTACAAACGACGACATGAGAAAAATTGCCGTTATTCTTTTTCTTTTTTCAGTGGCCGCCCATGCGCAAAAAGCATCGCGTTTTGCCAACCGTGATATTGCCGCCACCGATACCCAGGCGCCCATAGGACTTGACTTGATGGGCGGCGACAAGGACGGCGTTACCGTGTATCCGAACCATGCCAACGACCACATCCTGATATCGGTCGAGGGCAAACGCACAGACAAGAAGTCGATCGTCATCTACAACCAGTCTGGGCAAAAAGTATTCACCACGGGGAATTCGCGCGAAAACACCTACATGGTCGATGTGTCGGGTTTGCGTAAGGAACTGTATTTCATCGAAGTGATGTCGGGGCCCAAGGTGTACCGCAAGAAATGGATGAGGAGCTAGGCTCCTTTTTTTGTGGCCTTTTGCGTCGATTTAAAAAAAGGCGCACCTCCAGCGATCAAGCCTATTTTGGAGTTCGGCCTGCCCGGAAATGCGCCCACAATAAAACAAACACATGTATCTTTAATCCCTTAGAACGGGCCTGCCGCGGGACGTTTGAGCGTGAGTTCGTGCCCGTCGGTTTCTACCATGCTCAGCTTAAATTCGTCGTCGGTTACGGTAAAACACCCCAGATTGGTTCCGTCGATCGAAAGGTTGAAACCACAAATTTCAGGCGTTGCCGGATTGATGACGATTTCATAGTCGTAAACGCCCGAATCAAAGAAATCGACTTCGCCTGTATCGGGGTTGTTGTTGAACACGGTCACGGTCTGGGTTTCATCGTCAAAAGTCCAGGTGATCTCGCCCGGTTCGAAATCGTCATAGGTCCCTGCAATTCCGCCGCTCACGTTGCGCAGTTGCCATGCGCCGTCAAACGGTTGTGTTGTTGGGGTATAGGACGGGATGTAAATCGCATCGTCGTCCTGGCATCCAAAGGCCATCAGTGCGAGGGCCAATACGTACAGTTTTTTCATAGCTTTTTTTTTTGATTGATTGAAAGGTTCACCAAACGCGGTAAACTAAAAACAGGATGCGCCACCTTGTGATTGGTTGCTTGCACCCGCGGTGAAAGTCGTGTTAAAAAGTACCGAAGGACATCCTACTGAAGCGGCGGCATCAATCCTGAAACAGGTACGCGAGGGCTTAAATAAAACGGCAAATCGTTTCACGCTTTCAATCCGAATTGTTATTTTTGTTGCACTTTTAAAAGTCAAATACTTCAACAATGGATATACACGAATACCAAGGAAAAGAGATTTTGTCGAGCTATGGCGTGAAAGTGCAACGCGGACACGTTGCCAACAACGCACAGGAAGCCGTTGCGATGGCCAAGCAACTCACGGCCGAAACCGGAACCGGATGGCACGTCATCAAGGCGCAAGTGCATGCAGGCGGTCGCGGCAAAGGCGGCGGTGTCAAGCTCGCCAAGAACTTGCAGCAGGTAGAGGAGCTCGCCGAGCAAATCATCGGCATGCAGCTCATCACGCCGCAAACTCCGCCAGAAGGCAAAAAAGTACACAAAGTATTGATTGCCGAAGACGTGTATTATCCGGGCGAAAGCCAAACCGAAGAATTCTATATGTCGGTGCTGCTCAACCGCGGCAAAGGACGCAACATGATCATGTATTCGACCGAAGGCGGTATGGACATCGAAGAGGTGGCCGAAAAAACACCACACCTGATCTTTACCGAAGAAATCGATCCCGCAGTAGGTTTGCAAGGCTTCCAGGTCAGGAGGATTGCGTTCAACCTGGGCTTGTCGGGCGCCGCGTTTAAAGAAATGACGCAGTTTGTACCGGCTTTGTACAATGCCTACATCGGCTGCGACGCGACCATGTTCGAGATCAACCCGGTTTTGAAAACATCCGACAACAAAATCATCGCGGTCGATGCCAAAGTAAACCTCGACGACAACGCGTTGTACCGTCACCCGAAATATGCCGAGATGCGCGACATCCGCGAGGAGAATGCCATCGAGGTCGAAGCCAAGGCGGCAGGGCTCAACTATGTCGATCTTGACGGAACCGTAGGCTGTATGGTCAACGGTGCAGGATTGGCGATGGCAACCATGGATTTGATCAAATACGCTGGCTACGAACCGGCAAACTTCCTCGACGTAGGGGGTACAGCCGACGCCAAGCGTGTCGAGACCGCGTTCCGTATCATCTTGAAAGACCCGAACGTCCGTGCCATTTTGATCAACATCTTTGGTGGAATCGTGCGTTGCGACCGCGTGGCGCAGGGTGTCATCGATGCCTACAAGAACATGGGCGACTCGATCAAGGTGCCGATTATCGTACGTTTGCAAGGAACCAATGCCGAGTTGGCCAAGGAAATGATCGACAATTCGGGCATGCCGATTTTGTCGGCCACGTTGTTCCAGGAAGCCGCCGACCAAGTAAAAGTGGCGTTGAGCTGATCAAGCCGAAAATGACAGTAACAAATCCCGGTCGAAAGGTCGGGATTTTTTTATGGGGTAACCTTGCCCGTCGCGGCGTGTTTTACGGGAAAGTTCACCGAGTTGGCGATAAAACACAATTGGTTGGCGCGGTGGTGGCAGTCGTTCAGTTTTTCGAGCATCGATCGCTCGGCTACGGTCACGATAGGTCGTAAGGTAACTTCGGTGAAATGGCCGCTGCCGTCGGAATTCAGGACCATCGTCCCGTCGGCGTGGTCTTCATAAGCGGTGACCACAATGCCCGCATTGACGCAAACGTGTAAAAAGCTCATCATGTGGCACCCCGAAAGCGCCGCGAGCAGCAATTCTTCGGGATTATACCGCGTGGGATCGCCGCGAAAAGTTGGGTCGGCCGAGACCATCATTTCGGGTTTGTCGGCAAAGGTGATGGTATGGTTGCGGCTGTAGGCGCGGTAGGCCGATGTTCCGGTCCCCAGGTTTCCCGTCCATTGCATGTGAAGCTTGTAGTGGTGCATCAGTCCGGTATTTTTAGAATGGCTGCTTCGAGCAAGGGCGCCATCGCTTTGTATCCTTTTTTGTTCGGGTGTACGCCGTCGCCCGAGAACGCTTTCAAAAGTCCGTTGTTTTCGTCGACCATAGCCGAGTAATAATCGACATAGCCGGTACCGTTCGCATCGGCGTAGGCCTTGATCATTTTGTTGAGCGCGACGATTTTTTCGATGGGGTCTACGTCAGGATTCCAGCCGTAGGCCGCCGCGGGAAGCAACGCACACATTACCACTTTGATTTGGTTTTTTTGGGCCAATTGCGCCATTTTTGAGAGGTTGCCCATGATGTCGTCGAGCGAAATCGGGCCTGTATTGCCCGCGATATCGTTCGTGCCCGCCAGGATCACGACTACTTTCGGTTTGAGTGCAATCACATCCTGTTGAAAGCGCTCGAGCATTTGCGGGGTCGTTTGCCCACCTATGCCGCGGTTGATGAGGTACGGTTTGTCTTCAAAAAAATCGGGATCGCGCTTGGTCCAGAATTCGGTGATCGAATCACCCATGAGCACGATACGGTTTGTAGCATCGGTGTTGGCCAAACGCGCGTTGTCGGCTGCATACTTGGCTTTGTTGGCCCAGTCCTGTGCAAAGCCGTTGGCGGTGAGTAGCACGAGCATCAGCAACTTGGTTTTCACGGCTTTTTGCGTTCGATTTTCTCGTGCGCCTTCATGTACTCGGGCAAGGCCGCCGACCCATACCAAGGATAGAGTTCCACATCAAGGAGTTTGCCTTGTACGGCGGGATCGGTAGCGACCCACGCGGCTGCTTCTTCGACGGTTTTGGCGTTCAGGATAAAAATCCCGCGGTAGGCTTTGTCGTTTTTGCCGAGCGGCCCGGCCACAATGAGTTTTCCCTCGTCCACCAATTTGCCCATGTTGTCCATGTGTCCGCGAAACAAACGCGACGTGGTTTCTTTGTCGGCCGTCGTATTGGTTCCGGTCTTTAGGATGGCCAGCACATAACTTTTCATGCCGTAGTCGTCGCTGCCAAGCGATTCGGCCAAAGCCTTATCGTACTTGGGATTGTCGGTTTGCGCCGAGGCCATTGTCGCGAGCAACAGCAGCGCGCAGATAGCGATTCGTTTCATGACTTTTTGTTTTTTCCGTTTTTGAATTTGACGTTCTCGACGATTTCGGGCTTTTTGGTCGTCGGTTTTTTAGCGGTGGGCTTGTGGGCCGCGGGCTTGGGTTTGGTGCCCGATGCGCCCGTCTTGGTTCCGATGCTTTTCGGGAACCGCTGCTTTTCGGCCGATTTGACCTGCGCCTTGTTCTGGGCGATGCTGTCCATGGCATTCTTTGGGCTTTCCTTGGTTCCGCGCAAATGGATCACCAATCCGTTGAGGAAGTTGCGCAAAACCTGGTCGCCACACTCGACAAACTTCGGATGGTCGGGGTTGCGGAAAAAGTTGCCGATTTCGCCCTTCGAGATCCTGAAATCGACCAACTCGAGGATGTCGACGATTTGGTCGTCGCGCAGTTGTAAGGCGACGCGCAGTTTCTTGAAAATATCGTTGTTGTTCATGGTTTATTTTCTATTGTTTATTGTTATTTTTTATGGCATACGAATAGAGATTAGCAATAAAAAATAATTAATTAATAAGCCAAAGGTACGCATTTGCGAAGTTTTTACGCCACAATTCTTCGTTGTGTTTGCCGCCTTCGATCACCGTAAGTTTGGTTTTGCGACCGCCGTTTTTTGGTGCGACGATGGCTTCCATGCGTTTCATGTCGGGAACCATTTTGTCGTCCTCGTTATCGCCGCACAAAAAGTAGAGTTTGGTTTTGATCTTGGGCGCGCGTTCGGCCAAATCGAAAATATCTTTCGTAAACCAAAACGAAGGCGAAAAGATCCCCGCTTTTCCGAACACTTTCGGGTATTTCAGCACTGCATAGAACGACACCAGTCCGCCCAATGAACTGCCCATGATGAGGGTATTCTTCGCGTCGGTTTTGGTGCGGTATTTTTGGTCGATTTTAGGCTTGAGTGTCGCGACGATAAAATCCAGGTACGCATCGGCATTCCCGCCGCCATATTTCTCGTGTTTATAAGGGGTAAGTTCGTCGATGCGTTTGTCGTTGCCGTGCTCGATGCCCACGACGATCACTTGCGCCGAAAGGCTGTCGAGCGTTTCATCGACGTTCCATTCGCCCACATACGAGGTCTTGGCGTCGAACAGGTTTTGCGCGTCGTGCATGTACAGCACCGGGTATTTCCTCGACGACGTGGCGTAGTCTTTAGGCAGGTACAGCCAGATTTTCTTTTGCGTATGCAGCTGCGGCGCCTCGATCGTAAAGGTACTGACTTGTTTGGATACAGATTGCGCAAACGCAAAAACCGTATGCATCAAAAGTAACGGAAGCAAGAGTCTCATTTTGTAGTTTTGGCTAAAAGCGATATTTTAGCTAAAAATAACGATTAGATGGACACGCACAAGGAAAAGTTATTGTTGCTCGCCGAAATGATTGCGTTCTCGGTCGTAGACGGTCGTTTGCACGAGCGCGAGTACGAATTCCTTTCGATCGTGGCGCAGGAGTTGCAAATAGAAAAGGGCGAGTTCGACGCGTTGTTCCACAGCGAATTGCCCGCGGGCGTGATCAAATCGGAGCCGCGCCGCATTCAGCAATTTTACCGGTTGGCGTTGCTGATGCACATCGATGGGGTGCTGCACGAACGCGAACAGGCCGCCATCCGTCAAATCGGCATCAACATGGGGCTTAATCCCGCGGCCACCAAACGCATCTTAAAGGCGATGGAAGAAGCGCCCAACGCCGTGATCGATCCCGATATGCTTTACAGTGTTTTTCGCGAACAGCTCAACTGATTACCACAGCGCCGCCATTTGACGCGTCTTGCGTTTGGGTTCCGAGAGCGGCAATTCTACCGAAATCTTGAGCAACTGCCCATCGTGCGAAGCGTCTACCGCGCCGCCGTACCAATCGACCAAGGTGCCCAGCAGGGCAAACCCCACCGGATTGCGACGTTGCGCTTGCGTGTCTTCCAGATTCTCGAACAATTTATCGAGGACTTCTTTGTCCAAAGGTTCGTGCGGATAGCTCACCCTGAAACGAAGCTTTGACTTTTCTACCGTGGCCGACAAGTAAATTTTCCCGTCGGCTGGCGTCTGGGCCAATGCCTCGGTACCGATTAAATCGAAAATGGTTTGTACCGTTTTTTTGTCGAGCAACTGCTTGACGCGCGATTGTTCGAGATTCGACACCACGTTGCGCTTGGTTTGCTCGGCACGCGCCAAGAACGACGCCACTACCGATTGCACAAACGGACCTATGGGTTCCAATTCAAAATCGGCCCTTTTTTGTCCCGTCTTGACCAGCGAAATATCGGCCAATTGTTTGGAAAGACTCGACAATTCACGCCCCGATTCGATGCTGTCTACGGCGCGCGACAGGTTTTCGATCATACGGGCCTGCATGGTTTCAAGGTTTTTGGCCTGTTCGATGCTTCGGCGGCGGTCCCGGTACGAGAAGTAAATCAGCCCGATAAAACTGATGGCCGCGATCGCGATGGCCAAAATCATGGCCAGTTGATCGAGGTTGATGGTAGAAGTCGCAACAACCGGTAGCTCGGATTCTTCAGCCGATGCGGTTTCGGGCGCCTTTGCCGTGGTAACCGAAATTGGCGCTGCAGGTTTGGCCGCGACCGCCGACGTTGGGGCGGCAGGTTGCTGTAAACCCGCCTTAAGGTCGCTGAGGTATTGTACTTGCTTGGCCTTGCCACGCGATTGGTAGTATGCGATTTGCGTGTCGAGCAACAGTAGGTATTCGGGCAGGTGCTTTTTCTTGCCCATCAGTTGTTCGGCCAACGTGACATAGTCCCTGTAGCGTTTGACGTTTCCGGTTTCCAAATAGTGCTGCGCGAGCAAGCAACTTACTTTGCCCAATTGGACCGAGTCTTTTTTCTTTTGATAGATCTCCTTGGCGACCAAAAAATAGTCGTGGGCGCGTTTGAAGTTCTTTGACTGTAGGTGCAATTCGCCGGCCTGCGTTGCCATCCAGGCTACCGTCGGCGGGTCTTCATTGACCTTGGCCTCGCGGTATTGCTGTTCGGCTTCGGCAATCGAAAGATGGGCATCGGTTTGCCCGTGGGCGATACCGACAACCAAAAACAACACTAAAATCAGATACTGTTTCATACGCAATTTGCTGGGTATAAAAATACCTCTTTTCGTACAAAAACGAAATAGCAAAAAGGCGTTATGTATCGGGAGAATAGCGTATTTGGTCGATTCTGCCGTAATTTTAACACGTATGGGCTTCCCGATTTCGAATCAAGCCGCGATCAATTGAGCCTGTAGGCGATGATGTTGTTTTCTGCCCAGTAGGTGCCACCAAAATTGGTTATCGTTTGGGTGGTATTGTTGGTAACGACGCTACCCGCAACATAATAATAGATTCGGTTTGCAGCTGTGGTGTTGTGAATGATTATGGTTCCTGTAAGCAATGCGTATATGCTGGAACCGGGATAATTTCCGCTGCAGAGGTTTGACCCTATGATGTCCGGAGAAGGTAGAGGGTTGAGGCCTCCAGAATTGGAGAACGTGCTTCGCACCCAAAAAAATGAGTTGTTGGGCGAATAGGTTAACGAAGCCTTAGACAAAAGCATGGTCACATTAACCGCAAATTTTCCTGGCGGTAAGACGATGTATGACCCTGTTTGAACATAGTTGGCCAGATTATAGGGAATCGATGCCCCCGCCCCGCCGAGCACACCCACAACATTGTCTATCGCCGAACTTTGCCAACTGCCATTACCTGCAGCGTCCGAGGTGAATACCTTTCCGGCGCCTTGTGTGCCGTCGTTGATACGAACCGTCCCCACGGCCTCTATGGCGCGGTTGGTCGTCCCGCCATAAGCATTAAAATATCCACCTACGCGCGTACCGGTCCCGACTCCCGATGCGACACCATACACGGCGTAGCGCGTTCCTGCATTTCCTGATGCCGTTGCCAGTACACCGTAGGTCGTACCGCTGTAGTTGTTTCCGGATCCTGCTTCTATCCCCGCGTAGCCTCCATTGAAACGTCCGCCAATGCCGTATCCGGGGTTGTTTTCAGACCTTCCCAAGACCCCTATTCCGTCGGTATTCCCGACATAGGTGTTTTCTGATCTTAGCGTCGTGTTGCCAGCCACATTGTCCGCGACATGCAGTTTGTTGGTGGGATTTGAGGTTCCGATCCCGACTTGTCCGCCCGCGGGCGGAACAATAATCCCGTAGTTGTTCAATCCGCCTGAGGCAGAGAACTGGCCTCCGACACGCGTACCCACGCCAGTTGTCCCCGTCGAGGTCGCCAGGAGCCCAACCGTAGTTCCGTTGTAATTTGTCGCGGGGTTGGTCACCAAGGCGCCGCGGTAGCCGCCGCTAAAACTACCACCGATGCCATAACCCGGCGCATTGACCGAGACGCCTCTGATGCCCGTTCCGTCAAAATTACCCGCATAAGTATTTTCGGCATAGCTTGCCGTTGCCAAAATGGTAGGGTCGGTGACCTGAAATTTATAGGTAGGGCTCGCCGTCCCAATGCCCACGTTGCCCGAACCATTCGCAATACGCATGCGTTCGATGTTATCGGTAGCGAAGGTCACGTCTTGCGCGTCGGTTGTGCCGATAAAATTTTCGGTGTTGCCTATCGTAGATGTACCATATGTTGCCGGTGTTGCCGGTGTCGTGATGGCCGAATTGCCATTGAGCGACCAGTCGCGCGTACCGCTGATTGGCACCCAGCGCGTACCATCCCAATAATAAAATCCCGGAACGACGGTATCGGGTGCCGTGCCAGATGCCGTGGTATTGTACACCAAGGTTGAAATGGCCAACGCCCCGCCCTGCGGATTGACAACAGTGGTGACATCGGCAGTCGATGAAAGCGCGACGCGCGGAACCAATATACCATTGTTGGTAGAAGTCACGTCGATAGCCCCTTGCGGCGTGGTCGTATTGACGCCTACTTGCGCCAACGAAAAAATCGGAAACAAAAGCAACAGAATGCTTTTAACAGTAAAGGATTGCATGTTCATGGTTTTTTGAAAGTGGTTTTGACAATCAGTTTGTTCTTGTACACAATATTAAGTTCGTATTGCCCTTTGTCCAGATGGCCCACGTTGAGGTAGATTTTCTTGTCGGGAAATTGTGCGACCTGTGCGTGTAATGGCGTGGATTTTTTCTTGGGCGTCACCGTACTGAATTTTGTACCGTAAAGTTACCGCATGCCAATCCGAGGGGCTGTGACTATTGTAACAGACCTTATGAAAAATGTAACCAGACGTTACAAGCCTTATAAATAAAGGGGAACGGCCAGGTTAGCCGTTGTTCGCGTAGTCGGTTGGCGTGGTCTTGAAGTGCTCCTTGAAGCACTTCGAGAAGTAGGAAAGGTCATTGAATCCCACCGCATACGCAATTTCCGATACGTTGGCGTTTTTGCTCCGCAACAGTCCGGCGGCGACTTTGAGCCTCTCGTTGCGCAGGAATTCCGTGGCCGAAACACCAAGCAACGTCTTGAGTTTGCGGTGCAGTTGCATCCGGCTCATGCCCACCGATTTGGCGAAGTCGTCGGTAGAGAAATCGGCGTTGGCGAGTTCGGTCGCGATCACCTGCTGCAATTTATCCAAAAACCTCTCGTCGACGGTATTGATCACCACATCCATCGGCTTGAGCACCAGTTCCTGGCTGTAGCGTTGTTGCAATTTGCGGCGCTCGGCGATCAATTGCGCCACCGTCGCCTTGAGGATGTCGTGGTTGAACGGCTTGGTCAGGAACGCATCGGCCGTGTTCTGCAACGCTTGCAGGTGCGTTTCGTCCGAGGTTTTGGCCGTCAGTAGCACGAGTGGGATAAACGACGTGAGTTCGTTGGTCTTGAGCGCGTGGGTGAACGCCAGCCCGTCCATTTTGGGCATCATGATGTCCGAAACGATACAATCGGGGATTTCTTTTTGGGCGACCTTGAGTGCCTCCTGCCCGTTGGCGGCTTCGACGATCTGGTAGTCCGGTTCGAAAAGCGCGCGCAACACCTGGCGGATTTCGGCATTGTCGTCCACCAACAACAAGATAGGCAAGTCCTGCGTTACATCGGCAACAGGAACTTCGATGGGCGCCTCGGTCTGTGGTTGGGGTAGCGCGTTCGGATGGCTGGCATCGAGCGGAAGCCGAACCAAAAACCGAAGCATTTGCCCGTCGATCCCGGCTTCGATCGAACCTTTGTACAAGTCGACCAATTCTTTCACGAGCGCCAAGCCGATGCCCGAGCTGTTGGCCGATTCGTTCTTCTGGTAAAAACGCTCGAACAATTTGGGCAAGTCCTCTTTTTTGAGATCCGTGCCTGCATTGGCCACGCGCAACTCCAGCTGGTTTTGCGTTACCGTCGCCGAAAAATAGATCGGTTGTTGGGGTGGCGCATACTTGAACGCGTTCGAAAGCAGGTTGGACGCGATTTTTTCGATGATGTCTTTGTCGAAATAATAGGTCGTGGTGGTTTTCTCGATGTTGGTGATCAGCGGCGTACCGGTTTCGCTGGCCTGGAACGCAAACGGTTCGATCATGGCGCTGAGGAATTCGTCGAGTTGGCCTTCCTTGAGGATCAGCTTGAAATGGCCACCGTCGATTTTCGACAATTCGAGCAGCTGGTTGACCAATTCGAGCATACGGTCGGCATTTTTGTCGATGAGCGACAGTTGCCGGTTTTGCGTATCGTCCATTTTAGAAGCACGCAAGGTTTGCAACGGACTTTTGATGAGCGTGAGCGGTGTCCGGAATTCGTGCGAGATGTTGGCAAAAAAGCGCGACTTCATGTCGTTGATCTCACGCAGTTTTTCGGCGGTGCGGAGGCGGTTTTTGTACGAGGCATAAATCAAATACCCGCCCAGGACCAGCAACAACAACAGCGTGCTAAAAACCACCAGCTGGGTGTTCTTTTGTTTTTCGGCCAACTGTTTCTGCACCGAAAGCAACTTGATTTGTTGCGCCTTTTTTTCGGATTGGTATTTGGTCTCGAAATCCTCAAAATGCATTGCGTCGGCTTTTTGATCCAATTTTTGTTGGAGCTCGTCGCGCTGTTGTGTCAATTTGAGCGCCTGGTCTAACTGGTTGTTGGCCTTGGCGAATTCGATCTTCGTTTTAATCAATTCCAAATACGCTTGGCTTTCCTTTTCATTCGCAAGCATTTGCTCGGCAAGCGTCACGAATTCGTGGTACCGCTTGGGGTTTTTGGTCCTGATGTGGTTTCGGGCAGACAACGTATAGATGTGCGTCAGAAAATAGTCGGTATTGTTCTCGAGCGAAATGACCTTGGCGATGTCCAGATAATGCTCCGATTTTTTGTAGTCGCCCTTGCGTTGCCAGACATCGCCGAGCCCGATGGCCGCACGGTCCAAAAGTTGTTTCTGCTTGCTGGTTTGTGCATGATTGAACACCTGTTCGAATAAGGGACGTGCCTTTTCGTGTTCGTCGAACGCGAGCAGGATTTCGCCTTTCACAACCAGGATTTCCATCAGTGGGCCCATTTGCGAGGTATCCTGTTGTTGGAGTTCCAGTGCCTTGTTGATAGACTCCAACGCCTTGGTTTGGTTTCCAAGATCTTTGTAGATTGTCGCGATTTCGGTAAAAACGCCGATCCGCATAAAAACCCCGTCCAAATCGGATTTCTTGATCATCGCATCGGTCTTATGCAGGTATTTTAGTGCGGTATTCAAATGGCCCTTTTCTTTGTAGATGACGCCTAGCAAAAAATAGATACCTTCCAAGCCAAAGGTCTTAGGCGCACGCTTGTATTGGGCTTCGACGGCCAGCAGTAGTGTCTCGGCTTGGTCTTCCTTACCGGTATCCATATAAGTCTGGGCCAGGTTGCTTTTTCCGATCAAATACGTGTAAGGGTCTTTGAGCAGCGCCGCTTCTTCGATGCTCTTCTGGTAAGACACCACCGCCTCGTCCATTTTTCCCAATCGGGTTTTCAGATGGCCTTCGTACAAATACGCAAAGGCGAGTTCTTTGTGTGTTTTGCGTGCGATGCCCAACGCCTTGAGTTCGTCGAGTAAAGGTTGCGCTTTTTCGGGATCGCTATCGAGGTAGATAAGCGCAAGTTCCAATAGCGCGTTGGCCTTGTAATACGGGTCTTTCTCGGTCTTTACTGCTTTTTGGAGCGAATCGATCTGCCGTTCAAACTGGGCGTATACTCCCGAAGAAATCAAAAAAAGGAGTAGGGGTATTATTTTTTTCATACCGCAAGGCTTTTGTTAAAAGTAAAGCTATTTTTGCGGATAACGAAGAAAAATCGCTATAAAGATTGTAACATCAACAAGTTACAACGATTATATTTTTTCCTGCAACACCTTGATCTCGTCGCGCAACTTGGCGGCTTGCATAAAGTCGAGTTCCTTGGCCGCCTTTTCCATCGCCTTGCGTTTGTCTCGGATGATCTTGTCGATGTCGGTCTTGCTCATGTAGGTGGTGTCGGGTTCTGCCGATGCCTTTTTCTCGAGCAGGCTCAATTCTTCGTCGACCAGCTTGTAACGCGTAAAGACATTGTCGATTTTTTTGTTGAGCGCCTGCGGCACCACATTGTTCTCGGCGTTGAACCTGAGCTGTTTCTCACGCCTGTAATTGGTCTCGTCGATGGTACGCTGCATGCTGGCCGTGATCTTGTCGGCATACATGATCGCCTTGCCGTTGAGGTTACGCGCCGCGCGTCCGATGGTTTGCGTCAGCGATCGCGTACTGCGCAAAAAGCCTTCCTTGTCGGCATCCAATATGGCCACAAGCGACACTTCGGGCAAATCGAGCCCTTCGCGCAACAGGTTCACGCCTATGAGCACGTCGAAAATCCCCTTGCGCAAATCCTGCATGATTTCGATGCGTTCGAGCGTATCGACTTCGGAATGGATGTAGCGACAACGGATCGCGACTTTCGTTAAATATTTGGCGAGTTCTTCGGCCATGCGTTTGGTGAGCGTCGTCACCAGGACACGTTCGTCGACTTCGGCGCGTTGCTGGATTTCGTCGATCAAATCGTCGATCTGGTTCAGGCTCGGACGGATTTCGATGACCGGATCCACAAGTCCCGTCGGACGGATGATTTGCTCGACATAGATGCCATCCGATTTTTCCAATTCATAATCGGCGGGTGTAGCCGAGACGAAAATCACCTGGTTTTGCATCGCCTCGAATTCCTCGAATTTAAGCGGTCGGTTGTCCATGGCCGCGGGCAGTCGGAACCCATATTCGACGAGATTCTCCTTGCGCGAACGGTCGCCGCCGTACATGGCCGAAACCTGCGAAACCGTGACGTGGCTTTCGTCGACGACCATCAGATAATCTTTCGGGAAGTAATCGAGCAAACAAAACGGACGGGTCCCGGGCATGCGCCGGTCGAGGTAACGCGAGTAATTCTCGATACCCGAACAATAACCCAGTTCGCGGATCATTTCGAGGTCGAAATTGGTGCGTTCCTCGAGTCGTTTGGCTTCGAGGTGTTTGCCGATCGACTTGAAATAATCGACCTGTTTGACCAAATCCTGCTGGATGTCCCAAATGGCGCTTTGCAGTACCTCGGGCGAAGTCACGAACATGTTGGCCGGATAAATGTTGAGCCGCGTGTATTTTTCGATCACCAGCGATGTCTTGCTGTCGAAGGCTTCGATTTCCTCGATCTCGTCGCCAAAAAAATGGATGCGGAACGGTTCGTCGCCATAACTCGGGAACACTTCGACGGTGTCGCCCTTGATGCGGAACGTGCCCGCGGTGAATTCGGCTTCGGTACGCGCGTACAAACTCTGGACGAGCATGTGCAGCAACTTGGTGCGCGAAATGGCTTGCCCGCGTTCGAGCGAGATCACGTTCTTCTGGAATTCTACGGGGTTGCCGATGCCGTACAAACAGGACACCGACGCCACCACGAGCACGTCGCGACGCCCCGACAATAGGGCAGAGGTGGTGCTCAGACGCATCTTCTCGAGCTCGTCGTTGATGGCCAGGTCCTTTTCGATGTAAGTCCCCGTGACGGGCATGTAGGCCTCGGGTTGGTAGTAGTCGTAATACGAAACGAAGTACTCGACGGCATTGTTCGGGAAAAATTCCTTGAACTCGGCGTAGAGTTGCGCGGCCAGTGTTTTGTTGTGCGCGAGCACGAGCGTCGGGCGTTCGACTTTCTGGACGACGTTCGCCACGGTAAATGTTTTTCCCGATCCGGTGACGCCGAGCAGTGTTTGGAAACGCTCGCCGTCGACAACGCCCTGCGCGAGTTTTTCGATGGCTTGCGGCTGGTCGCCTTTGGGCTGGTATTCAGAGATGACTTGGAATTTCATAGCGTGGGATCGGTACACAAATATACGCGATAATGGGTTGATGGCGGTAGGGGAACTTGTAAAAATGTCTTAAGATTTTGTGCGTTGTCGAAAGTATTTCTCTGACGTTGGTCTGGAAAAATGACGCGACACAAACCCCTACGCAATGGCAGAAAAATTTAACAAAAAGTACAGATTTTCCGCAGGAAGGGTATCGCTTTTATTTTTTAGGGATAAACCCTATTTCCCCTTCCCTATCGGGTAGAAAATACAAAAAAAACCGATACCCTTCCTACAGAAAATCTGCAAATTTCAATACCATAAAACGGCCCACCGCCGTGACAATAGACCCGACAATCTCCTTCAATTTTATCGCTGTGGCAAATTTTCTGTGGCAATTTTTTTTGCCACAGGAATTTTGCCACGGCTTTGAACTGCCCCCCAAAAGTTGGACACTATTTGAGGGTATTTATGGAAAGAAAAGTCAAGCACAGTTATGATTTCAAACTTCGCTGTGTAGAGGAGGTTTTAAAAGGCCGTTCGGCCATTTCTGTCGCAGCTGAATTCAAATGTGACAGATCCCAGTTATGGAAGTGGGTTGTTTTATACAGACGTCGCGGGGCATCAGGTCTTATCCCGCGAAATAATCGAAGCTACGATGCGGATTTCAAGTTAAAAGTACTCAAGGCGATCGATAAAAAATCCTTAAC
>NZ_FMVF01000024.1 GCF_900101895.1 Flavobacterium caeni
AGCTTGCCGCAGACAGCAAGCCAATCCTGCACTCGGATCAGGGCTGGCAGTACCAGATGAAACAGTACCAAAGACTGCTGAAGCAAAATGGCATCACACAAAGCATGTCCCGAAAAGGAAACTGCCTGGATAATGCCGTAATCGAAAACTTCTTCGGGATACTTAAATGTGAACTCTATTACATCAATAAGTTCAGGTCAATAGACCATTTAAGGCATGAGATAAAAGAGTACATCAATTATTATAACAATGACAGGATTAAACTGAATTTAAATGGAATGAGCCCGACACAATATCGGGTTTATCATTATCAATGTAATTATTAACTTGTCTAAACTTTTGGGTGCAGTCTAAAAGCAGTGGTGAAATAAAAAATTATAAGCAATAAAGAGAATTAAAATTCTGTATCGCCTTTTTCAATTCGTGATTTTTAACGAATGTTGCTGCCTGCGAAAAACTGGGCGCGGACAACAAAAAAACCAAGACGTTGAACGGTCTTGGCTTGATATTGTATTTGGGTTACTCGTTACACATCGTCGTAATCGACATGCAATTCTGCGCTCGTTGGGTGCGCCTGACAGGTCAAAATAAGGCCTTCTGCGATTTCGCTGTCGGTCAAAATAGCGTTTTTCTTCATCTCGGCCGTACCTTTCGAAATGCGCGCCAGGCAACTGCTGCAAATCCCGCCCTGGCACGAATACGGCGCGTCGAGCCCTTGCTTTAAGGCCGCGTCGAGGATGGTTTGTTTTTGCGACATTTCGAACATGGTCTCTTCGTCGTCGACCAAAACCGTGATCTTGGTGTGGCCTTCGGGAGAAATGTGTATTTCCTTGGGCGCAAGCGACGACGAGAACAGTTCGAATTTGACGTTCTTCTCCGGAATATTGTGCTCTTTCAACACATCCGATACGGTGAGGATCATCGCCTCGGGTCCGCACAGATAGAACTTGTCGAACTCGAGGTTCTTGTATTTGTTGTTGAGCATGAAGTTGACGGTCGAACGTTCGATGCGCCCGAACAGTTCCCCGTCTACCTTGGCCTGGCTGTACACATGGTGCACGAAAAACCGGCCGGTGTATTTGAGTTGCATCTCGTGCAGGTCGTTGTAAAAAATCGTGTCCTCGGGCGTCTTGTTGCCGTACACGAGCAAAAAGGTACTTTTTGGCTCGCCTTCGAGCACACCGTGGATGATCGACATCACGGGTGTGATTCCACTTCCCGCCGCAAATGCCGCGTAATTCTTTTGGCGGTCGAGGTCGGGCGTAAACGTGAAGTTGCCTTCGGGCGTACCTACTTCGACCAAATCGCCGGCCTTGAGTTGGTTGTTGGCGAACATCGAAAACACACCGCCCTTGAGCGATTTGATCGCGATGCGCAACTCGCCGCTGTCGGGTGCCGAGCAAATCGAATAGGCGCGTCTGATTTCGTTGCCGTCCAAACGCAGCTTGAGGTTGATGTATTGGCCGGGAATGAAGCGGTATTGGTCTTGCAGTTCGGCGGGTACATTGAACAACACGGATACGGCGTCCTTGGTTTCGCGGCGCACCTCCTTGATGGTCAATTTGTAGAATGATGACATGACGGTATTTTTTGCAAAATTAACAAACAAAATCGCAAAGCGCCCAAAGTTTAGGGCAAAGTTTGCAAATCACCCCCAAGCACCGATTTTAATTTCCGAAGACAAAAGCATTTCACTTGTCGGTAAAAACAACCGGCACAAACTTTTAGACGATAATTTTCGCCATATCAAAAAGAAACGTATTTTTACCGGTTGGTATACTAAAACAGGCTTTTACCAGTTGTAAGACTAAATCATCCAGACATTGAAAACTAAATTACTCAGATACACCCCTATAGCCGGTTTGCTGGTTTTGGTGATTGCGTGCTCGACCAAAAAAAACACTTTTGTGTCCCGCAATTCCCATGCACTGAGTTCCAAATACAACATCCTTTATAACGGTGGACTCGCCCTGGACAAAGGCGTCGAGGAACTGAAATTGCAATACCAGGACAATTTTTGGGAACGTTTGCCCATCGAGCGTATGCAAATCAAGGAGCAGGCCGTGATGCCCGGCGACCAACCTACGGCCAACCCCAATTTCGAACGCGCCGAGACCAAGGCCACCAAGGCCATCCAGAAACACTCGATGAACATAGGCGGTACCGAGAAGAATCCGCAGATGGACGAAGCGCACCTCATGCTGGGCCAGGCGCGTTATTACGACCAACGGTTTGTGCCCGCGCTCGAGGCGTTCAACTACATCTTGTACAAGTACCCGACCAGCAGCAAAATATACGAGGCCAAGATTTGGCGCGAGAAAACCAACATGCGGTTGGAAAACGATGCCGTCGCGGTCACCAACCTGACCAATTTGCTCAAGGAAATCAAGTTCAAGGACCAGATTTTTGCCGATGCCAACGCCGCGCTTTCGCAAGCCTATCTGAATCTCGAGGACAAGGACAGCGCCGTGGCCAAACTGCAGCTCGCGCGCGATTTCACCAAGTCGAACGAAGAAGAAGCCCGTTACCGTTTTGTGCTCGGGCAATTGTACGAAGAGATGGCCTTGCCCGACAGTGCCTATGCCTCGTACCAATCGGTCATCGACATGCACCGCAAAGCGCCGCGTCGTTACGTGATCCATGCGCACATGCGTCAGGCGAACCAGTTCGACTACAAAACCGGCGACACGTTGGCGTTTGTAGAAAAGTACCAGAAGATGCTCGAAGACCGCGAGAACCGTCCGTACCTTGATGCGCTCAACCACCAGATGGCGTTGTTCTACGACAAGCAAAAGAACACCAAGCAGGCCAAAAAATACTACAACCTGTCGCTCAAACACAAAACGCAGGACCAGTACATGATGGCCTCGAATTACCGCAATTTGGCCGACATTTATTTTGACGACGCCAAATACCTGACCGCAGGCAAATACTACGACAGTACGCTGGTGCAGCTCGAGCCGCGTTCGCGCGAGTTCAAGGCGATCAAGAAAAAACGCGAGAATTTGAACGACGTCATCAAATACGAAGGCATCGCCACGCGCAACGACAGCATCCTCAAGGTGTGTGCGATGTCCGAAGCCGATCGCATCGCCTATTACAACGACCACATCGAAAAACTCAAAAAAGAAGAGGAACGACTCAAGTTGTTGGCCGAGAAATCGGGCGGCGGAAGCACCGGTACCGAAGGCGCCATCGACAATGTAGATCGCCCCGAGAAGTTCGGGCCCGACGGCAAGACGGCCGTGCGCGAGTCCGAGCAGGCGATGACACAGGCCCAAAAAGGCGCGCGTCCGCCGGCCGAGGGTACAACCGGTACGCCAGGCGGCAAGGCATCGGGGGACTTCTATTTTTACAACCCGACCACGGTGGCCTTCGGCAAGAACGAATTCATCAAGAACTGGGGCAACCGTGCGCACCGCAACAACTGGCGCGTTTCGGCGGCCAAGGGCGCCAATGCAGCGGGAGAAGAAGACCTTGCCTTGGGCGAAACAGGCGAGGACGGCAAGCCTGCCGAAGTCAAGACAGCCGAAATGTATACGGCGGAATACTACATCAAACAGCTGCCTACCACACAAAAGGAAATCGACAGCATCGGCAAGGAGCGCAATTTTGCGTACTACCAGCTCGGGGTGATTTACAAGGAGAAATTCAAGGAATACCAGTTGGCTTCGGACAAACTCGAAAAACTGTTGCAAAACAATCCCGAGGAACGACTCGTGTTGCCGTCGCTGTACAACCTTTACAAGATTTACGAGATCACCGACAAGGATAAGGCGCTAGCGATCAAAAACCGGATCATCGCCGAATATCCGGAATCGCGGTATGCCCAAATCCTCAAGAATCCCGATGCGGGTGCGGTTGCGGCAGGCGATTCGCCCGATGTGGCCTACCAAAAATTGTTCACGTTGTTCGAGGCGGGCGATTACCGCAAGGTCTTGGCCGAATCTGAAGTGGCGATTGAGCAATTCACTGGTGACGAACTCCAGCCCAAATTCGAGATGCTCAAGGCCAACGTGACCGGCAAGCTCAAAGGTTTGGACGAATACAAAAAGGCGCTCAATTACGTCGCGCTGACCTATCCGAACAGCGACGAAGGCAAGAAGGCCGAATCGATGCTCGCGCGAGAAGTCGTGGTCATGGAAGCGATGACGTTCAACAGCAAGGAGCCGGCGAGCTGGAAGATCTTGTACCAGGCCAACAACCTGTCCGACAACAAGACGATTGCGCTTTACGGCAAGATCGCCAAATTCCTCAAGGAACGTTCGTTCGACAAGATCACAATGTCGGTCGACATTTATACGATGACCGAAAACTTTATCGTCATCCACGGGCTCAAGAACGAGGAACACGCCAAGGGCATCCAATCGATCCTGAAGGAGTTCAAGGAATACAAGGTGCAGGAGCCGGGTTACATCATCTCGAACGAAAATTACAAGGTGGTCCAGATCAAGAAGAATTTCGACGAATTCCTCAAAGTGGGCAACGGCCCGATTGTGGCCACCCAGGCACCGAGCGTCCCCGACGACCCGACCGAAAAAATCTCGGATGAGGAAAAGCAGTTCAAGGAAATGCAACAGCGTGCGGCCGAAAACCGCAAAATGGCCAAGGAACAGCAAAAGCAACAACAAGGCAAGGTGTCCGATCCGGACCCCGAGACCGCAATGCCGCCGAATCCGTTCCAGAACCAAAACCAGACGCAGCCCAGACAAAACCAGCAGCAGATCCAAAACAACAACTCGATGCCGCCGGGTATGATGACGCCGCCATCGGGTACAGGAACCGCGCCGCCAAGGTCGCCGCAACCCAAGAAGTAATGTTTGACAGAAAGCCAAAATCGTACACCGACCTGTTGGGCAAAACCAACCGGATTGTAGAAGGGACCGTCATTCGTGGCGATATCCTTTCGCATGCCGATTTTAGGCTCGACGGCGAACTGATCGGCAATTTCCAGTCGAACGGCAAAATCGTGATCGGGCCTGCGGGCATCGTCAAAGGCGACATCGTGTGCCGCAACGCCGACATCGAGGGCAGGTTCCAGGGCAAGATCCAGGTGGCCGAAATCCTCAACGTCAAATCGAAGGCCGCCATACACGGCGAGGTCGTGTGCGGCAAATTATCGGTCGAGCCGGGCGCCGAGTTCAGCGCCTCGTGCGTGATGAAAACCAACCTCAAAGTCGTGGCCCATGAGCAACCCAAATCCGAAGCGCAAGGGTAACAAATGGCTCGCGCTTACGGGCATCCCGATTCAAATGGGCGCGATTGTGTTTTTGTTTGCGTGGGGCGGGAAATGGCTCGACGCGAAATACCCCAACAAACACGACGCCTACGTCAAGGTGCTGACGCTCGTGGGCGTGGGGATCGCTTTTTACAACCTCAACCGCCAACTCAAGGAAATCAATAAAATAGACGACCAGCAATGAAAAACAACCGGTTTCGCCCGCTTGTCGAGTTGACTTTCCTTACGGGACTTGCTTTTGCGGGACATATGCTGTTGTTCCAGTATTGGTTTTCGGGACGCGATGCCAATTTCAGGTACAGCCTTGTTGAACTTTATGGGTTTTTCTTTTTGTGTTCGGCCGTCATCTTGTTCTTGCTGATCCGTATGAGGCACAACAACATAGACAGTGTGGGCAATGCATTCATGGCCCTGACGGTGGTCAAGATGGTACTCGCCTATGTGTTGCTTCATCCTATATTGGGCGATACACATGCCGAGGTCGCCGCCGAGAAGACCAATTTCTTTGTCGTTTTTTTGCTGTTTCTGACGTTCGAAACCGCGCTTGCGATTAGGTTGCTGGGCGATGAAAAAAAATGAACTTTTCTCTTCTTTTAACAAAACGCGTTCGTTTCTGAATCAACGTTTTACACATTAAGCAATAAAGTGCTGTTTAGACGGCAAAAACGTCAAAAAATATTTTAGGCTAACGCTTTTGGATATTAATATTTAGTGTACCTTTGCACCAAATTTCAGAAAGTATAATTAAGATCCTAAATACGCTATGGTGTTTTCCAAAAAACCACTCCTTTTTATAATAGCCACTTTAACCGCTTGTCTTTCATTTTCTGGTTTTGCCCATCCGGTACAGGATTCGGTTGCGACAGCCGCCGCACATCCGCACGAAGCTACTGCCCATGCCGCTGCCGGCGCGGGTCACGCCGAGGCTCCGGTGCTTTCCGAAGCCGATCAAAAAGAGGCCGAGCGCAAGGAGTTCATCAAGCACCACCTTTTGGATTCGCACGATTTCCATTTGTTTTCTTATGGCAAGGATTCGGGCCACGAGACACACGTGGGCTTTCCGTTGCCTGTGATTTTGTGGGACAATGGATTGCACGTATTCATGTCGTCTAGATTCGACCATGGCCATGCCGTAGCCGAATCGAATGGCAACTACTACATGATTGGCCACCACGACGGCAAGATTTACAAGACCGATGCCGCCGGAACCGTCACACACGACGAAAAAGGCCACACCACGAACGAAAAGCCACTCGATTTGTCGATCACCAAGAACGTCGCGATGATCGTGATTGTCGGGTTGTTGATGTTCCTGTTGTTTGCCGGTCTTGGAAAATCATACAAAAAGAACGGATCGATCGCCAAGGGCGCGGGCCGTTTCTTCGAGCCGCTCGTGTTGTACGTTCGCGACGAGATCGCGATCCCGAACATCGGCGAGAAACACTACCGCAAATACATGAGCTTTTTGCTCACCATCTTTTTCTTTGTTTGGTTCATGAACATGTTCGGGCTTACGCCGCTGGGCATCAACGTGACGGGTAACATCGCCATCACGGCGGCCCTGGCCATTTTGGCTTACCTGATTACGACGTTCACAGCGAAGAAAGATTACTGGACACACATTTTTTGGATGCCGGGCGTTCCGGTCCCAATGAAAATCATCCTCGCACCGATCGAATTGCTCGGTACGATCATCAAGCCGTTCTCGCTCATGATCCGTTTGTATGCGAACATGATCGCGGGTCACGTCGTTTTGATGAGTTTGGTGGCCTTGATGTACAAAGCCGATCACGCGCTCGGAAGCCCATTGGCGTTCTTGCTCGCGTTTGTCTTGACGATCCTCGAGGTGTTGGTGGCGTTGTTGCAGGCCTACATCTTTACGATGCTCGCCGCGCTGTATTTTGGTTCGGCTGTAGAGGAGCACCACCACGAAGAGGCGCACCATTAAGTCGAAAGAAAAAAAGTCATAAAGTCGAAAGGCTTTTACGACTTTACGACTTTGGACTTTATGACGAAATTGAATGTTTAATTTTTTAATATATACATTATGGAAATCCCTAGAATTATCGGAGCTGGTTTGGTAGTAATCGGTGCAGGTATCGGTATCGGACGTATCGGTGGATCTGCAATGGACGCTATCGCTCGTCAACCAGAAGCTACTGGAAAAATCCAGACAGCTATGTTGATCGCTGCCGCTCTTATTGAAGGTATCGGTTTCGCTGCGATCTTCGCAGCGTAAATCAAAAAGACAAAATGCTGTAACGGTTGGTTGCAGCTTTTGTTTACTATTACAATTAACAATTAAGACACATATATAATGGAAGAATTATTTGGACAGTTTTCGTTGGGCTTGTTTATCATGCAAACCGTATTGTTCGTCGGACTTATTTTCTTGTTGAAGAAATTCGCATGGAAACCTATCCTTGACGCGGTGAACGAACGTGAAGACGGCATCAAGAACGCCTTACTCTCTGCCGAGAACGCACGCAAGGAGATGGCCAATTTGCAAGCCGACAACCAACGCATCCTGAACGAGGCCCGCGCCGAGCGCGACGGCATGCTCAAGGAAGCGCGCGAAATGAAGGAAAAAATGATTGCAGACGCCAAAAACGAAGCGACGGCTGCCGGCGAGAAAATGATCGCACAGGCCAAAGCTGCCATCGAAGGCGAGAAGAACGCCGCCATGGCCGACTTGAAAGCACAGGTTTCTTCATTGTCTTTGGAGATTGCCGAGAAATTATTGAAAGAAGAATTGTCCAACAAAGAAGCCCAAGTGAAATTGGTCGAGAAAATGTTGGGTGACGCAAAAATGAACTAATATGTCTACAAGAGCAGCCATCCGCTACGCCAAGGCCATCCTCGATATCGCGCACAACAAAGGCGTCGCGACCGAGGTGAACACCGACATGCAAACCATCGCGGCTACCGTAGGCAACAACGCAGAATTGTCGGCGTTCTTGACCGACGAGACCAAGACGCTCAAGGTAAAAAGCGGCGCGGTATCAGAAATTTTTTCAAGCGTCAACGGCGTGACCAAGGGGTTGTTCCAATTGTTGGCCGAGAACAAGCGTTTCGAGATTTTGGGTACGATCGCCTCCGAATACAACCGTCTTTTCGAAGAGATGAACGGTATGGAAACGGCCACCGTAACCACCGCGATCCCGATGGATGCCGAACTCGAAGGCAAGGTCATGGCCAAGATCCTGACGTTTTCGAACAAAAAGATCAACATCAAGAATATTGTGGATCCGGCCATCATCGGCGGGTTCATCCTCAGAATAGGCGACCAGCAATACAATGCTTCGGTGGCCAACAGATTGCAAACATTAAAAAGAGAATTAAGTAATTAATTATACAGCATTATGGCGGAAATTAAACCAGCTGAGATTTCAGCAATATTGAAGAAACAAGTAGAAGGGTTTGAATCTGGAGCGACACTCGAAGAAGTGGGAACCGTACTTCAGGTTGGTGACGGTATTGCACGTGTTTACGGATTATCGAATGCACAATACGGCGAATTGGTTCAGTTCGACAACGGTATGGAAGGTATCGTCTTGAACTTGGAAGAAGACAACGTAGGTGTCGTATTGCTCGGACCGTCAACAGGAATCAAGGAAGGTTCAACCGCCAAGAGAACACAGCGTATCGCTTCGCTCAAAGTAGGTGAAGAAATGGTAGGCCGTGTGGTCAACACCTTGGGTCAGCCGATCGATGGCAAAGGCCCTATCGGCGGTACTTTGTACGACATGCCACTCGAGCGTAAAGCGCCAGGGGTTATCTTCCGTCAGCCCGTAACCGAGCCATTGCAGACTGGTGTTAAAGCCGTCGACGCGATGATCCCGGTAGGCCGTGGCCAGCGTGAGCTTGTGATTGGTGACCGTCAAACCGGTAAATCTACCGTTTGTTTGGATACCATCTTGAACCAAAAAGAATTCTACGACGCAGGCCAGCCTGTATTTTGTATCTATGTTGCCGTCGGACAAAAAGCGTCTACGGTAGCGGGTATCGCCAAGACTTTGGAAGAAAAAGGCGCGATGGCTTACACCGTGATTGTGGCCGCCAACGCTTCTGACCCTGCGCCGATGCAGGTTTACGCGCCAATGGCCGGAGCCGCTATCGGTGAATATTTCCGCGACACAGGCCGTCCGGCTTTGATCGTATACGATGATTTGTCTAAACAAGCCGTGGCTTACCGTGAGGTGTCGCTCTTGCTCCGTCGTCCACCAGGGCGTGAGGCGTATCCGGGTGACGTTTTCTACCTCCACAGCCGTTTGTTGGAAAGAGCTTGTAAAGTGATCAACAACGACGAGATCGCCAAGAACATGAACGACTTGCCAGACAACTTGAAGCCAATCGTAAAAGGTGGCGGATCGCTTACGGCACTCCCAATCATCGAAACCCAAGCGGGCGACGTTTCGGCGTACATCCCAACCAACGTAATTTCGATTACCGACGGACAGATCTTCTTGGAGTCGGACTTGTTCAACTCTGGTGTACGTCCGGCGATCAACGTAGGTATTTCGGTATCGCGTGTAGGTGGTAACGCCCAGATCAAGTCGATGAAGAAAGTTGCCGGTACCTTGAAACTCGACCAGGCGCAATTCCGTGAATTGGAAGCGTTTGCCAAGTTCGGTTCCGACCTCGACGCCGTTACCTTGAACGTAATCGAAAAAGGACGTCGTAACGTAGAGATCTTGAAGCAAGGTTTGAACTCGCCGTTTACCGTTGAAGACCAGGTGGCGATCATCTACGCCGGTTCTAAAAACCTTTTGCGTAACGTTCCGGTCAACAAAGTGAAAGAATTCGAGAAAGACTTCTTGGAATTCATGAACGCCAAGCACCGCGACACACTCGACGCCTTGAAAGCCGGTAAATTCACCGACGAACTCACCGACGTGATCGAGAAAGTAGCGAAAGAAGTTTCAGCGAAATACAATTAATAATAGTCATAAGGTCATAAAGTCATAAAGTCCGAAAGTCAGCTACGTTGACGCAGTATGGGCCTTTTGACTTTAAGACTTTCGACTTTCGACTAAATAAATATGGCAAACCTAAAGGAAATCCGCAACAGAATCACCTCGGTATCGTCGACGATGCAAATCACCTCGGCGATGAAGATGGTGTCTGCGGCCAAGCTCAAGAAAGCACAGGATGCGATTACCGCCATGCGTCCGTATGCCGAAAAGATGACCGAATTGCTGCAAAACCTTTCCGCAACTTTGGATGGCGATGCAGGAGGCGAGTTCACCGTACAACGCGAAGTCAAGAACGTTTTGGTTGTGGCCATCACGTCTAACCGCGGCTTGGCTGGTGCGTTCAACTCGAACGTCATCAAGGAGTTGCGCAACCAGACCGAAAATGTCTATGCGGGCAAGAAGGTCGATTTTGTGACCATCGGTAAAAAAGGAAACGACATCGTACGCAAGAACAACACCGTGGTGTTCAACAACAACAGTGTGTTCGACAACCTGACGTTCGAGAATGTGTCCGAGATCGCCAACGAAATCACCGCATTGTTCCTGCAAGGCAAGTACGACAGGGTAGTCTTGGTGTACAACCAATTCAAGAATGCCGCCACACAAATCATCCAGGCCGAGCAATTTTTGCCGTTGGCCCCGATTGCTTCAGACAAAGCGGCTTCGAATGTCGATTACATCTTCGAACCTTCGAAAGAGGAAATCGTGCTCGAATTGATCCCGAAAATGCTCAAGACGCAGTTGTACAAAGCCATCCGCGATTCGTTCGCTTCGGAACACGGCGCGCGTATGACGGCCATGCACAAGGCAACTGATAACGCCACGGCGCTCAGAAACCAACTCAAGCTCACCTACAACAAGGCGCGTCAAGCGGCCATTACAGGCGAGATCCTCGAGATTGTGGGCGGTGCAGAAGCGTTGAACGGATAATTCGAACGATTCAAAAATACCCAAGGGCCGGCGTTTTGTCGGCCCTTTTTTTATGCAGTGTCTAGGTCTTCAAACCCAAAGAAATACTTATTTTTGTTCATCTTAACCGCACACTTTGGGTATCTACAAAAAATTGTTCCAGCAAACGGCCATTTACGGATTGGCGACGGTAATCCCGCGCATGATCAGTTTTTTTCTCGTGCCGCTTTACACCGATTTGCTGCCCAAGGAAGCCTACGGCAAGGTCAACATCATTTTCTCATATCTGATTTTCTTCAACGTGATTTTGGCCTATGGCATGGAAACGGCCTTTTTCAGGTTCTACAACAAAGAAACCGACAAACGCAATGTCGTAGAAACGACCATGGTTTCTATTTTCTGGACCTCGCTCGCGTTTCTGGGGCTGGGGCTTTTGTTTCGCAATACTTTGGCCGCCTGGTCGGGGATCGATGTGCAGTACGTGACCTACACCATCTGGATCCTGGTGCTCGATGCGCTGGTCGTGATCCCGTTCTCGAAACTGCGCGCCAACCAACGCCCGCTTTTTTACGCCATGGTCAAAATCGGGAACGTGACGGTAAATTTGTTGCTCAACCTGTTCTTTTTGATTTTGCTTCCGAAGCTCGCGACGTCCAATCCCGACGATTTTTTCAGCCTGATGTATTTCGAGGATTTCCAGATTGGCTACATTTTCCTGTCGAACATCGTGGCGAGCCTGCTTACGTTTGTGGTCCTGTCGCCCGATTATTTCAGGATCAAGTGGCATTTCGATTGGGGTTTGTGGAAGCAAATGATGCGGTACGGGTTGCCGATCCTTGTGGCCGGAATCGCTTTTGCGATCAACGAACAGTTCGACAAAATCCTGCTCGGACAATTGCTGCCGCCCGACACCGCCGATGCCGAAGTCGGGATTTATTCGGCCTGCTACAAAATCGGGTTGTTCATGGTGTTGTTCCGCACGGCTTACACGCTGGGCATCGAACCGTTTTTCTTTAGCCATGCCGGCAGCGATAACGCCAAGGAAACCTATGCCACGGTGACCAAGTATTTTGTCATTTTCGGGTCGCTCATTATGCTCGGCGTGATTGTTTTTGCCGATGTGATCAAGGTGCTCATGATACGCGACAGCGCCTATTGGGAGGCAATGAAAGTCGTACCGCTGATTATCCTGGCCAATTTTTTCCTCGGTATCTACACCAATCTGTCGGTATGGTACAAACTCATCGACAAGACGCATATCGGTGCGTGGATCTCGATTGCGGGCGCGGCCGTAACGCTGGCGCTCAATTTTGCGCTGATCCCGTACTTCGAATCGACCGGACGCGACGGCTATATGGGCTCGGCCATCGCTACGATTGCGGCCTACGGCAGCATGATGTTGCTTTCTTACCTGATGGGCCGCAACGCCTATCCGATCCCTTACGACATGAAAAGAATAGGCGGCTATCTCGCGCTGTCGATCGTATTTTCTTGTGTGTCTTTTTACGGGTTCCGCGAAAATTACTTCGTGGGCATCGGACTGTTGCTCGTTTTTATGTATTTCATCTATTTCAACGAAAAAGATACGCTTCACAAAATCATCCGCAGACAATCAAAGACGTCAGGCCCCGTTCCCAAAACCGATTTATAAATTCCAACATATGACCATCAAAATCGTCAACCAATCGCAGCATGCGCTGCCCCATTACGAAACCGACGCGTCGGCAGGCATGGATTTGCGCGCCAACCTAGACGCCCCCGTGACGTTGCAGCCGCTCGGGCGCGCCATCATCAAAACCGGTTTGTTCATCGAATTGCCCGTCGGCTACGAAGCCCAGGTGCGTCCGCGTTCCGGATTGGCCGCCAAGAAAGGCATCACCGTTTTGAATTCCCCGGGTACCGTCGATGCCGATTACCGCGGCGAGATTGGGGTAATTTTGGTCAATTTATCCAACGAGGCCTTTGTGGTCGAAAACGGCGAACGCATCGCGCAACTCGTCATCGCCAAGCACGAGCGCGCCGAGTGGCTGTCGGTCGAAGAATTGTCTGAAACAGTAAGGGGCGCAGGCGGGTTTGGCTCGACGGGTGTGAAGTAAACTGTCAATAACTCTAACAAAAACTTCGCGGACTTTGCGGAAAACTTCGTGAACTTTGCGGTAAAATCAACTTTATGAAAATCATCGTACCCATGGCCGGACGCGGTTCGCGCCTTAGACCACATACCTTAACCGTTCCAAAACCGCTCATCCCGATTGCCGGAAAGCCCATCGTGCACCGCCTGGTCGAGGACATCGCGGGTGTCATCAACCAAAAAATCGACGAAATCGCGTTCATCATCCACAAGGATTTTGGCAAGCAGGTGGAAACCGACTTGATCGCCATCGCTGAAAAGTTGGGTTCAAAAGGTACGATTTACTACCAAAACGAAGCCCTGGGCACCGCGCACGCGATCATGTGCGCCAAGGATTCGATGACCGGACCGATTGTCGTGGCGTATGCCGACACGTTGTTCCGCGCCGATTTCACGCTCGACACCTCGGCCGACAGCGTCATCTGGGTCAAGCAGGTCGACGATCCGAGCGCGTTTGGCGTGGTACAATTGAACGAAAACAACCAGATTGTCGATTTTGTCGAAAAGCCGCAACATTTTGTATCGGACCTGGCCATCATCGGCATCTACTATTTCAAGTCGGGCGAAACTTTGCGCGCCGAATTGCAATACCTGCTCGATAACAACGTTGTAAAAGGCGGGGAATACCAGCTTACCGACGGGCTCGAGAACATGAAGGTCAAGGGCCTCAAGTTTGTGCCGGGCAAAGTCGACGAATGGATGGACTGCGGCAACAAAAACGTCACGGTAGAAACCAATTCGCGTTTGCTCGGGTTTTTGCAGGGCGACGGCGAAAATTTGGTGTCGGCCAGCGCCAAGATCGAGAATTCGACGATCATCCCGCCGTGTTTCATTGGCGACGATGTGATTTTGATCAACGCGACCGTAGGCCCTAACGTGTCGCTCGGCAAGGCCACGCATGTGACCGATTCGACCATCAAGAACAGCTTGGTGCAAACGCATGCGCACATCAAGAACGCGAATCTGGACAATGCGATGATCGGCAACCACGCCTCGTTCGATGGAAAATTCACCAGCATCAGCATCGGCGATTATTCGGTGTTGGAATAACAGAGAAAATGAAAAAAAAGCTCCGGAATTGGATACTGGCATTGTTATTCGCCCCGGCTGCGCTTTTGGCGCAAACCGAGCCCGAGGACATTGCCATGAACCAAAACGAATTCCAGGACGCTTTTTACGAATCGCTCAAACAAAAAGGCATCGAGAATTACGACAAGGCGATCCTGTCGCTCGAAAAATGCCAGAAACTGGAGCCCAACAACGCCACGGTAATCTTTGAATTGGGCAAGAATTACCTCGCGCTCAAGGACTATAAAAAAGCCTACGAATCGTTCGAAAAGGCCACCCAGATAGACCCGAACAACAAATGGTTTTGGGTGGGCATGTACGATGTGTGTTATGAGACACGCGATTGGGAGCAGGCGATTGTCATCGTTAATAAGCTCATCCAGTTCAAGCGCGAGTACAAGGAAGACCTGGTGTCGTTGTACATGAATACCCAGCAGTTCGACAAGGCGCTCGCGCTGATCAACGAGCTCAACGAATCGGTGGGCAAATCGGACATGCGCGACAACTACAAGATGCAAATCCTGCGCGACACCAAGTACCAGGGCGCCGAAAAGGACAACCTGCTGGCGGCCATCAAAAAGAACCCCAAGGACGAGGCGAGTTACATCGCCTTGATTTACCTGTACTCCGAAAGCAACCAGGAAGACAAGGCCGTCGAGATCGCCAAGCAGCTCGAGCGCGAGATCCCGACGTCGGATTTTGCGCAAGTGAGCCTGTTCAAGGAGCATTTGAACCAAGCCGACGGGGCCAAGGCCGCCAAGGCGATGAACACGGCGCTGGCCAGCGGCAAGATCGACCAGAAAATCAAGCACCGCATGCTCAACGAGTTTTTGATTTTTGTCAAAGACAAGCCGCAGTTCGAACCCGATCTGGACAACGCCATCGGTTATTTCAAAGACGACAAACAGGTGCCCGTGGCCAAGGAAATCGGCAAGTTCTACCACAGCAAAAAGAACTGGGACAAGGCGGCCAAATACTACGAGATGCATTTGGCTGGCGCATCGGATGATGTCGAGGGGACGCTGTTGTTGTTCGACGTTTACACGCAAAAGCAACAGTTCGACGGTATGGCCAAGAAGGCCGAGACGATGATCGAGCTGTATCCGCTGCAACCGCAATTCTACTATTACGCCGGACTGGCCTACAACCAACAAAAGAATTTCAAGAAGGCCAAGGATTTGCTCGAAATGGGGCTCGATTACCTGGTAAACGATACTGCGCTCGAAATCAATTTCAACGTACAATTGGGCGAAGCCTACAACGGACTGGGCGATGCCAAAAAGAAAGAAGCTTATTTCACCAAGGCCGATAAGCTGTTAAACAAAAAGTAATGAATAAATATATTGCCGTGTTGACCCTTGCCGCGTTGTGTTCGTGCAAGACCGCGCAACCCGTAGCGTCCACCTCCACAACGGTTGCCGAGACCACTTCGGCCAAGCGTGTAATCGATGCGCATTATGCCGTGCCGCGCCAGTTTACCACGGCCTACATCAAGGCGGGTGTGCGGTATGAAGACGCCAAGAACAAACAAAACGTATCGGCCGAGATCCGCATCAAGAAAGACGAAATCATTTTGGTGAGCATCCGTTTGCTGGGCATCACCATGGCCAAGGCGCTCATCACGCCCCAAGAGGTGAAATATTACGAAAAAATCAACGGCGAGTATTTTGAAGGCGATTATGCGGCGCTCGTCAAATTTTTGGGGACCGATCTCGATTTCCAAAAAGTGCAGAACCTGTTGATTGGGCAGGCGATGGACAATTTGCGCACGGGGAATTTTTCGGCCTCAAGCGAGGCCAACCTGTACAAACTGGAAAACCAGGGGCCAACAACCAAACAATTTTTCTTCGAGCCCGAACATTTTTGGCTCGCCAAGCAACGCATCGACCAACCCGACAAACAGCGCAGCATGCAGGTCACCTATCCCGATTATGCCAGCTATGGTGCAACGGTATGGCCCAAAGCTTTGCTCATCGAGGCCTTGCAACCCAAAGGAAAGACCAACATAGACGTCGAAATCAACGCCGTAGACATCGACCAGCCGCTCACGTTCCCATACAGCGTGCCAAGCGGTTACGATAGAATCCAGATAAATGATTAGTTTTGCTTAAACGAACCCCTATGCCCAAACAACTATTTACCCTGATTTTCCTGTGCGTCGCCTCGATCGCGTGGGGCCAGCAAACGCAGGAGAAACTCGAAAAACGCAAGGCGCAGATCCTCAAGGAAATCCAGGAGAAGGAAGCGCAGTTGCAGGAGTTCCGTTCGCAGGAAAAGTCGGTCAAGACGCAGTTGCAGTTGCAAAAGGAGAAGATCCAGCTCAAGCAAAAACTCATCAACACCACCGAAAGGCAAACCAGGGTACTCAACGACGACATCTACCTCAACCAGGTCAGCATCAACAGGCTCAAAAAGGAATTGGTGATCTTGAAGGAAGATTATGCCGAAATGATCGTCAAGTCCTACAAAGCCCGGTCTGAGCGTAGCCGTGTGATGTTTTTGCTTTCGTCGCAAAACTTCCTGCAGGCCTACAAACGCGCGCAGTACATGAAGCAGTATGCGAGCTACCGTCGTGCGCAAGGCGAGGAAATCGTCGAAAAATCTAAAGAACTCGAAGACCGCACCCAAAAAATCGTCGCCCAGAAGGAAGAAAAGCAAAAACTCCTGCAGGAAAACGAAAAAGAAAAACGCGTACTCGAAAAGGAAAAGCAAGAGCAGGAAGAGGTGGCCAAGGCCATCAAGAAATCGAAGAACCAGATTGCCGCCGAAATCAAGAAAAAGCAGCAAGAAACCCGAAACATCGACCGTCAAATCGACCGTTTGATCCGCGAGGCGATCGCGGCAGCCAACAAGAAAACCGCGGCGGCCAACAAAAAATCGAACCCAAAGACCACCAAAACCAAGGAAGTCGAAACCGCCACCAAGATTGTCCTGACGCCCGAAGGCAAGATCATCGCCGACAATTTCAGGGCCAACAAAGGACGCCTGCCGTGGCCGGTAGAAAAAGGTTTTGTGTCGTTGGGCTATGGCGACCAGGCGCATCCGGTTTACAAATCGTTGGTCGTGCACAACTCAGGTGTCGAGATCACCACCGACCAAGGCTCGAGCGCACGCGCCGTTTTTGACGGCGAAGTCATCAAGGTCATGGTGCTTTCGCCCGTGAACCGCGCGGTCATGATCCAGCATGGCGACTATTTCACGGTGTACCAGAACCTCTCGAGCGTCAACGTGAACAAGGGCGACAAGGTCAAGACCAAGCAAACCATCGGCAAGATCCGCACCAACGGCGATACGGGCAAAACGGTACTCAAATTCACCATTTCGCAGAACACGACCTACAACAACCCAGCGGGCTGGTTGTCGAACATGTAGGTTTTAACCACAAAGGGC
>NZ_FMVF01000026.1 GCF_900101895.1 Flavobacterium caeni
AAAAGAGAAAATAGATTATAGAAAATAGGGAAGGAGTAAATTCTTAAGATCCTTTTCGAATCATGATAGTTGACGGATGCTGTGGTATGTGGAAGCCAGGGCGCGAGCATAACGTTAGGCCGCTTCACGCCGTTGCGGATCAAAGCGGACTGAGTTCTCTCTGCCGAAGATAATCTTTCTTCGTGAAATAGAGATTTCCGGTGACGAAAATCTCCGCAATGGCTTGAAACGGCGGTTATGCGGGCTTTTACTGTTTTAAATAATATATAATACTTTTTATCTCTGTCCTGCTCAATTTAAAATTATGATTCATCGCAGAATTAGGAAAATATTCTTTTTTAATTGCAATCGCTTCTTTATTGCTGGCTTTAACTAAACTATCTTGATTAGTTACAAAAGCTCTTAAAAATTCAAAATCATATTTATCGTTTACAATTGCATAAAGTAATATATTGTCTTTTGCGCTCTTCGAAGCATGACATTTAATACAATTGTCTTCGTAGTATTTTTTACCAATGTTTGTAAGGAAAACACTTTTGTCAATATTTTCAAGCTTCCGTTCACGTTCATCAATGACTTTTTCGCTCTTGACACAAGAGCAAAATAGAAATATTAATATTGAAAAAACGTGAATTTTCATTGTTTAGTTTCTGAAGCCTCGCATAACGTTTCGCGCAGTTACGCAGGAGCGGAAAAGCGGACTGAGTACTCTCTGCCAAGATAAGACTTTCTTCGTGAAAAACGAACGTTCAACTTACCGAAATCCAGCTCTTGCTTAACTGCGCTGTTGTGTGCTGGGCTTTTGTCAGCCCAAAGTTTCAGCAATGTCAATACAGATAAAGCCTGCCATTTTTAAAATGTCTGTTAGCATTTCAGGGTGATTGTCATCTTCTAAGTGTTCAACTATTAAAATTTTGTCAGGGAGAATGAAGTTAAAAGAAAATTTGCAGTCTGTGAATGGTTGAAGCATTTGAATTATGGCTTTTGCTTCGTCTTGTTTAGTTACCGATGTTTTGAATTTTGAAAAAATCATTGTGGAGGTTTTAAAAAGAACTGACTGCCGTAAATTCGCAAGACGATTTTATGGCAGCCAGCCTAACATTAAATGTTTAATAACCCCTTATTTCGCTGCCAAAATATCTATTGGCTCAATTTTGGGTGCTGCAGCAAGTAACTCGGCAGCGTTTTCCATTAACGCCTTTGCAATCTTACCACCAAGATGTGCTTCTCTACCTTCTTCATCTGAAAAAGTGTCAAAAATGCCAAATGTAGTAGCGTCAATACGGAACGCATACCACGTAATAGTACCCGCTTCTTCATTAGCAAGTGGCAATGCACTTGTAATAAACTCTTCAACACTTTTTTCTTTTCCTGCTTTTGCTTCTAGTCGAACTAATAATCCTAATTTTTTCATGTCTTTTTATTTTTTAATTAAACCAATTTTGGTTTAACAAATTTAGCTCATCTAAGCTTGTGAGGCTTTTTTATTCTGTTCAAAAACTTATGAAAAAAGGTCAAACTGTGTTAGTCTGTTTTGGGCTGTAGCCGAATTCATTTTTAAAGGCAGTACTAAAATTTGATAGGCTATCGTAGCCAAACTCCATATAAATTTCGGAAGGAGTTACTTTGTTGTTAAGCAGCAATTCTCTTGCTTTGTTCAATCGTTTTTGTTGAAACCATTTGCCCGGAGATTCTTGATAAATGGAGATGAATTTCCTTTTAAAGGTGGATGCACTCATATTGCATAGAAACGCTACATCTTCAATGTTTAAATTAGTGTACAGGTTTTTTTCAATGACTTTTTTAAACGATAATTCTCGTTCGCTGGTTAATAAAGAATTTAGATAAGCAAAAAAAGGTTGTCCATATTTATTAGCTAAGTAAAGCATAATTTCTTCAAACTTTAGTTCCAGTATTTTTTGTGAAATTGTCTTGTGTAAACCAAAGCTATGTTTGAGAGAATTGATGCAGTGAACAATGAAATTGTCTTTTTCTATAAGGAAATAAGGAGCAATTATTGTTGGTTTATTTTGATTGAATTGAGGCGAGTGTTTCAATAAAAAATCGCTGATGTTTTTTTGAGAAAAGAAAAAAAGCAAGCAACGATAACTGCTTGTCCCAACAAGCTCTGTCATTAAAAAATTACCTGATGAAATAAGCAGAGATTGTGTGTCATTTATAGAAACGATGTCGTTAGAAAAGTGAATATCCTTTTGTCCCTCTAACAAAAAACTAATGACATTTTTGTTTAGGTTAATTTTGTTTTTGGAAGCATTTTTATACACTTCGTAATTAGCAATTTGCAATTCTGACGAATTAAGGTTGCCCTCAAATAAATTTTCGGGAAGATTGATAATATCCATAATGTTCTGTCTTAAGTAAAATATTCTGCAAGTTTCAAAAATCCTTTCTAAATTAATTGAAGTATTTTTATTCTATCTGTTTCAAGTTGCGCTATGGTATGATGTCGGGTAGCCTTGCACACAACGTTTCGCCTATTTGCGCAGGAGCGGAAATAGGAGCAGAGTTTTCTCTGCTAAGATAAAACTTTCTTGGTTTGAAAAATGTTTCAACTTACTAAAAACCAGCTCTTGCGTAAATAGGCTGTTAGCGGTAGGACTATTGTTTTTATTTACAACAATCCGAACCAACTTGAATTGGCGGACATTTTACAGTTCCATAGCTACAATAAACACAACAATCTCCTTCCAACGGGCGTAATCTTGTTTTACAATTTTCGCATTCATAAAAAAATACGCATGCATTTGTCGGCATCATTTCAGTTTTCTTATGGTTACAATTAGGACAAGTAATTGTGGATTCTAATTCTACGTTCTTTCCTTCGTATATTACACATGTATCACAGTTTCCATGTAATTTGTTTCGATAATAGTTAATACCTGTCGCGATGAAAAGTCCAAACATTCCGAGATAAATTAAATATGTAGAATTTTCAGATTTGCTGAAATAATATGCGTAAAATATTATCGCTGCGCTTGGAATTGCAATTAACAATGGATACATGCAACGATGTCTACGATATGAAATGTAGAGCCCGCCAACAGAAATTAAAATCATTGCTTGAAAAATCCACATTGTCCAACCTCCAAAAAGTTCGAAACTTCCAAGACCAAACGCTGAAGCGCCAAATGCAAAAAGTGGAAAACAGCATGGAGAAAATATTGCTGTCAAAAAGAGTCCTGCCGTTCCGAGTTTGTCAATGTTATTTTTAAATTCAAATGTCATATGTAATTGGTTTCTTTAAGGTTCCGGTTTCGAAGTCTTACCGCTAACGTTTCGCGCAGTTACGCAGGAGCGTCAGAGCGAACTGAGTTCTCTCTGCCAAGATAAAACTTTCTTCGTGAAAAATGAACGTTCAACTTACCGAAATCTAGCTCTTGCTTAACTGCGCTGTTGGGCGAATTGTTGTTATGCTGTAAGAATTAAAAGCGAAAATACAGTGAATAATAAAATTAAAGCGATAAAAAAGTAAATAAATGTACTAACTCTAATGTCTCTTAATATTTGCAACTTATAAAAAAGTAAACTGTTTAAAATTGAAAATAGAAAGGCAACTCCTAAAATCGCCAAGAAATTGGGTTTATAACCGGTAGTTTTCCCCGAGTTTTGGTAAAGTATGATAATGCCTATTAAACTTGCGAACCATACTAAGATGGATACGATGGATATTATGTTAGATTTTCTAGAATTAGAATCTTTAGTTGGATTTGTCAACAAGTTTAAATTTACCAATATGTCCAAAAATTCTGAAATCATCATGTTCTATGTTATGGTCTTTCCTAAACAGTTCGCCCAACGTTCCCCGCATTTGCGCAGAAGCGGAAATAGGAGCGGAGTTCTCTCTGCTAAAATAAGAATTTCTTGGTTTGTGCGAACGTCCAAATCACTAAAAACCAGCTTTTGCGTAAATGCGGTGTTGCACGGACGGCGCCATTCAAGTTGAATCGATCCAGTTCGGATTTTTTGTTTTTTAAAATGTGTATTCTTGTTTTGGAGAATTTTCCTGGAAGGCTGACAAAGAAATTCCACAAAGTTGCCACAACGAAACTCCACGAAGATTTTCGCCAAAGATTTTCGCCAAAGATTGGCTGGTAAATTAACTCGTTTCCAGCAAGCTCTCTGATTTGGATTTCAGCGCAAAGAAAGTCATATGAAAACCTGACAAAGCTCGGCGACAAAGTTTTTCGGCGCTAAAAGGATATTTCCAAATTCAGCGCAAAGAAAATCATATGTAAATTAATGACAAAGATTGGTCGGCGAAGTTTGATTCAGCACGAAGATTTTCCGGGTTTCCTCGGCGCTGTCGTGCAACGTTTCGCGCATTTGCGTGGTCGCGCCAGAGCGAACCGAGTTCTCTCCGCCGAAGATAAACAAAGTTCAAACCAAAAAAGGCCGCTTCACGCAGTTGCCGATCAAAGCGATCCGAGTTCTCTCTGCCGAAGATAAACAAAGTTCGTGAAAACCAAACATTCAACTTAACAAAATCCCGGCAATTGCTTGAAACGGCGGTTATAAGCCGTTTAATTAGTGAAAGCGAATTGGACTTACAAAAACCTTTTTTTCAAATAACTCCATGTTGACAACTTTATTTAATTGCATTCTTTTATTTTCAACATTCAATGACATGGAAATTTTGATTTTGATATTTCTGAGTTTAATTTTTTTCATTTCGAAATTCCAACTGTAATTAAAATAAGCTTCAATACTGTCGTGAACTATTTTTAAGTGCTCTGGAAGTTTATTGAAAGTTTCTGCTTTTCCATTCTTTTCTTCAACCCAATTGTAAAAGCCATCAGTTGCAGAAACTTCAATAAGTTTCAATTTTTGATTTTCAAAAACTTCAACACTAGCTGAATCGATAATTATAGTTTTGTTTAATTTATTGAAGACAATTTCGACTGATAAAGCCGAATCGTTTGGAGTTGCGGAAAGTTGTATTTTGAAATTGGGATTTTCGAGCAATTCGATATTCTGCTTACCAGTGTTTTCATAAGAATATCTTTTTTCCAAACCTGAAAAGTATAACCATACAACAGATAACAGGATTGCGGAAAATAGTATCACGGATAGTTTCTTCATAAATGGCTTATAACGTTCCCCGCATTTGCGCAGAAGCGGAAATAGGAGCAGAGTTCTCTCTGCTAAAATAAGAATTTCTTGGTTTGTGCTAACGTTCAACTTACTAAAAACCAGCTTTTGCGTAAATGCGGTGTTGCACGATGACGCCTGACAAAGTGAATCGATTCCGTTTTTCTCTAGGCTTTCATTTTAAAATTTCAATTTACCAAGAAATTTGTTCTGTGGCCGACAAAGAAGTTCCCACAACGAAAGTCCGCGAAGATTTTCGGCAAAGAACTTCGTCAAAGATTGGCTGGAAATTTACTCGTTTGCAGCGAACTCTCTGATTTGGATTTCAGCGCAAAGAGAATCATATGGAAACCTGACAAAGCTCGGCGACAAAGTTTTCGGCGCTACAATCATATTTTGAGATTCAACGCAAAGCAAATCATATGAAAAATAACGACAAAGATTGGATAAGGAAGTGGATTCTGCGCAATCATTTCCGGGGGTTCCTCTGCGTTTTCGTGCAACGTTAGGCGCATTTGAGAAGTCGCGGAAATAGGAGCAGAGTTCTCTCTGCTAAGATAAAATTTTCTTGGTTTGAAAAAACGTTCAATAACCAACGAACCAGCGATTTATTAAATGCGCGGTTGGGCGCTTTGCTTTTAGAATTTATATTTTTCGAGTTCGATTGCTTCGTCAAAATAGCTTTTGAATTTTTTTGACAAAGCTTGATCTTTAAATTTCACAATTGTATACGAACTATCCCAAGCAGTAATTTCAAAAATTGAATTCTCAACCTGAAAATTATTGTTTTCCCAAATCAAATCATTTCCTTCAACATAAGGAAAATTTGCTTTATCGAAAATTGGTTTTTCATTTTTATTTACTGCTGAAATTACTCCCCAAATTATTTGAATGTCGGATTCTACAACTTCTTTAAAATTTTCATTTGATGGAAGAAAATAATCTTCTCGAAAATCTAGTGGTAAAGTTTTTCCTTCGTAATCGGCGTAATTTATCACATCCACATCCGATAAAAACCAATTGTAATCTGAAATATCGATCCACTCATTTGAAAGCAGGTTGTTCAAATTCGTATGACATTTCAATTTCTTAGTGTTCTTAATTATCCAATTCATGTAATTACGATAGATTTTCTGGCATTGCGCCCAACGTTTCGCCTGTAACCGCAGTCGCGGATCGAAGCGGACTGAGTTCTCTCTGCCGAAGATAATATTTCTTCGTGAAACAATAACTTCCGGCTACCGAAATCCCTGCGATTGCGGTTACAGGCTGTTACCACTCGTTTTTATTGACATTCGTTCTTTAAAGGTTTCGCTTCATTAAGTTCTGTGAAAAATAAACTAAACTTTTCAGAAGGAATAAATGTGAATTTATCAACTGATGGAATTGCATAGTAATCGGCTAACTCTTTCGAAACTATTTTGAAGCCTAATTCTTCAGCAAATTCAACACAAGCTTTAAAATGACTCACAGAATTTACAGTTGTTATTTCAATTTGATTTTCCGTGTTTAATTTCCCAAACCTATAAAATGTTCCCGCAAGAAATGAAAGTTTTTGGATTTGACTTTTAAATTTATCTTTCTTAAGAATTAAGAAATAATAGGAGTAATCTTTATTTTGAGCCGTATCATGAAAACCATAATCTTCAACGATTTTTCGCGTGTAAAATTTATTGAAGAATTTCGCTAATTCCTTCGAATATATTGAACTTTTATCTATTTCAATTTTAGTTTTAACTTCTTTAAAATTTTCTAAAGAATCAATAAATATTTTTGACAGTTGATTTTCCGAGCAATGGAAAGTAACGATTGGAATTTCAATGTTTGGATAATCATAAGTTGCCATTTTACCATCATAGTCGCCAACCAAACCTATCAAAAAACTTGTTTGATCAATTTGGACATTACTCGTTTGGCCAAAAAATATTTGACAAATAAAAAACATCGATATGATGAAAATGTTCTTCAAAAAATGTGTGGTAACGTTTCGCCTGTAACCGCCGTCGCGGATCAAAGCGAACTGAGTTCTCTCTGCCAAGATAGAACTTTCTTCGTGAAGATGAAAGTTCAAGCTACCGAAATCTCCGCGATGGCGGTTACAGGCTGTTGGCTGTAGTTGTCGAAGCTAAAGCTTTATTCGAGCAGAGATTTTTCTAGTTTAAAAGAAAGCTCTTTTGGCGATAGATTTGAAAACATTTCAGTATTTGTGCGGACATAAATTTTTTCGGCTACTATCTTTTTTTCTTCTTCAGAGAGTTTCGCAGCATTTAAAAATTTTTGTTTCATATCTTCCTCAGCTTCTCCATAAAGATAGGGTAGTCTTTTGTTAAGATTTGCTATATAAGTAAAAATAATAAGTTGACAATGACTAGATGTTACAAGATGTTGTCCAATTTTTTCCCACCAAATGTTATCAGTTTCACCAATAGAAGAACCAAAAATGCAAATAAGATTTGAACCCAATATTCTTTGCTCAAAAATTTCATCAATTGTATGTCCTTGGATTCTATTATTGTTTGACTTGATGAAGAAATTTGTGATTTTTTGATTTTTACAAAATTTCTCATTAAGAATTTGTGATAAATCATTTACGCCAAGTACCATGTTTTCTAGCGTCCCATGAATGTGCATTACTCGGCGTAATTTTATTTCCGCAGAATTGTGGTGATATCCAATCCTAATGTTCACAGGATTAACTTCAAATAAATTTTCAATGGTTGTCGTGTAATTGAAGTTAACAATGTCAATTTCCCATCTATGTTGTGCCCATTTATTTTTAAAACTTGTTATCGCATTTAAATCCTTTTGCCTCAATGAATTTTCCGGAGAACATAAGTAGTTGTAAAACTCTCCATGTTTTAATCCAGTCCAATCTTTACGATTTTCCTGTTTTTGTAAATAGTTACCAAGATTTAGTAATATGTCTTGATAAATATCTCTCAAATCTTGTTCTGATTCAAGCTTATTGGAATATTCGCCAAGTCTTTTTTCAAGATCAGCCCAAGAATATACGCCATTTTTGATATCTGATTTTAAAGCCTGAATAACTGGGTTTTTGCTTTTTCTTCTTTGATAAGTTTTGCAAAAATCAATATAACCCGTTTTCAATCCAAGATTAATATCAAACCCATTTCCAATGATAAATAAAATCTGCATCTCAACATTTATTTTATGTAAAGATAAATGGATAAGGAATTGCTAGATATATGACTTATTAACAACTTTTGAAATGTTATTATCTCTTTCGAGACGATAACGTGATTGGAACAATTACAGCCAACGTTTCGCGCAGTTACGCAGGAGCGTCAGAGCGGACTGAGTTTTCTCTGCCAAGATAGAACATTCTTCGTGAAAAACGAACGTTCAACTTACCGAAATCCAGCTCTTGCTTAACTGCGCTGTTGGCCGTAGTTGTTAGATTTCATTCGTTCTTTTTAACTCCGTTTCTTTCATTTCGTGAATCAATTGTTCAAGTCTCTCCTCTGTAAATCCTAATTTTATTTTGTAATGAGAAAAATATTCTTGAAGGGTATTGTCAATCGATAGCGTTTCATCAATAAAACTTCCAAAATAAGTAAGCATTTCTTTTCTTCCTTGATCAGAATAAAATTTCTGAATTTCTATTTTAAAATATTTGTGAACTAGGTAATTTCTCTTATTCAATACAGTTTTTAATTTATCTAGGTGAGTTTCTGATATACCATAATTTTCTTTTACTTCGTTTAGTAAATTACCCATTGTTTTTTTAGAGTGCTCAATTGCGTCAATAATCTCATTAATTTCTTCTTTTGATTTTGCACGTTGTTTGAAAATTCTATCCATCCATAACATCATGGAAAAGGTTTCCTCTAAACATTGACTGTAATAAATTGCCCCGCCGAAATATGCATATATTAATTTTGCTTTTTCGCCCTCATCTGTAAGTTCTTTGTATTCTTCTAAAGCAGTTTCTCTACGTGTCATTTTGAGTGATTTCTTGTACAATTGCGGCCAACGTTAGGCCGCTAGCCGTCGGTGCGGCAAAGCGGACTGAGTTGTCTCTGCCGAAGATAAAACTTTCTTCGTGAAGACGAAAGCTCAACCCTGAAAAATCCCGCACTGACGGCTAACGGCGGTTGTGCGATGTTGCTACGTGCAGCTAGCTTTTCTTTTATAAAAGTAATCTTTAATAATTTGATTTATATTTTCTCTGTTTGCGTTTTCCCAATACCATTGATGTGTCGAGTATTTTAGATCATCTTGAGCATAATAAAGAGAATAAAAATCATATAGAGAAGATTCGTAATCTAGTTCAATGCACAAATCTTTTAGGTTTTTTAAGACCGACTCATAACTTCGCTTTTCTAATATTGCTTCGTCTAATAAATAGCAGATATAATTTTCGATAACTATTTCGCGATCAGAGTAATCCAATTTAAGTTCATTCAAAGCTCGATCTGCGATTTTTTGCAGTTCAAATTGATTTGTTTGTTCATTTTCTCCTGCGAGGTAAAGCAAATTTTCGGAATCAAATCCTGCCATTAGCATTTCTATTGCCCAATTTATCCAAACATTATTTACATTTCGGTTGAGAATTTTAAATGCTAAAATTTCGGATGTTGACTTTACCGTGTTCATGTTTTAGAGGTTTCTGCAATATCGCACAACGTTAGGCCGCTAAGCGCGGTTGCCGATCAAAGCGGACTGAGTTCTCTCTGCCAAGATAATGTTTCTTCGTGAAACCACAACCTCCGGCTACCGAAATCCCGGCAATCGCGTCTTAGCGGCGGTTAGCAGTGGTTTACTGTTTTATAAACTTATTTGTCTTGCCTTTAATAATGTATGTGTAAACCCCCGAACTTAAACTTACTGTATTTATGATGATATTTTCACCGTTTCCTAAAAATTCTTGCTCATGAACTTTTTTACCGCTTGCATCAAAAATGAAAATCATTTCTTTGCTTCCGTTTAAAATTGGGTTGGTGATATTTATTTTATCAGAAGCGGGATTTGGAAACCCAATTAAATTTTGCTGTGCATACAATTGTTCTTGTAGCAGACTGAGCGTTCCGGTTAAAGAATATATATCAAAATTAAATTCATTAAATGGAACCCTACTTGTGCATAATTTAAATGTATTTTCGTCGCTTTTAAAAATTTTAGCAAAACTTCTTAATGGAAATGTTTGTAAAATAGTTCCTTGTTCATTAATTAAAACTAAATCATTTAGATTCGTATATAAAATTTCAATTAAATCATCATTGTTGAATAGATGATCCGTAATGTAAAGAATGTTTCCAATTTCTTCAGGAAAATTTACCTGCTGTTGCAATTGATGGTTAACATTAAAAATTTCTATCGAATTAGTATTAGTATTTAAAGTATAATATTTAACTCCATTTTGAGTATAGAAGTTTCTAATTAACCCAAATCCACTCGCAGATTGATTTATTTCATTTGAAGTTCCATTTGAAGTGTAGGTATGTTCGAGAGTTGCTTGAGCATTCAATTTTGAAATTGCAAAAATTGCAAGAATAAGTAGATTTTTTTTCATGTTTATAGTATTAAGGTCGTTAAGTTTTCGACATCGTTGTAAATCACTGCTAACGTTTCGCCTGTAACCGTAGTCGCGGATCAAAGCGAACTGAGTTCTCTCTGCCAAGATAAGATTCTGTTCGTGAAATAACAACTTCCGGCTACCGAAATCCCTGCGATTACGGTTACAGGCTGTTGTGTGTCAGTTTTATATTGGAATGCCTTAAATCTAATTGAAATTTGGCGCGCAACCAAGATTGTCGTTATACGGTTGAATATGTTCCCAAAAAGCTTTTCCAGCACTATCTAAATAATCAAGAGAATAATTAAACTTTGTATTATAACCGACTTGATATATGTATTCGGAACAATCGTAAGAATATTTCCTTTTAAAGCAAACAATAGCAAAGTAATGAGTTTTGTAATCAATTACAACATCGTAAAATGTAACTTTTTGGATTGCGTCGCTCGTGTAACTCGAATAAGTTGATCCATAACTTTTGGATTTCACATATTCCATTAGCTCCTCGCAGCTCTGAGAATTTACCTTTACAGATAAAAGCAAAATAAAAATGAGTAAAATTGACTTCATATTTTTATTTGGGTTTAGGTTAGTTTAGATTGTATTTTAGTTCGTTGTTACGACGAACTTCCCGTAAAATTGCACACAACGTGTCGCCGGTAAGCGAATTCGCGATGCCAGCGGACTGAGTTTTCTCTGCCAAGATAAAACATTCTTCGTGAAAACAAAACTTCATTTTACCGAAATCTAGCGTAATTCGCTTACCGGCTGTTATGTGCAGCCCTCCTTATCATTCGTGTTTTGGCTCGTTTAAGTCAAAATAATTTCCTTTTGTTTTGTCAAGTGTTTCTGCAATAAGTTTAAAGTTTTGTTCTGTCGGTTTTAGATTTACATATTTGTCAACTATTGTTCTGTGTCTGTAAATGATAAATGTATTTTCAACACTTGCATTTACTTTATTAAGGTTTGCTTCGCTTTCAGTATCTGCAAATGATGGAACAAAAGTCAAAGCAATTTTTTGAAGCCTTAATTCTTTTCCGATTTTTTCTAATTCTGTTTGGCGTGTCTGCTTATTATAATTTTTTGAATTTCCATAAACAAAGTATGCTTTAAGGTATTTTTCTCTTATTACACTTTCGTTGTCTAATTGTCTAAGCCATTTTTTGATTTCGTCCCAATTTGGATTATCACCAACAAAATATACAATTCCGTGATAGCGTCCATATTTACAAACTGGACAAGTCCTTGTTCCTTTGTCGGGTCCAAAGGCGTGAAATGGCATAAATGAAGGTTGGTCTTCACCAATTTTTAAACCCGATTGAATGTCTGCCTTGTTTTTAGTAGGGTAGTCGGGAATATTCAATCCTAATACAATATTGTGTTCTGCGATTTGAATATTACTGTCTAAAACAATTCTTAGTATTTCTGTTCCTGCTCTGTCAAGTTTGCCATATTTTTTCTTATGGTTTAGATACAATGGGTCATCATCAAAATAAAGGTCAGCATAATATTCGTTAGAGATGTCTGGTTCTTTTACGGATAGGTGAATGTGTTGCGGAATATTATCATTAGGATAAGCAGTAGGTCTACTTGTTTTTATTGTATAGTTTCCACTCTTGTCAATCTTTACCCAACCTCGCAATTTACCGTGTTCCATTGCTTGTTTGGGTGTTTCGGCATTTGATGAATACAAACCGTTATCGTCCGTATGCCAATAATATATGATGACATCAGATGCAGGTGTTTTTCCGTCAAGTTGGAAAACTTTACCTGTCAAAATGAGTTTTTGTTTACCTTCTGTCCAACCTAAACTGATATGCTCGGATAGAATTTGTTTGGGCATTCCAACATACATCAATTCACAACCTTCACAACCACCACCGACACTTTTTTGGGTGGTGGTATTTTGTTGGGTTACTGCATTAGATTTTGTCTGCCCGTTACAACTTGTCAAAAATTGTAGCAGAAATATGAAAAGTAAAAAGTTCATTATTCTGTTCATAATTTATACGCTGTCTGTTTAGGGTTGCACATAACGTGTCGCCTGTAAGCGAATTCGCGGTTCAAGCGGACTGAGTTTTCTCTGCCAAGATAAAACATTCTTCGTGAAAACAAAACGTTCAACTTACCGAAAACCAGCGTAATTCGCTTACAGGCTGTTACATGACGGCGCCAGACAAAGTGAATTGATCCAGCTGGATTTAAAATTTATCGTTAAAAATCTTCTCTTTTCCGAAAAATTTGAATGAAAGGCCGACAAAGAATTCCACAAAGTAACCACAAAAAAACTCCACGAAGATTTTCGGCAAAGAAATTCGCCAAAGATTGGCGGAAAATTAACTCGTTTGCAGCAAACTCTCTGAGTAAGATTTCAGCGCAAAGCGAATCATATGAAAACCCGACACAGCTCGGCGACAAAGTTTTCGGCGCTAAAATTATATTTTCAAATTCAGCGCAAAGAGAATCATATGAAAATTAACGACAAAGATTGGCTGGCAAAGTTTATTCTGAACGACGATTTTCCGGGTTCGCTCGGCGCTGTCATGTAACGTTTCGCGCATTTGCGTGGTCGCGTCAGCGCGAACTGAGTTCTCTCTGCCGAAGATAAACAAAGTTCGTGAAACTAAAACATTCCGGCCACCGAAAACCAGCGATCACGTAAATGCGCTGTTACAAGAACCTTGCGGCAAAGCCTTTGACAAAGAATGTTTTGAACGTTTT
>NZ_FMVF01000061.1 GCF_900101895.1 Flavobacterium caeni
AGAACTCAGTTCGCGCTGACGCGACCACGCAAATGCGCGAAACGTTAGTTGCCATAATTTAACACAACAAACAACATATTACAAAATATTGTACATATATTTGTACAAATTGTTAAATTATGGTAGTAGCTAATATTTCAGACTTTAGAAAAGATATTAAAACTTATTTTGATAGAGTTGCAAAAAACTTCGAAACGCTAATCATTAACAGAGGAAAGGATTCAGGCATCGTTGTAATGTCACTTGAAGAATACAATTCTTTAATGGCAACGAATTATGAGTTATCGTCAAGGGTAAATGAGAAGCGTTTGGATTCGGCTATCGAGAAATTCAAAAATGGCAAATCATTTACTAAAGATTTAATCGAAGAATAATGAAATATGTATTTGTCGATGAATCATGGGAAGATTATTTGTATTGGCAGAAAATCGATAAAAAGAAAGTCAAGAAAATAAACGATCTGCTAAAAGACATTTCTAGAACTCCATTTGAAGGAATTGGTAAGCCCGAACCTTTGAAACATAAATATGCCGGATTTTGGTCGAGAAGGATCGATGATGAACATCGATTAATTTACAAATTCCTAGAGGACGAAATTCAAATTATAAAGTGTAGGCATCACTACGACTAATTACGGCAACTAACCGCCGTTTCACAAAATTGCCGGGTTTTAGGTAGCCGGAGGTTGCGGTTTCACGAAGAAAGTCTATCTTCGGCAGAGAGAACTCAGTCCGCTTTTCCGGCAACTTCGTGAAGCGGCCTAACGTTGGCAGAAATTTAAACCCAAAACAACATGAAAACATTCAACTTTTTATTAATCATATCAGTAATACTTTTCTCGACATCTTGTGAAAAAGATGAGGTTCGATACGAATTGCCTGGCTCACCTACATCGATTTCAGGCAATGTAAAAGATTACCATCGTAGTTTGAACGTAAACAACTTTGAAATAAAATTATTAAAAGTTTGGCACTGCGGTAGTGGGCCGTCTCCAAATTATTGTACCAAAGAAATTGCAACAACATATTCAGACGCAGAGGGCAATTATCAATTAAATTTTGATTACAACTTACGAAATGATGAAACTTATCGTATTGCTTTTAACGAAACTGAAAATAATAATCATTATGTTGAATTTGTTTCGTCGACAGGAGAGTTCTACAGAGACTACGATGTGTCAAACTTAATTGTAGGGCAAAATAACATTATAGACATAAATGCCTGGATACCTGTAAAGATAAAATTTAATCTAACTGTTTTTAATAATCATACTGCACCGCTAGTAACTGGAATTGAATATAATAATCACCTTGACTTTGGAACAGAACTTATTTATGATAGTTTTAAAACGTTTGAAATTCGAACTAGGCCAAATTCTGAAGTAAACATTAAGTTCTGGTATATTGAAAATTATAATTCGAGTAATCCGATTTTTCACTACGCCCCAATTATCCCGTATGCAACGGATGAAACTGAAGTAACTGAAGTGAATTATGAAATAGATTGTAATGAATTTTAACAAACTTCTGCCAACAGCGCAGTTAAGCAAGAGCTGGTTTTTCGTAGCCGGAACGTTCGTTTTCACGAAGAAAGTTCTATCTTGGCAGAGAG
>NZ_FMVF01000027.1:0-9122 GCF_900101895.1 Flavobacterium caeni
GAAACGCGAAAGAAAAAAGATCGAGAATAAAAAAATTAAACTAATTTAGATTTTTATTAAATGACCTTTGTTGCATTAAGGTCTTGAATCCACGCACCCCGTTAAATATTACCCGAAATCGGTATTGACAGAAATTCCCAAAATTTGTATTTTTGACTTTAATAAACAAAAACATAAAACTATGAAAACTAAATTTTTATTTTGGACTTGTGTAATTTTTCTTTTTTTAATTTCCTGTGAAAATGATGATGAAAATATAAACCAAGATGAAGAAATTAATCTTAAACAGATTAAAATAAGTCTTGTTCTTCCAAATGGTTCAACTATAAATCCAAATGATTTAACAGTTTCAACAATATTAACAGAAGATGCAAATGTAAACAATTCTGTTGCTACTGTAGAAACTTTTGATGATCATGCAACTGAACTTACTTTTGCAACAAATAGTGCAGGAAACATCGTTCTTTTAGGTTATTTCAATCCAAATAATACGGAAAATTTAACATTAAATTCGGAAACTACTGCAATTGCTTTGATAATGCTACATCCTTGGACAATGGATTTATCTGTTGAAGGAAAAGAAGATGCAATATCCAAAATTAAAAATCTTCCTGAATTTAATACTTTTAAGAACTTAGTTGAAAGCAGTATTATTTCAGGAAATTTAGACCCTTTATCTGCAACTGAAATTATTAATAAAGTGGCAACAATACAAGTAGACATTTTTTCAAGATTTACTGAATATAAAGATCCTTTACATTTTGATGTAGATAATCCAAAAATTACAATCAAAAATGAAAAAAGTAGTACTGCTTATGGAATTGGTTTATATGATTCCAATAATACTTATATAAAACATGAACTTTTGGATGGTATAGAAAAATTTCAATCTACTATTGATCTCATCTCTCAAAATATCTTTAATACATCTGGAGAATATTCTACAACATCTTTTACAACACCCTCAAACAATGGTAACTATAAATTAATTGCGAAATCGGGATTGTCTTTTGATAACTCTAAAGAGAATATAGTTGCAAGAGATGAAAATTTAAGAATATTACTTGCAAATGCTATTGGTCTTTTTTCTACTAAATTAAAAGCAATAGTTAGACTGAGAAATGGTGTTTGTATTTCTGAAATAACTTCGCTAATGTTAAATTTCGCTCAATTCAATGATAATGTTCTTCAGAAATATGCAAATCATCAGATTGATGGATATCAATTTACAAAACAATTTCTTTTATTTTCGATAATTAAATACGTTGATATCATTGGAGTAATTAACAGATGTGGTACTAACTATAATGTTAAAGGAACACCTTTTTTATCAATAATGAAAAAATTAGAACTATTTTCAAAGTTAGAAAGTGCATACAATGGTTCTGCACATTTAACAGATTGGATTCAATATGACCGTGAAATCGAAGTTTGCTTTTCAAAAAATGATAATCAAGTTAATTCTTGTACTCCTAATTTTTCAGGAACATGGAAGATACAAATTGTGACTAATAATTGTCAACAAATGAATAATTATGAGATTGAAATTGGTTCTCATTTTCAATCTAATGGGGATGATTATTTTTCGTTAAATTCAATTTCTGGCTGCTATAATACAGCTGGTTCTTGGCTTATGTACAAAAATAATATGGTTACACTAAAAATATATGGAATGTGCGGAGGTGGCATCTATCCTGATACATTGATTTTCAATTCAGTTAGTTATAATCAAGCTGAGAACTATTACTATGGTACATTTACTTATGAAAGTGGAGGCTATGGAACTTATGGTTCTGAAATAAATTGTTCTGGGAATATGAAATTTGTCAAATTGTAAATAAAACTGCGTACAACAGCCGGTAAGCAAAATTGCCGAATCTTTGGTAGCCGGAAGTTGTGGTTTCACGAAGAAAGTTCTATCTTGGCAGAGAGAACTCAGTTCGCTCTGGTCGGCAACTTCGCTTACCGACATTGCAACAAAAAAAAAAAATCAATCGTTCGCGCCGATTACTTAACAGCGCATTTACGCGATCGCTGAGTTTTCGGTAACCGGAAGTTGCGGTTTCACGAAGAAACATTATATTCGTCAGAGAGAACTCAGTTCGCCTGGTCGGCAACTTCGCTTACCGGCGAAACGTTAGCTGACATTGCAGAAAAACCATGATATACACGAAATTATTATTTGGACATTTCATTATTTCTATCATCAGTATATTGGCGATGGCAGGTATAATTGAAGTTTTGAATGAGAGATGTAGTAATATGGTCGCATGTAATTTTACTCTAATAAATATAATTTGGATTGTTTTACTGATAATATTTCTATGCGCATATGTGCTGAACGGTTATGTTTCTACAAAAAACAAAGAAGTATGGTATAAATATTATTCAGTTGCTTTTATTGGAATTTTATTTTGGATGATTTGCTTTGCTGTGGCACCAAAATCAACAAACTACAAATCAGGCGAAGGTGACATTTGGTTTTTATACGAATTCTTTATCGTTGCGAAATCACCAACAAATTTCATCCTCGACAGTGATGAAAAATATTCTTTAAGTTTTGACCTGTTTCAAAAATTTATATTTCCAATCTTGTTTTCTTCCTTTCAGTATTTAGGCGGAAGACTTAAAATGAGAAGAATAACCAATAGCAACGCCAGCTAACAGCGCAGTTAAGCAAGAGCTGGTTTTTCCTAGGTTGAACGTTCGGTTTTCACGAAGAAAGTCTTATCTTGGCAGAGAGTACTCAGTCCGCTTTCCCGCTCCTGCGTAACTGCGCGAAACGTTAGCTGAAATTGGATTACAAACATGAGAAAAAGACGTTCCCCAATTGCAAAAAATTTATTGAAGAACTCGATTGCAGGAATGTTTTCCGCTATTGAAGTTCACAATAAACCTATCATCGCATATCGATATGAAACAGTTGTGCTTTTAGTTTTGAATTCATGGGAATTAGTTTTAAAAGCATACCTCTATAAATATCATAAATCAGTAAAATTGTTTCACAAAGATGGCACTACAAAGCAATTTGAAAATTGTCTAAATATCACCGTCGACAAACTCGGAAAAGATTTTATTCCAATATGTGAAAATCTCAATGTTTTATATGAATACAGAAATCAAGTCGCGCATTTTTATCTTGAAGAATTAAATCCAATACTTTTTTCCTTAATCAGCAAATCAATTATATTTTATTCTAAATTCATAAAGACTCATTTTAAATTTGATTTAAGTGAGGAAGCAAATCTTATTCTATTGCCAATAGGATTTAAGCGTCCCATTTCACCGATCGATTACATTTCTACTAATTCAGTTAATTCAAAAGCCTCATCGGAACTAAAAGAATTTTTGCAAAGTATCGTAAATGCTTCTCGTCGTTTAAATGATGACCAAATAGACGAAACTATTTTTTCTGATTTTAAAATGAATTTGACAAATGTAACCAGAATTACAAATGCAGACTTAATTGCTGGAATAGACAATACTAAAAAAAACGAATTAGTTGTAACCACAATCAAAGAGTCTAAAAATGTTGTTGCTTCGAAATCTGGCGACGCCGTCAATTTGACTAGAGATAAATCACAAGCTCAAGGAACTTTGATTTATGAAGAACTACAAGATGGAATATTTGATGAAATAAACAATATTGTTGACGCAAACAAAATACTGGCTAAAAACAATTCAAAGTTTGTTCTCGGATCACAATTATATTACCGAATTTATTCTGAACGTCAACACGTAAGTTTCAATATCGAAGTGTATGAACTATTAGCTAAAACGGCATTGTTAGATTTTAATGCACCGTTTTTATATTGGTTTACAAAATTACCTGGAAAAAATGCTGCCGAGATATTGTTACAGGTATATGACCAAGGAAAAGCCAATAAAATTATGAGTTTAAATAGAATTTCCATTTTACTTGGAGATAGCGCTTCCAAAAAACTTCAAACAAAATTTGCGGAAAAATTTAAAGACCAAGTCCAAAAACCAAATTATGTATACAGCCTTAGCGAACTAATCAAAAGTAAACAGACCGACCCAGTATTAAAATGTTTAAAATCTAGTTCAGGGAAAGTCATGTTGTCGAAAACCTTCTCTGAATATATTAAAGATCCTAAACTTTCTAAGTCTACTTTATCTAGAGAATGCTTTAAAATTTTTAATGAGGAAGCAGATCAAAAAGCAATTCTTAGAGAACTAGATTTCTTAGCATATGGCGATCAAATGGTTGCAAATACCGAACTTGCAAATGAATTTATTAAACAATTCTAGATCAGCAACTTCAGCTAACCGCCGTTTCATCGACATTGCCGAGATTTAGGTAAGTTGAACGTTCGTTTTCACGAAGAAAGTTCTATCTTGGCAGAGAGAACTCAGTCCGCTTTGTCGGCAACGTCGTGAAGCGGCCTAACGTTGGTGGCCATTTCCGAAGACTCGAACTTAAAAGAGCGAAAATTGATGACATTCATATGAATATAGTAATCCCAATTCTAGCCGCAATATTGGCTTCCGCACTTACGTCATACTTGACTTTAAGAATCAGAAAATTTGAGTTGCTCCAAATAAATAAAATTGCAGCATTTAAAGAAGTTTCAACAGCACTTACGAAATTGAAACGCCATTGTTTAGGAAAAGTCGCAGAATTTGAAGGCAATGAACTTTCTCCATATTCAGCAAACGAGTCTTCAATTTATCTGTGCCGCCAAAGCCTTGCGCTTGCTTTAGACGAAAATTCGATTTTTCTATCTCAAGCCGGTCGTGATCGATTAGAAAATTTAATAAATGAGTTAAGCGGTTTAGCGAATGCTGAACTTTCACGAAATATACAAGAGAATTTCCCTGGGATTGAAACCTCTTATTTAGAGATGTCAAACAAAGCAAAAAGTTTTATAGAATTACTTTATAAAGATCTCAGCATAAAATGAAACGGCCACCAACAGCCTTTTTACGCAAGAGCTGGTTTTTAGTAAGTTGAAACATTTATCAAACCAAGAAAGTTCTATCTTAGCAGAGAGAACTCTGCTCCTATTTCCGCTCCTGCGCAAATAGGCGAAACGTTGTAGGCAATTGCCGAAAAACTGCACTTAATAAGAACTTGATTATGTTAGTTTATAAATATAGAGGAGGAAATTTTGAACGTGATTTACTTTCGTTAGAAAACAATTATTATTGGGCTTCAAATTTCGATCAATTAAATGATGCAACCGAAAATGCAGTCGGTCATGATTTGTTCCTAGAACAGCTAGCCTTTATAAATTCCATACTTAGAAACGGTGATAATGAAAGTAAAAATATTGTTGAATCTAGTCTTAAGAATTTACTTTCCCATAATAAACGAATGGGAATATATTCTTTATCAAAGACATATCTGAATGAATTGCTTTGGGCGCATTATGGGAATTCTCATAAAGGCTTTTGTATTGAATACAACAAAGAAGAACTTCTTAAAAGTCTTGAATATGAAAATCCATTTCCTTTCAAAATCAAGTACAAAAAAATACCACCGGAAATAGATATCTTAGATATGCTTCCAAATAAAAACAACATTATCCGTAAAATCGCTGGCGTAAAATCGAAACGATGGAAGTATGAAAAAGAATTTAGAATTGTACACGATGATTACGGAAATCAGTTTTACAATTATAACGCAGTAAAATCTATTTACTTTGGCTTAAGGATGATTCAAGAAGAAAAAACTGAATTAATAAATAGATTAAAAGGTCGCGGTATAAAATATTTTCAAATTGAACGGCTAGATAAAACTTACAATTTTACGGCTAAAGAAATCATAGATCATAATGGCGATGAAAAAACTTATTTAACACAAATTCCAAATTCAATAACGAAACATAAGCCAATAAAATTTGAGATTACCAAACAGAAGTTTTTTAAACTAAACTTACTTGGAGAAATTGAAATTAGATTAGAATCAATTATCAATAATGATGAGATTTTTTGGCTAGCAAATACCGTAAAGAATATAATATTTCAAACAGCAACTAGGATTTTTATTTCTTATTACATCGAAGGCCAAAAAGATGATTTTATTCCTTGGGCAACATCCAATTTTGCTGACAATAAATTTGAGATAAAAATTAATGACTATCATGATTTATAGCAACTGCCTACAACAGCGCAGTTAAGCAAGAGCTGGATTTCGGTAAGTTGAACGTTCGTTTTTCACGAAGAATGTTTTATCTTGGCAGAGAGAACTCAGTTCGCTTTTCCGCTCCTGCGTAACTGCGCGAAACGTTACAAGAGAGCGCCGAGGAATCCCGGAAAATCGCCGTGTTGAACTTCTCCGACCAATCTTTGTCGCTAATTTTCATATGATTTATTTTGCGCTGAATTTTGAAATATACTTTTAGTACCTAAAACTTTGTGGCCAAGCTTTGTCTGGTTTTCATATGATTCTCTTTGCGCTGAAATCCAAATCAGAGAGTTCGCTGCAAACGAGTAAATTTTCCAGCCAATCTTTGGCGAAGTTCTTTACCGAAAATCCTCGTGGAGTTTCGTTGTGGTAACTTTGTGGAATTTCTTTGTCGCCTTCCAGGAAAATTCTCCAAAACAAGAATAAATATTCTAAAATAAAAAATCCGAGCTGGGTCGATTTACTTTGACTGGCGCCCCTTGTAACAGCCGGTAAGCAAAATTGCCGAGTTTTTGGTAGCCGGAAGTTGTGGTTTCACGAAGAAACATTATCTTCGGCAGAGAGAACTCAGTTCGCTTGGGTCGGCAACTTCGCTTACCGGCGAAACGTTGGGCGCAATACCTATGGACGATATCGTAAAACAAATAATTTTAGAAAAAATACGAGTCTCATTAGAAGACTATAAAATACATGCCGATGAATTATTAAAAATAATCAATATTCATTTCGCAAAAGAAAACGATCGATTAAGAAACATCGCTATTTTAAATCTTCAAAGATACTATTCTGGTCTCATTTGCGTCACTACTTTAATTAAAGAATATAAATTCTATAAACCAATCGAATTTAACTACATATTAATTTTGAGAGCTCTAACTCTTGACTTTATCACCTTAGAATATCTAAAATCTCAGCATGATTTAGGTAATGATAAATTTAATGAAGCTTCAAAGAAAATAAACAATATTTCAGCAATTGAGACATATAGATATTGTGACAATATTGAAGATAAATACAGAGAACCATTTAGGGAATTCGTCGCAAAAAATATTTTTCCTGAAAATTACTCATTTGATGAATCTCGAAATAAATTTATCCTAAAAAACTCAAATTCAATCAGTCCATGGAAAATGGCCGAATACTTTAAGGACAAGAAAAACACTTTTGCCTTTGATGCTTACAAGCTATATGCAAACTTTTCTCTAGTTGAACATTTTAATAATCTAACTTTTAGTGCTATGAAAGGAGAAACTAATACAAATTTGAATAATATGCTTTGGGCAATGTATTATATTTTTCATGGCCATTACACATGTTTTGAAATTTTAGATTTCTTTCCAAAACACACCTCTGAAATAGTAGAGAAAAGAAATTATTTTTTAAGTTTATTACACGAAGTCTAAGGTAAAGCGCCCAACCGCCGTTTCAAGCCATTGCGGAGATTTTGGTAGCCGGAAGTTGCGGTCTCACGAAGAAAGATTATCTTCGGCAGAGAGAACTCAGCCCGCTTTGATCCGCAACGTCGTGAAGCGGCCTAACGTTGTGTGCAATTTTATGGGACGTTAGTCGTAACAACGAACTAAAATACAATCTGAACTAATCTAAACTCAAATAAAAATATGAAATCAATTTTACTCATTTTTATTTTGCTTTTATCTATAAATGTAAATTCTCAAAGCTGCGAGGAGCTCATGGAATATGTGAAATCCAAAAGTTATGGATCAACTTATTCGAGTTACACTAGCGACGCAATCCAAAAAGTTACATTTTACGATGTTGTAATTGATTACAAAACTCATTACTTTGCCATTGTTTGCTTTAAAAGGAAATATTCTTACGATTGTTCCGAATACATATATCAAGTCGGCTACAATACAAAGTTTAATTATTCTCTTGATTATTTAGATAGCGCTGGAAAGGCATTTTGGAAACATATTCAGCCATATAATGACAATCTTGGTTGCGCCCCAAATTTTAATTAGATAAGGCATTCCAATATAAAACTGACACACAACAGCGCAGTTAAGCAAGAGCTGGATTTCGGTAGGTTGAACGTTCGTTTTTCACGAAGAAAGTCTTATCTTGGCAGAGAGTACTCAGTCCGCTTTTCCGCTCCTGCGTAACTGCGCGAAACGTTGGCCGCAATGCCGAGAAAATGGAACCTGAATGAAAATCGTAAGTTGGAATTTAGAACGACCTAACAATAATCCTAAATCAATCAAAAATACTTTCATTGTTGATTTGATTGAAAAGATTAGCCCTGATATTATTTTCTTAACCGAGACAAATTCTTCAATTAATTTCTCTGAATATTTTTGTCATAAAAGTGAAGAGCTTCCAGAAATTCATGAGAACCAGCGTTACAAAACTGGAGAAAACAGGATAACAATATTTAGCAAATTTCCAATAGAAAGAGTAATTGAAACTTACGATTCTTACACTGCAATCTGTTGTCAAGTAAATTCAGAGATTGGAGAATTGCTTTTGTATGGAAGTATTATCGGAAGTTTCGGTGGTAAAGACGAGTTTTTTAAAAATGACTTGCGAAATCAAAAATCCGAAATCGAAATTCTAGCGAGAAACCATAATTTAATTTATTCTGGTGACTTAAATATTTCTTTCTCGGGTTTTCCATATCCGAGCAAAAATGTAATTTATGATATGAGTGATTTTTTCAAATCAAATTCACTGAGAAACATTACAAGCGGAAATGAAAATTCAGCGATACACGTCGTCACCAGCGAAGAAATTTTAAACACCAAGAAAGTAACACAAGAAATGATTAATATTCAACCTCAAATTTCAGATCATAACCTTGTAATTGTGGAAATGCACTGACGGCCAACCGCCGTTTCAAGCCATTGCCAGGTTTTCGGTAGCCGGAAGTTGTGGTTTCACGAAGAAACATTATCTTCGGCAGAGAGAACTCAGTCCGCTTTGATTGGCAACGGCGTGAAGCGGCCTAACGTTA
>NZ_FMVF01000027.1:9132-11534 GCF_900101895.1 Flavobacterium caeni
GAAACGCGAAAGAAAAAAGATCGAGAATAAAAAAATTAAACTAATTTAGATTTTTATTAAATGACCTTTGTTGCATTAAGGTCTTGAATCCACGCTGACTAAAAACTTTGATATTATATGAAAAATTTACTTCTTACGGTAGCTATATTTTCAATTTTACATTCTTGTTCAAATGATGAATATACATCCCAAAAAAATTCTAATTCAGCAACTGACCGGCCAAGTGTTCCTATTACAAACAGTGAAGTTAATATTGGAAATCAAATTTGGATGACGAAAAATCTTGGAGTGAGCCGTTATCGAAATGGTGATTTAATTCCTCAGATACAAAATACTTCTCAATGGTGGAATACAACTTCAGGTGCCTGGTGCTACTATGAAAATATTACAGCAAATGGTGTAATTTATGGAAAGCTATACAATTGGTATGCAGTAAATGACCCGCGCGGTTTAGCACCTGAAGGCTGGCATATCCCGACAGAAATTGAATTTGCAAACTTACGAGATTATCTAGGAGGCCCAAATGTTGCTGGAGGAGCCATGAAGTCTTTATCACTATGGAATTTACCAAATATTGGAGCAACAAACAGCAGTGGTTTCTCAGCCTTAGCTGGCGGCTATCGAAAGGATAGTAGCTTTAGCGACAAAGGTACTGCCACTTCATGGTGGACCGAGACCGAGATTGCACCATTTGACGACCGAGCCTATAATTTTTATGTTGAACGATATTCACCACAATGCATAGTAGAATATTCAGATAAAAATATTGGATTTGCTGTGCGATGTGTTAAAGATTAAGACAGGCTTCTGCTAACAGCGCAGTTAAGCAAGAGCTGGATTTCGGTAAGTTGAACGTTCGGTTTTCACGAAGAAAGTTTTATCTTGGCAGAGAGTACTCAGTTCGCTTTTCCGCTCCTGCGTAACTGCGCGAAACGTTAGCGGAAAGTGTTGAAAACCCGTTAAAAGTTCCACTAGAACATTGGCTGATTTTCAATAAATTTGAAAAAAATCGAAATGAAATCAGAGGAAATAAAAAATCTATTTCTGAAATTTGAAGCAGCAACTTCACAACTTGAAGGAGTTGAGTGTTGGAGTGCGCGTGAATTACAAGAGCTACTCGGATATAGCAAATGGGAAAATTTTGAAAAAGTAATTCAAAAAGCAAAAGATGCTTGTAAAAATGCTGGAGAGTCTGTAGAAAACCATTTTCCCGACATCAGGAAGATGGTTGAGATTGGTTCTAATTCTGAAAGAGCTATCGATGATATCGCATTAACAAGATACGCATGTTATCTAATTGCACAAAATGGAGACAGTCGAAAAGAGGAAATTGCATTCGCTCAAAATTACTTTGCTGTTCAAACTCGACGTGCGGAAATGGTCGAACAAAGATTACTCGAATTTGAAAGAGTAAAAGCACGTGAAAAATTAAGCCAAACTGAAAAGCAGCTTTCTGGAATTATTTACGAAAGAGGTGTCGACAGTCAAGGTTTTGCCATTATTCGTAGCAAAGGAGATCAAGCGCTATTTCGAATTAATACTCAAATGCTAAAAAAGAAAATGGGTGTTCCAGATAACAGACCTGTTGCTGATTTTCTACCAACAATTAGTATCAAAGCAAAAGATTTAGCTGCAGAAATGACTGGATTGAATGTACAAAGTAAAGATTTGAAAGGTCAATTGCGTATTGAAAAAGAACACGTCGATAATAATATTGCAGTAAGAACGATGTTAACAAATCGAGGTATTGTTCCTGAAAATCTTCCGCCAGCTGAAGATGTAAAAAAATTACAGCGAAAATTAGATGGTGATGAGAAAAAAGTTTTGAAGGAAACTAAAAAGAAACCTTCAAAAGGGAAAAAATAAATACACCTTCCGCTAACCGCCGTTTCAAGCCATTGCGGACATTTTCGTCACCGGAAATCTCTATTTCACGAAGAAAGATTATCTTCGGCAGAGAGAACTCAGTTCGCTTTGATCCGCAACGTCGTGAAGCGGCCTAACGTTATAAGAACCTTGGTTTTCCCCATAAGCTACCAACCGCTGATTTAGAAATAACAATTCTCCTTCTTTATTTTTGAAATATGATTCTCATGCCGAAGGTTTTTTATATGAGTTTCGTTGACAAAAGCTTTTTGCAAATTGCTCAGTCCATAATTTTTTCGACCGGAGCATTTTGTAAATGATTTCCTTTTATGGGAAATCATTTTTTGACGTCTTCGTAGAAGATCATTTCAAAACACTCGTTGTCAAAGGCTTTGCCGCAAGGTTCTTATAACAGCGCATTTACGTGATCGCTGGTTTTTGGCGGCCGGAACGTTTCAGTTTCACGAACTTTGTTTATCTTCGGCGGAGAGAACTCGTTTCGCTTTGACGCGACCACGCAAATGCGCGAAACGTTA
>NZ_FMVF01000069.1 GCF_900101895.1 Flavobacterium caeni
ATGCCTCGTCCTAAAATAGGTTGACCAAAAATTAAACATTTTAGTCAGCCATGAGCAAACAAGAAAATCCATCCTGTCGAAAAAAACAGTATCAAAAGATTGGTTACGACCTTAAACTTTCCATCATTGCCGAAATTACCAATGGCCAGATATCGGTCAATCACGCAGCGCATAAATATCAAATTTCGCGTGCATCGATTTCGTATTGGATGAAAAAATTGAGTTCCTTTGAACAAACAAAAAAAGCCGTGAGTTTAAAAGACGAGATAAAGAAACTTAAGGAGGAAATCGAACGCCTGGAATTCATCAAGGATTTCCAGCAGGACATCATTGCGGGCCTGGAGGTCGAGACCGGACTGGAACTCGCAAAAAAGTCGTTGCCCGAACCATTGATGAAAGAAATAGAGGCGAAAAAGAAAGACCTTTCAAAAAGAAATGGCTCTGCCAATGTTTCGGGATCACAAAACAAGCCTTCCACAAACGAGCCAAAGCAGAAAAAAACAGGGAGGAACAAACCAAGGTAGTATTGGAACTCATCGCCCCGATCCGCAAGAAACAACCACGGTACGGATGCAAAAAGCTCTACCTTGACATCAACAGGCAATTGGAGCAGCACAACATCAAGATGGGACGCGACAAGTTCATCAACCTCATGAGAGCCAACGGGATGCTGGTGAAAAAGACGAAACGATTCCATGTGACGACAAATTCCAAACATCAGTTCTTCAAGTCGCCGAACCGACTCAAAGACATCACCCCAACCCACGCCGAGCAAATATGGGTAAGCGATATAACATACATCAAATTAGAGAAATTACACGCCTACCTGGCGTTGGTGACAGATGTGTATTCAAAGAAGATCATGGGCTATAAAATCGATACGAATATGCGCGCGACACTGGTCAAGGACGCTTTGGCGATGGCGCTTAGAAACCGTACATACGGCCATCGGGAAATCATCCATCACAGCGATCGAGGCATACAATACTGCGCGCCCGAATTCACCGAATTTGCAGAAAAGAACGGACTTTTGCTTAGCACGACACAGCAATATGATCCATACGAAAATGCGGTCGCCGAACGGATTAACGGAATCCTGAAATATGAGTTTGGTTTTAAAAGAACTTTACCTAATTTAGTCACTGCTCAAAAGATGATCAAACAGGCCGTAAACATCTACAATCAACAACGGAGACATTGCAGCCTGGAAATGCAGACACCCGAGTTCGCTCACCAAAATCAAAAACACATTTATAAAAAATACAGCCTGAATTGATAACCAAAATGGTCAACTTATTTCAGGACAAGACA
>NZ_FMVF01000034.1 GCF_900101895.1 Flavobacterium caeni
TTATATCTGAAATAGCCTAAATAATACATAAAAGAAGCTTCGTTAAACTTTCGTTCTTTAAGGTATTCTGCTGAAGTTTTAAAATATTCCATAGGATGCTTTTCACTCAAAGAATCTGCTATTTTATATACTTGACTTTCCAAAACTCCAACTTTACCTTTAATTGTTAGTGAGTCTGCATTTTGATAAATTTCTGTGTATATGTTAGTTTGAGCAGAACAAATGTTGAAGACACTTAATATAATTAGGATTATAATTTTTCTCATTATTTTTCTATTCTTTTCTTTTCAGGTTTTGGTGTAAGCTATCGCATAACGTTTCGCGCAGTTACGCAGGAGCGGAAAAGCGGACTGAGTACTCTCTGCCAAGATAAGACTTTCTTCGTGAAAACCGAACGTTCAACTTACCGAAATCCAGCTCTTGCTTAACTGCGCTGTTACCTGCTGGTGTTCTTGTCATTCTGTTTGTTTATGTTCTGCACAGTCAATTCGTAATTCGGTGTCTGCAAGTTTGGTGTTTAAAAGTCCGCAAAAATGTTTTTGTCCGTTTTTGTCTGACTTGTAAAAGTGGCAAGTAAAACACATTCGTTGTATCGTAATAATACCCGATTTGTTCAAATGATGAATAATGTCTAACAAACTTAATAATAAATTTTCCTTGTCGGTTGCGTGAAGTTTGTCAATGGGAACTTGTATTTGTTTTGCAAACAATGATGTCTGTTCTGCCGTGTCTTTACCTTTCTTGGTCAGATGTATTATGTAACTTCTTGTGTCGTGTGTTTCGTATTCTTTTTTGATGAGTTGTTTTTGTTCAAGTGTTTTTACTGTGTCGCTGATTGTTGCTTTGGTCATATTAAATTCGTCAGCTAGGTAACTCACTTTTCTTTTTTCGTCAGAGTGATGCAATAAGAAAATAAGCAACTGCACTTGAATTGGAGTTAATGAAAATTCTTTGCTTTCATTCCAAAGCAAAACTCTAAATGCTTGTGAAACTCTTTCCAATGAAGCAACAATTTTACTCTCAATGCTCGAATTTTGATGCTCCAAATCAAATGCTGACTTTTTCATTATTGGTAGTTAGTTAGTTACAGTTTTCCATTTCAATTATAAAGTAACCTTGCTTCTTAATGTCGGCATCCCAATTAGGTCTTAATGTCTCAACGTGGCAAAACCTACATTCTTTTGATGTCAAAGGTTGACCATCTTGTCCTTTTGTTTTTAGATATGCTTTTCCGTAACCATAGATTACAGTTGTGTCTTTAATTTCTTCGGGTGCAAGAATGTCGAAGTGCATTACACTACCGTCTTTTTTTGTTACATAGGTATCCCAAACTGCTATTTTCATTTTACCTGTTGTTTTATTTGGTGTTTGGCTAAAATCTTGAGTAAAGATTAAAAGCAAAACAATGTTTACTAAATATTTCATTTCTTCTTGACAGAGAATAAAATGCCCCACAAAGGTAGTTGTCCTAACTTTGTGGGGCAAATTTTTTAGCCTTTTACGTCAGCCATTGAAGCCCCAAAGTTGATGTGTAATACATTACCGTTTGGTGTAACCAAAGCCGGAACAGATTTTACACCTGCTTTTTCTGCTTCGTCAATTCTTGACTTGTCGTTGCCAAAGTGAACTACTTCCACTTTGTCTGAACCTAAAAGATTAATGATGTCGTGTTCTGCACTAACGCAAACAGGACAACCTGCGTGATAGAAAACTGATTTGCTCATTTTTTTATGAATTAAATTGTTATGACAATATTGTCGGTGTAAATATAGTTAGGATAACTAACAATGTCAAATAAAAGTTTTCAACTACTCTTTTTTAGTCAAAATTTGATGTCGGATGGTTTTGAGGTGTCGGTCTGTTACACTTGCAGGTAACGTTAGGCCGCTTCACGCCGTTGCCGATTAAAGCGGGCTGAGTTCTCTCTGCCGAAGATAATATTTCTTCGTGAAACTACAACTTCCGGCTACCGAAATCCCGGCAATGTCTTGAAACGGCGGTTGGGCGTCGTGCCGCATCACTCTTTTAAACCTGAAGCATGAAGATGGACTATTTTCCAAACTCCTTTTTCTTTTTTTAAAACAATTGTTCTTCGTGATAAATAGTCACTGTTTTCGCCCATATGAAAAGTAACTATTGCAAGCTTTCCATGCATTTGTATAAGTAGGCTTTGAGGATTTAACTTTAGGTCAAATTTTTTAGAAGGATCAATAAATTCTGGAAAAATTTCCTTCCAAGCAGCTTCTATTTCTTTTCGACCTAATTTACGTGTTCTAAATTGTGCAGGAAAAAAAATTGAGGCTTCATCATCAAAGTAATTTCTAAAGGTCTCCCAATCAAAATCCTTAAACGCTTTCAAGAACTTTTCTGTTGTATTTGCTACTTCAATTGAATCTTTGCTTTAGGCAAATGAAACCATGTTTGTTAGCAAAAAGAATATGAAAATGATTTTTTTAAAAACAGTCATATGTATCTTATGTTGTAATTTATTCAAGCATGACGCCCAACGTTTCGCGCATTTGCGTGGTCGCGTCGGAGCGAACTGAGTTCTGTCTGCCGAAGATAAACAAAGTTCGTGAAACTGAAACGTTCCGGCCACCGAAAACCAGCGATCACGTAAATGCGCTGTTACAAGAACCTTGCGGCTATGCCTTTGACAAAGATCGTTTTGAGCTGTTTTCTTGAAAGACATCAAAAAATGATTTCCCATAAAAGGAAATCATTTTCGAAATGTTCCGGACTTTAAAAAAAAATGTAAAACCTCGATAGAAAAGTTTGTCAAAGTTTTCTAGCCAACGAAACTCATATGAAAACCTCGGCATGAGAATCATATTTTAAAAAAATAAAGAAGAAAATTATTATTTCTAAATCAGCGTATCGTGATTTATGTGGAAAAACAAGGTTCTTGTAACGTTATGCCGCTTCACGACGTTGCCGATCAAAGCGAACTGAGTTCTCTCTGCCGAAGATAAACAATGTTCGTGAAACCGCAACTTCCGGCTACCGAAATCTCGGCAATGTCGATGAAACGGCGGTTGTGCGCTGTGTTAAAATTTAGAAATAATCGCATTTTAAGATTTTTTCATTCTCATTTTGACTATATTTGAAAAGCAATACCACTTAGCTACTTCCTTAAACAAATAATTCTTGTTCATTAATCAGGCCTATTATGCCTGCATTCATGATAGTAATGGAGCTAATACTTAAATCCGTGAGTTTAGTTTGATGCTCTTTTGCAGGCTGGATAAACCTTATCCATTTACAGCAGCCTTAAGCAATTATGCACTGGGATGAAAACATCACAATGAAAAAAATTATTAACTTAGCGATATTGGTTGTCGCAACATCTTTTCTTTCCTGTAGTCAAGGCGAAGATGATAAAGCTTCATCTAACGCTCCAGTGACAGTTAAAGAAATTCAAAAAACTCCTCAAATGCTTGAATTTGAAGATTCTTTCAGAGGAATTACAATGAGAATGGCAGAAAGCCCTGAAGCCAGAACGCGTGAATTAGCATTGATCACTGCCAAATGCAAACTGTATCTTGAGTCAAATCAAGTGGCATATGATAAAAATGCCAATGAGGGGGATGTCATCAGAACCGCGCTAAGATTTCACGCTACAAAAATTCAAGAATTAAGAACTTTAAAAAAATAATCATGAAAAAATATATCGCAATTTTTAGTTTAATGTTGGGGCTAAATACATCTGCCGCTACAATTGAAGTTTACAATTTGACATCTTATAATTTTAACTATCAATTGAATACTGTCAATTCTTCCACATTTTCGTATCCTATACTTTGGTCCACCAATACACTGTTGACACTAGCGCCTGGTTTTTGGACAGATTACGGAAACTCTGGCGGGTTTCCTTTTAATCCGACTTCGGGCACCAATACTCCAGCTATTGTGAGTTGGGTAAGGCAGACTGTTTCTGGAGGCGCACAAACTGCCACTTCCAATACAACTGCCCAAACAGTTTTTGGCACTACCCAAGTTATTGCATTTTTAAAATACAGTTTTACCGGAGTTGCTTTTTCGGGAAATTGGGGTCCACATGGCGACTTCCCCTATTTTAATTATAATTCAGGTCAAATTATTCTTGAATATATTGACATGGGAGGAGGCAACGCTATCTTTTTAGCGCAATAACAATTATTAATGGCAGGTCACGGACTGCCTCATTTTAAAATCAAATTGCCATGAGAAAAATAATTTCAATTATAGCATCTTTTTTAATCCAACAAACAACAGCGCAGGACTTTAATTATGAACGAATTTGGGCAACATATTACGGTGGTGAAAACACCTACGTACAGGATAATGCGCAAGATTCACAGGGAAACATTTACATTGTTGGTTATATGACAGGAACTGCAACCTATCTTAATTCATTTGTGACGCCAGGCTCATTCCAAACTACATTTGGTGGTGGTATTTCTGACGGATTTATGGCTAAATTTGATTCTAATGGGTTATTATTGTGGGCTACTTTTATTGGTGGAGCAAATGCTGATAGAATCAATACAATTGCGATTGATTCTCAAGATCGGATATTTGTAGCAGGAAAAACCACAAGTGAAGCTATGGCGACACCAGGCTCTTATAAAGATTCCCCAATAGGTTTGGATGACGCTTATTTAGCTGAGTTCGCTTCATCAGGCACAAGGATTTGGGCAACTTACTATGGTGGCAATTATGTCGATAGTTTTTCAGGGATAGAAAGCGACGAAAATGGAAATTTATACCTTTTTGGAAAGACGTCGAGCCAAGAAAATATAACATCGATCGGTAGTTTTAACGAGATTTTCGTTCCGAATCCAGATGTGTCAGAACCGGAAGCTGACGTAAAGAATTTTTTGGTTAGGTTTACAAAAGATGGTGACCGATTGTGGGGAACTTACTATGGGACAAATTTTAGCAATAGTACTTCTACAATTACGGGAATTTCGCTAAATGAAACGGGACTGTTTGTTGTCGGATATGTTATAGATACAACTATGAATTCTTATTTTGCAACCGTAGGTTGCCACCAATCATTCAATAGTAATTCCCTTGGTATTGGCGTAGACATGTTTATCAGTAGGTTTTCTTTTAGCGGAAGTCGTGACTGGAGTACTTATTTTGGGGGCAGTCTAAGCGACAAATCCATTGCCTATGGCGTTGGGGAATCAGTTGAAAACTTTAAAAATATCAAGGCGGTAAATAATTTTGTTTATATCTCTGGCACCTCAAACAGTGATAATGGGATATCAACTCCGGGTGTGTTTCAACCCACAAAACAAAATTACTCTAATTTTTTGGTAAAATTCAACAATGTTGGAGTGCGACAGTGGGGAACTTATTTGGGAAATAGTGGCCCTTCTAGTATAGGAGGTGGCTCACAGTATACTTTGCTTAACATCGATGCAGAAGGGGAAATTTTTATCAGCGGCAGTACTAAATTTAGTGATGTAGCATCTCCTGGGAGTTATCAGCCATTGATACACACTAACGATTTGGGATTGGCAAATAGCACAGAGAGTTTTACTGCCAGAATTTCGAAAGATGGGGCAACAAGATATTTTGGAACTTATTACGGAGGCGAACAATCTGAATTTGGCGTAAATACGCTTATAGACAATGATAATAACTTCTACATCATTGGCACTACAGAAAGTACAGATGAAATAGCTACTCCAAATTCATTTCAATCAAATTTAAATGCAGTTTCGGAAAATCCAAGCTTGCCAAAAAATGCTTTTCTTGTAAAATTTTCACCAATTCCGTTGAGTGTTTCCACTTTTGCTACTAACAATAATTTTGTTTATCCAGTGCCAAATAATGGAAGTTTTACGATTAAACTGAATGAAAATTATTTTCATTCTGAGCTTGGTATTTATGATATGCAAGGAAAAAAACTTCATAGTGAAATCATTATCAATTCGACACAAAATATTGATGTACCGAACATTTCAACAGGAACGTATATTATCAAGATAGTAAGCACTAATGGATTAAAATACGAAAGGAAACTTGTTATAAGGTAATTGTACTTTTACTCGATTAGCGAAACATAGCGCACAACGTTAGCTCGCTAAGCGCGGTTGCGGATCAAAGCGAACTGAGTTCTCTCTGCCAAGATAGAATTTTCTTCGTGAACGAACAACTTCCGGCTACCGAAATCCCCGCAATCGCGACTTAGCGAGGGTTAGTAGCCGTTTAACTTATTTATTGAATTCATTTTCAGAAATATTTTGCGAATTGAAAGTATTACCTCCGGTAGACACGACATCTAACTCAAGTTGGAAACTAGGAATACTGTAGCCTCCATCGGTATATTTTATATTAAAATCCATTATGTTGTCTCCTTTCTCATACATTGCATTTCTTAAAAACTTACCGACACACTGGCCATTTTCTACTTTAGAATACCAATCTTTCCCATAAGCTATTTTTAAATAATATACACCTTTGGGTACATTTCTTACTTCATATGTCGATCCACTATTTATAAACACATATCGTACACACTTTTCAGTTGCTATATTCATAACTTTCACAGCTACATCGGTTCCGCCGCCAACGTGAATAACGAGCTTGTTATCGATACTTCCTTTTTTTGGTTTGAAATTGTAGCAATTTGGTAATTGTCCATTTTCTAAATCAGTCTCCGACCAACCTTCATTGATAAGAGCTTGCCGTTCTTGCTCAGTTTTTTCCTCGGGCGATATAATAGGATAAATTGTGGTTGTTGAATCAGGACCTGATAAATTTGAATCATTAACAAAGGTATTATTCAAATCTCCATTTGCTACCGATGGTGAATCGTAATTAGTTGAAGAAGATTTACTATTGCTGTTTGAAATGAAAATTGCAATCAAAACTATGGCAATTATAAATATATAACATCCAAAATTTGAGTTTCCAGTATTGTAAGGTGTTGCAGTAGTTTTAGAATTCTGTGATTTCGTCTGTGAATTAGAACTTGACTTATTGTGATTCGAAATTTTTTGAATTAAACTTTGGTCATTGTTTGCCAGTTTTAATAGTTTCGCACTAATCATAATTCTCTGACTGCTATTCAGAAATAACATGCAAAGTAGTACTTCATCTATGATTTGACTATTTATATAAAACTCTTTCTTGTTTATTAAATATTGGATATTCTTTTCAGACAAAATCTCATCTAAAGTTGAGAACAATCCCTGCTCATTTATATTTAAGGAATTTTGAAGTACTTTATCTTTTATGTTTCTGAACATAGAAAGAAACATCGAAGGATTTATTTCATTAGAAGATTCTTGTTTGTTATTGGTTTGTCTATTCGATTGTTTTTGAAAATATTGCTTATATTTTGCGTCATAATCTCTGCGTTTAAACGAGTCAATAAGAATAGAATAGGCTTCTGTTACATCTTTGAATTTATCTTCGAAAGATTTGTTTCCTTGATTTTTGTCAGGATGATATTTTAGTGCAAGTTTTCTATATGCTTGTTTAATTTCTGCATCAGAAGCTATGTATTCAATTTCTAGAATTTTGTAGTAATTCTTCATTAAATTGTGTAGTTTGATTAGTGTCTGATTTCCGATTCGCCTCTTAAATGGCTACTAACGTTTCGCGCATTTGCGTGGTCGCGTCAGAGCGAACTGAGTTCTGTCTGCCGAAGATAAACAAAGTTCGTGAAACTAAAACGTTCCGGCTACCGAAAACCAGCGATCACGTAAATGCGCTGTTATAAGAACCTTGCAGCAAAGCAATGACAACGAATGTCTTGAAATTATTTTTCA
>NZ_FMVF01000047.1 GCF_900101895.1 Flavobacterium caeni
GCGGTAGGGTTGTAGTTTGCGAAGTAGCGTCTACTGGCCGCGGATTATAGGCAACGCTAGGCATGAAGAAACCTAATGAAATAGGAACGCTCTGCTAAATTATTTTTAAAAGAGAAAATAGATTATAGAAAATGGGGAAGGAGTAAATTCTTAAGATCCTTTTCGAATCATGATAGTTGACGGATGCTGTGGTATGTGGAACCCAGGGCGCGAGCATAACGTTATGCCGCTACGCGACGTTGCGGCAAAGCGGACTGAGTTGCCTCTGCCGAAGATAAACAATGTTCGTGAAATAACAGTTTCCGGCTACCGAAAACCCGCAATGTCGTCGTAGCGGCGGTTGGCAGAAGTTTTTATTTTCTATGTTTCTTTATTAATTGGTTTTTAATCTCATCATTTGTAATTATATATGCCTCAAAAGTTCCTGTTGGTATTGATTTGATAAAATCAAGTGGTTCACTCTTGAAAAGTCCTGTAAATACATCTATATGATTTCCTTTAATATCTCCTCCAACATCTGCTGAAAAGAAATATCCATCATGTGACGATTTTGTTCCGTTTGGTAAAATGATTTCTTTCCCAACAGCACTAGGAATAAAAAGTACTGTTCCAATTGGAATTTTTGTTTTGTCAACAGCAATAGTTCTAAATGGTACTAATATATATCCATTAACACCATCTCCATATTTTCCCTTAGCTTTATACCACAAAGAGCGTCTTATACCTTTATTTTTGTAACCTTTGTATTTATTGCATTTAGAACAATTAACTAATTCTTTTTTGCTTTTTCCTGCATAATTTAAAGTAATATTATTTCCCAAACTATCTTTTGTAAAAATTGTCCCTTCAACAGCTCCATCACACCAATCACAAATTTCTATTTTGGTAAAAGTATTTTTTTCTTCAATATCCATAAGAGGAAATCCATTTTTGGAATATTCTGCTTGATGCACATAATATTGTGTTGCCCATAAAATAGTTTTATTGTTTTTTAGGATGTTATTAGGGGTTGTAATTTTAAAATCATCTATTTCCAATGAATTATCGTTTGAATAAACAATTACTTTAATTACAACACTACTTGCGTTTCGATTTTTTGTATTAGGAACATATTTGATATAAGTAATTTTTGCATTATATTTTTTATTTTGATCTGAAATTTCGTAAGGGAAATCCTCTTGGACTTCTAATTGAGAGGTTAGAATTTCGCCGTCATTTATTATGCTAAAAACACAATCTCCCGTATCTAAATCATTAACTTTTGATGCCATAAATTCAATATTGTACTTATCTTTCAAAATTTCTGAATAAGAAATATCGTTACTACTTTCTTTTCCCACGTTTGGAAATAATGTTGATGTAAATTCTTCAACAATTTTTTTAGATTGTCCATTTGCTGTTAGTGTCACTGTTAAGAATAACACGATGAAGGATAAAATTTTTAGTTTCATTTTTTTTATTTTTGTATTAAGGGAATAATTTAAATCCAGTTAATTGGTAATAATATTGTACAACATTAGTTGCCCTAATTTGTGATGGCAAATGGGTATTATCGCCCAAATTATTAATTGACCACATCGTATTTACCCAAGATTGTATAACTTGAATATTATTTTGTCCAACCCAATATCTCACAGCGTAAGCATCAGCATCATTTTCCATATTTTTATCTAGCCAATTTTGAACATACGGGTTATTTGCATTCCAAAGCTTTTGAATAACATGTCCTAAATTATGGTGTGCGTATTCGTGAGCTTTAAAAAATAAAGTTGTTAATTGTCCTGCTTGTTGGCAAATATTAGGGTTAAAATAAATAACTGGTCCATAATTGTCATAAGATGCACACGCAATGTCGTTTAATGTATACACAGGAATTTCTCTTATGGTTTGTGCTTTAACGGATAAATAAAATATATTGATAATCAATAACACAAAAAATTGTTTTCTCATTTTCTATTTTTTATTTGTTCACAATTTACAAAATTATTCTCTGTTACAATAAGCTCTCGAATTCTCTGGTAAAATTTCTGCCAACGTTTCGCGCAGTTACGCAGGCGCGTCAGAGCGAACTGAGTTCTCTCTGCCGAAGATAATCTTTCTTCGTGAGAAACGAACTTTCTAGCCTGAAAAATCTAGCGCTTGCTTAACTGCGCTGTTGGTGGCAGTTTTATTTTTTAAATTCGTTTTTATAAATAAACCTAAAATGATTCCTACAATCAAAGTTGGCATAAAACCCATTAAAAAAATCCAAAAGAAAGGCTTGAAATAATAATCAAAAATAGCATTTTGAATTGTGTATTCTTGATGTGATTGTAAAATTCCTTCTTGGATAAAACCTACAGACGAACCTAAAAATGTTGCCGTTGCCAAAATTAAAAACAATGCTGATGCTCCAGTTATTGCAGCATATTTTGGGCTGCGTTGAATTGTATTTTCTATATTTTTTTCAATGTAAAAACCACAAGAGTAAAGTCCAATAAGAGCGACCAAAATATTTAGCGGTAATTCAACAAGAAATTCTAATCCGTCCAATCCAAACATAGAAACAATCATTATTACCGCTACTATCAGATTAAAAGAAATTGCTGTAAAAATTAGTTGTCTAGTTTTCATTATTGTTTGTTATGATGTTTGTCGGTCCGCAAAAATTGCCACCAACGTTTCGCCGGTAAGCGAAGTCGCTGATCAAAGCGAACTGAGTTGTCTCTGCCAAGATAATATTTCTTCGTGAAAATAAAACATGAATCTTGCAGATTCTCAGCGATTTCACTTACCGGCTGTTGCACGATGACGCCTGACAAAGCGAATTGATTTCATTTTCTCTAGGCTTTTCATTTTAAAATTTCAATTTACCAGGAAATTTGTTTTGTGGCCGACAAAGAAATTCCACAACGTAACCACAACGAAACTCCGCTAGGATTTCTGACAAAGAACTTCGCCAAAGATTGGCTGAAAAAAAAATTACTTGTTTGCAGCGAACTCTCTGATTAAGATTTCAGCGCAAGGAGAATCATATGAAATTTGACAAAGCTCGGCGACAAAGTTTTCGGCGCTAAAATTATATTTTGAGATTCAACGCAAAGTAAATCATATGAAAATTACGACAAAGATTGGATAGGGAAGAGGATTCTGCGCAATCTTTTCCGGGTTTCCTTGGCGTTTTCGTGCAACGTTTCGCGCATTTGCGTGGTCGCGTCAGAGCGAACTGAGTTCTCTCTGCCGAAGATAAACAAAGTTCGTGAAACTAAAACGTTCCGGCTAC
>NZ_FMVF01000040.1 GCF_900101895.1 Flavobacterium caeni
AGCTTTTTGTATGTATTTATCTTGTCGAGATTGCGCTTATTCTTGTACTCATCATCGGCGCAGAACTGGGCGAGTTTCGCATCATATTTGTCTTTGGGATTTACGACCCATTTTTTGACCTCCCGATGGATCGACGATCTGTTCCTTTCGAGCCTATCGGCGATGTATGAAATCGATCTTTTTTCGGCAAGTAAAGTTTGTATGATGACTCTTTCTTCGAGTTTGAGGCGTGTTCTTTTTTTGTCCATAAGGCAGCAAATCTAAGGATTAGACTTGTTGCATTAAGTTATTGAATTGTCCTTCGTGGTTTTGCGCTTGCTGGTAACGTTCCCTTACTACACGCAGTAGCGGGAATTGTAGCAGAGTACTCTCTGCCGAGATAAAACTAAGCAAAACCAATAAATTTTGCTATCTTTTTTTTCTGCAAAATTTATGGTTTTGCGATTGGTTTTGTATATTTGAAATCACCTCAAGACCAGCTATTGCTTGTAGTAAGTGTTACAGGCTGGCGTTTTCGTAAACTATCTATTTATTTTCAACCTTTTAACCCATTTATACACTTCGACCCACAACACCGACACGGCAGCAATTAAAATTGAGATTAAGAATTGCTGGAAATTTATACTACTCAATTGAAAGAAAGAAGCGAATGGCGGAATATAGAGTATTGCAATAAGTAAAACCAAAGATGCTCCAAGTATTAATGGGAACAATGTATTTTTATTTTTAAAACTATCAAATACACTGTAAATGAATGAGCGATTAACCATACTCAAAAACACATTTGCAAATACTAAAGTTGTGAAAACTATTGAACGTGTAGTTGCTTCATTACTACCGTTTTGTACAGCATACTGATATGCAGTTAGAACGCCTGCGGTAATGGCCAATCCCTGAATAATACTAATGCTTAATTCTTTCCAGCTCAAGAATGTCTCGGTCATTTTACGTGGTTTCTCTAGCATTGTATTTTTTTCCATCGGCTCATTTTCATAGACAATAGAACAGGTTGGCCCCATTATTAGCTCCAAGAAAATAACATGTACCGGTGTGAAAATATGCGGATATATCCAACCCAAAAACAAGGGTAAAGAAACCGTTAGAATAATCGGAATATGAATGGATATAATATATTGAATGGCTTTTTTGAGATTGGAATAAATTCTTCTTCCAGCCGCTATTCCAGTGATCAATTTGTCTAAATCATCATTTGCAATAACCAATGCTGCCGCTGCTTTTGCGATTTCTGTTCCTTTATTTCCCATCGCTACACCAATATGAGCTGCTTTCAAAGCAGGTGCATCATTCACGCCATCTCCCAGCATGGCCACCACTTCATCGTTCTTTTTAAGAGCGTTTACAATTGCCAATTTTGCCTCGGGGAACATACGCGTAAACAGTGTGGTGCTTTTAGAAAGTTCCATCAATTCGGTTTCTGTATGATGAACGATATCGGTTCCGTTTACTGCTGCTGTTTCGTTTATAATTCCTGCTTGATGCGCAATAGACCTTGTTGTATCTGCATTGTCTCCTGTGATGACTTTTACCTTGATGCCTGCAGCATATATCTTTTTAAATACTTCTTGAATGTTCGCTTTCGGTGGATCGTAGAAAACAGTGAATCCTAAAAAGTCAAAAGAAAAATCTTGTTGTTTTTCAGGAAAGTGATTGCCTTCAAAATTACATTTAGCCACGCCCAGTACTCGGTACCCTTGCGCTCCGAAATTGATGATATGTTGTCGTAAATCGTCCTTCTCGCTTTCCGTAAGATTAGAAACGGCAAGAATGGCTTCGGGCGCACCTTTGGCTGCAATAATTCTTTCACCTAAACTATTTTCAAAAAGATGCGTCATCATTGGAGGTTTCCCTTCTAATGGATATTCGTGTATCATTTGAAAATTCTTCCGCTCATCATTGGATTGTGTTTGCTCATAAATTTGATGCAGTGTTTTTTCCATGGGATCAAACGGAATGGGTTCACTACTCCACATAGCGAAACGAATAAGCTCTGAAAGCTCAGGTGTATTGAATTGCGTATCCTCAAAAACCTTGTTTGATTTGTAATCAAATAAAAGTTTCAGTCGCATGGAGTTTTCAGTAATAGTTCCCGTTTTGTCCGTACAGATCACTGTAGTACTGCCCAATGTTTCGACCACACTACTACGTTTAATTATCACACCTTCACTCATTAATTTCCAGGCACCTAAAGCCATAAAAGTAGTAAAGGCTACAGGGATTTCTTCTGGAAGCACAGACATGGCCAAGGTTAATCCAGCGAGTAAACTTTGTATGATGTCTCCTGATTTCCAGTAACTAAATCCCCAAACCATCAGAAACACGATAACACCAATAATCGCCATTCCCTTTACAAATTTGGTAATCTGAATTTGCAGTGGCGAATGAACTTCTTTGATATCTTGAATGGATTGACTGATTTTCCCTAGTTTGGTTTCTGCTCCAATTTTCTCTACATTAAAGATGGCCAAACCAGATACTACCAGCGTTCCGCTATATATTTTTCTATCTTCGGTTTCTTGACTTTTAAATACTGAAAAACTTTCACCTGTTAGTGAGGCTTCATTAACTGAAAAATCATTGCTGTGCACAATTTCGCCATCAGCACTAATCATTTTTCCTTCTTCGACAATGCATAAATCGCCAACGGCAATTTCGTTTGTGGGAATTTGCATCACGATTGAATCTCTGATAACAGTACTTAACGGTTCGTTCAATTTTTTCAACGCTTCCAGTGCTTTTTTACTGCGATTGTCTTGATAGAATGAAATGCCAGAAACGACAATAATAGCGCCCAACATAAAAATAGCTTCGGAATAATTGCCAACTATTATATAAATAACTGTTACCGCAATAAGCAAAAGCAGCATTGGTTCTTTCAAAATATCGAGCAACATCCTATACCACGCATTTTTTTTAATAGCGTCTATTTGATTGAAACCAAATTTTTTTCGAGAGGTTTTTAATTCCTCAGTTGTGAGACCTTTAATGTGTTTGGGGACATTATACTGCATCAGTCTAATTTTTTAAAAACATAAACTGTTAGATTTATTTAAATTACTGTAAAAAGCGTTTTAGTGCATTTTTCCACGCTTGCCTGTAACGTGTCGCCTGTAAGCGCATTCGCGATGCCAGCGAAACGAGTTGTCTCTGCCGAAGATAAAATTTTATTCGTGAAACCACAACTTCCGGCTACCAAAATCTAGCGTAATGAGCTTACAGGCTGTTAGTGGCAGGATATCTACTTTTCGTTAACTTTCATTTCTTTGCAATTTCATTTTTTTGAACAAAATAAGTTAGTATAATAGATGAGAAACCAAATATCATTAATACATCTCTATATAAATGATAGTTTAACCATTTGTCTCTTATACTTGCCCAATTAATTGGTATAGTTGTACTCGTCCAGCTATTAAAAAGGTCGTTTATTGGACCATTATATTCTAAAGCTATAAAGGTATCACAAACCAGGAAAATTGTTGCGAGAATAATAAGCAATCCTTTATTCTTGTTCTTTTCGCTAAAAAAAAGAATGGTAAGTAATATATATAATGAAAAAAGGAATGTAAAGACTATTGGAGCTACTTTTCTTATAACTAAATCTAAAGGGCGATGCATTTCAATAAACGTTGTCCCTGAAATCTCATAAGTAAAAGTAAAAAAGCAAAAATCGTACAAACGTGCGGCACTTAATCCCATAACAAAAGTTAGAAAAAATAGTAACGCATTTTTAGAAAAATTTAGAAAGCGGGGGAGCTTTTTTACTGCTACATGTTTGCTTGAAGGCACAAAATAAGTTATCACAAAACAAAGCCATCCCAACATTCCAAGTAAGCCATAAATCTCGATATATTTAAACCACTCATCTTTTAGACTAATCCAATTCGAAGGTAATTTGTCGGGTGCCCATCCTTCTATTTGAGAAGCAATTGGATAAGCATAATTTATGATAATGAATACACCTATAAGATTCGCAAACACCGCAAAAACAGTAAATATACCTTTAAGTTTCTTTTGGTCTTTCAAAAACAAAACAGATTGAATAATAAGAAAAATTGAGGGAATCAGATTTAATATGATAAGTCCTTTTATATGTACACATTTCTCTGCATTGTTGAACCAATCTAAAAATATATCTGCACTTACTGAACCTTTTAAAGAATCTGGTGAACCATATCCAGTTGAAGCAGATGTTGCTGCTAGAATAGTTGTTACGAATAGAAAAGTCTTTTTGAACATAGTGTTTTCTTTTTATCGTTAAATGCTATTTGTGGTAATCTTGCCACTAACGTTTCGCGCATTTGCGTGGTCGCGTCAGCGCGAACTGAGTTCTCTCTGTCAAGATAAAAATTTCTTCGTGAAACAACAACTTCCGGCTACCGAAATCGAGCGCTTTGAGTAAATGCGCGGTTAGTGGCTTTGCAGCGTTTATCTAAATTTCCCAGTTTCATATTCAAATTGAATTGTCTTTTCACCAGATAATTTGTCAACTTCACCAAAGCTTATTTTAGCTTTGTTTTTATCATACCATTCTTTCCAAAGTTTGACTTCTTCAATTTTTGGGAAATAAACGTGACCAAAATAGTTTAAGTCTTCTTTTTTAGGTTTTATTCCGGAAAGTTGCGCAATCAAATTAGTTATGTGACATTTACAAAAAACATCGTAATCATGCCAAGTGAAATATTCGAAAAAATTTTAGCTCGTAAAATTGAAACTTTTAAATCCGTTTTTTTAGAAGATAGTGAGGGAATTTTTAAAATAGACGGAAAGTTATTCCATGCTCAAGAGTTTGGTACATATCGCGAAAGAGTTTTAATCGAAATCATAAAAAGCGTTATACCTGAAAGAATTCAAGTAAAAGATGGGTTTGTTATAACCTCTGAAAATAGAGGTAGCACGCAATGTGATGTAATTCTTTACGATAGTGACAATACGCCTGTAATCAACGACGGTGTCTTAAGATTTTTCCCAATAGAGTCGGTTTTAGCAATCGGCGAAGTCAAATCTGTTATACGAAGTAAAGCTGAACTAAAAGAAATTCTTGAAAAATTAGCAGCCCAAAAAAAGTTGGATCAAGATATTTCTAGTTTTCGGGCAGAAGGTGAAATAATAACAACATTTTTGGTATGTAAGAAAATAGATTTCGAATTTACAATAGATTTCAACGACTTATACGAGAACGTTGAAAATAAATTTAGACATAATTTTATCTTAAGTCTTGAAGACGGGTTAATTGCCTACTCTATAGAAAGAGAATATTTTAGTGACGCCAACAAAGAAGCATTCGACCATGTATTTAAAGGTGTGAGTAAGATGTGTGAATATCCAGTAGTGCGAGGTGATTTAATGCCAAGTGTAATTGTAAAAAGTAGCGTTACAGAACCAAATATTCACATAAAAATGTTTTTGCACGCAATCGGTAGTACGTTAGAGCATGTAAGGAAACCAAGAATTGAATTGCAAAATTATTATAGCAAGGGCGAATAAACGTCACATAACCGCCGTTAGGCGCAATTGCTATATTTTCAGTAAATTATCAGCGTTCTCACGAACAAAAATTGTCGTCGCGGAGACGACTCAGCCCGCTTTGACGCAACTGCGCCTAGCGGCCTAACGGTAAATGAATTTCATATCCATTTCCATCTAAAATTCCTTGTTCAATTTCGACGATTGAAGAATATACAATTTCCGCCGCAGAATTATCATTTTTAGAATTCTGACTAAAAGTTTGAATTGCAAAAAGTAATATTAGATAAAATATTTTTTTCATTCATTAGGTTTTTCAGCGTCTCGCGGCTGCATTGCCACTAACGTTTCGCGCAGTTACGCAGGAGCGGAAAAGCGGACTGAGTTCTCTCTGCCAAGATAGAACATTCTACGTGAAAAACGAACGTTCAACTTACTGAAATCGAGCTCTTGCTTAACTGCGCTGTTGTGAGAAGTGCTAAGGTTTTACCCTTGTAATTTTGTTATCTTTTAGAATTACAAGATCGCTATTCATACGTT
>NZ_FMVF01000028.1:0-8749 GCF_900101895.1 Flavobacterium caeni
GCGAAACGTTGGCGGTAATTGCAGAAATATCCAACAAAATTTCAAGACAAAATGAACTATTTTAAATATCTATTATTTTACTTATCAAATTTTGTCGTTGCGTTAATAATTTACTTTCTGTCATTAAGGCCAATGGGACCAAGTAGCGAACAGCTTGTTGTAAATTTTGCGGAGAAGCCATTTTTACAATTTGTGCTTGAGTGGTTTCTTTTTCAAATTTTGCTGTCATTTATATTTTGTAGTGTTATATTCCTATTTTTTAAAAGCCACATGAAAACCGTCTTTAAAAGACACTCCTATATAATTCTATTTTTATTATATTCTGCTTTTTCAATTGTATGTGGATTAGAATATTTTAAATACATTAATGAATTGATATATTGAACCACAACTACCGCCAACAGCGCAGTTAAGCAAGAGCTGGATTTCGGTAAGTTGAATGTTCGTTTTTCACGAAGAATGTTCTATCTTGGCAGAGAGAACTCAGTCCGCTTTTCCGCTCCTGCGTAACTGCGCGAAACGTTGAGCGACATAAACAGAAACCGTATGTATAAAGTAGTTTTCGTCCTTTTGATTTTTGTGATTTTCTTGTTCTAAAAATGAAAATATTGAAGACAATAAATTTAAAAAATTAGAATATTCCACACGAATTAAATATACTGACAGAATTGCCAAAAAAATCATTCCCAATAAAAAATATGACTATTGGGCTTACATTGCGTATAAGCAATATTATGGAGGAAGTATTAAAGATTCTTATAAAATACTTAGCCAGGGCGGAGATTCTGTTTACAAGCACTACGCACTAAAAAAGTTTGTATTTCCAGGTTTTTTTGAAGGTTGCCATCCTAGCTACTGTTGCAATTACGTTGTCGTTGTTGAAAACAAAAAAGTTAAATATATAAAATCAATCGAGGAAGTCAGAACGTTCTTAGGAACAATTGATAATTTGGAAGAGGCACTTTTGCTGGCAAGCAGTTATGGCTACGTTATAGATAGCGATATTAAGGCAAGCGTTTATAAAGAAATAAAAAATGGCTATGTTTTTCATCTTCAAAAATTTCATGACTCTCCATATTTGGACGCGCAAGGCAAAGAAGCGATTGAGGTAACAATAACCAAAGAAGGTTTCATCAAATCTAGAACGTTAGGGTTTTATTGTAAGGGAAGTCGTTGTCTATAGTTTACGTCGCTCAACCGCGCATTTACTCAAAGCGCTCGTTTTCGGTAGCCGGAAGTTGTTGTTTCACGAAGAAAGTTTTATCTTGGCAGAGGCAACTCAGTTCGCTGGCGCCGCGTTTGCGCAAATGCGCCTAACGTTGGGCGATATTGCGGGAAGGAGAACGTGGTCAACAAGAACTTTGATTTTAATTATGAGAAAAATCCAAATTTATGCACTTATATTTTTTATTTTAAGTCATTTGTCGATTCCTTTAGTGATATTTATAGAAATGGATCAACTACCAAATCAAAAATTTTCGTTTTTCTATATAACTTGGATTTTAGGAATTTTAAGCTTAGTCTTAAACTTTATTTTAGCAACTAAAATATTAAAAAACTGGTGGTTCGCTTTATTTGTATTAACCGGCATCATGTGGTTAATGCCTATGTTGTTAGTAACAATTTTTGGAATACCTTTTTTACTGATACATCTTTTAGTTCTAATCCATTTGCATAAAGAATATTACTCTAGCGTGAAATAGAGTCAACATCGCCCAACCGCGCATTTACTCAAAGCGCTCGTTTTCGGTAGCCGGAAGTTGTGGTTTCCCGTAGAAAGTTTTATCTTGGCAGAGAGAACTCAGTTCGCTTGCGCCGCGTTTGCGCAAATGCACCTAACGTTATGCGAATGCCACAAACATCAATCTAAATTAGAAAATGAGCGTAGAACAAACTGACAAAATAGATTTTATAAGCATAACACCAAATCAGAAAGTTCAACTTACAATTTCAGACCATTTAGAATGGGATGAAAATGGAGATCATATTTTAATTTTACAAAAAAAACTCAATGCTTATCTTGATTTTATCGAGAGCGGGCAAATTCCTAAAAATTATTCAAGCGCCAGAGAAAAGGGAATAATAATTTCAATTTCCATCAAATTTTTCCCAAATGAATTTGCTCTCAATTTTTTAAAAGAAGCTGAAAAAATTATAAGTTCTGCTGGCTATGAATTTAGTTGGGAATATCACCCCTAGGCAATCGCATAACCGCCGTTTCAAGCCATTGCGGGGTTTTCGGTAGCCGGAAATTATAGTTTCACGAAGAAACATTATCTTCGGCAGAGAGAACTCAGCCCGCTTTGATCCGCAACGGCGTGAAGCGGCCTAACGTTGTGTGAAATGCCAGAAAACTTCGGGAAAGAGAGACAATCTCAATTCTAATTCATAAATTGCAATATGAAAAAAGAATTGGACGCAGGATTAGATTTTATAATTGACAAACTCACAAATTCAATTGAGAACGTCGTCACCGGTGATAGTTTCGCTACTGAAATTTCACTTCTGTCGTTCAACGACTTAAAATCAATTTCCAAAAGAAATGGCTGGGTTTTCAATTGGAAGTCTGAATTTGACAAACCAGAAAGAGACATTTATAAATTAACAATCGTAAATAATCTCAAAATCATTCAAGGGCTAGTTAGTCTCGAAGTTAAGCCAGATCATGTCTACATGCATTTGGTTGAAAGCGCTCCATTCAACAAAGGAAAAGATAAAATGTATTCTGGAGTTCCTGGAAATCTTGTAGCATTTGCTTGCAAATTGTCTTTTCAAAGAGGTCACGAGGGAAACATTGCATTTATAGCGAAAACCCAATTAATAGAACATTACAAAAAAACGCTTGGCGCTTTCCATTTTGGAGGCAGAATCATGATAATTGAAACTCAAGCTGCATTGAAACTAATTAATAAATATTTTAAAAATCAATAAAATGAAAAAAATTGAATTAGACGTAGATTTTATTGGTGAACAATCCAAACTTAGCAAGGAAGAGGAAAAAGCAATCTCGGAGTTTTTTCAATTGAAAAAAAGTTCAAATCAGAGAAGAAAATCTTCTAAAAATGCAGAGAAAAAATCTTCTAAATAACAGCACTTCACACAACAGCGCAGTTAAGCAAGAGCTGGATTTCGGTAAGTTGAACGTTCGGTTTTCACGAAGAAAGTCTTATCTTGGCAGAGAGTACTCAGTTCGCTCTGACGCTCCTGCGTAACTGCGCGAAACGTTACATGACAGCGCCGAGGAAACCCGGAAAATCGTTCGTGGAATCAACTTCGTCAGCCAATCTTTGTCGATAATTTTTTAAAATATTTTAGTTGTTCTGAATTTTGAAAATATATTTACTGAGCCTAAAATTTTCATATGATTCTCGTTGCGTTGAGTTTAAAAATATACTTGCTGAGCCTAAAGTTTTCATATGATTTTCGTTGCGCTGAGTTTCAAAAATATATTTGCTGAGCCTAAAATTTCCATGTGATTTCCGTTACGTTGAGTTTCAAAATATATTGTTTTCATATAATTCTCGTTGCGCTGACTTAGTTCAAATGAAAATCGCAAACCGAGCTGGCTCAATTCACTTTGAGTGGCGCCGTCCATGTAACAGCGCATTTACGTGATCGCTGGTTTTCGGTGGCCGGAATGTTTCAGTTTCACGAACTTTGTTTATCTTCGGCAGAGAGAACTCGGTTCGCTCTGACGCGACCACGCAAATGCGCGAAACGTTAGTAGCCATTACAAAAGACGAAAACCGTAAACTATGAACAAAGTTGTTATATTATTTTTGACATTTTTACTTTCTAATTCCATTTCGGCACAAGAAAGCAGATACAATATAGACAATTCTGCGAAATTAATTTTAAGCTCTTCCAAACTGAAAAATGACATTGAAATTTCATCATCTCTAAATTCAAGCGAGAAAATCTCAATTCGGTGGAAAGCCATGAATTATAATATCGTATTACTAAATTCAAAGAACGAGGAATATATTAAATCCTTTGATGATGAAAAATCTAATATTGTTGACATTTATGAGTATGATTTTGACAAAGACAATAATAAGGAGCTAATAATTATTAATTCTCTTTCGGAAGGTTATGGTAAAATCTATATTTTACGGAGAAATGGATTATTTGTAAAAGAATGTGGTACAATTGATCTTGGAATTGGAATAACTATAGATAATTCAATATTCAAGGTGTTTACAGGAGTTAGAGATTATTCACAAGATTATATTTACCTAGACAACAAAATTTGGAAACTTTGCGAGTTAGAAAGTAACGGCTACTAACCGCCGTTTCAAGCCATTGCGGAGATTTTCGTCACCGGAAATCTTTATTTCACGAAGAAAGATTATCTTCGGCAGAGAGAACTCGGCTCGCTTTGATCCGCAACGGCGTGAAGCGGCCTAACGTTATACGCCAGTTTAACACTTCGAAGTAAAACTAATCGAATATGAAAAACCTTCTTAAAATTCTAATTTTTACGATTCCATTTGCGGCCATCGGGCAAAATGACCTTATTGGAAATTGGCAAATTATTGCCATTGACAATGGAGAAATTTATTATCATTTTCAAAAGGACTCACTTTCAGTCTATCCAGAATTCGGCGAAACCGAGCTGACAACATCTAAATTAAACCAAGTAAAGTCAATGGCAAAAATGATGTATGGCCATACCGAATTTTCGTTCGATAAAACTGGAACATACAAATGGAATATGATGGCATCAATGGAGATTACAGGAAATTATATTGTTGACGAAACTCGAAAAATTATTAAACTGGAAGGTGAAAATTCCTTGGGTGAAAAAAGCTTTGACGATTTTCCATTTATTTTAAAAGACGATCTTTTAGAAATAACTGTTCCGGATTCGCTGCAACTTGGGAAGTTCGTTTTAAAAAGAAAGTAACCGGCGTATAACCGCCGTTAGGCGCAGTGCGCTGGTTTTCGGCAAGTTGAACTTTCATTATTCACGAAGAAATATTATCTTGGCAGAGAGAACTCAGTCCGCTTGGCCGCGACTTCGCCTAGCGGCCTAACGTTAACTGCAAGCGCACCTAGATTGCGGAGAAAAACTCATAATCGATGGATATTTCACCTACATATAAATTTTTAATCGGCATTTTAATATTTGTGGGATTTATCTGGCTTGCAAATAGAGATAAAACTGCAGGTTTTGATAAGGTAATTGAAACTATCAAACGAGATCAATATTATGGAATCGTAAGCGACAAGTTTATTGACAAAGAAAATCACAATACTCCTGTCTTAAAATTATCCCACGGAAAAAAAATAAGTTTGTATGGTCAACAATATGACTTGATCGAAATTGGAGATAGTTTGTCCAAACAGGTAAATAATGCCACAATCCAAGTTTATAAATCTGATACAATTATTGAAATTGACCAAGAAGCTTACATCGAATATTTGAAAACTCTAAAACAAAATAAATAAGCGCCAGCAGTTAACCGCCGTTTCAAGCGATTGCGGAGTTTTTCGTCACCGGAAATTGCTAGTTCACGAAGAAACATTATCTTGGCAGAGAGAACTCGGCTCACTTTGATCCGCAACCGCGTGAAGCGGCCTAACGTTATAGGTAATGCCTATTTCCAATCCGAAAATTTCTCCTAAACACCATATTTTTAAATTATTTTTATTCAATAAAATAGTATTTAAGAGATTTTTTCGTTTAACTTTGATGAAAATAATTTATTTTAAATATGCTTATACGTTTTATTACTAGTAACTTTCTATCTTTTAACGAGGAAAAAGAGTTCAATATGCTCCCTGGGAACTTTAAATCTCACAAGCATCACGTTTATAATTTAGGCAAAATACAAGTTTTAAAAGCAGCTGCTATTTACGGCGCGAATGGAGCAGGTAAGTCAAATTTAATTAAAGCAATTGAATTTTTACAAGAAGCTGTCGCGAATGGCGGTATTATAAAATCTGTAAACGAAACAAAATTTAAATTAAATAAAACAAATGAAGCGAAACCCATTTCATTTGAAATCGAGTTTTCAATAAACAAAAAAATATTTAGTTATGGAGTTAGTTTCAATGCTCATTTTGTAATTGAAGAATGGTTATATGAATCTGGTATAACTGTAGATGATAAAATGATTTTTGAAAGAAAAAATACAAAATCGGGTAAAATATCAATAGATGTTGCTGACAAATATAAAAAAACGCAAAAACAAAAACTCTTGATTGAGTTGATGGAAGATAGTTTGTTAAAAACCGGAGAGCTTTTAATAGGTAAATCTCATGAACTAAAAATAAACGAAATACTTGCTGCAAGACATTTTATAAAAAATAAAATTATTATAATTCACCCCGAAAGTAAATTTGCAAATCTTGTTCCTACATTGACATCATCAAAAGAATTTAAATCGTTTGCAAATGAAATGCTTCAGACGTTTGACACTGGCGTTTCAGAGTTAGATGTAGAAACTTTAAGTTTTGACAAATACTTTGGAGATGACGATGAAGAACTAAAAAAAGAAATAATTGAACAAGTTGACCAAGGCCACACAATTCTAATAAATACTGATACTGGAGGTGTATTAGCCGTAAAAGAGAAGGGCAAGTATATTATAAAGAGGGTGATTGCAAAACATGTTGGAAGTGATGGGAAAAAAATCTCATTTGATCTCACAGAAGAATCCGATGGTACACAACGATTATTGGATTTTATACCGGCGTTCAATAAAATTTTAACTGATGACGTAAGTTTTATAATTGACGAAATAGATCAAAGTCTACACCCTGCACTATTGAAAGTCCTGGTTCAAAAAATAATGCAAGAAGACAAAACCAAAGGGCAATTTATTTTTACTACACACGAATCTAATTTATTAGATTTGGAAATATTTAGACAAGACGAAATTTGGTTTGCAGAAAAAGATAAAATTAATGGCAATACACAGTTATACTCTTTAAGCGAATTTAAGCCTAGATATGATTTGGATATTAGAAAAGGTTATTTGAAAGGTCGATTTGGCGCAGTTCCTTTTTTAGCAAGTTTGGAAGATTTAAATTGGAATATTCAAGATGCATAAGAAACGAGGTTACAAAAGAGAAACGCCAATTGAGCTTGTACGAGATTATAAACTTTTTGCAATAGCATGTGAGGGAAGTAAACGAGAGCCGGAGTACTTTAAAATTTTAAGATATCTTTCAAAAAAAATTGCTGTCGATGTTATTGAAGATATAGTTAGTGAAGAGGAAGCAATCTCAATAAATCCTAATAAGTCTGCACCTAAATGGGTTTTAGATAGAGCGGTAAGATACATCGAGAAAGAAGGTTTAAATGATGATGACGATTTATGGTTTGTAATGGACATTGACAGATGGTCTGAAGCGCAAATTCGCGAAGTTGCCAGTTATTGCGATAAGTTTCCAAACTGGCACATCGTTTTAAGTAATCCGTGTTTTGAGGTTTGGTTATACTTTCATAAAAAAGCAAATATCGCAACATCAGAATCCATTACATGTAGCGATTTCAAAACAGAAATTTCTACGTTCGAAAAAGGCGGATATCACCCGCATAAGTTTCTACCGCAACTGGAAGAAGCTATCGCAAATGCAAAAAATGCAGACAGTGATAAGAATCATTTTATTCCAAAAGTAAAGGAAACAAAAGTGTATATTTTGGTAGAAGCAATTATCGAAGTTGTAGGTAAAAATGATTTTGAAAATTTCATCAAAAATATACTCCCTAAATTACCAAATAAATAACGTCCGGCACTACCTATAACCGCCGTTTCAAGCCATTGCGGGGTTTTCGGTAGCCGGAAGTTGCGGTTTCACGAACAAAGTTTTATCTTCGGCAGAGAGAACTCAGTCCGCTTTGATCCGCAACGGCGTGAAGCGGCCTAACGTTACCAGAAATGCTTCCGAACATGCCGCAAAATAAGGTCATATGAAAAACTTTGTCTTTTACTTTTGTTTCTTGTTGATAATAGCGTGCAAGCAAAATGAAAATTCTAATCAGAAAGAATTTCTCAATAGAAAGCAGGCAGAAATAGAACTTGAAGAAGCTTTAGTTGAAAATATTGATCCGCAAAATTTGCCCAATACCGAAGTTAAGTTTCTAAATGACGAGACATCTGCTGTAAAAGTTGCTGAAAAAATACTTTTTAAAATATATGGAGAGAAAAATATCGCAAAACAAAAACCTTATAAAGTCTATCTTATTAAAGAATTTTGGATAGTGTCTGGAACATTACCTGAAGGATTCGACGGAGGGACATTTTTAGTAATTTTAGATAAACGTAATTCAAGAATTTTAAAAATAAGCCATGGAAAGTAAGCGCACTTCTGGTAACAGCGCAGTTAAGCAAGAGCTGGTCTGTAGGCGGTTTGGCGCTTTTTCTTCACGAAAAAGCTCTATCTTAGCAGAGAGTACTCAGTCCGCTTTTCCGCTCCTGCGTAACTGCGCGAAACGTTACATGACAGCGCCGAGGAAAACCGGAAGATCGTCGTGCAGAATTAACTTCACCAGCCAATCTTTATCGTTAATTTTCATATGATTTTCTTTGAGCTGAATTTTAATTGTAGAGCCTAAAATTTCCACATGATTTCCGTTGCGCTGAGTTCAAAAATATATTTGCGGAGCCTAAGATTTCCATATGATTTCCTTTGCGCTGAGTTTAAAAAATACATTTACTGAGCCTAAAATTTCCATATGATTTCCGTTGCGCTGAGTTTTAAAAACATATTTGCAGAGCCTAAGATTTCCATATGATTC
>NZ_FMVF01000028.1:8759-11524 GCF_900101895.1 Flavobacterium caeni
ACCCAACAAGAAACTTTCTTATACTTATTTGAGTAGTTGGAGTGGATTGGATGATAAACCCGAAAATTACCTATTAGTTTCTTATGAAGTAACTCAAACAAAAGGCGGAACAGAATTGATTATCACGCAATCAAACTATGATGAAGAAAAAGCAAAACATTCTTCTGAAAATTGGGCAGTAGTAATTGACGGATTAAGGAAACTTGTAGAAAAGTAAACAACGACCCGCTAACACTGCATTTACGCAAGAGCTGGTTTTGAGTAATTTGAGCGTTTGTCCAAACCAAGAAAGTTGTATCTTGGCAGACAGAACTCTGCTCCTATTTCCGCTCCTGCGCAAATGCAGGGAACGTTGGCTGCAATAGCAAGAGAACCGCATAAAAAATCTTCCATGAAAAAATATTACGTTTTAGAAGTTAGTGATGAAAGTGCAGCTGAATTTCCTGATGGCTATAATTATAATGATAAACATTCTTCATCCGCATTAAGAAGTTATATTCATGAAAATAGAGACTTTCCATCATTTATTCCCAAATTATCACAAACAATTTATGACGATCCAGAATTTAATAAATTGAATGATTTCATATTTGGTCCAATTGAAAAATTCTGTGTTTCGAGAAGAGTTAAAGAAGTTTTAGAACAATTCAATTTGCCAAAACATAAGTTTTATCCTGTTGATGTATTTATGCCAACAAAGTTTCTTGGAATTATTAAAACTCAAAAAAAAGTAAACGCACAATACTTTGCTTTTAATTTTGATTTTTTCTACATCACTAATAATGAGCATTGGATTAATTATGAGAAGACCGAACTCAAAAAAGATCATTTAGGAATTAATCAAACTGAACATATCTTTTTAAACAAAAATTTTGACAAAAGCTTAGACTTTTTTGAGCTTAGATATTCTTGGATGACTTATGTTTCAGAAGAATTGATGAATAAATTGATTGAAATTGGAGCAACTGGATTAATGTTTTCCGAGATAAATGAACGACAATATAAAGTAAAACGACCAAATCCAAAAATAACTTGGGAGTAAGCCACTGCAGCCAACCGCCGTTTCAAGCAATTGCCGCGTTTTCAGTAAGTTGAACGTTTGGTTTTCACGAAGATTGTTTTATCTTCACCGAGCGAACTCGGCTCCGCATTGATCGGCAACTGCGTGAAGCGGCCTAACGTTACATGACAGCGCCGAGGAAAACCGGAAGATCGTCGTGCAGAATTAACTTCACCAGCCAATCTTTATCGTTAATTTTCATATGATTTTCTTTGAGCTGAATTTTAATTGTAGAGCCTAAAATTTCCACATGATTTCCGTTGCGCTGAGTTCAAAAATATATTTGCGGAGCCTAAGATTTCCATATGATTTCCTTTGCGCTGAGTTTAAAAAATACATTACTGAGCCTAAAATTTCCATATGATTTCCGTTGCGCTGAGTTTAAAAATATATTTGCGGAGCCTAAGATTTCCATATGATTTCCTTTGCGCTGAGTTTAAAAAATACATTTACTGAGCCTAAAATTTCCATATGATTTCCGTTGCGCTGAGTTTTAAAAACATATTTGCAGAGCCTAAGATTTCCATATGATTCCGTTGCGCTGAGTTTTAAAAATACATTCACTGAGCCTAAAATTTCCATATGATTTCCGTTGCGCTGAGTTTTAAAAACATATTTGCAGAGCCTAAGATTTCCATATGATTCTCGATGCGCTGAGTTCATTCAAATGAAAATCTTTAATCGAATGACTCAATTTCAGCGGTTGGCGCCGTCCATGTAACAGCGCATTTACGTGATCGCTTGTTTTCGGTGGCCGGAAGGTTTCAGTTTCACGAACTTTGTTTATCTTCGGCAGACAGAACTCGGTTCGCTCTGACGCGACCACGCAAATGCGCGAAACGTTGTGTGCCATTTATAGAAATCCGCAACTAAATATACATTTAAAAAACCAAAAATGAAAAGAATAAACTTTCTGATAGCTTTCATATTGCTTTCAAATTTGGCTTTTAGTCAATCCCAAACAACCACAAAATCTGGCAAGACTTCTATACCAACTCATAAAGGATGGAGAAACTTATCGTGGGATAGCACGGAAACCGACGTAAAACAGAAATATGGAAACGAACTAACGATTTTGCAAACTGTTGGTAAATATGGTGCAAACGGAGAATGGTATTGTCCTTTTCAAATTGACAATTATGAACTTGGCTATGTTAATTTTACTGTTTCTTTTCTTTTTGACGAAAAGACAAAGAAATTGGCTCAAATCAATGTAACGAAAGAAGATCCAATAGATATGATGGGCACGATACAAGAATTAGAAGTGAGTCTTACTGAAAAATATGGAAAGCCCTCCATAAAATTAGAAACACCGAAATATATTGCAAAATGGTCATTTCCTGAATTGGATATTAAACTATCGTATCTCGACATTAAAAGTTTAGAAAAGCAACTTTACAAGTCAATCGTCTTAACTTATCAAAAACCGCGAAAGTCAAACTTAGACAAATTTTAAAAACGCTCGAACAGAGATAATGATTGAACGGCACACAACAGCCTTTTTACGCAAGAGCTGGTATTTAGTAAGTTGGAACATTTTTCAAACCAAGAAAGTTCTATCTTAGCAGAGAATACTCTGCTCCTATTTCCGCTCCTGCGCAAATAGGCGAAACGTTGGGCGACATTTTGGAAGTTATTCGTTAAATCGAACAATATGAAAACTATACTTTCGGTAATTTTATTTTCCATTATAATTCAAAGCTCT
>NZ_FMVF01000070.1 GCF_900101895.1 Flavobacterium caeni
GAACTGAGTTCGCTCGGTGAAGATAAAACATTCTTCGTGAAAACCAAACGTTCAACTTACTGAAAACGCGGCAATTGCTTGAAACGGCGGTTAGCAGCGGTTGTGGTTCACTTATTTTCTTGTAAGTTTACAAAAAATTTATTTATGTATTTAATGTACGTTGATGAAAGTGGCGACACAGGTTTAGTAAATAGCCCTACACGATATTTCATTTTGACAGGAATTGTTTTTCACGAACTCAGATGGACAAATATACTTAGCGATTTAGTTGCATTCCGTAAATCACTTCGCGATTCAAAGGGTTTGAAGCTGCGTGAAGAAATTCATGCAAAGGATTTCATAAACAAACCTGGCGCGTTAATGCGTATTCAACGAAATGATCGTGTTGATATTCTTAAAAAGTGTATAGTATGGTTGAATAGCCAATCTGATGTAAGTGTGTTTTCTATTGTGGTTGACAAGCAAGGGAAAACAGGAGATATATTCGAATTGGCTTGGAATGCTTTGATCATGCGTTTTGAAAATACCATTAGATACAAGAATTTTCCTGGCCCGCAAAATGCGGATGATCGTGGAATTGTTTTTTCAGATAATACCGACGGAGCCAAATTGACCAAGCTAATTCGAAAGATGCGTCATTATAATACAATTCCCAACACAGGAAACCTTTACGGTGGCGGCTATCGAAATATGCGCCTTCAATATCTTATTGAAGATCCAATAATGAGAGATTCGGCAAATTCTTTAATGCATCAAATTGCTGATGTTACTGCTTATATGATTCGTCAGAAATATGAGCCTAACGCCTACATGAAAAAGAAAGCTGGACAAACAATGTATAAGAAACTTGAAGACGTCGCGCTAAAGGTCGCGAGTAAAAATAACGATTTTGGATTGGTAGAGCTATAAAAAAAATAAGGCAGTTTTCACTGCCCGGGGGAATCCTACTTTGGAGACTAGCTCCATTTCAGATTCTTTACAAAGATAAAACAAAATAGTGTACTTGTCAACATTTTTTGTATGTTTATTAACAACGTAATTCCTTGATTTGTTGATAAGTGGAATCACGATACAATCGCTGCTAACGTGCCGCCGGTAAGCGAAGTTGCCGACCAAAGCGAACTGAGTTCTCTCTGCCGAAGATAATGTTTCTTCGTGAAACCACAACTTCCGGCTACCGAAAACCCGGCAATTTTGCTTACCGGCTGTTGTGAGAAGTGCTAAGGTTTTACCCTTGTAATTTTGTTATCTTTTAGAATTACAAGATCGCTATTCATACGTTTCTTAAACTCTATAAGT
>NZ_FMVF01000010.1:0-64490 GCF_900101895.1 Flavobacterium caeni
ATAAGTTCAGGTCAATAGACCATTTAAGGCATGAGATAAAAGAGTACATCAATTATTATAACAATGACAGGATTAAACTAAATTTAAATGGAATGAGCCCGACACAATATCGGATCCATCATTATCAATGTAACTATTAACTTGTCTAAACTTTTGGGTGCAGTCTAACAAATCCACACAAAAAAACTGAAGAAATTAAACGGGCCTTCAATGAGATTCCTCCTGCCGTCGGAATGACAAACGAAGCGTGTTAATCTGCGGCGGAGCGCAGCGGAGCCGCTAAACGTTCAGCAAAATAAGCGAAGTAAATGTTTCTCGCACAAGCAAATGTTCTTCGTGAGGCCGCGTTAGCGATTGAAGTGGAAATCCTTTTAACGCAGCGCAGCGTAGGTAAAAGATTGCAGCGTAAAGCGCGGTGGCGGCGAGGAAAACGCGAATAGCTTTTGACGAGCCGCCAAACGCCAATAAACAATAAAGAATATTGAATTTCGAACAACGAATGTCGAATATCGAATTCGCCTCAATCAACGACCAGCGGCGAGTCAAATGCGAACAGCTTTTGACGAGCCGTCAAACGCCAATAAATAGTAAAAATAAAGAATAGCGAATGTCAATCAACGACCCGCCAATAAATAATAAAAATAAAAAATAGAAAATTAAAACAACCCGCCCTGGATATTATTCCTAATCTTCCCAAGGTGCCTATACGCCTTCTCCGTCACCTCGCGTCCGCGCGGCGTACGGATGATGAAACCCTCCTGAATCAAAAACGGCTCATACACCTCCTCGATCGTCTCGCCGCTGTCGGAAACGGCCGTGGCCAGCGTAGACAATCCCACGGGGCCGCCCTTGAATTTGTCGATGATGGTGTTCAGGATTTTGTTGTCCATTTCGTCGAGCCCGTGCGCGTCTACGTTGAGCGCGCGCAGCGCATACTTGGCGATCTCGATGTCGATTTTGCCGTTGCCTTTGATTTGGGCAAAGTCGCGTACACGGCGCAACAAGGCGTTGGCGATACGCGGCGTACCACGGCTTCGGCCCGCGATTTCGATGGCGGCTTCCATGGTGATCGGCATTTTGAGGATGGACGAACTTCGTTGGACGATGGTCGTCAGGAGTTCGGTCGTGTAGTATTGCAGGCGGCTTTGGATGCCGAAACGCGCGCGCATGGGCGAGGTCAACAACCCCGAACGTGTGGTGGCGCCCACGAGCGTAAACGGATTGAGGTTGATTTGCACCGTACGGGCATTCGGTCCCGATTCGATCATGATGTCGATCTTGAAATCTTCCATGGCCGAATACAGGTATTCCTCTACGATGGGGCTCAGGCGGTGGATCTCGTCGATGAACAACACATCGCGTTCTTCTAAATTGGTGAGCAGTCCGGCCAGGTCGCCGGGTTTGTCCAGCACGGGCCCCGACGTGATTTTGATGCCCACGCCGAGTTCGTTCGCCAGGATATTCGCAAGTGTCGTTTTCCCGAGTCCCGGAGGCCCGTGGAACAGCGTATGGTCGAGCGCCTCGTTGCGCAAATTGGCCGCTTCTACAAAAACCTTGAGGTTGTCCAGAATTTGGTCTTGCCCCGAGAAATCGTCGAACGCCAGCGGCCGCAATCTTTTTTCGAGATCGAGCTCTTCGGGATTGTAACGTTGGTTCGTGGGGTCAAGATTTTCGTTCATACGGCAAATATAGCCAAACCGATTTACATCTGATAGCCCTCGGACAAAATGGAACGCCACTCGGGATGCTCGTTTACATAGGCCGAAACAAAGCTGCATTGCGGCACCAAAATGCGGTGGTGCGCTTTGAGGTGCCGCAACGTTTTTTGGATGAGCTGCGAGGCGATGCCCTGTCCTTGCATAGACGCGGGCACTTCGGTATGCGTGAGGTAAACTTTCTTGCCTTCGGTGAAGTATTCGACAAACGCAGTTTGCCCGTCGATTTGGAATTCGAATTGGTGGTCGGCTTCGTTATGGAGGAGCTCGAAATCCATCAGCCGATGTTGTAGCCCGGTGCAAGCAGCGACTTCCATTCGGGATTGCGTTTGAGATAAGCCGCCACAAACGGACACAATGGCGCGAGTTTGTAGCCGTTGTCCTTCAGGTAGTGCAAGGCCTTTTCCACGATCGACTTGCCGACGCCTTTGCCGCCGAGCGCAGTGGGCACTTCGGTATGGGTGAGGTACATGTTGTTGTCTTTGTCGACGATGAATTCGATAAAGGCGGTATGGCCTTCTACTTCGAGTTCAAAACGTCTCTTTTCGTCGTTGCGGTGCAGGGTGTTATCCATGGTTGGGTTTTTGGGCGTTTAGGTAAGTGCTCAGCGCACCCGATGGGCATTTGCTGACCTGTTCGATGATTTGCGCCGTGGTCGCGCCGTCTTGCTTGATCCAGGGCTTTTCGCGCGGCTGGAACACCTTGGGCAATCCGCGGGCGCAAATACCCGAATGGATGCACAACTCGGGCTTCCATACAATCGTGACTTCGCCGTTTGAATATTCTTTGGTCATCGGGTTTTGGTTTGTATAAATATACGCATTTATCGCTTGCCGACACCATAAAAAATGACGATGAATGACCTTGCCTTTTGGGTATAAAAAAAGCCTCCCTAAATGGAAGGCTTTCTATATTTTGATGAAGATTAGTGGTGCAACTCCTCTTCGCCGTCTTTCATTGGGATGTGCTGTGGCACGAAATCGTCGTCGTGGCCCGGCTTGCTGTAATCGTATGGCCAACGGTGTACTTCAGGGATTTCACCCGGCCAGTTGCCGTGCATGTGCTCGACCGGTGCGGTCCATTCGAGCGTGGTCGAACGCCAAGGGTTTTGCTCGGCACGTTTGCCGAAAAAGATGCTTGCGAAGAAGTTGTACAGGAACACCAATTGGAATGCCCCGCCCACCAACGCGAACAAAGTAATCAAAACGTTTACGTCCTGCAATTCGTCGAACAACGGGAACGCAGTGTTGGTGTAGTAACGACGCGGCAATCCGGCGAGTCCGATAAAGTGCATCGGGAAGAATACGCCGTACGCACAAACCGTGGTCACCCAAAAGTGTACATAGCCGAGGTTTTTGTTGAGCATGCGCCCAAACATCTTCGGATACCAGTGGTAAATACCCGCGAACATACCATAAAGCGCAGAGATACCCATTACGAGGTGGAAGTGCGCCACGACAAAGTACGTATCGTGTACGTTGATGTCGAGCGTCGAGTCACCCAAGATGATGCCTGTAAGACCACCCGTGATAAACGTCGATACGAAGCCCATCGAGTACAACATGGCAGGGTTCATCTGCAGGTTGCCTTTCCACAACGTCGTGATCCAGTTGAACGCTTTTACCGCAGACGGGATCGCGATCAAGAGTGTCGTAAAGGTAAACACCGATCCGAGGAACGGGTTCATACCCGACATAAACATGTGGTGGCCCCAAACGATGGTCGACAAGAACGCAATGGCCAAGATCGACATGATCATCGCGCGGTAACCAAAGATCGGCTTGCGCGAGTTGGTGGCCATGATTTCTGATACGAGACCCATCGCAGGCAAGATAACGATGTATACTTCGGGGTGTCCGAGGAACCAGAACAAGTGCTCGAACAATACCGGTGAACCACCTTGGTAGTGCAATACTTCGCCGGCGATGTAAATGTCAGAAAGGAAGAACGACGTACCGAAACTTCTGTCCATGATGAGCAACAATGCTGCCGACAAAAGTACCGGGAACGAAATGATACCGATGATGGCCGTGATAAAGAACGCCCAGATCGTCAGCGGTAGGCGCGTCATCGACATGCCTTTGGTACGCAAGTTCAAAACGGTCACGACATAGTTCAACGAGCCCATCAACGACGAAGCGATGAAGACCGCCATCGAAACGAGCCACAACGTCATACCTGCACCCGACCCGCCAATGGCTTGCGGCAACGCAGAAAGCGGCGGATAGATCGTCCAACCTGCCGATGCCGGACCGGCTTCGACGAACAATGAACACACCATGATGACCGACGACGTAAAGAACAACCAGTACGAAATCATGTTCAAAAAGCCCGACGCCATATCACGCGCGCCACATTGTAGCGGAATAAGCAGGTTACTAAAGGTACCCGACAAACCGGCCGTCAAGACAAAGAATACCATGATGGTTCCGTGGATCGTGACGAGTGCCAGGTACATGTCGTTGTTCATCACGCCGTTTGGCGCGTGATCGCCCAGGAAGAAGCTGAATACTTTGAACGATTCTTCTGGCCAAGCGAGTTGCATACGGAACAACATCGACATCCCGACACCGATAACCCCCATGATGATACCCGTGATCAGGTATTGCTTGGCGATCATCTTGTGGTCAATACTGAAAATGTATTTGGTGATGAACGTGTCCTTATGGTGGTGTTCATGGCCGTGATCGTGGTCGTGTGAATGGTCGTGATCGTGTCCGTGATCGTGAGCTAATGCTGACATATTGTGTACTTTTAGTTCTTTTAATGAATTATTTGGCGGCAACGGCTTTGGCTACTGCGGTCGTGTCTTGCGCTTTGGCCGAATCCTGTGTGGCGGCCGGCGCTTCTGTTTCGGCCGGGGTGGCGTTGGCCGCTTTGACCTCTTCGATGAGCGTTGGCTTCTCGGCCAACCACTTCTTGAAATCCTCAGGCGTATCGACCACCACTTTCATTTGCATGTTGTAGTGCGACGAACCGCAAATCTTGTTACACAACAACAAATAGTCGAAGGTATACGGGTCAAGCGGCTGTCCGCCTTTGGCGACGAGTTCCTGGCTTTTCTTGGCGCGGATCACGTTGATGTTGGCCACTTTTTCTTTCATGAAATCCATGTCGCGCATTTCGGCCGTGGTGTAAATCGGCTCGAAAGCAAACTCCGTCACCATGCCCGGTACACAGTTCATCTGCGCGCGGAAGTGTGGGAAATAAGCCGAGTGCAATACGTCTTGCGAACGGAACTTGAACAAAACCTTCTTTCCTTTAGGCAAATGCAATTCCTGCGTGACTTTGTCGTCTTGCGCATTCGGGTCGGCCAAATCGACACCCAGGGTGTTGATGCCTTCAATGTAACGCACGTTGGCTTTGCCGAGCACGTCGTCTTCGCCCGAGTAACGCGCCGTCCATTTGAACTGCTGCGCATACACCTCTACAATCATTACGTCTTCTTCTTTTTCGTCGACGAACATGATGTTGGTCCAGGCATACAAACCATACAAGATCAAACCTGCCAAAACGATGGCCGGGATCACAGACCAGATGAATTCGAGTTTGTCGTTATCGGCAAAATACAAGGCCTTTTTGTCCTTGGTGCCTCTGTATTTAAAAGCAAAGTAGTGCAACAGGAACTGCGTGATGGTTTGCACGACAAACAACAGCACCCAGGTGATGTTCATGAGGTTGTCGACCAGTCCACCGTGTGCCGATGCAGGCGTACTCAAAACGAAGTGGCCCCATTTGATCAAGCCGTAGATCGTCAGGATATAAATGAACGCCAAGAAGATGAACATCAGGTATCCTTGGATGTTATTATCCTTGTCGTTGGCTACCTGCGAATTATTTGCCTTGGCCGCGATTTGCGTCAAATCAAATATTTTCGTCAGCTGCCACAACGCGACGGCTAATAAGACTAAAACTATAATTACCAACAAACTTGTCATCTGACTCTTGCTTTAAATATTAATAATGAAAATGTTTACTTTCTTCGATGAACGGGTTGCGTTTTGGCATCAGCGGCACTTTGGTAAGCGCGGTAAACACCACAAAAATGAACAATCCGAGGAAGAAACATACCGATGCGATCTCTGGGATGCCGATAAACCATTGGTCGCCCACGGTAGCCGGCATGATCATGTTGAAGAAGTCGACGTAGTGGCCGCAAAGGATCACGACACCGGCCATCACCAATACCCATGAAATACGTTTGAAATCGGTGTTGATCAAAATCAGGATCGGGAACACGAAGTTCATCACGACCGCGCCCCAGAAAGGCAAGGTGTAGTCGTTGATGCGCGTCACGAAATAAGTGACCTCTTCAGGAATGTTCGCATACCAGATCAACATGAACTGCGAGAACCAAAGGTAGGTCCAGAAAACCGAAATACCGAACATGAACTTGGCCAAATCGTGGATGTGGCTGGTGTTGACATGCTCCAAATATCCGTTGTTCTTCAAGTAAAGCGTAATCATACAAATGGTGGTGATGCCGCTCACAAAGAAACTCGCGAACACATACCAACCGAACAAAGTCGAGAACCAGTGCGGGTCAACCGACATGATCCAGTCCCAAGACATGATCGATTCCGATACGATAAAGAACACGAGGAATCCGGCAGACATCTTGAATACTTTTTTGTAGTTGCTGTCGTCGCTCGATTCGTCTTGCGCCAATTGGCCTTTTCTCGAGAAATGACGGTACAGGTTCCATCCGATCAGGAAGATCGCCGCGCGGATGAGCCAGAACGATACGTTCAAATACCCTGATTTACCCGCGATCAACTTGTCGTAATTCGGACTGGCTGGATCGGTCACCCCATCGGCCATCCAAACAAACAAGTGGTTGAAATGGAACGCGCTCAAAAGCAACAGGATAAAGAAAATAACCGACGCCACCGGCAAGTAAGCCGTGATGCCTTCCATGACGCGGAACAATACCGGAGACCATCCGGCTTGCGCCACTTGTTGGATCGCATAGAATGCAAGTACACCCATCGAGATCAACAAGAAAAAGATACAAGCCACATACAAAGCAGCCCAAGGCTTGTTCTGCAATTGGTGCAATACGTGGTTCAAATGTTTTTCGTGCTCGGCGTGCTCATCAACCTTTTCGGTCTTGTGTTTGCGGATGCCCAAATCGGCAGGCGCCTCGGTGTGAACGACCGGCGCGGCAGCGATTGCAACGGTATCGACATGCATCGAATCGAGTTCTTTTTCAGCGACATTGGCTACAGGAACGGCGTCGTGGTGTACCGGATCTACGGTAGGCGCGTGCGCTTCGGTGGCTTCGGCTTTGTGCGCTTCGGCCCCGTGGGCGTCATGGCCTTTGGCTTCGTGGCCTTCATGACCCGCAGCTTCATGCCCTGTTCCGTGGCCGTGGTGTTCGGCTGCCAGGATTGCCTCGACTTCCTTAATGTCTTTTGGTGCAGTTAAAAACCCATACCCGATCCCAAGCAGTCCGACGACCATCAGGATCAAAGAAAATGTTTTTAATTTACTTGAAAATGTGTACATATCTATTGCAATCAGTTTGTTCTACATTATTTGTTTTTGAGTTCCATGACGTAGGCCGCAATCATCCAACGCTCCTTGGTGCTGAGTTGATTGGCGTGTGAACCCATGGCGTTCAGTCCGTAAGTCTCTACGTGAAAGACGCTTCCTTCGGTGATCACGCGGTCTTTGTAGCTCGGCACCCCAAGGAACTTCTCCTGTTTGACGAGTTTTCCTTTTCCGTCGCCGGCAGCCCCGTGACAAATCGCACAATAAATTTCGTAAAGTCCTTTTGCTTTTTCCTTGTCGGCCTCAGACCATGGTCCGTAAGGCGACTTCGAATTGGCTTTGGCCGCTTCGTAACCTTCGGTGGTATTTGGGTAATCGTATACCTCAAACCCTCTGTTGATGGTTCCTGCCGGTGGCAACTGACCTTCCTTGCCGTTCTTGAAAGCATCGGATTCTGCGTAGGTCTCATACGAAACCGCCTCGTACATGTTGGGCATGTACTGGTAGTTTGGTTTCTTGGTGTTTTGGCAAGACGATGCAATGATCGCTACTCCTGCTAAAAGCGCAATATGGTATACCCTTTTCATAGATTAATGCTTTTCAATTACTTTAACTTCGACGGCACCTGTGTTCTGGAAGAAAGACACCATGTCGTTTTCGTTCCCGCTCACGGCTACTTCCATCAGGAAGTGGTCGTCGGTGGTTCTCACATCTGGATTTTCGGCTTGTTTGAACGGCCACATACGGCTTCTCATGTAAAACGTGATCACCATCAAGTGCGCCGCAAAGAATACCGTCATCTCGAACATTACCGGCACGAACGCTGGCATGTTCTGGATGTAGCTGAAACTTGGCTTACCACCAATGTCTTGCGGCCAGTCCGAGATCATGATGTTGTTCATCATCCAGGTTGCCGTAGACAAACCGATACAACCGTAGATGAAGGCGCAAATCGCCAATCTGGTCGGGGCCAAGCCCATCGCCTTGTCGAGTCCGTGAACCGGAAACGGCGTGTATACTTCCTCGATGTGGTGGTGTGCCTTGCGCGTTTGTTTTACCGCGTCCATCAAGACGTCGTCGTCGTTGTAAAGGGCGTGTATAACTTTATTAGTGCTCATGATGCGAATGTTTATTAGCTTCTCTTTCTCTCTTATAGTTTTCTCCCGATGTCTTCAAGATTGTCTTAACCTCTGCCTGCGCGATTACCGGGAAGGTTCTCGAGTACAACAGGAACAAGACAAAGAAGAATCCGATGGTTCCGATAAAGATTCCGATATCGACAAACGTTGGCGAGAACATCGTCCAAGAAGACGGCAGGTAATCGCGGTGCAACGATGTCACGATGATCACGAAACGTTCGAACCACATCCCGATGTTTACCACAATCGAAATCACGAACGAGAACATGATCGACGTACGGAGTTTCTTGAACCACATGAACTGCGGTGAGAACACGTTACAGGTCATCATCGACCAGTAAGCCCACCAGTAAGGGCCGGTTGCACGGTTCAAGAACGCGTATTGTTCGTATTCTACGCCCGAGTACCAAGCGATGAACAACTCGGTGATGTAGGCCACACCTACGATCGATCCGGTGATCATGATGATGATGTTCATGAGCTCGATGTGCTGGATGGTGATGTACGCCTCCATGTTACACACTTTACGCATGATGATCAAAAGCGTGTTTACCATCGCAAATCCAGAGAATACCGCACCGGCCACAAAGTACGGCGGGAAGATGGTCGTGTGCCATCCCGGGATGACCGAGGTAGCAAAGTCAAAGGATACGATGGTGTGTACCGAAAGTACGAGTGGGGTAGCAAGTCCCGCGAGTACAAGCGAAACTTCTTCGAAACGCTGCCAATCTTTGGCACGTCCGGTCCATCCGAAAGAAAGGATGGTGTAGATTCTTTTGGCGAAAGGAGTCACCGCACGGTCGCGGATCATCGCAAAGTCAGGCAAGAGGCCAGTCCACCAGAATACGAGTGAAACCGAAAGATAGGTCGAGATCGCAAATACGTCCCAAAGGAGCGGCGAGTTGAAGTTGACCCACAAAGATCCGAATTGGTTCGGAATCGGAAGCGTCCAGTAAGCAAGCCACGGGCGACCCATGTGGATGATTGGGAACAGACCCGCTTGGACTACCGAGAAGATCGTCATCGCTTCTGCCGAACGGTTGATGGCCATTCTCCATTTTTGACGGAACAACAAGAGTACGGCCGAGATCAGCGTTCCCGCGTGACCGATACCCACCCACCAAACGAAGTTGGTGATGTCCCACGCCCAGCCGACGGTTTTGTTCAATCCCCAGGTTCCGATACCGGTAGAGACGGTGTAAATGATACAACCAACTCCCCAAAGGAATGCGGCGAGCGCAATTAAAAATACTGTCCACCATTGTTTGTTGGCGCGGCCTTCTACCGGCGCGGCAATGTCCACTGTTACATCGTGATAGTTTTTATCACCAATGACCAACGGTTTTCTGATGGGTGCTTCGTAGTGAGACGACATAATCTGTATCTTGTTTTCTTAATAATTTACTTTACTAGCTGTTTCTGACTTTCACGTGGTAGAACACATTCGGCTTGGTGCCTACGTGCTCGAGCAAGTGGTACATCCTGTCGCTTTCGGCCAATTGGGCTACTTTATCTGCTTTGTTGTTGACATCCCCAAAGGCCATCGCTCCCGAAGAACAAGCCGCCGAACAAGCCACTTCAAATTCATCTGCCTTGACTGCACGGCCTTCTCGTTTGGCTGCAAGGATTGTCGACTGCGTCTTTTGGATACAGAACGAACACTTTTCCATGACCCCGCGCGAACGCACGTTGACATCTGGGTTCAACACCATACGGCCGAGGTCGTCGTTCATGTGGTAGTCGAATTCGCTGTTTTTGTTGTAGAGGAACCAGTTGAAACGACGCACTTTATACGGGCAGTTGTTCGCGCAATAACGCGTTCCGATACAACGGTTGTACGCCATGTGGTTGTGTCCTTGACGCGAGTGCGACGTAGCGGCAACCGGACAAACCGTTTCACACGGTGCGTGGTTACAGTGCTGACACATGACCGGCTGGAACGACACCTGCGGGTTGTCGGCAGGGCTTTCCATTTCACCGAATCCGCCCAATGAACCTTTTTCGCCGAACAAGCCGTCGAAGTTGTTCTTCTTCTCGTTGTCTTTGGCGAAAGTCTCTTCCGAAGAGTAGTAACGGTCGATGCGCAACCAGTGCATGTCGCGGCTTCTTCTTACCTCCGACTTGCCCACCACCGGAACGTTGTTCTCGGCATGACAAGCAATCACGCAAGCCCCGCAACCGGTACAGGCGTTCAAATCGATCGAAAGGTTAAAGTGGTGGCCCACCGAGCTGTCGAAAGACTCCCAAAGATCGACGGTAGTGGCCGGCACTTCTTCGTGGTCCAAAGACACGACCGGAACCGGGTTCCATACTTCGGCTTCTTCTTTGTTGTAAATATCGAGTGTGGTTTCCTTGATGATGTCGCCACGGCCCATAAGCGTCTTTTGTCCTTGGACACAAGCAAACTCGTGATTGCCGCCCGCTTCCTTGACGGTCGCGGTTTGCACATTGTTGAAACCTTTATAGAGAACGTAGGCATTGACACCCACTTTCATTTCTTCTTTCATCGAAGCCGTACGACCGTATCCTACCGAAAGACCCAAGGTACCTTTGGCCTGACCCGGCTGGATGATTACCGGTACTTTCTCGAGCGTGGTGCCCGATACGGTAATGTTGACGTAGCTTCCGTCGAGACCACCGTTGGCGACGATTTCGTTGTACAAACCAAGGCTTTCAGCATCGGCTCTCGACACGGTCACGTAGTTGTCCCAAGACACACGCGTGATCGGATCCGGGAATTCCTGCAACCACGGGTTACCCGCTTGTTGCCCGTCGCCGAGACCGGTTTTGGTGTACAGGTGCAATTCGAAACCACCGGCTGGCTTGGCTTGTGCAAGCGCAGCGGCTGCGGCAGCATAATTGGCCCCGCCTGTAGCAGCAGCACCTCCTGTCGCACCTACGTAAATACCGTCGTGCAATACCTTGTTCCAGGTCGATCCGGCAATGATGCCCGACGCCGTAGCTTTGAGATAATCGTAATAAGTGCCTGCCGCTCCGTTCCAAGACATCAACGCCTCTTGGAATTGCTTGGTGTTGAAGATCGGACGGATGGTTGGTTGTGTAAGCGCGTACGTGCCTTTGGTCATTTCGACATCGCCCCATGATTCGAGGTAATGCGGTGCCGCCGCGGCAATTGTAGCGAGCGAAGCGGTTTCGTCTTCTTTCAAAGAGAACGCCACCGATGTTTTTACTTTCTTCAAACCTGCCGCGAAATCTTTTCCGTTCGGCAAAGTGTATACTGGGTTTACGCCGCTCATGATCAACGTACGGACGTTGCCCGCGTTCATGTCGGCTACGAGTTGCGCGACCTTGGCGTTTGATCCTTTGCGGATTTGACGCGTGCCGGCCGTCGTAAACGCCTCGCTTTGCAAAGCCTGGTTGATGGCCAGGACGAGCAATTGCGCGTTCTTGTCTTCGATACCCGAAACCAAAACACCTTTGCTGCCCGCTGCCTTGAGTTGCTGCGCCACTTTCATGACCGCGTCTTCGTTGGCAATTTTACCCGTGCCCACACCCGATCCGGTGATGACGTTGTATATTTTAACCAAGGCTTGCTTTTGATCGGCCGAAGTCATCGCCAGACGCTTGTCGGCTGCAGCGCCAGACAAAGTCATGTTGGCCTCCATCTGGAAGTGACGCGACATTTGACCGTTTCTCGGAATCCTGCCTTTGGCGTACCCCGAGTCGTAGCTTCCGCCTTGCCAGTCGCCCAAGAAATCGGCACCGATCGAAACGATCAGGTTGGCTTTAGAAAAATCATAATCCACCAACGCGCGTTCGCCATAGGCCATTTCGAACGCGTCGAGCGCCTCAGACGACGAAACGGCATCGTAAATGACATGTTTTGCGGTTGGATACTTGGCGGTAAATTCCGCGATCAACTTTTCTGTTGACGGGCTCGCCAGTGTACTGGTAAGAAGCACGATAGGCCCACCTTCGGCGAGGCTTGCTTTTACTTTGCTGTCTACATCTGCCCAAGAAGCGGCTTTACCCAAAATCTTTGGCTCTTTGAGACGCATGCTGTCATACATCGACAAAACCGAAGCGTGAACGCGCGCATTGGCGGCGAACTTGGCTCCAGGCAAAGTGTTGTTTTCGATCTTGATGGGACGGCCTTCGCGGGTTTTGATGAGCAGGTTGGCAAAATCGAATCCGTCGAACACAGACGTTGCATAATAATCCCAAACACCCGGGATGATTTGCTCTGGCTGTACGACATAAGGGATTGCTTTGTGCACCGGGCCCTCACAGGCGGCCAACGTGGCAGCGGCTGTACTAAAACCGACGTATTTCAAGAAATCACGACGCGAAGTCCCGTTTTCAGAAAGCGCCTCCTTGTCGCCAAGGAACTGCTCCGTCGGGATTTCCTCGACAAACTCGTTATTTCTAAGCGTCTCAACAATAGAACTATTTTCGTTTAGTTCCTCAACACTTTTCCAGTATTTTTTGTTTGATGACATCGTATATAAAAATTAGCTTCTTAATTTATCTTTTGTTTAATCGGTCAATCGGTTAATCGCCAATTCGGTTAAACGGTTAACCAAATCCACGGTTAAACGATTTCTAGTAGTGGCACTTACCACATTCGAGTCCGCCCATTTGCGCAGCCGTCAACTTGTCGACGCCGTACTTTTTAGACAGTTCCTCGTGGATTTTGGTGTAGTATTCGTTGCCCTCCATCTTGACATCTGTCTTTCTGTGGCAATCGACACACCAGCCCATCGTAAGCGGAGAGAATTGCTTCATGAGTTCGAACTCCTCTACCGGACCGTGGCAAGTTTGACATTCGATGCCCGCCACCGTCACGTGCTGCGAGTGGTTGAAGTAAGCAAAGTCAGGAAGATTGTGGATACGCACCCATTTGACCGGCTGTGTTTTCCCGGTGTATTTTTGGGCGGCTTTGTCCCATCCTACAGCGTCGTATAACTTCTGGATTTCGCCGTCGTAGAATGCTTTTGAATGTTCTGCAGTAGCGGTAGTATCCGAAACCTCCGAGATGTTCTTGTGACAGTTCATACACACGTTGAGCGACGGGATACCCGCGGTTTTGCTTACGCGTGCCGCCGAGTGGCAGTATTTACAATCGATGCCGTTGCTTCCGGCGTGGATGCGGTGCGAATAGTGGATAGGTTGTACCGGTTCGTAATTTTGATCGACACCTACCTGCATGGCCCATCCGTAGAAGAAGTAACCTGCAGCAAGCAACAAGAAAATTGAAGTAACCAACACCAGGAACTGGTTTTTGGCGAAAGCAACCCAGATTGGTGTAGTGGCTGGTTTTTCGGCGATTTCAAGGCCGTTTTTCTTGGCCACTTTTGTCAAGACATTGTTCACCATGAACAACATCACCACCAAGATCAACATCACGACACAAAGAGCGCCAAGAATTACGTTGTTCGAAATTCCGCCACCTGCGTTGGCAGCCGTTTCAGTTCTAGGAGGCGCGGCAGTGGTGCTTTTGGCAGGAGCCGGCTGTGAAGTATAAGCCAAGATGTTGTCGATATCACCTTCCGACAATTGCGGGAAAGCGGTCATGACCGACTTGTTGTTGTCGTTGAAAAGCTTGACGGCCACAGGGTCGCCGGCTTTGATCATTTCTGAACTGTTGTGGATCCATTTTACCAACCAAGCCTTGTCGTGCTTGTCGGCCACGTTGCGCAAGGCAGGACCTGTCGATTTGCCGTCGAGCTTGTGACAAGCAGCACAATTGGTGTTAAAAAGCTCTTTCCCTTTTACAGGATCTCCACCACCGGCAGGTGCAGCGGCCGCATCGGCAGCAGGAGCAGCGGTTGCCGCAGGTGCAGCATCTTGAGCCATTGAAGTGAAGGAGAACGTGAGCAGGGCCAGACTTAAAAACAATACCCTGGAAATCGAATTATGGTTACCCACTTTTTTCATATTACAAATGATTATCGACTGTATTTGGCGTCGATTTTTCGCGCAGGAAGCCCGAAAAATACACGCATGCTTAAAAAACTTGCACAAAAATACGACTTATGAACTATTCTTAAAACCTTAAAATGTTCTTAAATATCAATTTATATTAATTCTAAATAAGATTTTTTAGGCCCAATAATCGATTAAATAGTACATTTGTATTAAAATCACCATATTATGAGATTCTTACCTTTTGAGCGCCCCGTCCCGACCTTATTTTTCTCGCTTTTTCTTTCGTTCGGATTGCAAGCACAAGACAAAGGCGTGACCGTCACCCAAGACCCGAAATTCGAGCAAATGCTCAACGAAAAAAGGAAGATCAACTCATCGATTACCGTCAACGACCGGTACAAAATACAGATCTACAACGGCGAAAGCGAAAACGCCAAAAAAACGCTGACCGAATTCAGGAAAGACCACGAACAGTTCGACGCCACGATTGTCTTCAGCACCCCGACCTACAAGGTTTGGATCGGCAACTTCAAGTCGCGCATCGAAGCCGAACGCAACCTGGCGGAGGTTAAAAAAACCTATGCGAACGCGTTTTTGATCAAACCAAACAAATAGATAAAAAAAACAAATTCCAAATCTCAAATTCCAAATTCCAAGGGCGCTTAAGAACGATTGGATTTTGGGATTTTGGAATTTGGAATTTGGAATTTGGAATTTGGAATTTGGAATTTTAAAATTAAAAAAGGGGCCTCAGCCCCTTTTTCCTTATTTCAACTTTTTCTTCACGGCCACTTCCTGGAACGCTTCGATCGTATCGTTGAGCTCGATGTCGTTGTATCCCTTGATCTGGATACCGCAATCGTAGCCTTTGGACACTTCTTTAACGTCGTCCTTGAAACGCTTGAGCGCCGTCAGTTCGCCTTCGTGCACCACCACGCCTTCGCGGATGATACGCACCTTAGACGAACGGTAGATACGGCCATCGGTGACCATACAGCCCGCGATAGTACCCACTTTCGAGATCTTGAACAACTCGCGGATTTCGGCCGTACCGGTAACTTCTTCTTTCATTTCTGGCGACAACATGCCTTCCATCGCGTCCTTCAAATCGTCGATCGCATCGTAGATGATCGAGTAGTTGCGGATGTCGATTTCCTCCTTCTCGGCCAATTGCTTGGCGCTGCCCGCAGGACGTACGTTAAATCCGATGATGATGGCATCCGATGCCGAAGCGAGCATGACGTCCGATTCGGTGATCGCACCCACGCCTTTGTGGATGATGTTGATCTGGATTTCTTCGGTCGACAATTTCGAGAACGAGTCGGTCAGCGCTTCTACCGAGCCGTCCACGTCGCCCTTGATGATGATGTTGAGTTCCTTGAACTGACCCAGCGCGATACGGCGACCGATTTCGGCCAACGTAATGTGACGTTGTGTCCTGACCGATTGTTCGCGTTGCAACTGCGTACGCTTGACGGCAATTTGCTTGGCTTCGCGCTCGTCGTCAAACACGTTGAATTTGTCGCCTGCCGTTGGTGCGCCGTCCAATCCGAGCACCGATACCGGCGTCGACGGACCCGCTTCCTTGACGGTATGGCCGCGTTCGTCATGCATCGCACGGATCTTGCCGTGGTTCTTGCCCGCAAGCATGTAATCGCCTACGCGCAACGTCCCGTTTTGTACGAGGATGGTTGCTACATAACCCTTGCCTTTGTCGAGTTGCGCTTCTACAACCGTACCCGAGGCCAATCGGTCTGCGTTGGCTTTCAAATCGAGGATTTCGGCCTCGAGCAATACTTTCTCGAGCAATTCCTTGACGCCCGTTCCGGCCTTGGCCGAAATGTCGTGCGATTGGATTTTTCCGCCCCAGTCCTCGACCAGCAAGTTCATGGCCGCCAATTGCTCCTTGATCTTGTCGGGGTTGGCGTTTGGCTTGTCTATTTTGTTGATGGCAAACACAATCGGCACGCCCGCAGCTTGTGCGTGGCTGATGGCCTCACGGGTTTGCGGCATGATGGCATCGTCGGCAGCGACCACGATGATCGCGATGTCGGTGATTTGCGCACCACGTGCACGCATGGCCGTAAATGCTTCGTGACCTGGTGTATCGAGGAACGCGATTTTTTGTCCGTTCTCGAGCGTCACACCATAAGCCCCGATGTGCTGCGTGATGCCGCCCGATTCGCCCGCGATTACATTTTCCTTACGGATGTAATCGAGCAACGAGGTCTTACCGTGGTCTACGTGACCCATGACGGTGACAATCGGCGCGCGTGTCGCCAAATCTTCTTCGCGGTCTTCCTCGACCTGGATGTTTTCTTCCAAATCGGTGGTGATGAACTCTACATCGAACCCGAATTCGTCGGCCACGATGGTCAATGTCTCGGCGTCGAGGCGCTGGTTCATCGTCACCATGATACCGAGCGACATACAGGTTCCGATGACCTTGGTGATCGGCACGTCCATCATGGTCGCGATTTCACCCACGGTTACAAATTCGGTTACCTTGAGCGTTTTGCTTCCTTCTTCGAGCTCGCGTTGTTCGTCTTCCGATTTTTGACGGTGCGAATCGCGTTTGTCTCTTCTGTATTTGGCCGCTTTTGACTTACCGCCCTTGCCCTGCAATTTCTCTAGGGTTTCGCGGATTTGGTTTTTGACTTCTTCTTCGGTAGGCTCTACCTTGGCTGCGATGGCCGGACGGTTGCCCTTGCCGAACCCTGGCTTTCCTTTACCGCCGGCGCCAAGTTGTCCTGGTCTGGCACCAGGACCGCCCATACCGGGTCTTACGTCGCCTGGCTTAGACGGGATGCGCTTGCGCTTGCTCTTGGCCGCGTCGCCTCCTGCAGGGTTGTTTCCTCCTGGTCTAGGCTCTTCTTTTTTCTTTTTGGGCTTGTCGAACTGCGACAAATCGATGGTTTGACCTGTCAGCGTCGCACCAGACAATTTGTGGTACTGCGTTGCGATCGCCTCTTCGGCCGGTGCTTCGGGTGCCTTTGGCGCAGCAGGCTGCTCGACCGGCTTTTCGGTCACCTCCGGTGCTTTTGGCGTCTCGGCTTTTTGCGGATTGAGGTCGATGGTACCCACTTGCTTAGGGCCCGTAACGGTCGCACGCGCCTTGATCACTTCTTGGCGTTGGCGCTCCTCGTCGTGCTTGCGCTTGTCTTCGATTTCGCGTTCGCGTTCGATACGCAGGGCTTCTTTCTCCTTGCGCTTCTCTTCGCCCACTTCCATCGAGGCCACTTTCGCGCCCTTATCGGTCGAAAATTGGCCTTGCAGGATTTCGTATTCGCGTTCGGAAATCTTCGCGTTCGGGTTGGCATCTATGGCGATACCCTTATCCTTGAGATAATCGACGGCGCGTTCCAACGAAATATTGAATTCCCTTAAAACCTTGTTGATTCTTATTACTCTTTCTTCAGACATATAATCTTTTATTGTTACCTATTGTTGTGTTGTGCGTAGTTAGCGTATTAGCTGTTGAACTCTTCCTTGAGGATACGCATCACGTCGAGGATGGTTTCCTCTTCGAGATCGGTTCTTCTGACGAGATCTTCTACATCTTGCTTGAGGATGCTGCGCGCGGTGTCGAGGCCGATTTTGGCGAATTCTTCGATTACCCACTCTTCGATTTCGTCTGAGAATTCAGTCAATTCTACGTCGTCTTCTTCTTCGGCGATGTTGCCCTCGCGGATGACATCGAGTTCATAACCGGTCAAAAGTCCGGCGAGTTTGATGTTGTGTCCACCGCGTCCGATGGCCTTTGAAACTTCTTCCAATTTCAAGAATACTTCGGCGCGCTTGTTCTCTTCGTCGATCTTGATCGATGAAACTTTTGCCGGGCTCAACGCACGTGTGATGTACAAGTTTGTGTTGGTCGTGTAGTTGATCACGTCGATGTTTTCGTTACCCAATTCACGTACGATGCCGTGGATGCGCGAACCTTTCATCCCGACGCAGGCGCCCACCGGATCGATACGGTCGTCGTAAGAATCGACGGCTACTTTCGCTTTTTCGCCCGGAATACGCACGACGTTTTTCACCATGATCAATCCGTCGAAAACCTCAGGGATTTCCTGCTCGAACAACTTCTCAAGGAACTTTTCCGAGGTACGCGACATGATGATTTGCGGCTTGTTGCCTTTCAGCTCTACGTTCTCGATGATGCCGCGCACGTTGTCGCCTTTGCGGAAGAAATCAGACGGGATCTGCTTTTCTTTCGGCAAGACGATTTCGTTGCCTTCGTCGTCAACCAAAATCACGACGCGCGGACGCACGTGGTGTACTTCGGCGGTGTAAATATCGCCAATTAAATCTTTAAATTGCTTGTAAAGATTGGTATTGTCGTGTTCGTGGATCTTTGAAATGAGGTTTTGACGCAAGGCCAAGATGGCACGTCTTCCCAAATCGATCAATTTCACTTCTTCTGAAACTTCTTCGCCGATCTCGAAATCGGGCTCTATTTTACGCGCTTCGGTCAGGGTGATTTCTTCGTTTTCGAGGTCGAGGTCTTCGTCGGCCACAATCACGCGACGTCTCCAGATCTCCATATCGCCTTTGTCCGGGTTGATGATGATGTCGAAATTCTCATCCGACCCGAATTTCTTTTTCAGTGCATTTCTAAACACATCTTCCAATATCGCCATTAGCGTTACACGATCAATTAACTTGTCGTCCTTGAATTCTGAAAATGATTCAATTAATGCTAAATTTTCCATGCCAACTCTTTATTTTTAAAATGTTACTGTAACGATTGCTTCTTTTATTTCTGAATACGGAAGTTCCAGCTTTTTCTGGACGGTTTCCTTTCCTTTTCCTATTTTCTTGGGCTCGCGCGCCTGCCATTCGAGTGTGATAAAATCTTCGTTGGCCGCCGTAAGCTGGGCTTCGATTTTGTCGTCGTTGGTCTTGACGATCAGCGTTCGGCCGATGTTTTTCTTGTACTGACGCACCAATTTAAGCGGCGTCGACAAACCCGCCGAGGCCACTTCGAGCGAGAAATCCTGCTCCTCGCGGTCGAGGTTGTGTTCGATGGCGCGGCTGACGTCTATGCAATCCTGCAAAGTCACGCCGTTGTCGCCGTCTAAAGTTACGACAATTTTAAATGCGTCGTTGATGTGCAGATCGATCAAAAAAAGTTCCGGTTTTTCCCGGAGCCCTTCTTCGAGCAAACCCAACACTTTTTCCTTGAATGTCATAGATTTATAAAAAGAGGGGACAAATGTCCCCTCATTATTTAGTTCATAACAAATAACGGTGCAAATATAATCATTTTTTTATAAATCAAAACCCTAGCCTCGTCTAAAAAAAATTCATACCTTTATTGGACAAAATTGTTACACTTTTCAAAATAAATTTCTTACACTTCTAAATTATGAAACGAATTTTAGTACCCACCGATTTTTCCAAACACGCAGAGTACGCCTTACGGGTAGCCGCCCAGATTGCCCGAGAAAACAACGCCGAGATCATTTTGCTGCACATGCTTGAATTGCCGCACCAAGGCACCGATGCGATGGGTTCGGGAAGCGACATCCCAGAAATTATGTTTTTCAAGAACAGGGCCATCGACAAGCTCGAAGATTTGATGGATGTCGACTTCCTCAAAGGCATCAGCGTTTCTGAAATCATCCAGTTCGAAAAAGCGTTCGAGGGCATCTTGGGCGTAAGTAAAAAGAACGATGTCGATTTTATCGTGATGGGCTCACACGGCGCCAGCGGATTCCAGGAAATGTTCATCGGATCGAACACCGAAAAGGTGGTGCGTTTTTCAGATGTCCCGGTGTTGGTCATCAAAAATGAAACGCCTTCGTTCAGCGCTAAAAATCTGGTGTTTGCGTCTGATTTCTCCGATGAGATCAAAAAACCGTTCAAACAGTTGCTCGATTTTGCACGCGGTTTCAACGCCAACCTCAAACTGGTCATGATCAACACACCTAATACGTTCAAGCCTACGGCAGTAGCCGAGCGCATGATGGCCGATTTTATGGCCGAATTCGATTATCCGAACTATTCGACGCACATTTACAACGACGTCAATGTAGAAAAAGGGATCCTCAATTTCGCCAACAAAGTAGACGCCGATTTGATTGGGATGTGTACGCACGGCCGAACCGGCTTTGCGCATTTCTTTAACGGAAGCATCAGTGAAGACTTGGTCAACCATGCGATTCGCCCGGTAATAACCTTTAAAATTTAAAGGTAAATTCCAAATCTCAAGTTCCAAATTCCAAAACTTCTTTAGAACGATTGGAATTTGGATTTTGGAATTTGGGATTTGGGATTTCAAACCCGAGATTTGAAAATAAAAAAGCCTCCTTTTCAGGAGGCTTTTTCGTTGGCCCACTAGGACTCGAACCTAGAAAGACGGCACCAAAAACCGTAGTGTTACCATTACACCATAGGCCAATTCAGCTGCTTAAAGCGAGGGCAAATTTATAACAAATTTTAGTTTCCGCAAATATTTCGACTTTTTTTATCAAAAAAATTAACTGTAACGGCAGGCGCTTTTGTAAAGTCTTTGGGCTGTGGCGATAAGGTTTGCGGAATGCCGAACGGCGCTTCGCTTTTTTTTCGCCCTGCACAACTGTTGTGTAAAAAATGCACAACTGTTCTGCAAAAAAATTAGTTTCTTTGTACTTTAAAATCAATCCGCTCCTGTATGGCGAACTTCAACTTCAACAAATGGAACACCGTTTTAGGCTGGCTTTCATTTACCATTGCACTCGTTACTTTTACACTTACTGTTGAACCCACGATGAGTTTTTGGGATTGCGGGGAATACATTGCCACCGCGGCCAAGTTAGAAGTAGGTCACCCGCCGGGAGCGCCATTGTACCAAATGATGGGCGCTTTTTTTGCGATGTTCGCTACCGATGCGTCCAACATCGCGCTCATGGTGAACATGATGTCGGTGTTTTCGAGTGCCTTTACGATTTTGTTCATGTTTTGGTCGACGACGATGCTGTTGCGCAAACTCGTCTCGCAATTCGCCGAACTCAACGACAGCAACCTGATCGCCATTTTGGGCAGCGCCTTCGTGGCATCGCTTGCGTTTACGTTTTCGGACAGTTTTTGGTTCAACGCCGTCGAGGCCGAAGTATACGCCATGGCCACGCTGTTCATTGCACTGATGTTCTGGCTCGGACTGCGTTGGGAACAAGACATGGGTACGCCGCGCGGTAACCGTTGGCTGATTATTATTTCTTTGCTTACCGGTTTGTCGTTCGGGGTGCACTTTATGGCGCTTTTGACCATTCCGGCCATTTTGTTGCTGTACTATTTTAAGAATTACCAAACCGTCACGGTCAAGAATTTCATCATCGCCAACGTTGTGGTGGTGGCCATTTTGTTGTTCATCTTCAAATCGTTGTTGCCCTGGACAATGGCTTTGTTCGGAAAAACCGAAATCTTTATGGTCAACAGCATCGGACTGCCGTTCGATTCGGGTACCATTTTCATGTTCCTGTTGATTGTCGGATTGTTCTATTTTGGGCTCAAATACACCAAAGAAAAAGGCAAAGTGTTTTACAATACGATCATCCTTTGCGTATTGTTTGTATTGATCGGGTTCTCGACCTGGATGATGTTGCCGATACGCGCCAATGCCGATGTGGTCATCAACGAGAACAAACCATCGGATGCCGCCGAGGTGCTCGCCTACTACAACCGTGAACAATACGGCGTGAACCCGTTGTTCTACGGCCCGCAATTTTCGGACATGTTTGCCGGATTGGACGAAAAACAACCCTACCTCGACAAAAAACCCAACTACGAACGCGATTACCAGACGGGCAAATACATCATCACCAACAACTGGAAAAACGCCGAACAAAACAGCGACGACAACCACAAGACCTGGCTCCCGCGCATGTGGAGCACCGAACACGCCGAAAACTACATGAACTTTACCAAGGCGCTCGACTTTAGGATCAAGCCCGAGTACATGGAGGAACAGGAATTGGTGCAAATCGTGGCCGAGTTCCGCAAGGCGTATGCCGCGCAGGACATCGACAACGAAGGCTATGTACAATTCCTGAAAGAATACGGCGACTACCTGATCATCGAAAAACCGACCGCGGCAGACAACCTCGCGTTTATGTTCGAATACCAATTCGGCTACATGTACTGGCGCTATTTGATGTGGAATTTCACGGGCCGCCAGAACGACATCCAGGGCAAGTACGACAACCTCGACGGCAACTGGCTCAGCGGCATCGGGTTCATCGACGAAATGCATTTGGGATCGCAGGAAAACCTGCCCGACGACGTGTTGAACAACGCCGGACGCAATGTGTATTTCTTTTTGCCGTTCATCCTCGGGCTTATCGGTTTGATTTACCACGCCAACAAAGATTTGAAGAGTTTTTACGTCCTGCTCGTGCTGTTCCTGTTTACCGGATTGGCGCTCAAGATATACCTCAACGAACGGCCGTTTGAGCCACGCGAACGCGACTATGCGCTCGTAGGATCGTTTTATGTGTTTGCCATCTGGATCGGATTTGGCGTGTATGCCATTTACGAATACCTACAAAAATACCTGCAGCCCAAACTGGCCGGGCCGGTTGTCATTGCCGCCTCGTTATTGGCCGCTCCGGTACTCATGGCGTCTCAAAACTGGGACGACCACGACCGTTCGAACCGTTACACCGCCATCGCCATGGCCAAGGCTTACCTGACCTCGTGCGAACCGAATGCAATTTTGTTTACCATAGGCGACAACGATACGTTCCCGTTGTGGTATGCGCAGGAAATCGAACAGGTGCGTCCCGATGTGAAAATCGTCAACACCAGCCTGTTCATGACCGACTGGTACATCGACCAGATGAAACGCAAATCGTATACATCCGATGGCTTGCCGATTTCGTTCAAACACGACCAATACGTTGGCGACAAACTCGATTTTGCGTTCCACAACCCGCAAACCGAGAACCGTTGGACGCTCAAGGATTTTATCGGATTCATCGCTAGCGACGACCCGCGTACGATGGTGCAGATGCAAAACGGGCAAAACGTACATTTCTATCCTACCAACAAGGTGCGCATCCCGATCGACAAGGAAAACATCATTCGCAACAAAGTGGTCGCGCCCAAATATTATGACTCGATTGTGCCTTACATCGACATCGACATCAAAGGGCAAGCGTTGTACAAAAACCGTTTGATGATGCTCGACGTGTTGCTCAACAACGACTGGAAACGTCCTGTTTATTTCACGGGCGGCAGTTTTGGCGACGACGATTATTTGTGGATGAAGGACTTCCTGCAACTCGACGGCATGGTCTACAAGCTCGTCCCGGTGCGCACGGCCATCCCTAAAGACGGCAGCCCACTCGACATGGGGCAGATCGACACCGATAAAATGTACGACATTGTGACCAAGTGGGATTGGGGCAACAGCGAAAGCCCTGACATTTACCACGATCCAGAGACGCGCAAGAACAGCATTTCCTACCGCACCAACCTCGCGCGGTTGATGGAACAGCAAATCAACGAAGGCAAGAAAGAACAGGCCAAACGCATCATCGATCTGGCCATGACCAAGATGCCTGTCGAATATTTCGGTTACTATTCGTTGCTCGATCCGTTCGCGGGCGGGTATTACGAAGTGGGCGAAACGGCCAAAGCGCGCCAGCTACTCGACCGACTGGTGGTCAAATACCAGCAAAACCTGAACTATTACAAAGGATTGACGCCTACCGAACAAAACAACATCATCATCGACATCATCACCGACATCGAACGCTACCGCGGATTGCTCGAAGTGATGAAAGACCGTGGCGATACAGCACATTACGCCAAACACCGCGAAGTATTCAACCAATACAACGCCAAGTTTGAACGGTTCGGACGCGACAACGAATAACAATATTTCCTCTCAAAGGCGTTCGGGTTTTCGGACGCCTTTTTTCTTACCGCTATGAAGCTCTGGATCAAAACACACCCGCTCGTCAAATGGCTTTTCCCGAAGTACGTTTGGGACTTCAAGACCAACGAAAAAGTAGTCTGGCTTACGTTCGACGACGGGCCCATTCCGGAAGTCACCGAATGGGTTTTGGACCAGCTCGCGCGCTACGATGCCAAGGCGGCATTTTTTTGCATAGGCGACAACATCCGCAAGCATCCGGCGGTGTTGCAGAAAGTTTTGGCCGCCGGGCATTCGATAGGCAACCATACGTTCAACCACCTTAAAGGATGGGAAACCGAAACCGCGGCTTATATAGAAAACGTGCGTTTGTGCGCCGAAGAAATCACCAAACACACCGCGAACGTCTCGATCATGCGCCCGCCGTACGGCAAAATCAAACGCAAACAAGCGCAAATCCTGCGCAAAGCGGGTTACAAAATCATCATGTGGGATATTGTGAGCGCCGACTTCGACCTCGAAGTCACGCCCGAGCAGTGTTTGCAAAACGTCGTGAAAAATGTGCAGCCTGGCAGCATCATCGTATTCCACGACAGTGTCAAGGCTTCGAAAAACCTGCGGTATGCGCTACCTAAAACATTGGAATTTTTAGCCGAGAACGGCTATCGGTGTGAAGTACCCGATCAAATTTGCTCCTGAACGAGCCCGATGATGGTGTTGGCGTCCAGCTCTCCGGACTGTCTCCAAATCATCTGCCCCTCCTTGTAAATCATCAAGGTAGGAAGCCCTTTGATGCGCAAGGCATCGGCCAGCTCCTGATTTTTATCGACATCAATCTTGATGACTTTTGCCTTGTCTCCCAACGCTGCAGCCACATCGCGGATCACCGGATGCATCGATACCGACGACTCGTTCCATTCGGTGTAGAAATCGATCAGGACCGGAACCTGCGCGTTGATTAACTCTCCAAATTTTGACATAAAACCAAAATATTTAATTCCTAAATCGGTGTGATTCGGGCTTTTGCGGATACAAATGTAGCATTTTTAACGAATTATGCTAATTTTTCCCCTTTTTTTAGTTGAATCACCGTTATTTCGGGCATAATTCCTACCCTTCCCGGATAGGCATGGAACCCGAACCCGCGGTTGACGTACACATAACGGCCGAATTCTTCGTACAAACCGGCCCATTGGTTGTACACGAACTGCGCGGGGCTCCACTTGAACCAACCCGGGATTTCGATACCGAACTGCAGCCCGTGCGTGTGGCCCGACAGCGTCAAATGAAAATTCTTGTCGTGCTTTTTGACCTCGGCATCCCAATGGCTCGGATCGTGGCTCATCAGGATCTTGAATTCGTCGTTCGAAAGTGCGCCCGCGGCCTTTTGCAGATCGCCCGCCTGCTTGAAATTGCGTCCCCAGTTTTCGACTCCCACCAAGGCGATGCGCTGGCCGTCTTTTTCAAAAAAGCGGTGTTCGTTGAGCATCAGGTTGAAGCCGATTTGACGGTGTAAATCTTTGATGGCCTCGAAATTCTCGTTTTTTTCGCGTTGCGATGGCCAGTCGATGTACTCGCCGTAATCATGGTTGCCCAGTACCGAATGTTTGCCGAAGCGGTGCGGCTGGATGCGGTTGAACGTATCTATCCAAGGATGCATCTCTGTGGCGTGCGTATTGACGATATCGCCGGTAAAAAGGACAACATCCGAATTTTGTTCATTGATCAAATCGATGGCGTAATTGATCTTTTCGGGATTGTCGAAACTACCGCTGTGCACATCGGAAATGTGCGTGATCTGGAATCCGTCGAACGCCTCGGGCAAATCGGGAAAGAAAACGGTTTGCTTGAACACCTTGAAATTGTAACGCCCCACCGCCATGCCATAAATCAACGACAGGAACGGAACAGCCGCAAGCCCGAGCCCTACTTGACTCACAAACTGACGGCGCGCGGGAAAAACGCCCGTATCCATATCCGACCCATAAAAATAATTGATGCCGCCGCGCAACAACCGGTAAATTTCTTCGCCGAGCATGACGAGCATCAGCAAAATCTTAGGCAAGTACACCAGCAACAGCAGCCCAAACGTAAAAAGTGTTTGCTTGGTTTGCCCTACCGACCGATCGAATTGCGTGAACGAATACAGGATGAACACCAGCACCAGCAAGCTGGCTACCACATAAGCCACCAACACTCCTTTGGGACGAAACAGCGTCCGGATGGCCTGGAACGCATAAAATTCGATGAAAAGTAAAACCAGGATAAAGATGATCCAGCGTGCCATTGGCGAAGTTTTGCACAAATTAACGAAGAAATGGCGCGCGGCGTTGGCGTATTGGATAAAATTTAACGAATCCGATGGTGAGCCGGCCTTTTGCTTTTTTAGATTTCAAAAAAGTCAAACGGGTTTCTTATATTTACCTAAATGCTCGATCATGCGCAACGGCATCACCATTTTTTTCCTTTTTGTCGTTAGTGCTGCTTTCAGTCAGTCCGAACAGTGGCTCGACAAGGCTTGGGACTACACTTCGCAAAAGAACGACAGCGCGCTGATTTACATTCGCCGCGCCAACGAGACGGCCCGCAAAACATCGAACCGCGTGCTCGAAGCAAAAGCGATGGAAGCCGAGGGATTGTACTATGAGCTCGCAAAATCAGACTATTCGAAAGCGACCGGCTTTTACATGAAGGCCATCGCGCTTGCCGAAAAATACGACCTCGACTACCTGCCCAATCTTTACCATACGATGGGCGTGTTGTTCCACACCACCGACAACTACGAAAAAGCCGACGAATACTATAAGCTCACGTTGCCGTTGGCCGAGCAAAAAAAAGATACCGATCTATTGGTCAAGTGCATGATCAACCTGGCGTCGAGCGCATCGAGTCAAAAAAAGTTCGCCGAAGCCGAGTCGGTCTTCAAAAAAGCGTTGCAATACAACAATGATTTCGAAGTAAACCGCGTCATTTATGCCAACATGGCCAATCTATACATGCGGCAGGGCGCGTACCGCAAGGCCATGCCCTATCTGCTCAAGGGCATCGCTACCAACACCGAAAACGGGAAATCGGGTAGTCCGCTGGAGTATGCCTATTTACTCGACGGGATGATTGCGTTGCAAGACAAAAAAGGTTTGGATACCATGCTTATCCAGTCCCGCGCGCAGTTGCTCCAGAACCCCTCGCGGCGACATAAGAGCATTTTGTTGAAAAGCATGGGCCAGGGCGCGGCGTTGGTGGGCGATTTTAAGACGGCCGTCGATTTGAAAGACCAATACATTGCGCTCTACGATTCGATCAAGGCCGAGCAACGCGACCATTTGGTGTATGAACTCGAAACCAAATACCAAACCGAGAAACAGCAAGCCGAAATCGACCAGACCGAAAAAGAAAAACGACAACTGTCGTGGCTTGCCGGGCTTGCCGCCTTGGTCATCCTGGTACTTGGCTGGTTGGTCTATTCGAACCTCAAAAAGAAAAAGAGCCTGGCGCTCAAAACCGCGCAACTTGAGAAGTTGGTCGACGAAAAAAACCTGTTGCTCCGCGAGACGCACCACCGTGTCAAAAACAGCTTCCAAATCGTATCGAGCCTGCTGTACCTGCAAAGCGAAAACATCAAGGACAAAGAGGCGGCGCTGGCCGTCAAAGAAGCCCAAAACCGTGTGAAATCGATGGTTTTGATCCACCAGAAACTCTACAGCAAAGACCAGCTGGTGGGCGTAAACGCCAAAGAATACCTCGAAGATTTGGTACGCGACATCATAGACAACCATTCGGCCCACCATATTTCGGTAAACGCGACCATCGAGCCGTTGGTCCTGGGGATCGACACCATTACGCCCATCGGCCTGATCGCCAACGAGCTGATCACCAACATCCTCAAACATGCTTTCGACGCCCAAACGACCCAACCTACAATCTGGGTTTCGTTCGCAAAAACAGACGACACAATCCTGTTCTCGGTAGCCGACAACGGCAAAGGTATGGGCACCCCGCGCGAAGATTCGTTTGGGATCAAATTGATACGATCGCTGTCTAAAAAACTCAAGGCCGATGTCGATTTTAAAACCGGCGACGGCGTAACCGTAGATTTAAAAATCCGCAAATTCGAACTGCTATGAACCGCATTTACATTGTCGAAGACGAACCGTTGATTGCCGATACCATTCGGATGGCGCTGGAAAAAGAAGGCTATGAGATTTGCGGCGAGGCCGACAATGCCGCCGATGCGCTCTTTGGGATTGCCGATACCCAACCCGATCTGGTGCTGCTCGACATTACACTCGACGGCGAGGCGACCGGTATCCAACTGGCGCGGCAAATCCAGAAACTGCCGGGAATTCCGTTTATCTTTTTGACGTCTTTGGCCGATGACGACACGATAGCGCAAGTGATGGCCACTCATGCCGCGGGTTATCTGGTCAAACCATTCAACGAAAAAACGCTTAAAGCCAATATTGAACTGGCCTTGCATCGGTTTAAGGAAAAACAACCCAAAGCCGAAATTGTGGTTTCGACCGACGCTTTTTTTGTCAAGGAAAAATCGGGACTGACAAGGATTGACACGCATTCCATCCAATTTTTTGAAGCGTTCGACAACTATGCTTACCTGGTAACTTCGGATAAAAAAATCCTGTTGCCGCATACGCTAAAGTCGGTCGAAGAAAAACTGCCGTCGGGTTTTTTGCGCGTCCATCGAAGCTACATCGTCAACCTGTCCTTGATCGAATCGCTGCAAGAAAACATACTGGTGATTGGCAGGCATCATATTCCGGTAGGCAAATCGTTTCGCGAAACGCTGATGAAACACCTCCCGACACTCTGACTAAAAAAAGCGGCGCATTCACCCGTCAAAAAAGGCCGTTCACTCGGTTTTATCACGTAAAAAACACTGTTATTCATAGCTTTAGCTACCGAAAGCTAAGGTCATGAAAGCGATTTATACCGTATCTACCCTGTTTGTCTGCCTGGTGTCTATGGCCCAGGTTGGCGTCAACACCGCTACGCCCGATCCATCGTCGGTGCTTGATGTGGTGGCAACCGACAAAGGAATGTTGGTGCCGCGCGTGAACCTTCCCGACATTAACGTCACGATGCTCGACGGCATAAATACGGCCGCTGCCGGATTGTTGATTTACAACACCAATGTGGCTACTGTGGGCGGAAACGGCGTCGGGTTTTACTATTTTAACGGTACCGTCTGGGCGCCTTTGACCACCACGGCAACCGATGACCAAACCATCGACCATCTCTCGCTTGTGGGAACTACGCTGAGACTTTCTCTCGAAAACGACGGACAGCCGGCGCAAACCCTCAACCTCGCTTCGATCGATACCGACGACCAGACGATTGATGCCATTTCGCTTGTGGGAACAACGTTGGGAATATCGCTCCAGAACGATGGCCAACCGCCGCAAACTGTAAACTTATCAGGACTGCAAGATCATGATTGGTACGAAGTGGGTGGAACGACTCCGGCCAATGCCATTTCGGACGACATCTATAGCTGGGGCGACGTGTCAATCGGAAAATCAACGGCTGCCACTGCGCAGCTGGACGTTGCGGCATTGGGCAAAAACATTACGATGGATTTGACCAACATCTATACTTTATCTGCCGCAAAAATTGGGCTACGGAATCAGCTGACGATTGACGGATCGTTTGGCGGTACTGGCGTCTATAATTTTTTGACCGGAAACTCCGCGTCGAAATTCGGCTACAGAAATAACTTTTACTCGATCGCATCGGGCCCCAAGTCTGAAATAGGTTTGGAAAGTCTTTCGGGTTCGACTGGAGAGACTTACTTTACCGGGACAAAAAACACTGTTGCGCCTCCAACGTCCAATACTGGCCCCTTTATAGGCCTACACAACGATGTCCTCAATTACCAGCAAGGCAACACCTATGGCATTTACAACAACTTCAATGCCTTAGGAAACACCAGCAGCATTTATGGCTTGTACAATAATTTGGCAGGAACCGGCAACGCGTCGGTTACCGGTGTATATACTTCAATCAATACGAACGGAACGGGAACAAAATACGGTGAGTACATCTATATCCCAAATTCTATCGGCGGAACGCACTACGGATTGCACGCCGAAGTTACCAAGTTCGGAAGTTTTGCAGGATACTTCCTAGGACGGGTTTCATTTGGTACGACCACGAGCAACAATTACATTTTTCCGGCGTCGCGTGGAACAAGCGGACAGATCATGCAAACCGATGCGACCGGGAACTTAAGTTGGGTTACTCCGGCTATAACTTCAGACGATCAAAATCTGACGACAGCCACTTTGACCGGGACGACCTTAAATCTTGGCATCGAAAGCGGAACCGGAACATCGATCGACCTTTCACCGCTTCAGGACGGAACGGGAACCGACAGTCAAACCGTCGACACATTTGCACTCGTGGGGAATACCTTGGGGATTTCGCTTCAAAACGACGGGCAACCCGTACATACCGTCAACCTATCCGGTCTATCGGACCATGACTGGCACGAAGTGGGCGGTACGAATCCGGCCGATAACATTACCGATGACATTTATACCATGGGTGCCGTTTCGATTGGACAACCAAATTCGGCGTCGGCCAAGGTCGATATTCTGTCAAACAATAAAGCCATCACGCTGAATCTTTTTAACCATGACCCGATGACATCCGGCATAAAAATGGGCATTCAGAATCAAATCACCGCAGCCGGGAACTCAACTACTACTGGAATTCAAAATTCTATAATGGGCGACGGCAACTATAAGTTTGGAATTCGAAACCATTTCTCTTCACCTACTCCGGTAGCTTTTAATGACGAGACAGGTATTCAAAACCTGTCGAATTCGACTGGCAGTAACCGTTTTACCGGAACAAGCAACATATCGGCTCCAATCGCCAATAACACCGGAGTTTTTATCGGCGTCGAAAACTTTGCTACGAATGCAACAGCAGGACCGGTTATGGGTGTTTTCAATAACATCTCGCCGGTGACAAACAATAGCGAACTGATCGGTGTCAATAATAATATGTCTGGGGTAGGAAACGCGCAGGTTAAAGGCCTAAATACAACTATTACGACAAGCGGAACCGGGACAAAATATGGCGACTACATCCGGATTCCCGGTTCTGTTGGCGGCACACATTACGGATTGTATTCGGACGTGACCAAGGCAGGGTCGTTCGCAGGATACTTTTTGGGCGATGTTTCGATTGGAACGACAACAACCAACAATTACATCTTGCCTGCATCACGCGGAACCAACGGACAAATCATGCGAACAAACGGCGCCGGAGTGGTCTCGTGGGTCAATCTGCCGGCTTTTTCAGACAATCAAAATCTACTGACGCCAACCCTTACCGGAACGACGTTGAATTTAGGCATAGAAAACGGAACTGGAACCACAATCGACCTTTCACCACTCCAGGACGGTACGGGAACCGACGACCAAAATCTTACGCCCGCTACGCTATCGGGAACAAACCTAACACTGGGAATCGAAAACGGATCGGGTGTCAGCGTGAACCTCGGCCCTCTTTTAAACAGTGTTGCCGCGAACAATGGCTTGAATGTCGATGCCGGAACTGTGCAATTGGGCGGACCGTTGATCGAGGACACAACAATTCCGTTCGCGGCGAATACGATGCGCTACAACCTCAACGGCACCGGCGATTTCATCGTTCAGGACACAGGAACAGACATGTTCAGGATCAACGACGACGGCACTGCATTTCTGGAAAGACGTTTTAGTATTGGCGAGGCCGATAATGCCAACGCGGCGGTTAACGTCAGCAAGAACTCGTCCAACACCAATTTCCATGTCGAACTCGAGCAGATCAACGCCAACGAAGGCGCGCGGCTCAGGTTTACGAACCAGGCCGAAACCAATTCTTCTTGGGTGATGCTCGGTCGCGCCGACGACACCATTGCCGATTCTTTTTTCACCCTTAACGCCTTGGGCCACAACAACAATATCATTTACGCAAGGGCGACGGGTCAGGTTGGCATCAACCGTATTCCCACAACAAACGAACTCGAGGTAGGCGGCAATGCGTCAAAAGCAACTGCAGGAGCGTGGCTTGCGAATTCGGATGCGCGTCTGAAAAAAGACATTATAACCATCGCACCCGAGAAAGCACTCGAAAAACTGCTTTCACTGCGCGGCGTCACCTATAAATGGAATGATGACAAAACAGGAATTCAGCGCCCGGAGTCGATTCGGTATGGCTTTGTCGCACAGGAAATCCAGCAGGTGTTTCCCGAAAAAGTCAAAGCCGACGCACAAGGATATCTGCAAACGGCCTATGGCGATTACGATGCGCTCATGGTGCAATCGATGAAGGCCATAGTCGAACGGCTCGAAAAGCTCGAAGCCGAAAATGCCCAACTTAGGGCCATCGTCCAATCGAAAAACCAAGAAACCGCATCGACCGAACGATAAAATTTTACGGCACGGCCAAAGTTTGTACATTTGTGTTTCACGTAAAAACTTTGTCATGTCTGCACAAAAACGTCTTTTCCTGCTCGATGCCTACGCGCTTATTTTTCGCGGATACTACGCGCTGATCAAAAACCCGCGGATCAACTCGAAAGGAATGGACACCTCGGCCATCTTGGGTTTCATGAACTCGTTGCTCGACGTCATCCGGCGTGAAAAACCCGATCATTTGGCCGTCGCGTTCGACAAAGGCGGCTCTACGGTGCGCTCGGAAATGTTCCAGGACTACAAGGCCAACCGCGACGCGACGCCCGAAGCCATTTCGATTGCCGTACCGTGGATACAGGAATTGTTGCGCGCCATGCACATCCCGATTGTCGAAGTCGCGGGTTGCGAAGCCGACGACCTTATCGGCACGCTCGCCAAACAGGCCGAAAAACAAGGCTACCAGGTTTTTATGGTAACGCCCGACAAGGATTATGCGCAATTGGTTTCAGAAAATGTGTTCATGTACCGACCGTCACGACTCGGCAACGACATCGAGATTTGGGGCGTGCCCGAAGTGCTCGCGCGTTTCGAGATCGAGCGCCCCGAGCAAGTCATCGACTACCTGGGCATGATGGGCGATGCGGTAGACAACATTCCGGGATTGCCCGGCGTGGGCGAAAAAACCGCCAAGAAATTGTTGGCCGAATTCGGGTCGATGGAAAACCTGCTCGAAAACACGCACCAGCTCAAGGGCGCACTCAAGGAAAAAATCGAAGCGAACAAAGAGCAGGGCATCATGTCCAAAAAACTCGCCACCATCATCACCGATTGCGATGTGACCTTTGACGAAGACGACTACGAACTTTCTAAACCAGACGTCGCCAAAACCGACGCGATTTTCAACGAGCTCGAGTTCCGGCAAATGAAAACGCAGTTCGACAAACTCTTTGGTGGCGGGGCCGAATACGACGAAATCACTACGGGCGACAACGCAACGCCAAAACCCAAAAAAACCAACGAAGACCAGTTCTCTTTGTTCGGATTCGAGGACGAAACCGAACGCCGTCCAGACAGTTTTTACGCCACGCTCGACAATACGCCGCATTTGTACCAAAGCATCGAAGGCGATTTGCCGACCAAGTTGCTTTTGAACAACCTTTTGCAGCAAACCTCGGTGGCGTTCGATACCGAAACCACGGGCATCGACGCGCTCAACGCCGAACTCGTCGGGCTGTCTTTCTCTTGGGAAAAAGGACAGGGCTTTTACGTCCCGATTCCAGACGATTATGAGCAAGCCAAGGCCATCGTGCAAAAGTTCGCGCCTTTTTACGAAAGCGAAACCATCGAAAAAGTGGGGCAAAACGTCAAATACGATTTGAAAGTGCTCAAGAATTACGGCATCACCATCAAAGGGCCGGTGTTTGACACCATGCTCGCGCACTACCTCATCAACCCCGACATGCGCCACAACATGGATGTTTTGAGCGAGACCTATCTGAAGTATTCGCCCAAATCGATCGAGACGCTCATCGGCAAAAAAGGCAAAGGCCAGCTTTCGATGCGCGACGTACCGCTCGACGACATCAAGGAATATGCGGCCGAAGACGCCGATGTGACGTTCCAGCTCAAGCAACATTTCAAGCCGATACTCGAAAAAGCAGGCACCAAGAAACTGTTTGACGAGATCGAAGTGCCGCTGCTGTCGGTGCTTGCCGATATGGAAGCCGAGGGCATTCGACTCGACATTGGATTTTTAAACCAGCTTTCGGGGCAATTCGACAAAGAGGTGCAAACCATTGAGGCCAAGATCTATGAGCAGTGCGGCGAAAAATTCAACCTTGGGTCGCCCAAACAACTCGGCGATATTTTGTTCGAAAAGCTCAAGATCGGCGGGGCCAAACAAAAAAAGACCAAGACGGGCCAGTATGCAACGGGCGAAGAAGTGCTCGGCTATTTGGCCAAGGACAACCCGGTGGTGGCCGACATACTCGACTGGCGCCAGCTTGTCAAACTACAAAGTACTTATGTCAATGCGCTGCCGGGCCAGGTCGATGCCAAGACCAACCGCGTGCATACCGATTACATGCAAACCGTAGCCGCCACGGGCCGATTGAGCTCGAACAATCCGAACCTGCAAAACATTCCGATCAGAACCGAACGCGGTCGATTGATCCGCAAGGCGTTTGTGGCGCGCGACGAAAACTACACGCTGCTCTCTGCCGACTACTCGCAAATCGAACTGCGCATCATCGCGGCGCTGTCGGGCGAACAAAACATGATCAAATCGTTTCAGGAGAAAGAGGACATCCATAGATCGACCGCGGCCAAGGTGTTCAACGTACCGCTCGAAGAAGTCACACGCGACCAACGCTCGAACGCAAAAACCGTCAACTTTGGGATCATTTACGGCGTATCGGCCTTTGGGCTCAGCAACCAAACCGATTTGTCGCGGTCCGAAGCCGCCGAACTCATCACCGCCTACTACAACACCTATCCCGAACTCAAATCGTTCATGGGCAAACAGGTCGATTTTGCACGCGACAACGGTTATGTGCAAACCATTTCGGGAAGGCGTCGTTATTTGAAAGACATCAATTCGGCCAATGCCGTCGTGCGTGGCGCGGCCGAGCGAAACGCGGTCAATGCGCCCATCCAGGGCAGTGCAGCCGACATCATCAAGATCGCGATGATCAACATCCACAAAAGACTGACCCAGGAAAATTGGAAAAGCAAGATGTTGTTGCAGGTACATGACGAATTGGTGTTCGACGTACACCACTCGGAACTCGAAAAGATCAAACCGATGATCAAGCACGAAATGGAAAATGCGTTTCCGATGGCCGTGCCGCTCGAAGTCGAGATGGGAACGGGCGCCAACTGGCTCGAAGCGCATTGATTTTTGAACAATCGGCAAAAAAGCACAGGCTTGTTCGCATAACTTTCATTTTTATTTGTAATTTTAGTCGAAACAACTAAAAACGAATCACTTATGAAAAAAACAATGCTAACGCTTGCCGCCGTCATACTGGTGGCAACCGCTTGTAAGAAAACCGAAGAAACGCCTCCGGCCGATGCAGCCGTAGCCGTCGACACCATAGCCGTAGCCGATGAAACCGCCGAAGCGGCCCAACCGATGGACTCCGCGGCCATGATGAAAGCATGGGAAGCCTACGCCACGCCGGGCGATCCGCACAAAATGCTGGCCGCAGAAAGCGGCAACTGGAGCGCAGAATCAACCATGTACATGAGCGCCAACGATCCGAATCCGATGAAAATGGCCATGACGTCGACCACCAAAATGGTCATGGGCGGCCGTTACCAGGAATCGCGCTATTCGGGCAACATGATGGGACAACCGTTCGAAGGTTTGGCGACGGTGGGCTACAACAACGCCTCGAAAAAATTCGAATCGAACTGGATCGACAACATGGGTACGGGCGTGATGCAAATGTCGGGCGAATATGACGCGGCCACCAAGACCATCAACCTGGCCGGCGAATGTATGGACCCTATGACCGGCAAAACCAAAAAGATGCGCGAAACATGGAAAATCGTAGACGACAACACGCGCAAGATGACCCTGTATGACACCGACCCAAGCGGCAAGGAATTCAAGTCGATGGAAATCGTGCAAACACGAAAAAAGTAGGACTTTTTTAAATTCCAATTCTAAAATTCCAAATTCCAATCGTTCCTAGGACGTTTTGGGATTTGGAATTTGGTGCTTGGAATTTGGTGCTTGGAATTTGAAATTTTCAGATTGGTTTACAAAACAAATCTGTATGTTGCCTTGATCAGGAAAATGTTCTCGGGGCGCTTGTCTAAAATTTGCGAATCGAGTCCTTCAAACAAGCCGTCGCGCGTATTGGCGAGCCCTGTCATACCTTGCGACCACACCAAAAACACTTCCGAACCCGGAATGTACTCCCAACGCAACACCAGGTTCGAACGGAACTGCACATACGAAAAATCGGGGTTGGCGAACGAATAATCGACCGTGCCGTCGGTGTTCTCATCTATCGCATAACGCGCGCCATCAAAGCCAAGCTGTGCGGCACCAAACCACGCGACGCGGTCGGTGTGTTTGTTCGCGGTGGGACTGGTTACGCGGTTGAAACGCGAATAAATTCCCTTCGAAATAAACGGTTGTCCATAGTATTGGATCGTCAAATTCGGGTTGATGTTGTAATCGAGCCGGATGGACGCGCTAAGCGTACGCTGATCGATGTCGGCCATCAGATAACGGCGCTCGGCACCAAAATCGGTTTGGCCCACATACTGGGTTTGGTTGCTGTTGCGGCTGTAATTGGGCCCGAGCGAAATCGTACAAGCGTTCACCGGACGATAGGTAAATCCCGCGTCGAATTCGGTGTAAAAAAACGATTGATCCTTGCCCTGCGACATATACGCGCCGCCATAAAACGACAATTTGCGACGCGAATCGGTATTGAAATTGAGCGACTCGAACACCTCGTTGGAATACCTGAACCGCGGCCCGCCTTGCAAAACGGCGTTCTTGTAAATCCGCGGTGCATAGTTGACCTTTGCGTTGACATACCAGTTGTTCTTGAGGTTGGCGTTGGTGCTCAGCGAGTACTGCATCAGGTTGAAATTGCCTTCAAAATCGTGGAACGACACCTGCTCGAAACGCGAATTGATCTGTCTGAAATACCCGAATGGCTTGAGCGTTTGGTGCGTCAGGATCGCATACTGGCGGATCTCATCGGCCTGGCGCAAAAACCCTACGTCATTGAGTTCGAGTTCGGGTGAACGCCACATCAACAGTCCGTAGTAGCGCCAGTTCCCGACGCTTTGCTTGCCGCCTTCGATGCGCCCGCCCGTACCCGTGAGCGACGTACGGCCCGGGTCTACGGCCACGTGACCTGCATCGGAACGTTGGAACAAATGCGCAATCGACCGCTGGGTCGCCTCGATCGCCTGCGCATGCCCTTTGACATGGCTCGTCACAAAATTGGCCGTCACGAAATATTTGCGGTTCTTCCAGTTGTGGTTGAAATCGACGCCCGCGGTGTAGGCCGCGCTGTGCAAAAAATCCGATTCGGCGCCTTCGAGATTGCGGTTGGTGGCCGTAAACATCGCGCCCAAAAAAGTATTGCGTTGGTTCATGTCCTTTTGCACGCGCCCTACAAAATAGTTGGTCATGGGCTCTACGACCGATGTCCTTCGGTAAAGGCCGTTGTCGATACGCGCAAATTCCCTGGCGGTGACGCTTTCCAAAACGCCAATCGACCAGCCGTCCTTGGTTTTGCCGCTGAATTTGGCCGCGCCCAAAATGGTGGTGTTGTCTGGGATGTCGACAAACTCACCCGGCGTTGTGGCGGGATAGCCTTGCGGACTACGACCGATGCGGCGCGAATAGAACAAATTGTCCTGCCCGTCGGCAAACCTGAAATTGAACACGTTTTTATTTTCGACAAAAAAGGGCCGTCGTTCCTCGAAGAAAATCTGGAACCCGTCGAGCGCGATGGCGGCCGGATCGGCATCGACTTGCCCAAAATCGGGGTTGATGGTCAAATCGAGCGTCAAATCGTTGGTCACGCCAATCTTGGCATCGAGACCGCCGTTGAGTTTGTAGTCGTTCCCGGTGCGGAACGGATTCCCCGGCTCAGCTTCGTAGGTATCCTGCTGGGCCACGACAAAAGGTTGTATCTCGAGTTGCTTTTGCGGCTGCAAATCGATGAGCCCGCGCAGTTCGCCAAACTCGCTCACCCAACCCGGCGCATCGCGCGGTACGCGTTGCCATACCGAGCGTTCTTCGGCGCGAAAGTAACGTCTTGTAGATTGCAAACCCCAGATTTGCTCCTTGCTGTCGCCAAACTTGAGCTGGCTGAAAGGAATCTTGACTTCGGCCGTCCAACCCTCGTCGTCGATATGGGTCTTCATGTACCAGATGGGGTTCCAGCTGCCGTCCCAATTGTTGCCGTTGTCCGAGACAAATTCGTCGCCCTTGACCCCCGATACCGAAACGGTGAACGAAAAAGCCGTGCGTTTGTCGTTGTAGCTGTCGATGTTGATCTCGACCCAATCGCCCTCGAACCCGTCGCGGCGCGACATGCGCTTGACGATGCCCTTGGGATCCTTGTCGTAACAGCGGAACGCGAAATAGAGGAATTTTTTGTCGTAGACGATCTTGAACTTAGTCTGTTCGGTGGGCGGTGTGTTTTCGTCGGGCTGGTTTTCGATGTAGTCGCCGGTCCATTCGACGATGTCCCAGGCCTTCTCATCGATCAATCCGTCGATGGTGGGCGATTCGACGTCTTGGAGCGCCCGCGTCGTATAACTTTTCTTGGGAACAGCCGTCGATTGGGCACTGGCCATAGCGGTGTAAAGCAAAAACGAAACAAAAATGCAACGCATGGTTTTTTGATTTCCCGAATAGACTCGCGTTTGGGGGTTGCGTTACAGTTTTTGGGGTGCGATTTGGTGCAAAAAAAAAGCCATCGAAAAGATGGCTTGCTATTCCTTATTATTAATGTCTACAATTTGCGCGTCGAATCGCGTTGGCGCAATTCGGTTTGGATGACCTGCGTTTGGAACCCTTCCTGATCGCGGCTTTCAAGCCGGGCGATGAGCAATTTGGCCGCTGCCTCGCCGATTTCGGGACCGTGCTGGCTTACCGTCGAAAGGCTTGGCGTCATGCGGCGCGACCAGATGCCGTCGGCGAAACCAATGACCGAAAGCTCTTCGGGGATCTTGTACCCGTGACGCAAACCGAATTTGATCGAAGAGACCGATGTGTGTTCGTCTACGGCAAAAACCCCATCGACCTTATGCGCCTTGAACAACGCCTCGGCTTTTTGGTTGAAATCTTCTTCGGAATCGGTGCGAATGATGAGTTTGTCATCGACTTTAATATTGTTTTTCTCGAGTGCATCAAAATAACCCTTGGCGCGCAATTTCCCGACGCTCAAGTTGTCGATGGCCGAAAACAACGCAATCTTGCGGCAACCGAGTTTGATCAAATGCTGTGTGGCGTTGACCGCCGATTCGTAATCGTCTACAATGACTTTGTCGCAGGCCACTTCGTCGGACACGCGGTCGAACATGACCACGGGTGTACCACCTTTGATGATTTCCTTGAAATGGTCAAACTCGCCGAGCTTTTGCGCTTCTTCCGAAATCGAGAGTACAAACCCGTCGATCGTACCGTTGGAGAGCATGTCGAGCGCATGCACTTCCTTTTCGAGCGATTCGTTCGAGATACAGGTGATTACATTATAACCCTTTTCCTCTGCCACCTTTTCGATGCCGCTGAATACCTTGGCGAAAAACGAATTGAGGATGTTGGGCACGATCACCCCAATGGTCTTGGTCGAGCGGTTCTTGAGGTTGAGCCCGATGATGTTTGGCTTGTAGTTTTTGAGCTTGGCATATTCCTGAATCCGGACCTTGGTGGGCTCGGAAATCTCGGGGCTGTTGTTGAGCGCTTTCGAGACGGTAGATACCGAAACATGCAGCTCTTTGGCTATTTGCTTGAGGGTCGCTTTTTCTTTCATACGGCGGGTTGGTTGGCTGATGCGTAGCAAATATAAGAATATAATTGTCGGAGTGAATATTATTACCGATTTTGGTTTGTTTTTTAGGCATTTTTGCGACTGCATTTTACAGTGTTAAAATTATCTTGTATAGGCATTTGCATTTAAAATAAATAATTGTACTTTTGCAACCCCTTTATTGGGGATGGAATGTTTAATTAAAATAAATTATTGTGAACACATTAAGCTACAAGACAGTTTCAGCCAACAAGGCAACCGTCTCTAAAGAGTGGGTTGTCGTGGATGCTGAAGGTCACAACTTGGGTCGTCTGGCTTCTAAGGTCGCTATGATCTTGAGAGGCAAGTACAAGCCAAGTTACACACCGCACGTTGACTGTGGCGATAACGTAATTGTTATCAACGCAGAGAAAATCAACCTTACGGGAGCCAAATTGGACGACAAAATCTACATGCGTCACACCGGCTATCCAGGGGGTCAGAGAACTTTGACCGCTAAAGTATTGCAGCAAAAGAACCCTGCAGCTTTGGTAGAAAAAGCAGTGAAAGGAATGCTCCCGAAAAATAAATTGGGCGCTGAGCTTTTCAGAAATTTGAATGTTGTTGTAGGCGGAGAGCACAAACACGCGGCTCAAAAACCTAAAACTGTTAACCTAAACGATCTTAAGTAATGGCAGTAATTCACAAAATCGGCCGTAGAAAAACAGCCGTAGCACGTGTGTATGTTTCTGAAGGAACAGGCAAAATCACGGTAAACAAAAAAGAATTCGCGACTTACTTCCCGACCGCTACGTTGCAGTACAAAGTAATGCAGCCTTTGCAAATGACCGAAAACGCAGGTAACTTCGACGTAAAAGTAAACGTTTACGGCGGCGGTACTACCGGTCAGGCAGAAGCAGTTCGTATGGCTTTGTCTCGCGCGATGTGCGAAGTAGGCGAAGGAAACCGTGCGATCTTGAAGCCTGAAGGATTGCTTACCCGCGACCCACGTATGGTTGAGCGTAAGAAATTTGGTCAGAAAAAAGCGCGCAAGAGATTCCAATTCTCTAAACGTTAATTTTCAGTCGAATGTCGAAAGTCTGAAAGTCGAAGGACAAAAATCAGACGACAAAGACAAAAAAACAAATTCATCAAAAAAGTTATTGTTGTTCTCAGGCTGCGGCCTGAAATTAGTTTAGCATCAAAATGAAGCCTTGCCAAAGTGCACATCGGTTAACACCGAAAGCCAAAGGGAACATTGCTAATTCAACAGAACGTAAACTATTATCAAAATGGCAAACAAAGTAGAAGTTAAAGACTTACTGGAAGCAGGCGTCCACTTTGGACACATGACCAGAAAATGGGACCCGAACATGGCCCCGTACATTTACATGGAGCGTAATGGTATTCACATTATCAACCTGTACAAAACTGCCGCGAAAATCGAAGAAGCCAACGAGGCTTTGAAAAAAATCGCCGCATCTGGCCGCAAAATCCTTTTTGTTGCGACCAAAAAACAAGCGAAAGACATCGTTGCTGAAAAAGCACAATCGGTAAACATGCCGTACATCACTGAAAGATGGCCAGGTGGTATGTTGACCAACTTCGTCACCATCCGTAAAGCTGTTAAGAAAATGGCTTCTATCGACAAGATGAAGAAAGACGGTACTTTCCAAACCCTGTCTAAAAAAGAACGTTTACAAGTTGACCGTTTGCGTGCGAAACTCGAGAAGAACTTGGGTTCAATCGCCGACATGTCTCGATTGCCGGCTGCGCTTTTCGTAGTTGACATCAAAGCTGAACACATCGCAATTAAAGAAGCACACAAATTAAACATTCCAGTTTTTGCCATGGTCGACACCAACTCTGACCCGCGTGAGGTAGACTACGTGATCCCGGCCAACGACGATGCTTCTAAATCAATCGATAAGATTTTAACCTTGGTTACCGCTGCCGTACAGGATGGTCTTTCTAACAGAAACACCGACGCTGTAGTAGAAGACGACGCCGAAGCAAACGACATGGAAGCTGCTGCTGTTGCAGAAGTTGAAACGCCGGTTGCCCAAGTTGAAGCTCCTGCCGTAGAAGCAGAAGAGAAAACCGAAGAGTAAAACTTTAAATTCCAATGAACAAATTCCAAATTCCAAACTTAACATAACGTTCAAACTGGAATTTGGGATTTGGAATTTGGAATTTTTACTTTTAAAAAGAATTCAAACTTTATAACTAATTTAAATTATGGCAACTATAACAGCTGCAGACGTAAATAAATTAAGAACAATCACCGGTGCCGGTATGATGGATTGCAAAAAAGCCTTGGTAGAAGCCGACGGCGATTTTGATTTGGCCATCGAAAACCTGCGCAAAAAAGGCCAGAAAGTAGCCGCCAACCGTTCAGACCGTGAGTCTACCGAAGGGGCTGCCGTAGCCGTAGTTAACGCCGACAAGACCGAAGGCGTTGTGATCACTTTGAACTGTGAGACCGACTTTGTAGGTAAAAACGAAGGCTTCCAGAAATTGGCCAACGACATGGCAAACATCGCCTTGAACCACGACACCAAGGAATCATTCCTGGCTGCCGACTTCAACGGTATCTCTGTTGCCGAAAAATTGATCGAGCAAACCGGTGTCATCGGCGAGAAAATCGAGGTCGCTTCTTTCGAGAAATTGAAAGGCGCTTTCGTTGGATCGTACGTTCACTCGGGTAAGATTGCCGTTTTGGTATCGTTGTCGGCTGCTGTAGCCGGTGCCGAAGAAGCTGCCAAAAACGTAGCCATGCAAGCCGCTGCGATGTCGCCGATTGCTTTGGACGAAACCGGTGTCGATGCCGATACGGTAGCCAAAGAAATCGAGATCGCCAAAGACCAATTGCGTCAGGAAGGCAAGCCAGAGGCCATGCTCGACAACATCGCGAAAGGCAAATTGCAACGTTTCTTTAAAGACAACACCTTGGTCAACCAAGATTATATCAAAGACAGCTCGATGAGCGTGTCTGCCTACGTAAAATCGGTCGACGCCGGTCTTACCGTTACAGGCTTCAAGCGTGTTGCATTAGGTTAATCCTTATTAATTCACGATAAAAACCCGGTACTGTGTATCGGGTTTTTTGTTTTTTGGGCGTTGCCGCAACGCGAACGTTCTTTCTAAATTTCAACTTTTGAAACGTTGCGGCCGCGTTATCGGCTGCACGCGGTGCTTGCCTCTACCGCTAACGCGGTTTACGTTCAACCGGACGTTCGTGGTTATAGTGGTGTTTTCGCTGCCGCGGGCTTTCTTTTGTCTGGCAACAAAAGAAACAAAAATGCCTAGGCGCAAGACCGCTCGGCGACCAGCCAGTTTTCGCTGGCTAAATCAAAAAAACTCGCCTGCGGCTCAAACACTTTTTGATTTTACGCCAGCTTCAAACGGCCGGTGCCCGCCTGCACGCTCAATTGCGCCAACCTCACGACGAACGTTTATCGTAGATCGAAAATCCGTCTTCCGCTTTGGGCGTTCGTCCAACGCGCTGGGAAGATTGTCGTGACCGGAAGATACTTCCCCGCGAGGACGTTTTACGACGAACGTCCCAAGCGAGACGATTCGTTCAACTTTGAAAGAACGTTCCTCGTGCGGATTTTTGGCGCAGCGGGCAAGCCAAAAATGCAAATATGACTTTCCTGACGGGCGCGGCATTCACTATCGCAGCGTTAAGAAAATCAAATGAGTGAGCGTTAAGAGCCAGGTGCTGTCTGAGCGAAGCGAGTTCAGCTGGCTTAGCGAACGAATTTGATTTTTAGCGAGAGAGTGTGCCGCTACGCCTTTTTGCTACTTTTGCGGCGAGGCAAAAGTAGGCCTGCGGCAGCATAGCCCCGATTGAAGCGGCATCCTTTTGCGAAACGCAGTGAAGCAAAAGATACAGCGGAAAGCGGGAAACAGCTCCAAAAAAATTAGCTATATTTACCCAACAAACCACCCCCATGTTCCAAACCAAAAAAGAAACCCTCTACCTCATCCTGGCCGGTGTTTTCATCACCAATGCCGTAACGGCAGAGCTTATTGGCGGCAAACTCATCGACGTGTTCGGCGTGCCGATGAGCGTGGGGATCCTGCCTTGGCCCATTGTGTTTTTGACCACCGATTTGATCAACGAATACTTTGGCCCCAAAGGCGTCCGAAAGTTGTCGTTTCTTACCGCGGGGCTCATCGCCTATTGTTTTTTGCTGCTGTTTTTGGCGCTCGGGATTCCGGCTTCGGGGATCAGCGGTGTGAGCGACCAGGCGTTTTTTGCGGTGTTCGGACAAAGCATGTGGATCATCGTGGGCAGCATCACGGCGTTTTTGGTTTCGCAAATGATCGACGTGACGATTTTTCATTTCGTCAAAAACAAGACCGGTCCCAGAATGTTGTGGTTGCGCACCACGGGATCTACCGTCATCTCGCAATTCTTCGACAGCTTTATTGTGCTCGGCATCGCCTTTTGGCTCACGGGCAAAATGGATACGGCCACGTACATCCAATCGGGGCTTATGGGTTATTCGGTCAAACTCGTTATTGCCGTGGCGCTGACACCCGTAATTTATCTGGCCCATTCGCTCATCGACAAATACATTCCACATGGAAACTAAAAAACGCTGCGCCTGGTGCGAAAAAGACGATTTGTACCGCGATTACCACGACAACGAATGGGGCAACCCCGTGTATGACGATGCCACCTTGTTCGAATTCCTGCTGCTCGAAACGTTCCAGGCAGGCCTGAGTTGGTACACGATACTGGCCAAACGACAACACTTTGCCAAGGCTTTCGACCGTTTCGACTACCAAAAAATAGCCCGGTACGACGAAGCCAAAATACAAGAACTTATGCAGGACGCGGGCATCATCCGCAACCAGCTCAAGATACGCGGCACGGTTTCGAACGCCAAGGCATTTATGGAAGTGCAAAAGGAATTCGGCAGTTTCTCCAAATACATTTGGGGATTTGTAGACGGCAAACCCATCGTCAACCACCACCAAAGCATGGGCACGGTCCCGGCCACGACGCCACTTTCGGACGCCATCAGCAAAGATTTGAAGAAACGCGGGTTCAAATTCGTCGGCTCGACGGTAGTGTACGCGCACATGCAAGCCACAGGCATGGTCGACGACCACATGGCCGATTGCTGGAAACGCAACTAGGCCAGAATCTCCTTGTACAAAATTTCGCCCCTGACAATGTTGAGCCCTTTCTCGAGGTCCTTGTAACGCGCGCACGCTTCCTCCCATCCGAGGTTGGCAATTTTGAGCACATACGGCAACGTCACGTTGGTGAGCGCCAGCGTAGACGTGTAGGGCACGGCCCCGGGCATGTTGGCCACGCAATAATGCACCACATCGTCTATGATGTAGGTTGGATCTTCGTGCGTCGTGGCGCGTGTGGTCTCGAAACAGCCGCCTTGGTCTACGGCCACGTCCACGAGCACGGTGCCTGGCTGCATTTCCTTGAGCATGTCGCGCGTGATGAGTTTGGGCGCCTTGGCCCCCGGAATCAACACGCCGCCGACGATCAAATCGTGCGTCTTGATGTGTTTTTTGATGTTGTAGGCGGTAGACAATTCGGTCACAACATGGCTCGGCATCACATCGTTGACATACCGCAGCCGCTTCATGTTGATGTCGAGGATGGTCACGTGCGCCCCCAATCCAGCGGCCATTTTCGCGGCCTGTATCCCGACGACGCCCGCACCCAGGATAAGCACCTTTCCGGGCGGAACACCCGGCACACCGCCCAGCAATACACCGCGTCCCTTGATGGGTTTTTCGAGGTATTTGGCGCCCTGTTGGATGGCCATACGACCGGCCACTTCGCTCATGGGCGTGAGCAACGGCAGCGAACCGTCGGCGTCTTCGACCGTTTCGTAGGCGATGCAGATGGCCTTGCTCGCGATCATGGCTTCGGTAAGCTCGCGGCTCGACGCAAAATGGAAATAGGTAAAAACGATTTGTCCTTCGCGGATAAGCGGGTACTCGACGGCAATCGGTTCCTTGACCTTGACGATCATGTCGGCCGCCGCATAAACCGCCTCGGCACTGCCCGTGAGCGTTGCGCCCGCATCCTCATAATCCGGATCGGGAAAGCCGCTGCCTTCGCCTGCCGAGCGTTGGACGAATACGGTATGGCCCGCACGGACGAGTTCGAATACACCTGCCGGCGTCAAGCCCACGCGACTCTCATTGTTCTTTATTTCTTTTACTACCCCTACTTTCATGATGGTTGATTTTAAAAATTTAACCAAATATAAAAGTTTACCCTATCAAAAATAGGGGTCGGATATAATTTTCGATGAAAATTACGATTTTAACGTCCTAATAAATGCGGCGCGTGGTATTTCGCGACAACCCAAAAGCGCGAGGTGGTCGTTGTAAAGCTGGCAATCGAGCAGTTTGTACTGGTTGGCCCGCAAATGCTCGACCAACGCGATAAAGGCCACCTTCGAGGCGTTGGACACCACAGAGAACATGCTTTCGCCGCAAAATACATGACCCAAGTCGGTACCATACAAGCCGCCCACGAGACGGCCCTCCTGCCACACCTCGACCGATTGCGCCTTACCCAATTCGTGCAGCTTGCAATAGGCCTCTACGATCTCGTCGGTGATCCAGGTGCCGGTTTGCCCCTTGCGTTTCGATTTTTTGCAATGCGTGATCACGCCGCGAAAATCGCGGTTGAACGTTACCTCGAAAATGCCCCGGTTCAAGATGTTGCGCATGCTTTTCGATACGGTGAATTCGTCGAGGAACAACACCATACGCGGATCGGGCGACCACCACAAAATGGGGTCGTCCTGGTCGAACCACGGAAAGATGCCGTGGCGGTAGGCCAGCATCAGGCGTTCGGGCGACAGGTCGCCGCCAATGGCCAGCAAGCCGTTCTCGTCGGCCGTTTCGACCGCGGGAAAAAACAAATCCTTTGACAAAAAATACATAACGACAAAGCCCCGAAAACGGGGCTCTTGTTTATTGGTTTACCTATGATTAGAACGGCAAATCGTCGTGCTCTTCCTCGTTGAAATTCGCGGCAGGTTCGAACGTTTGGGCCGCAGGCATTGGCGGCGCTTGCTGGGCGACCGGCTGTTCGGCCTGCAAACGCTCTACGCGCCAACCCTGGATGGTATTGAAATAGCGCGTCTCGCCTTGCGGGCTCACCCATTCGCGGCCGCGCAGGTTGATCGACACTTTTACCTGATCGCCTGGCTTGTATTGGTTGAGCAGTTCGGTTTTGTCCTGCGTAAATTCGATCATGATGTGTTGCGGGTATTGCTCGTCTGTGGTCACGACCAATTCGCGTTTCTTGAAACTGGCGCTTACTTGCTGTTCGGCGTTGATTACTTTGATTCTTCCTGTTACTTCCATCTTTCTTTGTTTTAAAAATTCTTATTGCGGTTTGGCCAGCAATACCTTCCAAGCCGACTGCACGTCGTTTTGGTCGATGTATTCCTTGGCCTTTTGGTGTTGTTTCAAGGCGTCGTCACTACTGAGCACGCCCTTGACGGCAAAATTCTCACCGACAAAAACGGCGATCTCCTCAGGCGTGGGCAACGATTCTACATTGCCGAGCATCCCCAGGTCGTTGCCGTCGAATACGGTGCTGCGTTTGACAAAATCGGGGATCTGGTCTACGCCGATGCCGAGCGTCGTAAGCGGTTTGGGCACCTCGAACAGCCCTGCGTTGGCACGCGAATACCAATTACCGCCCAACCTGGAAACCAAATCGATTTTGTGCTGGTCGATGCGACCAGCCTCGTCGAGGATGGCTTCGGAGAGGTGCATCTGGATTACCTCGCAGATGACCAGGTTGCCCGCGCCCCCGTTTTCGCCCAAAGCGATCACGTCGTTGACCTTGCACTCGAACTGTACCGGCGATTCGGCCACGCGGTACGGCTTGACCTTGAGCGACGGCAACTTGGTGAGCCCCGACTTGACGAATTCGTCTACGCCCTCGGCATATTCGGTACTCGAGAGCGAGGCCTGCTGTACGATGTTATAATTGACCACGTTGATCACGACCTCCTTGGTCTCGAGCACGTTTTCGAGCGTGTGCTTGGTGGTGTTGTCGCGTACGCGGCGCGATGGTGAAAAGACCAGAATCGGCGGGTTGGCGCTAAAGAGGTTAAAGAAGCTGAACGGCGACAAATTGGGCTTTCCCGATGCGCTCAAGGTACTCGCAAACGCGATGGGACGCGGCGCGACGGCACCCTGCAGGTAGGCTTGCATTTGGACGGTAGGGACTTCTTTGGGGTCTATGGTGATCATACAGGCGGTTTGAACAAAAGTATAAAAACGATGTCAGACTGCGTTGCAGATTTTCTACGACTTATCAACCATTCCAGCATTTCCTTAGACGGACCTATCGCGATTGCGAAGGTTTTCATGGCTGTAAAAATTTATACTTATAAAAATAGGCTTTAACCTATTGCAGAAGCAAAAATTTATATCTAAATTCGACTTTTATCAATTTGATTTTCAGCCTCTCGTATAAAAAAATGACAAACATGCCTTTCCCTAAAAAACACCTGTCCCTGAAGTATCTTTTCGCACTGACCTTGGCCTTGGTCTTTACAAACTGTCAAGACGACGACGCCCAACCAGACAGCTCCGGGCGCAACGGCGGCGCGGCCTACCGTTACCAGGCCGTCCTGATCGACTTGCCCGAAACGCAACTTACGCAAAACCATTACGGAGCTACGCTTGCCGGCCAAAACATTCTTTTGCTGAAAGTAGACGACCACACGCTTGTTTTTAGCGTCCCGGGCGATTTTCCTTTGGGTAATGCCGAGCTGCTGGTGCCTGAATTGGACAATATGAAGATTGCCTACAACATTGTACAGCCTGCGCTCACCCAAAGTGCGGAGGCTACGATTGCTCCGCTTATCTTAAATTTTGAAACCTACTTCGCGAGTATCGAAACACCAAATGAAGACAGCAATCTGGCACTTAACAATTATCTGGCGTTCAAGAACTATGTAGACACCCAAGCAACGGCAGAGGAAAAAATGGAAATTGCCCTTTTTTATCAAACGAACAAAACAGTGATCGACGATTTCCTGTCGGTAGAAGATCTTGGCGGACGTGTCCTTTCAAGCAATGACGTTTCGGAAGAATTGCGGCAGAAGATTTACACCAAATTCGGCAAAGCCGGCGCTATGGCCATTGCCGCTGCGCTTGGCGGCGCGGGCATAGGAGGAATAATTGCAGGGCCTGTGGGTGCAGCGATTGGCGCAGCGGCGGCTTTTAGCGTTGTCTATCATAAAAACAAGGAAATAGGTGACGATATCGGCAACGACTACGGTATCGCGTATGAAAACGCGGTCAATGGTGTGACCGGTGAAAACGACAGAAATACCACCAGTACCATGAGCCTTTCCAGTGATACACCCGCGACTTTTACTTTTCAAATCGCAAGAAGAACCATTATCGCAACCGACGGCAGTAACCAAAACGAAGCCATGCAAAAGTACTTTTCAAGTGTTTCGATGTTCAATGAAGCCGTAGACCACATGAACGGCATTATCAATAGCATCTCGATAGTCGATTTCACGGAGTTTAGCCACGAAACAGTTCCCTCTGACAGCAACGCCCAGCAGCAGGACGTAACGCTTGAAACCATGAACAATTTTTCATTCAGCATCGCCCACCCCAACCTTCAACTGATAAATTCGACACTGGAGAACGAAGGCCTATTAAATCTGAAGGTAAAAATAGTAAACACGACGCAACCGTCCGTATCGGGAGAACTAAGGTATGCGTACAGCGATGCGCTGAATGGTTTTTCGGGAAAATTCCCAATAGAGGTAGAAAATAACCTGCAAGGTACCTGGACATTGACCCATTTTGATGGCTATGCCATGGGGATATGGGACAATGCTGACTGCCCGCGATACAGAACGGTATCGGGCAGCATTACCTTTACCGGGCAGTCCTTTTCTGCGCAATCCTATTCACAAGACCAAGGAACATGGATGGATGAGTTTGGCCAGATTCAATGCAGCACCATGAGTTCCGGGAACGAAACTTTTACCGGAAATTATGCAGGCGACGGCTCCAATTACCTGGTAACAAATCTTCAACTATCAGGGCCGACGATTGGCGGTAATCCAAACGGACATATAACTGTGGTCGACAACAACCATATCGAAATGACCCTGAATGTCATTTGGGACGGTGTAGAGCCTGACACCGTAGTGCTCAAATACACCCGACAATAGTCAACCAAAACCCGAATTTTCCACGTCATTTAGATGCGCTTATTTCTCGCGCAATTGCGACTCAAGCCACTTTTGTTCGTGTTGCTGGCGCTCGAGCCGGATTTGAAATTCCACGAGCGATCGTACGAGCTTATCGGCCGCGGCGCCCGGTTTGGGAAACGAACTTTTTTGGGGCTGGCCTTTTCGGCGTTGCATATCGAGTTCGGCCAACGCCCTGAAGTTGTCGCGTTGTTGCAGTTGCTTGGTCAGCGCTTCGACCTTGCCTTGGTTGTAGACCTGTCCGTGGCGGTTCTTGGCAAGCAGTTCTTCGAGTTGTTTGCGGCGTTCGGCGGCGAGCGCCGCATCGTTCAGTTGGGCCGCCTTGAGCGCGTCGTGGTCTTTGCGGATCTCGGCCAGCCGTTGTAAAGCCTCTACCGGCAAACTGCGCCGACCCGAGTCGAACATGGCCATTTGGCTACGGCTTACGCCCAACATCAACGCCAGGTCGGATTGTTTGATGCCGAGCATTTTGCTTGGGGTGGATTCACTTCTTTTCATTGTATCGATTTGTGACAAATTTACATAAAATGTCAACATGTCACACGATTTGGTGTGACATGTTGGTATTTTGTGTGAAAATGTTACAGGATTGGATGGGCGTTTTCCGACCGTTGTTTGTCACAACATCGGTTGCTGTCGCAGAATTCGGTATATTTGAAGTGCATTTCGCAAACCGATATGCCGCAAACAACCAGACCCTCACCTATCCCTTGAAAATCAAAAGCCTCCACCATACCGCCATCATCGCATCGGACTACGCAAAATCCAAAAAGTTCTACACCGAAATCTTAGGGCTTGAGATCGTGCGCGAGGTGTACCGGTAGCAGCGCGATTCCTACAAGCTCGATCTGTCGCTGAATGGCCAATACGTGATCGAACTGTTTTCGTTCCCGAACCCGCCCAAAAGATTGACCCGACCCGAAGCGACCGGTTTGCGGCACATCGCCTTTGCCGTAGAAAATATAGACGATGCCGTGACCGAGCTGCTATCCAAAAACATCAACCCCGAACCCGTGCGGACCGATGAGTTGACGCACAAAAAGTTTACGTTTTTTTATGATCCCGACGGTTTGCCGATCGAGATTTATGAACTTTGATTGCTAGCCTTGGATGGCCTTCCGTGCGCATTTTTAGAACGTTACATGGTACGTATTCCACCAAGAAACCTTATCTTCGGGATAACGGATCATCGCTTTTACGGTCATCGCAGCCGCCTGCGGGGATGTAGGCCTTCGAACCCAAAATCGGACTTCTTTTGGACACAAAAAAACTACATTACTTCTCTGGCGTTGCGATTGCGATTTTCGTGGGATTTCACTTGCTCAACCACCTGTACAGCCTTTGCGGAGCAAATGCCCACATCGCATTAATGGATGATTTGAGGGTCGTCTATCGAAACAGGATTGTGGAGACCTTGCTTTTATTGGCGGTCGCAATCCAAATCATTTCGGGGATCAAGTTGGCCGCAGAAAAACGGAAATCTGCATCGGGTTTTTTTGAAAAGCTACAGATTTGGACGGGGCTTTACTTGGCGCTCTTTCTCGTCATCCATGTAAGCTCGGTGCTGATGGGCAGGCTGGCATTGCACCTGGACACCAACTTCTATTTTGGCGTCGCCGGGCTCAATACGTTTCCGTTGAGTTTGTTTTTCTTTCCGTACTATGGCTTGGCCGTACTTTCGTTTTTTGGCCATGTAGCCGCCATCCACGCGAAAAAAATGAACCGCAACATCGTGGGCATTCGGCCGATCAACCAGTCTTTCATCATCGTCGGTTTGGGAATACTATCGACATTAGTGATGTTTTACGGACTTACAAATGGCTTTAAGGGCGTGACCATACCCAAAGCCTATGGGGTATTGACGGGCCAATAAAACTGGCAACCGCGATAAATTCCCCCAAGTCACCGACGGTCAAAACAAAGAAAAATCAAAAACTAAAAAACACAAGACATGCAACAGCTACAATTCAAAAAAGACATCCACGCGCCGGCGCAAAAAGTATACGAAACCATGCTTGGGCTCAAGGACAAGGCCTCTTACGAGTATTGGACGGCAGCGTTCAACCCGACTTCTACCTATGAGGGGAATTGGGAAAAAGGCAGCAAAATTCTTTTTGTAGGTACCGATGAGAACGGCAAAAAAGGCGGTATGGTTTCGGAAGTAGCCGAGCACCGGCCTGCCGATTTTGTTTCGATACGCCACTACGGATTTTTGGACGGCGACACCGAAATCACCACAGGCGAACAAGTCGAAAAGTGGGCCGGCGGACACGAAAATTACCGCTTCGAGGAGCACAACGGCACGACCACCGTAACCGTCGAGATGGACACCGTCGAAGATTACCTGGATTATTTCCACAACACCTATCCGAAGGCTTTGGAGAAATTAAAGGAGGTTTCGGAGCGGTGAAAAATGACCGCGGGCGGTGAACCCACGCAAATTCGCTATATTTACCCCACAAATTAGCCGCATGCAGTTCTCGGAACGAAAAAACTTTACCCGCTGGATCCTGATCGCCGCGTCCTTTGTGATCGTGACGCTGATCCTTTGGAACACCTATATGTTTTTCCAGATCTTCAAGAACGAGGAGCGCATCAAGATGGAACATTGGGCCGAGGCGCAAAAGACGCTGCTCAACGCCAACGAATTCACCGACTTGGAGCTGCCGCTGAACGTCATCAGCCACAACACCACCATCCCGATCATCCAGACCGACGAAAAGGACAGCATCATCAACATGGCCAACATCGACGAAAAGGTGGCCAAAAGCGCTGTAGAATCGAAGGCGCTGTTGCGCAAAATCAAGAACGAAAACGACCGGATCGCGGTAGAATATGTGCCGGGCAAGTTCCAGTACCTGTACTACGGGAATTCGTCGCTACTCAACAAACTCAAGTACTATCCCGTTGCGTTGGTGCTCATCATTGTGCTGTTTGGCGCCTTGGTGTACAACTTTTACAAAAGCACCAAGATGGCCACGCAAAACAAGCTGTGGGCCGGGATGGCCAAGGAAACCGCGCACCAGATCGGCACGCCGTTGTCGTCTTTGCTGGGTTGGATCGAAATCATGAAGGCCGACAATGTAGACGAAACCACGGTCACCGAAGTCGAGAAAGATGTGTCGCGTTTGCAGACCATCGCCGACCGTTTTTCGAAGATCGGCTCCGAACCGGTGCTCGAACGGCAAGACATTGTGGCGGCCACGCGTGAATCGTACGATTACCTGAAGTCGCGCGCATCGAGCCAGATCAAATTCTCGCTTACCGCCCCAGACCACAAGCAAATGGTGTCCTTTAACGCCGCGCTGCACAGCTGGACGATCGAAAACCTCGTCAAGAATGCGATCGATGCGATGAAAGGCAAAGGCACGTTGGCCGTCGAGATCATCGACGCGGGTGCGTTCGTCAAGATCAGGGTATCGGACACCGGAAAAGGCATCCCCAAAAACCAATTCAAAAGCGTATTCGAACCGGGCTTTACGACCAAGAAACGCGGCTGGGGATTAGGTTTGTCGCTCACCAAGCGCATCGTAGAGGAATACCACAAAGGTAAAATCAAGGTGCGTTCGTCTGAACTGAACAAGGGAACGACCATGCAGGTCACGTTCAAAAAGTCATAAAAAAAACCGACGTGACGTCGGTTTGAATTTTACAGGTTGGCCGCAATGGCGTGGGCCAAATCTTCGAACTCGTGTTTTTCCAGTTTTACTTTGCGCTCAAAACGCATGTCGTCCATGTCCTGCAACGGGATCAAATGGACGTGCACATGCGGCACCTCGAGCCCTACGACGGCCACGCCGATGCGTTTGCACGGCACCGTTTTCTCGAGCGCCTTGGCGATTTTTCGGGAAAATTGCATTAGCGCCAGATAATGGTCTTCGTCCATGTCGAAAATCTTGTTGATTTCCTGCTTTGGTACGCACAGCGTATGGCCCTTGGCGTTCGGGTTGACGTCGAGAAAGGCGATGAAATTCTCGTCCTCGGCCACTTTGTAGCTCGGGATCTCGCCGTTGATGATTTTGGTAAATATCGAACCCATGATCTGATGTTCTTTTGACTTTTGACTTTCGATTCTAGTCGCGCGACACTTCGAGGACCTCGAATTTAAGCGTCCCGTTCGGTACGGTAATCTCGGCGATTTCACCCACCGATTTGCCCAGCAAGCCTTTGCCGATGGGCGAGGTTACCGAAATTTTTCCCGTTTTGAGATCGGCTTCACTTTCGGCCACGAGCGTATACTTCATCTCCTGCCCGTTCGCCTGGTTCTTGATTTTGACGTTCGACAACACCAACACCTTCGAGGTGTCGAGCTGCGACTCATCGATAAGCCTTGCGTTGGCGTATACCTCCTCGAGTTTGCCGATACGCATCTCGAGCAGGCCTTGGGCCTCTTTGGCCGCATCGTATTCTGCATTTTCAGACAGGTCGCCTTTGTCGCGCGCGTCTGCTATATCTTGCGACGCTTTGGGGCGCGCCACGTTTTTCAAATGGTCTAATTCGTCCTTTAACTTCTTTAATCCTTCTGCGGTGTAATAAGATACTGCACTCATAATCTTGGTCATTTATAAACAGAAAAAATCCCTTTACGGGGATTCTCTTGCAAAGATAATTGTATTTTGCGTCGGTATAATTATATGTTAATCATATAGCAGCCAAAGGTAAATAATTTAATTTTGTCCGCAACGCTGTTTTAACAAATATTATAATGAAAAAAACGATTTCGCTGTGGTTGCTCGCATCTGTATTTTTGGCTTGTGACAAGGATTCCAATACGCGCAACGTCAATCCGTATTTGCCCGAATATTCGTTTTCTGTTTCCATCAATACCAGCTTGCCGCAATACAGCGGGCTCAACTCCCCGATCAATCCGGTTCCGGTAGACATCGAGGGTGCGGGTGTGAGCGGACTCATTGTCATGAAAGTCTCGGACACCGATTACCGTGCGTGGGAAGCCGCCTGCCCGAACCAGTATCCGACGGCCTGTTCCAAGATGTCGATCAAGAATGCCACAACGGCCCAGTGCAGTTGCGAGAACTTCGAATACAACCTGCTCACGGGCGTGGGTGGCGGCGGTTATACGATGCGCCCGTACCGTTATGAGATCCAGGGTTCGGTGGTGCGTATTTACAATTGATCGCGTTTTTGGGCGTAGGAAAATGTACAGTTTTTATGTAGGCCGGGTATTGAAAAAATTTGTAGTTTGTCCCTAGTAAGGGCAGGGGGAGTAAGGTTTACCCCTAACTAATTGCGATGATAGTCGGTTATAGAAAATCTGTAGTTTTTGTTAATTTTTTCACCCTTTCTTGTTGGGGTTTCGGGTTGGATTTTTTTAGTCGTACTGAAGATTTCCTGTAAGAAGGGTATTTAAAAATTTTGTAGTTTGCCACCAGTAAGGGCAGGGGGAGTAAGGTTTACCCCTAACTAATTGCGATGATAGTCGGTTATAGAAAATCTGTACTTTTTGTTAAAGTTTCCCGACGTTGATTTTTAGGATTGTTCCCAAAGCCGTTACCCGTTTTTTCTGACTGCAAATCGCGCGGTGCTCCTGGTCTCCAAAAAAAAATCCCGATGCCAGAACACCGGGACTCTTCCACTAAATAAAATAATCTAAAACTTCAAGGTCAGTCCCGCAAGGAAGTTGATGCCTGCTTGCGGATAGTACCCCGCGCCTTCGATGATGGTGATGGCCGGCGGGTTTGAAAAATCGTCGTCGTAGGTATAGAAATAGCCGTTGCTCTCGTACTCGTAATCGAACAGGTTGTTGAGCAATCCGCTGATGGTGATCGACTCGAACACTTTTTTGGTCTCGATTGTATACGACACACTCAAATCGCTCACCGCATACGACTCGAGCTTAGAAGCCTGCGAATCGATGTTGCCCATGTACTGATCGCCCACAAACTTACTCAAAAGCGTCGCCTGGAACCCTTTGAACGGCAACCACTGGATCTGGTTGGCGGCAATCACGCCCGGAGAGAACGCAATGTGCGTGTCGCCCAAATTTTGCAACTGTCCATCGCGTTGGAAATAAAAGTCCTGATTGCGGTTTTGGCTTACCGTCAAATTCGGTTTGACATACAGTTTGGGCGTGACGCGTATCACCGCTTCGGCCTCGACACCCATGCGGTAGCTGTCGCCCACATTTTCGCGTACGGGCGCACCTACATCGTCGAGCGCGCCGGTCAACACCAATTGGTTCTTGTACTTCATGTAGTAGCCGTTGATGTTCAACCGAACCGCCGACGTATTCAAACGCCAACCCAATTCAAAATCGTCGAGCTGCTCGGGCTCGGGGTTGCCGCTTTCGTAGTCGCTGCGGTTGGGCTCGCGGTTGGCGCGGGCATACGACGCATAAACGGTATGCTTGCCATTGACCGCGTAAGTCAAGCCCGCCTTGGGGTTAAAAAACGAAAACGAATCGTCTACCAATCCCGTGTCGTTGCCGTTGGCTTCATAGTTCACGTTGCGGTACTGCAAATCGGCATAGGCCGACAATCCGCCCACAATGCCTACGGTGGCCTTGGCAAAGACGTTGCCGTCGGTTTTGACCGCATCGTCGTCATAGTATTTGTCGCCCAGTTCGCCATCAGAAAAATAACGCGCCCAAATGACTTTGCCGTAGTGCGCGCCTTCGTATTTGTTCCAGCCGCCGCCCACGATCACGTCGAACCGGTCGTTTTTAAAATTCACCGAGCCCGTCGCGCCGTAAAAGTCGTTGTCAAGCCATTTTTGACGTACCAGATCGGTCGCATCTACGCCGGTCACGGGTGGTGTCATCGCAAAATCCTCGAACGCGGCGTCTTCTTCATAGTTCTCGTAGTAGCCCTTGCCTTTGGTGTAATGCAACGCGAGGTTGGTGCTGAACCGCAAACCGATCTTTTGGTTCCAGTGCAATTGGTAGTGGTCCTGCTGGTAGTTGTCGGTTTCGTTGTCGTAAAAACGCGTGTTGCCGAACTCGTCGGTGAATTGGCCCGCGGTGTTGTAGGTACGGTCGTGCTTTAACTTTTCGGGATCTTCAAGTCCGTTCCACGATTGGTACGTTTTTTCGGTACCGCCAAACGCGAGCGCCTTGATGAGTGTGGTTTGGCCCACATAGGTACCTTGCAGGAAGTAGGATTTCAACGTCGATTCGGCGCGGTCGATGAACCCATCGGAATGAAGGTTCGACAAACGTCCCGCGAGTTCAAAACGATCGTGGAGCAACCCCGAACTGAACTTGACCGTATGTTTGCGCGTGTTGAAACTGCCGAACGAATTGGAAATCTCGCCCGAAGCCTTTTGCGCATAATTGTCGGTGAGCATGTTCAAGCTCGCCCCGAAAGCGCCCGCACCGTTGGTCGAAGTCCCCACGCCGCGCTGCAATTGCAAACTCTCGACCGACGAAGCAAAATCGGGCATGTTTACCCAAAACGTACCGTGGCTTTCCGAGTCGTTATACGGAATACCGTTGATGGTGATGTTGACGCGCGTGGCGTCGCTTCCCCTTACGCGGATGCCCGTGTACCCGATCCCGTTTCCCGCATCCGAAGTCGTGACCACCGATGGCAGAAAGTTCATCAGCGTCGGGATGTCCTGACCGAGGTTGCGCGGGGCGATCTCGTCTTTTTTGAGGTTCGAAAAACTCACGGGCGTCTTGGCATTGGCGCGTACGGCCGATACCAAAACCTCATCGAGCGGTTGGATTTGGGTGGAATCTTTGGGTTGCTCCTGCGAGAAAACCGACGCTGTAGTTAGTAGAAAAGCTGTAACGGTGGCCGCGTGAGGGATTGCAGTGAACCCGAGCCTGAAAGGCGAACTGGCGAAGCAAATCCTTTTTGGGTTTTCAGACCCAAAAAGATTGAAACGAAAAGCCCGACCCTTGTGGTCACGCCCAAAATTTTTGAATAAAGTTTTCATTCGTAATGATTTACGAATAAAAGGGGCAATTATTCTTGGTTAAAAATTAAAATTGGTTCCTGTGACGCGGCGTGCACTCCGGTCATGTGTTCCTTGGCAGCATTACCTGCCCAGGTTCTACGGGTATAATCTCAGCCCTTGGTAGAGCACCCCTTTGAGACGGTGCAAATGTAGTATTTTAAATTCTAAATTTTGAATTTTAAATGTTCGCAATGCATTTAAAATTTAAAATTCAACATTTAAAATAATCAAAGCCGTGGTTTTTGCCTTGATTGCTTAATCTCCGACTGGTTCCGCTTTTCCTTAATGCGTTTTTCGATGACCGAACGCGGCACCTTAGTGGGTTTGCGTTTTTTGGGCACGACCAGCGCTTTTTGGATCAACTTGAGAAAACGTTTGGTGACGATGTCTTTGTTTTTGAGTTGGCTGCGGTCGTCATCGGCGGTGAGGATGAGCAGATTTTCGGTCGTTAGTCGTGTGGCGAGGTTTTTTTCGACCAATGCTTTTTCGTCGTCGGACAAACTTTGCGAGGCGTTCAAATCGAAAGTCAGCACGACCTTAGACGATACTTTATTGACATTTTGCCCGCCCGCGCCGCCACTTCTGACGGCTTTGAATTGCAATTCCGATAGGGTTTTTTCGGCGTCCATTATTGCGGTTGGTGTGCAAATTTTAAAAGGTCGTTGACGGTCTTGACGGGGTTGAACGTGAGCAACGGGACTTCGACAAAAATCGTGATCCATTTGGCCATGGCGCCGTTCCAAAGCCCTGGTAACTCGTAGGCTTTGATGTCCTTTCCGTTTTTGGTTTTGTGTACGATGAAACCGCTTTTGGGATCGACAAACTCGCGCAAATCGAACTTTTCGCCCTGGTAGTTGCGTATCGCACACACCAAATCGACAGGGTTAAAATGCGTCGATGCCTTCAAAATCGCAGCCTGTTCGGGGTTTTGCTGGTCGATTTGCGTGGCCTCAACAATTTGCAGCGACAGGTTGCCGCGGTTGTCGCGCACCCAAAACGGTCCGCCGCCGGGTTCGCCTTCGTTCTTGACCATGCCGCACACGCGTATCGGACGGTTCAGGATTTCGCGCAGATAAATCTGTTGGTGGCGCAGCGTATACTTGTAAAAATCTTCTATGATGACCACATTGAGTTTGCGCTGGGCAAAAATGATCATCTCGTCGATGTGTTCCTCCTTGACGGTTTCGTTGTCGATGCGCTGCAGGTAATCGAAAACCTGCTGTTGCAGCTCGAAAAGGATCCCTGCCAGCGCTTTTTTGTACAACGCGATACGGTCGATGTGGTTTTGGATCACGTTGTCGATGTTCTTGACAAAAATAACATCCGATTCGAGCCCATTGAGGTTTTCGATCAACGCGCCATGTCCGCCCGGGCGAAAGAACAACCTGCCGTCGTCAAAGCGAAACGGACGGTTGTCGAGGTCTACCGCCAGGGTATCGGTCGATTTGCGTTGGTAGGTGTAGCCCACCTCTATTTGTGTGTTCGACTGCTGCTCGACCTTGCCCTTGACCTTGCCGATGATGCGTTCGAATTGCATCTGGTGCGCCTCGGAAATCGTAAAATGCAGGTTCGACTTGCCGTTGGAAGCGGCGTAAAAGGCGCTTTCGTTCAAATGTTCTTCAATGGGCGTGGCAATGTGCGTCGGGTATTCGTGGAATGGCAAAATCCCTTTTGGCTTGTTGCAGAAGTTGAATTCGGCCCCATCGAGCATCACTTGTACAAAGGCGTGGTTCTTTCGATCGGCATTCCACGAATTGAATTCGGGGTGGGTTTCGCGCAACCGTTTGTCGATGGCATCAAAAAACGGAAATTTCTCCATCCCGGCGAGGAAAATGGCCAGGTTCGTCGCCCCTTTGCGGTTGATGTAGGCATTGATCGTTTCGTTCTCCAGGTCGAACTCGTTCAGGAATTCGGTCAGGAACTTGAACATCCTGCTGGCCGCGCCCGAAGCCGGGACAAACTTCTTGAGCTTGAACCGGTGCTTTTTGGCATCGAACAGTTGGGCGTAGGTCTCGAATTCTTGGTCGGACAATTTGAGGATGCCGTCTTCCTTCTTGGCCGGACGTTCCAAAACCGCTTTGCCGATGCCCGTCTGGAAAATCCCGAGTTGCTTTTTCACCGCGTCGATGCTAACGCCATGCTCGTGGATTTGTACAAAATCGTAGGACGAAAAACCGAGTTCCTTGTTCTTGACCAAATCGTTGACGATTGTAATCGCTTTGTGCAGACGCGTCTCGGTATCGCCCGATAAAACGATGTACGGCTTGTTGTTCTCGATGAGCGCCGACTTGAATTTGTCGAACAAATACTCGCGGTCGTCGGGGCGGTCGCGCAAATCGTCTTTTTCCCATGGCACGTCGATGTCGGTCAGGAAAAACAGATCGTATTTTTGTTTGCGCGCGGCCTTGTCGAGCACGGGATCGCAAAAATTATAGTAAATCTCCGAATACACCTTGGTCACCATCAAACACGTGTCGCAAAACAGGAACTTGTTGGCGATAAGCAAGGCATCGTTCTCGAGTTTGGTTTGTCCGATGGCAATAGGCAGCAAGTCTTCGGGTTCGCAGATCGTGCCCGCATCGTCGAATTTCTTTTGCAGGTAATCGCGTGCAAACTCGGGCGCCCACACCGTCTCGAAATGCTCGGCGAGTTGCTGCGCGAGCGTCGTCTTGCCGGTGCTTTCGGGGCCGTAGATTGCGATCCTTATTGTATCGGTGGGTTGTTGCTTAAGGTTTTCCTCCATGCTAAATAAGCCATTACGGCCAGTATTGTAAAAAAGACGTATTCGAGCGCCAGTATCCCGTAGCCGCGATAGGCATACAGCGGAACGGCTATCAAATCGCCGATGATCCAAAGTGTCCAGTTTTCAAGTTTTTTCCTGGCCATATACCACATGGCGGTAAAGAAAATCCCCGAGACGAACAGATCGATGTAATTGTCGGTGCCAAGCTTCGGCAAAAACACCTTATAAATCGCGAAAATTACGACAATTGTAAACACAAAAACGCCCACGCCTGTTAATTTTTCGCGTGTATCGGTACGCGAAATCCGCACCACGGGCGTCCCTTCTTTCTTGAGCGCCCAAAGGTACCAACCGTAAATGCTCATCACCGAATAATAAACGTTCACGAGCAAATCGCCCACGTACTGCGCACGGTAAAACAAATAGGCCGTAATGGTTGTGGCGATGAGTCCCGTGGGATACACCCAAATGTTCTCCTTTTTGGCCAAATACACGCTCGCAATCCCAAAGACAAACGTAATGGCCTCGAGGACGATCACAAAAAGCGGTGTGTCGCGGTAGGCGTCCAGGAAAAATTCGGTCATGAACGGTCGCCTTTGATGAACTTCATGTTGAACACCGCCATTTCCTCGGTCAGGAACGTTTCCTTGACGGCCTGTTTGAGAAAATCCATCACCTGGTCATAGTCGCCATAAACCTGCGTCGACAACGGGTTTTCCATCACCTTAAACGGCGCGCTCTTTAGCTTTTCGATAAAGGCGATGATGGGCGGCTCGTAATTTTGATCGAGCGGATACAAACTGATGTCTACCGAAACTTTCATGCGTTGTTGTGTTATTTGTTTTTTTCGAAAAAATCGAGGTCGTTCTCAAATGCCGTCCCGATCACGACCAGATCGGCGCCCGCAGCATACGCAGCGTCGATGCCCTTGCGGTTGCGGATCCCACCGCCTACAATAAGCGGAATGTCGATCCCTTGCGCAACGGCTTCGATGACAGGCACCGGCACCGGCAAATCGGCACCACTCCCCGCCTCGAGGTAAATCAATCGGTTGCCGAGCAATTCCCCTGCCTGCGCGGTCGCCACGATATGCGCCACATTGTTGCGGTCGAGCGGCGTGGTGCGGCTCACTTTTTCTACGGCGGTTGCCGTACCGCTTTCGATGAGCAGGTAACCCGTCGGGATGACTTCGAGCGTCGATTGCTTGAGCAGCGGCGCGGCCTGCACCTGGTGCCCGATCAAAAAATCGGGGTTGCGGCCCGAAAGCAGCGACAGGAACAAAATCCCATCGGCCAGTGTCGAAATCTGCGACGGATTGCCCGGAAACAAAACCACGGGCAAACTACATTTTTCTTTGAGTGCAGACACCAAATGATCGATTTGGTTGCTTTCGACATGGCTGCCGCCGACAAAAATATGGGAGGCCGGCGATTGGTTGATGCGGTCCATCAGCACACCGAGCCGGTCCCAATCGATCTTGTCTGGGTCGAGCAGGATGGCGAGCAGTTTTTGGTTTTGTGATTTCGCCAAGCGGATGTGCGCGTACAAATTCGTCATCGAACGCAAATATACTCGTTGCACGTCGGAAATAGAAATTTAGCCGACGAAATGCCGCAAATAAAAAATCCCAAACACGGGGCTTGGGATTTGATGTGGGTGATTTGGTTTTTATTGCTTGACCACTTTGACCGATTTTACGGCACTTGGTGTGGCCGTTTTTACGAAATAAGTTCCGGGCGTCAAAGCCGACATATCGATTTGGCCTTCGCTGGCGTCGATGGCTTGGCGCAACACCTGTTGGCCCATGGTGTTGTAAACCGTCACGTCTGAAATGGTTTGCGGTGCAGCAACATGCAAAACGTCTTGTACCGGATTGGGATAGACGGTGGCCGTTGTTTGGTTTTCAAAATCGATGGCCGAGAGGTTGTTGCCAACCATTTTGACCAAGCCCAATTCGGCGACAAAAACCCAAATCAGGTTCGACGACTGCACTTTGAAAGCCGTTACGTAGTTCATCGGATCGTTGTTGGCGTGCGTATAATTGGCGCAATCGGTGAAATTCTGAATACCGCCCTGTGCACATTCGACATAGTTCGAGATCCAAACTTTTCCGTTTTCATCGAGGTCGATTGCAGACGGCTGACAATCCATCAAACAGCTACCGCCGGCCAAATAATCGTAGCTCGCGGTCAGGTCGCCATTGACAAATTTGGAGAATCCGTACAAAGTGTAAGCATACAAGTCATTGTTTGTCGTCTTGAAAATTTTCAACACTCCATCGGTGACGGGGCTAAAGCTCGAACCGGTCATCTTCATCAGCACGGCTTCCGAGGCTACAATATAAACGGTAGAACCCACGATGCCTACCGATGAAATGTTATTCCCGAAAGTTCCCGCGTTGGATTCGTTATAGACCGTCCACGTCGAGCCGTTGAATTTGGCGAGTCCGGCATCGGTAGCAACCCAAACGTTGTTCGAAGCGTCGACCGCGATGTCGCCAATCACGTTCGAAGGCAACCCTGAGTTGACCTCATCGTAACCCGTAAACGTGTTGCCGCTCATCATGATGATCCCGCTTTGGTACGTAGACATCCATTTTCTGTTGAGTCCATCGACGACAATCTTGGTAACCGAATTGATCGGCAAATCAGAATTCTCGGGCGTGTAATTGGTGAATGTGGTACCGTTGAAACTCGCGATACCGGCAAAGCTACTCATCCACAACAAACCGTTGTTGTCGGTAGTGAGGCAGTTGACCGTGGCATTTTCCGTGTTGGTATTTTGCCAATTGTACAAGGTGTAATCATAGGTCTGCGCGAAAGTCGCCACAGAACAAAGCGCCAAGAGTGTAGTGTAGATTTTTTTCATTTGTAAAGGTTATAAGTGGTATTGATTATCTGTATCAACCAAGTCAAAGCCCAACCGGTATCAGGCTGGGCATGATTGGTTTTCTGAACGCGTTATTTTTTGATGACTTTGACGGTCTTCGATGCTTCGCCCGAAGTGATTTTGACAAAATACGTGCCCGCCGTCAAGTGCGATAAATCCACTTGGCCTTGGTTGGCGTCGATGTTGTCAGACAAAACCGATTGACCCAAAACATTGTGTACGCTAACGTGCTCGATGGCTTTCGCATACCGGACCGTGACCACATCAAAAGTAGGGTTCGGATAAACGCTGAACAGCGCATCATCAAACGAATTGGTCCCCAGGAACGTCGAAACGGTTACCGCAAATGGCTCGCTTGGGCAATTCTCGGTCAAACTTACGGCATAGTAGGTGGCGCCATCGGTCAAGACGGTCGTGGCCGCGATCGGGTTTTGTGGCACCAAAGCATCGGCAAGGCTGGCATACCAGGTAACGTTTGTGCTCAACACGATGTCGTTCAGCGTAGATCCTTCGACAAAACTTTGATCAGAAGCACCAGTAATAGCCGTAGCCTGGTTGATCGTCAGGTTCAGCGTTTCGGTGTGCACGCAGCCATTGGCGTTGGTGGTCACGTTGGTGTACGCGCCGCTTTCGGTATACGTGTTTCCGGTAGCTGCCCATGTAAATGT
>NZ_FMVF01000010.1:65389-135322 GCF_900101895.1 Flavobacterium caeni
GCCCAGGTAAATGTTTCGCAAGCCGATTCGGTCACCGTCGATGTTGTGGGCTGGTTCACGGTCACGTTCAGGTTGGCCGTTGTGGCATGCTGACCTTGGTCGGGCGTGAAGGTATAGGTTCCCGATGTCGTATTGTCGATGACCGCTGGTGACCAAGTACCCGAGATCCCGTTGTTTGAAGCTGCCGCCAAAGCCGGAGCCGTATCGCCTGCACAAATCGGAGCGATCGCATCGAATACCGGAACGGCCAATGGCGCCATCGATTGGTTGCTGTATTTGAGAATGATCGCGTTCTGCAAATTGTTACCGCCGATGAAAATCGAACTAAAATCGGCCGAAGCGTAAAACTGCGTAATGTTGTTGCGGTTGGCTGCCGTATTCGGGTGGTCGATGTCGTGCAGGATGTAACCGTTGTTGCCAAAAGTCGTGTCGAGCGTACCGTTTGACAGGAACCGCGCCATGACCAGATACGGAAATTGGTTCGCTTGTCCGGCTGTGGTCGTAACGGCCATACCCGCCAATAAAATCTTCCCGTCAGGTTGGACCAGGATTTTCCTGAAATCGGCTTTGGTCGTCGCATCGATGTCGAGTGAAACCACGAGCGTGCCCGCTGTCCCGAAAGAATTGGCGTTGCCGCCCGTCGGGGTAAATTTCTTGATGCTGGCGTAAGGTACCGCATTCGAGCCAAAATTGGTTTGTCCGCCGAGCATGTAGGTGTTGTTGTCCTGGTCGAAGGCCAAATCGTATTTCCATCCGTAGAACGACTCGTAGCTGTGCTGCAGTCTGATCGGTTGGCCTGTTGGCGCCACGATGGCGGCCGTCGTCTTGCGGTTGGATACAAACGACGACGAACTTTCGTAATACGCCGAATAGCCATAAATCACGGCATTCCCGTCGGGCCGTACCTTAATCCCGCTCGAAAATTCTTCGGTGTAATACCCAATCGAGGTTTGGCTGATGTTGATGCCCAAGGAATGTGAATTGAAGTTGTAGCTGCTGTCGTGCGTGCCGTCGGTGTTGTAGCGTCTGATGTAATAGTTGTTGTAGCTGCCGTAGGCCGTGCTCGAGTTGCCGCCGATAAAGATTTTACCGTCGGGCGATTTTTCAGAATAAATGTTTCCTTTGATGTCGGTGCCCACATTGAGGAAAACCCAACCTTGTCCGCCAGTGCCTAAAGTGGCATCGACCGTGCCGTCAAAATTGTAGCGCCCCATTGCGTAGTTGTCGTAGGTGCCTTTAGAAATCAATGTAATCTGGTTGTTTTCGACCGTAAAACTTTGATAATTGGTATAGCTCTGGACGATGTTGATCGCGCCGTCCACACCAAAAGTCGCATCGGGCAATCCGTTGGCGGTGAGTCGGTGGAACTTGCCGTTGTGGATGTAGATGGTCGTGCCATCGGGCTGTACGCGACGGTCGAGCGTCACGCCGTTGTCGGTGTTGAGCAAGACATAACCGTTGGTCCCAAAAGTGGTGTCGGCCGCGCCGTCCTGCGCAAAAATCAACTGTGAAAAAAGCGCGCAAAGCGCCAGGGTAATTCTTTTCATTTTTATCAACTTGTATTTTTCCTACTCATGGAGCTTTTCAGATTCCGCTACGCTACAATTAAGAGCGATTTGTTTTGTAAATGCTTTCCGAATAATTAGCGTGCAAACTTACAATGTTTGTATCTACAAATGTTTGCTTTTGCGTTAAGTTATCAACAGGTTTTGTAAGCGTCTTCGTTCAAACGCAAATGCTGAAAAATGATCCCGAACTCCTAAAAGCCCGGGACCAACCAACTAAATTATTTCACGAGTTTCATCCAGAAGTAGTCGTTCCAGCCCTCGATCAAACGGGTCGGATCGGTATTCTTGCTGCGGTCTTGCTCAGGAATTTGAACGATGCGCTTGTCTTTGACGTCAAAGTGGTATTGACGCGGCTTGGCTTCGCCTTCTACCGTCACCTCGACTTTGTAGGCGCCATCGGCAAGGGTCGCAAACTTGAGCGTTTCGTTGGGTTTGTCGACGAGTTTGAACGCGCATTGGTTGTCGCCCCATTCGGCTTGTCGGACCTGCGCGGCGTTCGGCCCGTTGCCGTAATGTTTCGCATAAGGCTTGCCGTCTTTGAGCAAACTGACGCTCCACTTGACTTTTTTGGTCGTGTTTTTGGCGTTGGCCGGATCGGGTTTGAATTCCTCGTGCGTGAGGTAAAAGCCAAAGAGCAGGTTGCCCGTATCGGCGTAGTTCATGTAGGCAAAGTTGTTCCATGGCCCGCGCGCCACATACATTTCGTTGGTCCCGGAATAGGTGTCGTTATTGGTCAGTTTGGCCACCTCGAAATCGAACGAGTAATACGTTTTGTCGCCTGCTACAAAATCCAGACGGTAATTGCCCGCGCCCCATTGCTTGAGGTCGATGTTGGTGTCGCCCACCCATTCGCCGTTCACTTTGTAGCGTGACGTAGGCGCGTTGTATTTGATTTTTTTGCCTTCGTCGAATTGCTGTCCGCCATCGTACTCAAAATACGTGATGAACTGGTCGCCTTTAAAGACTTTGACCTTGAGGTATTCTTCCTGGTCATAAATAGGGTCTACCTTGGCACCGCCCGCCTTGGTATTGGGTACAAAGGTTGCGGTGTAGTTTTCCAGACGCGTGCCACCGGTCAAAAAAACCTGTGTGCCGTAAAGCAACGAGCTGAACGTGACCGCCGGCGTTTGGTTGTACTGTCCCCAGTTGAGTTTGGCGCCGCTGCCCAATCCGCCTACCATTTTGCCTTTGGTCGCTTTTCCTACGACGCCCGTGGCCTTGACAACGTCGTTGGCCGTGCTCGCCTGGTCGGCGGCTTTTGAAAGTTTCCTGAGCAATTGTGCATTCGCCGATCCTATGCAGCAGAGTGCCAATGACGCTGCCATGATCGCATTTTTCATTTTTTTCATTTTTCTTGTTTAGGTTAATTTTTGCACGCCGAGTTGGTGGCGAACGTGCGTTGATGTTTGATTCGGAAGCGAAAGTAGCGCAAAAGCAAACGCCCGTTTTGACCAATGAACATGCGTTGGCCGCCACGGTAAATTCGTCGGGGTTGGATGGAAATTCGTTTTCGGGAAAAAAGGCCTACAGGTTCTCGAGCAAAATCAGGAATTCTTCCTTTTTACGCACCGACAACGGAACCACGTGTGCATTCTTCATCACGATGCGGTTGCCGCCCTCGGCCTTGACAAAATGATCAAAATAGGCCATGTTGATCAAATGCGATTGGTGCGTCCTGAAGAATTGGAACGGCACGAGCATGGTCTCATATTCCTTGAGGTTGGTCGAGACCACGAGTTGCGGCGCATTGACAAAATGAAAGGTGGTGTAGTTTTTATCGGATTCGCAGTGCACAATGTCCTGGATGTTCACCGAATAAATCCGATCGGCGGTCTTGAGCACGAGTTTTTGCAGGTTCTTGGGCCGTTCGAGGTTGGCGAACAGGTTGTTGAGTTTGAGCTCGACAAGGTCGTTGCCTATCGAGTCCTGCGCTTTTTGCACGGCCTCGACCAATTCGTCGGCCTGGAGCGGTTTGAGCAAATAATCGATGGCCGAAAAGCGAAACGCGCGGATCGCAAAATCTTCATAACCCGTGATAAAAATCACCTTGAAATCAAACGGACGCATTTTTTGGAGCAAATCGAACCCGGTACCGTCGGGCATCTCGACGTCGAGAAAAACCAAATCGGGCGACAATTTGTCGATGAGCCCAATACCCGACGCTACCGAATCGGCCTCGCCCACAATGACCACATTGGCGCAATGCGCCCTGATGATCCCGATGTTTTTCTTTCGGATCGCTTCGATATCGTCTATGACAACGGCTCGCATGGTTTTAGTTTTCGTAAATGTATGGGATTTCGAAACGCACTTTGGCACCCACGACGCTGGTTCCGTCCATGACGTTGTCGGTTTGTACGACAAAGTCCTTGTTCTTGGTGTAGTTCACCAACCGTTCCTTGGTGATGGTCATGGCCAGCGATTTGTGGTTGGTTTGCTTCTGTTGGCCGTCGAAACCCTTGCCGTTGTCGAGCACTTCGAACAACAGTTTGTTTTGCTCGAGGTAGAATCGGATGTTGACCATGCCGCCTTGGGCCTTGTTGTTGAGCCCGTGCTTGATCGCGTTTTCGATAAACGGCTGGGTAAGCATGGGCGGTAAAAACAGCGATTCCTGTTCGATGGCCTCTTCTACGGCTATCGTGTAATCGAATTTGTTGTCGTAAAGCAATTGCTGGATGGCCATGTAGTTCTTGATCATCTGGACTTCGTCGAAAAGCGAAATGTAGTTCTCGTTCGAGTGTTCGAGAATCTGGCGCGTGAGCGTCGAGAATTTGCTCAGGTAATCGACGGCCGAATCGGGTTTGTTTGCATAAATCAACCCCTGGATGTTCTCGATCGAATTAAAAATAAAATGCGGATTCATTTGCGTAATCAGCAATTTTTGCTTGATGTGGTTGCGTTCGAGCGCCGCGATGGCCTGCTTTTGTTTGTTGTTGCGGTAATAGAACCATCCGCCCAAAACGAGCAACAGCAAAGCCCCCGAAAGTGCGATGAGCCACGCATTCTTACGCGACTGTTCTTTCTCGGCATTGGCTTTTTGCAACGCGTTTTGTTTTTGGAGCAGTTTGTTTTTACTGACGACCTCGTTGGTTTGGTATTGTACCGACAAATCTTCGAGCGCCTCCATCTTGTCGCGGTTCATGATCGAATCGGAATAGGTCACGTACAGCTCATGGTATTCATAAGCCTTTTTGTAATCCTTTTTGAGTTTGTACAACGCGCTGAAATCCATATAAAGGATCCGCAAATCGTCGAGCGTATTGGTCACCTTGGCCAGTTCGAGCGCCTCCTTGAGGTATTTCTCGGCCAGGTCGTATTGCCCCGTCTCGATATAAAGTTCGCCCACCAACGTCCTGGTCGTCAAATCGATGACCATCATGCCCGGCCCGAGTTGTTCGGTAAGTTCCAGCGTTTTCAGATAGTAGTCGAGCGCCATTTTGTTGTTGCCCATTTCGTTGTAACAACGTGCGATATTGCCGTAAAGGTGTGGCAACCGGAAGATGTCGATCGGGATTTCGGGGGCGGTGTGTTCGGCCTCCGAGAACAACTTGAGCGCCGTCGGGTATTCCTTTTTGTCGACGTAGATCTTGGCGAGCTCGCTGAGCGCATCACGCAGTTGCGGGATGTTGTTGATTTTCCTGAAAATGGCGATGGCCGTCTTGAACGACTCCTCACTTTTGGCGTGGTCTGGTTTTAACGAATAACAACGTCCTATTTGCAAATAGCTGCGCCCGATAAAAAGACTGTCCTTCATTTTGAGCGAGGTTTTGAGCGCATTCGACGCATCGGAAAAAGCCGCTACATAATCGGCGGTTTGGTTGTGGAACGCCGAGGCAAAAAGGAATGTTTCGGCCAGGTATTTGTCGAGTTTGTTTTGCTTGGTGAACGCGATGTTTTTCTTGATGAACAGTTCGGCGTTCTCGGCGTCGCTGAGCCGCATATAGCTCACCGCTTTTCGCCAATAGGCTATCGCAATACCTTTGGCGTACTTTCTTTTTTGCGAATAGGCGATCACCGAGTCCATGCTCTTGATGAAATACTCGGGATCATTTTGCGCGTTCGCCCTGCCCAAAATCTCACTTACATAACTGGAGTCTTTGGGATTCGAAGCTTGGCTAAAAATGGGTTCGCAAACAAATAGAAGAACCGCAACTAAAAAAAACGTTCGGAAAAATTTTAGGGGCATGTGGCATTGTGCATTATGCGTCAAAAATAGACAATAAAACGCAAAGTTTGGTTTGTTCGGATATCCAAAACACAAAATAGTTGGATTTTCGCCACAACCCCGATCAAAAGACACGGACAACCGAACAAGGCCACAAATGGGCAAAAAAAATCCCAAACTCGTTTTAGAATTTGGGATTGAGGATAGTGTGCGTTTGCTATTTGAGCATCAACTTCTTGGAATAAGATGCTTCTCCAATGCCAACATTGAGAATGTACACCCCTTTTGGAAAACCCGATAGGTCGATGGTCTTGCTGTTTGTTTGGTGCAATATCACCCTACCGGACAAATCGACCACTTTTAAATCGATGTCGTTTGTCTCGGCGTGGGTCGCTACATGAAACTGTCCGTTCGATGGATTCGGATACACCACAACCGCGCTGGCATCAGACGTGAAACTGCCCGTTTCCAAAAGCCCTGAATTCAAAAACACTTTCCAGTAACGGCTGCTTCCGGTGCCAAAAGCGATGGCTTGGTTCGAAAACTGTTCGAATTCTACGGTTTGGGCCGTGACCACCAAGTCGGGTTTGTTATCGTTGTTCATGTCGAGGACGCTCCAGGTTTGATCGCCTAAATTCCCGCCGGCCGAATCGGCCAGTGCGTCGTAGCCGTAGTCGATCGTAGAATAGGTATGACCTCCTTGCGGAATAGGCCAATTGGCCGATGTCGTGGCGAATCCGGTGCCGTTGTTCAAAAACACTTTCCAATAGCGGTTGCTTCCGGTGCCGAATGCAGTGGCTTGGTCCGAGAAACCGGCATAGGCCTTGCGCTCTGCGGTGACCACCAAGTCGGGTTTGTTGTCGCTGTTCATGTCGAGGACACTCCAGGTTTGGTCGCCGATGGTACCTTCGGCCGAAGCGGCCAGCGCATCGTACCCGTAGTTGATCGTCGAATAGGTGTGCCCGCCCTGCGGGATGGTCCAATTGGTCGAAGTGGCATTGAAACCGCTGCCGGTGTTCAAAAACACTTTCCAATAACGATTGCTTCCGGTGCCGAATGCAGTGGCCTGGTCCGAGAAACCGGCATATGCCTTACGCTCTGCGGTGACCACCAGATCGGGTTTGTTGTCGTTGTTCATATCGAGAACACTCCAGGTCTGGTCTCCAATCGTGCCTTCGGCCGAAGCCGCAAGGGCGTCGTAGCCGTAATTGATTGTCGAATAGGTGTGTCCGCCCTGCGGAATAGGCCAATTGGTCGATGTCGTGGCGAATCCGCTGCCGTTGTTCAAATAGACTTTCCAATAACGGTTGCTTCCGCTGCCGAAAGCGATGGCTTGGTCCGAAAACTGTTCGAATTCGACCTTTTGGGCCGTGACCACCAGGTCGGGTTTGCCGTCTCCGTTCATATCCGAAACGCTCCAGGTTTGGTCTCCTAAAGAGCTGCCTGCCGAATCGGCCAGCGCGTCGAAGCCGTAATTGATCGTCGAATAAGTATGTCCGCCCTGTGGGATCGTCCAGTTGGTGGGCGTGGTATTGAAACCGCTTCCGGTGTTCCAATACACCTTCCAGTAACGGTTGCTTCCGGTACCGAAAGCGATGGCTTGGTTCGAAAACTGTTCGAATTCTACCGTTTCGGCGGTTACCACCAAATCGGGTTTGTTGTCGTTGTTCAAGTCGATGACGCTCCAGGTTTGGTCGCCTACCTGCCCTTCTGGCATGCCATACAACGCATCATAGCCGTAATTGATGGTCGAATACGTGTGGCCACCTTGTGGAATGGGCCAATTGATGGAGGTAGCGCTGAATCCGTTTCCGCTGTTCAGGTATACTTTCCAATAGCGGTTGCTTCCGCTGCCGAAAGCGATGGCTTGGTTAGAAAACTGTTCGAATTCTACGGTTTGGGCGGTGACCACCAAATCTGGTCTGCCGTCGCCGTTCATGTCCATGACGCTCCAGGTTTGGTCGCCTAAAATCCCGCCAGCCGAATCGCCGAGCGCATCGAAGCCATAATTGATCGTCGAATAGGTATGGCCTCCTTGCGGGATTGGCCAAGTGGTTGGTGTACTGCCGAAACCTTGGGAAAACAAATGGCCTATCGAAAGACAGGTAATCAAAGACAAAGTAATTTTTAATTTCATGTGGATTATGTGAATTAATGTGCAAATCATCGGGTGTATTAAACCGGCCCAAAAGTAAGGGAAAATTGAAAAAGAATGCTAAAGAATGTACAAGCGTCCCATTGCAAAGGATATTCGTCGCTGTTGAGCGGAAAAACGTTGGGCAAGAATCTTATGGCTTGGTGTTTTCGACCACATAGACCAACGTAAAGTTTTCGATTTCCTCGAAGCAGACCGAAAAATCAGCGGTGGTTTGGTTGAAACTCAAAATCGCATTTGCCTTTTGGTCATTGATTTCAAACGGCAACAAAGCGATATGGTCCTTAAAACTGATCCCGATTTCGTTGCGGACTTTAAAAATGGCTTCCTTGGTGCCCCAAATCACGGTAAGCTTTTGGATGTAATCGTCGGATTCGCGATTGAGATAGGTTTCTTCGAGCGGCGCCGTGAATTTGTCGGCGATGATCTTGATTTTTTCGCGTTGTTTTTCCATGTCGATGCCAATGTTTTGGTCGCTCAGTACAATGGCCGAAAATTCGTGCGAATGGGTAATGGAAATGTGGCGGCCGTCGTGCAGGTGCGGCTTGCCGGTTTGGTCGTAGTACAAATCGAAATCCGAATAGCCGACGTGCTGCAAGAGTTTGCGCACGCTCAAAAAGCCGCGGCGGTGCAGTTCCGATTTCATGCCCTGGAGCCGCAATTGGTTTTTTTCGTTGAGTGTAACTTGCGACAGCAGGTCGGACTCGCGCTCGGTGATTTTCCAGATGTGGATTTGCGTATGTGGGTCGTGGTGTATCGTGCGGTATAATGGCATGGACGTGCGGTTTGCGGAGGCCCTAGCCCCGATTGAAGTGTAAATCCTTTTTTGCCTTTCTTTAAGGCAGAAAAGATTGCAACGAAAAGCGGGAAATAGCTCCTAAAAAACAATCAAATACATCCGTTTGGCTTTCAAAAAGTTAGACGAGCGAATGTTTCATAAATTTCGGCAAACCCGTTTGATTTCAAAACGAAATCCGTAAATTTGCGCCAAATTTTTGACTAAATACAAATATACGATAATGAGTACAACGACAATGCCTTTCGTGGCGTACAAAGTAAAAGACATTTCCCTGGCGGCTTGGGGAAGAAAAGAAATTGAGCTTGCTGAAGCTGAAATGCCAGGACTCATGGCGCTTCGCGCAGAATATGGCGCGTCGCAACCATTGAAAGGCGCACGCATCGCGGGTTGTTTGCACATGACGATCCAGACTGCGGTTTTGATCGAGACTTTGATTGCTTTGGGCGCCGAGGTGACTTGGTCTTCTTGCAACATTTTCTCTACGCAAGACCAGGCTGCTGCTGCGATTGCCGCGGCTGGGATTCAAGTGTATGCTTGGAAAGGTTTGGATGAGGAATCATTCGACTGGTGTATCGAGCAGACGTTGTTTTTTGGCGAAGACAGAAAACCACTCAACATGATCTTGGACGACGGCGGCGATTTGACGAACATGGTTTTTGACCGTTACCCGGAATTGGTTCCTGGCATCAAAGGATTGTCGGAAGAAACCACGACTGGTGTTCACCGTTTGTACGAAAGAATGAAAAACGGCACTTTGGTGATGCCCGCAATCAACGTCAACGATTCGGTAACCAAGTCGAAATTCGACAACAAATACGGTTGTAAGGAATCGGCGGTAGATGCGATTCGTCGTGCGACCGATGTGATGTTGGCTGGCAAGAGAGTTGTCGTTTGCGGATACGGCGACGTAGGTAAAGGAACTGCGGCTTCGTTCCGCGGCGCTGGTTCTATCGTAACCGTGACTGAAATCGACCCGATTTGTGCGTTGCAGGCTGCGATGGACGGATTCGAAGTGAAGAAACTGAATACAGTTGTTGGAAATGCCGACATTATCATCACGACGACCGGTAACAAAGACATCGTTTTGGGCTCACACTTCGAGCAAATGAAAGACAAAACCATCGTGTGCAACATCGGTCACTTCGACAACGAAATCGACATGGCTTGGCTCAACAAAAACCACGGCGCGTCTAAAATCGAGATCAAACCGCAAGTGGACAAATACACGATTGCAGGAAAAGACATCATCATCTTGGCAGAAGGCCGTTTGGTGAACTTGGGTTGTGCAACCGGACACCCGAGCTTTGTAATGTCAAACTCGTTCACGAACCAGACTTTGGCGCAGATCGAATTGTGGAACAACAGCGCAAACTACAAGAATGAAGTTTACATGTTGCCGAAACACCTGGACGAAAAAGTAGCGGCTTTGCACCTGGCAAAATTGGGTGTCGAACTCGAGACGTTGCGCCCAGAGCAGGCAGAGTACATTGGCGTAGAGGTTGAAGGACCGTTTAAGCCGGAGTATTACAGATACTAAAATTAAATTCTTTTGATATTAAAAACCCTTGCAATTGTGTAAGGGTTTTTTGTTTGGAATTAGTAATTTTAAGCAATCAAAAAAATCAATCACATGAAAACAATCCTCAAAAATGCAGCCTTTGTTTTGGTTGGCGCGCTCGCGCTAACCGCCTGTAAAAAAGAAACCGTAGAAACCACGACCACCGATGTAGTAGACGGCGACACCACCGTAGTCACGACCACCACCACCGAAACCAACGGTATTGCCATCGAAACCGATTCGGCCAAGGCGCGCTGGGAGAAAGCCAAAGCCGATTTGAAGGAAGCCGTAGCCAAAGGCGACAAAAAGGCGCAGGAGGCCGCGCAAAAAACAGCCGATGAAGCCGAAGCGGCGTGGAACAAACTCAAGACCAACGTCAATGAAGAGGCCGACGCGACCAAGGCCAAACTCGACGAGGCCAAACAAGACCTTAAGCAAGGCTACAACGAGGCGCTTGAGAAAGCCAAGGCGAAATAATTTAGTTATCGTGTACTTAGAGCCGCAAGTTTGCGGCTTTTTTAGTTTTTAAGTTCGCTTTCTTGGGGAAATTATAGTTTTTATGTAGGGCGGGTATCGGTAAAATTTGTAGGTTGTCCCTAGTACGGGCAGGGGGAGTACGGTTTACCCCTAAAAAATAAAAACGAGATTGGGTTACAGAAAATCTGTAGTTTTTGTTAAAGACATCGGGCGCTTTTTTAGCGGATGCATTTTAAAAAAGTACAGATTTTCTATACCGGGTGTATTGGAAAAAATGGTAGCTTGTAGCCAGTAAGGGAAGGGGGAGTAAGGTTTACCCCTAAAAAAATAAAACGGGATTGGATTACAGAAAATCTGCCTATTTTGTTAAAAATGACGCACTGCCGAAATCTATAAAAGCCAATCAAATTTGCACGTCGTTTGCGCAAAATCGGCACAATCCTTTTCTTATATTTACGCAAACTACTAACCACCACTATTTTGAAACTACCCGTACTTCTTTCGCTTTTGTTTTGCGGCAACCTTTGTGCGCAAATCATCAACACCGCGCCGTATATTTTGACCGTCGACGAGCTCAAAGCGTGGACACAAAACGGCCCGACGGCTTCGACCGATTTGATTTCGACGGTGCCGCTTGCCACGCGTTTCACCAATCCTGCAACCCAATTCAATCCTTCGCTGACCAACGACATGCAGATTGCGTATTTGCCCGACGGGATGAACAATTTTGCCAATTATCACGGCGAGCAAAGCCAGTTTAACCTCTACAATTTTACGCATTGGGCATACATCGACAAACTCGTTTGGTTTGGCGGGACTTCGTCGCAAAGCATCCAATTGCCGTCGTCGCCGTGGACCAACGCGGCGCACAAAAACGGCGTCAAGGTGTTCGGCAACGTATTTTTTGCCCCGACGGCCTTTGGCGGATCGACCGCGACGTTGCAGAACTTTCTCGAGCAGGACGCGGGCGGGAACTTTATCGCTGTACCCAAGATGGTCGAGATCATGCAGTACTACCATTTCGACGGCTGGTTCGTCAACCAGGAAACCGCCACCACGGCTACAGTTGCTGGACTCATGCACGATTTCATGCGCGATTTGACCACCGCCGTAGAAGCCGTGGGCAAAGAAGTAATGTGGTACGATGCGATGCGACTCAACGGCGCCGTAGGTTGGCAAAACCGACTCAATTTGAACAACAGTCCGTTCGTTCAGGACGACGCCGATGGCGACGGGACGTTCGAAACCCGCGTGGGCAGCAGCATTTTCATCAACTTTTTCTGGGCGAGCAATTCGTTCCCAACCATGTCAAGGACACGCGCACAAACCATCGGACGTTCGCAATATGAAGTATTTACCGGGGCAGATATCTGGCCCAACCGCAATCAGGGCGACTTTTTGACGGGCGGCAATACCTTTATGGGTTATCTTCATGAAAACGCCACCACGCCTTTTACATCGCTCGGCTTGTTTGCGCCGAATTGCATTTACAACCATTCGATGTATTCGAATTTCAACAACGACGTGAACGACCATGCCGCTTTTTACGCCGCCGAAAACAAGATGTTTGCAGGCGCCGACCAAAATCCGGCTATTGTTGATGCGACAGGATGGAAAGGGTTTTCGAATTGGATTCCCGAGGCTTCGGTGATCAGTGGATTTGTCCCGTTCGCAACCAACTTTAACACTGGCCACGGCCTCAAGAAGTTTGAAAACGGGCTGGTGGTCTCCGATGCGCCATGGCACGACATGAACCAGCAGGATATTTTGCCTACCTGGCAATGGGCTTTTTCGCAAAGCGACGTCCTTGAAGCTTCATGGGATTTTGAACAGGCAACAGACGGCGGAAGCTCGCTTAAGATTACTGGAAGTTTACCCCAAGGAAACGGAATCGATTTGATGCTGTACAAAACCTACATTCCCGTAACGGGAACTGGTGCCACCACGACTGGAAATCTACTCTACAAGACCAATGACGTGGCGAACAACGGTGCCGTAAAAGTAATTCTGACCTTTGCCGATGCGCCTACGCAAAAGTATGAAGTCCCTGGCGCCGATCTGGTCACGCTCAACGGCTGGACCTGGAAGGAATTGGATTTGGGCGGCTTTGCCAACCGCGATATTGCAACAATTGGGTTGCGGTTTAGCGCGGCAAACGACATCGTTAATTTTCAGGCGAACATTGGTAGCCTTTTGTTCGACCAGGCTTTTCTTGGGACAAAAGACGTAGAATCAGATGCTAATTTTGTTACGGTAACTTATCCGAATGACAAAATCATGTTCGGCATCTACTGGCCGAACACCGCATCCGTCGATTGCGAAGTATATGATTTGCAAGGCAAAAATGTTCGGTCTAAAACCATCGAACTGGGCCAAGCCACCGAACACCAATTTGACCGGACAGGGCTTCGATCAGGTGTATACATCGTGCAATTCAAAGACCAGAAAAATACCGTCGTCACCAAAAAGATAGTCCTAAAATAGCGCTAAATTTAGAACCGATACAAATTATTCCAGGCTTATTTTACCTAACTTTATGGGGCAATTTTAATATCCACCATCATGCTATCTAAAACCATCGAAGCCGCGCTGAACAAGCAAGTCAAAATAGAAGGCGAATCGTCGCAAATTTACTTGGCCATGGCCTGTTGGGCCGAAGCCAAAGGACTTGAAGGCGTCGCCCAATTCATGTACAAACAATCGGATGAAGAACGCATGCACATGCTGCGTCTTGTGAAATTCATCAACGAACGCGGCGGCAACGCGCATATCTCTGAACTCAAAGCGCCCAACGTATCGTTCAAGACGTTTAAGGAAATGTTCCAGGAATTGCATGACCATGAGATTTTTGTGTCGGCATCGATCAATGACCTGGTGCACATCACGCTGCAGGAAAAGGATTACGCCACACACAACTTCCTGCAATGGTACGTGACCGAACAGATCGAAGAAGAAGCCCAAGCGCGCGCGATCCTCGACAAGATCAACCTCATTGGCGACGACAAGGGCGGTTTGTATTTGTTCGACCGCGACATCCAGCAACTTCAGGTGCACAATGTGGTGTCGCCGGGGAATACCGGTGCTTAATCCTATCCTGATATTAATTAAAATGAGTGATCCCGTTCTTTGAACGGGATTTTTTTCTGCTCGTACCGGCCAGGACTTGGAATCTGCTGAGGCAAGCGCAAAGTCAGCGAGAAACCGCTTGGTAAAGCGCTTAGAAATGCCGCGTTAAATTTTAACGAAAACTACAGAATGTCTGTAACCCAATGTCGATTTTATTTTTTAGGGGTAAACCGTACTCCCCCTACCCGTACTAGGGACAACCTACGATTTTTTTCAATACAGCACCTATGGAAAATCTGCACTTTTAAAACAACGAACCCAAAAAAAACCGATTGAAAACATTCACAAAAATTACAGATTTTCTATACCAAAATATCACCGCAATTTCCTAGGGGTAAACCGTACTCCCCCTACCCGTACTAGGGACAACCTACGATTTTTTTCAATACAGCACCTATAGAAAATCTACACTTTTGAAACAACGAACCCAAAAAAACCGATTGAAAACATTCACAAAAATTACAGATTTTCTATACCAAAATATCACCGCAATTTCCTAGGGGTAAACCGTACTCCCCCTACCCGTACTAGGGACAACCTACAAAATTTTTCAATACCGTCCTTACAGAGAAACTGTAAAACCGCAAATCTTAAACAAAAAAAGCCCGCTTTCTCAAGCGGGCTTTCCTATAATTTCGTCCAATTACGCCTCGAAAGGAATGATTGAAACGTAAGACTTGTTGTCTTTTTTCTTCTGGAATTTTACAACTCCGTCCACTTTTGCGTGCAAAGTGTGGTCTTTAGAGATGTAAACATTCTCTCCAGCGTTGTGCTTAGAACCTCTTTGTCTAACAATGATGTTCCCTGCGATGGCAGCTTGGCCACCGTAAATCTTTACGCCAAGACGTTTCGATTCTGATTCGCGTCCGTTCTTCGAACTACCGACGCCTTTTTTGTGAGCCATGGTATGGTATCTTTAAGGATTATTTTTTCTCTGTAAATCTCGCGATGTTCTTTTCGATTGCGGCATCCACTTCTTCGTGTGTCAACACGTTTTTGCCCAATTCTTCTTTCACTTCTTTACCCAAAGCCACCAAAACTTCTCTGTTGTCTTTAGACTGTGAAAGGTTGTTTTTCTTGAGGTGGTAGTTCAACTCGTGGTCTTCACCAAAGTTTACGGTCGCTCTGTCACCGGTTGCAGCAGCGGCTTTTGGCGCAGCTTCTTCGGCAGGTGCAGCTTCTTTCTTGGCAGCCGCTTTTTTAGCACCACCAACAGCAATACCCGAAATCTGGATTTGCGTCAAATACTGTCTGTGACCGTTTTTCTTTTTGTAACCTTTTCTTCTTTTCTTTTTGAAAACGATTACTTTGTCTCCTTTTAAGTGTTGCAACACTTTGGCTTCTACCGAAGCACCTTCTACAGCCGGGGCGCCCAAAGTGATGTTCCCGTTGTCGTCGATCAGGAGGACTTTGTCGAAAGTCACTTTAGATCCCTCATCGCCCGAAAGACGGTGAACAAAAACTTTTGAGTCTTTGCTTACTTTAAATTGTTGCCCTGCTATCTCTACGATTGCGTACATAACAATAAATTATTTGTTGATAAAATGAGCGCAAATATACAACTAAATCACATACCCGCAACCCGTTGAGGAAAAAAGTCATAAAGTTTTTAAAGTCATAAAGTCCAAAAGCGAAAATTCGAGGCTAAAAAAAAGCTTTTCATCTTTTATTTGGGCGTGCCGGCGCCAGAAACTTCTCGTATAAACCCATGTTTATCAAAGCGCCGTCGGGCTATCCGCTACAATCTTTTGTTCCGCTACGCTACACAAAAAGGATTTCCGCTGCTATCCCTCACGCAGCCCCACGAAGAACATTCATCAGTCGCTTCGCAACAAATCCGTCGTTCGCTTTTAGATTTATGCCTGAAGCCCACCGAGCAAAAAACCGAATATCCACTAGACATTTACTTCGCCGCGCTCCATACAGTTCGCCTTTTAGGCTCGGGTCTCCTCTATATATCATTTCCTCTTAATCTCACCCGAGGCCAACGGCCGAACTGAGCGAAGCTAAATCTCACGCAAACACAATATCGCAATTGAATACCGCCTTTACGACCTTATGACTTTACGACTTATTTTCTACTTTTGCCGTAACAAAATACCCAATTCCCTACCAACGGAAAAAAGAAAACACCGGTTAACCCTTATGAAAAAAACAATTATGGCTATGGGTGCAGCACTCTCGCTCGGTTCGGCCGCCACGGCGCAAAAGGTAAATTTCGAAGAATACGACCTCGACAACGGGCTGCACGTCATCCTCCACCACGACCCTTCGGCCCCAACGGTCATCACATCGGTCATGTACCATGTAGGCGCCAAGGACGAAAACCCAGAACGAACAGGATTCGCGCACTTTTTCGAGCATTTGCTGTTCGAAGGCACGCAAAACATCAAACGCGGCGAATGGATGAAAATCGTCACCGGCAACGGCGGCGTCAACAACGCCAATACGTCCGACGACCGCACCTACTATTACGAAGTGTTCCCATCAAACAGCCTCGAACTAGGGCTTTGGATGGAATCCGAGCGGCTCATGCATCCGGTCATCAACCAAATTGGCGTCGATACACAAAACGAAGTCGTCAAAGAAGAAAAACGCCTGCGCGTAGACAACCAGCCTTATGGCAATTTCATCGCACAGGTCAAGAAAAACATGTTCAAGGTGCATCCGTACCGCTGGGCCACCATCGGCTCGATGGAACATTTGGACGCCGCCACACTCGAAGAATTCCAGGCGTTCAACAAAAAATTCTACATCCCTAACAATGCGGTGCTCGTCGTGGCCGGCGATTTCGACGGTGCACAGGCCCGAAAGTGGATCAAACAATATTTCGGCCCTATCAAAAAAGGCCCGGCCATCCAACGCGAAACCTTTACCGAAGCGCCCATCACGCAAACGCTCAAAGCCGAATATGAGGACCCGAACATCCAAATCCCGGCCATCGTGGCGGCCTACCGCACGCCGTCGATGAAAACGCGCGACGCCCGTGTGCTCGACATGATTTCATCGGTGTTGAGCGACGGCAAAAGCTCGCGTTTGTACAAAAAAATTGTGGACGATAAAAAAATGGCGCTGCAAATCGGCGCGTTCAACGTCAGCCAGGAAGACTACGGGCTTTATGTGTTGTACGGATTACCGCTCGGCCAAAACACCACCCAAAGCCTGCTCCAAGAAATGGACGACGAAATCGTCAAACTCCAAACCGAACTGATCTCGGAACGAGATTTCGAAAAATTGCAAAACAAATTCGAGAACCAGTACGTCAACAGCAACGCCAGCATCGAAGGCATTGCCGAAAACCTGGCCAGTTATTATTTGCTTTACGGCGATGTAAAACTGATCAACTCAGAAATCGACATTTACCGTTCGGTCACGCGCGAAGAAATCCGCGAAGTAGCCAAAAAGTACCTGAACCCGAACCAACGTCTCATCCTGGACTACATCCCTTCTAAAGACAAAGCCCAAAACTAATCATGAAAAAAACGCTCATCTTATTGCTCGGCTTGTCCTTTACCGTCATCATGCAAGCACAAAACAGACTACAGCCCAAGCCAGGACCGTCGCCGTCCATCAAAATCAACAAACCGCAAACCTTCACGTTGCCCAACGGGCTCAAGGTACTCGTGGTAGAAAACCACAAGCTGCCGCGCGTGTCGTTCAACCTGTTCATCGACAACGCGCCTTATGCCGAGGGCAACAAAAAAGGCGTTTCTTCGCTCACGGGTCGTTTGCTCGGCAATGGTTCCACCAACATTCCAAAAGACGCTTTCAACGAGGAAGTAGACTTTTTGGGTGCCGAAATCGACTTTTCGTCATCGGGTGCCCGCGCGAGCAGCCTGTCCAAATACGCCGACCGCATCCTCGAGATGTTGGCCGATGCCGCGCTGCATCCTAATTTCACGCAGGAAGAATTCGACAAGGAAAAAGCCAAGTTGCTCGAAGGGCTCAAAAACGACGAAAAGAGCGTGCCCGCCACCGCGCGTCGGGTCGAAGACGTGTTGGCCTACGGCAAGAACCATCCATTTGGCGAGTACCTGAGCGAACAAACTATCGGCAACGTCCAGCTCGACGACGTCAAGGCCAATTACCAGGAATACTTTGTCCCGAACAATGCTTATCTGGTGGTCATTGGCGACGTAGAGACCGGGGCCGTGAAGGCAAAAATAGAAGACCTGTTCGCCAGTTGGACCAACGCCGCTGCGCCCAATTTTACGTACCCCGACCCAAAGAACGTACAATATCTTCAGATCAATTTTGTCGACATGCCCAATGCCGTCCAATCAGAAATTGCACTCGTGAACACGGTGAACCTCAAGATGGACCACCCCGATTTCTTTCCGGCCATCGTGGCCAACCAAATCCTCGGCGGTGATTTTAACGGCTACCTCAACATGAACCTGCGCGAAGCCCACGGCTGGACCTACGGCGCGCATTCGAGCATGGGATTTGGCAAGTATGTCGAAAAATTCGTCGCGACGTCGTCGGTGCGCAACGCGGTGACCGACAGCGCCGTGGTTGAACTGGTCAACGAAATCAAGCGCATCCGCAGCGAAAAAGTATCCGAAGAAAACCTCAAAAACATCAAGGCGGGTTATATAGGCCGTTTTGTAATGCAAATCGAAAAGCCGCAAACCATCGCGCGGTATGCGCTCAACATCGAAACGCAAAAACTCCCCGTCGATTTTTACGAGAACTACATCAAAAACATCAACGCGGTAACTGCCGACGATGTGTTGCGCGTGGCCAACAAATATTTTTTGGTCGACAACATGCGCATCATTGTCACGGGCAAAGGATCTGAAGTGTTGCCCGCGCTCGAGAAACTCAAGATTCCGATCCTGTATTTCGACAAATACGGCAACCCTACGCAAAAGATCGTTGCCAAACAGCCGGTTCCGGCAGGCACGACGGCCCAAACCGTCATCGGGAACTACCTCAAGGCCATTGGCGGCGAAAAAGTGTTGGGCGGCATCAAATCGGTTGTGACCGTTTCGTCTGGAACCGTTCAGGGCATGCCAGTAGAACTTACGTCCAAAACCACCAAGGGCAAATCGATGCGCGAGGTCAAGGCCATGGGTATGTCGATGATGAAACAAGTGGTCAACGACAAAGGCGCCTACAGTGTCGTGCAAGGACAACGCAAGGAAATCACGGGCGATGACTGGACCGAAATGAAACAAGAGGCGCTGCCGTTTGTCGAACTCGGCCTGGCCAAGAAAACCGGACTCGTGCTCGACGGCATCGAACCCATCAACGACACCGACGCCTATGTTATCAAGGACGGCACATCGGCCTACTATTTCGACACCAAAACCGGGCTCAAGGTCGCCGAGTCCAAAGAAGTGACCATCGAAGGGCAAAAAACAACCCAAACCGTGTTGCTGGGCGACTACCGCGAAGTCAAGGGTGTCAAGATCCCGCACCACACCAAGCTCAATCTGGGCATAGAAGTCGAACTGACGACCACCGATGTCACGTTCAACGAAAAAGTATCGGACACCGATTTCCAATAAAAAATAACAATAAAAAATAAAAAATTTAGGCTGTCTCGAAAAGACAGCCTTTATTTTTTTCCCGACAGCCATACGCCCACAAGTACCACGCAGGCGCCCACAAACTGCATGGGCGAAAGGAATTCCTTGTCGAGCAATCCCCAGAAAAAAGCGACTATGGGAATCAAATAGGCAACCGATGTGGCAAAAACCGTCGACGAAAGATGGATCAACCGAAAGAACAACAAATTGGCCACGCCCGTGCCGAACACGCCCAACAGCAACACAAACAACGAGGCTTGCTGCACAACGGGCAAATGGACCACGCCAAAAAATCCGTTGGCGGTCAAGATGGCGAGCGATGGCAACAACAAAACGGCCGAATTCCCCGTGGCTATCGTCAACGAATCCATATCGGACAAGTACTTTTTGATGATGTTGACGTTGAGCCCATAGCACACCGTCGCGATAAAAATCAGGACGACGTGTCCGAAATGCGTGGTGGTTTGCATGTCCTGGCCCGTAAACACCAGCATCAAACTGCCGATGAACCCGATCGTCACGCCCATCACCTGCAGGCGTTGGAACGAAAGCCCAAAGAACACACCGCCCAAAATCAGCGCATTGAGGGGCGTGAGCGCGTTGAGCACTCCCGCAATCGAACTGCCGATTCGGGTCTCGGCAATCGCAAACAAATAAGCCGGTATAAAGATGCCGAGCATGGCCGTCATCGCCAGAAACTTCCATTTGCCCGCCGGAATCTTGGGCAACGACCGAAATCCAACGATCAGCATGAACAGCGACGCGCACACGATGCGAAGCGAGCCCAACTGGTAGGGATCAAGCCCGAGCAGCCCTTTTTTGATCAGGATGAACGAACTGCCCCAGATCAGCGCCATGCCAATCAAGAGCAGCCATTTGAGTCGTTGTGTTGCCATGCCGTAGGTTTAACGCTTCAAAATTGTAATAATTTTGTGAAACGTCGCTCAATTATTTTTATATTTTTGTCGCATCACCTAACAAAAACGACAAACAAAAACATAGCTTATGAAATTTTCAAAATCTTTATGGATGATGGCGGTGGCCGGAATCTGCATGGTTTCTTGCAAACAAACCGAAGCCGCACCTGCCGAAGCGGGCGCCCAAGTAGCCGCCAACGAATCAAACGCGCCGGCCAAGATGGAAACCGCGAGCTTTAGCATCGACGGTATGACCTGCTCGATGGGCTGCGCCAAAACGATCGAGAGCAAACTCGCCAAAATGGACGGTGTCGAAAAAGCCACCGTCGATTTCGACAAAAAAACCGCTACGGTAGAATTCGATGCCAACAAGCAAACGCCAGAGACCTTGGTCAATACGGTCGAAGCGGCGGCAGACGGCAAAACCTACAAAGTGCACGACGTAAAATCTTCGGGCGACAAGGCGATGTTGTTCCAAGACCAGGAAAAAGAAAAAGCCAAAAAGAAGTCAGCAAAGACTGGCCCTAGCGCCGACACCAAAGAGGGCAAATCATGTGCATCCGATGCCAAGGAAGGCAAGTCGGGATGTTGTTCGGCGAAAAAGAAACACTGTTCGGCCGACGAGAAGAAGGCGTAATTCTTTTTAAGTCGTAAAGTCTTAAGGTCATAAAGTCTTAAAAGCAAAAAGCCTGAGAGAGAAATCTTTCGGGTTTTTTTTATGTTTTCTCGTCAAAATTGCCACTCGCCAATCGCCGTTTGAGCGTAAAGTCTTAAGGTCATAAAGTCTTAAAAGCAAAAAGCCTGAGAGAGAAATCTTTCGGGCTTTTTTTATGTTTTCTCGTCAAAATTGCCACTCGCCAATCGCCGTTTGAGCGTAAAGTCTTAAGGTCATAAAGTCTTAAAAGCAAAAAGCCTGAGAGAGAAATCTTTCGGGCTTTTTTATTGTTCGTACACAAATTCGAATCAGAAATATCTCAACCTTTTGACGCTATGGCCTACGCACGCCATCGCGCCTGCTGGCTCCTTCGCTAAAATAGCCCACAGGGCTATTTTTTAACGCTCGGCCCTCCACTTCAAACTCTCCATCAACCGCTGCATGTCGTTCTTAACATAACTGGCCGCGGGCATGATCGAATCGAAATTGGGCTTGGCGTAAAAATACACCGAACAGTCTATGAAATGCCGCGTGCTGTCGGTTACATAAAACTGCGCATTGGTGGCCGCGTTGCCGTTCACTTGGTAAAACATCCCGAATACCCTTTCGTCGTGGTTCAAAAAGGGCTGCTCGGTAATGTCGTCGGCCTTGATCACATGTTCGTACGTAAGTTTTTGGGCGTCGCGCAAAAGCACATTGAGGTTGTTTTGAACGGGTTTGTAGGTGATGTACACCGTGGCCTTCATCTTGGGATAGTTGATCTCGAAATCGCAACCCGATTTTTGCTGGATCACCGCATTGGCATTCATGTCGAACGCAAACGGACACTGGTTTTCGAACCGCGCGTACTGCGCTTCGGGATAATCGAGCCTGAGCTGGCTTGACGGCTTGGGCAGCACCTCGTCTTTACAGCCCGAAACGAGCAGCGAAACGATACCGATCAGGCCATATGTAATCGTATTTTTTGTCATTCGTGGGTCACCTTGATTTGTTTGACGCGCTTTTTGTCGACGGTCTCGATCGTAAAACGGTAACGGTCAAAATTTATTTTCTGCCCTTTCTTAGGAAAATTGCCGAGGATCTCGAGTATGAAGCCCGCCAACGTCTCGGCCTCGCCTTTATGCTCCTCGAACAAGGATTCATCGGCATCGGTGATGCGGTAAAAATCCTTGAGGTTGATCTTGCCTTCAAACAGGAACGTCTTGTCGTCTATTTGCGAATAATTGATGTTCTCGTCGTCGAATTCGTCGCTGATGTCGCCCACGATCTCTTCGATTACGTCTTCGAGCGAAACCAGCCCCGAGGTGCCGCCGTACTCATCCACCACAATGGCCAAATGGCTTTTCATCGCTTGAAAATCCTTCAACAGGTTGTCGAGTTTTTTGTTCTCGGGCACAAAGAACGGCGCGCGCAGCAAACTTTGCCAGTCGAATTCCTTTTTTTGGATGTGCGGGATCAAATCCTTGACAAACAACACGCCCTCGATCTGGTCGATGCTGTCGCGGTACACCGGGATGCGCGAAAAACCTTTTTCGGTGATTTGCGGCAGCACTTCGGCAAATGACGCTCCGATGTCGAGCGCAAAAATATCGATACGCGGGCTCATGACCTGCTTGGTATCGGTATTGCCGAACGAGACGATCCCTTCGAGGATTTTTTGTTCGTTTTGCGACGTGCCTTCAGATGACGTCAACTCCAACGCCTGCGAGAGCTGGTCTACCGAGAAATTCGATTTTTGCTTGCCGAGTTTCTTGTGCAAAAAGTTGATCATCCTGCGCAACGGGATACTCACCGGCGTGAGCAGTTTGTCGAGCAACGCCAACGGCGCGGCAATGAAACACGCGAATTTGACGTTGTTGCGACTGGCGTAAATCTTGGGCAACACCTCGCCAAAAAGCAAAATCACCAACGTCACGACCGCCACATCGGTCACAAACTTGAGCACGGGCGATGCGATCGACGCAAACAGGTCCCGTCCAATGACCGAATACAAAACCACCACGCCCATATTGGTGAAGTTGTTGGTCACGACCATGGTCGCCAAAAGCTTCTTCGGCCGGTCGAGCAAACCTGTTATCAGGGTCGATTTCTTGGGGTGTTTTTGCGCGCACTGGTTCAAATCGTCGGGCGACAGCGAAAAAAAAGCGACTTCGGCAGCCGACACCATCGCCGAACAGGCGAGCAGGACAAATATGGCCGCAAAGCCAACCAACAAATGAAGGTCTATCGACGCGAGTAAACTGGGCTCAGGGTCCAAATGGGTACGAATTGGTTATACATTCAGAACGGCAGGTCGTTTTCGGCCGCTGGGTTCTGCGCTTCAAAATTAGGCGTTTTGTCGGTGCCTTTGTCCATCTCTTTTTTGACCGACAGGAAGGTGAACTCGGTCACCTGGATTTCGGTCGTGTACTTGGTGGATCCGTCGTCGGCTTGCCATTGGCGCGACTTGATACGGCCCTCTACGTAAATCTTGTCGCCCTTGGACAAATATTTTTCGCAGATTTCGGCTGCTTTATTACGAACAACGAGGTTGTGCCATTCGGTAGACGTGATCTTTTCGTTCGTGGTCTTGTTGATGTAGGTCTCGTTGGTGGCCAGCGGAAAACGGCCGATGCAATTGCCGCCGTCGAAATAGTGCATTTTTACTTCATCTCCCAAATGCCCGATCAGCAATACTTTGTTTAAGGTCCCGCTCATTTTTTGTATGGATTGTATTTATTCCAAATATACTAATTTTTAAAAATCAGCGCCAATGCCTTTCGATAAAATTATGGATCACGATGGGCACCGGCAATGCGCGCGCCGCGTCCTGGCTTATTGCGTCGGGCAAAGTCGCGCTCGACCGCACTTCCCAAAAAGCCAGATTCAGGTTTTGGTGCGTGAGTTTGTGGTTGACCCTTTGGCCCAACGAAACAGCCGTAACCTGCGGGAATTGTTGCGCGGCGGCCAGGGCGATTGCCTCCTCGTTTACCTCGACTGGTGTTTCTACCAGCGGAAACTCGTACAAATTGCGCCAGATGCCTTTCCCAGTGCGCTGTTGCATCACCGTGTTTTTGTGCGCGTCGGTCAAAACCAGGTAGTTCAAAAAACGCGTCGTCACCTTGGTTTTCTTGGATTTGACGGGAAGCAAATCGACTTTATTCTGTTGCAAGGCCAAACATCCGACATTCATCGAGCAAACCCCGCAATCCGGATTTTTGGGTACGCATTGCAATGCGCCGAATTCCATCAGCGCCTGATTAAAGGTCGCCGGATCGTCTTTGGGCATGAGTTCGAACGCGAGCGCGGCAAATTCTTTTTTGGCCGAGCTGCCCGATATGTCGGTTGCGATGCCAAAAAACCGCGACAGCACGCGAAACACATTGCCGTCTACCACAGGAACCGCTTCGTTGAATGAAAACGACGCGATGGCCGCCGCGGTGTATTCGCCGACGCCTTTGAGTTGGAGCAAATCGGCGTAGTTGTCGGGGAAATTTCCACCCATTTCAAACGCGACAATCTTTGCGGTTTTGTGCAGGTTGCGGGCGCGCGAATAGTAACCGAGTCCTTGCCATAATTTGAGCACTTTTTCTTCGGAGGCATTGGCCAAATCAGACACGGTCGGAAACGCCTCGGTGAACGCAAAAAAGTAGGGCATTCCTTGCGCGACTCGCGTTTGTTGCAACATGATTTCAGAAAGCCATATCGCATAGGGATCTTGGGTGTCCCGCCAAGGCAGCGCACGTTTGTACTGTAAATACCACACGATAAGGGTTTTGGTGAAATTCATGTTAAAAATTTGCCCCGCAAAATTAAATGTTTATGTGATTAAAATTTAATGTTTTAGCTTGAATATTCCGATTTTTAATTCCTATATTTGCAACCTCAAATTTTTACATTAATTAATACGCAACAAAATGACGAAAGCAGATATCGTAGCGAAAATTTCAGAAAAGTTGGGTCTTGAAAAAGGCGATGTACAAGCAACTGTGGAATCTTTCATGGACGAAGTAAAAACTTCACTCGAAACAGGTGACAACGTTTACCTTAGAGGTTTCGGAAGTTTCATCATCAAAACCAGAGCCGAGAAAACAGGAAGAAACATTTCGAAAAATACGACTATTAAAATCCCTGCTCACAACATTCCTGCCTTCAAACCTGCCAAAGTTTTTGTAGAAGGCGTGAAAACCAACAACGAAGCAAAATAATCTTTATTAACTAATTCTAAACCCTTTAGTATGCCAAGTGGTAAAAAAAGAAAAAGACATAAGGTAGCTACGCACAAAAGAAAAAAACGTGCGAGAGCTAACCGCCACAAGAAGAAAAAGTAGTTCTAAACTACTTTTTTTCTTTTTAAACGTTCATTGAAATTTGAGTTGAAACGCAAAGTAAACTCCAAAGTCCAAGCACCAAATTCCAACTACCGGCGTTTGGAATTTGGAATTTGGAATTTGGAATTTCAATTCTACCGGGTACAAAATACCTGTTATTGTTTAATCCATCCGCCCTCCGGTCTAAAGCCAGAACTGGCGTGGTTTCAACGACTGGCTTTCGCCTGCTCGTTTGACTTTCGACTTTCGACTTTCGACTAAAGTCCGGATAAAAATTTACGATGTGAATAAAGAATTAATCATCAGATCAAGTTCTGAAGCCGTAGATTTTGCCTTATTAAAAGATGGAAAACTAATAGAATTACACAAGGAAGAAGAGCACAAAAGCGAGTTTTCGGTAGGCGACATTTTTATCGCCAAGATCCGCAAGCCCGTGGCCGGACTCAACGCCGCGTTTGTCAATGTAGGCTTCGAAAAAGACGCCTTTTTGCACTACCACGACTTGGGCCCCAACTTGTCTTCCCAACTGAAATTCTTAAAACTTGTAAGCGCAGGTAAGATTAAAGATTTCACCCTCAAAAACTTTCAGTTCGAAAAAGAGATCGACAAAAACGGCATCATCGCCGATGTCCTCAGCGCGAACCAATCTGTATTGGTTCAAGTGGTCAAGGAACCGATTTCGACCAAAGGCCCACGCATTTCCTCGGAGTTGTCGCTGGCCGGCCGGTTCATCGTCCTGGTTCCGTTTTCCGACCGTGTTTCGGTTTCCCAAAAAATCGAATCGCGCGAAGAGAAAGACCGTCTCAAGAAACTGACGCAAGCCATTCGGCCCAAAGGCTTCGGCATCATCGTTCGCACGGTGGCCGAAGGCAAATCGACGGCCGAATTAGAAAAAGATTTGCAGAACCTCTTAAGCAGGTGGACTGCAATGTGCAAAAAAATACCGACTGCCCATCATCCGTCAAAGGTATTGGGAGAGCTCAACAGGGCTTCCTCTATCCTGCGCGATGTGTTCAACGATTCCTTTACCGGAATCCACATAGACGATGAGGAGTTGTTTTACCAAACCAAGGACTATCTGTTGGAGATAGCGCCATCCAAGCAATCGATTGTTAAGTTTTATCAGTCGCGCGACACCCCGATCTTTGAAAGGTACCACATCGAGAGACAAATCAAAACCTCGTTCGGGAAAACCGTTTCCATGAGCCGCGGCGCCTATTTGATCATCGAACATACCGAAGCCTTGCACGTCATCGACGTCAACTCGGGCAACCGTTCGAACAAGGCGACCAATCAGGAAGACACGGCCCTCGAAGTCAACATGATTGCCGCAGCCGAAATCGCCAGACAATTGCGTTTGCGCGACATGGGCGGGATCATCGTCATCGATTTCATCGACATGTCCAACCCCGACAACAGAAAGGTGCTGTTCGACAAACTCCGCGAGGAGATGAGCGACGACAAGGCCAAACACAAGATCCTGCCGCCGAGCAAATTTGGGCTCGTGCAAATTACCAGACAACGGGTTCGCCCCGAAGTCAACATCAAGACCAGGGAAGAAGATCCGAACAATGGGAACGGCGAAATCGAAGCGCCTATCCAAATCGTCGACAAGATCAACCAAGACCTGGAACGCTTGTTAAAAACCCACAAAAAAGTGGTGCTCAACGCGCACCCGTTTGTGGCTGCTTACCTCAGCAAAGGGTTTCCATCGCCGCGCTCGAAGTGGTTTTTCGAGCACCGCAAATGGGTGAAAATCATTCCACGTGACGCTTACACGTATTTAGAATACCACTTTTATGACGACAAAGGAAACGTCATCAAGGATTAAAAAAAGACCGCCTTTCGCAAGATTGGCGGTTTTTTTATTTTTGGTTTGGGCGTTCCGTCGCCAGATGTCTTGGGCTTCGATGGAGCATGTTGTCGCGCCGTCGGGTCTTCCGCTTTTATCTTTTGCGCCGCCCTATGCCGGGCGCCGCAAAAGGATAACCGCTTCAACCCCTAACGCGGGCTTCCACCACAATCCACGATTACTCCCTTACGATCTCGATGCGTCGTCTGATCTCGTTACCGTCTTGGTCTACCACCGTCACCACGTGAAACCCCGAAACGGGCGCGATCGGCAAATCGTGAAAGGTTTGCGTCGTGCCTTTGTACACGCCATCCACATACCAATACAACAATTGCTCCCTGTTCGGATGCGCCACCTTGAGCACCACCGGCTGCACCTTGCTCGCAAAATCCTTGGTCAAATAAATCTTGGTTCCGGCCTTCGGATAAATGAAATCCATGGCCCCGCCCACCCCCGAACAATCCGCACGGTAAGGCGGCAACGGCACATATTCGATGTGTTGCGACCGGTAATACCACTCCATGACCGGCGGCAGCACAAACCAGCTTTGCGTGACCATATCCGCCACGGGCTGACAATCGGCGTTCACACGGTACCGTCGCCTGGCATCCAAATGCACGGTTTTGTGAAACGGGCAAACGGCCGTCGTCTTGCCTTTGGGTGGCACAAGCTGCTTGACGGTCGGGCAATCGGGCTTGGCCAAATAACCGCTTTGCGCGCACACCTCGACCTCTTCCAAATCGTTGAGCGGTGCCGCAACACCTTTTTTGCGCGGCAACAACCTAAACGCGTCGAACAAAACCGGCGCGGCGCTCGACACGCCCGTCAGCTCGGGCCGTCCTTCGCCCGTGGCGTTGCCCACCCAAACACCCACCACATAGCGCGCGTTGGTCCCAATGGCCCAGGCGTCGCGGTTGCCAAAGCTGGTACCCGTTTTCCAGGCAATCTGGAGCGCGCTGTCGTAAAATTTCCAGGCCTCGTCGCCTTCGGGTCGATTGACTTCCTTCATGGCCTCATAGGTCAAATAAATCGATCCTGCGCCCAAAATCGTTTTGTCGAAACTCGGCTTACCAAAATTTGTCTTGAAACCATCGGTGTAATTGAGTTCGGCAAATTCGCCCGTTCGGTACCGGGCTTGGTGCGCGTTGAAATACTCCACCGTGGACGACAGCCCCGCATAGGTTCGGCACAAATCCCACAAATTGCTTTCGGCGCCGCCCAAAATAAGCGACAATCCGTAGTGGTCGGGCGTTTTGGAAATGTCGTGCAACTTGAATTTTTGCAGCGTCTCATAGAACTTGGGCACGCCAAAATCCTGCAACATCAACACCGACGGGATGTTGAGCGACCGCGCGAGCGCTCTATGCGCCGGTACCGCGCCATCGAAAGTCAAATTAAAGTTCTCGGGCTTGTACCCCGAAATCTGCGTCGGTACGTCGGCGACAAGCGTATTGGGCAGCAGCTGGCCTTCGTCGAGCATGGCCGCATACAGCAACGGTTTGAGAATACTCCCGGTGCTGCGCGGCGCCGTAATGATGTCTACGTCTTTCTGGTGGTCGGCATCGGTGGGCGCGTTCCCCACATAGCCAATGATATCGCGGTTGTGGTTGTCGATGACCAGTACGGCCAGGTTGTGCACTTCGTTCTGTTTGAACTGGTTGTAGTAGTACCGCGCCAATTGGTTCAAACGCTGCTGCAATGCCAGATCGATGGTGGTCTTCACGCGATGTCCTTCGCGCGTTTTGGCGACACGGGCCAGCAAATGCGGCGCGGTTTGCGGCAAATCGAACGGCTTTTGCGGCAAGGGTTCGGCCACCGACAATTCGAAAGTGGTACGGTCGATAATCCTTTGCGCATACAATTTCCCCAACAACCGATTGCGTTTCTCGCGCAACCTGGCCTGGTTTTTCCCGGGGAAAATCAACCCCGGTGCGTTGGGCAATACGGCCAGCGTCGCGCTCTCGGCCCATGACAACTGGTGCGACTGTACGCCAAAATACCTCCAGGACGCCATTTCCAACCCCACTACATTGCCGCCAAAGGGCGCATGCGCGGCATACAATCCGAGGATTTCGTCTTTCGAATGACGCAACTCGAGTCGCGTGGCCAACACCACCTCGATCAATTTCTCGAAATAGGTGCGCGACCTGTTGTGCCGCGACAAACGAACCACCTGTTGGGTCAACGTGCTGCCGCCGCGCACCACGCGTCCGGCCGCGCTGTTCTCGCGAACAGCCTTGGTCATGGCCACGGGGTTAAAACCCGGATGACGGTAAAAATGGCGGTCTTCGAACAACACCAGACACGTCTTGAATTTTTGCGGAACCGAATCCTGCGCCGGAAAGCGCCATTGTCCGTCACGTGCAATCTTTGCGCCCAGCAATTCGCCTTCGCGGCTTTCGATTACGGTGGCATACGGCTGTTCGAACAGCGTGCGCGGCAAACAAAAATAGTAGCCAACAAAGATCAAAAACACGATTGCGCTCTTGATTCTGTTGTTGTTGATCCAATCCAAAATACGCTTCAAAAACGCTATTATCTTGGCTTTCATTTCACGACTTCTATCCACTGCCCTTTGGTACGCGCGAGGTACGAATGGTCATACATGGCCTCGCATTGCAAGCCCGGCAGGTAATACGCACCCAAATACGAAGCGTTGAGCAGTACCTTGAACGTCTTGGCTTCGTTGGCCTTGAGCGCAAAATAGAAATTCGTCCTGTCGTCGCGGATGTCAATATAATCGGCCACATTGTTCGTCGCATCGCCATACTCGGTAAAACGCGTGTTGACGATTTCGAACCCTGAAGGCAGGATTTGCGACAACGCCACATTTTCGACGCGTTCGTTGCGTTGGTTCTTGACGGTCACTTCGGCGAAGAATTCGGTGCCTTGTGCTATCTTAGAAACGTTGAGCACGTCGCCTTTGCGGCTCTTGAACACCACGCCCGCCGACAGGTTGCTTTGGTACGGTTGTTCCTTGCCCACTGGCAAAATCCCCGAATTCAGCACCCGTACATACACCGTATTGTTTTTGTTGTTCTTAATCATGAGCGTGTTGTTCCCTGCCTGAACGGCCAAATTGCGGTCGATAAACGTCTTGCCCGTTTTGACCTGCGTGGCCTTTCCGTCCTTCGAATAAGTCACATCTACGCCTTTGCTACCGTTGAATTGGGCGAATTTAGACATCGCATACAGCCCGTAAGCCGTCGTTTGCGTACTCATCCATTGGTCTGCCGACAAGTTCTTGGCCAATCGCAGCGCCGTTTGGAACGCGCGTTGCTTTTGCCCGAGCAGCACCAGGGTTTCGAGTGTCATGGCACGGTTGCGGTCGGCCGATCCGTAGTAGAAATAAGATCCATTCGCGTCCTCGTCGATGCTGGTCTTGCCGAGCAACAATTCCCCCGACGATTTCTGGCCCGCAAGCGCATACGCCGCCGCCAGCCTTAATTTACTTTCGTTTGAAATTCCCGAGGTTTCGCGCAAGCGGTTCATCGACGACAAATCGGGCGACCCGGCCAGCGCCAGCGTGTACAAACGATAGGCCTGCGCGAGGTCGTTGCCGTACTGCGGATAAAAACGCCACGTCTTGGCTTCTTTTTGTTGGTAGGCGAGCCATTTTGATTTGCAGCCCACGGGCAACACATAGCCTTTCTTCTCGGCTTCGACCAAGAAATGGCCCACATAGGACGAGCCCCAATCGTCGGCATACGATCCGCCCGGCCAATACACGAATCCACCATTGGCCAACTGGAATCCGCCCAAACGGTTGATGCCTGCCGTTACATTCTTCTGGATCTGCGATTGCCTGTCGGCCGTGATGTCGGCCACTTCCGACAAAAACAACTGCGGGAATACCGACGAAGTGGTTTGTTCGACGCAGCCGTGCGGATAGCTGATCAAATATTGCAGCCTTCGGTTGAGATCGATGGTCGGGATCGACGACACCTCAAGCTTGGCGCTGTTGCTGCCCGTCACACCAAAAGTTGCCCATGACAAGGTTTTGGAACTGTTCGGCTCGAGCAGCACATCCTTGAACGCATGGGTAACTGGGTTCGGATTGGTCATGTCGATTTCGACTTCATAGGTTGATTTTTGTCCGCCCGACGTGGCCACGACCTGTACTTTTCCGATGCCCGTACCGCTTCCGACGGCCAGTTTGAAATAGGCCATCTGTTCATCGGGTTGCGAAAAAGTAAGGTTTTGCATAGCGTTGCCGACGACACGCAGTCCGTTGTTGGCTTTCACCTGCACCTGTACATTGCGGATGTTTTTCTCCATCGCAAACACCGTCACGGGAATCGTCACTTGTTCCGACGGCGAAATCTTGCGTGGTAACGAGGCCAGCACCATAAGCGGACTTTTGACCGGCGTCGCCTTTTCGACGTTGCCGTACGCGCTGGTGTTGGCATCGGCGGCCACCACCATCGTACGCACCGACCCCACGTATTTGGGCAGTTGCACCTGATGGGTTTTCGTTTGTCCTTTTGCGAGCACAAATGGCCCGAGGTACATCACGACAGGCTTGAACCTATTGGCCTTCTTGGCTTTGCCGCCGCCCAAATCCTGGTCGCCTCCTATGGCAAAAATCTGGTTGACCTTGCCGCCATAGGCCCCGATGACGTGATCGTATATATCCCAGGTCTTGACCCCCAAGGCCTCGCGCGTGTAAAAACTGTCCCACGCATTCGGGGTTTTGAACCGCGTGAGATCGAGCAATCCTTCATCGACAATGGCCACGGTATAGGTCATGCGTTTGCCCGATTTCTCGGCCACTCTAATTTGGAACGGCTGCTCGGGCTTGAGTACATTGGGCATGGTGAGTTGCGGTTCGAGCTTGGTGTTTTTGTCGACGACTTCAATTGGGACGATGCCGTACATACGGATCGGCGAATCGTTCTTGGTGGTCGCGTGCGGTTGCAGCAAACTGATGTTGAAATAGACGTTGGGCGCCATATCGGGCGTGATCGGCACCTCAATTTTTGTTTCGCCTTTGAGCGTTTTGACCCAAAGCGCTTTGACCACCTTGGCCCCGTTTTCGATCGAAACCAATGCGCGGCCGCCTTCGCTCGATGGGAACGAAACCTGCGCCTTCTCGCCCACGGCATAATTTTTCTTATCGGTCGAGAACACCAGCATGTTGGCCGACGAAGCATCGGTATGCCGCGTCTTACCCGACCAATATGGCCAGTCGATCACAACGGTTTGCGCGGCCGCATGGCCACCCGTCGGGTCATACACGCGAACCATGTACCGGCCCCATTCTTCATCGGTGGCCGAAAACTGCACGGCCGCACGCCCAGACGCATCGGTGTTGACGGTAAAACTCTTGAATGCCGTCGCCGAATGGGCCGCGTTGTAATTCGACAGGTTGTCGCCATCGGCGTCCCACCACCAGCGCCACTCGACTTTGAACACCTTGACTTCTATACCGCGCACCGGTTTTGGCCTGCCGCTTTCATCGACCGAGACGATGTCGAAACGGTTCATTTTTCGCGTTTCAAGCATGCCGTACTTGTTGGGTTCGGGCGTCTTAATGCCAACGTAGGTGGTGTAGGGCGAATAGGTGGTTGCCATGACATCGGTGCTGAAATCGCCGCCTTCTTCATACACCTTGGTGACAAACGCCGCCTTGAGCATGCCCGGCGCCTGGTCCTGCAACTGCGGATTGATCGTTGCCGATGCGCGGCCGCTTTCGTCGATACGGCCTGAAAAAATGTTGATTTCCTCGGTCCCGAACTGGCGCACCAAATCGTCGAATACATATTTCGGATAATTCTTGAACGCGGTCGATTGTTGCGAAAACTTGGCGGTCATGTCGGCCTTGAGGTTCTTGGCGATGGCACCGTGCAACCAGGTCACCTCCAAATTCGCCGTACTCGGGCTGCCCGAAGTGAGCACGGCCTTGTTGAACGTGTTCTTGATGCGCAAACGGTTGGGTTTGATGGTCTCTATCTTGATGTTTTTGTAGAATTTCGCCCCGCCAAGACTTACCATGGCCTCCCAACTGCCCGTTGGCGCGTCGGGATGGGTTGGTACCACAAACGAATAATGGTTCCAATCGTTCGACTTGACGACCTTTTGGTACACCGTCTTGCCGCTCGGGTCGTTGAGCCGCAACTTGATCGGATGCGCCTTGGGCAGCTTGTTGGCCGCGTCGTTCAAGATAAACGACAAATACAGGTCATCGCCCGGTCGCCATACGCCGCGCTCACCATAAATATAGCCTTTAAGTCCCTTTTGCAAGGTCTCGCCCGAAACGTCAAAGTTCGAAACCGAAAGCGACATACCGTCGTCGAGTTTTAGGTAGGTCGTGTGTTTGCCCTGCGTCACGATCGCGAAATAGGCAAACTTGTCGAGCTTGAAATAGGCCGTGCCCGACACATCGGTTTTGGATGTGGCCAGTTTTTGTTGCTGGAAACTGTACAAGTCGATTGTCGCGCCGCCCACCGGATCGGTCGTGAGCAAGTTGTTGACCGCAAAAAAATACGATTTGTTCTCGCCGCGCTTGGCGATGACGCCCAAATCCGAAGCGAGCACGTTGGTCGCGGTTTTGGTGTTGTAAAAATAGGAATTCGTGCACGGGTCTTGGCTTTCGCGCCACTCGTAATCGTCGTAGTAGTAATCGTAATAGTCGCCGCTGTAATTGACGTCGTTCTCGTCTGTTTCCTCTGGTTCCTCGGGCGTTTCGTCGGGCTCGGTGCTTTCGCATCGGTACAGCGAATACTTTTTGCGGAATTCAAACTCGACGCGGTAGATGGCACCGGGTTCGGGGGTGATGATTTTTGACAAATCAAGCGCAAACGTGTTCCATTTGTCGAGCTTCACCAGCGGATTGCCTTGCAAATTGATGACGCGCTTGGCCACCGGTTGCGCTACCTGACGCAAATTGCGCGCGCCGTCGATCTCGTTCTCCTGTAAAAACTGGAGTATGTTGTTCTTGTAGATTTTGTAGACTTTCACGTCGACAGCCCTGAGGTTGACCGCCTCGAAATTGAGTTTGAGGTTGCTCGAGCTGGGCAATAAAGTTCCGTTGCGCACCAGCCGTACATTGGGTTTGAGCTGTTCGAATAACACCTTGGTCGCAAAACTTTTTTTCATTTTGAAACCATCCTCGCTTTGGATCCCTTCGAACACTTCGAGCAACAAATCGCCTTTGAGCGGTTGGTCGAAAAACACCTTGAGCACGTTGCCTTGCGTGGCAAATTTGAGCCCTTCGGCCGATTCCACCGCAACGAGTCCGTTGAAGTTCTGGTCGCGTTGCAATGGATCTGAAAAGTTGATCAAAAGCGTCTGGTTGCTCGCATCGGGCACATCGACATCGATTACCTTGAAGTTTTCCTTGCCTGCGATCGGAAATTTGATGGTGCCTTTTTGATCGATACCAAAATCGGCGCCGTCGTAAATGATTTCGATTTCGGAATCCTGCACCTCGCGCTTGATGCTGTCGACCACAAACCTGAATTCGGTTTTGGAACTGAGCGTCTTGTCGAATTTGATCTTGAGGTTTTGGTCATTTTGCCTTGCCGACACCAGTTTTTGCGCCGTTTCGAAATCGAGTTCATCGGCCGATTTGAGCGTACAGTTCAAATGCTGGAAGTCCTTGCTGTACGACTGCACCGCGTTGGTGGTCACCGTAAAATCCTGCTTGATCGTCTTGACCGTAAATTGGAATGCGCGCAGGTTCTCGGGTACCTTGACCAGTTCGTCCAGGTGAAAAGTGACCTGGTATTCGGTATTCTGATCGAGTTTTTTGTCGGGGATGAACGCGACGGTGCTTCCCGTGAGCGCCACCACTTTCCCGCTGACCGATGGCGAAATGCTGAACAGTCCGTTGTCGAGCGGCTGGTTGGGCTTCCACTCTTTCTTTGAAAACGCCAACACCACGCGAATGTCGGATTTTGCGGGTACCACGCCGCCGGTAAAACCCGAGATGTACTTCTTGAACAGCGAAAAATCAGAATTGAATTCGGCTGCCGATTTCCTGCAGCCCTGAAAGGTCAACAATGCCAAAAACACGAGAATCAATCCTTTTGTTTTCATAGATCAAGAAATTTAAATGGTTAGAACGTCACGCAACACGTCTTGCGATTTCTGCGATAACTGCAAAACCGATTTTAATATTGTATTAAATGTACGGTATTTTTCCCGAATCGTTTATAAAGAAAATTCGGCACAAAAAATAAGGTTGCCCAGACTGCTATTTACGGCGATTCGCAAAAAAACGCACCATCAAATCGGCGGCTTCTTGCGCCATCACGCCCGACACCACCGCGGTTTTGGGATGAAGTTTGGTGCCCATCGACAGGTAACCGCGTTGCTCGTCGCGCGCGCCAAAAACAATTTTGGAAATCTGGCTCCAGTACAATGCGCCCGCGCACATCTGGCAGGGTTCGAGCGTCACATACAGCGTACATTCTTTGAGGTATTTGCCACCCAAGAAGTGGGCCGCCGCGGTAATCGATTGCATTTCGGCATGCGCCGTCACGTCGTTGAGCATTTCGGTCAGGTTGTGGCTGCGCGCGATGACCTGGTTGTTGACGACAATGACCGCCCCAACGGGAATCTCGCCTTTTTCGAACGCAGTCTCGGCTTCCTGCAGCGCCTTTTTCATGAAGTATTCGTCGGTGAAAACCTGTTCCATACGCCAAAAATACGATTTCAACTCCGTACATTTGTGCTATGCCCGAAAAATTGCTCGACCGCATCCAAAACCCGCAAGACCTCAGGCTGCTGCCCGAGGATCGGTTGCCGCAGCTTGCGCAGGAATTGCGCGACTTTATCATCGATGTGGTGTCGGTCAAAGAGGGTCATTTGGGCGCGAGTTTAGGGGTAGTCGAACTGACCCTGGCGTTGCACTACGTTTTTGACACGCCCAACGATTTGCTCGTGTGGGACGTGGGACACCAAGCCTACGGGCACAAAATTCTGACCGGGCGCAAGGACGTTTTTCACACCAACCGACAACTCGGCGGGATTTCGGGATTCCCAAAGCGCAGCGAAAGCCCGTACGACACTTTTGGCGTGGGCCATTCGTCTACAGCGATTTCGGCGGCTTTGGGCATGGCCATCGCATCCAAGTTGAAAGGCGATGATCAAAAACACCATATTGCCGTGGTGGGCGATGCGTCGATTGCGTCGGGGATGGCGTTCGAGGGATTGAACCATGCGGGCGTTACCGATGCGAATTTGCTCGTGATCCTGAACGACAACGCCATTGGTATCGACCCGAGTGTGGGCGCGTTGAAAAACTACCTCACGGCGGTCAAGCAAGGCAAAAATCCCAAGCAAAACAACATGATCAAGTCGTTGAACTTTGATTATTCGGGACCTGTAGACGGTCACGACCTGTTTGCCGTTATCGCCGAATTGCGACGTCTCCAAAAAGTAAAAGGCCCCAAATTTTTACACCTGATTACCACCAAGGGCAAGGGGCTGCAGCAAGCCGAAGAAAATCAGGTGAAATACCATGCCCCTGGAAAATTCGACAAAATTACAGGCGAACTCGTACCCAAATCCGAGGAAAATCTACCGCCGCGTTTCCAGGACGTTTTTGGGCTCACATTACTCGATTTGGCGCACCACAACGATAAAATCATCGGCATCACGCCGGCCATGCCCTCGGGCAGCTCATTAAAATTCATGATGGACGCCATGCCCGATCGCGCATTGGACGTAGGCATCGCCGAGCAACACGCAGTTACGTTGGCCGCGGGCATGGCCACGCAGGGCATGGTGGTTTTTTGCAACATCTATTCGACGTTTTTACAGCGCGCCTACGACCAAGTTATCCACGATGTGGCATTACAGGACTTGCCCGTTGTTTTTTGCCTTGACCGCGCCGGATTGGTGGGTGAAGATGGGGCTACGCACCATGGGGTGTTCGACTTGGCGTACCTGCGTTGCATCCCCAACATGATCATTTATGCGCCGTTGGACGAAATCGGTTTGCGCAACATCATGTACACCGCGCAATTGGGATTGGAACATCCCATCGCGATCCGTTATCCAAGGGGGCGCGGCGTGACGATCGATTGGCAGCGTCCGTACGAAAAAATCGAAATCGGGAAAGCGCGATGCCTCAAGCCGGGAACCAAGGTCGCGGTGCTTTCTACCGGTGCGGTGGGGAACAACGTGGTCGCGGCTTTGTCCGAATTGCAAAATCCCGATACGGTTGCGCACTATGATTTTGGATTCGTGAAGCCGCTCGACCAGTCGCTTTTGCGCGAAATATTCGAACGATTCGAGATGGTTTTTACGCTAGAAGATGGCGTCATCAAAGGTGGATTTGGCAGCGCCGTCGCCGAATTCGCAACCGAAAACCGCCATACCACACCGCTAAAAATGTTGGGGGTTGCCGATTCGTTTACCGAACACGGCACGGTCGAGCAGTTGCAGCAACATCACCATTTTGACGTCAAAAGTTTGGTAAAAATCTTTTCATCCTATTGATTTTTTTGGAAATTTGCAGGCTTTAATCCGATACCGATGAGATTGCAGCGCTTATTCCCTTTTTTCTTCTTTTTATTTTTCGTTCCTAGCCTGGCCCAAACCAAGGACACTTTGCTTGTGGTGCGCGACACGGTCAAAATGAAGGTCGTCGAAGTATCGCACTGGACCAACAAAAACACTGTGGGGTTCGACCTCAATCAAATTGCTTTCGTCAACTGGAGCGCGGGCGGTGTGAGTTCGGTTTCGGGTTTGCTCAAAGGCATCTTTTCGCGCAAATACGACAACAACAACGTCAAATGGAGCAACGAACTCATCATGCGTTACGGGATGAACAAGCAGGACGGCGTCGAATTCAGGAAAACCGACGACGCGTTCCAGTTTGTGTCGACTTTTGGCTACCGTCGCGATACGATTTCGAACTGGTACCACTCGGCCAAATTCAACTTCAACACGCAGTTTACCGACGGCTACGAATACCCGAACACCGATTTGGCGATTTCGGGCGCATTTTCGCCAGCCTATACCTTTTTTGGTATTGGTGCCGAGTATTCGAACAAAGAAAAACTCATCAACGTGTATTTGTCGCCCATGACCGTCAAGAACACCATAGTTGCCAACCAACGGCTCGCCAACCAAGGGGCGTTTGGGGTCAAACCGGCGCAATACGACGCCAATGGCAACATGACGCGTGAAGGCGAGAACATGAAAACCGAGTTCGGTATGCTCATCACGTGCCATTTCAAACGCGAGATCTTCAAGAACATCAATCTTGAGAACCGTCTGGCGCTTTATTCGGATTACATCAACAAATTCGGCAACATCGATGTCGATTGGCAGCTGCAATTGGACATGATTGTCAACCAATACGTCAAAGCCAATATCGGCACGCATTTGCTTTACGACGACGACATCAAGGCCAAGGAAGAAGTAGCGGGCGTACAGGTGACCAAAGGGCCGCGCATACAACTTAAACAAATGCTTGGCATTGGCGTAGAATACAGTTTTTAGCGCAAAACTATTGGCATAAAAAAAGCCCGACAATTGTCGGGCTTTTCTATATTATATCAGACTGATTATTTCAAGATAATCTTATCCGAATAGTTGAAATCGGCTGTGTTCACTTTCAGGACATAAACGCCTTTGGCCAAGTGACCCAGGTTGATCGACTTCTCTACATTGAAATTGCTTTCGGTTTGCGAGAACACCACGCGGCCGTTCAAGTCTACCACCTGCATGTCGACCGAACCGTTAAACTGCGCGATGCGTACATTGAAGATGGCGTCTGATGGATTAGGATATACCTTAACCAACGTGTCCTTGGTGAAGCTTTTCGAAGAAAGCGGGAATGCCGTAAAGTCTTCGGTTTGGTCGTTTGAGTTGGTTGGCGAACCACCGGTAGCGTTGAGGCCCATACCGCGTCTGCGGAATACCTCTGCCATCATGTTGTAGTTGGCGCCACCCGTAGCTGCTTGGTCGGTTGCAAAAATGATATCGCGGAAACCGATCATGTTGCCCGTGTTACAAGCTGGTGCCATTTTCATCGCATCTACCATGAGTTGCATGACCATGTTGTTACCGCCTGTTCCGGTATAGATGTTCGGATCGAAACCATATTCATCCACAAATGCCCAAGTCAAATCCCAAAGCACCGATGCCCAGAATTCACCTACCACATAACGATAGGTAGTGTCGGCCGGGTCGGCCGGTACTGGCCAGTTTGAGTCGGCAAACGTACGTGGGTTGACGGTCATGTCGGTCGAATATGGGAATTCGCGCAAACCTGCTCCGAAAATCGGATCTTCGTTCCATACAAACGTACCGATGGTTTTGGCGTCAGGACCTGTATCGCCGGTTTTCATCTGAAGCAACAAGCCAATCCAATCAGACCAACCTTCGCCCATGCTCTCGGCATTGCTCATACAGCCTGCAGCGCCCGCACCGATCAAACGGTTCGAGATACCGTGACCGATTTCGTGACCGATGATCACGTTGTCGAAATCGCCGTCTGCGAACAAATACAAATCGGCAGGCGTTTCGAGTTTTACGTTGACGGTTTCGGTGGCCATGGCGGCAACCATTTCTTCGCCGATTTCTCTGGTTACAAAAATAGCGGGGATCGTGATGCCCAGGATGCCGGTAGAGCTCATCGACAAACGAACCGGGTTGTTTGGTACGGTGTCGTATACGATAACCGCCAAAGCACCCGCATCCTGTGCGTTTTTCACTTTGTTAGAGAAGTTACAGTTACCGCGACGGATCAAAGCGATTTTTCCGCTGATGTCGAACGCGTTGCTTGGTGGGATACAGGCGTTGTGCACCGTGATGGGGTCGCCCGGGGTTGTAGTTCCGTTGTTGGCGTCGTTGGTGTAAAGTACCAGGTCAGAAACGATGCCGTTTGGCGCGGTTGGTACCGGGATACGGTCGGTGCCTTCAAATACGTTGGTAGTCGCTACACGCGGACCTGCGATAGAAGCCGGTGTATTGATGGTCAGGTATTCTGTTGGTGGCGCACCGGCGTTCCACAAAAACATTTGCACGCGCGGACGGACACCTTCTGCAGTTGGCGTGAAGTTGGCGTTGTTGAGCGTGGCTTCGGTTTGTGAATAACCGTCTTGCGCATCGGCCAAGATGTAGTCACCTGTGCCGGTTTGTGTTCCGCCCAAGCCGTAGTTTTGTGCTTGGAAGTTTTTCGCCGCCTCGTTGAAGCCGTATTGGTACCAGATGTCGTGGATGACGTTCACCGTGTAAAACAAGTTGGTCACTGCGGCCGAAGTATACTCGGTTGGTTGTTGGTGTTCGCCCACGTAAGGGAAGTCGAACGTCAAGGTTGCCCCTCCGTTTGGTGAAAAGTTGTTCAACGCATTGTTGGCGGTTGGATCCTCACGCGCATAGGTATTGTTACCTCTGGTATTTTGATACATCTGCGCCGGGGTTGTCCCACCGATAGAGTTGCTGGCGTTGTGCCATCCGTTTGGAGACGATGCCGTGAATTCAGGGTTAGACACCAATTGGAAAGAACCGTGGTTCGGGCTCTCGATGTTGTACGGGAGTACGCGATACGTACCGCCTTGCGCTTCCATCATTGTCTCGCCGCCGGTAAAGGCTTTGTTGGTAAAGTTGAACGACTTGCTCACGGCTTTGTGGTCGTGGTGCTTGCCGCCAAAATTACAGCTCAACAATTGGTTTTCTTTCTTGATGATCTGGCCGTTGGTGGCATCTACGCTGGTAGTCCAGTAATTATTGGTTCCCGGCTGGTAGAAATCGTACTGCCAGGCCAATTTCAGGTGATCCCTGTCAACTGGAAAGTAAACGAGTCTGGCCAAGATGTGGTCCTCTTGCAAACCATCTGCCAGCGTCAGGTTTTTGTTGCTTTCAGAAGCCGTGATCGAGAAATTGGCTCCCGAAACACCCAAATCGCTGTAGGCACGCGCCAACGCCTCGGTCACCGACAAAGACGGCTGCGCTACGTTTACTTTAGACGCGATGTTGTTCAAGAAAGCGCTTTCTACACGAAAGATCTCGCCGTCTTTAATGGCAACGCTCGCCTCGATTTGATGCAAATCAGTTCCCTGGTATCTTTGAACGACACGGTAGCTGGTAACTTTTGAGCCATTACCATACACTTCAGACCTGATGTTCAAGTCCGAAACGTCTTGGCTGGTCAATCCGTATTTCGCCAAATTCTGCTCGAAATACGCTTGGATTTTCTGCTTCCCCGTCTGGGCGAAACCCGCTACAGACAACAGAAAAACACCCAATAGTGTAATTTTTTTCATAAGGATTAAAGTTTTTTGATTGACAAACATAGTGAATTTTTTGTTAAACCATACAAATCCCACAAACATTAACGGTTAGCCCAAATGCCCCAGAATATTGCGGTAATAAATGAGCGCATTGCCGTCGGTGAGCAGCGAAACGAAATGGCAAATGTGCAGCAAACGCTCGTACAGATTTTCCTTTTCGAGATGGTGCCGTTCGGGCAAAACCTTTAGAAGCAAATTGTCGTAATTGGTTGCGCAGCCGTCGAATTTATTGTTGTAGGCCGTCGTGAATTTATCGAGCAACGTATTGATGATTTGGTAGCCTTTGAGTTCCTTGTCGATCACCTCGCGGCTTTGGTAAATGTTCTTGACACTGAGTTTGATGATGTCGTCCATTTGTGCCTTGTACTTGCTTTTGTCGGTGAGCGCGTACGGGAATTTACCTTGCAGGATCAGCTCTTCGTTTTCGACAAAAACGCGCACCGCATCGGCAATCAAACTCCCGATGGCCAGCGCGCGCAGATAACTGATGCGGTCCTCCTTGGTTTCGAGCGTTTTGTATTTGGCCGTGTCGATGCTGTCCTTGACGAGTTTGATCAGGTATTCGAGCGCATAATCCTCGGACACGAGCCCAAGGTTGATACCGTCTTCAAAATCGATGATCGTATAACAAATGTCGTCGGCGGCTTCGACCAAGTAGGCCAACGGATGGCGTTGAAAACCAACATCCTCGCCCGTTCTGGTTTGGATCAGGCCCAGTTCGTTGGCGACTTCCTCAAAGAACTTTTTGTCCGATTGAAAAAAGCCGTACTTCTTGTCGCAAATGTCAGACGTGGGTTTCTTAGGAAGGCTTTCCTTGGGGTATTTCATGAACGCGCCCAGCGTGGCGTAAGAAATCCGGAGCCCGCCTTCGTTGCCCGGACGCGAACTCGTGAGCACCGAAAAACCGTTGGCGTTCCCTTCGAAATCGATCAAATCCTGCCATTGCTTGTCGGTGAGGTGTTCGCGGTATTTTTTGCCGTTGCCGATCTTGAAATATTCGCCAATGGCCTTCTCGCCCGAATGTCCGAACGGCGGATTCCCGATGTCGTGTGCGAGCGATGCCGCGGCCACGATTGCACCAAAATCGTTCATGTGGTAGCCGTGGATTTCGGCCAAATACGGATACTTCTCGATGATTTTCTTGCCCACCAAACGCCCAAGCGAACGCCCGACGACCGACACTTCGAGGCTGTGCGTAAGCCTGGTATGGACAAAATCGGTTTTTGAAAGCGGGATGACCTGCGTCTTGTCCTGCAAACTCCTGAAAGCCGACGAAAAAATAATACGGTCGTAATCGACTTCAAAGCCGAGTCGCGTGTCGTCCTGTTCTTTGCGCAGGCGTTTGCCTTTGTCGCCTTGTCTTTTGAGTGATAAGAGTTGTTCCCAGTGCATCATATTGTTCAATATTCTTTATTCGTCATTCGTCATTCATCATTCATCATTCATCATTCGAAATTCGCACGATTTTCTTGTTTGAATGTTGAATATCGAATTTTGAATGTCGAACTTCGAAGTTGACGGCCCTAGCCCGGATGGCAGCGGCATCCTTTTTTGCGCTTCTTTAGCGCAGAAAAGATTGCCTCACAAAGTTAATATTCGATTTCTGTGTTCGGCCCGTTCGCTACGCTCGGGTGCAGCGTACAGCCGGAATAGCTCCTTAAAAAAAACAGCCGCCCTATACAGACGGCCGTTCCCAGATTCTTGATCCTTTATTAAGAACCGCACATTTCGCAGTCGTCGCCCTGTGAAGAACGCGCGGCTTCGATCATGGCCTTGTATTCCTCGGCGCTGATTGGTTCGCTGTCGGTCACCGGTGCGGCTGGAATGGTCACTTCGGCGGTTGCTTCGGCCGCCACTTCGACCACTTCGGCGGCTACGGCCACGGGTACCGGCTCGGCTTTTTTGTCGTTGTTAAGCGTAAACTTGATCGCATCGACGGCGGCCTTGGTTCTCAAGTAGTACATGCCCGTCTTGAGGCCCGACTGCCAGGCGTAGAAATGCATCGACGTCAATTTCGCATAATTCACGTCTTGCATGAACAGGTTGAGCGATTGCGATTGGTCGATGAAATAACCGCGGTGACGCGACATATCGATGATGTCTTTCATCGACATCTCCCAGACGGTTTTGTACAATTCCTTCAAATCCTGCGGGATGCGTTCGATGTTTTGTACCGATCCGTTGTGGCGCATGATTTCTTGCTTCAATTCTTCGTTCCACAATCCGCGCTTGACGAGGTCCTCGAGCAGGTGTTTGTTGACGACGATGAATTCGCCCGACAACACACGACGTGTATAAATGTTGGACGTATACGGTTCGAACGCTTCGTTGTTGCCGAGGATTTGCGAGGTGGACGCGGTAGGCATCGGCGCCACCAAAAGCGAGTTGCGCACGCCGTGCTCCATCACTTCTTTGCGCAAAGACGCCCAATCCCAACGGCCCGACAAATCGGCATCTTTCAAGCCCCACAGGTTGTATTGGAATTCGCCTTGCGAAATCGGCGAGCCCTGGAACGTCGAATACGGACCTTCTTCCTTGGCCAATTCCATCGACGCGGTCACGGCAGCAAAATACAAGGTCTCGAAGATTTCCTGGTTGAGCTGCTTGGCCTCGTCGCTGGTAAACGGCATGCGGAGCAAAATGAACGCATCGGCCAGGCCTTGTACGCCCAAACCTACCGGACGGTGGCGCATGTTCGAGTTCTCGGCCTGCGGCACCGGATAGTAGTTGCGGTCGATGACTTTATTGAGGTTTTTGGTCACGCGTTTGGTCACGTTGTACAGCAATTCGTGGTTGAACTGGCCGTTTTCGATGAACATCGGCAACGAGATCGACGCGAGGTTACACACCGCGATTTCATCGGCCGACGTGTATTCTAGAATTTCTGTACACAAATTCGACGAACGGATCGTACCCAGGTTTTTCTGGTTCGATTTGCGGTTGGCGGCGTCCTTGTAAAGCATGTAAGGCGTACCGGTCTCGATTTGCGACTCGAGGATTTTTTCCCACAATTCGCGCGCCTTGATGGTCTTTCTGCCCTTGCCTGCAGCCTCGTATGATTCGTACAACGCTTCGAACTCCTCGCCGTACACATCGTACAACCCCGGACATTCGTTCGGGCACATGAGCGTCCAGGTCGTGTCTTCCTGTACGCGTTTCATGAACAAATCGGAGGTCCACATGGCCAGGAACAAGTCACGCGCGCGCATTTCTTCCTTACCGTGGTTTTTCTTCAAATCGAGGAACTCGAAAATGTCGGCATGCCATGTTTCGATGTAAATCGCAAAGCTGCCTTTTCTCTTGCCGCCGCCCTGGTCTACATAACGTGCGGTGTCGTTAAAGACGCGCAACATCGGGACGATGCCGTTCGAGGTACCGTTTGTCCCGCGGATGTACGAGCCCGTCGCGCGTACGTTGTGGATCGACAAACCGATGCCGCCCGCCGATTGCGAAATCTTGGCGGTTTGCTTGAGCGTGTCGTAAATGCCGTCGATCGAATCGTCTTGCATTTGCAACAAAAAGCACGAAGACATTTGCGGCTTTGGCGTTCCGGCGTTGAACAACGTCGGGGTGGCGTGCGTAAAATATTTTTTCGACATCAAGTCATAGGTCTCGATGACGGCTTTCAAATCATTCAAATGGATGCCCACGGCCACGCGCATGAGCATGTGCTGCGGACGCTCGACGATTTTCCCGTTGATCTTGAGCAAATAAGAGCGCTCGAGCGTTTTGAACCCGAAATAATCGTAGTTGAAATCGCGGTTGTAGATCACGTGCGAGTCGAGAAATTCGGCATTTTCTTCAATTACCTTAAACACTTCATCCGACAACAACGGCGATTCCTTGCCGGTGCGCGGGTTCACGTAATGGTACATGTCGTGCATGGTTTCGGAGAACGACTTCTTGGTGTTCTTGTGCAGGTTAGAAATCGCGATACGCGCTGCCAGGAGCGCATAATCCGGGTGGGTTACCGTCATGGCCGCGGCGGTTTCGGCCGCGAGATTGTCGAGTTCAGAAGTGGTTACGCCGTCATACAATCCTTCGATGACGCGCATGGCCACTTTCACCGCATCGACCAAATCATTGAGGCCGTAGCACAATTTTTTGATGCGGTCGGTAATCTTGTCGAACATGACGGGCTCTTTGTGGCCGTCTCTTTTTATTACATACATGGGCAAGTGTTTTGTGAAAATGGGAAATCCCTTTCCGATTTTCGGGTTAATTGTATTGAATTTGAAAATGTTTTTATTTGGACCCGAGCCGCAGGCGAACCGAACGGCGCGAAGCTCGTTAAATTTGAAAATGAACGTACGAAACAGCCTTTTGGCTAATCTGTTTTAAAATCCGAGATGATGAACATGCTTTTCCTTTAGTCAAACATTTCCAAATTATCGAATTTTCAAATTTTCAAATTTAAAAATCGGCGTCGAAACTGATCTTCTGCGCATCGTCGTTGCCTTGTTGTGCGCTGTTCATGACACCCGCTTTTTGGTAATCGGCCACGCGTTTCTCGAAGAAATTCGTCTTGCCTTGCAGCGAAATCATGTCCATGAAATCGAACGGATTGGCCGAATTGTACACGCGCTCGCATCCCAATTCAACGAGCAAACGATCGGTTACGAACTCGAGATACTGCGTCATCAAATTGGCGTTCATCCCAATCAAACTTACCGGCAAAGATTCGGTGATGAATTCGCGTTCGATGTTGAGCGCGTCGACGATAATCTCCTTGATGCGTTCTTTCGGGACTTTGTTGACCAAGTGGTGGTTGTGCAAATGCACGGCAAAGTCGCAGTGCACGCCTTCGTCACGCGAAATCAGCTCGTTCGAGAACGTCAATCCCGGCATGAGCCCGCGTTTTTTGAGCCAATAGATCGAACAGAACGCGCCCGAGAAGAAAATTCCCTCGACGGCCGCAAACGCAATCAATCTTTCGGCAAACGAATCGGATTCGATCCATTTGAGCGCCCATTCGGCTTTTTTCTTGATGGCCGGAAACACGTCGAGCGCATTAAAAAGCTGGTCTTTTTCGGCCTCGTCCTTGACATAGGTGTCGATCAAAAGCGAATAGGTTTCGCTATGGATGTTCTCCATCATGATCTGAAAGCCGTAAAAGAATTTGGCCTCCGGATACTGCACTTCGTTGACGAAATTCTCGGCCAGGTTCTCGTTGACGATACCGTCCGAAGCCGCGAAAAAAGCCAAAATATGTTTAATGAAATACTTTTCGTCGGCGTTGAGCTTGTTGTTCCAATCCGACAAGTCCTGGTGGAGGTCGATTTCTTCGGCCGTCCAAAAACTGGCCTCCATTTTTTTGTACCATTCCCAAATGTCGTGGTGCTTGATCGGGAAAATGACGAATCGGTTCTTGTTTTCTTGTAAGATAGGTTCTATCGCAGACATAATGGTGGTGTGTTTGGGGGAAATTTTAACACTTTTTTGGCTATTCTTTCCGTTTACAAAGATTGGGATTTGAATTTGGAATTAAAAGCCAAACTTATCCACAATCGGTTGTAGTTTTTAACAACGAAACAACGCTACAAGTTATTTTTAAAATAAGTTAATTTATTGAAAATTAACACTTTAAAAAAGCAACGATTTTAAAAATGTCCGTAAAACTGCGGCTTGAGGAAGATATTTGCGCCCGCTGGTTTTGGTCGATTTCCAACAAACAGTGGTTGAAAAATCAGCGTCGGTTTTTGCCCTTTGGCTGGGCTTTGAGTTCGTCGGCCACTTTCTCGAGTTCGGCATACCAATCGGCGCCAAATCTGCGGATCAACGCTTCCTTCACAAAGCGGTAAACGGGCACTTCGAGTTCCTTTCCGAGCGTACAGGCATCGTCGCAAATGTCCCAGCGGTCATAGTTGACGGCGGCAAACGACGAAAAATCCTTGACCCGAACCGGGTACAAATGACACGATACCGGTTTCTTCCAATCGACGAGCCCCTGGTTGTAGGCCTGCTCGATACCGCAAAGCGCCGTTTTGCCGTCAAAGATGACGTACGCGCAATCCTTGTTGTCGATTAATGGCGTTTCTAAGGTGCCGTCTGAACCGGTCACCCATGGGCCTTGTGCTTCTATGGCAGCGATACCTTCGGGGCGAAGAAACGGTTTTACTTTGGTGTAAATATCTTCAAGAATCTTTGTTTCGGCTTCATTCAAGGGCGCTCCCGCATCGCCGTCTACACAGCAGGCGCCGTGACAAGCCGAGAGGTTGCACACAAAATCCTTTTCGAGGATGTCTTCGGAAACGATGGTTTTGCCGATTTGAAACATGCGGCAAAGATAACACAATACCGTCACACGGATCCAACCGACGCGTTAAAAAAGAACCGAGAAAATTAACGCGATTTTGGCTTAAAATGGTCTTTCAAAGGACTACTTTTGCACCCTCAAACTCAAGCTATGTTACTCGACATCAAAGAAATCATCACCGTCAGTATGGTATTGTTTGCCGTCATCGACATTGTAGGCACGATTCCCATCATCGTTGACTTGCGCAACCGCCACGGGCATATCGAATCAGAGAAAGCCTCGGCGGTGGCCGGCATCATCATGATCGTGTTTTTGTTCATCGGCGAGGAATTCCTCAAGCTGATTGGTATCGACGTACACTCGTTTGCAGTCGCCGGTTCGTTCGTACTGTTCTTTTTGGCGCTCGAGATGATTCTGGGCATCCGAATCTACAAAGAAGACCAAGCCAGTTCGGCATCGATCGTACCGCTTGCGTTTCCGCTGATCGCGGGCGCCGGAACCATGACCACTTTGCTGTCGTTGCGGTCGCAATACGACGCGGCCAACATCGTGATTGCCATTGTGTTGAACATCATTTTGGTGTATGTGGTATTGCGTTCATCGGCCAAAATCGAGCGCATGCTGGGCAAGAACGGCCTTGGCGTGGTCAGGAAAACCTTTGGCGTGGTGCTGCTCGCGATCGCTGTTAAATTATTTGCGGCTAATGTTAAAGGGCTGTTCGCTTAATCAAAATTTTACTACTTTTCGACACTCAAAGCCTAATTCATAATGAAAATATTTACCACCATATTGGTTGTCATCGCGCTCGCGCTGATTATTTTCAATATCTTTCTTTTGGATTTTGATCATTTGTTCGAAGGCGATTCGATGATTGCACTGATTGGCATCGCGGCATCTTTTTGCGCCATTTTCATCCTGCTTATTTTCAGGATGTCGAAAATGATCGAGGAAAAAACCAAAAACAACTAGTATGTTCGACGTACTGATCATTGGCGGGGGCGTCTCGGGGATGTCCTGCGCGCTCGTCTTGGGATCGGCCCACAAAAAACCGTACGCTGTCGACAAAAAAATCGGCATCTTCACGCACCAAAAAACCACCAATCTTCAAGAAGCCTTATTCAACAACGCCTACGGGATCGCGCCCGGAAAGCTCGGCACCGAATTGATGGCCGAAAGCATCAACCAATTGGCCAACCAATATCCGCACGTTGCGCAATTCGCCAATGAAAAAGTGATGAAGATTGAAGGCGCCTATCCAAATTTTACCGTCGTCACGAACAAAGCAAGCTACCAAACCCAAACCGTCGTAGTCGCCGTGGGATGGATCAATACGTTTGCCATAGAAGGATTGGAATCGTTTGTCGAACCGCACAAAAAATCGATCCCCGAAAAAAACCGCATCCAATTGCGCAACACAGACCACAAAGTCGCCGAAGGCATTTATGTGGCCGGCACATTATCGGGCAAACGCAGCCAACTGGCCATTGCTGCGGGAAGCGGCGCCGAAGTGGCCACCGACATCCTTACGTTGTGGAACGACGGCAACCAAAGCCAAAGCCACGATTCGATCAAAAAATAAGCGCTATTTATCGGCCAGCACGGCCTTGATCATCGGATCTTCCTTGAGTACGATTTCGTAATATTTTTGGTCGTCGAACAATTGCTGCGCAAATTCGGCGGCCAAATAACGTTTGACCAGCGGTTTGTTTTTGCCGAGTTTGATGTCGAGACCGTTCTCGGAAACGTATTTTTGGAAGTTATTGAAATACAAATCGGTCTTGTCCATTTTGTCGAGGAACTGCGCAAACGACAAGCCCGCAAACGCCTTGCGGTTTTTGTCGAGTTGTTCGAACACAAAATGACCCACCGCACCCGATTGCATCAAATACACCGTCTCTTCGTGCCCGTGCTCTACTTCCAGCGGCACAAAAATATCGGGTACGATACCACCGCCGCCATATACGATTTTGCCCGATTTGGTCTTGAACTTGAGCGTGTCGGCAATCTTGATGCTGTCTTTGGCGTACAATTCGCCGTGTTCGAACCGCTTCATGAAATCGTTGAAATAGTCGCCGCTGCCTTTCGAATAGTCTTTCTGGATCGAACGACCCGACGGCGTGTAATACCGCGCCACGGTGAGCCGCACGGCCGATCCGTCTTCGAAATCCATCTCGCGTTGCACGAGTCCTTTCCCGAACGATCGACGGCCCACAATGACACCGCGGTCGTTGTCCTGTACGGCGCCGGCCAAAATTTCGCTGGCCGAAGCGCTGTTTTCGTTGATGAGCACATAAACTTTGCCGTCCTCGAAATCGCCGCGGTCGGTGGCAAAAGTCTTGTCGACGCGGCCTTTCTTGTTCTTGGTAAAAACGATGAGTTCTTTGTCCTTGAGCAGTTCGTCGGCAATCTCGGCCGCCTTTTCCATGTAACCGCCGCCGTTGTCGCGTACGTCGATGACGAGCGTGCCGATGTGTTGGTTGCGCAGCTTGGTGAGCGCGTGCTGGAATTCGTCGTAGGTGGTTTCGGCAAAACGGTTGATCTTGATGTAGCCCGTCGTGGGGTTCAGCACCACGGCCGCATCGACCGAATTGAGCGGAATAATATCGCGTTTGACCTTGACCTTGAACGTTTTTTTGGTCGATTTTCTGTACACCGTGAGCTGCAACTCCGACCCGACCGCGCCGCGCAACTTGGCGAACAGCGTATCGGACGGCAATTTCCTGCCGAACAATTTGTCTTTGCCCGCAAACAGGATGCGGTCGCCGGCCTTGATGCCTGCGCGTTCAGACGGCCCATCATCCAGCGGTTTGATCACGGCCACCGAATCGTTGTACATGTAAAAATTGACCCCGATCCCTACAAAATCGCCGCGCATGCTTTCGACCTCGGCGGTTTGCTCGCTGGGCGGAATGTACACCGAATGGGGATCGAGTTGTTCGAGTATGTTGCTCACGGTGAGCTCTACGATCGAATCGGCATCGACATCATCGACATATTCGCTGTTGATGAAATCGAGCAAGCGGTTGAGTTTGCTCTTGTAATTGTTTTTCGAAAACGACGGCTTGGCCACCGGGAAATTCAGAAATCCGCCGAGCGCAATGCCCAACGCGAGCGCGAGCGACGCGACGAGGATCACGATGGTATTTTTCGATTTCATCAGTCGAGTGTTTCGATTTGTTCGACCTCTACGCCGGCCCTTTTGAGAAAATCGACGCCCGACGTATCGCGGTAACCCATTTGGTACACTACGCGTGTGATGCCCGACTGGTGGATAAGCTTACTACACTCGCGGCACGGCGAAAGCGTAATGTACAGTGTCGCGCCCTGGCAGGATTGCGTAGATTGCGCGACCTTGAGGATGGCGTTGGCCTCGGCATGGAGCACATACCACTTGGTGTAGCCTTCTTCGTCTTCGCAAAAATTCTCGAAACCCGTGGGCGTACCGTTGTAGCCATCGGAGATGATCATTTTGTCGCGTACGATGATGGCGCCTACTTTTTTGCGCTGGCAGTAAGACAATTGGCCCCATTCGCGCGCAATCCGGAGATAGGCCTTGTCGTATTTGTTCAATTTTTTGTCCATTTGAATTCCGGTCATCTTTCCAATAACATCGGCACGACCACGCCGATCACAAATGCCGAGGTCACCAACGCAAAGTCGCGTTTGGAAAACCGCGCAAAGTGATGCAAGATAAACGAAATCAGCAACACGACCAAAACCACGATCAATTGTGCGATTTCGATGCCGAGCGCAAATTCTAAAAGCGGCCAGATTTTGTCGGTGGCATCGCCGGGCAGGATCGACTTGAAGAAGTTCGAAAAGCCCAGCCCGTGGATGATTCCAAAAAACAAAGTGATGAATCCAACTACATTGATGCTGTCTTTGCCACCCGCTTTTCCGGCCTGGAACAAATTGTAGATGGCGGTGATCAAAATGGTGACGGGAATCAAAAATTCGACGGTATCGGCTTTGATCATCAAAATCCCGAACACCGACAGCACCAGCGCCAAAGTATGCCCGATGGTAAAAATGGTCACGAGCAACAGCACGCGTTTCCAGTCCTTGAACGCATACGGCACGGTAAGCGCCATAAGGAACAGCACATGGTCGTAGCCTTCTAAATCGAGTACATGGTGTAACCCGATTTTAAGATATATCCAAAATTCTGACATTCCATAAGTATTTAGTAGATTGAGGGGATTGTAAATTTACAACATATTGTGAAACGACAGAAGCTCCGTAATATTTTGGAAACCACAAAAAACGTGGTAAAAAAGTGATTTTTTGCTGTTCTAAAATCGGCGAATGCAATATATTTGTACCTCAAAAACCAACAATTATGTCATTTTCAGATTTATTCGACAGCGAGTTCAAATCCCGTAACAAAGGTCATTTTTCGGCCATCGTTCGTGTGGCCTTGGCCGACGGTGTCGTACACCCCGAAGAGAAGACGTTTCTCGATAAACTTGCCGGCAAACTCGAAATCACCAAGGACAAATATGAGGAAATCCTCGAAAATCCGTTGAAATACCCGATCAACCCGCCGTATTTGTACTCGCAGCGTCTCGAGCGTTTGTACGATTTGGGCCGCATGGTACACATAGACCACCAATTGGGCGACAAACAGGACTTTTTGTTGCGCAAATTTGCGTTGGCGCTGGGCTTCACGCCGGGCAACGTGAACCACATTGTGAACAAAGCCATGTCGTTGATCGATAAAAAAGTAGACGCCGATGTGTTCCTGTATGAAATGGAACATATGAATAAATAAATTCCAAGCACCAAATTCCAAGTACCAAGCACCAAATCGCAAACGAGGCATTTGGATTTTGGAATTTGGAATTTGGAATTTGGAGTTTGGAATTTGGAATTTCAAAAGAAAAGCCGGACTTCAGTAGAAGTCCGGCTTTTCTTTTGAAATATTTGGTTGGGTTTATCGTGCTTTGTCCATGAACTGTTCGGCCTTTTCGACCATGTTTTTGCTACCGCAGAAAAACGGGACGCGTTGGTGCAGTTCGGTGGGTTGGATTTCCATGATGCGCCCGAAACCGTCCGAGGCCTTGCCGCCTGCTTGTTCGGTGATGAACGCCATGGGGTTACATTCGTAAAGCAACCGCAGCTTGCCTTTGGGCGCTTTGGTGCTGGTGGGATAAATATAGATGCCGCCCTTGATCATGTTGCGGTGGATGTCCGACACAAGCGAACCGATGTAGCGCGAGGTGTACGGCCTGTCGCCTTCCTCTAACTGACAGTATTTGATGTAATCCTTGACGCCTTGCGGAAAATGGATGTAGTTGCCTTCGTTGATCGAATAAATGTTGCCGTCTTCCTTGAACTGCATGTTCGGATGCGACAGGTAAAACGTCCCGATGGCCGGGTTGAGCGTAAACCCGTTGACACCGTGTCCCGTGGTGTACACGAGCATGGTAGACGTGCCGTAAATCACATAGCCCGCCGCTACCTGCGCCGTGCCGGGTTGCAGAAAATCTTCGAGCGTAACCGGGGTTCCTACAGGTGTCACGCGACGGAACACCGAAAAAATGGTGCCCACCGATACGTTTACATCGATGTTCGACGAGCCGTCGAGCGGATCCATCAACACGACGTATTTGTTGTTGTGACCGCCGTGTAATCCTTCGACGGTGATAAAATCGTCGTTTTCCTCCGAGGCGATACCGCACACGATTTCGCGGTTGATGAGCGTTTGGATGAACACTTCGTTGGCGTAAACGTCCAGCTTTTGCTGGTCTTCGCCTTGGATGTTTTGTTCGCCCACCGCTCCGACGATGTCTACGAGTCCGGCTTTGGCGACTTTGTAATTGACAACCTTGGCCGCCAAACGGATCGAATTGATGATCTTGGACAGCTCGCCCGTAGAGTAGTTGTGGTCTTTTTGTTTCTCGATGATGAACTCGCCGAGCGTTTTGTTGCGTTCTTCCATTACGAAATCGTTGTAGTTATGGCGCAAAGATAGTTTGAAAATTCAAATTACAAGCACCAAATTCCAAATTCCAAACGGTCGCATTGGAATTTGGAATTTGGGATTTGGAATTTGTAGATTATATTTGTGGTTTGTAACCAACCCTAGCCCCGATTACCTCACCGAATATTTATTTGACAGAGGTGTTCGGTGAATGCCAAAGGCATTTGCAGTGGAAATCCTTTTTGAACGAGCGTCAGCGAAGTTCAAAAAGATTGTAACGAAAAGCGGGATAATGCTCCCAAAAATGAACATCAGAAAAGGCCAAAAAGCCGACATGCCCGCCGTTTTGGAACTCATCACCGAACTCGCGGTGTTCGAAAAGGAACCCGATGCCGTGGTGGTGACCGTGGCCGATTTGCAGCGCGACGGTTTTGGCGAAAATCCATTGTTTCATACCTTCGTGGCCGAACAAGATGGCCAAATCGTTGGCATGGCGCTGTATTATTACCGCTATTCGACGTGGAAAGGCAAAACCATTCATTTGGAGGATTTGATTGTCACCGAACCAATGCGCGGCTCTGGATTGGGTTTTGCGTTGTATGCCGAAATCATCAAACAAGGCAAGACAGATGGCGTGCGCAGGATTGAGTGGAATGTTTTGGATTGGAACACGCCTGCCATCGAATTTTACGAAAAATCGGGTGCGCGCATTTTACCCGACTGGCGCGTGGCGCATATGGACGAAAACGGAATCGATGCATTTATTGTGAACAATAAATAAATTCCAAATCCCAAATTCCAAATCCCAATTAGGACCTTTTGGAATTTGGAATTTGGGATTTGGAATTTTAATAAGTTATGAGAATCTTCAAATTTGGCGGCGCCTCGGTCAAAGACGCAGCAGGTGTCAGGAATGTGTACGACGTATTGCAAAAAACCGGCTTCGACGACGTGTTGCTCGTGGTATCGGCCATGGGCAAAACCACCAACGCGCTCGAAGTGGTGATCAAGGACTATTTCGACAAATCGGCGGCGCTGCAATCGTCGGTGCAGGAAGTACGCAAGTACCACAACGCGATTTTGCTCGACTTGTTCGACGACGACAAGCACGCGGTTTTTGCGGCGGTCAACCAGCTTTTTGCCGAACTCGAGTTCTTTTTGGCGCAGAACAAATCGCCCAATTACAATTTTGTGTACGACCAGGTGGTGAGCATGGGCGAACTCATTTCGACCACAATACTCGCGCATTACATGAACTACCGCGGGGTCAAGACCCATTGGATCGATGTGCGGCAGTTTGTCAAAACCGACAACACTTACCGCGACGCCAATGTCGATTGGGAACTCACGCAAAAAAACATTTCGAAAAACGTCAAGAAAAAAGTGCTCAACATTACGCAGGGCTTTTTGGGCTCGGACGAAAACAACTTCACCACCACGCTGGGCCGCGAAGGATCGGATTATACAGCGGCGATTTTTGCCTACTGCCTGGGCGCCGAAAGCGTGACGATCTGGAAAGACGTGCCGGGCGTGATGAATGCCGATCCGCGGTATTTCGAGAACGCGCGTTTGCTCAACCAGATTTCGTACCGCGAAGCCATCGAGCTCGCGTTTTATGGCGCAACGGTCATCCACCCGAAAACGCTGCAGCCTTTGCAACGCAAGGAGATTCCGTTGTATGTCAAATCATTTTTGAATCCGGAATTGCCTGGAACGGCCGTGTCGAAAGGTGCTGATTTGGAGCCGCATTTGCCGTGTTTCATCGTCAAGAAAGAGCAGTTGCTGATTTCGCTTTCTTCGATCGACTTTTCGTTCATCATGGAGGAAAACATCAGCGAGATTTTCGGGTTGTTGCACCAGTACAAAATGAAGGTGCATTTGATCCAGAATTCGGCGATCAGTTTTTCGGTATGCGTAGACGATAAATTCGGAAACTTTCCACAACTCAAGACCACGCTTTCTAAAAAATTCAAAGTGTCGTACAATGAAAATGTGTCGTTGTACACGATCCGTCATTTTGATGAAAAAGCAGCCAAAATGGTCGAAAAAGACAAGGCAGTTTTGCTCAAACAAGTGAGCCGCGAAACGATGCAAATCGTGACCAAAGACCCAGAAAATATTTTATGACGAATTTTCGTATATCTTTCTGATAGTCAAAAAAATAGCGCCCATCGCGCCAAACCAAAACCGCAATACCTCATGTCTTGCGTTTTTTTTTAAATTTTTTTCGCATTTTGTCCAAATTCTGCAACGTATTTTCACGATTTAACATTCTTTTTTATTATAATTGCATCCTTATAAAACAATCTATTCAACTATTAACAACAACATTCTATGAGAAAAATTACGCTAATCGTTGCATTGCTCCTTGGGGCCGTGCAAGCAGAAGCACAAGTTCTCGTTACTGAGAACTTCGACACCGCGTTGACCTGGACTGTCAACCACGTGTCGGGATCGTCTGCCAATCCTGGGTGGACGCGTGTGACCAACGGAACCAACCCGAATTGCACACCCACGCAGGGCACCGGGATGGCCAAGTTTGACGCCTACAACATTCCTGCAGGCAACAACTACCACATCCAGTCGAATGCGGTGAATTTTACCGGTGCCAACTACCGTGTAAAATTCAGCATGTACCGTGACGGGGGCTACCCTGACAACACCGACCGTATTCGCGTGTACTACAACACCACGACCAACCCTGGTGGAACTTTGCTTGGGACCGTGAACCGCTCTACCGCGCTTGCGCCAGCTGTTCCGGCCAACGGATGGTACAATTACTCGTTCAACCTGCCTGCGAATTTGACCGCTACAGGTTACATTTCGTTCATGGCTACGTCGAACTACGGCAACAGCATTTACATCGACAACGTCATGATCAGCCAGATTGCCGAGGACGATGCCGAGCTCAGCAATTTGTCGATCGACGTGATCGCTGCACAGGGCAACCTCCCAATCGCCGGTGCATTCAAGAACATGGGGTTGAACACACTTTCGTCGGTTGATTTGAACTGGCAAGTGGGCGGCGGCGAAATCCACACGCAAACCTTGACCGACTTGAATCTTGCCCCGAACGCTTCGTACAACTTCACGCACCAGGACGCCTGGGCATCGGTGCCGGGACAATACACCATCTCGGTTTGGGTAAGCAACCCGAACGGCAACACCGACAGCGACGATACGAACAACTACCTCAACCGTACGGTTTCTATCGCCAGCGGTTCGGCCACGAGATTCCCATTGTATGAGAAGTTCTCGAGCTCGACTTGCCCGCCATGCGCGCAGTTCAACGGGTCGTACTTTAACCCATTCTCTGAAGTTCAGCATGACAATTTCGCGCTCATCAACTACCAAGTGAACTGGCCTGGTACGGGCGACCCCTACTATACGGCCGAAGTGGGTAGCCGCGTGAGCTATTATGGCGTCAATGCTGCGCCTACTTTGTTTGTCGATTCGCAGGACGGCACCAACTTCAGCACGCAACAATTGAACAACGACCTCACCAATGCGGCGGCAAGACCGGCTTTCTTTGGATTGACCGCAGGACACACCATCACCGGAAACAACATCTCGGTAGACGTAAGTGTTATGCCTTATTTGACCGGAACATACACCGTACATGCGGTGGTTGTCGAGAAAGAAACTTACGACAACGCGGCATCAAACGGTGAGACTGAATTCCACAACGTGATGATGAAAATGTTGCCAAACCCATCGGGAACCGTCGTGGATTTCGTACTGGATGTGCCACATAACTTTGAACTCAATGCCGCATTGACCGGATTGAACATCGAAGAAATGGGTGATTTGGCGGTGGTTGTGTTCATCCAAAACAACGAAACCAAGGCAATCATGCAGGCAGCTTATTCAGACGACCTGCTCGCTGCTACCCAATTCGAGTCGGTTGCGACGATCAAGATGCTTCCGAACCCAACCACGGGTATCGTACGCGTAAGCAGCACCAAGCCGGTTGATGTAATCATCTCTGACGTGACCGGAAAAGTAGTGTTGTCGCAAAACGCGGTGACCAACAACACGCCAATCGATTTGTCGGCATTCCAGACCGGCATCTACATGGCCAAAATGATCAGCGGCAACGCACAACAAACACAAAAAATTATCTTGAAATAAACCTACCCGGGCAACCAAAAGTTGCCCGGTTTTTAAATGAAAATGACCATGAAAAAAGTATTATTTATCCTCGGACTGTTGGTTTGCACCGCTACCCAAGCGCAAATCACAGTAACCAAAACAGACGGGACGCCGATTGCCAACAACCAGGTGTTTACCTTTACTTCGACCGAGTATGACGACGCCTACCTGGGCTTTCTGGTGCACAACAACACGGCGGCCAGCATCGACGTGCGCATCTTGGTAGAAAGCGTGACCAACCCAACCGGCGGCATGGAATTGTGCCTTGGCAATGTTTGTTTGTCGAACGTAGTGCAAGGAAATGCCTATCCGAGTTCGGCTGTGACCATCGCCCCGGGTGGAACCAACTCTGAATTTGACCACTTTTGGAACACACATGCCAACAATGGCGGTGTTTCTGACTACAAATTCACGTTTTACATCGAGGATGAGTTTGGCGGATCGGCTGCCGAAATCGTATCGATGATTTACCGTTACGACCCTAACGCGCTGGCTACCGACGTTTTCTCGTCTTCGGCGCAAACCGCCGTGCTCAAATCGGGCCTGGTGAGCAATGTATTGGAAGTGAAAGCGACCAAGAACACCTTGCTCGAGATTTTCGACGTCAACGGCAAATCGTTGCGCAAGGAGCAACTTTCTTCGGGCGAGCACATAGTTGACGTTTCCGATTTTGCTTCGGGCGTATACATCGCGCGTTTCAACGCCGACAACCAATCGGCTACAACCAAATTCATTAAGAAGTAAATATTTTTTACCTTCTATAAAAAAAGCCCCGTCAATGACGGGGCTTTTTTGTTTATACTATATTCGAATCAAGGACAATCGGTTACCGAATTGATCCATTCGGCCACGAGCGCTACGGCTTCGTCATGGAGAATCGTACGTCCCAAGTAAGGCATCATCAAATTGACTTCGTCGGTGGTCAATCGGTAATACACCATCGAACGGTCGATATCACCTGGTGTTACCAACCTGCCCGCAAATCCCGGAACATAGTGGGTGTGCGACACGCAAACGCCCATATTGGTTCGATTTTCGGTTTGGCTGAACGGGAAACGCATCGCGTAGTTTTCGGCATGGCCGCCGTCTTGGTGACAGTGCGCGCAGTTGGCGTCGAAATACGATCGGGCACGCAATTCCAAAGGCTTGCTGGTGTCGTTGAAATCGACGGTAGAAACGATATTCTCGGGCAACGTGTCCTCAAGGTAGCCAAAATCAATCAGCTTTTGCAGCTGGTTTTGCGTTCCAGACGTATAGGCGTAATTCCAATTCAGGTTCTGCGGTTTGATACCTATCGGCACATTCACTTCATTGATGTTATGACACGTAAAACATTCCGCTGCCGACGGAATATGGTAATTGGCCGACTTGGTCACGTCGTTGGCGTCGATCCAGGTCAAGGGCACGTTGTTACCGCCCGGGCTCAGCGTCGCTTCGGTTTGTGCATCGTTCCAAACATACTCGGCAAAAATCCAACCCGATTCCTTGCGGATCATTACGCGGGTCTCGATGATCTTGGTGGTGTTCGACGGCTGGACGCGGTTGTAATAAAACGTCTTGATCAAGGCGGCGCCTACAGGCAGCTCGAGCACCTTGCCATCGGCATCATAGGTGGCTTTGGTGTTTTTGGGCAACCAAATGAAACGTTTTTTTTCGGCATAATCGGTAAACAACTGGCTGGCCGGTTGGTACGGAATCACACCGTAAGCCGGTTTTTGTTCTTTCATGTCGCCATCGAAGAATTTGTACTCCGACAGGTTGGTATACGGCACCTGGGTCAAATCCATGACGACGGGCGAAGTCACCACCGCCGGAGGTATCGGCACATATTGTTCGTCATCGTCAGAGCAGGAGACCAAAAAAGCAAAGGCCAAACCTAGCGTCAGCAGACGCAAAGGATTATTGTATTTCATATTATTTTTGTTGAGTTGGATTACAAAAATAGCAATTAAAACATACGATGGCCTTTCGCATCCAATTTTAACGTCTTCCCCCTTCTTTAAACGTTGTCAGAATACACTACATTTGGTGTCTCGGCGTTATTACGGTTATGTTGCAAAAACTACTTTTCGGGCTGGTTTTCTTTTCTTTTTCGGTGCTCAGTGCGCAGGAAATCGATACGCCGTACAAAACCCAAAAAATGGTCGCCGTGCGCGATACAATGCGGATCGATTCGGTGAGCATCCATTCGGCGTTTTTTAAATTGCTCGACGCCAACGGAAATGCTATCGACACTTCTTTTTACAAGGTCGACTTTCCCAAAGGCACGCTCGTTTTCGCGCCGGACTACCCGTTTACGGCCGATACCTTGACCGTACGCTACCTCAAGTTTCCCGACTACCTCACCAAGACCTACAGCATTTACGACGACAGCCGTGTGGTCGAATCGGGCAAATCGCTGTACCGCATTTCAAATGACCCGGTCAAAAGATTCACGCCATTCGAAGGGCTCGACACCTCGGGCAGCATCACGCGCGGCGTGACCATTGGCAACAACCAGAACGCCGTGGTGAATTCGAACCTCGATTTGCAGATTACGGGTAAAATATCGGACAATGTGAGTTTGCGCGCGTCTATACAAGACAGCAACATCCCGTTGCAGGACGGCGGTTATTCGCAAAAACTTGACGAATTCGACCAGATTTTTATCGAATTGTTCAGCGACAAATGGAGCATCCGCGCAGGCGACCTGTTTCTCGAAAACCGCAAGTCGCGCTTCTTGAACTTCAACAAAAAAGTACAGGGACTGGCCACGAGCTTCAACTTTGGGCAGGAAGGCAACCGCACCAATGTGTTTGCGTCGGCGGCGCTCGTCCGCGGCCAATACGCCAAAAGCAGCTTCATCGGGCAGGAAGGCAACCAAGGGCCGTACAAATTGCGCGGATCCAACGGCGAATTGTTCATCCTGGTCATTTCGGGTTCCGAACGTGTGTACGTGAACGGCATCCTGCTCAAACGCGGCGAAAACAACGATTACATCATCGATTACAACGCGGGCGAGATCATCTTTACGTCGCTGTTCCCGATTACATCGGAAATGCGTATCAATGTCGAATACCAATTCTCCGACCGCAACTACACGCGGTTCGTGACCTACTTTGGCGCCACGCACGAGCGCAAGGATTGGAACATCGGCACCTACATTTATTCTGAGAACGACGTCAAAAACCAGCCGTTGCAACAAAACCTTTCGCCCGAACAGGCCACAATTTTGCAAAACGCGGGCGACAACCAAGCGCTGATGACCGCACCGTCGGCGTATCTCGACAGTTATTCCGAAAACAAAACCTTGTACCGAAAAGTAACGCTCGGCGGCATTGAAGTGTTCGAATACTCGAACAACCCTACCGATGTACTGTACAATGTTCGCTTTACGTTGGTGGGCAACAACCAGGGCAATTATGTCCTTTCGAACGCATCGGCGGTGGGGCGCATTTTTGAATTCGTGCCGCCCGTAGACGGTGTGCCGCAGGGCAATTACGAACCGATCACGCGACTCGTGCCGCCGACCAAAATCCAGATCGCGACGGTGATGGGGCAATACAAACCGTCCGAAAAAACCCATGTCGACTTTGAAATGGGCATTTCGAACAACGATTTGAACCTTTTCTCGCCCATTGACGATGCCGACAACCAAGGCCTGGCGGGCAAAATCAACGGCAAGCAACGGCTTTTTACGGGAAAATGGCAGGTAGATGCTTTTGCGAACTACCAATTTGTACAAAAGGAATTCCGCACCATCGAGCGTTTGTTCAACATCGAGTTCGACCGTGATTGGAACCTGACCTCGACGTTCGTCGGCGACCAAAGCTTCCTCGCGTCGGGCGTGCATTTCAAGCTGCCCGAAAAAGGCGAACTCACCTACCAATACGAAAACCTCGATTTTAACCAGCAGTTTTCGGGCAACCGACATCTGATCAACGGATTGTTCAAATTCGACCGTTGGAACCTACAACAAGCCGGCAGTTTCATGAAAAGCGACGCGACGGCCTCGCAGTCTAAGTTTGTGCGCAACCAAACCCAGGCACGCTACCATTTTGGGAAGAACTGGGTGGGCGGATCGGTTAGGCTCGAAGACAACCAGGAAAAGATCAAGGCCACCGACGCGTTTTCGGCCATCAGCCAACGGTTTTTCGAATACGGCGCATTTGTGGGCCGTGGCGACTCGACCAAGGTGTATGTTGAGTTGGGTTATTTGAACCGCGTCAACGACAGTTTGCAGAACGGGCTGCTGCAACGCGTGAACCGATCGAACTCGTATTACGCCAAATCGCGTTTGCTACAAACCGAAAAATCAGACCTCACGGTGTTTGTCAACTACCGCAACCTTGTATTTACCGATCCGTTGCGCGAAGACGAACCATCGCTGAACTCGCGCATTTTGTACAACGACCGCTTTTTCGATCAGCTGATCCAAACCACGACGGCTTACGAAAATTCTTCGGGTACCATCGCGCAGCAGGAATTCACCTATCTTGAAGTCGAGGCCGGCCAGGGCGTGTACATGTGGAACGACTACAACGCCAACGGCGTTCAGGAATTGCAGGAATTCGAGGTGGCACCGTTTCCCGACCAGGCCAAATACATCCGTGTGTTTTTGCCCAACCAGATTTTCCTGAAAACACACCAGAACAAATTTTCGGAATCGCTGACGCTCAACCCGCAGCAGTGGCAAAACAAGACCGGCTTTCGTAAATTCCTGTCGTATTTTTACAACCAGACTTCTTATTTGATCGATCGAAAGATTCGACGCGACGGCGGCAATTTCGACTTGAATCCGTTTGGGTCTTCGACCGACGACGACCTGCTCGGGCTCAATACCGCGATCAGGAACAGCTTGTTTTACAACCGCGGCAAGCAGGACCATTCGGTGACCTATACCTATTTGGACAGCCGCGCCAAAACGCTGCTTTCGACCGGATCGCAGGAAAGCGAAAACAGCTCGCACCAGTTGCAGTATGCCCATTTGTACCAAAAGAGTTGGCTGTTCGGGCTGCTCGCGCAAACTTCGAATACCAGGACTTCGGTAGAAAATTTCGAGTCGCGCAATTATTTGATCGATGCCTACCAGCTCTCGCCCAAGATTTCGTACTTGTTTTCGCAAAACGCAAGCTGGGACCTTTTTGCCGAGTTCAAGGACAAAAAAAATACGATGGGCGACCGCGAACTGCTCAAACAAACCCGCGTGGGAACCTCGTTCTCGTATGCGAGCCAAAAAAAGCTGACCATGAACGGCGAATTCTCGCTGTATGAAAACAAGTTTACCGGAAACGCGCTCTCGCCGGCGGCATTCCAAATGCTCGAAGGACTGCAACCGGGACAAAACATGACTTGGCGCTTGCTCGTTCAAAAAAACCTGACGCAATACCTCGATGTAAACGTGAATTACCAGGGCCGAAAAAGCGAAACCAGTGTCACAGTGCATACTGGTAGCGTCCAGTTGCGGGCCTATTTTTAATCATGGAACATTTGTAGGAAATTATACAACATCTCACCCGCAAACCCCGTTAATTTTGAAAAAAGCCTTGTGCTGAAGTATTCACTTAAAAAGTACTGCTATGAAAAAGTTATTGTTATTGGGTTTTGCGCTGATGCTCTCGGCCGGATTGTATGCGCAAGACAGCAAAGCCGAGAAGGCACGCCAAGATGCCAAGAAAACAGCCGGAAAGGTAGCCACAGAAACTGAAAAGGCCGCCGAAAAAACAGGTGACGCCCTCACGCGTACCGCCAACAAAGTAGACGACAAAGCGCGCGAGGTGCACAAGAAAAAAGTGGCCAAAAGCAAAGACGTACGCCAAGACCTCAACAGAACGGCCACCAAGGTCGAAGACAAAGCCACCAAGGCAGCCGATAAATAACAGAAGCGACTTGAAGTCGCTTTTTTAACATCTTCGCGCGCCGTGTGCCGTCGGACCAACGGATTAATCAACTATATTTGGGTTTTGATAATCCGAACCACATGAACGCGAAATCACTTTTAGGCCTTCTGTCGATAGCATTGGTGCTGGGCGCCTGCAAGAAAGATCTTGAGCCGCAAACGGCATCCGAAACACCAACAACCGCAGCGCCCGATGCAGCTGCATCGAACGATCCCGTAGCGCAAATGACGCCAACAGCCGCCCCGACGATGACGGCCACGCCAGGCGCCACCACGGTACAACCGACTGCTGTGGCACCCGGAATGAACCCGGCGCACGGGCAACCGGGACACCGTTGCGATATTGCTGTAGGTGCACCACTGAATTCTGCCGCCAAGATGACGAGCCAGCCCGCGATGACCATCAATCCGAACCAAGCTTCAGGCAACCAATCGTTTAAAATTACGCCAACAGCGGCCCCGACCGGCGGGACGCCAAAATTGTTGCAACCACCCGCCGCTTCGGCACAACCCGTGGTCACGGCACCAGGGATGAACCCGCCGCACGGGCAACCGGGCCACCGTTGCGATATCGCCGTAGGTGCGCCACTGAATTCTGCCGCAGCCGCGCCAAAAATTGAAACGGCCAAGACCGAGACCAAAGCCGCGCCGATGGAAATCACCGTCAGCGATCCGGCCAAAGGCGAAGAGAAGAAAGCCGAATAAACCTTTTTATTTTTCGAAACACGAGCCCCGGGCGCCATTTCTTGGATAGAAGTGGCGCCCGTTGTTTTTGTCAATTGGATGTTGTTCCGCACAGAGGGTTCACTAAACCGTCACATTCGTCAGCAATTCTAGAAAAAGATCGAATAGAATTTACTTTCACCCTATTCTTGTGATAAAATTTTTGTGATGATTTTTTTATCACGGCAATTTTATCACACTTTTGTTGCAAAAATCTTGTTGTAAAATATTTGCAACAGAAATTTTACAACAACCTTTCAAAATGCGCCTTTTAAAACACTCCCATCAAGTATTCTTGCGTCTTTGAACGCTGGGTTGCGTTGGCGATTACTTCAATGAACTGCCCTTAGCAGCGCCTATTTCCGGTTCCTGCATCGTTGGATTTCTTTTGTCGACCAAGCCCGCGAACTAAATTAATGCAAACCAAACATTGGGTTAACGCGCGTCGGATTCGGAAACGTCTTGATAATCTTGTTGTGCGTTTTTGGTAATCCAACCATAAAACAACGGTAATATCCCGCAGTAAAGTTGTGGCTAATTTGCAAGCTACTAACACCAATTTTACAACACCATGAAATTAAAAATTACTCTTGGTTTATGGTTGGGATTATCAGGCGTTTGCCATGCCCAACTTGCCACGCCCGGCGATCTTGCATTTGTCGGATTCAACGCCGACGGCAACGATGATTTGGCTTTTGTGACCTTCAAGGACATCACGCCCGACACCAACATCTATTTTTGCGATTCGGAATGGAACGGCACCGCGTTCGGTACCGACGAAGGCGACTTCACATGGAACTCGGGCGACCAAATCATCCCGGCCGGAACCGTTGTGATGCTGAACAACGTCAGCACGGGGATGATCCCTTCGGTGGGAAGCATCGTCCTCAACAACGCGGGTGGCTTATCGAACGACGACGAGGCCATGTTTGCATTCCTGGGCACGGCGCCACGCGTTCCGACGACCATGCTCGCGGCCATCGCCAACAACGCCACGGCTTTCGGATCGCTCGACGGCACAGGGCTCACGGCTGGTACCACAGCCATCGTGCTGCCGCAGGGCACCGACATTGGCAACTACAACGGGCCGCGCACCGGTTTGACGCACGCCGCCTACCTCGCTCAACTGAACGACGCCGCACAATGGCAGGTCGAGAACGCATCGGGTAACGACGCGACCAACGGCATCACGCCCGATTTGCCTTTCAACGGAACGCCATTCGCGATTGCACTGCCTACATTGGCCTTTGCCGCAGAGCACACTTTTGTAAACGAAAATGCGGGCACCATTTCGGCGAGCATTGCGTTGTCCAGTCCTTCGATGGGCGAAGTGACGGTTGAACTTTCGGTTTTGGAAGGCATCGGGAACGCACTCGCGGGAACCGATTTTACCTTCACGCCGCAAACCGTCACTTTTCCAGCGCTTTCGACCGAACCGATTGCGGTAGACATCGTCTTGACCGACAACGATTCGGGCAACATCGATAAATTTTTTGTGCTGTCGCTTACCGATGCCAACGGGGCCACCATCGCCGGTGCGACCCAAACGGTCTATGTACTCGACGACGAAAACCACGCGCCTACGGCCACCAACGCGCTCGACATCAACTTTTTGACGAGCTACTTGGTCGACGGCGAGGGCACGGCCGAAATCGTCGACTTCGATCCGGTTTCGAAAAGATTGTTCGTGCTCAACTCGACCGCAACCAAGGTGCACATCCTCGATTTCTCGAATCCGCTAGCCATTACGCCCGTGCAAACCATCGACATGGCGGCCTATGGCATCGGGGCAACCAGCGTCGCCTTTAAGAACGGCATCGTCGCCGCCACGGTCGAAAGCGCCGATTTCGCCAATGGAAAAGTCGTGCTGATGGACATCGACGGCGGCAACATCAGCGTGGTCGAAGCAGGCGTCTTGCCCGATATGGTGACTTTTACGCCCGACGGGACCAAGGTGCTGACGGCCAACGAAGGACAACCCAATTCAGACTATACCATCGATCCCGAGGGCAGCGTGTCGATCATCGACGTCAGCGGCGGCTTGGGCAACATCCATCAATCGAATGTGACTACGGTAAACTTCAACGCTTTCGACAGTCAAATCGACAACCTGAGGGCGCAGGGCATCCGCATTTTTGGGCCGAACGCCACGGTTTCGAAGGACTTTGAACCCGAATACATCACCCTGTCCGAAGATGGCCAAACGGCGTGGGTGACGCTGCAGGAGAACAACGCGATTGCACGTATCGATCTTGCCACACAAACCGTGACCGATGTATTTCCTTTGGGAACGAAAGACTTTAGCCTGGCGCAAAATTCGGTCGATTTTTCAGACCAAACCCCTGAAATCCTGATGTCGACATGGCCGGTAAAAGGACTTTACATGCCCGATGCCATGGCCAATTATACCGCAAACGGCGTGACCTACCTGGTGACGGCCAACGAGGGCGACGCGCGCGAATACGATGCGCTCGAAGAGGAAACCAAGGTAGGAAGCGGTGGCTATGTGCTTGACCCTGTTGTGTTCCCGAACGCGGCTTTGCTCAAAAAGAACTTCAACTTGGGCAGGTTGGCGGTAACCAGCCAAAGCGGCGATACCGACGGCGATGGCGATTTTGATGAAATCCACGCTTTTGGAAGCCGTTCGTTCAGTATCTGGAACGCGCAAACCGGCGCGTTGGTATTTGATTCGGGCGACGACTTCGAGCGCATCACGGCAACCGATCCAGTATATGGCGCCTTGTTCAACGCGAGCAACGACAACAGCGGATTCAAGAACAGAAGCGACAACAAGGGCCCTGAACCCGAAGGCATCACCGTGGCCGCAATCAATGGTGCTACCTATGCTTTTATCACGTTGGAACGTATCGGCGGCTTAATGGTGTATGACATCACCGATCCTGCCAACGCGCGGTTCGTGGCTTACAAGAACAACCGTACGCCGGGTACCACACAAGGGGATTTGGGTCCCGAGGGCATCATTTACATCAGCCCGGAGCACAGCCCAACGCAGAAGGGCCTGATTGTGATGGCCAACGAGGTCAGTGCCACCATCAGTGCTTATCAAATCGAAAACGACGTCTTGGGCGTGCGCGAGATGGTTGCAGGTACCAATTTGCTCGTGTATCCGAACCCGGTCAAGAACGGCAAGTTGTTTTTGAGCAAGCCCGCCAACGCCAAGTGGTTTGACCTTTCGGGCCGTTTGGTGGGTCAAAAAGACAACGCCTCGGTTTTAGACGTATCGCATTTGGCCAAAGGTATTTACATCCTTCAAGCAAACGCGGAAAGTTTTAAGATTGTGGTCGAATAGTCGATGTCGCTATAAACAAAAAGGCCTGTCCAAAAGACAGGCCTTTTTTTATAAGAAAACCGCTAAGGTCTTGTATGGAACAATTTGACACACAAAGGTACAAAGCCAATCGAAATGGCGAGATACAGCAAAACCCTGACGTAGTTGAGTTTTTGCCAAAGCGCCGTTCGCGAAATCAAATCCTCGCCAAAATTATTGGTTTGCGCCATGCGTTGGAAATCGATGATGTTGGGCGCAAAATAACCCAACGTCCAGGCGCGTACTGCGATATGTAAGACAAACAAACCCAACAATCCGTTTCTTACTGGTTCGATCTTCCAGCAAAAAAAGATCGCCAAGAGAAAGGCCAATTCGTGAAGGGAATGGAATACGATCCAAAAAAGCTTCAAACTGACGCCATTACCGTCATTCAACAACCTGAGATTCTCCTGCGGCGAAGCAACCCATTTTGGTACAAAAACCAGGGTTTCGAAAATCTGCGCGCCGTTCATTAAAAAATAAAGGAGTGTTGTGGTGCAAAGCCAGATCTCGGCTTTTGTAAAATAGTGGGTAGCAGTTTCCATTTCTTGTTTATTGCCGGTTGTTCAATTCGTTGGTGGTTTGACCCATAATTGTGGTCGCTTCTTCAAAGTAACGCTGTATGATTTGCATCTCCTTTCTGGAAAACGTCGCAACCAACGCGCTGGTCCTTTCTTGGAGTGTATCAAAGAGCGGCGCCAAAAGCTTCATGCAATTGTCTTTATTGGGAACGATGTAAATTTTTCTTCTGTCGTCTTTAGAGAACTGTCGCTCTAAGAGCGCCTTGTTTTCAAGCCGATCGATCAGTCCGGTTACCGCGCCTGTTGTCAGACCTGTCAATCGCGAAATATCTCCAGCCGTTAGGGCCTCGTGTTGTAGAATCAATCCAAGGTATTTGTGGTCTGTCCCTGACAAGCCGGCTTTGCGGGCAATGGCTTCGTGCATCAATATCGATGCATCGGAATAATTTCGACTAACTACTTGAAAATTTTCAAATATTTCGTCTTTTTCTATTTTCTTCATTTACTAACTATCTTAGCTACAAAGATAATCATTTAATGAGGCAAAACTCATTTCCATGAAAAAATTTTAAATAAAATATTGAAAATTAGTTTATAGAAATCGCCAATTCCAAATCTTCTACAATCCGGGCACAATTAAAAAGGGACGGCATTGCCGTCCCTTTCATTCAAAACATAAACAAAATTGAAATGAAATTCAACTTATCGTTTTACCATCCTGAGCGTCTTGACATTTTGTCCGTTGGTAACAATCACGTTGTATACGCCTGATGGATACTGGCTTCCGAAACGCACTGCGCTTTCTGAACCAACTTGTCCCTCTTCGACCAATCTCCCCAACATATCGTATACTTTCACCGACATGGCGCTTTGGGTTGATCCTGTCGACTCGATTGCAAAATCTTGTACGAACGGGTTTGGATAGGCCGAAATACGAGCAACTGCTTCAAGCGAACTGTCCTCGGTTACAACCTGAGGCTTCGCTGCAGCGCCCGGTGCCATGATCTCGCAAGCATCGCCGAACGGAGAGCAGGTACCGGCCGTCATCACCGCCACGCGTACGTTGTAGGTCGCGCCTGCGGTGTACAGCGATACCGGGATCATGTTGAAGTTAAAGAAGTTCGTAGAACGGTCGAGCGTCGCGCTGGCCAGGTCCGAAGCGCGTACCACCTGGAAGCGGTACTGCGTCGCGCCGGAGACGCTGGTCGAGGCGATTGGCGTGTGCTTGGCCGCCACCGTGCCGCCGCAGTTCACCAATGTTGGTGCCGCAGGCGAAGACAATTCGCAAGCCGCGCCGTAACCGCCAAAGGTACCGGTGGTCTTAACGGCCACCTCGATGCGGTACTCCGTACCGTAGTTGTAGCGCGCGAGCATCTGCAGGCTGAACCAGTTCTGCGTACGGTCGATCGTCTGCACCGCGTTAGGGCCCGTAGGGTTCGTCAAATCGCTGATGCGGAAACGGTAGCCCGTGACGCCCTGGAGGCTCGTAGTGGCGATCAAGGTGTTGATGCTGGCCAGGGTGATGCCGCACTGCGACGGGTTCACCGAACCTGCGCCGCCGTCCACGAGGATCGCAGGGGTAGACACCAAGCATGACGCGCCCCAGCTCGCCTGCCAGATTCCGGCACGCTGCAACTGGATCTCTACCGTATACGTGGTCGCATAGGCATGCGACGGGAATTGCGGGATCGTGAAGTGCGGAACGTTCTTCTCGATCGTCTGCACCTCGCTGCCGTTGGTGATGCGGATGCGGTAGCCCGTGATCTGGTGGCCGCCCACGGTCT
>NZ_FMVF01000032.1 GCF_900101895.1 Flavobacterium caeni
GTTCAACAAGGATAAGAAGGTGGGCTTTTTGTCGAGCAACCGCGGGGGCAACGACGACATCTACGTGGTGAGCCCTATCTGCGGTGTGATGGTGACCACCGTGGTGACCGATGCCAAGACGGGCGCGATCCTGTCTAATGCCTCTGTCTCGATCGTGGACGACCGCAAGAACGTGATCGCGACCGAGACGTCCGATGCCAAGGGGCAGGTGACCTACCGCGTGGAGTGCAACCGCGCCTACACGGTGCAGGCCTCCAGGGACGGCTACGAGGGCGCGAGCTTCGAGGTGGCCAAGCAGGACGGCGGCGACAGGCGTGTCGATGCCAAGCTGCAGCCTATCGAGACGATCGTAAGGGAGACCGAGATTGTGCTGAACCCGATCTTCTTCGAGTACGACAAGAGCAACGTCACGCGCGAGGGCGCCTTCGAGCTGGACAAGCTGGTGCAGGTGATGAAGAGCAACCCTGCCCTTACGATCCTGGCCAAGGCGCACACGGACAACCGCGGCTCGGACGCGTACAACCTTTCGCTCTCGGACCGCAGGGCCAAGAGCACGGTGCAGTACGTGATCTCCAAGGGGATCGCCAAGAATCGCATCACCGGCAAGGGCTTCGGCGAGGCCGAGCCGAAGGTGGACTGCGGCGAATCGTGCACCGAGGAGCAGCACGCACAGAACAGACGCAGCGAGTTCCTGATCGTGAAATAAACATCCAAACCTTAGATAGAGAGGCCTCCGTTTTTCGGGGGCCTTCTTTTTTAAAACAGGAACGTTCCGGTAGGCCGCGTCAGGGATGGAAGTAAGGTGCCGCGCACCACGGACAGCCCGACCCGCAGGGGGACGCCCCAAAAAAAAGTAGGGTATTTGCGGTTTAATTTGTTACAGATGGTTCTGACCACAAGAACGTTATTAACACAAAATAGTTAAAAAGTGTTTTTATCTTAATGGTTTCACAAAAATTGTTAAATTTGGAACTCAATTTTTACAAAACTATATCAAACCACCTAAATTTTCATTTTATGAAAAAAATTATTCTTCTGATTTTGGTGCTTTTGAGTTCGACATTTGGGTTTGCCCAGGTGGAAGACTTTGAAGCGCTGACTGAGCCGGATCCGGTGACAGGAGTTTGGGCCCTGACTTCGGGGAACTGGCTTGTCAAGGACAACCGACTCAATGAGGTGCCCAACTGGCAGTCTAACGACGGCACGCCTTATCCGGCCAACACCACCAATGGCGGATCGAGAGCGGCTTTCGTGAACCGCGAGAACACCGGCGCCGATGTGCTTGCTGAAGAGTGGCTCATCACCCCGCAGTTTAACATCGCGGCCAACCGTCAATTGCGTTTTTACGCGCGACAAACGGTCAATGGCGACTCGGGAACGCTGTATCGCGTGATGATTTCGAGCAATGCCGATCCGTTGAATTTTGGCGCCTATACACAGCTGGCCCAATATACGGAAACGCAGTTGAGCACGATCACATCGAATCAGCTGGATTATGAAGAGAAAATCATCAACTTTGGCGCTGTAACGGGCAACAGGTATATCGCCTTTGTCAAGGTGCATACGCAAGTTGGTGACGTAACAGGAGGCGACCGCTGGCTTATCGACGACGTGAAAATCGTACAGCGTTGCGCCGAGCCTACGACCTTGGCTACGAGCAACGTATCGTCTACCGGCGCTACTTTGAGTTGGGTGGCCACGGCCGACAATTACTCGATCGAGTACGGGCCATCTGGGTTTGTTCCTGGAACCGGGACCGTCATCGCCGACATTCCTGATGGCGGCGCGACCGATAGTTATGTAGTGCCCGTGGGAACATTGACACCAGACACTTGTTACCAATTTTATGTAACGGCCTATTGCGGCTCGGGACCTACGGGATCGAGCAGTTTGCAGACAGGACCATTTAACTTTTGTACGTCGCCGCTGGGTTCTACCTGTGCGGGACCAATAGTGATTCCACCGACGTTGCCGTATTTTACGACCGACGATACGTTGCAGTTTGGCAACAACATCTCGGCCGCGGGGCCAGGTACTTCGTGCGGTGCCACCGGAAACTTCTTGGGCGGCAACGACGTAGTATATACGTATACCAACCCGAATGCTACGCCGCTTAACATCAACATCCAGATGAACCCGGGTACGGCTACCAACACGGGTATGTTTGTGTACAGCAGCTGCGCCAACGTGGGCGTGAACTGTATTGCGGGTGTAGGAAACGCCAACGCGACCATCCGCGAGATTACCACGTTGAACTTGGCGGGCAACCAGACCATTTTTATTGTGTTGTCGTCTACGACGGCTACCGAGAGCTATCCGTATACCTTGGCCATCCAGGTGGTCAACTGTCCGGCGCCAACCGGTGGCCAGGCGATTGCCAACACCATTGGCATGACCGATGCCCAACTGACTTGGACCAACCCGACTTCTACGTCATGGGAAGTAGCGGTACAAACAGCGGGCAGCGGAATCCCGGCAGGTGCTGGTTTCCCGACTACAAACAACGTGAACCTTTCTGCGGCGGCTGCTTTTGGCGGTCCGTTGACAGCGGCTACACAATATGAGTTCTGGGTACGCGCCGATTGCGGCAACGGTACCTTTAGCCTTTGGGCAGGGCCATACCGTTTCGACACCAGAATTTGCGAGGCGGTAAACCAATGTAACTATACCTTTATTGTACAGGATAGCTTTGGCGACTCTTGGAACGGTGCTACCATGCAGGTAAGACAAAACGGCATTGTCGTGGCAACGCTTACCGGACCGACCAACGCGCAAGGCACCAACCCGGTATCGGTGACTGTTCCGATGTGTCACAACATTCCGTTTGACCTGTTCTGGGCTACGGGAGGTACGTTCCCGGGTGAGGTAAGGGTCAGGATCCAAAACTCTTTCGGGCAAGAATTGTATGCCATGACCACGGCGAGCGCCGGTTTGGCGGGTACATCCTTGTATGCCGGAACGGTAGATTGTTTGAACCCGTTGTGTTTGCGTCCTACCGGTGTAACGGTGCCGAGTGCATCGATTACGACCAATGGCGCTGTAATCAACTGGACATCGTCTGGTGTACCAACTACAGGTTGGGAGTTGTACGTGGTGCCACAAGGTACGCCGGCTCCGTTGCCGGAAACCGCGGGCAACTATACCGTACCTACGCCACCGGCCACGTTGACCATCGCGAGTGGTTTGACCGCCGATACATGCTACAACGTATACGTGCGTTCGGTATGTTCGGTAAACAGCCCAAGCCCTTGGACGGCGACCGCAGTAACGTTCTGTACGCTGCCGACTTGTCCGAAACCAACCAACATCCAGGTGCCAACGGCTACGATTACCGAAGCCGAAGCTACGGTAACTTGGACCGCTGTGGCTGCGGCTACTGGCTACCAGGTGGCCATTATACCATCGCCATCGACGCTTCCGATCGACGAAGCAGCATGGTCGCCAGTACAAACCGCTACTACATACACTACAGCTACCGGTGCATTGCAATCGGGAACATTGTATGATGTATACGTAAGATCGATTTGTTTGGACGGTGGCGACATCGGACAACCAAGCAACCCAACCACGTTCAGCACCGTAATTTGTGCTCCGTCAGAACAATGTCTCTACACCTTTACCCTGACCGACTCTTTTGGCGACGGCTGGAACGGTGCTAGAATGGAAGTCAGACAAAACGGTATCGTTGTACAAACACTTGGCGCAAACTTTACAGGTGGCGCAGGACCAATCGTGGTCAACGTACCATTGTGTCACGGCGTTCCGTTTGAATTGTTCTGGACATTGCCAGGAAGTTTCCCAGGCGAAGTCAGGATTGCCGTAAGCAACAACTACAACCAACAACTTTACGCCATCACTACGGCCAGCGCCGGATTGGCAGGAACATCGCTTTATTCGCAAGAAGAAGTCGATTGTTTGGCGCCATTGTGTTTGCCACCGACAGGTGTAGCGGTTGTACCGAATATTTTTGAAGTGACCATCAACTGGACACCGTCTACCTTTAACACGGCCTATGACATTTATATTGTCGAGACCGGCGGTGCGGCTCCAGACGAAAATACGACACCAACTTATGCGGGTGTAACGGGTACTTCGTTTACCACGACGATCGACTTGTTGCCAAGTACAGGTTATACGGTGTATGTAAGGGCGATTTGCGACGCGAACAGCCCAAGCGCATGGACATCGGGTGTGGGTACAGAGACGTTGCCTACTTGTCCGCAACCGATTAATTTGGTAGTATTGGGTGCCGATACCGATTCGGCCGAATTGCAATGGACCGAAGTAGGCCCTGCAACGCAATGGGAAGTTTTTGTAGTCCCTGCAGATTCACCTGTACCAACACCAGGTTCAGGAACCATCGTAAACAGCACCACTTTCGACACCACGGTGTTGGGTCCGTTGCCGGCAGGTTTGTACGATTACTATGTACGTGCGATCTGTACACCAGAAGACCCTAGTGACATCTCAGGACCTACCGCATTCTTCATCATCAACGTAGACCCTGTTTGTCCAGAGGTAGAAATCACGGTACAAACCACCAGCCCGGGCGTCATCGACTTGTGTCCTGGTGAAAACTGTATCGATTTGTCGGCTACGTTCGTAGACTTCAAGGACACGACCACGTATGCGGTCGACGCGGTTCCGTTCGCGCCACCGTTCCCATTCATTGGCGGTACCGAGCTTAACATTGCCACAGACGACATTTGGGGACCACCGGTTACCTTGCCTTTCGATTTCTGTTTCTTTGGCGTGAACTCGCAATCGGTACAGGTTGGATCAAACGGTGTGGTTACCTTTACGCCGCAAGCCTTCCCGGGCAACTGTCCTTGGGCATTTACCCAAACAATCCCGAACGCGGGCTTCCCGGTCAGAAACGCTATTTATGGCGTGTATCAGGACATCAACCCGGCCGTCAACACGGCGCCGGCCATCCACAGTATCAACTACCAGATTTTGGGTACTGCACCATGTCGTGCGTTTGTCGTGAATTACTACCAAGTAGGACAATTCAGCTGCGGCACCAGCGTTGGCTTGCAAACCAGCCAGATCGTGTTGTATGAAACTTCGAACATCATCGAGGTCTATGTACAGGACAGAACGGTTTGTTCTACCTGGAACAGCGGAAGCGGTGTCATCGGCTTGCAGAATGCGGCCGGTACGCAAGCGCATTTCCCTCCGGGCAGAAACACCGGACCATGGGAAGCGCACAACGAAGGCTGGAGATTTACCCCAGACGGTAACTCTAACGTAGTGTTCACTTGGTTGCAAGGCACAACTCCGGTGGGCAACAACGCCACCGACATCCAGGTTTGCGTTTCAGAAACTACCTTGATGACGGCCAGAGCGGTATACACCGGTTGTGGTGGTACGCAAACGACCGAAGAGGTAAGCGTATTGCTCAGAATCAACGAGGTCGACATCGAACCAATCGAAGACGTTACACAATGTGACTGCTATGTTTTGCCAGCATTGACAGAACCGTTGCAGCACTACTACACCGCTACGGGCGGACCAAACGGTACGGGAACTGAAATCCCAGCAGGAACGCAAATCTGCGACCCTAATACCACGATTTATGTGTGGGCCGGAACCACCACCGAACCGATTTGTTCGGACGAAGAAGAGTTTGTCGTGAACATTACGGCCGTTGTCGCGCCTGATTTCCCAGACGTGACCGAGTGTACAGCGTATACCTTGCCGGACTTGCCAGACAATTTCTTTTACTTTGACCAACCGGATGGCGGCGGAAACAACTTGCCGGAGCTTTCGGATGTGACGACGGTAGGAACCACAGAAATCTGGATCCTTGGTGTAAACGGCGAATGTATCGGACAAAGCAGCTTTAATGTTACCATTGGCGACATCGTGGCTTTCGAGCAAGACGACATAACCGACTGTAATGGATTCTTGTTGCCTGCGTTGCCGGCAAACCAAACGTACCACGACCAACCTAACGGCGGCGGTGTAGAGATTCCAGCAGGAACCAACATCACCACGCCAGGCGTGACCACGATTTACATCCATGCCCAATTGGGTAACTGTGAAGACGACAGCGAGTTTACGATCACGATCGACGACCAAATCGTCCCAACTTTCAACCCGATTGCGAACATTTGTGTTGGCGGTACTGCACCGGCTTTGCCTACGCAGTCGACCAACCAACCGACACCGATTACAGGTTCTTGGAACCCAGCAACCATCGATACATCGGTTGCGGGTACGTTTACCTTTACGTTCACACCTGACGGAACGGTGCCGTGTGCGGTAGAAACCACCATCAACGTGACCATTGATCCGTTGGTGACACCAGATTTCACACCGATTCCGCCAGTTTGCTTGAACGCAGTGGTTACATTGCCGACAACTTCGAACAACGGTATTGCCGGAACATGGTTGCCGATTGTGGATACATCGGTAACTGGAACGACTACCTATACGTTTACGCCGGATGCGGGACAAAACTGTGCCATTTCGACGACCATCGACGTAACAGTCGTACCACAAATCACGCCTACGTTCAACCCGATCGCCAACATCTGTCAGTTCGCAACGGCGCCGCTGTTGCCAACCGTATCGGAAGGACCAGAAGCCGTTCCTGGAACATGGAGCCCGGCCACGATCGACACCAACACGCCAGGTATGACAATCTATACGTTTACGCCTGACGCAGTATTGGCGCCATGCGCGGTTGTTGTGACGATGGACATCACCATCGATCCACAAGTGACACCAGCTTTCGATCCGATCGCCGACGTATGTGTGGGCGGTACATTTGTATTGCCGACGACTTCGCTCAATGGCGTGATCGGAACTTGGGGGCCAGCCATCGATACGTCTGTGGCAGGCAGCTACATCATTTGCTTTACTCCAAACGCTGGACAAACCTGCGCCATCCAAACTTGCGTGACGGTCAACGTCATTGCGCCCGTTGTACCAGACTTTACCAGTTCGATTACACTGTGTTTTGGCGACGCGGCACCTGTTTTGGCAGGTACTTCGCCAAACGGCGTGACGGGAACTTGGTCGCCAGCGATTGTAGACAACACCTTGAGCGGCGTGTATACTTTTACACCAAACGCGGGTCAGTGTGCGGTTCCGCAAATCATCAACGTGAATGTGAACCCGACAACGACACCTACGTTTACACAATTGGGTCCAATTTGTTCTGGAGATACGTCGTTGACATTGCCGGCTACATCGAACAACGGTGTGTCGGGTGTTTGGTCACCGGCTACGGTAAACAACCAAGCCACTACGACGTATACCTTTACCCCAGCGGCGGGATCTTGTGCGACTTCGGTAACGATGACCATTGTGGTCAACCCAACAGTAGCACCAGGATTTGCTGAAATCGCTGCGATTTGCGCGGGCGATCCAGCTCCATCGCTCGATACGACATCGCCTACCGGCATTACCGGTACTTGGTCTCCGAGCACTGTCAGCAACACGCAATCGGGAACCTACACCTTTACACCGACAGCAGGTCAGTGTTCATCGGTACAGGTTCTTACGGTAACGGTTACCAATGAACCACAAGTTGGCCTGACCGAAGGCTGCGACGGTAGCAACTATGTGTTGACCGCCGTGCCACTGAACGGCAGTTTCGATCCTGAAACGGTAACCTATTCTTGGACCGCCAACGGTGTTCCGGTAGCGGGTGCCGACGGTCAGTCGATTGTCATTACAGAAACGGGCGATTATGTCGTTACAGTGACACCGGCAGGAGGTTGCCCAGGAAATGCTGCAATCGATGTTGATTCTACGTCTTGCATCATCCAGAAGGGTATTTCCCCTGGCGACGGCAGCGACAACGACTTCTTCGATTTGGCGGGCCTGAACGTTCGTCGCTTGGAGATCTTCAACCGCTACGGCACGAAGGTCTACAGCCAGGCGAACTATTCGCGCGAGTGGTACGGGCAGACCGACAAGGGCGACGAGCTTCCTGACGGCACGTACTACTACGTGATCGAGCGGGACACGGAGACCAAGACGGGATGGATCTACATCAACAGGGTAAAATAAGAAACAGCGGGGGCGGTGCCGCCGGCCGGATTTGGCCGGCGGTTACCCTTCCATAAAACACACACACATGAAGAAAATAATTTTGGCTGCCGCGGCCCTCTTGACCCTGGCGTCCGCGCGGGCCCAGCAGGACCCGCACTATACGCAGTACATGTACAACATGAGCGTGATCAACCCGGCGTAT
>NZ_FMVF01000035.1 GCF_900101895.1 Flavobacterium caeni
AAAAGAGAAAATAGATTATAGAAAATAGGGAAGGAGTAAATTCTTAAGATCCTTTTCGAATCATGATAGTTGACGGATGCTGTGGTATGTGGAAGGCAGGGCGCGAGCATAACGTTAGGCCGCGAGCCGAAGTAGCGGAAAAGCGGATTGAGTTCTCTCTGCCAAGATAAGACTTTCTTCGTGAAGATGAAAGCTCAACTTACCGAAAACCAGCTATTGCGGCTCGCGGCGGTTGGCTGCAGTAATCTTAATCAAATAATTCATCATCTAAAACCAATTCGAAATGTTCAATCGATTCCAAAAATTTCATATTGCTTGAAACTTCATTTTTAAATGCTAAAATATTAAAACCTACATCCTCAATATTGATGAAGCACCAATTTAGGCTATCAGGAAAAAGAAACATAGTTGAATCATATCTAGTTTCATGTAAGTTCTCTAAAAAATCAGTTGTCGAAATTGTGAATAGTTCATTATCAATTTCATAGCGATAGTGATCTTCCCAATATAAATTTAAATTTACATTTTCAGGAAGTTTTTCTAAAACTTATGAAAGTAAATCTTTTGTTTTATTCTCTAAAAATCTAATGGCTCTTGTGTTATTAGGTAACAAATAATCATTTTTATAGCCATGATGAGGAATATTGAATTTAGCCAGTAGTTGCCTTGAAGAAATTTCAACAAAACCTTCATCTGTTTCTCTGAAACTTTGCGGAAAGTCATTCCATATTTTACGGTTTACAGAAATTTCTCCTTCAGTTCTTGCATCACTAATAAATTCATCAAATGGGAATTCTTCAATTATTCCTACTTTTGGAAGAATCCCAATATATCTATCAAAAATTCCTTCTGGAAGAAATGCGTTAACCTTTAAAGGGCGTGGAGCATTTTTCCAATCAAAATGATTTTTAAGCCACAGATGATTTTGTTTCGTTGATTTTTCCATATGGTCTCTGATTATTGCAGCCAACGTTAGGCCGCTTCACGCCGTTGCGGATCAAAGCGGACTGAGTTCTCTCTGTCGAAGATAAACTTTATTCGTGAAACCACAACTTCCGGCTACCGAAAACCCCGCAATGGCTTGAAACGGCGGTTATAGGCTGGGCTTTGAGTTTAATTTTTTTCGTACTCAATCCCTGGAAACTTATCTGAAAATTTGTTCATAAAAGTTTCAATATTGCTAACACCCCAATTTCTGACAACAAAATAATTTTCATTATTAAAAATCAGCTCAGGTTGTCCATTTATTTTGTATTTTCTGTATTTTCTTTCCGTGTCAGTAAACTCTTCGCGTTTTTTTATTAAGCTCAAACTTGAACTTTTATCTTGCTTTAGATATTCAATAATTTGATCATTGATTAATCTATTTGCTTCAAGTAGCTTTACAGTTTGTAATCCTATGTCAGATTTTTGGATATTATTGACAAATACTTGACCGTTATATTTTATGTTGTATCGACTTCTATCTCTATCTGTAGTCAAACTGTCTAATGCTTTTTTAATATTTTTCCTTGTATTATCTTCTTGCTCTGGATCTGAACTTATAGCATACAAAGCAGCCATAATCAGTTTTTGATTTTTTTCCCAAAAGCTTGATAAAAGTTTACGTTCTTCATTGCCAAGAGCCATAATCAATTCTTTTTTAGTTTCGTCAGTTTCGTCTACAATTGACGGTTGACTAAGTGATTTAAGATATTCAGTTAAAATATTTTGAGTTCTCGCAGAAATATTTTGATTTAAAGCTGGCTCAATTAAATAATCAACAATTGATTGATAATTAATTTGAATAAACTCTTTGCAATTACATTCTGGTTCTATTAGGTTTAATAAATCTAAAGTAGAAATTGGAGTCAAATAAACATAAATGACAATATTATCTTCCGTTTCTAAAAGATTAAAATGTCTAAAATAGTTGTTTGTTTGATCGTTGTTTTCTTTGCTTTCAACTTTGTTTTCAATGACTATTTTTATATTTCTAATTTTGTTTGAAATTAAAAGTGTCAACTCAATATATATGTCAATTCTTCCAACTTTTTGAATTGAATATTCGGGTTTTACTGAAACTTTTTCTATAAGATAATCTTCTGTAACAAACGAATTATATAGCTCGCTATATTTGTATTTCAAATTAGAACTACTAAATTTTAGTAAGATGTCTAAAAATTTTTTAATTGGAAATTCTCCTAAATTATGGCTTTCTAGATTTCCAAGTAACCACGCTAAAAATTTGCTGTGACTAATTTCACGTCTGCTAACTCCTAAAATTTCTGAAAATGATTTTGAGTAATAAAAACTCTCTAACTTTTGAAAATCTGTGTCATTTTTGAATTTTATAATTTCATCCCTTATTTCGTCGATTGTAAGATTTTCTTCCATATTTATGCGATTTTTTTGAGCCTTGCCTATAACGTTTCGCCGGTAAGCGAAGTTGCCGACCAAAGCGGACTGAGTTCGCTCTGCCGAAGATAATGTTTCTTCGTGAAACCACAACTTCCGGCTACCGAAAACCCGGCAATTTTGCTTACCGGCTGTTAGGCGGCGTTTTTTTAATTTAATTTTTCGGGTAATATTTCTTGATGGTTTTTTGTAAAATATTCCAATGATTTCTTATTTGTCTTTTGATTTCTGGAGAGTTCATTTCTTCAGCAGCCTTATAAACGTAGCGCACATAATTACCTCTATACTTTCGATTTTTAATTAATCTTGGTTTTACACCTTTAAAGGAATAAAGCCTAAAAATTTTCCGTTTGAAAATTGCCGGATTGTCTGTGAGTGTCCTCTCTCTAACTGCTTGAATGCGTTTAGCTTTTCGTTTTATGCTCGCTTTCATATCTCTATAGAAAGCAGCGATGTTTTTTGACTTCAAGAGTGTTTGGTAACCATAGAACTCAAATCCTAAATAGTTTAGTGGGCGATTGAGTTTTTTTACGCCGCCAACGATTTGATAGCAAACTAACTTTCCATCTATTTTTTCAAAAAAAGTTATTTCAGTTTTTGGAATAGATATGGACAGGTTAATTTTTTTGATATGATTGTCAACAAATAACTTAATATCTTCCATATCACTTTTGTCACAAACAATAACGATGTCATCCGAATACCGCCTATAAAAAACTTTGTGATTCTCGTAAAGTGTTTTAATAATCGATTCGTCAAATGGAATCATGTAAATATTAGCAAGTAAAGCGCTAATTGGTAATCCTTGCGGTATCCCTACAACTTCTTTCGAGCCATTTAATTTTTGATTTTTATAAATAGTGATTCCCGAATCGAAAAGTTCTCTACTACTACTGAAGAATGAATTTTTTCCATTTTTTTTAAGTTTAGCAAATTCCTTTTCGTCAAAATGAGATGGTTTAGGTTTCAAATCTTCTAGTCTAACATATGAAAAGTTCGTTACGGCCTTATATATATTGTAATAGTCAGGTGGTAAGGCTTTAAGATTTAATACTTTCGTCCAAATACGTTTTAACAGTTTGTGGTCAAGTGACGGAAAAAAATTCTCAATGTCAAATGCTAATACGACACAGTCGTCACGTTTTTTTATTTCTTCGAAAACATCTGAAGCGAAGTGAACATTGTTTTTAAACTTTGATTTATTCGCTACTGGTATTTTACGATACGCTGTTATCGAACTAGACAAACTTTCATTTTGTGAAATGTAGCGCTCGTATTCAGCCTGTAATTTTCTTGTGTAATATGAATAGATATGTGCATCAAGATGAGTTGCATAAAGAATTTTTCGAACTTTTTTACTAGATACAATTTTGTCATCTTTCACTTCTGTATGAGACCTTGATACCTTGCCATTTCGCTTCGAGAGTTTATAGCGACGTTGAATAATTTCCTTATATATTAGTGGGTAGAAAGAATGTTTAGCGATATTTTCAGAATTTAAAATATAGTTTTTGACCTTTCCTCGAAAACGGATATTCGTTCTATTAGTAAAATGAGGATAACCACGATCTTTAAACCAATCTTTTTGTTTCATGATAAAATTGAAAGTTAAGAAGTTCTCGCGCGGATTTTATAGCGAAATAAAACGTACATCTTACAGATTGAACCGTTAGCCGAATTCTCGACTCCCGCTGATCGTTTACGTTAGCTGTAGCAAATCAATTAGCAATGACCATGATAGATATTACAACCGAATTACTAACTTTGGTAACAATCACTGCCGTTTGTCGTCATAGCGCTATGACGGCAAATTGGCAGGACGTTGTCCAAGCCACACTTGAAATAATATTGAGGAGAACGTTTGAAACAATATTATTGCAAGTGTTTACACATTCCCTAATTCACATATTTTATTTATCCCCTAAGGTCTGAATTAACTGAAACACAAGTTTACATTAGTTCAACAAATGTCTTATTTCTTTAACTAAGAACTTCTTACTTCCGGCACAAAAGTATTAAATTTACCCAAATAAATATCTTCAATGCAAGAAATTAATAAATTTAAAGTAGGTGATATTGTTTCATTAAAAACTCATCCCTTGTTTCATGATTTTTTTATAAAAGGTGATGGAAAATATACTCCACCAATACTCATCGTTAAGGAAGTTCATTTTGAGGATGAATCTAAAACTATCGCTCTCGACAACGGCTATATTATTGCAGAAAAAATTAAATATATATGTACTTATTTTGATGATAATAAAAGCGAGTTCGTCGACTCTGCTATTTATGAGATGATGCTTGAGAGTTTCGTAAATTTGAAGATCGCACTACTACGGACTAACTCAGAAAGTGATAACCACATCGACCTTATCGAAGAAGTTAATAATTATCCACTTATGCCGAGCTACGAGTACGGGAAAATTCTTTACTTTAAAACAAAAAAATTGGAGGTTTTTAAGAAGCGGACTTCAAACAAAATCGTCCTCGACGATAAACAAAGAACTGCAAAACTCGAAAAGAAAAAAAAGATTGTTCAATATGTTGTTAATTATGCAACCCCAGATTTTGTTATTTGTGGATTTACTGCCGAAAATCCGGCTAAAAAAGGAAAATCTAAAAAAATACTTTCTGCCAATATTGTAAAGGTAAAATGGTTTAACCCTTTTAAACAAAAATTTAGTGACGTTTATTTGCCAATGGAGTTCTTTACAGATATTAACCCTTTTCCTTCAAAGCCTTTGTTGTAACCGAATCGCTAAAATGCTGCCTAACGTTAGGCCGCTTCACGCCGTTGCGGATCAAAGCGGACTGAGTTCTCTCTGCCGAAGATAATCTTTCTTCGTGAAACTACAACTTCCGGCAACTCAAAACTCCGCAATGGCTTGAAACGGCGGTTGGCTGTAGTGTTGGTTATTAAAAATTTAACTCCATTTAAGATCAATCCGTTTTCCATTTCTTGGCCTTTGTAAATTTTCTCGGTCACATATTTTATATTATTACCTTTTTCATCAGTTTTGACTTTGTATGGACAATAATCACAACCAGTTTCAATGACTTTAATTATAAATCCATTTCTATTTTTCCAAGTTCCTTCATATTTATAAAAACCGCCGTCGCTTGCTGAGTAAAGTGTGTCAGTTTCGTATATTGAAACAGGTGATTGTTCAATATAGACACTATCTTTTTTAAAGAATAAGTTTGTTTTGTAGAACCATTTATATTTCGGCATTGCCGGATCAGCATAATTAGTCATCAATTCATATCCAACTAATGTTTTGCCATCCAAAGAAGAATTTTGCTTTGTGCAACTTAATTGCAAAAGCAAAACTATGATAAACGCGATTTTTAGATAGGTCTTCATAACATTACAGCCAACGTTAGGCGCATTTGCGCAAACGCGGCGCCAGCGAACTGAGTTGCCTCTGCCAAGATAAAACTTTCTACGTGAAACAACAACTTCCGGCTACCGAAAACGAGCGCTTTGAGTAAATGCGCGGTTGTGCGAAGGCGTTATATTCCTTTTTTAACTTTGAATTTTTTATTGCTCGGATTTGCTATTTTAAAAACTATTCGATCAGCGAACTGTTCTGATAAAACTACATCTGTAAATGGGACAATTTCTAAAATTAAAGAATCATTTTCTATTTTAAAGTCTCCACGATATTCCGGACCTGAAGGAAGAAAAGTCAAATACGATATGTAGATTTCGTCTTTCTTGTAGTTTATTGTATCTGTTTTAGGATTGAATTGTTCTGAATTAAGATATGCAAGCTGTTCTTCTTGGAGTTTAGATACTTCATCTTCGCTTAAACCTTTTCCAATTTTGAAATCTATGAGATTTTTATTTGGCTTAAATTTCTTCGCGGCTTCGGCTGCAGTTTCTTGTACAGTTTCGTATTCTTTTTGAATGCTATTTGATTTTTTTTCGTTACAAGAAAAAAATGTCAGAAGAATGATAATAATTATAATTGGATGTTTCATGATTTCGATTCTTTAGCTTTCGCACAACGTTAGGCGCATTTGCGCAAACGCGGCGCCAGCGAACTGAGTTGTCTCTGCCGAAGATAAACTTTATTCGTGAAACAACAACTTCCGGCTACCGAAAACGAGCGCTTTGAGTAAATGCGCGGTTAGTTGCTGTACCAATAATCGAAGCAACCTTCTTTACTTCGCATTCCGTTTTTGTCAATTAAATTAATCGATCGATGATAACTGTAAGAGGAAATATTAAATTTATTTTCATTATACCATTCCTTTAGCTTCTCAAAATCGCTTAAAGTAGGGCGATATATACCATTAACCTTATTAAAATCTAAATCGGTAAAGCACATAAATCCTTTAAGTTTATTTTGATTGATAAGTTTATCATTTATAATAGATTCTTTTAGATTTAAAATTTCTTGAAGAAAACCTTTTGAACCGTCAGTTAGCAGCGTTTTATGAATTTGTGCTTCATATAACTTTATTTCTAAATATTTATCCCTAATGAGATTAAATTTCCCAGTCAGGGTAGCAAATTTTTTTCTCGTTGCGCCACAAGGGGTAAAAGAAGTCATTCGCAAATATATTGAACGTTTTGTATCGTATAAATCATATGAAGAACTGTCTGCATAGATTCTCATTCCTTCAAACTGTGTATCTAGATAGCCATCCAACTTAATAATTTTATTATCAAATTTTGATGGGTTCTGTAGAACATCATCTATAGTTGTGTTGATCACTTCCGTCCGAAGAAAATCTGAATTTTCAGAGATTATTTCTTCTTGACCGAAACTTAAAGAGGCATATAATATTAATATGTACTTCATTGTTGTGTTTTGTCTTGTCCTGAAATAAGTTGACCATTTTGGTTATCAATTCAGGCTGTATTTTTTATAAATGTGTTTTTGATTTTGGTGAGCGAACTCGGGTGTCTGCATTTCCAGGCTGCAATGTCTCCGTTGTTGATTGTAGATGTTTACGGCCTGTTTGATCATCTTTTGAGCAGTGACTAAATTAGGTAAAGTTCTTTTAAAACCAAACTCATATTTCAGGATTCCGTTAATCCGTTCGGCGACCGCATTTTCGTATGGATCATATTGCTGTGTCGTGCTAAGCAAAAGTCCGTTCTTTTCTGCAAATTCGGTGAATTCGG
>NZ_FMVF01000037.1 GCF_900101895.1 Flavobacterium caeni
TTATCTTCGGCAGAGAGAACTCAGTTCGCTCTGGCGCGACCACGCAAATGCGCGAAACGTTAGGCGTCATTTTTAAAGAACCCAATGAACAAGATAGAAGGCATACCAGACAAAAGTGATTATGAAGATTATTGGGACTTCATAAATTATCGTATTGACGGATATTGGCTGGACGAAAAACTCGAAGAACTATATCCCGACAATAAATACAAAGGACTTATTCCTACACTTGTATACTGGATGGAACGAGAAGACGAAAAAGCAGTTGTTTGGAAAAGAATTTTGCCAAACGAAAACGAGACAACAATTTGTCCAATTCTTATGTGTCCAGACGACAATGACTTTTCTTGTACATTAATAGTTGCTGAAATACGAAATTGCGGCGACTTAATTCAATGGAAACATATTGGTTTAGATAAGACAAAAGAATGGGAGGCTGAGAAAGTTGGCTCTACAGTAGAATGGTTTGACGAAATCGTTGAATTCAATTTTTCTAAACAGGACTATTTGAAAATGATTGAAACATTTAGACAAAGACTACCAATAGACAAATTACGAATTGACGAGCACATAAAGGAGTGGAATGACAAAAAAACGAACGCCTAACCGCCGTTTCATCGACATTGCCGAGATTTCGGTGAGTTGGACGTTCGTTTTTCACGAAGAAAGTTCTATCTTGGCAGAGAATACTCAGTCCGCTTTGTCGGCAACGTCGTGAAGCGGCCTAACGTTGTACGAAATTGCAAAACACTCAGTAGAAGAAACGTTTGGAAACAGAAACAAAAATACTATTCAGAGAATATAGCGACGTTTTAGAGGAAATTGTTGCAGAAACTTTGTGGGCAACTGTAATTGATGCGGAGAGAGGATATTATAAAATAGAAAATGTACCTTTTTACGTTAAGACAGCATTCGAGAATATCATTTTTGCTGAGTTTGATACGGACGAAAATCAACTGGTGTATAAATCAACAGTTACATCTTCTGGAAATTCAACAATTCAAGTAGTGATTCTAAAAAAAGAAATCGGAATAGAAACCGTTCGAAAAATAATCGAGAGCAAAGGTTGCGAATCGGAGAAATTGAATGATAGCTTCTTTGTTATTGACGTTCCTTCAGACGCAAATTATACATCCATTCAAAAAAAATTAGACCAACTTACTCAACAAGGAATTATAGATTATGCAGAGCTATATTTATCAGAAAATCACAGGTGACTAGGCAACTTCGTACAACCGCCGTTAGACGCAGTGCGCTGGTCTTCGGTAGGCGGAAGTTGTGGTTTCACGTAGAAAGTTCTATCTTGGCAGAGAGAACTCAGTTCGCTTGGCCGCGACTGCGCCTAGCGGCCTAACGTTGTGCGAGATTTTGAGAACTCCGGGAAATTTACAATATTTGTAGAATAGAAAATGAAATTATGAGAGCCGTAGACAATCTTAGAAATAATATAATTGACAAATTGCTGACCATCTCTAACAAGGATTATTTGTCGGCTCTAAATCAGTTAATCGAAAAAAGCTCAGTTGATAATAATGTTGTCAAACTAAGCGAAGAACAGATTCTTATGCTCAATATGAGCGACGATGACATCAAAAACAATCGCTACATTTCTCAGGAAGAATTAGATAAAAATGATTTGGAATGGCTAAAAAGTCTATAGTTTGGACTCAAACAGCTATTAAGCAGCGTAGAGAAATTCTTAAATATTGGACAACAAGAAATAAGTCCACTGCGTATGCTGAAAAATTAATTGGCTTGATAAAAGAACGCGTTAGCCTAATTTCAGAAAATCCATTAGCTGGTAAAGAAACATCACATTTTGACACTAGAGAAGCGGCAATGGGAAACTTTAGTATTTATTACAAAGTTACAAATGGCAAAATATTTATAACTGCATTTTGGGATAATAGACAAAGCCCAAAAAAATTGATTAAAATTTTTAAATCCAAGTAAAACCTCGCACAACCGCCGTTTCAAGCCATTGCGGAGATTTTCGTCACCGGAAATCTTTATTTCACGAAGAAAGATTATCTTCGGCAGAGAGAACTCAGTCCGCTTTGATCCGCAACGTCGTGAAGCGGCCTAACGTTATACGAATTGTCCGAGTGACATCCAACAAACCTTGCGACTAGCGCTTTTAACAAAGTATAATTTTTCTTTTTTCTAAAATCTCCACGCTTCCCATCAAAGTATTTTTACATGATCTAAAACTGAATAGTAATATTCTCCTATAATTTCTATACAATTTTCTCATGTGTGACAAAATAATATTTTATGTGAAAATGTCACAAATTTTTGTGTGACATAATAATATTTAATGTGAACATGTCACAAGTTTTCGTGTGACATAATAGCATTTATTGTCAAAATGTCACACATTATAGTGCGACAAAAAAATAAATTATATCAAAATGTCATTAAGTATTTAAACTTTTTGAAATTGAGATCGCACAAGAACCCTGTGAAAATCAAGCAAAAAGCCTAGACAATTCGTATAACCGCCGTTTCAAGCCATTGCCGGGTTTTCGGTAGCCGGAAGTTGTGGTTTCACGAAGAAACATTATCTTCGGCAGAGAGAACTCGGCCCGCTCCGATCGGCAACGTCGTGAAGCGGCCTAACGTTAGGCAAAAATTGGAGAATGAAGATATATCGATTATACATTTTAGTATTTGCGTTTTTTATTTTTGGATGTACTAGTAAATCCGACAGAAAATATATATTCTATTCTGGGCCTGCTTTTTTCTCAGGTTTCACTTTAGAATTAGATGAATCAAATAGTGAGATTTTAGTTTCAATTCCCGCTAATTACTTTGTAAGTGATTCTATTTCTAAAACTTATTTTAAATTCTTAGATTCGATTGAATTTAAAAAAATTAAACCCTTCGTCCCACAAGACAGTAAATTAAAATTTAATTTAAGAGAAGATCAGTTCGAGAATCTAAAAGCGAATCTGAAATCTCTTAGTGAAATACATTTATCAAAGAAAGATATGATTCCGCCAACTGATGGAATTACAATCATGCTAAAAACAAAATCAAAAAATGATAGTATCGAAAAAGTTTTTTATTCTCCTTCAAAAGAATCTAATCAAGGAAAAATAATAACTGAAATCTATTCACAGCTTGAGCAAATTTCATCTAAGGATTATCTTTTTGAAAATGCTATTGAAAATTCCCAACGATACTTTTCAGATAGAATATTAAAATTGAAATCGACAAATCCACTTTATGTAAAAATTCTCACAGAAGATTGTGGTGATTTAGAGACCGAAATAAATAAACTTCCTAAATCAGAAAAGATATATTTAGATATAACTAATATGCGTTCTTATAGAGACGACTGTTTAGAAAAGGTGATTCGGAAAAAGTATGCAAAGATTTGTATCGTTGGAAATGAAGCATTTTATGACGAGTAATTTTCGCCTAACCGCCGTTTCAAGCCATTGCCGGGATTTCGTTAGCCGGAAGTTGCGGTTTCACGTAGAAACATTATCTTCGGCAGAGAGAACTCAGTCCGCTTTGATCGGCAACGTCGTGAAGCGGCCTAACGTTACGCGATATGCATAAATCACACGACATGAAAACATCATATTTTATAATTGCATTTTATTTTACTTTAAGTACTCTCAATGCACAAAGTGCGGATGAATTAAATAAACAATCCAAAGAACTCATAGCTAAACAGGATTATAAAAATGCATTACCGATCTTAAGAAAAGCTGCAGAACAAGGTAGCGCAGAGGCTCAATACAACTTGGGCTATTTTCTTTCTGCTGGCGTTGGCACAAATAGGAATGTTGTAGAAGGAATTAAATGGTATAGATTATCGTCTGAAAATGGTTTTAATGATGGGCATTATGCGATGATGATGGCCTACGGCAATGGCGAGGGCGTTCAACAGAATTCGGCAGTAGCTTTTCAATATGCTATAAAATGTGCAAACAATAACGATCCAACATGTATATGGAATGTTGTCACTTGTTACGCTACAGGAATGGGTGTAAATAAAAACGAAGGACTTTTCAAGACTTGGATATTTAAATTGGCTAAACTTGAAAATCCAGAAAACTTAGCACAAAGCGGTTACATAACTTCCGCTAGATTAGAATTAGCAAAATATTATTTAATTGGAAATCATTTTCCTGTAGACTTATATCAAAGCTATCTTTGGTACATAATATATAATGAAAATAAAGTTGATTTTTCCATTTTAAAACAAGATGAAGTCATTAAAGAAATTAAAGAATTAGAAAAAAGTCTTTCGTCAAAACAACTGGAAACCGCAAAAAAAGATGCAGAAAATTTAATCGGTAGAGACTTGAGAAATTTTGATCAACTTTATAAAAATACGCTGTAAGCACATCGCGTAACCCTCGCTAAGTCGCAATTGCGGAGATTTCGGTAGCCGGAAGTTGTGGTTTCACGAAGAAATATTATCTTCGGCAGAGAGTACTCAGTTCGCTTTGATCCGCAACTGCGCTTAGCGAGATAACGTTAGCCAAACCCTTGAGTACGAAACCTAGAAACACGAGGATAAAATGAGAAACATAATATTTTTTCCAATTGCAATTTTGGCTTTCTCAATATTATTCTTGGCTTTGATGTCTCAAGATTTTCTTACTTCAATAATTCCTGGATGGCACACCACAATTATTCCTTTATATTTCATTGTAATCTTTACTGTGGTCATAAATTTGATATTTCCTTGGCTCATCTATTCTTGGTTAAAAAAGCAAAATAAAACACCTAACGCTAAATTATTTCTTTGTCATATTTTGCTGTCAACAATAATAATTCTAATGATGAAATTTCCTTTATTTCTGGTTTCCTCCGAAAATTTCCAAGAAACTATGGACAAAGTGATGACTGTTTTTAAAGTTTTAGCGATTGCTTTTTTGCTCGAACAAATTATATTTTTGATTTACATTTTAAAAATTTCAAGAAGAACCTTAAAAAAAGCTGTGTAGCGGGTTCGGCTAACCGCCGTTTCAAGCCATTGCGGGGATTTCGGTAGCCGGAAGTTGCAGTTTCACGAAGAAAGATTATCTTCGGCAGAGAGAACTCAGTCCGCTTCGATCCGCAACGGCGTGAAGCGGCCTAACGTTACTTGCAATTTTTCGAGAACTTCATCGTCAAGCATAAACTTTTGTATATTTGATGAAAGTTTGAAAATGACGACAAAAGAAATCATATTAAAAACACTAAAATCAAATAAGCCTAAGCTTTCGAAACTTGGTATTCGAAATGTTGGTTTGTTTGGCTCATATATTCGTAATGAGCAATCAAGTGAAAGTGATATCGACTTGTTGATTGATTTTGAGCCTGAAAAAGAAAACTTTGACAACTACATGGCTGTGTATGACTTGTTCGAAAAAATTTTCAAGAATGAAAAAGTAGAAGTCGTGACTAAAAATGGGTTGAGTCCATATATTGGACCTAACATTCTAAAAGAAGTTCAGTATGTCTAAAAATCCCAAAGAATTTCTTAGACACATAGTTGACGAATGCTCATATTTGATTTCAGTAAGCCAGAATTTAGAATATAATTCATTTTTGGACGACGAAACATTAAAACGCGCTGTTGTCCGAAGTTTAGAAATAATCGGAGAAGCAACAAAGAACATTCCTGCGGATTTTAGATCCAACCATAATTCCATTCAATGGAAAAGTATGGCAGGAATGCGAGATCGATTGATTCATGATTATATTGGAGTAAATTATTCAATTGTTTGGGATGTGATTAAAAATAAAATCCCTGAACTCAAAAATCAAATCGATCAAGTTTTATCCCAGGAATAAAAACTGCAAGTAACAGCGCAGTTAAGCAAGAGCTGGATTTCGGTAAGTTGAACGTTCGGTTTTCACGAAGAAAGTCTTATCTTGGCAGAGAGTACTCAGTTCGCTCTGACGCTCCTGCGTAACTGCGCGAAACGTTGTGCGATATTGCAGAAACCTCGAAAACATGAACATGGTAAAGTCAACATCGGAAATTTTAGCATTTAAAATTCTCAATCGAAATGTAAATAACGTTTGGATAAATTGGGCAATAGAAATGCTAATGGCTGGATTCGATTCCGAAAATTTGCTTTACCTCGCAGGAGAAAATGAACAAACAAATCAATTTGAACTGCAAAAAATTGCAGATCGAGCTTTAAATGAACTTAAATTAGATTACTCTGATCGCGAAATAGTTATCGAAAATTATATTTGCTATTTATTAGATGAAGCAATATTAGAAAAGCGAAGTTATGAGTCGGTCTTAAAAAACCTAAAAGATTTGTGTATTGAACTCGATTACGAATCTTCTCTATATGATTTTTATTCTCTTTATTTTGCTCAAGATGATCTAAAATACTCGACTCATCAATGGTATTGGGAAAACGCAAACAGAGAAAATATAAATCAAATTATTAAAGATTACTTTTATAAAAGAAAAGCTAGCTGTACGTAGCAACATCGCACAACCGCCGTTTCAAGCAATTGCCGCGTTTTCAGTAAGTTGAACGTTTGGTTTTCACGAACTTTGTTTTATCTTCACCGAGCGAACTCAGTTCCGCATTGA
>NZ_FMVF01000041.1 GCF_900101895.1 Flavobacterium caeni
AAAAGAAGAAAAAATATTATTTCCAAATCAGCGTTTCGTGATTTATGTGGAAAAACAAGGTTTTTGTAACGTTTCGCGCAGTTACGCAGGAGCGGAAAAGCGGACCGAGTACTCTCTGCCAAGATAAGACTTTCTTCGTGAAAACCGAACGTTCAACTTACCGAAATCCAGCTCTTGCTTAACTGCGCTGTTGTGCGAATGCCTTTTATTATTTAAAACTTATAACCTAACTTAATATTCAAAGTTACGTTCAATGCTGTTTTATCCATTTCCTCATTTATAAATTCATAAACTCTAAATTCTATATATTTTTCTAAACTGTCATTTGGATCAATTCGATTTGAATGAGTTACTTTTCTATGCCCTAATCCTGCGCCAGCCATGAAGTCTAAAAAGAAACGATCAAAATTTCTAACATATCCAAATACTATATTTGCACCAGTAAAATCCCTTCGAACTTTTACAATATCATAATATGCCTCCCCGGTTTCAGTAGTTTCGCTACTTGTAAATTGTAAATTAGCTGTGTAGTCATTTTTTCGAGTAAAGATTTCTGGACCAGCATAGAATTTATTATTTACAAACCAATATTTGTAAGAAGCTTTAAAAATATAACCTTTGGAATTTGGACTAACTGCTTCTTCACTCAAATCAAAATTGTATGGCAGAATATATCCAGCTTCAAATTGCAAACTGTTTTTACTGTTAATAAATCGTTCTAAACCTATTTGGAAAGCTGGATTTGCAGGATCGATAAAATTCAAAATTCCAAGTTTGACATTCCATTTGTATTCCTTTTGAATATCATTCTGTGAAACTGATTTTAAAGATATAAAGCAAATTATTATTAAAAAAGACTTACGATTTAGCATATTTTTGATTTATGGATGATTTCTTTAGGCGTTCGCACAACGTTTCGCGCAGTTACGCAGGAGCGAAAAAGCGAACTGAGTACTCTCTGCCAAGATAAGACTTTCTTCGTGAAAAACGAGCGTTCAACTTACCGAAATCCAGCTCTTGCTTAACTGCGCTGTTGTGTGCCGTTCATTCTTGTTTGCCAAATAGTGAAATATCAGATAAAACGAAAGTTAAATCATTTATCGACTTGTCAGTTTCAATCTCAAGCACAATTTTCCAATTCGATTCTATGCTTTGACGGAATCTTCGGGTAACTAAAGAAGACGAACCGAATCTATAAGTGCCACCGCCATCGTGAGCTATTTTATCATTTATTAAAGTATGTAAACCGGCAAGTTTATCATTTTTATCCTCAACATAAAAAGCAAAATATTGTTTGCTACTCCAATTATAAGTTTTGTGATCTGACATTAGTAGTTTTATACACCTTTTGAATTGTTTTTTATTCAGATTATTTTTCGATACAACTTTGTCTATTAGAGTTTTAAATTGTTTTCCATCTTTCTCCGTTTCTACAAATTTGTCTATATCTATAACGATAACTTTGATATCTTCTTCGCCATTGTAAATATTAATATTGTTTTTCTGTTTTGGATTTTCGATTATTTTTAACCCTCCATTTTCTAAAGACGGAGTAAAATATCTGATTTTTCCTTGAATTTGCAATGGATTTTCAATCTTTTTATTTGTAAAAAATATAATAGGAAATGTATTTTTTAAAACCATATCATCATAACCGAAATAGTCGAAATCATCAATCTTATATTTTTTTCCACTTTTTTCTTTTCCTTCCGCAAAAAGTAATCTAATTTTTTTAGTACTATCGACAGGAATGGAATTAATTTCACAATGAATTGAAGAAATGAAACTATTAGTTTCTGTTGAATCAATATAGATATTTTTTACAACCACATCGGCGTTTTGTCCAAAACAAAAATGTCTTGTCAAAAAGAAGAATATCAGAATTGTAAATCTCATGAGTGATGTTCTTTTGAATGGCACACAACGTTAGGCCGCTAACCGCAGTGGCGTAAAAGCGAGCCGAGTTCTCTCTGCCGAAGATAGTGTTTCTACGTGAAAACCAAACGCTCAAGCCAGAAAAATCCAGCCATTGCGGTTAACGGCGGTTGGCAGACGTTTATTTAATCTTTTCAATAATTTCCCTGATTTTAAGAGCGTCAGGTTGACTCTTTTTACAATCTTGGATACCAATTTCGTACCGGTCTCTTATGAATTCGTTGAAGTCCTTGCAATTTCGGAAAATATTGAATTCACTGTTGTTAAAATCCCACACGACACCTTTGCCATAAATAAAACTGTTAGCTAATACTGCGCCAACGCCACCGCCAACGCCACCATATGCAGCTGCTTTAGCCCAACTGTTTGCGAGATCTGCTTCGGTGTAAAGAAAGTTGTCGCCTCCCATAATTACCCTAACAAAACTATGGGGGAAACTGTTTGTTTGCGAATCGTCATCTTTGTGTCTATTTTTTAATATCGCATTAATTTGGAAATATAAATCGCCTTTGTAGGAGACTGCAAAAGCTTTTGTTATTTTTTTATCTGACGATACATTATAGAAAAAACAATTATGAACATTTTCAACTAACACTTTCTTCTTGAAGCCAATTATGCTTTTGGGAACTATCTGCACTTGAGATGGAGTTTTCTTTATAAAATCGTCTTTAGTGAAATAAACTCCCTCGGGATAGGCCGATTTATAAACTACTTCTTTAATGCCCAGACTGTCTTGTCCAAGGACAGAATAATTGTTTGCCAATATCAAGATCATTAATACAAAAAATGGTTTCATTTCTCTATCGTGTTTTAAATGTTTGCCAACGTTTCGCGCAGTTACGCAGGAGCGGAAAAGCGAACTGAGTACTCTCTGCCAAGATAAGACTTTCTTCGTGAAAACCGAACGTTCCGGCCACGAAAAACCAGCTCTTGCTTAACTGCGCTGTTGGCGGTAGTTGTGGTTCAATATATCAATTCATTAATGTATTTAAAATATTCTAATCCACATACAATTGAAAAAGCAGAATATAATAAAAATAGAATTATATAGGAGTGTCTTTTAAAGACGGTTTTCATGTGGCTTTTAAAAAATAGGAATATAACACTACAAAATATAAATGACAGCAAAATTTGAAAAAGAAACCACTCAAGCACAAATTGTAAAAATGGCTTCTCCGCAAAATTTACAACAAGCTGTTCGCTACTTGGTCCCATTGGCCTTAATGACAGAAAGTAAATTATTAACGCAACGACAAAATTTGATAAGTAAAATAATAGATATTTAAAATAGTTCATTTTGTCTTGAAATTTTGTTGGATATTTCTGCAATTACCGCCAACGTTTCGCCGGTAAGCGAAGTTGCCGACCAAAGCGATCCGAGTTCTCTCTGCCGAAGATAAATATTATTCGTGAAACCACAACTTCCGGCTACCGAAACCCCGGCAATTTTGCTTACCGGCTGTTGCACGATGACGCCTGACAAAGTGAATTGATTCCATTTTTCTCTAGGCCTTTCATTTTAAAATATCAATTTACCGAGAAATTTGTTTTGTGTCCGACAAAGAAATTCCACAACGTAACCACAACGAAATTCCACGAAGATTTTCGGCAAAGAACTTCGCCAAAGATTGGCTGGAAAATTTGCTCGTTTGCAGCGAACTCTCTGATTTGGATTTCAGCGCAAAGAGAATCATATGAAAACCTGACAAAGCTCGGCGACAAAGTTTTCGGCGCTAAAATCATATTTTGAGATTCAACGCAAAGCAAATCATATGAAAAATAACGACAAAGATTGGATAAGGAAGTGGATTCTGCGCAATCATTTACGGGGTTCCTCGGCGTTTTCGTGCAACGTTAGGCCGCTTCACGACGTTGCCGGCAAAGCGGACTGCGTTCTCTCTGCCAAGATAAAACTTTCTTCGTGAAAACGAACGTTCAAATTTCCCAAATCTCGGCAATGTCGATGAAACGGCGGTTATGGGCTGTGCAATTCCAATTGTTTAATAAGTTCATCTATTTTTTCAACTGACATTCCAGTTAAACGACTACTAATTTCAATTGAATTTTCTCCATCTCGAATTTTAATCGTTCTTATTTTTGTATTTCTTTTCGAAGGTGTTTCTTCTTCTATTTGGAGATTTTGAATATCAAAACTCATTATTGAAGGTTTTTTAAAACGGTAATTTATGGTCAACAATAACTTGTCTGTTTCAGTATCTATTTGCATTTTAGAGATAATTCGATCACTAAAAAAAACATATATTGAAATTAAAAATAATATACCTACAAGAATAATGCACTCTGATTCGCTAAGTGGGTTTCCTCTACGTCTAACAAGGGAAATAAAGTAAACGAGTGGTGGAGAAAGCAAAATTATTAAAAAAGCCCTCAGGTAAAATAATTTAGAAAATTGGGAATTGGTTTCGAATATTGTTTTCATGTGGTTTCTACCTCGTGCATTGCCCATAACGTTCCCTGCATTTGCGCAGGAGCGGAAATGGGAGCAGAGTTCCCTCTGCCAAGATACAACTTTCTTGGTTTGAAAAATGTTTCAAGTCACTAAAAACCAGCTCTTGCGTAAATGCAGTGTTGCACGATGACGCCTGGCAAAGTAAATTGATCCAGTTCGGTTTTATATTTCCTTTGTTTATCATTCTCGTTTGGAAGATTTTTCCTGGAAGCCGACAAGAAATTCCTGAAGATAACGACAACGAAACTCCACGAAGATTTTCGGCTAAGAAATTCGCTAAAGATTGGCTGGAAATTTACTCGTTTGCAGCGA
>NZ_FMVF01000081.1 GCF_900101895.1 Flavobacterium caeni
TATTATGTAAAGATTTTTTTTCACGCCCAAAGATACCAAATTGAGCGATACGATTTGATTTCTTAACGCGATGCTTCTGCATTTCTCACAACGTTCCCTGTATTTGCGCTGGAGCGGAAATGGGAGCAGAGTTTTCTCTGCTAAGATAAAACTTTCTTGGTTTGAACGAACGTTCAATCAGCTGAAAACCAGCTCTGGCGTAAATACAGTGTTACCAGAAGTTGCTTACTTGTCTACACCGACTTTAAACTCTTTTGATTTAAAAAATTTTCTAATCAAATCATTTTTCTCTGTGCAATTATCCCAAGTCTTTATTTCTTTCGAACTGAATTCTATTTTATTGCAGCTGAAGCAAATTTCTATATATTCATAGATTTTTGATTTCTCATCTATAAATAAAATTGCATTTCTAGGATTATAACAATTTGCTTCATCAATTATTTTCGGAAACTTATCATTTATAAAACCGAAATTGTATAAGATGTCGCTCAAATTATTAATTTCATCATGGGTTAGTGATTTAATTTCTTTGACTTTTGTACTGTCTAAAATCTGGTTTGAAATCGGCAATTCATTTATAAGAACTTCTGGATCGTCAAAAGAGATAAGCAAAATATTACTTGCTTTATTGAACGGATAAAAGGATTTCCTATCTTGAATAGAATATTTGTTCTTGTGTTTGCATATTGAGTTTCTCTCAGCATATTTTTCCTCCGAGCTTTTTTGAGCAAAGGCTGATATTGAAAGACACAAGATTATAATTACTAGTTTAGATTTCATGATTATTTACGAGTTCGTTCTCTGCAATTTCTGGTAACGTTCTCCGCATTTTCGCAGAAGCGGAAATAGGAGCAGAGTTCTCTCTGCTAAGATAGAATTTTCTAAGAAAGAACAAACGCTCAACTTACTAAAAACCAGCTTTTGCGTAAATGCGGTGTTAGTGGTGGTGTTTATTTATGTGAAGACAGAAACTCAGATATTGTAACAATTTTTGTCTTTTCAAATTTTTGAATTTCTAA
>NZ_FMVF01000072.1 GCF_900101895.1 Flavobacterium caeni
GGTGGCCGGAATGTTTCAGTTTCACGAACTTTGTTTATCTTGGCAGATAGAACTCAGTTCGCTTTGACGCGACCACGCAAATGCGCGAAACGTTATGGGCAAGGTTTCCGGACGAAAATGCTCCGAAAGAACCCTAAATAAAAAAAACATTTTATGAAATATTCAAATGCAGAACGGAATCACGTAATCATAAAAGGAAGAGAAAAAGCCTTTAGTGATTTTATTGCTCAAGATTATAATGGAATGAAGCATAAAGTACGAAATGCTATAAGTTCAAACAGTGAAGATGCATTGACTTGGAGTTGTTTTGAAGTATTAGCAAATCTTCCTCTAAATTTAAAAATTAACGCTTTAGATGAAATATTAGAAGACTCGTATGAAGGAAAATGTAACTTTAAATTTGTTGAAAATAACTATACAGAAAAGCAGATTGAAATTTTTGTTGGAAAAAAATATTCTGGAAAAGTTACAGAAGAAAGTACCGAAGTTGATGCGAGTATTGAATTGCCAGACAAATTAATTTTTATCGAGGCTAAACTTTATAGCTCTATAAGCCAAGCTGACCCAAAAAAACCGCACGACCAAATTGCAAGAAAATTGCGTGTAGGTTTAGATTGCGCAGAATGCTTAGATAAAGAGTTTTATTTTATTTTTTTAGACATTGCTCCACCAAACAAATTATTGAAATATACAAAAGAGAAAAAAAGTAAAGAAAATGCTTTAAAAAAATCGCCAGAAAAATGGAAAAATGCTTGGTGGTTTAAGTATTATAAATTTGGTAGAAGAAAGAGTTTAAAACCTTTGAGAGAATGCCTAAATGGAATTCAAGTAGAGTCAATTGAAAAAGTGTCAGAAAATATGGGTTGGCTAACTTGGAGTGATTTGTACAAAAATATTCTTCGAGGATTAGTTAGAAACTTGGAACAAGTAAAAGACAATAAATAATAACCCAGCCCATAACACTGCATTTACGCAAAAGCTGGTTTTTAGTAAGTTGGGCGCTTGTTCTTTCCAAGAAAATTCTATCTTAGCAGAGAGAACTCTGCTCCTATTTCCGCTTCTGCGCAAATGCAGGGAACGTTACAAAAACCTTGTTTTTCCACATAAATCACGAAACGCTGATTTGGAAATAATATTTTTTCTTCTTTTTTTGAAATATGATTCTCATGCC
>NZ_FMVF01000052.1 GCF_900101895.1 Flavobacterium caeni
AAACGCGAAAGAAAAAAGATCGAGAATAAAAAAATTAAACTAATTTAGATTTTTATTAAATGACCTTTGTTGCATTAAGGTCTTGAATCCACGATATGCAAAAAACAACATTTATACTTTTAATCTTGTTTGCTTTCGGATGTACAAAAAAAGAACATCTGATTGAAATATACACTTTCAAAACAAGAGCTAATAATTTAAATGGTATCAACGCAGAAAAATATTTACTTGACAATAAAAAAATAGATCCCGAATTTATATATGAAATCGGAAAAACGACCACAATCGACACGCTAAAACAAGAATTAATTTACGCCGGAGAATTTAAGATTGAAGTGACAAATTTAAATACCTTACCTTTTATAACAGATAAGGAAATTTTGTCGCTTGACACAGAGCAAAGCAAATTAAAACTCTCCAAATCTGCCTGTGAAAAAATATCTCAATTACCTGGCTTTCATCGTGAAGGTTTGCAGTTTGTAATTACTGATAATAGAATTCCAATTTTTTCAGGATATTTTTGGAGTACGTTTTCATCTTATGGCAGTCATTGGTATTGTTTATCTTATAAACCAAAACAAGAAAATTGCAATGAGCAGTTTTTCGATCTAACAAAAGCTGATGGTATGAAATCTCCAATGGGAACTAGAGTAAATTTTAGAAATTTTAATAAAATGGTTGAGTCTTTTAAATATTCAAATCGATTAAACAAGTAGGCCAGCCGCTAACAGCGCAGTTAAGCAAGAGCTGGTTTTTAGTAAGTTGAGCGTTCGGTCTTCACGAAGAAAGTCTTATCTTGGCAGAGAGTACGCAGTCCGCTTTTCCGCTCCTGCGTAACTGCGCGAAACGTTACTGGAACTTCGTTTGAGAAACATGAAATACGTTTCGAAGATTTTCAATAATTTCATTTAAAAATTTAAAATATATTCTCGCATCCTGAAATCTGGGTCGAATAGCTTTGTCAAGGTTTTATATTTTTTTCGTAACGGGAATTGTTCAATGATTTCCTTCAATGGGAAATCATCGGCGTTCTCCAGAATCGAGCTTAGATCCAAGCGGAAAACTCATAATCTGGGTTCTCCAATTGAAAAACACTTAAAAAGACTTCTTCACTTTGTCACGAAATTCCAGTAACAGCGCATTTACGCGATCGCTGAGTTTTAGGTAACCGGAAGTTGTGGTTTCACGAAGAAATAGTATCTTCGGCAGAGAGAACTCAGTTCGCTTTGACAGCGACCGCGCAAATGCGCGAAACGTTAGGTGACATTTTTTTTGCACACCTGCAATAATCGAGCAAAATAAATTACTTTCAACGTTTTAACCAAATAAATCAGAAAATGGCACTAATTGACATAGTTAAATATCAATCGAAAGAAGATGATTTTATTTGGAAATTCCCATCTTCAGACTTACGGATTGGAACGCAGGTCGTGGTTGACCCTGCTCAACATGCGTTTTTCATCAAAGGCGGTGTAATTTATGATGAATTCACAACTGGAACACATACACTGACTACCGCCAATATACCGTTATTAAACAAAGTTATTAATTTGCCGTTTGGCGGTGACTCGCCGTTCCAAGCGGAAGTTTGGTTTGTCAATCTAACTACGAAACTTGACAATAAATGGGGTACTTCAACTCCGATATTACTTGAAGATCCGAAATATAATATTATTGTTCCTGTAAGGGCGTTTGGTCAATATGGCTTCAAAATTTCAAACCCTCGAATTTTCTTAGAAAAACTAACAGGAAATTTACCCTCCTATTCTGCTGTAAAAATCCAAGAATACTTAAAAGGTAAGATTATTTCTCATCTAACTTCAGTCATATCCAAAAAACTAATTAGGGAGGATGTTTCCGTCTTAGAAATAAACGCGCATTTAGAAGAGCTTTCGGAATTTTGCAAAATCAATATTGCTGAAGAGTTTAAAAATTATGGGTTGGAACTTGTCACATTTTATTTCCTTTCCATAAATATTCCTTTAGACGATCCTAGCCTAACAAAACTTAGACAAGCAAAAGCACTGACAGCCAGCGTAAAGATTACTGGAAACGAACTTTATCAAATTGACCGCAACCTTGATATTATGGAAAGCGCGGCAAAAAATGAAAGCGCAACGGGAAATTTCATGGGAGCAGGACTTGGATTTGCTTTAGGCTCAAATATTGGCAATCAAATAAATTCTCCATCATCCATTAAAAATATTCCACCACCGCTTCCAGTGCAATATTATTTGGTTATTGATAACCCGTTGTGCGGTTTGATTTAAGCAATAAAACACAATAAAAAAGTTGTGCATAATACTGAATTTCAGTATATTAAATAAGATTCTGAGTTTT
>NZ_FMVF01000008.1:0-170303 GCF_900101895.1 Flavobacterium caeni
CTCCTGCGGTGCCTACTTTGGTGAACTGCAACGCGACCATCGCGGCCAAGCATACGCCAATCGCCTCGAGCAGCGTCTCTGGCGCTACGCAGTACCGCTTCCAGGTGGTACGCGCTTCGGACAACGCCAGCGCGACGATAGACAGGAGCACGAACTTCTTCAACTTCAACATGATCCCTGCGGCGTCTTACACGGCGGGTGGATTGTATTATGTGAGGGTTGCTGTGATGACCTCGGGTACTTGGTCTCCGTTCGGCGACGCCTGCGAGATCACGGCTCCAGGGGCCGGTGCCAAGGGCTTGCCTACGGCTACCGATGCTTCGGCTTCGGCTTCGTTCAAGGCCGCTGCCTACCCGAACCCGTTCACCGCTGCGTTCAACATCGAGCTCACCAGCTCGAGCCAGGAGCGCGTCCAGTTCAAGGTCTACGACATGCTGGGCAAGCTCATCGAGGAGCGCGAGGTTGACGTGAACGACCTGGTCATGGAGAAAGTGGGTGCGCAATACCCGGCCGGTGTTTACAACGTGATTGTAAGCCAGGACGGCATTGTCAAGACACTTCGTGTGATCAAGCGATAGTCTTAATTTTATCAATAGGAGCCCCTTCGGAAACGGAGGGGCTTTTTTTTTTGAGAATAAACAAGCTGTTTAATGTTGAACAAATTGTTGATAAGTGTCAGATAATTAGATGGTTCGGGTTTGTACGATGGCGTAATTTCGTTGGGGAAGATTTTGGCTTGCGCCAATCGACGTATCTGTCACAAAAAACATTTCTAACTAACGATGAGTGGATCAGGAATTTAACATTTTGGGTAAAAAATAGTACAAATAGTTAAATTTTATGTTTTTTGTCGATTATTTTGTGTATTTCGTCGAATAAATTATATTTGTTAAAAAAACGCTAATTTTTTACTACAGAAAATCCAAAACAAAAAACCCAACAAAGCCTGAACTTATGAGTAAATACTACCATTTCCAGAGGACTATAGGGAGTTTCACGTGCAAAATAGGTCATGCGCATCTTGGTCGTTCCATAGCGCATGTTATTTCCAAAGCGCCGATATTTCTTACAAGTATGATGACGATTTTGACCCTCATGGCAACAAATCGCATTTCGGCCCAAGTGAGCAATTATTCGTTTTCGCAATCATCGGCGACGTATACACCATTGGCCAGCCCAACCATCATATTGGCTGCGGGTTGGGACGATGACGTAGTCACGGCTGCAATTCCTTTTACATTCCGTTTCAACAACATTCCTTACACTTCGCTTCGCGTGAACTCAAATGGTTATGTCACGTTTGGCACGACTGCCCCGTCGACGACCAATTTCGCACCGTTGTCAACCACCGAGGGTTATGCCGGTTCGCTGGCGGCCTTTGCACGCGATTTGATCAGCAATGGCTCGACGATTGTCACCGGGTTTGAAGGATCGGCGCCCAACCGTGTATTCGTTATCCAATGGAGCAACGCACGTCGGTACGAATTCGGCGAGATTACAAGCGATGTAATAAATTTCCAGATACGGCTCTACGAGACCACGTTCCGCGCCGAGGTTCGTTTCGGATCTTGTACCACCAGCGACGCTACAGCGCTTCCGGTACAATCGGGGATTCGCGGCGCCAGCATTGCCGATTTTAAAAACAGGACCACGTCAAGTGATTGGTCTGCTACTACAGCTGGAGGGAGCAACACGGCGACGTTGTCTACCAGCAGTACCGTCATGCCCGCTTCAGGTTTGACCTTTAGTTGGATTGCGCCTACGCCTTGTTCGGGCGCACCTACGCCTGGTGCGGTTACCCCAGCTTCGAGCATTGCCTGTCCAGGGATTGCGCCGGGTCCGTTGACTGTTACAGGTCAAACAACCGGGGTGTCTGGCTTGGCTTACCTTTGGCAAGAGTCCGATGACAATGGCGTTTCGGATCCTTGGGCCACGGCAACAACTGGGACTGGATTCAATACCATGACCTTTCAACCGCCCGTGTTGACCACAACCAAGTATTATCGTGTACGCGTTTCGTGTGGCATCAACCAGTCTTTTGCGACGGTAGGTGTCGTCACGTTGGGCTCGTGTACCCCGCCCGCCAACGACAATCCTTGCGGTGCGGTTTCATTGACCGTCGCCAGTACATGTACCCCTTATTCCGATACTACGTCAAACAGCACCACCAATGTGACCAATGCGACCAACACTACGAGCAATGGGGTAGTGGCCCCAGACTGTTCGGGAGCTGGTGTTTCGGTACAGGATGTGTGGTTTAAGTTCACCGCTACAGCGGCAACACATGGTGTAACGGTAACGCCTGTTTCGGGGTTTGATGCGGGCGTTCAATTTTACGCAGTCAATTCTGGAACTTGCGGCGGCAGCGATTTGTCGCTGGGTCTCATCGGCTGTATCAACGCCGGGACCGAGGGCACTGCCGAACAAACTTCGCTAACCACTTCTATCGGGCAAGAGTATTATGTCAGGGTGTACCGTCATCCTTCGGGATCAAGCGGTGCAGCGCAAAGCAACAGCCAATTCTCGGTTTGTGTGACCACGCCGGTTCCCGTTTGTACGACCAATACTGCGCCAGCGCATTTGGCCACCGACGTCAGTTTAACGCCTACCTTGTCATGGGCCGAAGCCGATTTTGCGACGAACTACGATGTGTATTTGGGCACAACCTCGGGCACGACCAACTTGATTGGCAACACCACCGAGACCCAATTCGAAGTCACGGTCCCGCTTGATGGATCGACCCAGTACTTTTGGTATGTGGTCCCGAAAAACAGCGGCGCCAGCGCCGATTGTGGTGCAGCCAACGAAACAAGTTTTACGACACTCAACAACTGTACAGCGCCAACCAATTTGAATGCGTCGGACATTACACAAACTACGGCTACGGTTTCATGGACGGCAGCCTCACCGGCACCGGCCAACGGATACGAATATGAAGTCCGCACGGGTGGTGCAGCCGGAAGTGGTTCGTCTGGATTGATTACGGCCAGCACTACGGCCGCAGGCGATACCGATGACGATCTTGTCGGGCTCGCCGCTGGGACCGTTTATACCTTATATGTAAGGAGCGCATGCGCGGGGGCAATGTTCAGCGATTGGACTTCGGGATATGAGTTTACAACCGAAGCGCTTTTGCCGCCAACTATCGACGGATTTACGCCGTCGGCGGTTTGCTCCAATGCCGATGCGGCGGGACGTACCGTCATTGTTACGGGCAGCCACTTCACCGATGCGACCAACGTGTCGGTCAACGGAATGAGCATTGCTGCCTATACAATCGACTCCGATACGCAAATTACTTTGATTGTGCCCGCTGCTGCTACGAGCGGCTTTATTGAAATCGCCAATGCCGATGGAACAGGAACAAGCGCGACCGAACTGACGGTTAACAACGCACCTACGGTGGCCGACATTACGGCGCCAGGGATGGTCGATGTTGTTTGCCTTGGTGCATCGCTGACCCTTTCTAGCCTTACGCCAAACGGACAATGGAGTTCTTCGGACGAAAACACTGCGACAATCGACGCCTCTGGTGTGGTGACCGCATTGGAATTGGGTGCGGTAACGTTTACCTACACTGTCACCGATGCCATTACGGGATGTGCAGCGTTCAAGACCTACGATGTAACTATAAGCGAGCCGGTGACTGTCACCGAACATCCGCAATCGCATACCATTGCCGTGAACGCCGGTACCACTTTTTCGGTCGAAGCAACCGGAGCATTAACCTATGCGTGGGAGATGTCTGTCGACGAGGCACCGTTTGAAGCGCTGTCGGATACCGCCGAATTTTCGGGAACCCAAACCGCTACCTTGACGCTCACCGACGTTCCGTTGACATTCGACGGCCGTCGTTTCCGTTGTGTGGTGACTGGTATTTGCAATGCTGAAAATTCCGAAGTCGCTACTTTGACCGTAGGCGAAACGACCATAGAAGTGCACCCGGACGACGACGCGATTTGTTCGCCGGACACAACCACTACGGATTTTACCGCGACAGCCTCGGCCGATGCCACTGCGTTCCAATGGCAAGAGGACCAAGGCGGAGGCAATTGGCAGAATCTTACCAATGGCGGTAACTATGCCGGGGTCGATACGACCACGTTGTTGCTGTCTGGTCTTTCGGTTGCCAACAACGGTTGGCGCTATAGGCTTCAGGCCACCGGCTTGACATCGGCTACATCCGATCCGGCGACTTTGTTTGTGGCCCAGGCCGCGAGTGTCCAACAACAACCTTTGTCGCAAACGGCTTGCGCAAGCGGTGGGTCGGCCGAATTTTCGGTAGACGCTACCGGCGCGGAGTCGTATGTATGGCATTATTCGTCAGACGGCACCAACTGGAATCCGGTGTCGGACAACACGCCAAGTGGGGCTACTTATTCCGGCGCGTCAACAGAAACGCTTATCGTTAACACCAACGGCGTAGTAGCCGGAACCCATTTGTACAGCGTGGTCATCAACGGTGTCGCACCGTGTTCATCGACGCAATCCGATGCAGTATCACTCACCATTAACGCCAATGCAACGGTAGAATGGTTTGTCGATGCCGACGGCGACGGGTTCGGTAACTCGGCCTTACCTTCGGTGTTTTCTTGTTCGCAACCCGACGGCTATGCGTCGCAGGCAGGCGATTGCAACGACCAGGCCGCTACCGCTTATCCGGGCGCTTCAGAGTTGCCTTTTAATGGCATCGACGACGACTGCAATGGCACTACCGACGAAAACGGAAGCCTGACCACATCGATTTTGCCCGCGCATTGCGGCGCAACACTCAGCAGCTACAACTCGCTCGTGGGTATTACGACCATTCCTGGTGCCGTGGTTACCCGATACAGGATTCGGGCGACTTTGGGCGCGCAGACACAAACCATAGAGACTGCCGTGCCGCATTTCTCTATGGCGGCGTTCTCTTCTTTCTATACTTATGCGACCACCTATTCTATAGAGGTGCAAGTACAGCGTTTGGGCGTATGGCAAACCACGTGGGGTCCTGCGTGCGATGTTACCACTCCTAATATATTACAGGAAGGCGGAGCCGGTTCGGTTGTACCGGCACAATGTGGTGCTACTTTGGCCCGCATCAATACCTTGATTGCAACCACCAGCTTGCCGGGCGTTACGGGTTACCGTTTCCGCATCACCAACCTCACCGACCCATTTGGTCCAAACGCGGTACAATCCATCGACCGCGTGGTGCATTGGTTTGGTTTGAACATGTTGGCGCGTTTCAATTATGGAACTACGTATCGCGTAGAGGTTGCCGTGAAAACCACAGGCGACTTCGGACAGTATGGCGCGGCTTGCGAGGTTTCTTCTCCTGCTGTTCCTACCATCGATGCTTATTGTGGTGCGGTAGTACCGTCGGGTGCAACCAACGTGGCTACCATCAGTTCTCCGGGCGCGCAACAATATAGATTCCAGATTTTGCGCGTAGCCGACAATGCAACCACAATTATCGACAGGCCGATACACTATTTTACATTCGACCAAATCCCTTCGGTAATCTTTACTCCGGGCGCGTTGTACTATATCAGGGTTGCAGTCATGACGGCCAACACGTGGTCGCCGTTTGGTGATGCTTGCGAGGTTACGGCACCGGGCAATGCCGCCAAAGGAGTTGCAGACGTTCCGCAAGAACCGGTTGCTGCGCTTAGGGCTACGATTTCGCCTAACCCGTTTACGTCTAACTTTGGAATTGATCTTGATGTGGCCAGCGATGAAAACGTTGAGGTAAAAGTCTATGACATGCTCGGCAAACTTGTCGAAACGACACGTGTAACGGTTTCAGATTTGCCACAATTGAAGCTTGGAGCGCAATACCCGGCCGGGGTCTATAATTTGATTATTGATCAAGCGGGCGTCGTTAAGACGATGCGTATCATCAAGCGATAATATCCAAAATCACAATCTTTTCAAGCCTTTCCCGATCGGAAGGGCTTTTTTTTGCGCCTTATCGCACCTTCCATAAGGTACAAAAAAAAATAACAGCTTACCGCTTTAGGGAGTTGTAATAGTTAAAGTGCATATTTTTTCGGTAAACGGCTAATTGCCAGTGTTTAAACGAATTTAAGGGGTTTTTGTCGACTATTTTTTTGCAAGATTTTAATACGAAGTTACTTTACATGCAATTAATGCGTAAGTCTCAAATACGATCATAATCAACAAAAACAACTAGTATGGACATGAAAACTACAACAATTCCAACTGGTAGATGCCTCGATGATGTCGGGTTGTCGGCCAAAAAACAGACGACGAAGTGCTGGAAAGGCAAATCGTCGATTGCGCTGTTTGCCACGATGCTCATCGGACTATTTTTTGCCGACCGAGCTACTGCGCAAATCACTTTGAGGGGTACCGCTTCTCAAAGCACCACAGGTACCACATTAACGATCAACAAACCCAACGGCTTGACGGTAGGCGATTTCATGATTGCCAACATCACCCAAGGAGACAATGACAACGATGCGATGGGCAACGCCACACGCACGGGCTGGACGTTGATTGCCGGCGAACTGTATGGTTCGACAGGGAGCAACCGGTATTATGGCACCATTCTCTACAAAGTAGCCGATGCCGCAGACGTAGCCGCGAATAGTTATGCGTTCACGTTGAGCTCCGACGGCGACGACGGCGTGGGCGGTATCATCGCTTTTGCAGGTGTCGATACGGCCAATCCGTTTGATGGTGCGCCCGGCACGATCAACAATATCAATGCCGACGATCTTTCGGCACCGTCCATCACAACATCGGCGGCCAACTCGGCCATCGTCATGTTGGGTATGGTAGCCGACAATAGATCGATAAGTGGGTGGGGTGCAACCAATCCGGCTTCACTGTCTGAAATATACGACACGGCTGTTGCCAACGATGTAGATATGCAGTCGGGAGCGGCGTGGGCCATCAAGGCTACTGCTGGCGCTACGGGGAATGGTTTTGCCGAACTCAGCAACAACGAGAATGACTGGAACGGTGCATTGCTTATAGCGCTGCGCCGTTTTACTGGTGTCATTACCACAGGTGCCATCGCAGGACCTTTTTGTTCGGGATCTGACATTACGGTTCCTTATACAGTTACCGGCGAAACCTTTGGCGGGAGCAATGTATTCACGGCCCAGCTTTCGAATGCTTCGGGAAGTTTCGCATCGCCAACCAATATCGGTTCGGTGACCGCATCTACTTCGGGCAATATCAGCGCTACGCTTCCAGCCGTGAGCGGTACGGGTTATCGTATTAGGGTCATTTCGAGTTCGACAGCCGCAGTTGGGTCCAATAACGGTTCAAACATCAACATTTTAGCAGCCCCGACGGCTGTCGCAGGATCTAATTTCAACGCGTGCGAAACAGCGGTCAACATCGCTATCGGAACGGGAGCCAGCTCAAACAACAATTCGGGCGTCCTTTGGACCTCGAACGGAACGGGAACGATTTCCAATGAAACATCGGTGACCGGCGCTACTTATACGCCAGGGATTGGCGAGACGGGTACGGTAATCTTTACTTTGACAGCCACCGGTAACGCACCTTGCGGCGATACATCTGCCAATAAAACCATGACTTTGGTGGCTCCGCCGACCGCTTCGGCAGGCGGCAGTGCGACTACATGCTCAAATCAACCCGTAGTGGTAAGCGGTGCTTCGGCTTCAAACGGCAACATCAGCTGGGCCGATAACGGTACCGGTTCCATTACTGCGGGAGGCAATACCGTGGCACCTACCTATACACCAGGTGCGGGCGAAAACGGCGAAGTGACTTTGACGATGACCGTAACCAACGCTTCTTGCGGATCGGTACAGGCTACCTTTACGGTCAACGTAGTGGCGGCTGCGACGGCTTCGGCTGGCGCACCACTGGCGATTTGTACCAACGATGGCGCGATGCCTATCGGAACAGGCGCTACGGCAGCCAACCATGCGGGCGTCACCTGGACTTCAAACGGAACGGGTTCGATTGCCAATGCCAACGACTTGAATGGTGCAACGTATGCGCCGGGCGTAGGCGAAACAGGAAATGTAACCTTGACGCTGACCGCTACAGGCAACACGCCTTGTGGCGATGTGGTAGTCAACAAAGTATTGACCATCAATCCGGTGCCGGACACATCAAATACCGTCATTTGCCAAGGCGAAAGCGGTACTTTGAATTCTTCTACATCATGTCCGTCTGAACCTTCTGTGACCACTGGTGCGCAATTTGCGGGTGCGGGTGCTACCTCGGGTACGGGCACGGCATGGGGCGGTACAGGTAACTTGGGTTCGAACAATAATCAATACGCCAGTTTTACGGGACAGGGAATCACTTCGCAAACCTTAAGTGCCACTAACTTTGGATTTAACATTCCAGCCAATGCAGTTGTTTTAGGTGTAGAGGCTACCATCGCCCGTCACAGAAGTGGAACGGCCTTGGGTGGCGATACACGGGACAATTCGGTTCGTTTGATCAAAGGCGGCAGCGCGGTAGGCGCCAACAAAGGATTTACTTCGACCAACTGGCCTTCGAGCGAAGCGACGCAGTCTTATGGCGCAAACAGCGACCTGTGGGGCGAATCTTGGACTGCAGCAGATATTAATGCCAGCAATTTTGGTCTTGCACTCGTAGTTGATATTGCTGGTGCTCTTGGGAATAGGACAGGTAACGTCGATTACATTCAATTGGCGGTAACGTATCAGGTTCCTGGCGAAATCAGATGGTATACTGCGGCTTCAGGCGGCACCTTGCTTGGTTCGGGTTCTTCATTCAATCCGGTAGGTGTGGCAGGATCGCCATTGGCCGATACCAACACTCCAGGTACGACTGATTTCTATGCCGAGTGTTCGACCATCCCTGGATGCCGTTCTTTGGCTACCTTTACGATCAATGCGTTGCCAACGGTGTCTTTTACAGCCATGGACGCTTCTTACTGCGGTAATGATGCATCGGTTGTTTTGACCGGAAACCACGCGCCTGCAGGAACGTTCTCTGGTCCTGGTGTTACCGACAATGCCGATGGTACTGCAACGTTTGACCCTGCTGTGGCAGGACCTGGCGCGCACGACATCGTTTACAGCTATACCGATGGTAACATTTGTACCAATACGGCTACCCAAAACGTAACGGTCATTGCGCCGACTACTTACTATGCCGATGCCGATGGCGACGGTTTTGGTAACATTGCCGTAACCGAGTTGTCTTGCGACGGACCTTCTTCAGGATTCGTGGCCAACAACACCGATTGCGACGATGCCGACAACACCAAGAACGCTACCTTTGACTTCTATGTAGATGCAGACGGCGACGGATTCGGCGCGGGAAGCTTGGTTCCGGTATGTGCGGTAGATGCCAACACACCACCAACAGGCTACTCATTGTCTGGTACCGATTGTAATGATGCCGACAACACGATGAACGCGACGTTCTCTTTCTATACTGACAGCGATGTTGACGGATACGGAACCGGCGATTTGGTCGCGGTATGTGCAGTAGACGCCAACACGCCACCAGCGGGTTATTCATTGAACAACACCGATTGTAACGATTCAAACGGCGGTGTATTCCAAATGGGTACATTGTATGTAGACAGCGACAACGACGGATATACCAGCGGTGCGACCGAAGAGATTTGTTACGGGGCTGCTGCGCCGTCAGGTTACATCCTTTCGTTGACTGCTATCGATTGTAACGACAATGTGTTTGCCATCAATCCAGGGCATGCCGAAGTATTGTACAACGGCGTTGACGACGATTGCGACGGTACACTCGATGAAGGCAACCAATTGACCACTACTTTGTTGCCGTCTTCATGTGGTGCGACGCTTGCGTCAATTTCATCGCTTGTAGGTATTCAAACCGTGGGAGGACATCAAATCACAGGATACCGCGTGCGCGCTACGAACGGTGCGCAGGTGCAGGTCATCGAACGCAACGTACCGCATTTTATCATGCCGTCGTTCCCGTCTCATGACTATGCCACGACTTATACCATCGAAATCGAGTTGCAACGTGCTGGTGTCTGGTTGGGTTATTACGGAGCGCCTTGTCAGGTTTCTACACCGGCTATCTTGGCCGAGGGTGGCGCCGCGACAGTTTCTCCATCGCAATGTGGTACGACGTTGCCACACATCAACACGCTCATTGCAACCACAAGTATCCAGGGCGTTACCGGTTACCGTTTCCGTGTGACCAACTTGACAGACCCATTGGGTCCGAATGCGGTCCAGACCATTACACGTACCCAAAACTGGTTCAGCCTCCAAATGCTGACCCGTTACAACTACGGTACCCAATACCGCATCGAAGTGGCCGTAAAAACCACGGGTGATTTTGGTGGATACGGTGCTACTTGCGAATTGTCATCGCCTGCGGCCCCGTCGTTGGTGAACTGCGGCGGCACGATAGCGGCCAAGCACACGCCTATCGCCTGCAACAGCGTATCGGGTGCTACACAGTACCGCTTTCAGATCGTACGTGCGTCCGATTTGGCCAGCGCCACGGTCGACCGCAACACGAACTTCTTTAACTTCAACATGATCCCGTCTTTGCTGTACACCGCAGGTGCGGTATACAACGTACGTGTGGCAGTGATGACCTCTGGCAATTGGTCTCCGTTGGGCGATGCCTGCGAAATCACTTCTCCGGCTGCGCTTGGAAAAGGAATCGCCGAGACGGCGCCACTGGCCGAAGAAAGCACGATGCTCAAAGCTACGGCCTATCCGAACCCATTCACAGCCGATTTCACGATCGACGTGGCTACACCGAGTACGCAAAAAGTATCGGTTAAGGTCTATGATATGCTCGGTAAATTGGTAGAATCAAGAGAAGTCGATGCGGCAGACCGTCAAATCGAGCGCGTGGGCAGCCAGTTCCCGGCGGGCGTTTACAATGTAATCGTCAACCAGGATGGCAATGTAAGGACGTTGCGCGTCATCAAACGTTAATTATTTTTCTTATAGATAGAAAGTCCCTCCTTGCGGAGGGGCTTTTTTATTTTCGTTTCGTTTCGGGCAAAAAAAAACCTTTCGAAGAAAGGTTGACTATTGTTTTTTTTAAACAGGTGCTTATGATTTCGCTGCTTTTCTGTGTTTCTTGTAGCTGTATGCCGCGTAAACGATAGCCAGTATCAGCAACCAAACTATTTTGCCGTTGATAGGTGCCTGCGGCGTGTCGTCGTCTTCGAGTCCGCCATTGTCATCTTCTTCCCCTGGGGCTTGCGCAAAGAGGATAAAATCCGACAATACAAAGAAACTCAGGAAGTATAGTTTGAATAAGTTGTTTTTCATCTTGGGTCGAAATTGGCTGTAAAGATAGCAATGATTTTGTAAAAGAAAAAAAACGACGTCTATTTTTGCTCAAAAATGGCAAAATAACCATTTCGTAACCATTTGAAAATAGGTTGTTCACAAAAAAAACATCGACGAAGTGCAGCTTAGTCGAACTCTGACGTGAAATACAATTTGACGCTGGGGTACTTGCTTTGCGTCATCTGGATCGTAAAGTCCGAATCGGCTAAAAACACCAGCTGGTCGTACTTGTCCTTGGCCAAAAACTTCTGCTTGATGCGTCTGAATTCCTTGAATTCTTCGTTCTTGGCATCGTCGGGTTTGACCCAACAGGCCTTGTGCACCGGGAAATTCTCGTAGGTGCATTTGGCGCCGTATTCGTGTTCCAAACGGTATTGGATGACTTCGTACTGCAGCGCGCCGACGGTTCCGATGACTTTTCTATTGTTCAATTCCAAGGTAAACAACTGCGCGACGCCTTCGTCCATGAGTTGGTCGATGCCTTTTTCCAATTGCTTGGCTTTCATCGGATCGGCATTGTTGATGTAGCGGAAATGCTCGGGCGAAAAGCTCGGAATTCCTTTAAAGTTCATGTTTTCGCCTTCGGTGAGCGTATCGCCGATCTTGAAATTTCCGGTATCGTGCAACCCAACGATGTCGCCGGGATAGGATATGTCTACAATTTCCTTCTTCTCAGCAAAAAACGCGTTCGGGCTCGAGAATTTTAAATTTTTGCCTTGCCTTACGTGAAGATACGGTTTGTTCCTTTCGAAAGTACCCGACACGATTTTGACGAACGCCAAACGGTCGCGGTGCTTGGGATCCATATTGGCGTGGATCTTGAACACAAAGCCCGACATTTTGGTCTCGTCTGGCTTGACTTCGCGCGTGTCCGAATCCTTCGAACGCGGCGCCGGTGCAATGTCGATGAAACAATCGAGCAATTCACGCACCCCAAAATTGTTGAGCGCCGAGCCAAAAAATACAGGCTGCAGGTGTCCGGCCAAATATTCGTCACGGTTGAATTTCGGATAAACTTCGTCTATCAGTTCGAGTTCTTCGCGCAGTTTGTCGGCGGGTTTTTGCCCGATGATTTTCTCGAGTTCGGGATTTTGCACATCGTCGAACGCGATGGTTTCTTCGATATTTTTCCGGCTGTCGCCACTGAACAGGTTGATGTTTTTCTCCCACAAATTGTAGATACCCTGAAAATCATAACCCATCCCAATCGGGAACGACAACGGCGTGACTTTAAGTCCGAGTTTTTGCTCGACCTCGTCCATCAAATCGAACGCATCTTTTCCTTCGCGGTCGAGTTTATTGATGAACACGATCATCGGGATGTTGCGCATGCGGCACACGGCCACGAGTTTCTCGGTTTGTTCCTCGACGCCTTTCGCGACATCGATCACCACGATTACCGAATCGACCGCAGTCAAAGTTCTAAACGTATCTTCGGCAAAATCCTTGTGACCCGGCGTATCGAGGATGTTGATTTTCTTGTCCTTATAATTGAACGCCAAGACCGATGTAGAAACCGAGATACCGCGTTGACGCTCGATTTCCATAAAGTCAGATGTCGCGCCTTTCTTGATCTTGTTGTTCTTGACCGCGCCCGCTTCCTGGATCGCGCCGCCAAAAAGCAGCAATTTTTCGGTGAGGGTGGTTTTTCCCGCATCGGGATGGGAGATGATGCCGAAGGTGCGGCGGCGCTGTATTTCGTTTAAAAAGCTCATAGTCGTGGTAAAATCGACTGCAAAAATACTACAATATTCAACAAATCGGTCGGACGTACAATAAAACACATTTTTTTGGGCTTGCAGAAGTGAAAATGTCGTAATATTGGGCGCTTAATAATTTTTTGTTAATAGTATGGGCTATTCTTGGATTATGGAGCCGAATTGTTATTTTTGTTGGCTCGATTTTTTTGCCGAACCTACACATCTTAACCCTGTTTTTCATCTGATTTTCAACAAATAAACCAAAGATACTATAATGAAAATGAAGCAATTGCTGTTCGGATTGTTCCTTTCTATCGGCGCAACGACTTTCGCGCAAAACGTTCAAAAAGAAGTACTTTTCACCGTCAACGACAAACCGTATTACACCGACGAATTTGCTAGGGTTTACAACAAGAATCTCGACTTGGTCAAAGACGAATCGCAAAAAGACCTCGACCAATACCTCGAATTGTTTATCGGTTACAAGCTTAAAATAAACAAGGCCAATAAGTTGGGTCTTCAAAACGGTGCCAATTACCAGAGCGAACTCAAAACCTACCGCGCGCAATTGTCCAAAAATTACGTGACCGATTCCAAAGTCACCAAGGAGCTTGTGGAGGAGGGCTACCAGCGTTCGCAAAAAGAGGTCAAGGCCTCGCACATTCTGATCACCGTAGACGAAAATGCCGCGCCCGAAGATACGCTCAAGGCCTACAACCGCATCTCTGATTTGCGTAAACGCGCATTGGCGGGTGAGGATTTCGGCAAATTGGCGCAGGAAAATTCGCAAGACCCATCGGCCAAGGACAACAAAGGCAATTTGGGTTACTTCTCGGCCTTCCGTATGGTTTATCCGTTCGAGACAGCGGCGTTCAAGACACCCAAGGGGCAAATTTCAAATCCGGTACGTACACGTTTCGGTTACCACATCATCAAGGTCGATGACGTTCGCGACAACCGCGGCGAGGTGCAGGTGGCGCACATCATGATCCTCAATCCGAAACCAGAGGAAGCCGACCAGGACAAGGCCAAGAATACCATCAACGACATCTACAAAAAACTGCAGCAAGGCGAGAAGTTCGAAGATTTGGCCAAACAATTCTCCGAAGACAAGTCGTCGTCGTCCAAAGGTGGTCAGTTGAGCCGATTTGGGTCGGGTCAGTTGAGCTCCGAAGAATTCGAGAACACGGCGTTTTCATTGACCAAAGAAAATCCGGTTTCGCAGCCGTTCCAGTCTAAGTTCGGGTGGCACATCGTCAAGCTCATCGAGCGTTTCCCGATGAAAACCTTTGACGAGGCCAAGGCCGATCTCGAGACAAAAATCAGCAAGGACGAGCGTTCGCGTCTGATTGCCAATTCGCTCAACGACAAATTGCGCAAAAAGTACAACGTCAAACGCGACAACAAGGTCTATGGCAAAGTCGTCAAGGCCGTGACGCCTGATTTTTACGAAAACAAATGGTCGTTGCCTACCGATACCAAGCCTACCGACGCCAAGTTGTTTGCGATCCAGGAGAAAGAATTCACAGGAACCGATTTCCTCAAATACATCCAAACCCGTCAAAAAGCGGGTAGCGGCATCAGACCGGCCAGCAAAATGGTCGACGCGTTCTACGAAAGCTATCTCGACGAGCAACTCAACGCCTATTACAACGACCATTTGGAAACCGAATTCCCAGAATTTGCGGCCGTCATGGAAGAATACCGCGACGGATTGCTGTTGTTCGATTTGATGGAAAAGGAAATCTGGGAGAAATCGAAAACCGATACCCTCGGACTCAAAAACTTTTACGATACGCGCAAAATGAACTACCAGTGGAAGAACAGGGTAGACGTCGTGATCGCATCATCGACCAACGAAAAAGCGGTCAAGGAAGCGCAAAAGATGCTCAAGAAAGGCAGCACCCCAGAGCAAATCAAAGAAAAATTGAACACCAAAGACAAGGTCGACATCATGACCAACGTAGGGACGTTCGAGGAAGGAAACGATGCCCTGCCCAAAGGACTCAAGTTCGAGGCCGGCGTGTCGGACATCACCAAGGACGGACAGTATTATTTTGTGACCAAGGTCAACAAGGTGCTTCCGGCAGGCGTCAAGACGCTCGAGGAGTGTAAAGGAAAATGCATCAACGATTACCAGCAATACCTCGAACAAGGTTGGGTAGACAAACTCAAGGGCGAGTTCACGGTGCGCGTCAAGCAAGATGCTTTCGAAAGGGTCAAGACGGCGCTCAAAAAGTAATGAAACGATGGGCTTATATAGGGCTGTTGTCGTGTTTTTCGTGTAGTTATTTTACGCCCGAAGCCAAACCCGAAGCCGTAGCAAGGGTCAACGACAGCTACCTGTATAAAGACGATCTCAAGAATTTGGTGCCCAAGGGTACGACGGCCGCCGACAGTGTTTTGATTGTGCGCAATTTTATCGACCGATGGGCGGCGCAAAAGCTCTTGATCGATCGCGCCGAAGTCAATCTGGGCGACGAGCAAAAAGCCGAATTCGATGCGCTGATCCGGCAGTACAAGGTAGATTTGTACACCAAGGCCTATCTCGAGCAAATCGTCAAGCAAACGGTCGATACGGTCGTTTCGGAAGCGGCGCTGCAGGAATATTACAAAGCGAACAAGGAGAATTTCAGGACCTCCGGATCGTTGGTCAGGTTGCGTTACCTCAGGTTGGACAAAGACAATCCGCGGTACGAAACCATCAAAAGCAAGTTCTTCGATTACCGCAAGTCGGATAAGAAATTTTGGGACACCTATGCATTGCAGTCCAAAGGTTTTGCGTTCAACGATTCGGTTTGGGTAGAGATGAACCAGGTGTACGCCAAGTTGCCGTTCATCAACCCGGACAACCGCGACCAATACATCGTGTCGGGCAAGAGCACCCAACATTCGGATTCGCTCGAGACCTATCTGGTCAAAGTCAGGGCCGTGATCGACAAAAACCAGGTGGCGCCCTATGAATACCTGAAGCCGACGCTCAAAGAAGTGTTGCTCAACAAAAGAAAGTTAGAATTGATAAAGAAATTTGAAAAGGAGATTACCGATGACGCCATCAAAGACAAAGATTATGAAGTGTATCAATAGCTATTTGGCGTTTGCCTTTTTGTGTGCATCGTTCGGATTGCAGGCGCAGGAAATTATCCGCGATACCACCGCGACGGCGGCCCAGCCCGATAAACCCGTCACCGAAAACCTCAGGAGAAAAATCGATGGTGTCATTGCTACCGTAGGCGACTACAACATCCTCGATTCGGACATCGACAAGACGTTTCTCGAGATTACCAGCCAGGGCGGATCGGTGGCAGGCATCACGCGTTGCCAGATGCTCGGCAAGTTGCTCGAGGACAAATTGTATGCGCACCAGGCCATCCAGGACAGTATCATCGTGACCGACGATGAGGTCAAGAGTAAGATGGAAGAACAAATCGGCTACATGGTCGAACAGCTCGGCGCGATGGACAAGGTGGTCAAGTATTTCAAGAAAGCCAACGAAGAAGATTTCAGGACCGATTTGTTCGAGATCATCAAAATGAACCGACTCACGGCCGAAATGCAACGCAAGATTGTCGATGCCGTAGAGATTACGCCAGAGGAAGTGCGCAGTTTCTTCAAAAAAATACCTGAAAACGAACTGCCGGTCTTTGGCGCCGAAATGGAGGTCGCGCAAATCGTGATCACGCCCAAGGTAACCGATGCCGAAAAACAAAAGGTCATCGACAAGCTCAAGGAATTCAAAAAAGACGTACAGGAAGGTTCGAGTTTTGCAACCAAGGCGGTGCTCTATTCGCAGGACAAAGCTTCGGTGCCCAACGGCGGTTTTTACAAAATGAACCGCAAAACGCCGTTCGTCAAGGAATTCAAGGACGTGGCGTTCAGCTTGGGCGAAGGTGAGATTTCGGAGCCGTTTGAGACGCAGTTTGGTTACCACATCATCTATGTCGAGAAAATCCGCGGACAGGAAGTCGATTTGCGACACATTTTGTTGACGCCCGAAATATCCGATGCCGCGCTCAAGGAGGCCAAGGAAAAAGCCGAAACGATCCGTACAAAAATTGTCAACAAAGAGGTGACTTTTGCCGATGCGGCGCGTACCGAGTCGGACGAAAAGGAAACCAAGGCCAATGGCGGTACGCTCGTCAATCCCAAGACGCAGGACACCAAGTTCGAACTGACCAAGATGGATCCGACGCTGTATTCGCAGGTGTCGAACCTCAAGGAGGGCGAAGTGTCGATCCCGCAAATCGACATCGAGCAGTCGGGTAAAAAGCGCTACAAATTGCTTACCGTCACCAACCGCATCGACCAGCACACGGCCGATTACGCCAAAGATTACATCAAAATCAAGGAACTCGCGCTCAAGGAAAAACAAATCGACGCGATCGCCAAGTGGTTCGACGAGAAAATCAAGGAAACCTACGTGAAAGTCAACGGCGAATACCGCAACTGCGAATTCACGAACAACTGGCTTAAAAAATAACAATAATCAATAAAAAATAATTGATGTCCGACGTAGCAGCAATCCAGAACCTGGTCCAGAAAAGAGCCGAACTCAAAAAGGAAATCGCCAAAATCATCGTAGGCCAGGAAGAGGTCGTCGATCAGATTTTGCTGAGCATTTTCTCGGGCGGGCACGCGCTTTTGGTGGGAGTTCCAGGATTGGCCAAAACGCTTATGGTCAATACGATTGCGCAAACACTCGGACTCGATTTCAAACGCATCCAGTTTACCCCCGATTTGATGCCGTCGGATATTTTGGGGAGTGAAATCCTCGACGAAAGCCGTAACTTCAAATTCATTAAAGGCCCGATTTTCTCGAACATCATCCTGGCCGACGAGATCAACCGTACGCCGCCCAAAACGCAGGCTGCCTTGCTCGAGGCGATGCAGGAACGCGCCGTGACCATCGCCGGACAAAACTACAAACTCGATTTGCCTTACTTTGTATTGGCCACGCAAAACCCGATCGAGCAGGAGGGAACCTATCCGCTTCCCGAGGCGCAGCTCGACCGTTTCATGTTCTCGATCAAACTCGATTACCCGACGTTTGCCGAGGAAGTACAAGTGGTCAAGAGCACCACATCGGACGCCAAACCTACCGTGAACGCGTTGTTTTCGGCGCAGGAAATCATCGATTTCCAACATTTGGTGCGTCGCGTACCCGTGGCCGACAACGTCATCGAATATGCCGTGACGCTCGTAAGCAAGACACGCCCGGACAATGCTTTGTCCAACGACTACATCAAGAATTACATCGATTGGGGCGCCGGGCCGCGCGCTTCCCAAAACCTGATCCTTGCGGCCAAGGCCCATGCGGCATTCAACGGCAAGTTTTCGCCCGATATCGAAGACGTCAAGGCCGTGGCAACGGGCATCCTGCGCCACCGCGTCGTCAAGAATTACAAGGCCGACGCCGAGGGCATTACGATCGAGAAGATCATTGCTTCGTTGTTTTAATTGCGGATCATTTTCTTGCTGGCCGTCGTTGCTCCCTGCTGTAAGGTATAGAAATAGATGCCTGTAGGCAGGTTGGTGTGCGACATTGTGATTTCGGTCCAGCCCATTTTTCCCGGTTCATTTTGCACGTCAATTACCCGACCATGGCTGTCGCGAAGCGTTACCGTAACCACCTCGCCGCTGGTCGAACAATAGCCGATGGTGGTTTGTGCTGCTTGTAAAATCCTAAAATCCTTAAGCTGGCAACCGCCCAGGTTGTCCCAACCCAACGCTTGTTCCGAGAAAATTTCGGTTTGCGTCAAGTAACCGTTGGCGTATCCGGCGGTACAGATCAAGTGCCATTGGCCATCGATGTAAATACTGGTGCTGTTTCCCGTGTTCCACGCCGTGGGTTTGGGTGGGAGCGCCGTCCAGGTATCGGTCGTGACGTTGTAATGGTAACATTCGTTCGATGCGGTTTCGAAGGTGTTGTCGGTACTTCCTCCCGTGAGGATGACCCCGTCGCGCCACGGGTACATGTCAAAAAAAGTGCGTGTGTTGCCAGGGAAAGGCGCGGCTTCGGTCCAAGTGATGTTAGCGCGGTCGTTTTGGTCTATCGTGCCCACGCGCACCGTGTTGAAGTAGGTGTTCGACAGGAACGCATTGGTGCCGCAGGCCCAAACGAGCTTGTCGTCTTTTACGGCAAAACCACCCCATGCCAAACTGCCGCTGGTTAAGATGGGCGTGGCCGAACGCCAATGGTCGGTGTGGGCGTTGTACAGCAGCGTATTGCCCGAATAGCTCCCAACGATGTACACGAGGCTGTCCTGATAAGTAACGGCGTCTGCATCGACAATCGGATACGGCATTTGTGCGACCTGCGACCAGCTGTCCTGGTTGATGCTGTATTTGTAGACGCGGCGCGTTGCCGTTCCCGGCGTAGTCGTTAGCCCACCAAAAGTGTACAGGCTGTCCTGGAGTACGGTGCTCGCGGCGCCCATTTTTCCGGTCGGATGTTCGGCCATGAGCGACCAGGTATCGCTGCCAAAGTTGTAACGTTGGTTTTTCTTGGTGATTTGGCCGTTGTAGTTTCGGCCCGATACCACAAACAGATAGCCGTCGCCTTGCGCGTAGCCGCCGGTATTGCCCGCCCGTACGTGCTCGGGCATGGGTGCGCCCGAAGTCCAGGTTTGTGAAAATAAGACCGCAGGCCAGCAAACCGCAAAAAGTAAAAGTGCTTTCATGATTTTTTACCTTGAAATTAAGATGATTAACAACGCGGCGGAACGACCCGTTGCAGAAAACCCACCAAGGGCTACCGGAAGAACGCGCAAGGCGACCAACGCGAAAACGCAGCAATTGCGTCCGTTGGTAGTAAAAACCAGGTCGTTGGTTGCAAACCCATGGCGGGCCGACCGAAATCGCTACCTTTGAAAGATGCGAAAAAGGTGGGTCAATCATTTTTTATTCTGGCTGTTGTATACCGCCTTCGAGATCTATACCGAATTCGAATGGTTTCTCGGGCAATACCATTTTTCGGTGGCGCGGTCGATAAGGGTTGCCGTACTGGCCGAGACCTTGTTGGTGCTCGCCGTCAAGATTCCGATGGTGTACGTGGTTTTTGGCGTATTCGAAAGATATGGATTCTCCAGGCAAAACCGACTACGGCTCATCGTTTGGACATCGGTCGCGCTGGTGGTTGCCGCGTTTTTGTCGCGCATGCTGACCGTGCATTTCATCTATCCCGAAATATACCAGCTCGAACCGCCCAGGTATTTCGCCGAATACCAAGGGCTCATCAATGCGTTCATGGACATCATTTTTATCGCCGGTATCGCCATTGCGCTCAAGCAACACAGCGTGAGCAACAAGTTGATTCGGCGCGAGAAGGCGTTGCAAAAGGAAAAACTCGAAACCGAACTCAATTTTCTCAAGGCGCAAATCAACCCTCATTTTATGTTCAATACGCTCAACAGCATCTATGCCTTGGCGTTGAAAAAATCCGACGACACACCCAGTGTGGTCGTGAAGCTGTCTGAGCTGTTGCGGTTTGTGCTTTACGAAACACAGTCGCGTTCGATTCCTATTGGCCGCGAGGTGGAATTTTTATCGGGGTATATTGCGCTCGAAAAAATGCGGTACGACGAACGGATCGATATTGATTTCAACGCCAAAGTAGACGACAACCAAACGCCCATCGTCCCGTTGCTGTTGGTGCCGTTGGTCGAGAACGCGTTCAAACACGGCGGTAGCGAGACGGTGGCGCGTGGGTTTATCCGCATCGATCTTGTGGTAGGCAATGGACGGCTCGACTTTAGCGTCGAGAATTCTTTTGAACCCGGTGCAAGTCCCGAAAAAAGCGGTATCGGACTCGCCAATTTACGCCGTCAACTGGAGTTGTCGTATGCCGATTTTCGATTGGAAACATCGGCCGATGGCGGTACTTTTGGCGCAACGCTACAACTAAACCTAACCTCCGTTCTATGAAACTCAAATGCCTGATTGTAGAAGACGAGCCGCTCGCGCGTGGCGTCATGGAAGGTTTTGTGGCCGAGGTTCCTTTTTTGGAACATGTAGGGTCATGCGCCGATGCGTTTGCCGCGATGCAACTGCTCAAAGATCAGCCCGTCGATTTGATGCTGCTCGACATCCATTTGCCCAAGCTCAAAGGGCTCGACTTTTTGGCGGCTTTGCAACATCCTCCTATGGTGATTGTCGCGTCGGCGTACCACGAATTCGCCTTGCAGAGTTACGAGTACAATGTGGTGGACTACTTGCTCAAACCGATTGCCTTTGGCCGATTTGTCGTGGCGGTCAACAAAGCGCTCGACAAAAAAAACAGTTCGGTACAGCCTCTGGATAATCCATCGGCAGGGCAGGAATTGCAGGTCAACGTGCACAAGCGCAAGGCCCGGATTGCCATCGACGACATCCTTTACATCGAAAGCCAGCGCGAAAACGTCAAGATTGTCACCACGTCCAGGACGGTGTTGACGCGCTATCCGATCAGCGAACTTGAGAAAGAACTGCCCGCGTCGTTTTTACGCATCCACCGATCGTTTATCGTCAACAAAACCAAGATTGACTTTTATGACGCGCACGATATTGAAATTGCCGGAAAAGATTTGCCGATAGGACGAAACTACAAAACCCAGGTGCTCGAGACGCTTGCGGGAAAAGCGGGTTTGGGCAGTGTAAAATGATAGTTATCGGTTCAAGATGCCGTCGAGCGCCGCATCGTAAAAAAACAAAAACATACTCCCCATCATGTCCTGGTCTATGGCGGTGGTGTTCTCGACCTCGAGTACCAGTTCGTATTGGTGCGATTTGTACAGCCAGATGCCTTCTTCTGAACTGAACGGTTCGATCTTGGTCAAACCAATGCGGTCCTTGTGGTTCACGATCCGGCTCACAAAAACCGGACGTTGCGCCGTACGGTCGAACAATGCAATGCGCGTCGCAAACGGATGCACGTGGATGGCCGCGGCGTGCAAACGCAAACTGTCGGTCATTTGCAATTGCGCATCAATCGAACTGCGGTAAACATTTCTTCCCGGCGGCACCACCCAATGTCCCGACAGTTTGTTGCCATGGCCGTCGTCGTAACTGTGGTTCTTGGTTTCTACCGGAATGCATTGGTTCGAAGCCGGATCGAGCGGCTGCTTGTACGGGTCTTTTTTGTCGTACGGCAATTGGATGAACACCGTACGGGTCATGAGCGGCTTGATCCCGCCGCTTTTTTCGTATCCGATTGTGACCTCGTGCTTGACAAGCTGGTTGATGTCGGGCAGGTTGTGGTTGAGCGATTGCGTGGTCACCAGCAGCCAGTCGTTGCCCTTCATCGGGATGCCGTAGCCTTTCGGGAACGCAAAATCTTCGAGCCCGTGCGAAAGCGATGTCATGCGCGGGTATTGTTTGCCGATGCGGTCGGTGAGCCCGAAATTCGTAAAATAGTTGACGTCGTTGAAATCGACATTCATGTGGCAGATGAAATCGTTCGAAAGCCGTTCTTTGGTTTTGGCGTCGAGTGCGCGCACGTGGAATCCGGTGATCCACAACAACGACGAATCTTTCGAAAGTTGCACATAATTGGACGCCTTGGGGCCTTCCATCGACTTGTAGATGCCGTCTATCAAAAACGTAGGGGAAATCATGACGTACTGTTTTGTTGCATCGCTCACGCGCCAGTCGCCGTCTACAATACCCGTTTTTTGAAGCAGTGTGGTCTTGACGATGGCCTTGTGTCGCGTGGGCAACACGGCATACCAGGCACCCGCGCTAATAATCAAAAGCAGCGCTACAACTGTTGCAATTTTGTATATCTTTGGTTTTCCCATAGACACAAAAATACACAAATGCCAGACAACCAGTTGAAGGAAAAAAATAAAATCTTCGGCCTCGACCTGATGCGCGTACTGGCCATTTTGCTGGTGTTGGCCGCGCATATTTTGTGGATTTACCAAGACTATAGCAACCTGCTGACCAAGGCGATCAATTTCTCTGGTTTCATAGGTGTCGAATTGTTTTTTGTCTTGAGCGGATTTTTGATCGGCAAGTCGTTGCTCAAATTGTTCGTCAACCCCGATTACAACTACAAATACGCGTCTATTTTCCTGCGTCGTCGGTGGTTCAGGATCATGCCCAACTATTTGCTGGTGCTCATTTTGAACATTGCCGTGTTCAGTTATTTGGGATACCAGATCGAGGGCGCTTGGAAGTATTTCTTTTTCCTGCAGAATTTCATCCATCCGATGCTGCCGTTCTTTCCCGAATCGTGGAGCATGTCCATCAAGGAAATCCCTTACTTTTTATTGCCGTTTGCGTTCCTGTTGCTGGCGCGCATCAAGGGGGCAAACCGCAACCGGCTGTTTTTGCTCACGATAATAGGTTCGATTGCCCTGGTGATGCTGGCCAAGGTCGAATACCACTTGCGTACCGATAACCATACGTTGGCCGCTTGGAACGTGTCGCTCCGGTCGGTGGCTTTGTACCGTATCGATGCCGTGATGCTCGGGATCCTGGCGAGTTGGATACAATACAACTTCCTGCACATCTGGACCAAAAGCGTTTGGTTTGGGCTGGTGCTGAGCCAGATGATCCTCGGCGCGCTGGCCTATCTGGTGGGGTTCGTCAAATTGCCCATCGAACAATATCCGGTGTTTTGGAACCTGTTGTTTTTGCCGCTCATTTCGGTGGCCGCGGCGCTGATGCTTCCATTTTTTGCACAATGGAAATCGGCGCCCGATGCGTTGCGCAAGCCCGTCCAGTTTTTGGGCGCGGTATCCTATTCGGTTTATTTGCTGCACTACAGCTTTGTGTTGTATTTGATGAAATATTTTATCGACACTTATTATATGGATTTGTGGCAACTGCATACCTTTACCGTGCTTTACCTTACCGTGACGTTTGTGGTGAGTTGGTGCCTGTATGAGTTTTTCGAACGGCCACTCATGAAAATCCGCGACGAGCGCATATGACAGAACAAAAAAATTTCGGTCTAGACCTGTACCGGGTGTCGGCAATTGTGACCTTGCTGTTGGCCAACGTGCTCAATTCGTTTCAGATCGCCAATCCTGCGATCGCGCAGTTCGCGCCCATTTTGGGTTTTCTATCGCTCGAAGCCTTTTTTGTGCTCAGCGGCTTCTTGCTCGCCAGGTCGTTCCATGGTGTTTTCATGGCCGAGACTTTTTCGGCACGCGATGCGCTACGGTTCGTCAAACACCGACTGTTGCGGATCTTGCCGTTGTACTGGCTCGTTTTGCTGGTCAATGTAGGGATCGCTTATGCGGTCGGATATCCGGTCGAAAGTTGGTGGCGGTTTGCGTTTTTGTGGCAAAATTTTTTCCAACCGATTCCGTCATTTTTCCCCGAATCGTGGGGATTGCCCGTCGTTGTTTTTGCGATGCTGATGTTTGTCGGATTGTTGACTTCGCTGGCCCGCGTGATCCGGCAACAGCACAAACCCGCGGTGTTCCTGCTAACGACTTTGGGGCTCATCGCCGTATTTCTTTGGACCAAGTGGCTTTACCATACCCAACACCAAACCAGCGACATCGCCACTTGGGACGCGACGCTCAAGACCGTTGCCGTGTACCGATTCGATTCGGTGTTCATCGGCGTGCTCTTTGGCTTGCTGTATTTGCAAGGCCGCAAGATTTGGGACATGGGTCAATGGATTTTTGCGTTCCTCGGATTTAATGGTCTGGTTTTTCTCGCGCTGGGCATCGGGGTTTTTCAGCTCGACATCGAATCGCATGCGGCGTTTTGGCATATTTTGTACTTGCCGCTAACGACCATCGTACTCGGCTGCTTCTTACCGCTTTTTGTGGCCTGGCAGACAGCGCCTTCTGTTTTTGGCCGAATCGTCTCGTGGCTGGCCCGCGCGTCGTATGGTATTTATTTGGTGCATTTCAGCATCGTATTGTTGTTGGTCGAGCATTGGCTTGTGGTCGACTTTTCGAACACCGGCCAATTGGGACTGCTCAATGCGGTATACGTCTTGGTGTCGGTCGTGCTGGGTTGGCTTTTGTACACCATCGAAAAAAGGCTTTCCGCCCGCGTCAGAGGCTAATTTAGAAGCATTCTAGCTTTGTCGAAAACGATGTAAATTTCGGAATCGGCAAAAAATCAACCTTAAATTAACAATTGCGTAAAATTTTAAGTCAAATCCAAAATTAGTGCAATAATAATCACTAAAAATGCCGATTTGGGAATAATAATCGGCTGAATCGTTTGTTTTGTTCAAAATCTTTCAACTGTTGGGGTAATTCCGTAAATTTGCACCGACAAAAACAAAAAAACAAACCAGACGATTATGGCTTTTGATATTGAAATGATTAAAAAGGTGTATGCCAACATGACCACGCGCGTCGATGCGGCGCGTCAGGTGGTCGGGAAACCGCTTACGCTGACCGAAAAGATTTTATACAACCACCTTTGGGAAGGCATGCCTACCCAAGCTTTTACCCGCGGCAAGGACTATGTCGATTTTGCGCCCGACCGCGTGGCCTGTCAGGATGCAACCGCGCAAATGGCGCTTTTGCAGTTCATGCACGCCGGAAAGCCTAAGGTTGCCGTACCCACTACGGTACACTGCGACCACTTGATCCAAGCCAAGGTCGACGCCAAGACCGATTTGGCGCGTGCCAAGCAACAATCCAACGAAGTATTTGATTTTCTTTCGTCGATCTCGAACAAATACGGGATCGGTTTCTGGAAGCCGGGCGCGGGCATCATCCACCAGGTGGTACTCGAAAATTATGCGTTCCCAGGCGGGATGATGATCGGGACCGATTCGCACACCGTGAACGCGGGCGGACTCGGGATGGTGGCCATCGGTGTCGGTGGTGCGGATGCGGTAGACGTGATGTCGGGTATGGCTTGGGAGCTTAAATTCCCGAAACTTATCGGCGTTAAATTGACTGGAAAATTATCGGGCTGGACCGCACCCAAAGATGTCATTCTTAAAGTAGCCGGAATCCTGACCGTAAAAGGTGGAACCGGAGCCATCGTTGAGTATTTCGGCGAAGGCGCGACGGCCATGTCGTGTACGGGTAAAGGAACCATTTGCAACATGGGTGCCGAGATTGGCGCAACAACATCTACATTCGGTTACGACGATTCGATGGACCGCTATTTGCGTTCGACCGATCGTGCCGATGTAGCCGATGCGGCCAACGCCATCCGCGAATATTTGACAGGCGATCCAGAAGTATACGCCAACCCTGAACAGTATTTCGACCAAGTGATCGAAATCAACCTTTCGGAACTCGAGCCGCATTTGAACGGCCCGTTCACACCCGATTTGGCCACGCCGATCTCTAAGATGAAAGAAGAGGCGATCAAAAACAACTGGCCATTGCAAATCGAGGTCGGACTCATCGGATCGTGTACCAATTCGTCGTACGAAGACATCGCGCGTTCGGCTTCCTTGGCCAAGCAGGTGGCCGAAAAGAACCTCAAGACCAAGGCGCAGTTCACCATTACGCCAGGTTCCGAGCAAGTACGCTATACGATCGAGCGCGATGGGTTCATCGATACGTTCGACAAAATCGGGGCGACCGTTTTTGCCAACGCCTGCGGACCGTGTATCGGGATGTGGGACAGGGAAGGTGCCGAGAAAGAGGAGCGCAACACCATTGTACACTCGTTCAACCGTAATTTTTCGAAACGTGCCGACGGCAACCCGAACACCTTGGCTTTCGTAGGATCGCCTGAATTGGTGACCGCACTGGCCATTGCAGGAGATCTGTCGTTCAATCCGCTTACCGATACGCTCATCAACGAAGACGGTCTCGAAGTCAAACTCGACGAGCCTACCGGGAACGAATTGCCGCCGCGTGGTTTTGCCGTAGAAGATGCGGGCTACCAAGCGCCTGCCGCCGACGGATCGGGCGTTCAAGTGCAAGTAAGCCCAACATCGGAACGTTTGCAATTGCTCGCGCCGTTCGATCCTTGGGACAAGAAGAACATTATGGGCGCCAAGTTGCTCATCAAGGCGTTCGGCAAATGTACCACCGACCACATTTCGATGGCGGGACCATGGTTGCGTTTCCGCGGCCACCTCGACAACATTTCGAACAACATGCTCATTGGCGCGATCAACGCCTACAACCAAAAGGCCAATTCGGTCAAGAACCAATTGACAGGTGAACACGATGCGGTTCCGGCGGTGCAACGCGCCTACAAAGCGGCGGGTATCCCGTCGATCGTGGTGGGCGACCACAACTACGGCGAAGGTTCGTCGCGCGAGCACGCTGCGATGGAGCCGCGTTTCTTGGGTGTAAAAGCCGTTCTCGTAAAATCGTTTGCACGTATCCACGAAACGAATTTGAAAAAACAAGGCATGTTGGCCTTGACGTTTGCCAACGAAGCCGATTACGACAAAATCCAGGAAGACGATACGATCAACTTTACCGATTTGACCGAATTTGCACCGGGCAAACCGCTCACGCTGGAATTCGTACACAAAGATGGATCGGTCGACATCATCATGGCCAACCACACCTATAACGAAGGGCAAATCGGTTGGTTTGTGGCAGGATCTGCGCTCAATTTGATCGCTGCCGAAGCGAAATAATTTTTAGTTACGTTCTATTGTAAGAAACTCCCGATAACGGGAGTTTTTTTTTGAGCCTTAACGAAAACGTTTTCGCTGCAAGCCGTTGACAGTCAACTGTAACAACTTTTTTTGCCAATTAACGCCAGTCGTCGATTTTTTGGTTTTTCGACATCGATTATCGCCAAAATTGACTTGTTAAATTTTTGAAAACGGACACAATTTTCATTGGGAAGGACGTGTGTATTCTACAATTATTCCTACTATTTTACTGGTTTTGATGTAGTTCGCCGATTATTTTGTTAAAATAAACGCTTCGTCGATGAAATGCGCACTTAATCGTATAATTTGCAACCAAGTTCGAATGACAACCCCCTACCATTCGACTTGACTATGCCATAAATCTTTTTTTAAAACATTAAATCTTAACCTACTAGTATTATGAAAAATTACTTCATGATGGCGCTGCTATTTGCAGTGGGGGCGCATTCTCAGACCCAAACGTACACTGCGAGTACCGAAATTTTTGCCAATCCGGAACGCGGATTTTACCACTACAGGTCATCGGGATCCGGGACCTACAAAGCACTCAACCAAACAGAACTTGCGGGATTCCGCACGAATGAAAAAGTAACCCTGATTTGGCGCGAATTTCGTATCGACGCCTTTAAAAATGCACCTATTTCGGCCGACTTTTTGGCCAAGATGCAAGCCGATTTCAACGCCCTTCGCGCAGCCGGTGTCAAGGCGATCATCCGTTTTAATTATACCAATACCGATGGAACCGATGCGCCGCGTTCGCGTGTGATCGGCCACATCGACCAACTCAAGCCCGTCATCCAGGCCAACGAAGATGTGATTTCGTCGGTCGAAGCGGGATTCATCGGCAATTACGGCGAATGGTGGTTTTCGAACAACTACGGCACCGACGACCACACGGCCACCAACACCGCCGACCGTATCGCCGTAGGCAACAAGATCATGGAACTGGCGCCCAATAGGATGGTTGCATTCCGTACGCCGACGATCCAACGTCAGATTGCCGGTGCGACACCGGTATCGGCCGCCAATGCGTACAACGGCAGCATCGTATCCCGCGCGGCGGCGCACAACGACTGCTTTTTGTCGAGCGCAGACGATTGGGGCACTTACCTGAACACCACCACCGATCCGTCGTATCTCGAAAACCAAAGCCGTTATACGTTTGACGGCGGCGAGACTTGCGCGCTCACGACATTTTCGGCTTGTACGAACGCCATGGCCACAATGAAGCGTTTCCATTTCAACTATTTGAATGCCGATTACAACCAAGAAGTGACCAACAGCTGGCAGGCCAACGGTTGTTTGGACGAAGTCAAACGCAAACTGGGTTACCGTTTCGAGTTGCTCAATTCGAGCATCGCCAGTGGACAGTTGACCATCAACTTACAAAACGTGGGCTACGCCAACATTTTCAACGAAAGAAAAGCCTACCTCGTTTACCGCAACACCGCTACGGGAGCCGAAACTTCGCAAGCCTTGACCACCAATGTAAGGCTTTGGAACGCAGGCCAAACCACGCGTATCACGCATGTATTGAACACGGCATTGGCGGCTGGAACCTACCAATTGTTTTTGCATCTTCCTGATTCGAAGTTGCCGACCAATCCAATTTATGCGGTGCGTTTCGCCAACAACAATACCTGGGACGCGACCAAGGGCTATAACAACTTGAACCTGACCTATACTGTGGGTTCGGGAGGCGGAACCACGCCGCCGGTTGTGACCAACCCGACCCCGACCGATCCGACCCCGAGCACACCAATCCTACCGGTCGAGATTATTTTGGGATCGAATGGCATCATCCAGGTGCAAAATCTCCCATGTACGTCGGGCAACTTTACGGTGGCCGTGTACAACACCAGCGGACGCTTGAAGGCGACCACCATGGATATCTCGCACCTCAAGAAAGGGTACTGGATTGTCAAGATCACCTGCAACGGCCAAACCTACACCAAGAAAGTGTACAAATCTACCGGAAGCTTCTAAGTACCAAGACAGGCATAGTAAAACTCCCCTCACCGGGAGTTTTTTTATGGGTATTTGTAGGGGATGAAACCGAGTGGTTCCCACGGTGTTTGGTCGTCGGCGATGACTTTCTCGAGCAATTCCTTAAACACCGACGGGCCGTTGGCGCTGTTGGTCATGACGATGAACGCCTTGTTCTTGTCGGGGAAACAAATTACATAATGCCCGAATATCGCGTCCTGGCTTTGGCTAAAAAACGCGCGTCCGTATTGGCTTTTGAAAAATCCCCAACCCAGGGCCTGGTACAATTGGGTCGATCCAGGCGCCGTTTCGATTTCGATTTGTGGCTTGATCATTTCGTTGCGCCATGTTGGGGCGAGACCCTGGTGCAGCAGTATTTTTTGGACAAAACGCGAGTAGTCCAGTAGGGTGGTATACATGCCGCTGGGATTGGCATCGACGGGATGGCCCGTCTTGTCGTAACCCACCGACCGATTGTCCTCGGCGTCGGGAATTGGCCCAAAACCCGATTGGACCATGTCGAACGGGCGGAAGACTTTTTCGGACGCGAGTTTTTCAAGCGGTTTTCCCGATATCCGCTCGAGTACCGCTTGCAACAAAACATAGTCAATCGCCGACTGGGCATAGCGTGTCCCTGGTTCAAACGCCAATATTGTATCGCGTTCTGTCAATCCCGAAGTATGGGAAAGACAGTGGCGCACGGTGATTTTTTTCCCGATTTCGGAACCAAGGGCTTTTTGTGCAACGCCCGTGGTTTGCGCGTCGAGGTATTCGTGCAAAGGTTTGTCGAGGTCGATTTGTCCGCTCTCGGCCAATTTCAGGACAAGGTAGGCGATGATGGGCTCCGACAGGTCGCCCGCGGGCATCACCGTGATCGGATCGAGCAACTGCCGTGGCGATTTGTTGCGCTCTCCATAGGCCTTGACCGATGCTTTGTTGCCGTGTATGATCGCTAGGGCGATGCCTTCGACTTTGCCGTAAACGAGGAGTTTTTCGACAATGCGGTCGATTTGTTTGGGTTTGATCAACGTCCCGTCGAGCTGTTCCACCTGCGCCCAACCCGACCACGTCAAAAGCAGCAAAAAGAGGCCAATCGACTTCATTGGGATATTATCGTGCAATGCGACGTACTTCGACACTGTTGCCTTCGCCTTGCAAAACAGGACATTCCTTTGCAAAACCGGTCGCTTCTTCGATCGATTCGGCGCGTACGACAATGAATCCGCCAATGGTTTCGTTTGTGTTCCCGAATGCGCCTTCGCTTACGCTGCGGTCGCTCCGCACCACACGCGCCTCGTCAAACAGCAGTCCTTTGCCGTCGGCGAATTTGTTTTGCGCGGCGATGCCGTTGATCCATTGCATGGTTTGCTGCATCCATTGTTGCATTTGCTCGGGCGACGCGACTTTGGCGCCGTCCTCGTGCCTGAAGATGATGATGTATTCGTTCATGGTTTGTTGATCGCTATTTGCATGAGGTAACTGGTCAGTTTCTGGATTTTGGTGTCGCGCATTTCGAACACGTCGCAAAATACCGCATCGAGAACGTCACCGTTGATGAATGAACAGGTGACGGCACCTTCGGCGATGACCACATCGTTTTCCTCGGTCATGCGGAATACTTTGATGAGCGGTTTGCCTTTGAAATTTGGGTTTTCGATTTCGTTGTCGAACGCGTCCTTGCCTTCGTGGTGGTAGGCGCCGGGCATGACCCATACGACATCGTCGGTAAGGCAGCCCAGGATTTTGTCGTGGTCGGTTGCGCGGAATCCGTCCATATAATCCTGCACGGTTTGCTTGTTGGGAGACATGTTGTTCGTTTTTTGGATGCCTAAGTTACGCAAAATTATCCTGTAACCCATTCGCATGTTGTCGATTTGACTTTTTTGCTATCTTTAGCCGAACCAACCAAACCTTTTATGGAAAACCACGAAAACGAAAACTTCAAACGCGAACTCGGATTGCTCGACGGCACGATGCTGGTTGTCGGATCGATGATCGGTTCGGGTATTTTTATCGTCAGCTCAGACATGGTGCGCAACGTAGGCTCGGCGGGCATGCTCATTTTAATGTGGGTCTTGACCGGCGTGATGACTGTCATTGCCGCGGTCAGCTACGGCGAACTCAGCGCGATGTTCCCCAAGGCGGGCGGACAGTACGTTTACCTCAAGGAGGCCTATGGCAAACTGATCGCTTTTTTGTATGGATGGAGTTTTTTTGCGGTGATCCAAACCGGGACGATCGCGGCCGTGGGCGTGGCTTTTTCAAAATTCGCAGCCTACCTGTACGAACCGTTCAGCGACGAGAATATTTTGTACGAATTGGGAAGTTTCAAGCTCAATGCCGCGCAAATCGTGTCGATCGTGACCATTGTGTTGCTCAGCTATTTGAACAGTCGCGGTGTCAAGAACAGCAAAATTTTGCAGACGGTGCTCACGATCATCAAGATTGCGTCGTTGCTCGGGCTGATCGTTTTTGGGTTGTTGTTTGCGGCAAAATCTGAAATCTGGGACGCCAATTGGCAGGACGGCTGGGCGGCGCGCAATTTTGTCAAAGATACGGGCGATTGGATTTCGATTGGCGGCACCACATTGCTCGCGGGGATTTCTGCTGCCATGGTCGGGTCGGTATTTTCGAGCGATGCGTGGAACGGCGTGACCTTTATTGCAGGCGAAATCAAAAACCCGAAACGCAACGTGGGACTCAGTCTGTTCTTGGGAACGCTCATCGTAAGCGTGCTTTACGTCTTGGCCAATCTGATGTACCTGGCCGTTGTGCCGCTCAACGAAATAGCCACGGCCAAAGCGGATCGCGTGGCGGTGGTGGCCTCACAATACATTTTTGGCGGCATGGGCACCTACATCATCGCCGTCATGATCATGGTATCGACCTTTGCGTGTAACAACGGGCTCATCATGGCCGGTGCCCGTGTCTACTACACCATGGCGGGCGATGGATTGTTCTTCAAAAAAGCGGGGCATTTGAACCAGGCCGGCGTTCCCGCGTGGGCGCTTTGGGCGCAGTGCATCTGGGCTTCGGCCTTGTGCTTGACCGGTAAGTACGGCGATTTGCTCGATTTTGTGGTCATCATCGTTTTGATTTTTTACATCCTGACCATTTACGGTATCTTTAAATTGCGTCAAACCATGCCCGATGCCGAACGGCCTTACAAAGCATTTGGTTATCCGGTGCTGCCGGCCGTCTATATTTTGCTCGCTACGGCCTTGTCGGTCGGATTGTTGGTGTTCAAGCCCGATACGTGCGGATGGGGTGTGGCCATTATGTTGGCAGGGATTCCGGTGTATTATTTGACCAAGTCACGACAGATTTCGTAGCGACCGGGATGCCCTAGCCCCGATTGTAGTGGAAATCCTTTTGCGGCCGCAGTCCCGACGCTTCGGGACGGAGACCGTAAAAGATTGCAACGGAAAGCGGGATTAAGCTCCTAAAAAACAATATAAAAAAAGCGTCCCTTTTCAGGAACGCTTTTTCGCAGTTAAGTATAATCCTAGTAATAGGTATATCTTCTCACCTTGGCGATGTATTTTGCCAGACGGATAACCTGGTGGCTGTAGCCGTACTCGTTGTCGTACCACACATACAACACCACGTTTTTGCCGTCGCCCGATACAATGGTGGCGTTGCTGTCGTAGATCGATGGCGCCGACGTGCCCACGATGTCCGACGAAACGAGTTCGTTGTTGAGCGAATATTTGATTTGCTCGACGAGTTCGCCTTCGAGTGCGTATTGCTTCATGATGGCGTTGATTTCCTCGACCGATGTTTCGCGCCCGACTTCCAGATTCAGCACCACCAGCGAGCCGTTCGGTACCGGAACGCGGATCGCATTCGAGGTCAATTTACCCGCCAACGATGGCAACGCCTTGGCTACGGCACTGCCCGCGCCGGTTTCGGTGATGACCATGTTGAGCGCCGCAGCACGCCCGCGACGGTATTTTTTGTGCATGTTGTCCACCAGGTTTTGGTCGTTGGTATAGGCGTGGATGGTTTCCAAATGGCCTTTGACGACACCCAAAGTATCTTCGACCGCTTTCAGGATCGGTGTGATGGCATTGGTCGTACAAGACGCGGCCGAGAAAATCGTGACTTCGTCCGGGTTGTGTTCGTTTTGGTTGACGCCGTGAACGATGTTCGGAACGCCTTTGCCCGGCGCGGTAAGCAACACTTTGTGCGTGCCTTTCGAAGTCAAATGTCTTTCGAGCGCTTCCTTGGTCGTGAATGCCCCAGTATTGTCGATCACGAGCGCTTCGTCGATTCCGTATTGGGTATAGTCGATGTCTTCGGGCCCGTTGGCCGTGATCACATGAACCGTTGTGCCGTTGATGATCAGTGCCTGGTTGGCGACATCGGCCACAACCGATCCTTGAAAATCGCCGTGGATCGAATCGTAACGCAACAAAGATGCACGTTTTTCGAGCGATACCGCATCGTTTTTATCGCGGGTCACGATGGCGCGCAAACGCATTTGGGTACCCTTGCCGGTTTTCGACATCAGTTCGCGCGCGAGCAAACGGCCGATGCGCCCGAATCCGTACAACACCACATCCTTGGGTTTGTTGCCTTTGTATTCCTTGGCGTTGCTGAGCCTGTCGATCACAAAACCTTTGGCGTTGTCGAATTTGTTGTCGTCCAAACGGAACTCGTAGGTCAATTTGCCCAAATCGAGTTTGGCCGGCGGCAAGTCCAATGAATAAATCGCACGTGCAATCTCGACCGAATCAAAAATCGAAATCGGTTTGCTTACGAATTCGCCCGCGTACTCGTGCAAATTGATGATGTCGCTTACGTTTCGGTCGATAAGCTGGTTGCGGAACAGCACCATTTCGATCGATTTGTCGTACCATAAATCGCTGATGATTTTGATCAGTTCGACACCGGCCCTTCTGCGTGCGGCCTGCGATGTGATTTCCTTTTCGTATAAAATCGTGTTACTCATTGGGTTGAAAATATTAGTGTGTTATTTGTAAATTTTGCGCAAAAGTAACCATTAGAATGGATTAACGAAAACGATTTCGTTGTTTTTTATCAAATATCTGTTTAAAAGCAAATCGGCGATGCGTTGGTATGGTAAATCTTCGTCTGCCGGCGATGGAATTCCACAAACAAGAAGTTTAAAATTTACAGATTTTCTGTAATTGGGATTGCGTTGAAAACGTTAGTTTTACTGTAGGGTAGGGGGCTTAGTAGGTATCCCCTACAAAAAGAAATGCACACTTGGATACAGAAAATCTGTACATTTTGTTAAAGTTTTCACGCGAACAAAATCTTTGTAATTTCTCGAAACTTGAGCCAAACAAAAAAGCCACCCGGGTAAGGTGGCTTCTCAAACAGATATAATTAAGATTAGATAATGATGCGGATGCGTTGGCCTTGCTTGTTGACCATTTCGATACTAACGCTCTGGTTCTCGTCTTTATTGCCCAAGATACGGGAAACCGTTTCTACATCGGTGGCGCGTACGTTGTCGACGCTCAGGATGATGTTGCCGATGAGTTCATCGTAGTACGGTTTGAGGTTCTCGTTCGTGATCTCACGAATGCGCACGCCCGAGTTGATGCGGAATTTTTTCTTGTCCGATGCGTCGATGTTCTCGAGCTGCAATCCTTTGAATTCGGCGGCCACAAATTCGTTCTTGGTCAGCGACACGGGCACTACGTAGCGTTTGCCGTCGCGCACATAGGTCACGTTCACTTTGTCATTCGGGCGTTTGGTGTTGATGTAGGCCGCGAGTTCCGAATAGGTCGCGATGTTGCGCTCGTCGAGTTTGACAATCACGTCGCCTTTGCTGAGTCCTGCGCGTTCGGCGCCCGAATTCTTGGTCACACGGTTGATGTAAAAGCCTGCGGTTTCGGTTGTTCCGAGTTCTTTCGATGCCTTGGCGTTGAGTTCGCCGCCCTCGACGCCCAAGATGCCGCGTTGCACGTTGCCGTATTCCATGATGTCTTCGATGATCTTGCGCGCGATGTTCGACGGAACGGCAAACGAATACCCCACATACGATCCGGTCATCGACGAAATCATGGTGTTGATGCCAATCAATTCGCCCTTGGTATTGACAAGCGCACCGCCCGAGTTGCCCGGGTTGACCGCCGCATCGGTTTGGATGAACGATTGGATGCCGCTCGAATCGAGGTTCCGCGCCTTGGCCGATACGATACCCGCGGTTACCGTCGAGTTGAGGTTGTACGGGTTGCCTACTGCCAGCACCCATTCGCCCACTTTCACGTTATCCGAATCGGCGAATACGGTATATTCAAGTTTGGTATCGGCGTCGATTTTGAGCAAAGCGATGTCCATTTTCGAATCGGTACCCACCAATTTGGCTTTGTAGGTCTTGTTGTTGTTGAGCGTGATTTCGATTTCAGACGCATCCTTGACCACGTGGTTGTTGGTCACGATATAGCCGTCTTCCGAAATGATGACACCCGATCCGGTGCCCACCTGCTCCTGTTGTTGCCCACCGCGGTAGCCGTAGAAAAACTCAAGCATCGGGTTGGTTACCGTACGGTAAGAAGTGTTTTTGACGTGCACCACCGAATGTACGGTCTTGTCGGCCGCGGCCGTAAAATCGACCGATTCGGCACCGAGGCCCACGTTGCGTAAATGATTTTCAGGGCCGGCAACCGTGACGACTCCGTTACCGGGCTGGTCGTCTTCGATGAATAATTTATAGGCGCCGAGCGTGGTTGCGCCGCTCAGCAATGATACTAGGAATAAGCTCGCGAAATTTTTCATGTTTCTAAAAATGTGGTTGAACGATGTCTGTTACAGTTTTTGGTCTTGTAAAATTAACAAACAAAAAATCGCGCAAAAGCAGTTTAACGCCCGTTTAACGATGATTAACTTTTTGTTTGCAGTAGTTGGTTGCCAGCCGTTTGCCCGGTTTGGTGTTGTGATTTCGATAACAACGCGGTACACGTTTTATTCGTACATTTGTGTCTCGAATTCAAAAAATGCAACTCACTTTCTACAAATACCAGGGAACGGGCAACGATTTTGTCATGATCGACAACCGTTCGGGGTTTTTTCCAAAAGACGATACGACGCTCGTGGCGCGGTTGTGCGACCGACGGTTCGGTATCGGCGCAGACGGGCTCATTTTGCTTGAGGACGACGATCAAACCGATTTTCGGATGGTCTATTACAATTCCGATGGCAACACCAGTTCGATGTGCGGCAACGGAGGACGTTGTATCGTGGCCTTTGCAAAAAGCCTCGGCATCGTCAACGACAACGCCACATTTATCGCCGTCGACGGATTGCACCACGCCCATATTGCCGAGCAAGGCATGGTATCGCTCCAAATGAAGGACGTCGATACCATAGACATCAACGCCGAGTTCGTGTTCCTCGATACGGGTTCGCCGCACCACGTGCAAATGGAGGACGATCTGCAAAACCTCGACGTCAAGACGCTGGGCGCACAAATCCGGTACAGCGATTTGTATGGTAAAGCGGGAAGCAACGTCAATTTTGTGCACCAGGAAGACCAAAATACTTTTTCGTTGCGCACCTACGAACGTGGTGTCGAGGACGAGACCTTGTCCTGCGGGACGGGCGCGACGGCTGTCGCCATCGCCATGCATGCCATCGGCCGAACTTCTTCGCAAGCGATCGACTTGAACGTGCAGGGCGGCAGGTTGCGCGTGACGTTTAAACAAGACGGCAAACGATTTACCGAAGTTTTTTTGGTCGGCCCGGCCGAATTCGTCTTTAAAGGTACGGTATCATGCTGACGTTATCGGGTACTTCGATCTACCTGCGCGCGCTCGAACCCGAAGACCTCGAGTTTGTCCACGCGATCGAAAACGACGAAACCATTTGGCCGATCAGCAATACACAAACCCCGTACAGCCGCTATTTGATCCGCGAATATTTGAAAAATGCGCGACAGGACATATACGAAGCCAAGCAGCTGCGACTCGCGATTTGCAAACAGCGTTCGTTCCAACCCGTAGGGCTGGTCGATCTGTTTGACTTTGACCCCAAGAACAACCGCGCGGGCATCGGGATCCTGATCAAGGACGAAGGCGAGCGGAACCAGGGCATTGGCGGCGAAACGCTCGAGCTGCTCATCCGCTACAGCTTTACCCAACTCGGACTGCACCAACTTTATGCGAATATTGACACCCAAAATAGCGCGAGTCTAAAGCTTTTTACTAAATTTGGGTTCGTCGAAATCGGCGTCAAAAAACAGTGGAACCTGATAGGCGGCAAGTACCGCGACGAGGCACTGTTCCAATTGATCAATAACCACAATAAGAAATAACAGTAATTACTTGACAACTAGAAAAATCATAGGCCTGGCGTCTGTAGCCATCGTGACCGGTCTGATCGTATACGGTTACATCATGTACCGCAACATTTTTTCGGGCAATACCAAATTTACCCAAAGAGAAGTATATGTCACCATCCCGACGGGCTCCGACTACGAGGCCGTCAAAAAAATCATGGCGCAGTATGTAGACGACATGGAACGTTTTGATGGCGTGGCCGAAAAGAAATCCTATCCGCAACGCGACGATAAATCGGGGCGCTTTCTGATCACGCGCGGCATGAACAGCAACGACATCGTCAACGCGCTGCGCGTCAACGTCCCGGTCGATTTGACGTTCAACAACCAGGAAAGGCTCGAAGATTTGGCGGGGCGCGTTTCGCACCAGATCGAAGCCGACAGCCTGAGTTTGCTCACCGCATTTAAGGATCCCGAGTTTTTGAAGGAGAACGGCTTTACCGAAGACGACGTGCTTTCGATGTTCATCCCGAATTCGTATGAGTTTTTCTGGAACACCTCGGCTACCAAATTTCGCGACCGTATGGCCAAGGAATTCCGTAAATTTTGGGACGAAGACCGGACTGCAAAAGCCAAGGCGCAAAACCTGACACCCATCCAGGCCACGGTGCTCGCGTCTATCGTACACAAAGAAACGGTCAAAAAAGACGAACGTCCGCGTGTGGCCGGCGTTTATCTCAACCGCTACGCCAAAGGGATGAAGCTCGAGGCCGATCCGACGGTGATTTTTGCGGTCAAGAAAAATTCAGGCGACTGGAACCAGGTCATCAAACGCGTACTCAACAAAGATTTGGCGACCGATTCGCCGTACAACACCTATATGTATGCAACGCTGCCGCCGGGTCCGATCGCAATGCCCGACATTACGGCCATCGATGCGGTACTCAACCCGGAAAAACACAATTACATTTATTTTTGCGCGAGCGTGACCAATTTCGGCTACCACGAATTTGCGGTGACACCGGCGCAGCACGAAGCCAACCGTCAAAAATATGTGGCCTGGATCAACAGCCAGGGCATCAAGCGATAATTTGAGAAGAGCACTCACCATAGCGTTGCTGTTGGCCGCCTTTTCAGGATGGTCGCAAAGTGGCATCAACCGTTTCCTGACCCCGTCGGATTCGCTCAACAAACCAAGGCGTTTGGGCGTGTTCATCGCCGAAGGAGCGTTGGCGGGCGGTGCATTGTTGGCGCTTCACCAATCCTGGTATTCAGATTACGACCAAACCGATTTCCATACCGTCAACGACAATGCCGATTGGCTGCAGATGGACAAGGCAGGACACGTTTTTTCGTCTTACCATCTCGGGCGATTCGGTAAGGAAGTGCTGCAATGGAGCGGGGCGAGCCGTACGCAACAACTCATTTACGGCCCGGGCGCCGGCTTCTTGTTTTTGTCTGCGGTCGAATTGATGGACGGTTTTTCCTCGGGCTGGGGATTTTCGGGCGGCGATATGGCGGCCAATTTTGGCGGGACAGCGCTTTACATGGGACAAGAGTTGTTGTGGAAGGAGCAGCGCATCGTCCCTAAGTTTTCGTTCCATACCACCGAGTATGCGTCGGCGCGCCCGAATGTGTTGGGCGAAAATTTACCCGAGCAAATCCTAAAGGACTACAACGGGCAAACCTATTGGCTGTCGGTCAACGTCCATTCGTTCTTCAAAGGATCCAAGGTTCCGAAATGGCTCAACGTAGCGGTGGGTTACGGTGCCGAGGGTATGGTCACCGGGCAAGACGTGCTCGTGAACACCATTTTTCTGCCCGAAAGCCAGCGCGTACGTCAATTTTACTTCAGTCTCGACGCCGATTTGACCAAAATCGAAACCAAATCGCACGTTTTAAAGACACTTTTTTCGGTTTTCAACACCATCAAAATCCCAGCGCCAACGTTTGAATTCAGGGATGACGGCGTGGTCAAATTCCGTTACTTGCATTTTTAGAAAACTTTAACTTGCTGATTTCCAGCAAACGTTTATTTGTCGTATCTTTGGCCCGCAGAAATTTTCGTGGGGTGACAGACCCGGAAGAAAACCAAAGTATGATCAAGAAATGGACATTTTACATTGCAATTTTATTTTCAGTAACCTATTTGAGTTCGGGTTTTAAACCGTTCCGGATCCAAGACCACCAATGGTCCCAGACCCAAATCGAGGCCGGGGCCTATTCATTTCCTTCGCAAGAAAAAGACGACTACGTCTTGCAAAACATCCCTTTTACGGGCAAATATTTCATCGCATTCAAAGAGGCGCTCGCCTTTAAGGAATCGCAGGGCAAATACCACAAAGTCAATACGCTGGGTTATCTCGGCAAATACCAGTTCGGTACCGAGACGCTCAAAACGATCGGCATCCACGACAGCCTCACTTTTTTGAACAGTCCCAAGTTACAAGAAAAGGCTTTCGTGGCCTTGCTGGCCAAAAACAAATGGGAGTTGCGCGACGAGATCAAACAATATTCGGGCAAAATTATCGGCGGCATCAAGATCACCGAGTCCGGACTGCTCGCGGCGGCACATTTGGGCGGCGTGGGATCGGTCAAGAAATTCCTGTGCAGCAACGGTGCGCGCAAATGCAAGGACGACTACGGTACGTCCGTTCGTAGCTACATGAAAATGTTCGGCGGCTACGAGACCTCGGCCATCATCGCCGATGCCAACGCCAAGGCAAAATAAATCTTTCCAGATATAGCAATGAAAACCCGTCGCAACCCGATGGGTTTTTTTATGGGCGCGCGGCAACCCAATCGCAAGGCGTCTGGCCGTGTTGCCGTAACAATAGGTTGAGTTGCCCGGCGTGATGCTGGAGGTGGCGCAGGTTGTAGAACATTATTTCGGTTACCGAATACTGCTGGACAAGCGCGGGGGCACAATCCATGCAGCGCGATTTCGTCGGTTTCGATCCATCGTTTTTCAAAATCCACGTCCTTGGCCCAAAATTCACGGTTCTTTTTTTGGATGTGTTCGATAAACGCCAACAATTGGTTTCGCGAAATGGCCGATTCGGGCAGTACATCGTCTACGGCCGTCTCGGGCAAATCGTCGGGATCGGCGAGTTGGTAAGGCGGCATGGGCGCAAAGTCACGCACCGGGTGCGTCAAATAATAATCGGCAAAAATGACCGTGTGGTAGGCCAGATGGTAAAAACGACCGTGTTGCTGCCAAAGACCGTCGGGACAAATACGTACCGCATGCGATAACATTTGCAATCCTGCGTCAAAATTGGCCGAAAAGACTTGGCGGGTCGGTTGGTCCATCGTTACAATTTATGGATGATAAAAATGGCAGGACGGTTGTGCAAATCGACCTTGGTTTTTTTCCAATCCTGTACGCGTAACGTTTTTACGAATTCGGTAGGCAAGGTCAAATCGGCGGCGATGCACAAATGCGTGTTCGGTTGCAGGATTTGCAATAAATCCTCGAGCAGCTTGTTGTTGCGGTATGGCGTCTCGATAAAAAGTTGCGATTGGTTCTTTTGGGCCGACAGCGATTCGTAATTCTTGAGCGCCGACTTCTTTTCGCCCTTGTCGATCGGCAGGTAGCCGTTGAATGCAAAGCTCTGGCCGTTCATCCCCGAAGCCATGACCGCGAGTAAAATGGACGAAGGCCCCACGAGCGGTACCACTTGGATGCCTTTTTCATGCGCCAGTTTGACGATGGCGGCACCCGGATCGGCCACGCCCGGACAACCCGCTTCGCTCATGAGCCCGAGGTTTTTGCCCTCAAGGCAAGGCGCAATCATTTGCAGGTGTTCCGAAACGTCGGTGTGTTTGTTGAGCGCCGAAAGCCTCAAAGTCGATTGTACTTTGGTCGGGTCGATGGCCTTGATGAAACGGCGCGCCGTCTTTTCGTTCTCGACAATGTAGTCGTCGATAAAGCCTATGGTACGTGCAATGGTTTGCGGCAATACCTCGGTAGGCTCGTTGTCGCCCAGCGGCACCGGGATCAGGTACAATTTACCGAGGGCCTTCATGCGTGCTTGGCGATCAGTTTGGCCGCGATGTGGTCGCAGGCTTCGTTGAGCATGCCGTACACGGTGTCGAATCCGTTGGCCAAGCCAAAGTAAGGATCGGGTACGTCTACGTTTTCGCCGGGGAACAATTCGTTGAGGATCATCTTGACCTTGGCCTTGTGCTCGGGCGTTTTGGCCATGCGCACCACGTCGTCGAAATTGGTCGCGTCCATCACATAAATATAGTCGAAGTCGTCAAAATCGTCCTTCGAAAACAATCGCCCACGTTGCTTTGTGATGTCGAGGCCGTTTTTGCGCGCCACATCTATCGAGCGTTGGTCGGGTTGTTTGCCCACGTGCCAATGTCCGGTTCCGGCCGAATCGACCGTGAATTTTTCCGAAGGGAGTTTAGACGCCAACAGTCCTTCGGCCAAAGGCGAACGGCAAATGTTACCCAGGCAGACCATTAGAATCTTTGGCATGTTAAAGCGAGAGTTTCTTGTTGATGTCTTCGACAAACTTCTTGAACTGTTTGTCGGTGGCCACGAGGTTGTCTACGGTTTTGCAGGCATGCAGTACCGTCGCGTGGTCGCGGTCGCCGATCTGTGCGCCGATGTTGGCCAGCGAAGCTTTCGTAAACTTCTTGGCGAAAAACATCGCGAGTTGACGCGCCTGCACCACATGGCGTTTGCGGGTTTTGGATTGCAACGTCTCGAGGTCGAGCTGGAAGTAATCCGAAACGATTTTTTGGATGTAATCGATCGAAATCTCGCGCTTGACATTCTTGACGAATTTCTCGACCACGTGTTTGGCCAGTTCGATCGTGACGTCTTTTTTGTTGAACGACGATTGGGCGATGAGCGAAATGATCGCGCCTTCGAGCTCGCGTACGTTCGATTTGATGTTGCGCGCCACATACTCGATGATTTCCTCGGGCATGTCTACACCGTCGCGGTACAGGATGTTCTTGAGGATCGAGATGCGGGTCTCGTAATCGGGCTGGTGCAACTCGGCCGACAATCCCCACTTGAAACGCGAGAGCAGTCGTTGTTCGATGTCCTGCATGTCTACGGGTGCCTTGTCTGAAGTCAGGATGACCTGCTTGCCGTTTTGGTGCAAATAGTTGAAGATGTGGAAAAACACATCCTGCGTGCCCGATTTGCCCGAAAGGAATTGCACGTCGTCGATGATGAGCACATCGATGAGCTGGTAAAAATGGATGAAATCGTTGCGGTTGTTTTTCTTGACCGAATCGATGTATTGTTGCGTGAAAATCTCGGCCGAAATGTACAGCACGGTCTTTTCAGGATATTTGTCTTTGATTTCGACACCGATGGCGTGTGCGAGGTGCGTCTTGCCCAATCCGACGCCGCCAAAAATAAGCAACGGGTTGAACGATGTGCCGCCCGGTTTGTTGGCCACGGCCATACCCGCCGAACGCGCTAGTCGGTTCGAGTCGCCTTCGAGGAAATTGTCGAAGCTGTAATTGGCGTTGAGCTGCGATTCGATCTTGAGGTTTCGGATACCCGGGATCACAAACGGATTCTTGAGCTCAGGACTCAAATTCTTGAATGGGGCATCGACTTCCTGCGACTTGACAGGCGAACGGTGCGCACTCGGCAACTGCTCCGTAAACGGTTGCTTGTTGCCGTAGGTGTTTTCCATCTTGATTTTATAGAGTAACTTTGCGTTTTTCCCGAGTTCTTTGGTAAGCGCAACCTTCAGCAATTTGACGTAATGCTCCTCGAGCCATTCATAGAAAAATTTGGATGGAACTTGAATGTAAAGGGCATTGTCGGTGAGCTCAACAGACTTAATCGGTTCGAACCAGGTTTTGTAGGCCTGCTCCTGGATATTGTCTTTTATGAAAAGCAGACAATTTTCCCATACTGATTGCGCAGTTTTGCTCATAAATTGTAATAAATTAGTGTTTTATTAAAGGTTCTCTTACAAGCAAAAAAGGAGATTCCCGCTTGTTTTTTGGGGTAACAAATATGTGAACAAAAATCGTTAAAAAAAAATAAAAATCGAGTTGATTTTTTAAAATTATTGTCGTACGGACCTTTGTTTCACCCATTGCTAATGTACTAAAAATCCATTTAAAAAACAGTTAAAAAAACCACATGAAATCACACGAAATTCAGTTGCGCGTAAGGTACTCAGAAACAGACCAAATGGGGGTCGTATACCACGGGAATTATTTGCCGTATTTCGAAATCGGCCGAGTTGAGTGGCTGCGCAGCCACGGCGTGTCCTATAAATGGATGGAAGAAAACGGCATCGGGCTGCCCATCGCCTCGCTCACGCTGAACTACAAAAAGCCTGCGCGTTACGACGAGCTGCTCACCGTGCGTACCACCTTCAAGAGCCAGTCGTCGGTCAAGATCGATTTCGACTGCGAGATCTACAACGAACAGGGCGAATTGTTGACAACCATGTACATCCTTTTGGTGTTCGTCAATTTCAAGACCGGACGTCCGATGGCGCCGCCCGATTACATCCATGAAATTTTGGAAAAGCTCGAAAGCGAGGCGTGATAAGGTAGAACGTCTAAGGTCGAAAGTCGAAAGTCGAAAGTCGAACGAGCTATTGCCGGTTTATCCGAAAGTAGCTAGCGCTGCTTTGTGGTGAAATTACTGTGGTGTTTTTTTTACCACAAAAAATTTACCACAACCTTTTTGTTGTGAAAAAATCACAACAGTATTATTGGGTGATCGAATCGCGTATTGGGCAATGGTGGATTTGCGAAGCCACGATCGTGAAACTGCTGTTCTTGGTGGAGCGCTTTCGTAGAATATAAACGTGTGAAAAGTTGAATGTCGAACGTCGAGTGTCGAATGTCGAACGAGCGCGTGGGGTTAAAGTTTTTGGATCAAAACTTCGAACAGCGATTCAAAAGTCTCCTGGACCATTTCGGCGTTTTTTTGCCGTGTCGCGATTTCGATCTCGCACGACAGTTCCATTTTCTGGCCAATGACGTCGAGGTTTTTTTCCTTGATTACGCGCATGACCTTGTTCATGTTTTTGTAATCGAACGACACGATAAAATGCACCTTGATCGTACGCTCGACAATCTCGGCCTGTTCGAGCGCCATTTGCGCGGCGGTCCGGTAGGCCGAAATCAATCCGCCCACGCCCAATTTGACCCCGCCAAAAAAACGCACCACCACAACCAGTACATTGGTAAGCCCAAACGATTGGATTTGTCCATAAATGGGCGCCCCCGCCGAATGTGAAGGTTCGCCGTCGTCGTTGGCACGGTAAACGATTTGCGTGGTGCCCATTTGCCACGCATAGCAAAAATGCACCGCACCCACATGGCGTTTGCGCAGGTTTTCGAGATGCTGCTTGACGTCTTCCTCGGTGGTTACGGGAAACGCATAGCCAAAAAATTTGCTGTTTTTTTCCTTGTACAGGATTTCGTCCGAAGGTTGGGCAATCGTAAGGTAAGTGTCGTCGGATTTCAAAAGGGTATGCTAAAGGATTTTCTTGTCGAACAAATGTACGACATCTTCCACGCCCGGCTGCAAATTCCAAACCTGTAATCCGCATTGCTCGGCGGCATCGCAGTTTTCCTTTTTGTCGTCGACAAACAACGTGCGTCTGGGCGAGAGGTCGTGCTTGCGGATGATGTAGTTGAAAATCTCGGTTTCGGGTTTGCGCATGCCCATTTCGTAGGAATAGTACACCTTTTCGAAACATTGGTAAAATGCGCTTGCAAACGATTCGCCTACCAATTCCTCAAACTGCCTGATGTGGATCGCATCGGTATTGGTCAACAAAAACAAACGGTATTTGTGCGAGAGGAGTTGTAAAAATTCAAGCCTTTCGAGCGGAAAGTCGCCAATGATCGAATTCCATGCCGTGCGAATCGCCTCCATATCGGCCTCGGGCAAATGCTTGCGGAACCCGTCCATGAATTGGTTTTCGGAGATGCGGCCGCGTTCGAATTCGTCGTTGAGCGCGAGCAATTCATCGTTCGGCCCGGCCAGCCCGAGTTGACGGAACTGATCGAGCGACCGCTCCTTTTCAAGATTTACGAAAACATCGCCAAAGTCAAAGATAATCGTGTTGATCATGGTTCCGGAAAATTAAAAGTTCATCGCGCCCGATGTGCCGCTTTTCAACCGGCCGTTCGAGCGTGGGCGCTACAATGCCTTGGCCTAAAACAGTTTGTCCGGTAAAAACCCGAGCCTCGTCCCAGCAATTCGCGTCGATGAACGATTGCAGCGTTTTGGCGCCGCCTTCGACAATCACCGATTGCAAACCTTGGTCATACAATACGTTTACAATTTGTCGCGGTACATCGCTTGAAAAATCGATTTTGACAAACTTGACAGCATCGTTTTGCGTTTGGCCAACGGTGCCGGTCAAGACAATGGTTGGGGCTTGATTATCAAATATATGACTTTCTTTTGGAATCCGATTGCTTTTGTCGATAACTATCCGAACGGGCTGATTTCCGCTCCAATCGCGCGCGGTGAGTTTGGGGTTGTCGTCAACAACGGTCTGGGTTCCCGCGAGAATCGCCTGTTCTTCGGTGCGCCATTTGTGTACGAGCTGTTGTGAATAACTATTGGAAATCCATACGGGCTGGCGCGAATTTTTGTGTGCCGGCGCGATAAAACCGTCGACCGATTGCGCCCATTTCAAAACCACATACGGTCTTTTTTGGTGGTGGAACGTAAAAAACCGTTTGTTCAGTTCGCGGCATTCGCGCTCCAACACCCCAACGGTCACCCGTTTGCCCGCCGCACGCAATTTTTCGATACCGCTGCCCGCCACCTTTTCGTTCGGATCGACCGTGCCCACCACCACATTCGGGATGTTTTGTGCGATGATCAAGTCGCAGCAGGGCGGCGTCTTGCCAAAATGCGAGCACGGTTCGAGGCTTACATAAATGGTCGACTGCGGTAGCAGTGTTTTATCTTTGACCGAATCGACCGCGACCACTTCGGCATGCGGCCCGCCGGCTTTGCGGTGCCATCCCTCGCCGATGATTTGGCCTTCGTGTACGATCACCGCGCCCACCATAGGGTTCGGATAGGTCGTGCCCAGCCCGTTTTGCGCGAGTTCGATACAGCGCCGCATGTAGTATTGGTGGTCCATCCCAACAAAAGTAAATCAAAATTCGGGATTCGTTCGCACATTCGGGTTTTAGATTTATTTTTGTCGGGAGCTTTTGCTTCGCCAGTTCGCCCAAATTTTTTTAATTTGGAGCTCGGGTCCGGCTATCCGCTGTATCTTTTTTAAACTTCCTGACGGCGTTTAAAAAAGGATGCCGCTACCCCCGAAGCTTCGGGGCGGGCTAGGGCATCGCACAAATCTTTAGGTCTTGATGAAAATTGTAGATTACCGTTCCCAATTCCTGGACACGCTGACGCCATTGTACGACGCGCAGGAGGCCGATAGTTTTTTTTATTTGCTGCTCGAAGCCAAGCGCGGGCTCCAACGTATCGACCTGGCGCTCGACCGCAACCTCACATTTTCGGCGTCCGAAGTAGCCGATTGGAACCTGGTCTTGGAAAAACTCAAAGCCTTCGAGCCCATCCAATACCTGATCGGAAAGACGCATTTTTTTGGGCTCACGTTCGAAGTGAACCCGCATGTGTTGATCCCGCGTCCCGAAACCGAGGAGCTCGTCCAATGGATTTTATCGAATAACCAAATCCACAAATCCACAAATCTACATCTACTCGATATCGGCACCGGATCGGGTTGCATCGCCGTGGCGTTGGCCAAGAATCTCCCGAACGCGCAAGTAAGCGCCATCGATGTGTCGTCTGAAGCCCTGCAAATAGCCGCGCGCAACGCCACACACAATGGCGTTACCGTCGATTTTATCCAAAAAGACATCTTGCAAACCCACGATCTGGCCGCGTCTTATGATGTCATCGTTTCCAATCCGCCCTACGTCAGGCACCTCGAGAAGCAGGAAATCAAACCCAACGTACTCGACCACGAACCGCACCTCGCGTTGTTTGTCGACGACCACGATGCACTGGTGTTCTACCGAAAAATTGCCAATCTGGCTTTGCAGCATTTGTCCAAAAACGGCCAGCTGTATTTCGAAATCAACCAATATTTGGCCAAGGAAACCATGGACATGCTCGAACAAGCGGGTTTCTCCCAACTCGAACTGCGCAAGGACCTGTACGGGAACCACCGCATGGTATTGGCGCGCGTCTAGCTATTTGAACCGTTCGGGGTGGTCCATCATGTGCTGGATCATGGTTCCCACGGCCGTGCATCGCTCGAGCATGGGTGCCAAGGTTTTTTCATCGATGTATTGGCAGGTCGAGGCCAGTTCGAGCCAGGTGCGCGTTTGCCCGTTGGCGGAATCGGCATCTACGAGCGTCGTTTGGTAATACTTGACATATTTACGACGGCACATGGCTTGCGACAAATGCACGCACACGTTTCTCGACGAAAGCCGGATGGGTTTGGTCACGATTTCAAATTCCTCTTCGGGAAACTGTTTCGAAATCTCAAAAATGGATTGGGCCAATTTAGCGGCCGATTTGTAAGCGGGCAAATCTTGAACTTTCATAGTTGGTCTATTGCGATAGGCTAATTTCGCGACTAAAAATGAAGTTCAATTACAGATTTTCTGCCGTTGGATTAAAAAAATTATTCGTATCGCAATGCCTCGATCGGATCGAGTCTTGACGCCTTGACCGCCGGATAGGAACCCGAGACGATGGCCACGACAAAAGTGGTCAAAAACGCCGAGATGATGGCCATCCACGGAGTAGCAAAGCTAAACTCGAGCAAACCCGCGATCGCAAATCCGCCGCTGATGCCGAGCAAGATGCCGAGCAATCCGCCCAGTTGCCCGATGACGAGCGTCTCGATAAAAAACTGCGTCGCGATGGTCTGGCGTTTGGCGCCCAAAGCCATGCGCACGCCAATTTCGCGCGTGCGTTCGGTGACCGAAACCAGCATGATGTTCATAAGCGCGATCGAAGACCCCAGTATCGTAATGATGCCGATGACCCATGCCGCTACGCCCAAATATTCGGTGATGCTCAGGATTTTGTTGATCAGATCGTCGCTGCGCGAAACGCCAAAATTGTTGTCCTGTACCGGGCTCAGTTTGCGTACGCGTCGCATGGTGCTGTTCGCGTTGTCGATGGCTTGGTCGAGCAGTTCCTTTTTCTCGATCATCGTGCTGATCGAATAGTTGATGTTGGGCGCGGTAAACAGCGAACGCGCCACCTGGATGGGCACCAGTACCCGCAAATCGCGGCTGTTGCCAAACGTCGATCCTTTTTCTTTGAGCACCCCGATGACCTTGAACCGCGCGCCGCGAATCGAAATGACTTTGTCGATGGGGTTGGTGTCCTTGAAAATGTCCTTCAAAAAATCGGAGCCCACCACGCACAGGTAGGTGTTGTTTTGGATGTCGAACGCGGTAAAATTGCGGCCTTGGTCGATCTCCAGCCCCGAGTTGGGCGCATAGTGTTCGTCTACGCCAATCACGGTGATCTTGGGGTCGGTTTTCTTTGATTCGAATTTGACTTCGGCCGTCGAGGTGGCCGTAAAAGACAAAGAAGTGTAGGTAAACGGGTAGTTGTATTTTTGCTTGAACGCGACGGCTTCGGGATAGGAGATGATGGGGTTGGCTTTTTTGTTGCGGTTGCCGTTCATTTGGTCCGAAATGTCGTACTGCGCAATGTTGAAGGTGTTGGCTCCCATCGACGCAAAGTCGCCCGAAATCGTATTTTCGAGCGCCGCCACAACGGTCAGGATGCACACCAGGGCCGTGATGCCGATGGCTATGATGAGTACCGTCAGTATCGTACGCAGCAATTGCGTCCTGATCGAGCCCAACGCGATGCGGATGTTTTCTTTGAGCAGTTTGAACATGGTGCGTTTTTGATGCCACTAAAGTAAGCAAAAAACCACAGCCCGGCCGCGAAAAAAATGCGTAATATTGTGGTTTTAATCCAAGTTTCATGAAGATTTTTTTGAGTAGGGCAACGGTGCTCGCGGCGTTGTTTTGGGTTGCGGGGTCGGTTGCGCAATCGGGAAAGGTATTGCACCAAACCCACGAATACACTATTTTTTCGGACGGTGTCAAACAAGGGAAATTCACGGCCAAGGCTTTGTCGCCTAGCGAACTGGTTTCGGATTACCAAAGCCCCAAGAACGAATCGGTATCGTCCAGGATCGATTTCAAATTCAGCATCAACGGCAAGGACAACGAAATGAAGCCCGGCGTGAACCACCTGTATCAATTTTCGGGTGCGCGCGAAACACCCGTGATCAAATTTGGCGCGGCCTTGCCATTGGGCGATGCGCCCGAAACCACCATAGCGCCCGACAGCCCGCTCAAAATCAGGCTCGATATGCGCGCGGTGCTGGCCGAGATCAAATCCAAAGGCTATTACACGACATTCAATGGCGATAAAATCTTCAAAGCCGATTTCAAACACGTCTATGTAGCGGGCGCCACGGCACCGCTCACCTGGGATTTCGACAACCTGCACCAACGCCCCGAGCTCGAAATGAAAGACACCGACGGCGACGGCATTTACGAAACCACGGTGGTGTTCAACGCCAAAAAAGACCAAAAGCAAACCGATGGAAGTTGGAAGCTAACCAAAAATATTACAGCCTTCCCGCAGTACCAGTCCGAACAGGTATTGGCCGACGCCATTTACAACCTGTCGATAGAGGAAATGGTCAATGCCGTCGAACCCGACCGCACCTTCAGGACCGGAAAGGAATGGGCAGGCGTATGGACGCGCGACATCAGCTACAGCATTATTTTGTCGATGGCCTACCTGCAACCCGAAATCGCGATGAACAGCCTGATGAAAAAAGTGAGTCCCACCCAACGCATCATCCAGGACACGGGAACGGGCGGTGCCTATCCGGCATCGACCGACCGCATCATTTGGGCCACCGCGGCCTGGGAAGTGTACAAGGCTACGGGCGACAGGAAATGGCTCGAATCGGTTTATGAAATCATCAAGAATTCGATAGAAGACGATTATTTTGTCGCGTACGATCATAACACGGGATTGGTTCGCGGCGAGTCGTCGTTCCTCGATTGGCGCGAGCAAACCCATCCGAAGTGGATGCAACCGGCCGATATTTACGCGTCGCAAACGCTCGGGACGAACGCCGCGCATTACCAGGGCAACATCGTCTTGGCCGAAATGGCGAAAATCCTTGGGAAATCCGAAGTCGCGCAAAAACACCTGGCGCTCGCCCAGCAAATCAAAAAAGGCATCAACACCTATTTGTGGCAACCCGACAAAGGCTACTACGCACAATACCTGTACGGCCGCAATTACCCCATGGTTTCGCCGCGCGCCGAGGCATTGGGCGAGGCATTGTGCATTTGGTTGGGCATAGCCGATGCCGACAAAGCGCGATCCATTGTTTCGAAAACCCCGCAAACCGCCTACGGCATTTCGTGCATTTATCCGCAAATCCCGGGGCTGCCGCCGTACCACAACGATGCGGTGTGGCCGTTCGTACAATCCTACTGGGCGCTGGCTTCGGCCAAGGCGTCGAACGAGGCATCGGTGATGGAATCGATTGCGGCCATCTACCGACCGGCGGCGTTGTTTTTGACCAACAAGGAAAATTTTGTCGCGGGCAATGGCGATTTTGCGGGCACGGTGATCAATTCGAGCAACATGTTGTGGAGTTTGTCGGGCAACATTGCGCTCGTGCACAAGATTTTGTTCGGGATTGGGTTCGAGTCCGACCGGCTGGTGTTTCGTCCGTTTGTGCCGTCGGCGTTGGCGGGCAAGCGCAGCCTGACGAATTTTAAATACCGCGACGCGATCCTCGATATTGAAGTCGAAGGGTCGGGCGACCGCATCGCATCGTTTACACTCGACGGGAAAAAGACAACCCCTGAAATCCTCGCTTCGGTCAAAGGAAAACATACGATCAAGATGGTGCTGTCTACATCAAGCCAAGTGACAACGCAAATCAACAAACGCGCGAATGTGTTTTCGCCGGCGACACCTTTGCCGACGTTAAGCGACAGGCAACTTACATGGGCGCCCGTACCCGAGGCCGTCGTGTACCAGATTGTCAAGAACGGCAAAGTGGCCGACCAGACCACGTCGACGCATTATCAAATCAATCCGGGGCCCTACGCCGAATACCAGGTGGTTGCCGTAGATGCAAACGGTACGGGCTCTTTTGCGAGCGAACCGATGGTGGTGGTCGAGTCTGCGTCTGTCCAAATTCAAGAAATCGAACAATTTGTTGGCAAGGCCAACCATCCGTACCAAGGATTTAATGGGGATGGATTTGTCGAAACGTCAAAAACCGTCAACGCATCGATTGATTTTTCGATAACGATAGCCGATGCGGGAACGTACGCCATCGACTTTCGCTACGCCAACGGCAACGGCCCGACCAACACCGAAAACAAGTGCGCGATACGAAGCCTCAAAGCAAACGGAAAGTTTGTCGCCACCTACGTTTTTCCGCAACGCGGCGTACAGGAGTGGAGCAACTGGGGGTATTCGAACAGCGCAAAAATACCGCTCGAAAAAGGCACGCATCGTTTTACCCTGGTGCTCGATACCATGAACGAGAACATGAACGGTGTGGTCAACCAGGCGATGCTCGATCAGGTGCGCGTGATCCGATTGGATTGATTCGCTTTTAACTTCGCACAAAATGTAAGATATTTGCAGACGATGGGCGCACCCTTCATTCAAAATTCAACATTTAAAATTTAAAATTCACCATCACGATGGCCCAAAAACCCAGCATACCCAAAGGAACCAGAGATTTTTCGCCGCAAGAAGTGGCCAAACGCCAGTATTTGATGGGGGTGATGCGTACCAATTTTGAGAAATTCGGATACCAGCCCATCGAAACGCCCACGTTTGAAAATTCAGAAACACTCATGGGCAAGTATGGCGAAGAAGGCGACCGGTTGATTTTCAAGATCCTCAATTCGGGCGATTATTTGTCGAAGGCCAACGAAACGCACCTGGCCAACAAAGACAGTCTGCGGCTCACCGCGTCGATTTCGGAAAAAGCGTTGCGTTACGATTTGACCGTGCCGTTTGCGCGTTACGTCGTGCAACACCAAAACGACATCGAGTTTCCGTTCAAACGTTACCAGATACAGCCGGTTTGGCGTGCCGACCGTCCGCAAAAAGGGCGTTTCCGCGAGTTTTACCAATGCGATGCCGATGTGGTGGGGTCGACGAGTTTATGGCAGGAGGTCGAATTGGTGCAATTGTACGATTCGGTGTTCAGCGAACTCGGTTTGAAAGGCGTGACGATCAAGATCAACAACCGCAAAATACTGTCGGGTATCGCCGAAGTCATCGGGGCCAAAGACAAATTGATCGATTTTACGGTGGCGCTCGACAAGCTCGACAAAATAGGTGAGGACGGCGTCAAGAACGAGATGATCGAGAAAGGCATATCGGCCGAAGCCATCCAAAAAGTCCAGCCGTTGTTTCAATTTACGGGTACCATTTCCGAAAAGATAGAACAGCTCTCGGCGTTGCTTTCATCGTCCGAAGAAGGGCAGAAGGGTATCGAAGAATTGCGCTTCATTTGCGAAAGCATCCAAACGCTCGGGCTCAAAGAATCGTTTTTGGATTTGGATGTGACCCTGGCGCGCGGGCTCAATTACTATACCGGGGCGATTCTCGAAGTGGCACCACCGGCAGGCGTTTCGATGGGCTCGATCGGCGGTGGCGGACGGTACGACGATTTGACCGGAATCTTCGGGCTCAAGAACATGAGCGGCGTCGGAATTTCGTTTGGCCTCGATAGGATTTATCTGGTCATGGAAGAACTCGGTTTGTTCCCAGAGGCGGTCACGTCTACTTCTAAAGCGCTGTTCATCAACTACGGACAGGCCGAGGCGATGTATGCGATGCAGGCCTTGACCGAATTGCGCAACCAAGGCATACGCGCCGAGTTGTATCCGGATGCGGCCAAAATCGGCAAACAATTCACGCATGCCGAACGTAGGGGTATCCGCTACGCCATCATGGCCGGCGAAACCGAAAGGGCAGCGGGACAATTTGGGCTGAAGGACTTGACTTCTGGCGACCAGGTTTCAACAGATTTAAAAGGATTAATAGCGAAATTAAGATAGTAGGGCTGGTTAAGTGCTGGTAGAAAAAGAAGGCTTCCGTTGTGGAAGCCTTCCTTGTTTTGGGGAAAAAGGGGCTAGCGGACGATGATCTTTTTCGAAAGATCGCCGCTCGTGGTGTGTACTTTCACTACATAAGTTCCGGCGTGTGCATGGAGAATGGGTATCTGGAGCTTTGTTTGGTTCAGGTGTGCGATGTCCCAATGCGCGATGTTTTGACCGAGCATGTTGTATAACTCGACGGTTTCGGCCACGGTGTTGGGCTGGTTGTTTTCGAGCACGATGGTGTTGTTGGCGCTCGTAAACGCCAGTGAAATATCGCCCTTAGGGTCAAAATGCGTATTGGCCAAGGTTGGGTTGTGGAAACGCAGCGTAAACCGCGTGGTGTCGGTGCCTGCCGACACTATGACTTCGAGGGCTCCGGCGCGCAAATCGTGGTAGTTGCCGGTCAAGGCATCGTAGATGTAGATCGGTTGGTTGTCGTCGAAATGCTCGGTGTCGTCCAGCATCAATCGGATGGTGCTTTCCACCGCGGCTTTGATCCCGATGGGGTAAATCGCCGATTCGTCGAAATAACCTTCGCCCGAGATCACCAGTTGGTGCGTACCGTTCATCAAATACAGGTCATAGGGCTGTGTGTCAATGTTGACCGCATCATAACCGATGTTGATTCCACTGGTTGCAAATTCATCCATAAAGCCCAGCAATACCTGGCGGTGAAAGTCGTTGGGTGCATCAAAACCAAGACGGATTCGTGCAAAGCTGTCGTTTTCTACCGTATCGTTGGCGTTGTTGTGTATTTCTGACGGTTTTGGGCCCACGCTTTGTTTGAACAATGGATTCGAACCTACCGCATTCTCTTTCATGAAGGCACGTTGGCTGTTCGAAAATTCGATTGTGCCGCCTGTGGTCGCCCTGACAAAAAATCCTTGACCAACCGGTACAAACCTACCTGGTGTTTTATGGTTGTTGTTTTGATTTTGCCCGTTGCGTAGGGCAAACGTAGGCGTGCCACCCACCAGATTTCGCGTGGCATAGCCTCCTTGGTAATCCACCAGGATATGGGTGTTGTTGGCTTCGTCGTGTTCCCAAAAGTAGAGCGTGCCATTGATTTTGCCGATGTTGTCTTTGATGAACTGATCGGCATCGATGGCCGACGGATAAGGATTGCCCGTCAAGTTCAAGTTGCCGGGTGCAATCGTAGTTGTGATCGTACCGTTGTAGGGTTTGCCGATAAAGGCCATGTGCTGCACACCAGATTCGGCGCTGTTGCCTTTGAGTGTAAAACCCTGTGCAGGGAGCAAATTGCCATAGGCGCCCACCGCCGACCAATTGGCGTAGTTGGGGGCCATGTTTTGGAATTTAAAAATCCAAAAGCTGCTCAGGGTGATGGGCGCGGTAGGCTGCCCGTCGAGTGATGTTGTCCAGGTGATGGGCTGTAGATTTTGAAAATCGGTGGCGTCACGCAACACACCGTCTACCGAGTAGGCATTGTTGTTGGTCATAGTGTTGACGGGGCCTACCGGCGACGACCAGTAATTGTAGTTGTACCGGTTGGCTTGCCCCTTTTGTCCTTTTTGGAGGTAGCCGGCGCTCGAAGGATCGAGTTCGCTGTCTTGGGTTTGTACCAGTTGCGATTTGCCTTGCAGGTCTATTTTTCCGTCCAATTTCAAGTACCAGGTATTTTCGAGCTTGTTGTCGTTGGTAAGCGCTACCGAGGCGTTGGCGTCGATGATCATCCCTAGAACCGTCAGGTTGGCCGCCAACTGGAGGTCTTGCGTGACATGCCATATGGCCCAAGGATAACTGGTTTGTGTGTCAAGCAGTGGCGATAGTAAAGAGTCGGATGTGGTGGTCAATGGCATCGGCGCTTCCTGCGTTACAAATGAACCATTGTATACCCTTGCCGGAATGTTGCTGTCGGCCAATGGGGCGCGGTCGAGCAGGATGCTGTCGGTAGGATCCATTCTGAAATACGCGAGCAGCATGTTCGAATCTACCGATGCGATAGCGCGCGGCACCGTAGCCCCGCGAATGCCAAGGTCGGTCACTTCTACTTCCTGGAACACCATTTTCTGGATGGCATCTGCAGACAAGGCGGTCGAAAAGACACGTATCTCGTCGACACCACCTTTAAAGAACTCCGTATTTGCGGTTGGGTTTTTACCTATCGTAAAAGGGGTTGCACTTGCAGGCAATGGGTCGGCGAGGGAAGGGGCATCAGAAAAAGCCTCTTTTTTTCCGTTGACATAGAGCGTAAGTTTTTCATCGGCCTGCGCATCAAAGACAACCGCGATGTGGTACCATTTGCCGGGCACTACAAGGCGGGCCATCGCGATGCTTTGGTTTTTTGCCGTAGCGACAAAGGTTTTGTTCGCGCCACTCACTGCCAGCTTCAAATGAAAATGGTCTTGTCCCATCAGAAAGGCGGTCGTGGTGAGTGCGCCATCGGTTTTGAACCAGCCCATCATGGTGACCTGATTTCTTTGGCCGAGCATGGGTGCGGCATCGGCATATCCGGTTCCGTCCAGCCAAAGTCCGTACTTTGGTTCGCTGGTGGGTTGTGTTTGTAGGACTCCGCTTTTGGCGAAACCTTGAACTGTAACCAGCGCAACAACAAAAGCCAAAAACAGATTTAGGTTACTTGTTTTCATAACTGATTCATATTCTGCTGAATGAGTTTGCTCAATCGTTTTGTTTGACAATCCAAAAGTAGGATATCGTATCTGAACGACAAAATTTTTTATCGATAAAATACATAAATCATCGACAAAATACATTTTTTTGTAAAAAATATAAGTTTTTTAATACAAAAAAACCTCTGAATTGCTCAGAGGTTTTTCAAGATTTGGGGAAAAGGGGTTATTTGATCAAAACTTTCTTCGAAAGATTGCCTTTGTCGGTGAATACCTTCACGATATAGGTTCCCGTACTGAGCGATTTAACCGGCAACTGGATGTTCTTCTGGTCTTCGTTTTCGGTGTCCCATTGCGCGACCGGCTGGCCGAGCATGTTGAACAACACCACTGTTTCGACCGTGGCCTGCAACGAACCGTTTTTGATCGTGATCATGCGGTCTTCGCTTGTATACATGGTTGTGATCGCAGCCGTGGCGCTGAAATTGTCGGTGGCGAGCGCCTCGTCTGTCTTAAAGCGAACCGAGAAACGATCGTTGGTTATACCTGCCGGGGCATCGACGCTGAATACCTGTTCGTTTCTAATCGAGTGGTAGGTATCAGTACTGTTGTCGTAGATGTAGATTTCCTGCGCTTCGTCGAACGCTTCGGTGCCATCGAGCGTAAATTTGATGGTTCCCGCCGCGGCCAGTTTCACACCTACCGGGTATACGCTGTTTTCGTCGAAATAGCCTTCACCTTGGATGTTCAACGGGGTTGTGCCGTTCAGGAAGTACATGTCGCTCGGTTGGTTGTCGATGTGTGGGGCATCGTAGCCCGGCTCGATGGCACTGGTGGCCAAGTCATCCATAAAACCAAGCAATACCTGTCTGTGGAATTGCTCCGGCGAAGTAAATCCGATGCGGATCTTTCCGTGCTCCGATTCGGTGTAAGCATCTTCGCTGTTGTCGAACGCTTCGTCGGTACTGCGTGCGATTGGCCCAGCTTGGTTGTCCTGACGGAACATAAAATTCGAGTTGGCGTTGTCTTCCTTGACGAATGCACGTTGTGCGTTGCTCAGCGTGACGTTGCCGCCTGTCGCGCTACCGGTGACAAAGAACCCTTGTCCTACCGGAACGAACCTGCCCGGAATACGGGTACTTGAACCCAATCCGCTGACTTCTGCCGGCGATACCGGCGGTGTTCCGCCCACCAGGTTGCGCGTTGCGTAACCGCCTTGGTAATCTGCTAAAACGTGCGAACTGTTGGTACTGTAGTGTTCCCAGAAATACAAGGTACCCGTGGTCGAAGTCGTGTTGGCCATGATAAATGCATTGGCGTCGAGCGCCGAAGCATACGGGTTTCCGCTAAGGTTCAGGTTGTTCGCCGCGATAGGGCTTGTGATCGTTCCGTTGTTCGGTTTGCCCGTGAACGCGAAGTTTTGGGATGCCGTAGCGGCGCCGCTGCCCTTCATCGTATAGCCTTGTCCTGCAAGCAATGTACCGTTCGGTCCAACCGATGACCAGTTGGCGTAAACCGGTGACGTATTCTGGAACTTGAAGATCCAGTAGCTTGCGATTGAGATTGGCGACGTAGGCGCGCCGTTGTGTCCTGTCACAAAGTTGATGTTCTGGAGCGCGTTCGGGTTGGTTCCGTCACGCATCACGCCGTTTACGGTGTAGTTTGTGTTGTTTTGCGTTGTGCTCAAACTTCCCACAGGCGAACACCAATAGTTGTAATTGAACCTACTTGATTGTCCTTGTTGGTCACGTTCCACCGAACCCGCACTGGTCACGTCAAGGTCGCTGTCGGTGGTTTGCACCAATTGCGATTTGCCTTGAAGGTCGATCTTGCCGTCGAGTTTCAAATACCAGTCGTTCTGGATCTTGATGTCGTTGTCGGCCACGATCGACACGCCTGGATCTACGAACATACCCAAGTCGACGTTGTTGGCCGTTTCGGTGATGTCGTGGTGTACTTGTACGATCGACCAGTCCTGGTCCATGATGTCCATACCGCGTACCTCGTTGGTAGGGCTGTCGACGGCCGTCGCAAAGTTACCCGTTCTTTCGGTGACGAAAGGCATCGGGGCCTGCTGCACCTGGATCACTTTGTGGTTGTAAATGCGCATACCGGTGGCTACGTCGATAGAAGCCGTGGTCAAATCGTCTATGATGTCGTCTTTGTACGCATCCATCCTGTAGTAGCGCAACACGTTGCCCCATGGCAGCGATCCTACGTTTCTCGGAACGATCGCACCGCGTACTTGCGAGGCGTTGTTCTGCATTTCCTGGTACACGATGCGCTGGAATTGCTGATCGGTCAGGTTGACATTAAAGATACGTACCTCGTCGATTTTTCCTTTGAAATACTGTGTGTTGCTGGTCGGGTTTTTACCCAAAGTCAGCATCGAAGCATCGGCATTGACTGCACCCGAAGCGGCATTGGTCAATACGTTTACGCCGTTGACATACAATTTAAGTTGCCCGCCGCCCAAAGTGGCGCCCACATGGTACCACTGTGATTGGTTCAAAGTGACCGCTCCGTAAGTCGTGGTTGCACCGTTGCGCACCACTTGCAGGTTTCTGGCTGCGTTGATCTTGAGTTGGAAATTGTTCTGTCCTACGATCACGCCGTCTGTATTGAACGTGCCGTTGAGGTTGATCCAACCCATCATGGTCACGGTAGACAAACCGCCCAAGACGCCGGTTCCTTGTCCGTAGTCGTTACGTCCGTCAAAGTCCAGGAAGAGTTTTCTGTCCAGGTCTCTTGGCGATCCGATTACCGTAGTGTTGGTGTCGAACGTATCGATGATGCCATCGCGGTCTACGTCGTCCCAGCCATCAATCATACCGTCCCAGTCTGTATCGAGCGCGCCGTACAATCCGGTTTGGATATCGGGTACGCCGTCCCAATCCGAGTCGAGTTGCAAATAATCAGGGATCGTATCAAAGTCGATGTCCTGTGCATACGGACGCACATTGGTGCCGAATCCGACATTGTTGTCGTACAAATCGAGGATACCATCGCGGTCGGTATCGGCCAAATCGCCGCGTCCGTCGCCGTTGATGTCGCCGTCGCCGTTGAACAAGCCGGCTTCGTCCACGTCAAACAAAGAGTCGTTGTCCGAGTCGAGGTCAAGGTAATCCGGCACGCCGTCGTAGTCGCTGTCGGGGATGTAATAACCAAAACCGTCGATCAAGCTGTCGATATAATCGTGCAAGCCATTGGCGTTGGCATCAGACCATGTGATCGGGCTGCTCAAGTCCATCGTAGACAAGCCGCTGCTGAAATCTTTGTAACCTGCTTCTTCGATGTCCGGGATGCCGTCGTTTTCGTCGTCGAGGTCAAAAATGTTGGCCACGCCGTCGCCGTCGGTGTCGATGTAGTTTTGTTGGATCACGATGTCGTCAAGCGCCAAATCGTTACCACCACCACCGGTAGAGTTGTTTTTGAATCGGATGATGAACGACGTTACGTTGCCCAAATTCACCGAAGTCGAGAACTGCAACCAGTTGGTGTTAAAGCAACTGTTGTCGTTAGGGTCGGTCGTACACCTGCCGATGAAACCGGTGTTGAAAGACGAGATGAGGTTGTTGGCCAAATCGACGAATTCTACCGTAATGTTCGGACGGATACTGCCCGGATAGTTGCTCTGTCTCATGATGTTGAGCACCCAGAAACTGTACGAAATGGGTACGTTCGGGATCACACCGTCTACGCGGGTCTCGTAAAAAGTACCTGCGGCAAAACTCGCGTTGAACACCGCCATACGGCCATTGGTGTCGCCCGGGGTATGGTCAAGGCCATCGTACCAAGCCAAGTCGCCGTGGATGTTTTCAGGATCAGATGCTACCGACCCCGTGATTTTATAGTTGACGCAATACTCGCCGTCTTCGAGCGTCACCGACGCGTCGCATGGGCTTCCGTAGCCGTCTTCGTAACAATACGTACAGCTCGCGCCTGGCGTATTGATGTTGATTTGTCCTTTTGTAGTTCCCGCGCCAAACGTTTCGTTCAAGAACACATACGGCACCAACGAAGTAAGCGGATAGGCCAAACCGTCGGTTTGTTCCTGGATGTCGACGATACCATCGTTGTCGTCGTCGATGTCTTTGTTGTCGGTCACGCCGTCGCCATCGGTATCTTTATAGGTTTGCACACCTGTTCCGGCCAACGCAAAGTTGTAAGGGTTTTCGTTTGAATCATTGTTTACGATCGAGAACATGGCCGATTTGGCGCCCACGCTGGTCGGGGTAAAACTGATCTTGAAACGCGACGATCCGCCTGCCGCAATGGTAGCATCTGGCGCCGATACGATCGCGAAATCGGCAGCATTGGTGCCCGAGAACGAGGCTGCGCCCACAGACATCGCACCCGTGCCCGTGTTTTGGATCACGAGGTTTACGACAACCGAACCGCCGTCTTTCGATACTTCGCCAAAGTCGGTTTGGTCGTTGGTGTTGGGCGTCATATCGCCATCGGCAATATCAACTTGGTATTGGCTTCTGATGTTGATCTCTGGTGTACCGCCCGTTCCTTGGATGTTAAAGTTGTACGGGTTTTCGTTGGCGTCGTTGTTGACGATGTTGAACATGGCCGAACGCGTGCCCAAGCCGCTTGGGTTGAACGCGATGGTAACCGTGGTCGAACCAAATGCCGGTACCGTAGCCGATGGGGCCGAAGTAACCGCAAAGTCGCCCGGGTTGGTTCCGGTAAACGAAATAGTGCCCAGCGTCAACACAAGGTTGCCAGTGTTGCGGATCGTGAAAGTTCGTGACAATGCCGAAGTTCCGTAATCGGTCCAATCGGTAGCCGATGGTGTCGTATCGTTGTCGCTGATCGTATTGCCGTTGCCTTGGATCTGGATTTCTTGCGCGACACCAGTTCCGCGTATGGCAAATACGTAAGGGTTTTCGTTGTTGTCGTTGTTGACAATACTGATGGTTGCGTTTCTGGTTCCCGTAGCCGTAGGCGCAAATGTCACCACAAAGGTTGTCGAGCTGAAAGCGCCCACAGGGCTTGCCGGCGGTACCGATACCGAAAATTCTCCAGCATTGGCGCCCGAAAAGGTGATCGCGCCCAAGTTGAGCAGGGTATTTCCTTGGTTGTAAATCGTAAATGTGCGGGTGACGGTGGTGTTGCCAAAGTCGGTCCAATCGGTACCTGAAGGCGTCGCGTCGTTGTTGGCGATCGAGTTGCCGTTACCACGGATGTCGATTTCAGGAATGATGCCGTAGCCATGCAAAGCATAGTCGTAGATAGCTTCGTTGGCGTCGTCGTTGTTGATCGAAATCGTCGCGTAACGGTCGTTGATCGCACCTGGTGTAAACGTCACGACAAAAGTAGTCGTACCATAAGGGCCTACCGTGGCGCTTGGTGGTGTAGTGATGCTAAAATCAGCGGCGTTGACACCGGTAAAATTGATCGCGCCAATGTTGAGTACAATATTACCCAAGTTACGGATGGTAAAAGTCCTGGTGGCTACCGTCGATCCAAAGTCGGTCCAGTCGGCGGTAGTCCATGTTGTGTCGCCGTCTGCAATCGAGGTGCCGTTTCCTTGGATGTCGATTTCTTTGTTCACGCCTGTTCCTTGGATCGCGAAGTCGTAAGTTGGTTCGTCAATGTCGTTCGTAGGAAGCTTGATCCCCGCCAAACGCAGGCCTGCCACGGTTGGGTTGAACCCAATCGTGAACGAAGTGGTTTGGCCGGCCGCCACGGTTGGGTTCGGCATCGAAATAATGCTGAACTCAGACGCATCGGCACCCGTCAAAACCAAGGTACCCAAGCTGAGTACACCGGCGCCGGTATTGTGGATTACAAAAGTACGCGTCATGTTGGTCGTACCAAAGTCGGTGAAATCGGTCGCCGATGGGGTCACGTCGCCGTCTGCAATCGAGTTGCCGTTGCCGCGGATGTCAACTTCCGAGAACAATACGGTGGCAATCACGGCCGTTCTAGGCGTCGAAGAACACGTTCCGTTGACGGCTTCTACATAAAAAGTCGTAGTGTTCGAAATCACCGGTGTGGTAAAGCTGGTTCCAAAACCAAGCGATGTTCCGCCGGTTGGTGTTGCATACCAATACAAGGTACCCACCGAAGCAGTAGCACCCAAAATTACCGTACCAGGTCCCGTTCTTGTGGCTGGTGTTGTTCCGGTAACAGTGGGCGTGGTGTAAATGGTAAGCGTCTTGCTCGACGAGTCACTGCCGCAACCTGCGTTGCTTGCGGTAAGGGTCAGCGTGACGGCACCGGCCGAAATGTCGGCCGCACTCGGTGTATAGGTCGCATTGGTCAACGAGTTGGCATTGGCAAAAGTTCCCGTGCCGCTTGTGGTCCACAAGACAGATGTGTAGTTTGTAGCCGTAGCACCCGCAGTGATGTTTACCGCGCCCGCAGTCGAACAAGTAGTTACCGCCGTGCCGGCATTGGCAATCACCACATCATTGATGGTGAAGGTCTTGTTTGAGGTTGCTACTGTACAAGGAGCGTTACCGGTAACGGTGAGTGTCAAGGTAATCGTTCCTGCCGTGATGTCGGCTGCGCTAGGGGTGTACTGGGCCGTAGTCAAAGAGTTGGCATCGGTAAAAGTACCTGTGCCGCTCGATGTCCACAATACAGAAGTGTAATTGGTAGCCGATGCACCAGCGGTGATGCTGGTCGCGCTTCCGCCACATATATTGATAGGTGTTCCTGCGTTGGCTGTAGGCGCAGGGATGATGGTCAGGATTTTGTTTGCCGTACCGTTTGTACATCCTGGGCTAAGCGCCGTTAACGTCAAGGTGACGCTGCCTGCGCTACGGTCGGCTGCACTAGGGCTATAAGTGGCCAAGGTAATCGAGTTGGCATTGGCAAATGTACCCGTACCGCTTGAAGTCCACAAAACCGAAGTGTAGTGCGATGCCGATGCGCCTGTGGTTACATTGATGCTGGCGCTGCTGCTGCACATGCTTAATGCCGCGCCCGCATTGGCACTTGGATTGGCCGCAAAAGTCAACGTTTTTGTCGACGTCACGCTACCGGTACAAGGTGCCGTGGCATTGGCGGTCAAAGTCAGCGTGACACTGCCGTTGGTTTTATCCAGCGCACTCGGGGTGTAAGTGGCTGTAGTCAATGATGTTGCGTTGGTGAAAGTTCCAGTTCCGCTTGAGGTCCAGGCAACCGAACTTTGGTTGGTTGCGCTCGATCCCGCTGTGATATTCAGTGAAGTGATCGATGAACAGATCGACATATTACCACCTGCAATGGCCGTCGGCAAAGCACGGATGGTTAACGTTTTGTTTGAGACCACATTCGCGCAAGGCGTATTTCCGGTTGCGGTAAGCGTGAGTGTAACGCTGCCCGCTGCAATATCGGCTGCGCTTGGGGTATAGGTTGCCGTAGTAAGTGAAGTGGCCGCTGTAAAAATCCCCGATCCGCTGGATGTCCATTGTACGCCGGCGTGGTTGCTTGCGCTCGAACCGGCAGTGATGTTTACAGCGCCCGATGTTGCACAAGTAGCAACCGAAGTTCCTGCATTGGCCGTTGGATTGGCTACCATGGTAACCGATACCGAATTGGTGATCGGCAGTTGGTTGGTGTTACAATAAGAAGATGCAATATTGGTAATGGTGACCAAAGTGATTCCTGCATTTAAGGTCGATGTGACAAAGGTCCCCGTTCCGGGAGTCCCTGCCACAAAGTTTACTGTCGCGGTATTGCCTGTTGCTACAGTGGTTCCCGTCAAGTTGTAGGTTACGGTATAGGTGCCTGTCGGCATACTCGTTGAAAGGATGGTTATCGTAGCTCCGGCGCCTACACAAGCAGGTGTTGCCGTTGGTGACGAAGTCATCAAATAAGAGGGGCACGTATAAGATACTTGAACCTGGCCCGCATACCCGTCGCCGCCAGAGCGGTCTGTGCTGTTGTTGCTTCGGCCGCCGCCGCCGCCGCCGGCCAATCCTGTTGCGTCATATCCGTTACCCGAACTGCCTCTACCCGCGCCGCCGTTTCCGCCGCCGCCCGCACCACCAGTACCGGCTGTTGCGCCAGAGGCGTTGCCTCCGTCGGCACTGCTGCCAGCGCCGCCTCCACCACCTCCACTGGTTCCAGAAGCTGCGTTGGCACCTCTACCACCATCGTAAGTCGTTCCGGTAGCATTTCCGCCGCCGGCGCTGTTGTTGGTTCCGTTTGTGGCCAATGCACCGCCATTTCCGCCTGCTGCTGTTACAGGCGTTACCGACGCAAAGGTCGAAGTGCCACCTGCTGTTCCTGCCGACGCATTGGTACCGACGCCACCTTGGCCAACGGTTACCCCTACGTTCGTGCCTGGCGAAACAACGACACCTGTTGCGCGCGTAAAGGTTCCGCCCGATCCGCCGCCGGCAGCCCTGTTCGTAGAGCTTTGTCCGTTGACACCGCCGCCCGCGCCGCCGCCGCCCCAGGCCTCAACCGTTACGGTTGTAACGCCCGCAGGGACCGTGAACGTACCGTTTGCGTTGTACGTTTGCGTTTGTGCGTTAGACAAGAACGATACAAATAGCAGACAAAGTGTCGCCAATAGTTTGGTTCTGGTTTGGGTAATTGTTTTCATAATCAATCGGGTTAATTAATGAAATCGTAATTGGTTAATTCTGTTTTGTTTTGTTTCGAAGGGTAAAACTAGAATCTTTTTTTGAATTAATCGACAAAACGTACAAAAAAATCGATGAAATGCACTTTTTGACTTAATTTATACGTAAATGATTACAAAAAATATTTAAAAGTGGATGTTTTGCGAATATTAATGAGTAACCGATTGTAAATTAAGCCTTAGGGGAGGTTACAGTTTAGTGGAGTTGTAGGTTTTTGTCCTTCAATATGAAGGGATTGGACTGCTTGTGTTGGCGGAAACAAAAAAACCCAAGAACAAAATGTCTTGGGTTTTGTAGCGAGGACGGGAGTTGAACCCGTGACCTCAGGGTTATGAATCCTGCGCTCTAACCGACTGAGCTACCTCGCCGGGGTTGCGGTTATGCGGGTGCAAATATAGTACTAAAATCAAAGGTTGCAAACATAAACGGGTAAAAAAAATTATTTTTATAAAGATGCCTTTTTTGATTTTAATTTATATATTTCGCCAAAATAATCTGCCTTACATGGAACCTAAATCACGCTACGAACTCGAATTTCCAATCAATTCCTCGCCGCAATTGCTATACCAGTATATTTCAACGCCTTCGGGTTTGCAAGAGTGGTTTGCCGACAACGTAAATTCGCGTGGCGAGTTTTTTACGTTTATTTGGGATGATGTCGAGGAAAACGCGAGACTCACCTCTAAAAAGACCGGCGAGAAGGTAAAGTTCCGTTGGATCGACCAAGACAAAAAGGACACCGATTATTTTTTTGAATTGCGCATCCTCGAAGACGAAATCACCAAAGATGTCTCGCTGATGGTCATCGATTTTGCCGAAGCCAACGAAATAGACGAGGCGACTTTGCTTTGGGAAAACCAAATCTCCGACCTCAAACATGTGATCGGTTCGGTATAAGAATCATTTATTCGACTTATATTTGCCTTGAATTATTCAGGGCTTTTTTTATGGTCAATTACAACGGTGCGCTCGCGACCGATGCGGCGCTTGCAACCAACAACCGCGCGTTTCTTTATGGCGACGGTATTTTCGAAACGGTCAAAATACTCGATGGCAAGGTCTTGTTTCTCGAAGACCACTATTTCAGGCTGATGTCGGGCATGCGCATCATCCGGATGGAAATTCCAATGCATTTCACGATGGAGTATTTCGAGAATCAATTGCTCGCAACCGCCGAAGCCAACGGGGCGTTGTTGTCGGGACGCGCGCGCATGACGGTGTTCCGCAATCCGGGTGGGTTGTATTTACCGACCGATCAAAACGTGGAGTTTATTATACAGGCGCAACCGCTCGAAGCACCCATGTATGCCTTTTCAAGCGAAGCGTACGAAGTTGATCTGTTCAAGGATTTTTATGTCACGGCGCAGTTGTTGTCGACCATCAAATCGACCAACCGGCTGGTCAATATCACCGGGAGTATTTTTGCAAACGAAAATGGATTGGCCAACTGCTTGTTGCTCAACGATGCCAAGAACGTAATTGAGGCGTTGAATGGCAACCTGTTCATGCTTATGGGAAATAGATTGGTTACGCCGCCCATTTCAGAAGGATGTCTCCAGGGCGTGATGCGCAAACAGATTTTGGCTTTGGCCAGAAAGATTGAAGGTTTGACGGTCGAGGAAGCGCCAGTGTCGCCCTTCGATTTGCAAAAGGCCGACGAATTGTTCCTGACCAACGTGATCGTAGGCATCCAGCCCATCACCAAATACCGTAAAAAGGAGTTCGCGACAGATTTTGCCAAAGAAATGCTCGTCAAGCTCAACGCGCAGTTGCGGTTGGGTTAATTGAGCATCGGGTTTTCGGGTGCATTCGACCAGATGAGGTAGTCGCCGCCGAGTTCGATGATTTTTTCTTTCCAAAAATCGTTGGTCGCCTTACCGATGATTTTGTTTTGGTATAGGTTTTCGGCCACGATCCAAGAGTTCGATTGCATCTCGCTTTCGAGCTGACCCGCTGCCCAACCTGTATAGCCCAAGAAAAACCTGATGTTGTCTTTTTTGATCTTGCCTTCGTTGATGAGCGTCTTGGTGCGTTCGAAATCACCACCCCAATAGATGCCGTTCGAAATCTCGACACTGTTGGTGATCAATTCCGGCACGTTGTGGATGAAATACAAATTGTCTTGTTCTACGGGGCCTCCGTTGTAGATCTTGAAGTTCGCCTCTACATCGGGAACCAGGTCGTTGATCGTGTAGCGCAACGGTTTGTTGATGATGAATCCCACCGAACCTTCATCGTTGTGGTCTGCCAACAAAATGACCGAACGGTTGAACGATAAATCTCCGATTATCGAGGGTTCGGCTATAAGTAAATGTCCTTTTTGAAGTTTTTCTGAGATCATCTTGCCGCAATTTTAAAATAAATTTAACAAAAAAAATCTAAAAACCAAATAAAACAAGGGATTTGCGCAAAAAAAAGCCTCCCGATGGGAGGCCTTGTGTTCTATTATAAAGAGTCTCAGACTAGTTAACGTTTCCTTCCAACTCAGCACCAGCCTTGAACTTCACTACATTCTTAGCAGCAATCTTGATTGTTTTTCCAGTTTGTGGGTTTCTGCCTTCTCTTGCCGCTCTTTTAGATACCGACCAAGATCCGAAACCTACCAAAGACACACGTCCGCCTTTTTTCAAAGTACCACCTACATTGTTCAAAAACGACTCCAAAGCCGATTTCGCAGCAGCTTTTGTAATTCCTGCGTCAGCAGCGATAGCATCGATTAATTCTGATTTGTTCATAATAATAGTTATTAATTGTTGGTTAAACATTTAGTTAATGAAACAAATTTAGCAGGAATTCCTTACTGGACAAGACCTGCGGCGTGTTTTTGGTCGATTTGTTGATAAATCGAATCTTTTGTTGATAAAGTAACTTGTTTTTGTCGGAATTAGGCTCATGCCAGTGTTGGCGCGTACTAACAAGCGATGGCCTCGTCAGAAAAACCCATTCCGTTTAACAATTGCGAAGCCTCCATTTTGGCCTTCCCCGGAAACTGTAAAACCAACAGTTTGAGATAGCCTCCTGCAACGGCCACGCGTATTTCTTTTTTGCCCGCGAAAATCTTCCCGATAGGGTCGGTATGGCGTTCCATAATTTGTTCGGCCGAATACACCTTGACATTCCATTCCTGCCCGCGGTCCTTGATATAACACCAGGCTGCAGGGTAAGGCGAAAGGCCGCGGATTAGATTGAAAATGTCATCCATCGGGCGTGTCCAATCGATTTTGCAATTGTCTTTGTTGAGTTTGTAGGCCGTTTTGATGTCGGGGTTTTCGGATTGGATGGTCGTGTGGACAGGGCCTTTTTGAATCATCTCCAGCGTATCGACCACCGTTTGGCTCCCAATGTGCATCAGACGATCGTGCAATTCACCTGCCGTTTCCGTTGCGCCGATCGCGGTTTCCGAAGACAATATCATCGCACCCGTGTCGATTTTGTCATCGATAAAAAACGTGGTGACACCCGTTCTGGTCTCGCCATTGATGATGGCCCAATTGATCGGCGCCGCGCCGCGGTATTGCGGCAACAACGACGCGTGCAGGTTGAACGTGCCGTATTCGGGCATGCGCCAAACCACCTCGGGCAGCATCCTAAAGGCAACCACTACTTGCAAATTGGCGTTCAGCGCCCTGAGTTCGGCCAAGAACGTTTCGTCTTTCAAATTGGTCGGCTGCAGCAACGGCAAGTCCTGTGCAAGCGCATACTCCTTGACGGCCGAGTACTTGATTTTTTGTCCACGGCCGGCGGGTTTGTCGGCGGCGGTAATGACGCCCACCACCTTATAGTTGTTGCGGCAAATGGCGTCGAGTATGCCGACGGCGAATTCGGGCGTACCCATAAAAACAATGCGCAAGGGTTCTCTCATTTGATCAGGGTGTATTTGTTGTTGTCCAGCAGCGCGACGACTTCGTTCTCGAGCAGCATTTGCAGCGCAAAGATAACATCCGAGGCGTCAACGGTAAAATCATCGGCCATCATTTTGTGGATTTCACGCGAATCGAGGTCGGCGGTTTTGAGCAGTTGGAGTATCGGCTGGGTCAGCGCGAGCGGATTCGGCTTTTTTTGCTTGCCGATGCAGTACGAACAAATGCCGCAGTCACGCGTCTGTATTTCGCCAAAATAATCGAGCAACAGCTGCTGCTTGCAACGGTTGTTGTTAGAAACATAGCGTACGACCGATTCGAGTTGCGCCTTTTTGAGCGCGTTTTGGTTTTCGAGGTATTTGGCCACGCGGTTGATTGTTTTTTCGTCTTCGCGGATTTCATTGAACGTGACGGCGGCGTCGTTGTTGCGCGCGTGGTAATCGATGATGCTTTTTTCGGCCAATTTGTCGAGCAACCGATAGACCTCGGCCTCGGTGCGTCCCGATTTTTTGGCGATCAGCGGCGCGTTGAACGCCGTTTGCAGTTCATAAATGCCAGGATAGGTGCGCAGGATCGTGAGCAAGATGTCTTCGTCGCTTGGGTTCAGGCTGATGTAACGCATAACTTCGCGCGATTCGATCAAAAACTGCAGCGCAATCTTTTGCGAAAACTCCTGCGACAGCGCAATCACGCCTTGCCGATCAAGGAACTGCAACGCATTGTAGGTCTTGGCCGGGGCAAAATCGTACCGCAGGCAAAACTGGTTCAGGTTGAACGAAAAATGCTCGTCGATGCCTTCGCCATACGCGATTTGGAAATAGTTACACAATTTGACGTACACTTCGAGCAGGAATTTTCGGTCGGGCAACACGGCCAGGAACTGGTTTTCGGCCTGGATCAAATCGGACGGGGCGGTCAGCAAAACCGCAAAAGCCTTTTGGCCGTTACGCCCGGCGCGCCCGGCTTCCTGGTAATAATTTTCGAGGTTGTCGGGCAGTTGGCTGTGGATGACCGTCTTGACATTGGCCTTGTCGATGCCCATCCCGAACGCGTTGGTGGCCACAATCACTTGCACGGTTTCGTCCATCCACAACTGCATGTGCTCGTTCTTTTCCTTTTGGGTCAGGCCGCCGTGGTAGAAGGTTGCCGTGAATCCGAGCGCGCGCAATTGCGCCGACACATCAATACAGGATTTTCTGTTGCGCACATAAATGATCGCGGGTTCTGGGTTTTTGCGCAGGATTTGCTCAATACGCAGTAGTTTGTCTTCGGTTTCAAAAACCATATACGCCAGGTTGTCGCGTGCAAACGATATTTGAAAAACGGCAGGCGCTTCGAGTTGTAATTGTTCGGCGATGTCTTGGCGCACGCGGTCGGTGGCCGATGCGGTCAAAGCCAAAAAAGGAATTTTCGGAAAGTGCGTCTTGAGCATCGCGATCTTGAGGTATGCGGGCCTGAAGTCGTGTCCCCATTGCGATACGCAGTGCGCTTCGTCTATTGCAATAAGGTTGATCGGCAAATTTTTGATGCGTTCGACAATCCATTCCGATTGCAGCCTTTCGGGCGACAGGTACAAAAACTTGTAATTGCCGAATTGCGCATTGTCGAGCAGTTCGATGGTTTCGTTTTGCGTGATGCCGCCCGTGAGTGACAGCGCCTTGAGGTCGCGTTTTTGGAGGTTTGCCACCTGGTCTTTCATGAGCGCAATAAGCGGCGAAACGACCAAGCAGATGCCGGGTTTCATGAGTGCGGGAATCTGAAAGCAAATCGATTTGCCGCCACCCGTGGGCAACAGCGCAAAAGTATCGTGCCCGTCGAGCACCGATGTAATGATTTGCAGTTGCGGGTCGCGAAACTGGTCGTGGTTCCAGTGTTTTTTGAGGAGTTCGTGGGGTGTCATGGCGTATATGGGTTCGGGATTCGTTAATCGACGTTCTTTATTCGAAATTTAGCATAAAAATAGGCAAAAAATGTCGAATGTCGAAAACGAAAAGCGTTCGGCTAAGCCAAGCGTTCGAGAATAAAACCGACGCGTTTTTCCACGCTGCCTTTGGGCACCTCGATCAAATCGTATCCATACTTTTGATAGGTCTCGGTCAAATGGCCGTAAATGAGTTTGGCCTGGTCGTAGTTTTCGTAGCGTTCGTCGTCGCTGACGTAGATTTCCTCCCAAGGCGGAAGCACGAAAATCTTCGAATAGGTATGTTCGCGGCAAGCGGCGTCAAAAAAGGCAGGGTAGCTGTCGCCAATGTAGTGCATGTAGGCCAGCACGTCTGGGATGCCGCGGTCGAGGAACACCCAATCATGGGGCTCGGTTTGCGCGCTCAGGAATTGTTTCTTTCGGCCTTCGAGCAGCAACTCACTAAACAATAAGGGTTTTTCGAGAAACAATTGTTCGATGCCTTGTTTTTTGGCTTCGGCGGTGACTTCGCGCGAAATCTCTGGGTAGCAGCAGTAGCCGCGCGCGATGAGCGCATCAATCAGGGTTGTTTTGCCGGTTCCAGGGCCGCCAATGATGACGATGATTTCTTTAGCCACTTTTTAAAAGTAAGCCGCAAACTTAGTGAAAAATCTTGAACAGGAAAAGTGAGAAAAACAAAGGCAAATAGCACCGCCGACGTCATTTTGTGTTTTGCGATCAAGAGCTGTTTTTTTGGAAAAAAAGAGGTTGGTTGTTGGGGCCCCAAATCCCCGCCCTGATTCGAAGTTACGAAATTCGCTTTTGTCTTCGGTGCAGAAAATCTGTAAAAATCCGAGCCAATTGCGGCCACTAACGTTAATATGGATCTCGAAGTGTCCACCTTTACGCCATTCATCGGTTGCGTAAACAAAGCTGTTCATAACCCGCTGAAATCTTAAGTCCAAATACAAAAATCTAACATCCTTTCCCGTATATTTGCTGTTTTATTGACTATGGACAAGAAAACAGAAGAATTCTACGCGAGGCTCAAAGAAGAGTTGACCCACAACACGACCTGGCCTGCCGAATACCTGTACAAATTCATCGTGCCTACCGACACGGCCAAGATCGCGCAGGTCGAGGCCGCATTCAACCAGATGGGTGCCGTGATCAAGACGACCCAATCCAAGAACGGGAATTTTACCAGTGTTTCGGTAAACGTCAATATGGAAAGTCCGCAACACGTAATCGACAAATACATAGAAGTTTCTGCCGTAGAAGGCATAATATCGTTGTGATATGACACCAAAATACACCAAGGAAAATGCCGCCGATGTGGTGCATTACCTTGAATACAATTCAGAGCGCGAAAACCTGATCATTCGCGAATATGGCCGCCACCTGCAAAAGCTGATCGACCAAGCGACCGAGATTGCCGACCGCGACGAGCGCAACAAGGCCGCCAAATACATCATCCAGGTCATGGGCAGTCTCAATCCGCATTTGCGCGATGTGCCCGATTTTCAGCACAAGCTTTGGGACCAGTTGTTCATCATGTCCGATTTCAGGATCGATGTCGATTCACCGTATCCGATTCCGTCACGCGAAGTGTTGCAACTCAAACCCGAGGCGCTGGCCTATCCGCAAAACCATCCGCGTTATCGTTTTTATGGCAACAACATTAAGTACATGATCGAGGTGGCCAACGGCTGGGAACCCAGCGAACTCAAGGATGCACTCGTGAAAGTCATCGCCAACCACATGAAAAAAATGTATTTGAGTTGGAACAAGGATACCGTCACCGATGCGGTAATTTTTGAGCATTTGTATGAGCTGTCGGATGGTAAGATCGATTTGTTGCAATCGTCCGAAGAATTGGTCAACACCACCGATTTGATGCGCACCAACAAGAAAACGTCGAACAAGACCAACGCGCCGGTTGGCAACCAGCAACAGAAAAAGCAAAAGAACAAACAGCACAAGAACCAAAAGAAGCAACAGTAATTATGAGCATTTTCAAAATCGAAGGAGGCGTACGCCTCAAAGGGGAGATTACGCCGCAAGGCGCCAAGAACGAAGCGTTGCAGATTTTGTGCGCAGTGTTGCTTACGCCAGAAAAAGTGACGATCAACAACATTCCCGACATCATCGACGTCAACAAACTGATCACGTTGCTGGGCAATTTGGGGGTCAAAATCCAGAAAAACGGACCGGGTTCGATCACGTTCCAGTCCGATGAGGTCAACGTGGGGTATCTCGAAACCGAAGCATTCAAAAAAGAAGGCGGTTCGTTGCGCGGTTCGATCATGATTGTAGGGCCGTTGCTTGCGCGTTTTGGCAAGGGATACATCCCCAAACCAGGCGGCGACAAGATCGGACGCAGAAGGCTCGATACTCACTTTGAAGGTTTCATCAACCTGGGCGCCAAGTTTCGCTACAACCGCGAAGACCATTTTTATGGCGTAGAAAAAACCAAGGAGGGACTTGTGGGTACCCATATGTTGCTCGACGAAGCATCGGTCACCGGTACGGCCAACATCGTCATGGCGGCGGTACTGGCCAAGGGAACCACGACGATTTACAATGCGGCATGCGAACCCTATTTGCAGCAATTGTGCAAGATGCTCAATTCGATGGGCGCTAAAATCACAGGCGTCGGATCGAATTTGCTCACAATCGAGGGCGTCGAAAGCCTCGGCGGATGCGAACACCGCATTTTGCCCGATATGATCGAAATCGGTTCATGGATTGGGCTCGCGGCCATGACGCGCAGCGAAATCACGATCAAGGACGTCAGCTGGGAAAACCTCGGCGTGATCCCGAACGTTTTCCGCAAGCTCGGCATCACGCTCGAACGCCGCGGCGACGACATCTACATCCCGACACATGAAACCTATAAAATCAAAACCGACATTGACGGATCGATCCTTACCGTGGCCGATGCGCCGTGGCCGGGCTTTACACCCGATTTGCTCAGCATCGTACTGGTTGTGGCCACGCAGGCCGACGGCGATGTTTTGATCCACCAGAAAATGTTCGAGAGCCGTTTGTTCTTTGTCGACAAGTTGATCGACATGGGGGCGAAAATCATGCTTTGCGATCCGCACCGCGCCGTGGTGATGGGACACAATTTCCAATCGCAACTCAAGGCTACGACCATGTCTTCACCCGATATTCGGGCGGGAATTTCACTGCTTATCGCTGCATTGTCGGCCAAGGGTACGAGTACCATCCAGAACATCGAGCAAATCGACCGTGGTTATGAGCGGATCGACGAACGATTGCGTGTGTTGGGCGCAAAGATTGTCCGCGCGTAGTTGAAATCCATAAAAAAGACCCCGGTCGGGGTCTTTTTTTATCGAGATTTTTCAACTTTCGGTTTTCTCACTGAAGACAGTTTTTTACGAATTTAAATTTTAACAAAATCTACAGTTTTTCTATACCAATTGTATTTTTTTAATTCGTAGGGGATACCTTCATAGCCCCTTTCCCTACGGTAAAAATAAGGATACCAATTCAATTTACGCTATAGAAAAACTGTATATTTTCCAATTGAGATTTTGCCGATGCGACGAATCAAAACTCACTGTACACGATCCAATTGCCGTTCCTGATTTCGCGTATGTGCTTGGCCTTGCTGCCGAACGGAGCAAAAGGCGTCCAGCCATCGGCGTAGTAAATCGTCACTTCCTCGGCCAGTAGTTGCTTTTCCAACGCTTCGACGTCAAACCCGTGTTCGACGCCGCGGTTGATGTAAAAAACATGTTGCTTGCTTTCTAGTTCAAAAACAATATCGTTTACGCCGCCTGTACTGATGTCCGACACAATGCCTTTGGCCAGCACACATTCCGACCTGGGGATTTCGGTATTGCGGTAGGTGAGCGCCACCAACGCGGCGAACACCACACCTAAAACCAGTACAACAAAAACAATAATGCGTTTCATGCCCATGTAAACGATTTTTCGTAGCGAATATTATTCAAGTACGTTCAACAGTTTGATGCCAAACACCACACCGTCCTGGTGGTTGCCGGCTTGGTACGAATGGATATAATCTACCCTGAAAACCTTGAATTTGCCAAAACCAAGGTTGTCCAATCCCGCGGTGAATTCATGGTACGGGCTGCGGTCGGGTACCGACAAATGGTGGTAACCCAGGACCAACGTCGACTTTAATTTATTGAGCAACGGCAGTTTGTTCATGATGTAGCCTTGGTCGTCGTGCTCGGCGTGCGCCTCGAAATAGGCGTCGTTGGTGCTTGCGGTGTAATACGGCAAAAGGTTGAACACGTTGAGGTAGCGGTCGGCCGTGCCAATGTGCGTCAGGTTGCCGTTAAAGTGCTTGTAGTCGACAAAGGCGATGTTGTCGGCGTTGAAGAATTTGCCCGCTTTGAGGTTCATCCCAAGATTGCCTTTGTTGCCCAGCGTCACATCGTACGTCACGCGCGCGTGCACGTGATCGAAGTCGTACTTGCTTTCGCTGCCGCCGAATCCTTTTTCATAACCCGCATACACCACTGGGTATTTGTCATCGCTCAGACGGAACTTGCCATCGGGGCGCGTCCAGTATTTTTGCCCGAAAGTATAGCGCGCCAAAACATTCGCCTTGATCAGATTGTGTTTGACGATGGCCGGCGTAAAATGATCGTTCGGTGCGCGCGGATTGTTCGACGTATACCAGTCGTTGGTGTCCTGGATGATGACCTGTTCGGTATGGTTCCATAGCGGTTTGCGCTCCGAATACTCGATACCCGCCGTTGCGTGGAATCCGTTAAAGAATTCGCGCCCAAACGATGCCTTGGCGAAGTTTTTTTCGAACAATTTCATGTAGTTGTCCTTAAAAAACAACGTGCTGATCGAATTGACGATGCGCCCTATCGGGTTGTTTTCGTTGAACTGCGCCACACTGCTACCGCCCGAAACGCGCAATTCGCTAAAATTGGTGTTGCTGAACCGGTTTATATAGCTCGCAGTCGCGCGGAAACGTTTTTCGTCGAGACCGTAGTTAAAATCGGCACGGATGGTCGAGTAGGTCCTTTTTTCCTCGTCTCTGCGCGTAAAATACAATCCTGTGTTGAAGTTGAAGCCTTGCACGGTATTGAAGCCGATGCCCATCAGCAAGCCGTCGTACCCCAGTTCCCATTTTCGGTACGAGTTTTTGTACGAGTAACCTGTGATCGGGTCGAGCCAGCCAAATTTATTGCCCTTGGCGTCGATCGAATCCAGGTAGACCTGCGATTTCTTTTTCACCTGCAACGCGTCTTTCTTGATGTAATCGTTCGATTCTTCCTCGGTAAGCGGCACCGGACGCACGCGGTCCCAGAACGCGTTTTCCTTTTTGTTCGCGTCGTCGGCAAAACGCAAAACCTCGGCGCCAAAAGTTTGTTTGGTAAAAGCCGGGTCGAGCCTGTAATTGCTGAATACATACGTAAATCGACCCGTGAATTTGGTGTTGAAGATGCCCGCAATAAAGTCGAGCGTTTGTGTATTCTTGACCCAAATCTTGCTGTGATCGTTGTAGATGTAGCTTTGTTTGAGCGTCATCTCGTTCAACACAGGCATCTGCATCTGGTTGCCGCGGATCTTGAGGTCGGTGGCAAAAAGCGCCCAACTGTCCTCTACGATATAAATGTACCCTTCCATGGCAGGTTCCGACATGCGTTTGGGCGTGACCTTGATTTTGTTGATCTGGTGCTTGCCCTCGAAAAAAGTACCCTCGAGTTTGTATTTGTAATAGTTGAAGGCATTGTTGGCGATGGGCGAAACCACGTTGGTCTGCAACGCGATGTAGTTTTCGTAAAAATCAAAGTCGGCCGAGGCGGCGTTGTTAAAACTAAAGCCATTGTCGTTGCCGCTTACTTTCGAGGCGATGATGGTCTCTTTGAGTTTGTCGGGTTTCTGGTATTCGATCTTCGAGATCGTTTCAGACAAATACAAAATACCGCTACGCGTCGAATCGAGCACCTCGTCAAAAGCGTCGAATTTTTGTCCCAGTATTTTTTTGGGTGCGTCCTTGATCCTGAAAATACCGCGCGAGTAAAAGTCGGCCGAGTACTTGGCGGTTTGTTCGGAGTTTTCCTTTTTGGATGCAATCGCCTTGCGGATGACTTCGTCGGCAGGGTTGTGGTTGCGGTCGATTACGACTTCATTGAGCGTGATTTGCTCCTCGACCATCGTCACGTTGACCTTTTTGGGCAGGTGGTCAATCACATGCTTGATGCGTTGCGTCTTGTAGCCCAAGTATTGGAACACGAGTATGTATTTGCTGGGTTTGGCCATCAACTCGTATTCGCCTTTTTCGTTCGTCGTTGTACCAATATAGCTGCCGTCTATGTAAATCGAAACAAACGGCAAAGGGTTGCCTTTTTCGTCAGAAACGACGCCCTTGACCTGGGCAAAAACGGCAACCGAACAAAAAAACAAAAAGAGCGTAATGATTTTTCTCATAAAAAGGATGGGGTTAAATAAATGCTTGTAGAGCGAGTTCGTAACTTTTGAGCCCGAATCCCACGATCACGCCCTTGGCATGCGGCGATACAAAAGAATGGTGTCTGAAGGTTTCGCGCGAGAACGTGTTCGAAATGTGCACTTCCACTACGGGAGCTGGCACGGCTTTGACGGCATCGCCAATCCCGATGGATGTATGGGTATAAGCCGCCGCATTGAGCACGATCCCATCGCTCGAAAAGCCCGCGCGTTGGATCGCGTCGATCAGTTCGCCCTCAATATTGCTCTGGAAGTAGTCGATTTCAAGATTGGGAAACTTCGTGCGCAACACCTGCAAAAAATCCTCGAACGATTGGTTGCCATAAATTTCAGGTTCGCGTTTGCCGAGCAAATTCAGGTTGGGTCCGTTGATGATGGTAAGTTTCATGGGCGTGACGTTAGGAACGACGGTGCGTAAAAATAACAAAAAATTGATTAGGCCGTTTTCTCGCTAGATGCAAGTGCGGTCTTTTTGGTGTGGACAAAAAATCCAGCTCTACATCTTGGGCTAGAATTTATAACCCACAGACAGCTGGATCACCTTGTTCTTGACATCGGCGTTGGACGACGCGTCGGTCAGCCCGAGTACATACCTTCCTTGCAAAAACAGGTGATTGCCCAGGTCGAGGCCCAATCCGCCCAACGCGGCAAAGTCAAAACTCGACGAATCGCCGGGGTTAAAAGCGTTGTTGTCGTTGACCAGGAAAGAAAATTGCGGTCCGAGTTCGACGTTGAGCACGCTGGGGATCAAATACAATTTGAGCGCCACAGGCACGGTGAGGTAATCGTACTGGATGTCGTCGAATGCGGCGGCATTTACCTTGGCGCCTTGCGACGAGTACACCAGTTCGGGCTGAATGGCCAACGGGCCGGGCAAATCGAGTTCGAGTAAGGCACCAAAGTGGAATCCGGTGCGCATCTTGGTGTCGAGCGTGATGCCGTCCAGATCGGCAAAATTGGCACCCGCCTTGATGCCGAAACGCAATTGCGCCTGCGCGGTCGTGGCACAGAGCAACAAAATAAAGAGCAACTTTTTCATGTGGTCTTGTTTTTTTTAATAACCCAAAAATAGGTGAATTCGTATCGATTGTGGTTGGTTTAAGGGTTTGTTAACATTATAGGCGGTACGTTGTTTATAAAATTGTTGATAACTGAAATTTTGTTGAAACCCGCGTCGTTGTTAATGTTTTATTTTTGATATAACCGATTTCGCATACATTTTAAGCATGAAAAAGATTTTATTAATAATGGCGGTTTTATGGGCGTGCGGCGCGATGCAAGCGCAAGACATGCGTTTTGGTGTCAAGGCCGGGTTCTTTGCCTCATCGTACGACGGACACCGTTTGCACCGCGACGACCGTGGCAGGAACGACCTTTACGACGATTACTATTATTTAGGATACGATTCAAATGCGTCTAACATAGGGTTTTATGCAGGCGGATTGCTCGAATTTGACCTTGTCGACGATTTCAAGCTACAACCCGAACTGACTTTTTCGGTGGTGCCGGGCGACGATGGCTACCTCGCGGTCAATGTGCCGGTATTGGTCAAGTATTCGTTCTTTAAGAATTTTTATGCACAGGCAGGTCCGGCGCTCAATTATGCGCTCGACGGCGACGACGATCAGTTTTCGCCCAGTTTCGACTTTGGCGCGAGCTACGATTTGTTCGAGAACTTTTACACCGAATTGCGCGTCGACGTTGGGCTCGGCGGCTACCTCGGATCGAACGTCAACGCCGGTGTAGGCTACAGATTTTAATAGTTGTAATTTATAAATTTTGGGTGCATCCCGGTTCTTGTAATCGGGATGTTTTTTGAAAAGTAAACTTTAAACACTAACATAATGAAAAAAGTAATCTTAACCATTTTTGCATTGGCTGCTTTTGGAACGGCCAGCGCGCAAATTAAATTTGGCGTCAAGGGCGGTATAAACCTTTCGACGATCACAGGCGATGTTTCTGACGACATCACAATGAAGCCAGGCGCACACGTGGGCGGTTTCGTGAAAATAGGCCTGATGGACAAATTGTTCCTGCAGCCCGAATTGTTGTTCTCGATGCAGGGCGCCAAGACCAAGGATTATTGGTCGTATGGCGGCGGCGAGTTCGAACGCGAAGAAAACAACTACAACCTGTCGTATATCAACATCCCGATCATGGGACGTTACTACATCGTCAAAGGTTTTAACGTTGAGTTCGGTCCGCAGTTTGGAATTCTCGTGTCGGCAAAAAGCAAATACGAGTACACCGAGACCTTCGACAACGGTTTTGGTTTGGAGACTTATTCTGAGTCAAGAACGATCGACATCAAGGATTCACTCAAAACCATCGACGTTGGGTTGAACATTGGCGCCGGATACGACTTCAACGACCACATGGGCGTTGGGTTGCGTTACAACTTCGGTCTTACCGATATCGACGACTTCGCGTTTTCTGAAACCAAAAACTCGGTATTGTCTGCCTCATTCCTGTATACATTTTAATAGTTGTGTTGTATAGTTTTGTGCAAAGGCCTCGCGTTGCGGGGCTTTTTTTATGGTACTTGTCATGGTTGCGCGAACTAAACGTGCGTGTTTTGTAAGATTTTTGGGCAGTGTTGTAAGCCGGGTGTGCAGCGTCGACTTTACTTTTGTTTTACTAACATTAAGTAAAATACTATGAAAAAGTTTGTTTGTTTGCTGTTGCTCGCCATAGCGACAGTTCCCGTAAAGGCGCAATCGGCGCGGTTTGGTGTCAAAGGAGGTTTAAACGTGGCGACGCTTGCGGGCGATGTCGACAATTCGACGCCAAGGGTAGGGGTACACGCCGGCGGTCTGGTCGAAATCAAGATTGCGCCAAAATTTGCGATCCAACCCGAGCTTTTGTTGTCGTTGCAGGGAGCGAAAAGTAAATACAGCGAGGCGTCTCCGGGCTATAGCTACGCGTCCGAGAACAAAATCAACCTTACCTATTTGAATTTTCCGGTGATGGCCAAGTTTTACGTCATCCCCAAACTGAGCCTCGAAGCAGGGCCGCAAATCGGGTTATTGGTGGGGGCCAAGAACAAGTATACCGAAACCGAAAACGATGGCGGGTTCGTGACCACTTTTTCAAGTACGCAGGACATCAAGGGTGGGCTTAAAACGGCCGAAGCTTCTTTTAATTTAGGGGCGTCCTACTACTTTACCGACCACTTTTTTACCCAGGCGCGTTTTTGTATCGGGGTCACAAGCATAGACGAAACAGGAACCTATTACCGCGTCGACAACGGTAACGGGTTTGTATACCGCTCGGGTGGACGGACGTTGACCAACAATGTATTTCAGGCATCCTTGGGCTATCGTTTCTAACGCCATTCTGTATGGGAAGACAAAAGTGCGCCACATGGCGCACTTTTTTTTGTAAAAAAAATTGGATTAAACTGTAACGCATTGGCCGCTGTTGCGACTACTAGCGCAATCATTAATCAAAAAATCATTTTTACGATGAAGAAAATCATTTTTACCGCGCTCGCGGTGGCTGCCTTTGGTGTGGCCGAAGCCCAGGAAATCAGATTTGGCGCAAAAGTAGGCGCAGGCGCGTCGATGTTCACAGGAGACGTCGAAGATGCCGAACCCAAACTATCGGGGCACATCGGCGGTTTTGTCGAGTTCAAGTTCAAGAAATTTGCGATCCAACCCGAAATACTGTTCTCGAACGTAGGTGCCGAGTGGAACTACAACTACCGCAGCAACAACGATTGGTACTACGAGGGGCCAATCGACAACGTCCAGTACACCGCCAACTTGTATTACCTGCACGTGCCGGTCATGGCCAAGTATTATGTGATCGATCCGTTGAGCGTTGAATTCGGGCCGCAACTGGGCATCTTGCTCGACGCCGAAACCGAATACACGACCACTTACTGGAACGGTTCCGACACGACCAACAAAGAAAACGTCAAAGACGACCTCAAGACCATCGACCTCGGGCTCAACTTTGGGGCGACCTACAATTTCAAGAACCGCATGTTTGTCTCGGCGCGTTATACGCTGGGCCTGATCGATATAGACGATTCGACGCCTGAACCGGGCGAAAGCGCGACCAGCATCCACAACCATGTGGTGCAGGCCTCGTTCGGATACAAGTTTTAAGACTTTGGTTAAAGTGAAGAAAACATCCCTTCGGGGGTGTTTTTTTATGCCCTAATTTGATGTAAATTGCAGGATGAACTGGAGTGGATTCCTCAAAAATTACAAGTCCTATCTTAAGATCGAACGTGGTTTGAGCGACAATACCATCGAGAACTACGGGTTCGATATCTTGCGGCTCGTCGATTATCTGGAGCGCCACGGCATCGAAATTTCGCCGGTCAAGATCGACGAGGAAACCTTGCAGCAGTTCATCTACGCCGTTTCGCGCGAGGTCAATGCACGTTCGCAGGCGCGTATCATCTCTGGTTTGCGCAGTTTTTTTACCTGGCTGATTTTCGAGGATTACCGTACCGACAATCCGCTCGAGCTGATCGAGACGCCCAAAATAGGGCGCAAATTGCCCGATACGTTGTCGCTCGACGAAATCGATGCGCTCATTGCAGCCATCGACCTGGGCAGCCCGGAAGGCGAACGCAACCGCGCCATGCTCGAAACGCTGTACGGATGCGGCTTGCGGGTATCGGAGCTCGTTTCGCTCAAGATTTCGGACCTGTTTTTTGACGAAGGTTTTCTCAAGGTTACCGGAAAAGGGAACAAACAACGTTTTGTGCCGATAGGCCCGACGACGCAAAAGTTCATCGACATTTACCGCAGCCAGATCCGGTCGCACCTCGCGATCAAAAAAGGCCACGAAGACACATTGTTCCTGAACCGACGCGGCAGCGGGCTCACGCGCGCGATGGTTTTTACGATCATCCGAACCTTGGCCGAGAAGATCGGGTTGCACAAAACGATCAGCCCGCACACGTTCCGACATTCGTTTGCGACGCATTTGCTCGAGAATGGCGCCGATTTACGCTCGATACAACTCATGTTGGGGCACGAATCGATTACGACCACCGAAATTTATGTACACCTCGACCGTAAACACCTCACGCAAATTGTGCATGCGTACCATCCGAGGAAGTAAGTGTAAAAACAAACATTTTACCGCAAAGAGACAGAGTTTTCGCAAAGTTCTCAAAGTTCTCCAACTGCTCTGCGGCTCTTTGCGAAAACTTTGTTACTTTGCGGTGAATCGGAAATTTCGACGCGAAAAACAATCGTTATCGTATGTAAAACGTTCCTACGCGCGCGTTAGCGATTACTTCACCTAATATTATTTTTTATAGGTGTTCAGTGAACTCGTTTGAGGCAAGCACCGCGTGCAGCCGATAGCGCGGGCCTTTAGGCAACGCCCAAAATAAAATGAAAAAACCAAATTCTTTCTCGGCCCAAATCGAAATCATCGGCATCAACCCTTATGTTTTGGTGCCCGAAGCAATTTTGCAATCGATTTTCGAGAGCGCGGGTAAAGACAAAGGGCCGATCCCGATTAATGGCTCGGTCAACGGCAAACCTTATACACAAACGCTCGTGAAGTACGGCGGTGCGTGGCGGCTCTACATCAACATGGTCATGCTCGAGAATTCTCCCAAACGCATTGGCGAAACAATCGAGGTGACCGTGGCGTTCGATCCTGTAGCGCGCACGATCGAAATGCACCCGATGCTTCGCGCGGCCTTAGCGAAAAACAAAAAAGCCAAAGTGGTTTTTGATGGACTGACGCCCTCGCGGCAAAAGGAAATTGTGCGTTACATCTCGCACCTCAAGACCGAGGAAAAGATTAAAGAAAATGTCGCGAAAGCCATTGATTTTCTGCTCGGAAAAGTGCGTTTTGCAGGTCGGGACAAACCGTGAGAAATTCCAAAAAACAAATTCCAAATTCCAAGTCGTCCTAAGAACGTTTGGATTTTGGAATTTGGAATTTGAGTTTTTACTTAGCGATATTGACGGCGCGTGTCTCCCGAATCACCGTCACCTTCACCTGACCCGGATAAGTCATCTCGGTTTGGATCTTTTGTGAAATCTCGAACGAAAGTTTTGAGGCGTTGTCGTCGGTTACTTTTTCGCTTTCGACGATTACGCGCAACTCACGGCCGGCCTGGATCGCATAGGCGCTCTTGACGCCGCTGAACCCGTAGGCCACGCCTTCGAGGTCTTTCAAACGCTGGATGTACGAATCCAACACCTGACGGCGTGCGCCCGGACGTGCACCCGAAATTGCGTCGCAAACCTGAACGATAGGCGAGAGCAACGATTTCATCTCGATCTCGTCGTGGTGCGCCCCGATGGCGTTGCACACTTCTTCCTTCTCGCCGTATTTCTCGGCCCATTGCATGCCCAAGAGCGCGTGTGGCAAGTCGCTTTCGGTATCGGGCACTTTGCCGATGTCGTGCAACAATCCGGCGCGTTTGGCCAGTTTGACGTTGAGCCCCAATTCGGCGGCCATGATACCGCAAAGTTTAGAAACCTCGCGCGAGTGCTGCAACAAATTTTGTCCGTAAGACGAACGGTATTTCATACGTCCGACCACTTTGATAAGTTCTGGGTGGAGGCCGTGGATGCCCAAATCGATGACGGTGCGCTTGCCCACTTCGGCAATCTCGTCTTCGATTTGCTTGGCGGTCTTGGCGACGATTTCTTCGATACGCGCCGGGTGGATACGGCCGTCGGTGACGAGTTTGTGCAACGACAAACGTGCGATTTCGCGACGCACCGGATCAAAGCACGAAAGGATGATGGCTTCGGGTGTATCGTCTACAATAATTTCTACACCGGTAGCCGACTCGAGCGCGCGGATGTTGCGGCCTTCGCGCCCAATGATGCGGCCCTTGACGTCGTCCGATTCGATGTTGAATACCGATACGCAGTTCTCGACGGCTTCTTCGGTGCCCACGCGCTGGATGGTGTTGATGATGACTTTCTTGGCTTCCTGTTGCGCGGTGAGTTTGGCCTCTTCGATGGTTTCCTGGATGTGCGCCATGGCTTGCGTACGCGCTTCGGCCTTGAGTCCTTCGATAAGTTGGTCCTTGGCGTCTTCGGCCGACAAGCCCGAGATGACCTCGAGTTGGTTGAGCTGGCTTTTGTGCATTTTCTCGACTTCTTCGCGCTTGCGGTCAAGGATTTCGATCTTGCTTTCGTATTCCTTGGTCTTGTGCTCGTAGTCGTCGTTGATTTTCTTGGCTTTGGCCAGTTCCGACGATACTTGCGATTCTTTGTCGCGGACGCGTTTTTCGACTTCGGCTACTTTTTTGTCACGCGCCAAGATCACTTGTTCGTGTTCGGCCTTGAGTTCGATGAACTTCTCTTTGGCCTGAAGGATTTTGTCTTTTTTGATGTTCTCGGCCTCGAGCTTGGCGTCTTTCAAAATGACGGCGGCGTCTTTCTTGGCCGTCTTGATCAGGTTCGAGACGTTGTTTTTCTCCATGAACTTCGCGATCCCGAATCCGGCCGCGACGCCCACGATGGCTGCAATGATTATGATTAAAATTTCCATGGTTAAGTTAGGGTTATAAAAAAAGCCTACATCAGTCGAATGTATAAACTCGTAAAGACAAGTTTTGGGCTCGCTCGCTGTTCAAGGATCCGCGCGCAATCGGCGGCATGCTTTAGTAACGATGATCAGCCCATTCTAAATTGTTAGTGTTGAGTTTACCAAAATGTAACTAATGTAGGCAGTATTTTTAGTCGATGTGTAAGAACGTATTATTTGTCGAGGTACTTGGCCAGCAAATCGTTGATTTTCCCGATGCGTTCGATGGTTTCCTTGCCGTCGATCGAGTTGTCGATTTGCCGTTGCTCCAACTGTGAAGCGAACTGTAGCGCGCACATGGCCAACACATCCTGTTTGTCACGAACAGCATAGTTTTCTTCGAATTGCTTGATCATCAGGTCGATTTTCTTTGAAGCGCTTCTAAGGCCTTCTTCCTGCGACATTTCTACCGTTAGCGGGTATACTCGGTCGGCAATCGACAGTTTGATTTTGAGCTTTTCGTCCATGTTAATCTGCAAGCTGCGCAATGCAGTAATCTATTTCACGAATCAGTGCGTTTATCTTGAGCTTTGTCTCTCGTTTGTTGTCTTCGCTGCCAAGCAATGAACTGGCGACCTTGAGCGTCTCGTACTGTTTTTTGAGCGCTTCGATCTCGCTTGATTGTCGTTCGATCGTTGCGTTTGCAGTGTAAAGCTCCTGTTTCAGTTGGGTCGAAACCTGCTCGAGATGGTCTGTTTTTTCAAACAGTTTCTTGAGCCGTCCTTCAAGAGTATCGATAATTGCTGCAATTTCGCTCATGCCGACGATGTTCATCACTATTGCAACAAAGTTAATATTCCTAGTGGATTATGCCAACACTTTTCCTAAAATTTTGAAATTTGAAAGATTGTACTGTAATCTTTTGGTCGATAATGCGTTACAAAAGGCAAAGATTTACAGAAAATCTACACCCGCCATTGCCGCTGGTTTTTGTATCTTAGCAAAAAGCTTATTCCCATGAGACCGCTGTTGATTTTATTGTTGTACACGCCATTTTTGTTTGCCCAGACCAAGCCGTTCCCAAAAGAAGATTTTCGTCCGCCGCTCGACATCCCGATGCAACTTTCGGGCAATTTCGGCGAATTGCGGTCGAACCATTTCCACACGGGATTCGATTTCCGTACGCAGCAAAAAGAAGGGTTTTCGGTGTATGCGGTAGGCGATGGCTATATTTCGCGCATCAAGATCTCGTCGTACGGCTATGGGAAAGCCATCTACATCGACCATCCGAACGGCTACACCACGTTGTACGGGCATTTGCAAAAAGGTTATGGCAAAATCGAAGCGTACATCCGCGCCGAGCAATACAAACAGCAGTCCTACGAAATCGAGGTGTTCCCGAAACCGGGCGAACTCGTCGTCAAAAAAGGCGATACCATTGCCATCTCGGGCAACACGGGCGGATCAGAAGGGCCGCATTTGCATTTCGAGTTCCGCGACACCAAGACCGAGAAAATCATCAATCCGCACTATTTTGGGTTTGATTTGAAAGATACGCGCCCGCCTGCCGTTTCGAGCCTTGTGGCTTATCCCGTCAGCGATTCGAGCCATGTCAACCAATCGGGAAAACCCATCATCATCGCGCTTTCGAAGCAACCCGACGGTACGTTCATCTCGCAAAAAGTCAGCGCTTCGGGCAAGATCGGATTCGGGTTTTCGGGTTACGACCAGGACGACCAATCGTGGAACAACAACGGGATTTTTAAGGCGCAGTCGTTTGTCAACGGCAAGGAGTCGTTTGGGTTCAAGTTCGACTCGCTTGCGTTCGACCAGGGCCGGTACATCAATGCTTTGATCGATTTCCCGCGGTACAAACGCTCGCAACAACGCGTGATCAAGATGTTTATGGAAACGCCGTTCCCGTTGTCGGCCGTCAGGACCGATGCCACGAACGGAATGGTGTCGACAACACCCGGGCTTTCGCAATTGTACAAATTGGAGGTTTCCGATTTTTACGACAATAAATCTACGATACTCGTCCCGATCGATTATACGCCACCGGCTATCGTCGTGCTGCGTGATGTGGCGGTTTCGAATTATTTTGTGTACGCCAAGAAGGATGCGGTGTTCGAGAAAGACGGCATGTCGGTTTTTTTCCCGGCGGGTACTTTTTACGAAGATTTTGCGTTGCAGTTTGATGTCAAAGACAGTGTGATGACCGTACAAGACGATTACACGCCCGTACACGGCAATTTTTCGGTTTCGGTCAAAAAGCCGGGCGCGACGAATCCCGAAAAAACGTTCATCGCTTCGGTATCGGGCAAAAGGCTCAGCTACAACGCGACCAAGTACAAAGACGGCGTGTTCACGACCTGGACCAAGAACCTGGGCGGTTTTACGCTGGCCGAAGACACGACGCCGCCGCGCATCACGATCGCCAAGCCCATCGAAGGCAAGTGGATCACCAAGCAAAACGCAATCGATTTGCGGATCAGCGACGAAATGTCGGGCATCGGTACCTACAACGGCTATCTGAACGGCAAATGGGTGTTGTTCGAATACGAGCACAAAGCCAAGCGTATCAGACATGTTTTTGACGAGGCGTTGCTTAACGAAGGCGCCAATCAATTAAAAGTAGTGGTGACCGATAATGTGGGAAATTCTGCTATCTTTGAAACGCAGTTTTTCAGAAGCCAACAAAAATAACATCAATTGGGAACACAATTCAGACTACTGGCCTTGCTTTTTTTGCTGGTCGGACTCAACGTAGAGGCGCAAACCGCCCGAATCCTAGGTGTCGTACTCGACGAAGCGAACAAACCCGTATCCGACGTTACCGTTTCGACTGCCGACAAACTCACCAAGAGCGACGTCACCGGTTTTTACGAATTGATCGTTCCCGCCAACCAAAAGATTTCGGTCGAATTCACGCATCCAACGCTTTACAAAAGTACCGTCACGGTCGAACTGGAGCCAGGCGAAAACTATGAATTCAACCCCGTATTGTCGAGTAAGGGAGAGACGTTGGGCGAAGTGACCATCGTGAACAACCGCCGCCGTGTAGAAGGCGTCGTGGCCGTAGAACCCGAAACCATCCGCAAGATTCCGGGGGCCAATGCCGGCGTCGAGAACATCATCAAATTGCTGCCGGGCGTCTCGGGCAACAACGAACTCAGTACGGCCTATTCGGTACGCGGGGGCAACTACGACGAAAACTTGGTGTACGTCAACGAAATTGAGGTGTACCGTCCGTTTTTGATCCGTTCGGGGCAACAGGAAGGCTTGAGTTTCACCAATACCGATATGGTCCAGAACGTCGATTTTTCGGCGGGTGGATTCCAGGCCAAATACGGCGACAAATTGTCGTCGGTACTCGACATCACCTACCGCAAACCACGCCAGTTCGGGGCTGCGCTCGAAGCCAGTTTCTTAGGCGGAAGTGTCACGGTCGATGCAATTTCGAAGGACAAAAAATGGACTGCCATCACCGGCGTGCGTTACCGCGACAACAGCCTTTTGGTGGACAGCCAGGATACCGAGACGAATTTCCGTCCGCGTTTTGCCGATGTGCAATCGAACATCACCTTTACGCCCAACGACAAGTGGGAATTTGCGTTGCTCGGCAACATTTCGCAAAACAAATACGACTACGAGCCGCTCACGCGCCAAACCAATTTCGGGACGCTCAACGAGCCGATTGCGTTGCAGGTGGTGTACGACGGACAAGAAAAAGACCAATACCAAACCTATTTCGCCGCGCTCAAGACCACGTTCAAGGCCAGCGAAAACCTGACGCTCAAATTGATCGGATCGGCCTACCACACGCTCGAACAAGAATATTTCGACATCAATGCGGCGTATTCATTGGGCGAAGTCGATACCAATCTGGGGTCGGATACGTTTGGCGAAGTGACCTACAGCCGCGGCATCGGTTCGCAGCTCAACCACGCGCGCAACGATTTGGATGCCGTGATCGTCAATGCCGAGGTCAAGGGCGAATACAAGATCAAGCAAAAACACAACATCGAATTCGGTTTCAAGTACACACGCGAGGACATCCGCGACCGTATTGTCGAGTGGGAAGTCATCGACTCGGCGGGCTTTTCGCTCAATCCACCCATCGTCGATTTGCCCAGAAATGACCAGCCGTACAATCCTTATGTCGGGCCGCTCGTACCTTACCAAAATGTACGTGCTAAGAATTTTGTCAAGATCAACCGTTTTTCGGGGTACGCGCAATGGAGTTTGAAGGACAAGATTGGGACGAGCGAAGTATGGTACAACGCAGGCGTGCGCTTGCACCAATGGGGCGTTTCGGGAACCAACCTGAACAGCAGCAGCCAAACGGTGGTGAGCCCGCGCGCGCAATTTGCCATCAAACCCGAATGGGACAAGGACATGGTGTTCCGCATTTCGGGCGGTTTGTACTACCAGCCACCGTTTTACCGCGAATTGCGCGACGCCAGCGGGACGGTGATCCCCGATGTGAAGGCACAATCTTCGGTGCATGTGGTGTTGGGCCACGACTACAGTTTCAAGATGTGGAGCCGTCCGTTCAAGATGGTGTCCGAGCTTTATTACAAGTCGTTGACCGATGTGAACGCCTATACCATCGACAACGTGAGGATCCGTTATGCGGCCAACAACAACGCCAAGGCTTATGCACAAGGTTTTGATACGCGGCTCAATGGCGAGTTTGTGCCGGGTACCGAATCGTGGTTCAGTTTCGGTTATATGAAAACCGAAGAAAACCAGGCCGACCGCGGATGGATTGCCCGACCGACCGACCAACGGCTCAAGTTCGGCATCCTGTTCCAGGATTTCATGCCCAAGATCACGAGCGTCAAGATTTACATCAACTTGGTTTACAATACCGGGTTGCCGGGCGGCTCGCCATCGTATGCCGACCCTTACCTGTACCAGTTGCGTCTGAAGGACTACCGGCGTGCCGATGTAGGTTTTTCGTATGTGTTCACCGAAAAGAACGCCCAACGTCCCGAAGGCCATTGGCTTAAAAAGTTTGAGGATTTGTCGCTCGGTTTCGAGATCTTCAACATGTTCAACAACCAGAACGCCATCACCAACACATGGGTGCGCGACGCCTATACCAAGAACAATTACGGGATCCCGAATTATTTGACCACAAGAACCTTTAACGTCAAACTGGCTGTTAAACTCTAGTTCTTGCGTCCAAAATTGGTTATCTTTGACTAAAGCGAAACAATATGAAGTACACGCAACTGTTTTTGTCGACCCTTGTGGCCACTGCCTTGGTGTCGTGCAAGGAAGAGCCAGCCGAAACACCCAAAGTGACCTACGACGCGGCAAAGGTCGAGAAGCCGGCCCCAAAAGTCGATACGGCACAAATCGAAGTCGCCGACTTGCCGATCCATATTCCGGGAACCAATTACCTGATCCATCCGGTGGGCGATTTGAACATATACGGATCAAGCAAACCCAAGTACGATGCATCGAGCGCCGCGGCCACCACGGCGAGTTTCCAGATTTCGAATTATGACGAAGGCGAGATTACCGGGTATTTGCGCAACTTGAAATTCCAGCAAATCGGGACCGATTCGATTGTGGCGCTGTCCGACAAGCCGCTGTTGATCCAGTCGGTTAAGTTTTTGAAGACCGTGGCCGAGAAGACCAAACAGCAGATCATCGTGTATACGTTGGCCGATATGGACACCAACCAAGACGGCAAACTCGACGTCAACGACATCAAGTCGCTTTATTTGAGCGAAATGGGCGGCGCCAAACTGACCAAGATGTCGGCCGATATGCAGGAACTCATCGACTGGAATTTGATCGAATCGCAAAACCGATTGTATTTCCGTACCATCGAGGACACCAACAAAAATGGCGAGTTCGATAAGAACGACGTGGTGCATTACCACTACATCGACCTGCTGGGCGACTGGAAGGTTCTGGATTACAAACCGATATAAAAAAAGCCTCGACAACGAGGCTTTTTCTTTTATAGGCTGGCCAGATACGGCAGCAATTGCATCTGTAAAGCCGAATGCAACGCCGCCACTTTGTTGTAGGCGTTCTCTACCGATGCCGGGTTTGCGGTCAAAGCATCCGAAAAAGTACCCGGAATCGCGTCTATGGCTTGCAAAGCTTCGGTTACGGCTTGGTTGATTGCATCGTCAAGCGCCACGTTGGATTCCACAAGTTCGTCGATGCCGCTGCCTTCCAGGGCATCGCGGTCGCCGGTGTACAGGTGTTGCACGCTTAGGATATTGTTGCGCAAATCCGAAAGCGTATTGTTGCTCGATCGCGATTCTTCGGCAATTACCCCTTGGATCAACGGACCTTGAATTTTGGTCACCGCCACTTCATCGGCCAGCGCAATCATCCCGTTGACGATGGCTTCGAGCGCCAATTCCTGCGATGTATACACCGATCCGCTTTGTCCGGCATTGATAAAGTTCGATCCATAATTTCCACCGTCGAGTTTCCAGCCGTCGTACAGCAACTGCGTGTTGGTTTGCAAATCGGTGGCGGCCGCCTGTAGAAGTTCGACTTCTTTGGGTGTGAATTCTGCGGCGGTTTTGTTGCCGTCCTCGCCCCACGCCAAACGTTCTATGAGGTGAAACCCGCGTACTTCGTTGTTGGCCGCGAGCGTATCGGCGGTAATCGGTTCGGGATAGGCAAGGAGTTCCAGCATCGCATCGGTGTCGATGGGCCGGGTATCCATCGCGGCATCGGCTCCGTTCGCATCCGAAGGCCCGTAACCAAAGGCTTCCGATTGTTCCCAGTGGATGCGCGCATCGCGCCAAGCCGTTTTGACGGTCTCAAGTTGCGCGGCATCGCCCACGGTAAACACATCGGCTGCGTTTTTTAGCGTAGTGGCATTGGTATGGAGCGACAAATAAGTTTCGGTGATGACATCACGCGATAAATCGGTCAAGACGCCTGTATAGCGCGCGGTATTGGCTTCGTTGATGATGGGAACATTGTTGTCGCTGCTGCAATTCGCTGCGCACAACGCGACCAGGATTGCAACAAAAAGGGCCAAGCGGTTTCTCATTTGGATTTAATTTCTGCTAAAATACAAAAGTACTTAACAGAACGCGCTTCACCGTCGTTTATTTTAAATCAAGATGTCGCTTTCCAAATCCGACTTCTCGATCGCGAAGTCAAAACCCAGTCGTTTGACGAGTTCGATGACCAGGTTTTTGTACCAGTTTTCGGATTTGGGATGGATGTAGATTTTCTCGATCATCGACTGGATGTCTACGTCAATCTTGAGCCCGTTGTCGATGATCAATTGGTGCGACGTGACATCGGTAATGATGCGGATCTCGCGTTCGTACACAAAACTTTTGCGCTTGAACAAAAACGGGAAAAAGCTGTTCTCGAATGGGATGTATTCTTTTTTATAGTCGATGTAATTCACCGCGCCGATGTGCTGCTCATAAACCCGTTCGACCTCGAGCGCTTTTTGCAAACGCCCCAATGTAGATTGTATGGCCAGTCCTTCGTTCTTTTGCGTGAAAATCTGCCACATGGCAAACGACTCGTATTCGTTCAAATGCCAGCTGCTGACCACAATGTTTTTGCGCCGCGTCTTGTAAAAGTCCAAAAAGTCCGGGTTGTCGGCCGACAGTTTGCGGATTTCTTCAAAAGTCGGTTCGCTGAACGTGCCTTCGTACTGGTCTTCGAATTTGTCCGAACGCGACATGAACAGCTTTCTGTACAACAGCAAATCGACAAATTTAGACAGGTCGAGGTATTTCCAGACGACGGTGTCGCAGTCTTCGGGGAGTTTGATTTTTTCGTCGCTGATGTACATGGTTGCTAAGCGTTGCGCTACACGAAGTTAAGCAAAAAAGCAATCCACCGGCAAGCACGAATGTTGCACCAACGTTATTTGATTGCTAAATCGATCAGGTTGCCCAAAGCAAATGCGGCCGCGCAAAACGTGAGGTAACCCAATGCATATGCCCAAAATGCTTTGAAGTAGTTCATTGGCTTTCTTCCGAAAAATTCGCCGATGGCCCAGGTGCAGTACGCAAAACCAGCGATTCCGGCAAACGTCATCAAATTGGCATGGGTTAGGCCTTGCAGGAAGGCAAACAACGCAAAAATCAGCATCCCCATACCCATGACGAAACAAAGCAGGATCAGGATCTCGAAAAAATTGTAGCCCGATTTCCTGAAAAAAAGTTGGAGCCAGAGCACGATAAAAACACCCATGATGATGTTCGCATAGCCGTAATGTTGTTGGACCCACGCAAAGATGGCCGTCACCGAAGATTTTTGGATGCCTTTGGCCACGACATAACCTTCCTCGATGTGAAAGAAGTGGCTCGTTATCGAATAAATCAACGACGTGATGATGATGAAAATAATCGGCTTGACCAATCGGCTGCGGTTCTCGACAAAGAAATCGCGGATGTTTTTACCCGGATTGACCAACAATTCCCTGACCGTAAACAAAATACCCTTCTCAAAATGCAGCACATGCTCGATCTCGTGGATGATGTAATGTCCGTCGATGCGTTTGAGTTGGGCCGGTTGGCCGCAATTCGGACAAAAGTTTCCGGCGTATTCGCTTTGGCAATTTTTACAGGTCATCGGGTTTAGGATTCAAGCGACTGCATGGTGACTAATTTTTTGTACGTGCCGTTGCGCGCGAGCAGTTGTTCGTGTGTGCCCTGCTCGACGATGCGGCCCTTTTTCATCACCACAATGACATCGGCTTTCTGGATGGTCGACAAGCGGTGCGCGATGACCACCGAGGTGCGGTTTTGCATCATGTTCTCGAGCGCAACCTGTACGAGTTTTTCGCTTTCGGTATCGAGCGCCGACGTGGCTTCGTCCAAAATCATGATCGGCGGATTCTTGAGCACGGCGCGCGCAATCGACAAACGTTGCTTTTGCCCGCCCGAGAGTTTGTTGCCCGCGTCGCCAATGTTGGTGTGGATGCCGAGCGGCAAGTCCTGCACAAATTCATAGGCGTTGGCGATCTTGAGCGCTTCGATGACTTCTTCGTCCGACGCATCGGGCTTGCCGAGCACGATGTTGGCCTTGATCGTATCGTTGAACAAAATACTGTCCTGCGTGACCAGTCCGATCAGCGCGCGCAGCGATTCGAGTTTGAGGTCTTTGATGTTTGTGCCGTCTATTTTGATCGTGCCTTCGTTTACATCGTAAAAACGCGTCAACAGGTTGGCAATAGTACTTTTTCCGCTTCCCGATTGGCCCACGAGCGCGACGGTTTGCCCTTTTTTGATGTTGAGCGAGAATTCCTTGAGTACGTTTTCTTCTTCGTATTTGAAATTGATTTGCTCGATCGTGATGTTTTCGTCGAAGGTGTTTTTTTCGATGGCGTCTGTTTTATCCGTAATCGCGTTTTCTTCTTCGAGTACCGCAAATACGCGCTCGGCGGCGGCCAATCCAGATTTGACCTGGTAAGATGCTTTGGAAATAGCCTTGGCTGGCGTCAAAATATTGTACGCCAAGGCGATGTAGGTGATGAACGACGCGCCAGCCAGCGTTTTATCGATGAGTACCATTTGCCCACCATACAACAGCAATACCGCAATGGTGATAATGCCCAAAAATTCGCTCAGCGGCGAGGCAAGGTTCGCCTTGTTGCCGATGCTGTTCGAGAGCCTGCGCAACCGCGTCACCGATTGGTTGAATTTGTCCTTGAAATTGTTTTCGGCATTGTAGCTCTTGACCACCTTTAATCCGCCGAGGGTTTCCTCGAGTATCGAAATGAAATACCCCGATTCCTGTTGCGCGCGTTGCGATTTGCTCTTGAGCGATTTGCCCACGAGCGAAATCAAATAGCCCGAAATCGGAACAAAGACAAACACGAACAACGTCAGTTTTGGGCTGATGAACAACATGGTGATGATCGTGAACAAAATCGTCAGCGGTTCGCGAACGATGAGTTCGAAGATCTGGAAAAACGAGGTCTGCACTTCGCCCACATCGCCCAGCATGCGCGCCATGACATCGCCTTTGCGTTTTTCGGAATAGAACGAAACCGGCAACTCGACGATTTTTTTGTACAACGTGTTGCGCAAATCCTTGAGCACGCCGTTGCGCAGCACCGTGATGTGGCGCAACGCGAAATAGTTGAACACATTTTTGAGGAAAAACAACACAATAATAATCACGATCACAAACAACAACGCGCGCACCGGATTGTCGTCGGCAAATTGCGTCGCGTAGTAGTTCAGCGAGTCTTTGAGCCAGCCGCCCAAATCCATGATCGAGTTAAGCTGCGGCTTGACCGTCACTTTCTCGTCCTGCCCAAAAAGTACGTTCAGCACGGGCATGAGCGCGGCCATCGACAATGCGCTGAACAATGCATACAACACGTTGAAGACAATGTTGAGCACCGCATCGCGTTGGTACGGCTTGATGAATGGGATTATTTTTTTGTAATTGTCCATTAATTTAAATGATGTTTAGGCTGGTCAGGATGGCCCTGATCTTGGCATCGAGTTCGGCTTCGACGGCAGGCGCATTCTCGACCGTATCCAGGTCGGTGTGCACGCTGACGTAAAATTTGATCTTGGGTTCGGTGCCGCTTGGTCGGGCGGCAATCTTCGAACCGTCTTCGGTATAGTAAATCAGTACATCCGACTTGGGAATCGTCATCGGCTCGACTTCGCCCGTAAACAAATTTTTGGCCGTCGAACTTTTGTAATCTTCGACCATCACCACGCGTTTGCCCGCGATTTCGGTGATTGGGTTTTCGCGTTGGTCTACCATCATCTGGTTGATTTCGGCCAATCCGGCGATGCCTTTTTTGGTCAGCGATACCAAATGTTCCTTGTAAAACCCATAGTCGACATACATTTTCAACAATTCCTGATAAACCGAACTGCCGGCCGCTTTGGCCTGGGCAGCCAGTTCGCAGATGAGTAGGGTAGCGGCCACGGCGTCTTTGTCGCGTACGGCGTCGCCCACCATGAACCCAAAACTTTCTTCGCCGCCACCGATGAATTCGAGGTGCGGGAAATCTTTGATGAACTTCGCGATCCATTTGAATCCCGTCAAGCCAACCTTACATTCGACGCCATACGCATCGGCCAGTTCGTTCATCATGGGTGTCGAAACAATCGTCGACCCGATGAATTGTTTGCCGTCGATCTTGCCTGCGCGTTTCCATTGTTCGAGCAAGAATCCGGTCATGAGCACCATCGTCTGGTTGCCGTTGAGCAGGATCATTTTGCCCTGGTTGTTGCGTACGGCCACGCCCAATCTGTCACAATCCGGATCGGTACCCACGACGATGTCGGCGTTTAGTTTATCGGCCAAAGCCAGGGCCATGGTCAGTGCTTCGGGCTCTTCCGGATTCGGGGATTTGACGGTCGGGAAGTCGCCGTTGGGTTCGGCCTGTTCGGGCACGATGTGTACGTTTTGGTAGCCCGCCTTTTCCAACACCTGCGGAACGGCCTTGATCGACGTGCCGTGCAACGACGTAAACACGATGCTCAGATTGTCCTTGGCCGACTGCGGCGTCTTGAAACCCGCATTGTCCACCGACGATTGAAAAAACGCCTCGTCGACGTCCTTGTCGATGTAATGGATCAGTTTTTCGTTGGCCGTAAACTTGATCTCGTCGTATTTCAAGCCTTCGATCACTTCAATAATTTCTTTGTCCTGCGGCGGAACAAGCTGCCCGCCATCTTCCCAATACACTTTGTAGCCGTTGTATTCAGGCGGATTGTGCGAAGCCGTGAGTACGATGCCGCACTGGCATTTCAAATGTTTGAGCGCAAAACTCAACTCAGGCGTAGGGCGCAAATCCGAGAACAAGTACACCTCGATCCCGTTGGCCGAAAACACATCGGCGACCACCTTGGCGAGCGTGTTGCTGTTGTGACGGCAATCGTACGCAATCACGACTTTGATTTGTTTGCCGGGAAAGGTTTGGTGCAGATAGTTCGACAAACCCTGCGTGTTCTTGCCGAGCGTGTATTTGTTGATGCGGTTGGTGCCCACGCCCATCACGCCGCGCATGCCGCCGGTTCCGAATTCGAGGTTTTTGTAAAAACTTTCCTTTAATTCAGCAGGCGACGAGGTCATCATCGTTTCTATTTCAGACTGTGTATTTTGGTCGAAAGTAGGCGTCATCCATTCGTTGACGCGGTCGAGTATGTCTTTTTCGATGTTCATTTTTTTTATTTTTAGGAGCTGTTTCCCGCTTTTTGTTCCAATCTTTGAAATTCCACTTTGTTTCATTTCAAAGGATTTCCACGTCAATCGGGGCTAGGGCTCGTGGGTTCTAATTATTGCTTGAATCCGATTTTGGTTCTGTCGGTTTTTTCAACCGACCTGTCTTTGTCAACCAGGTAATTCAAAGCTTTGTAAATGTCCGGAAACTGTTGCTCCAGTTTTTCGATTCTGGCTTGTAGTTCGTTGTAATTCAGCGCAAATTGTCGGATTGCGATAAATGTTCGGATAATCGCGATATTGATTTCAATCGCTTTCTCGCTGTTCAGAACGCTCGAAAGCATGACGACACCTTGTTCGGTAAAAGCAAAGGGTGCGGCACCTCCGAGGTTACTTTTGGATGGTATCACATTTTGTGACACCAAATCATTGATCTCGTTTTGAGAAAGCACAAACATGAAATCGTTTGGGAAACGATTCACGTTTCTTCTTACGGCTTGTTTGAGTGTTCTGGTTTCGGTTTGGTACAAATTGGCCAAATCAAAATCCAACATCACTTTCTGTCCTCTAATCTCAAAGATTTTACTCTTGATGGTTTCAGGTTGCATGGCGTCAATTCAAATTTACGGTCTTCGATATTTTATAACGTTCTTCGTTGTTCTTAGTCCGCAAGATGATCTCGCCTAGGAATCCGGCCAGGAATAATTGCGTCCCGATGATCATGGTGGTCAATGCAATGAAAAACCACGGGTTGTTGGTCACCAAATCATACGGCAAATCATTGTACAACCGGTACAATTTTACAAAACCGATGTACCCGGCCGACAAAAATCCGATCACGAACATCACCGATCCGAGCGCGCCAAACAAATGCATCGGACGTTTGCCGAACCGAGACAAAAACCAAATCGTGATCAAATCAAGAAATCCGTTGATGAATCGATCCATTCCAAACTTGGTCTCGCCGTATTTGCGCGCTTGGTGCTTGACCACCTTTTCGCCGATTTTTCCAAAACCTGCATTTTTTGCGAGAACCGGGATGTACCGGTGCATTTCGCCCGAAACCTCTATGTTTTTAACGACCTCTTTGTTGTAGGCCTTGAGCCCGCAGTTAAAGTCGTTGAGCTCGACGCCCGATGTGCGGCGCGCGGCCCAGTTGAACAATTTGGACGGCAAGTTTTTGCTCACCACCGAATCGTACCGTTTCTTTTTCCAGCCGGAAACCAGGTCAAAATGGTCGCTTGTGATCATTCGGTAGAGTTCTGGGATTTCTTCGGGATTGTCTTGTAAATCGGCGTCCATCGTAATCACCACATCGCCTTGGGCTTGTGCGAATCCGGCATGCAGCGCCTGCGACTTGCCAAAGTTCTTGAGGAACCGTATGGCCTTGACGTTGGCGTTTTGCGCAGACAGGTGCTCGATGATGCTCCACGAACGGTCTGTACTACCGTCGTCGATGAAAATCACTTCATACGAAAAATGGTTTTTTTGCATCACCGAAACGATCCAATCGTGGAGTTCGGTCAGCGATTCTTCTTCGTTGAGAAGCGGAATGACAATCGATAGGTTCATCTATAACTGCTGCGTGGATTTACTTTTGAACGCAAGGCCAAGGATCAATCCAAAGATGGCGCTTACCGCAAGGCTGAAGACAAGCCCAAACAATTGATTGCCAGGGGCGTAGTTGTCGGTTTTTTGCATATCGGCGACTGCTTTGTTGATTTCTGAAGCCGGGATGCCCCAATTCTGCATCATTTCTACGCTAAACTTTATGGTCATTTCCTGTAAGGTTTCCTTGATCGAAGGGTCGATCACGTTGAACAGCAAAATATTGAACAACACCGAAATCGTACTGCCGATGGCCGCCGCCATGAAATAGGTGGTAAATGCTTCCTTGAAAGTGATTTGACCACCCAATTCGCGTTTGGTTTTTGACACCAGGACCACGCCAAGGATGATGGATATGGCAATGGTAAGCAGTCCAATCCACCACTTGAGAAAAAGTTCGAGATTGGTCGCATAAATGGTCGCGGTGACCAGCACCGAAAACAAGCCCATGATGACGCCAAAGGTCAGGCCATTTTTCTTGATGATTTCGTTCATGGTTGAGGAGTTTTGATTCAATCAACAAATATAGCAATTCCGTTTACACCGACGGCAAAAATCATCGGTGGCGGGCAAATAAAAAAAGCGAATAAAGGTTTGATTATTCAAAAATAGTTGTACATTTGCGGGCTTAAAATAATAAAGTACAACAAAAGGTTGTTGCATATCTATACCTTTTCGCACGACGGAAAGCATCAGGAAAAACGGCAATCGCAAAAGAAAACATACCATGAAAAAAGGAATCCACCCGGAAAATTACAGACTGGTCGCTTTTAAAGACATGTCAAACGACGAAGTTTTTATCACTAAATCTACCGCAGATACCAAAGAAACGATCACCCACGAAGGCGTTGAATACCCGGTCGTGAAAATGGAGATCTCTAGAACTTCGCACCCTTTTTACACTGGTAAGTCAAAACTCATCGATACCGCAGGTCGTATCGACAAGTTCAGAAGCAAATACGCCAAGCACGGAAAATAATCCGCTTAGTGTTCAAAATAGAGAAAGCCTTTCCGTTTGGAAGGGCTTTTTTGTTTGGCTACGGTTGTTCATTGTCGCGGATGATTGAAGATTTAATTGGAAGTTATAGATTTTCTGCAAGGAGGGTATCGTTTAAAATTGTATTTTGTGCACAATCGGGTAGGGGAATCGGGTTTATCCCTACGGAATACTTTTTTAAGTGAAAGGCAGAAAATCTGTATTTTTTCTAACAGTTTTATTGGTATAAGTTTATCCCCAAGTGAAGCAAAACTTTGTAACTTTGGGCCACGTCGAATATTGGACGGACAAAAATCTAATTATCGGATAACCGAATAACCGCATACGCAAATGAACTACATTTTATTCGACGGCACCGTCCGCAACGCCTTGCTCCCGTTTACCTTTACGCGCCCCGTGGCCGACATCAGGATCGGGATTTTGACCATACGCGAAAAATGGGAGAAGTATTTGGGTTCGACCACCACCACGCTTACCGAGGACTATCTGTCCGAGAAATTCCCGATGGTAGAAATGGAAGAGAACGTCATGATCAACGCCAGTTTTTTACCCAACGACGTGCTGGCCGAAATGGTCAAGAACCTTGAGTCGAACCAAGCAATCCTCAAAGGCGAGGAAATCATCGCATTTTATACCAAAGACACGCAGGAGGAAATCGATTTTGACCAGTACGAAATTCTCGAATACCATGACGATTGCCTTACGGTGACACGTCCGTGGGACATATTTGCCAAAAACGATGCGGCGCTGCGCGAAGATTTCGACTTGCTCACCGAAGACCGTATCTCGCAACCGATTCCCAAAAGCGTCAACGTGATCGCGCCCGAAAACGTGTTTATCGAAGAGGGCGCCAAGCTCGAGTTTGTCACCTTGAATGCCTCGTCGGGTCCAATCTACATCGGCAAGGATTCCGAAGTCATGGAGGGTTCGGTCATCCGCGGCCCGTTTGCGTTGTGCGAAGGCGGTCAGGTCAAACTCGCTACAAAAGTTTACGGCGCCACCACCGTTGGGCCACATTCGCGTATTGGCGGCGAGGTCTCGAACTCGGTATTGATGGGCTATTCGAACAAAGGGCACGACGGATTCCTCGGCAATTCGGTGCTTGGCGAATGGTGCAACATTGGCGCCGACAGCAACAATTCGAACCTCAAGAACAATTACGAAGAAGTCAAATTGTGGAGCTACGAAACCGCCGGATTCGAAAAAACCGGGTTGCAATTCTGCGGACTCATGATGGGCGACCATTCCAAATGCGGGATCAATACGATGTTCAACACGGGTACGGTAGTTGGTGTGAGCACCAACATTTTTGGCAGCGGTTTTCCACGTAATTTCGTGCCGAGTTTTTCGTGGGGTGGTGCTTCGGGATTCACGACCTACATCACCAAAAAAGCATTCGAAACCGCGCGTATTGTGATGTCACGCCGCAATGTGGTGTTCGACGAAAAAGAAGCGCGCATCCTGGAGCACGTGTTCGAGGAAACCAAAAAGTGGCGCAAGGAATAGCATCGCGACGGACGGTTTGTCCTGAAATCAGACTGATTTTTAAATAAAAAAGCCGCTTTGTAGCGGCTTTTTCTTTGGGTCGATTCAAACTATTTTTTGTCGATCGTGAGCTTGGCGTTGCCCATGGCCGGCAAAACCTGGATCATTTTTTCGGCCATTTTGCTCGAAGGGTTGATCCACAACGTCGTGATGTCGTTGGCGTTGTCGTTCGAAACGATTTCGCATTTGAAACAGTCGATGTTGTTGATTTTTTCGTTGCCCACTACCTTGAGCGTGACTTGTTTGGCCTTTCCGGTCATCACGTCGGGCATCTCGAACGCGAGCGAATAGTCCTTGGCCAACGGAAGTCCGGCAACAATCATGTCCAATCCCGCGCCGTCCGACAAATAGGCGCCCGTGAACGGTACTTCCATTTGTTGTCCTGCGGCGTTCATCGTCATCTTTTCCTTGGCGAAACTCATGCTGATGCTTTGTCCCATTTGCGACATGCTGCGGTTGGCGATGGCAAACGATGGAGAAAACTCTGCCTCGTCGCTCATTTCGCCCATTGCGCCTTTCGAAACATCCTTGACGATCCAGTTGGCGCCTTTTTGCGAAATGGTTCGCGTCATGGTCATTGGCGGGAGCGCCTGTCCTTGCAGTTCGATCTTGAAATCGTAGTTGATGGTTTGCGGTTTCAGGTTGGCTGCAATGGCCGGCAATTCCTTGGTGATCTTAAAGTCTTTCTTGGGTTCGTATTTTACGGTGTTGATGTCTACCTTGAGTTGCATCAAACGTTCGGCCACGTCTTGCGGCATGCCGTCTTGGTAGCGTCCGCCCAAAATGCCCGAAAGGAATCGCTCGGTTTCGGCAAACATCGCTTGGTTGTTGACCGGTTTGCGGAACCCGTGCCCTTCATCGTCGGCGAGCAGGTAAGACACTTTTTTGCCCTTGTCGCGCAAGGCGATGACAATCTGGTCGGCTTCGGCCTGTTTCACACGCGGGTCGTTGGCGCCTTGTACGATCAACAAAGGCTTGACGATTTTGTCTGCACTGAACAAGGGGCTGGCTTCGCGGATGCGTTGCTTTCCGGCTTCGGTGTTCGGGTCGCCGCACATGCCGTACAGCATCGCACGACCGGCTTCCCAATAGGCAGGGATCGACTCAAGCAACGTGAAAATGTTGCTCGGGCCCACGATATCGACACCGCAAGCATACAAATCTGGTGTAAAGGCCAATCCGGCCAACGTGGCGTATCCGCCGTAGCTGCCACCCATGATGGCTACTTTGTCTTTGTTGGCGATGCCTTGAGAAACCAGGTATTTGACGCCCCAAGTGATGTCGTCCTGCATCAGTTTGCCCCATTGCAAATCACCTGCGTTGAGGAATTTTTTGCCATAGCCGCCGCTCGCGCGGAAGTTCGGCTGCAAAACGGCATACCCGCGGTTGGCCAAAAATTGGGCGTAGCTGTTGAAGCCCCAGTAGTCGCGCGGGCCTTTCGGGCCGCCGTGTACGAGCACCACCACCGGCAGGTTTTTGGCCGGTACGCCCACAGGCAAGGTCAGGTAAGCTGGAATCTCGAGCCCGTCGCTGCTTTTGTAGCGCACCGACTTCATCTCGGCCAGGTCTTTTTCTACCGCCTTGAGTTTGGGTCTAGGGATATATTGGAGTTTGAGCTCCTTGGTATCTACGTCGTAAAAGTAAACTTCAGACGCATATTTGTCGCCCGAAATGGCGATCAGGAATTTCTTTTCGTCCTTGGTCACGCTGGCGATATCCACCTCGCGGCCCGGGAACTTCGACTTGAGGTATTTGTAATTGGCTTCCCAGGTCTTGTTTTTCCAGACGATGTCGGTTTTGTCATCGGTATAAGACGTGTAAAGGATTTCATGGGTGAGGTCGCTCAGGCTGAGTCCGCCAAAATCGACACGGTTCTTAGGGTCGCTTTCGAGCTTGGTGATGTTCTTGGTCGCGACGTCCATCAAATGCAAGGTCGACAGGTTCAAATCGCCTTTGTTCGAAACCAGATAGGCTTGTTTGTTGTCGGGTGTCCAGCCCGCGATGTATGCCTGTTCGGTAACGATAAAGTCGTATAACGGCTTGAGCGTTTCCCCTTCTTTGCTGAACATGATGGTGTTGCCTTTTTCGTCGGTTTTGTACACCACGCGCAGTTTTTCGTCCCAGTCGAAATCATAGCCCGTGATGCGGTCGTGGTTTTCGAATACCTTGGTGAGCTCGCCCGTCGAGATTTGCAACTGGTACAAATCGTGCCAGGCCTTGTCGCGGTCGTTGAGCGCCACCATCATCACATCGGGATTTTTCTTGGACACCATGTTGATTTGTGCCGTCACATCCTTGAGCGGCGTAAGGTTGCGCGATGCGGGAACACCGCCCGCTTCTGCGGCTTTGGCCATCGGGTCTACCGCAAAAACGTTGATGTTTTCGTCGCCGTTTTCGTCCTTGGCATACACGATGTATTTGCCGTCGTAGGTCCAGAAATAACCCATCATCGGGCGTTTGCTGTTCGTGAGTGGAACCGCCTTGTCGAACGGTTCGTCGAATCGTTTGACCCAAATGTTCATGATGCCTTCGTACTCCTTCATGAACGAAATCCATTGGCCGTCTGGGCTAAGCTGCCCGCCCGAGATCTCGGGGTTGCCAAAAAAGATTTCGCGGTCGATGAGTTGCGTGCCTTTGGATTTACCCTTTTGCGCCTGCATGTCTTGCGCGCCAATGGTCATTAGCACGACAAAACTGCCCAAAATAATTTTCTTCATTGTTATATTGTTTGATTTTGACCTTAAAGGTAACCGTTTTTGCGTTAAATCATTCCAAATGAAATCATTATTTGTAACAGATTTTGTCGTAAATTTGCGCGCTCGATTGGAAACCGATGCCCGCGTTAGGGATTGAAGTGGAAATCCTTTTTATTGCATTTGGGATTTCGCCTTACTTCGAAATGGTAAAGCAATAAAAAGATTACTTCACCTCGTTAATATATTAAATAGGAGTTCAGTGAACTTCGTTTGAAACGGAAAGCCCGGCGCTTGCGCAACGCCCAAACAAGAATGGAAAGAAAAAAAGTCGCTTTTTACACCCTCGGATGCAAACTGAATTTTTCAGAAACATCGACCATTGCCCGCAGTTTCCAGGACGAGGGCTTTGACCGCGTGGAGTTTGAGGACGCGGCCGATATTTACGTGATCAACACGTGCTCGGTGACCGAAAATGCCGACAAGCAGTTCAAACACGTCGTGCGCCAGGCAATGAAACGCAACGACAAGGCGTTTGTCGCGGCCGTGGGTTGTTATGCGCAACTCAAGCCCGAAGAGCTCGCAGCCGTTGACGGCGTTGACTTGGTTTTAGGCGCGACCGAAAAATTCAAGATCACCGATTACATCAACGACCTTTCGAAAAACGACATGGGCGAAGTACATTCTTGCGAAATTGTCGAGGCCGATTTTTATGTGGGCAGTTATTCGATAGGCGATAGGACGCGTGCATTCTTGAAAGTGCAGGACGGTTGCGATTACAAATGCACCTATTGTACGATTCCACTCGCGCGTGGGATTTCGCGTAGCGATACGATGCAAAATGTGTTGAAAAACGCCGCCGAAATTTCGCAGCAAAACATCAAGGAAATCGTCCTGACGGGCGTTAACATTGGCGATTACGGCAAAGGCGAATTCGGGAATAAAAAGCACGAGCACACGTTTTTGGAACTGGTGCAGGAGTTGGATAAAGTGGATGGCATCGAGCGTTTGCGCATCTCGTCGATCGAGCCGAATTTGCTCAAGAACGAAACCATCGATTTTGTGTCGAAAAGCCGCACGTTCGTTCCGCATTTCCACATTCCGTTGCAATCGGGTTCGAACGATATTTTGAAGAAGATGAAACGCCGTTATTTGCGCGAACTCTATTCAGACCGCGTCGCTAAAATCCGCGAAGTCATGCCGCACGCGTGCATCGGCGTCGATGTGATCGTGGGCTTTCCGGGCGAAACCGATGAACATTTCCTCGAAACGTATCATTTTTTAAACGATTTGGACATTTCGTACCTGCACGTTTTTACGTATTCGGAACGCGACAATACAGAAGCCGCCGAATTCGAAGGCGTAGTTCCGGCCAACGTCCGCGCCAAACGCAGCAAGATGTTGCGCGGATTGTCGGTCAAAAAGCGCCGCGCATTTTACGAAAGCCAGCTCGGTTCGCATCGTACCGTTTTGTTTGAAGGCGAAAATAAGGAAGGCTACATCTACGGATTCACCGAAAATTACGTCAAGGTCAAAACGCCTTGGAATCCGGAGCTCGTGAATACTTTGCACGAAATTACACTCACCAAGATCGACGACGACGGCTCGGTAAGGATGGAATTTGCGGGGGTGACGGTTTGAGTCAAGAATCAGGAGTCAGGAATCAAGAATCAGGAGTCAAGAATCAAGAATCAGGAGTCAGGACATTTTTGCTTAAAAGTCTTGCCTCTTGCAGTGAAACGGCCTTGTTTCTTGCAGCACAGCGGTCCTGGTTCCTGTAGTACAGCGGTCTAGTACTTCGAATCGAACTTCACCTTGGTAATCCGGTACACATCGGTGCCGTACAATTCGACAAACTCAAAGGTATGCCGTTTGGGCCGCTTGAAATCGACGAGCAATTTGGCCGAAATCTCATAGTACATTTTTTCGCCTTCCATCATGAGACGGTCGCCGTTGTTGCGGTAAGCCGATCGGATCAGCGTGAATTCCGATAAATTCCAGGTGGTCGCGCGCGCGTCAAAATCTTCGTAGCGCGAATACAAACCTTCGGTGATTTCGGTTTTGCAGCCGTAGTATTGGTCGATGCCTTCGAAAAAATGCAAGACTTGTAGTTGGAGCGTGTCGGTCATGGGGTAAAGATAACGGTTTCGACTAAAAAAGCCGCTTCGGTTAGAAACGGCTTTATGGAGGTTTTTATTACAATTTGATTCCCGGCGGCAACAAATCTTTATACGTCGCATTCTTCCTGAAAAACGCGGCAATCTTCGGGAAAATCGGAACGACTTTCAGTTTGCGTTCATAAGCGATTTCCATGATGTTCTTGAGCAGGTCGTTGATGAAGGCGTCATCGTCAAAATTGTCGGGCGTGTTGATGCGCGTCAGGAAAATCTTTTTCTCCTGAAAAGAATATTCTACCGTAATCAAACCCGCGGCGACCGAAATTTCAAACTGTCGCGCAAAGGCGTTGTCCTTGATGTCCATGGTCATTGTCTCTTCCATTGTTCTTAGATTTAGTCGTTTTGCGATTGAACCAAGCAAATCCCCAAAGCCACCGCTTCATAATTTATTGATAAAATAAACTGCGGCCGAAATGGGTTTTGGCTTGAAAATTTTACTTTTATACAAATTTCGGAATTAATTTCGGTACTTCCGCTTATTGATACGTTAAATCGACTATGGACAAAATTCCGGTTTACCTGATGCCAGGGCTGGCGGCAAGTCCCGCTATTTTCGAGCGGATTGCGTTGCCGCCCGATCAATTCGAGGTGGTTTTGCTCGAATGGCAAATCCCGACCCCGAACGAATCGCTGGTCGATTACGCCAAACGGATGGCCCAAAAAGTCACGCAGCCCAACCCGGTGTTGGTAGGGGTTTCGTTCGGCGGTATACTGGTGCAGGAAATGGCGCAGTTCCTGTCGCCGCGCAAGGTCATCATCATTTCGAGCGTGCGTTGCAACGAAGAATTCCCGCGGCGTATGAAGGTAACCAAGATGCTGCGCGCCTACAAATTGATCCCTGCCGATGTGGTCGGTAAGATCGAACGGCTCGCCAAGCTTTCGAGGAGCCAACTGGTCAGGGAGCGCATGAAATTGTACGACAAATTCCTGTCGGTGCGCGACGATCGGTATTTCCAGTGGGCGATCCGCAACGTGATTTTGTGGGACAGGACCCAAATCGATGCCAACGTGGTGCACATACACGGCGACGCCGACGAGGTGTTCCCGATCAAATACATCAAGGATTGCCGTATCGTCAAGGGTGGTACGCACATCATGATTTTGAATAAATTCAGATGGCTCAACGAACACCTGCCGAAAATCATCCGCGGCGAAGAATGATCATCAATTCGTTCGATTTTTGACTTTCGATTTTCGACTTTTTTACTATGTTTACCAATCAACTAAAAATGAATTCCCATGGACTGGTTTAAGAAAACAGCGCTGACGGCTTCGGTGGTCGTCACCTCAGGACTGCTGATTTACGGCACGTCGCCCGAAACCAAAAAAACAAGCCCGGCCAAGCCCGAAGCATCGTTCGTCATTCCAGACAGCATCGATTTTGCCGGCGAGCGTACGCCTTTGCATATTGCCGACGTCAAGGAACGTTTCGAACGCGAACTCATCGTAAACGCCAACCTCGATGCGTCTACCTTGCTCATCATCAAACGCGCCAACCGCGCCTTTCCGATCATCGAACCGATCCTAAAGAAATACAACGTCCCCGACGATTTCAAATACCTGGCCGTCATCGAAAGCGGGCTTGTCAATGCTGTATCGCCCGCAGGGGCACGCGGCGTGTGGCAGTTCATGCCCGAGACCGCCAAGGAAAAAGGCATGGAGGTAAGCGAGACCGTCGACGAACGCTATCATTTACAAAAATCGACCGAAGCGGCCTGTAGGTATTTGCTCGATGCCAAGACCCGTTTTGGCAGCTGGACGCTCGCGGCGGCTTCGTACAACGGCGGGATGACCGGCGTGGGCAAGCAAATCGACATGCAAAAAGTAACCGATTATTACGATCTATTGCTTACCGAAGAAACTGCGCGTTATGTTTTTCGCATTTTGGCGCTCAAGGAAATCATGAAAAGTCCCGACAAATATGGTTTCAATGTCTTGCCGGCCGATTTGTACCAGAACCTTCCGTCCAAAATCATTTCGGTCGATTCGACCATTGTAGATCTGGCCGGATTCGCCAAGACGCAAGGCATCAACTACAAAATACTCAAGATACACAACCCCTGGTTGCGCGACAAAAAGCTCAACAACCCGGGACGCAAACGCTATGAAATAGAAATTCCTTTAAGCGGCTATTGATGACGACCAGCACTTTTATTATTGTACTAGGCATCGGGTTGCTGGCGGGCATGCTCAGCGGACTCATAGGCATCGGTGGCGGCATCGTAATGGTGCCGATGTTAGTGCTGATTGGATTTTCGCAACACCAGGCGCAAGGCACGAGTTTGGCGGCGCTGTTCCCGCCAGTGATGTTTTTGGCGGTGCTCAATTACCACAAGGCGGGGCACATCAATTGGAAATATGCGATGGTGATTTCGGCGTTTTTTGTGGTGGGAAGTTATTTTGGGAGCAAGGTCGCGCTCAATATCAATGAGAAACTGCTGCAAAAGATTTTCGCTGTGATTTTGGTTTTGGTCGCGGCAAAGATGTGGTTCAAATAGATTACTCGGCAACCGACGCCAGTTGGCTTACGGGCGTTTGTTGTTTTTCTAGAAAAATCGACAGTCGTTCGTTGAACAAGCGGTAGTTCATGTCAAAGGCAGTCTTTGCATTCGTGCTGGGCGGCAACTGGATGCCTCCGCGCTTGATGTCGACCACCTCGAGGTTGCTGTTGAGGTAATACGACGTCGGGAACCCCAGTGTATGCTTCAACGTGGCCACGATGCGCGCGTCGTTCTTATACGATTCGTTGGCGTAGCACACCTTGATTTTGTGGTTGAATTTGCGCGCTATTTTTCGCGTATCGGTTTTGGTGTCCCAAAATACGGCAATGAATTGCACCTGGTCGTCGTACTTGCGCGCCAGTTTGTTGAGCGCCTGGATTTCTCCTTTTGGGATCACGCACCACGACGAATAGGTGATGATGAACACCGGCTTCTTGATTTTGCTCAATTTTACCTTGCGGCTGTTGACCGATTTGAACGAATAGTCGTCAAACTTTGAACCCACCAATTTGTTTTGCACCAGCGAGTCAAAAAGGGCTTGTCCGGCCTCGATGTCGCCCTGTCGGTAGGCTTTGTCGCTTTGCGAATTGTACTTTTTGATGTTGCTCTTGATGGCGTCGGAGAAGTAAACCACTTTGTCCTGGGCGAAAGAAGACTGGAGCAACAAAACGGTAGAAAGGAGTATTATTAATCTCATAATTTTGCCAATTTATTGATTAATACGCAACAATATTAACAAATAAAATAATACGAAATTCAAACGAGACACAATTTAACACAAAAAAAGCCGTCAATTAACGACGGCTTAATCATTTGGTAAATTGTAAGTTACCTACATTTTCTTCATCTGCTCCTTCATCATCACGATTTGATCTTTGAGCATATTGTGTTTGTCGAGCTTCTTGGCTTCGTTCAAAAGGTTGGTCGCCTCGAGCTTCCGGCGACGCGTCAGGGCCACGCCCGCAAGGTTCAATTTGGCTACGGCCATGTCCATGTCCATCGACAATCCGAGCTCTACGGCTTTCTTGAAATACTTCTCGGCCTGGATCAAATTGGTTTGCGAATGCATGATGCCGTGCAAATAATTGAAATAACCTTGCTGCTTGCGAACCAGCGCCGTTTCAGGATTTTTGATGTAGGCGAGCCATTTTTGCGCGCCCGGGAAATCCTGCTTTCTCAAACGCAGGAATGCGAGCAAGATAAACTCGTTCTTGAAATAAAGGAAAATAGGAATAATCGAAAGCAAAATCAGGAAAATCCCGTTGCCGATGTTGTTCTCGGTCATTTGCCAAATGCCGGTGGCGATGATCGCGGCGGCTATGATCAGTTTGATATTTCTGTGAAACATTTGTTTGTTTTTTGAGTGGGCAAAGGTAGGGGTTATTGTTGGGTTTGGCAACAGTGGTGAGGGGATTTTTTGGAGCTGTTTCCCGCTTTCCGTTGCAATCTTTTTGAACTTGCTGATCGCAAGTTCAAAAAGGATTTTCACTGCAATCGGGGCTAGGGGTGAGTTGCGCTGTTCGAAGTGTTTCCAAAGCCGGACGTTTTGAAATTCTTTGAAGTTTTCGCTACCGCGGGTCTACTTTTGCCTCGTCGCAAAAGTAGCAAAAAGACGTAGCGGCACACTTTCTCGGCTAAAAATCAACTCCGTTTGCTAAGCCAGCTGAACTCGCTGCGCTCAGACAGCACCTGGCTCTTAACGCTCACTACTTTGATTTTCTTAACGCCTCCAAAGTGAATGCCGCGCCAGGTAGGAAAGTAATATTTGCATTTTTGGCTTGCCCGCGGCGCCAAAAATCCGCACGAGGAACATTCGCTCTAAGTTGAACGTATCGTTTCGCTTACGACGTTCGTCATGCGACGTCCTCCGCGGGGAAATTCGTTCTTGCTACGGCAATGTTCCCGGCGCGTTGAACGAACGTCCAAAGTGGACGATTAACCTTCAATTTACTGAGAATTGTCTTCGTGAGGCCGCGCGCTTTGGTCGTGGCAGGCGGGCACCTGCGGCTTGAAGCTGGCGTTAAAAAACAAATTCTGTTTGAGGCGCAGCCGAGTTAATTTGTTTTAGCCAGCGAAAGCCAGCAGGTCGCCGAACGACCGCGCGCCAGGCATTTTTGCTACTTTTGTTGCCAGACAAAAGTAGGCCCCCGCGGCAGCGGAAATATCTTAGAATTACAAGATTTGAGATTTAGCAGATAGTTCTAGTAGCGCAGCAACTCCTAGCCCCGATTGAAGTGGAAATCCTTTTTGCGCTTGCAAAGCGCAAAAAGATTGCAACGAAAAGCGGGAAAAGGCTCCAAAAAAATATTTCAAAAACCGCTTGCTAACACAAAAAAACTTCCTATATTTGCACCCGGTTTAACACGAAACCGCCCTCATACCAAGATTAATAAGATTTAAAGACATAAAGCAATGAGCAAAAGAACGTTTCAACCATCGAAAAGAAAAAGAAGAAATAAACACGGTTTTATGGACAGAATGGCGACTGCGAATGGTAGAAAAGTGCTCGCGCGTCGTCGTGCCAAAGGACGTCACAAATTGACTGTTTCATCTGAGCCAAGACACAAAAAATAATGTTCGATAAGGGCATAAAACAAGGCGTTACTTCGATTAGTACCGCCTTTTTTTATATCTTGTCGTGAAGGATTGAAGTCTTAAAGTCTAAAGTCATAAAGTCTTAAAGGCGCAGTTCTGGGAATTATTGGGTTACGCAGCTGATTTGGTTGTACGTCGCTGACTTTTTTAAATCATACTTTTTCAAAGGCGATCAGCTTCCATCAGGCGAGAGTTTGATTCATCGACGTTTCTGCTTTTATGACCTTACGACTTTAAGACTTTACGACTATAATACATAACACAACAACATAACTACAATGCCAAAAGACCAATCCATCAAATCCGTTCTCATCATCGGCTCAGGCCCCATCGTCATCGGGCAGGCGTGCGAATTCGACTATGCCGGTTCGCAATCGGCGCGCTCGATCAGAGAGGAAGGAATCGAAGTCATCCTGATCAACTCGAACCCGGCCACCATCATGACCGACCCGTCGATGGCCGACCACGTTTACCTGTTGCCGCTCACGACCAAATCGATCGTACAAATCCTGAAAGAACACCCGCAAATCGACGCCGTTTTGCCAACCATGGGCGGCCAAACCGCACTCAACCTTTGTCTCGAAGCCGATGAAAAAGGCATTTGGGAAGATTTTGGCGTGCGCCTAATCGGGGTCGATGTCAATGCGATCAACATCACCGAAGACCGCGAACAGTTCAAACAATTGCTCGAGCGCATTGGCGTTGGGGCAGCACCGGCCAAGACCGCAACGTCGTTTTTGAAAGGCAAGGAAATAGCGCAGGAATTCGGGTTTCCTTTGGTCATCCGTCCGTCGTTTACCTTGGGCGGTACGGGTGCGGCTTTCGTACACAAAAAAGAAGATTTCGACGCGGCGTTGACCTACGGGCTCGAAGCATCACCCATCCACGAAGTCTTGATCGACAAGGCTTTGCTGGGTTGGAAGGAATACGAATTGGAACTTTTGCGCGACAAGAATGACAACGTGGTCATCATCTGTTCGATCGAAAACATGGACCCGATGGGCATCCACACCGGCGATTCGATTACGGTCGCGCCGGCGATGACATTATCGGATTCGACATTCCAGAAAATGCGCGACATGGCCATTTTGATGATGCGTTCGATCGGGAATTTTGCGGGCGGATGTAATGTGCAGTTCGCCGTTTCGCCCGATGAAAAAGAAGACATTGTCGCCATCGAGATCAACCCGCGTGTGTCGCGTTCGTCGGCATTGGCTTCGAAAGCGACGGGTTATCCGATTGCGAAAATCGCGTCGAAATTGGCGCTCGGTTATACCTTGGACGAACTCCAAAACCAGATCACCAAATCGACTTCGGCACTTTTTGAACCCACGCTCGATTACGTCATCGTCAAAATCCCGCGTTGGAATTTCGACAAATTCGAAGGTTCAGACCGAACTTTGGGCTTGCAGATGAAATCGGTAGGCGAGGTGATGGGCATCGGCCGATCGTTCCAGGAAGCGCTGCACAAGGCGACGCAATCCTTAGAAATCAAACGCAACGGCATCGGCGCCGACGGCAAAGGCTACAAGAATTACGAGCAAATCATCGAGAAATTGACCTATGCGAGTTGGGACCGTGTGTTCGTGATTTATGACGCCATTGCCATTGGCATCCCGCTTTCAAGAATCCACGAAATCACCAAGATCGACATGTGGTTCCTCAAGCAATACGAGGAATTGTACCTGATCGAAAAGGAAATTTCGCAATACAAAGTCGATACGTTGCCACGTGAACTGTTGCTCGAAGCCAAACAAAAAGGCTATGGCGACCGCCAGATTGCGCACATGATGGGCTGTCTGGAAAGCCAGGTGTACAAACTGCGCGAGACGATGAACATCAACCGCGTGTACAAATTGGTCGATACGTGCGCGGCCGAATTCAAGGCGAAAACACCTTACTATTACTCGACTTTCGAGGCCGAAATCGAAACCGCCGACGGCAAAAAATACGTCCACAACGAAAGCGTCGTTTCCGATAAAAAGAAAGTCGTCGTTCTGGGATCGGGACCAAACCGGATCGGGCAAGGCATCGAATTCGATTATTCCTGTGTGCACGGCGTACTCGCGGCCAAGGAATGTGGCTACGAAACCATCATGATCAACTGTAACCCCGAGACGGTTTCGACCGATTTCGATACGGCCGATAAATTGTATTTCGAGCCGGTGTTTTGGGAGCACATTTACGACATCATCCGACATGAAAAACCCGAAGGCGTCATCGTGCAATTGGGTGGGCAAACGGCTTTGAAACTCGCCGAAAAATTGTCGAAATACGGCATCAAAATCCTCGGGACGTCGTTTGACGCGCTCGATTTGGCCGAAGACCGCGGGCGTTTCTCGGAACTCTTGACCGACCTTAAAATCCCGTTCCCGAAATTCGGCGTGGCCGAAAATGCCGATCAGGCTTCAGCGCTTGCGGATGTTTTGGATTTCCCGCTGCTCGTGCGTCCGTCGTACGTTTTGGGCGGCCAGGGTATGAAAATCGTCATCAACAAACAGGAACTCGAGGAGCACGTCATCGATTTGCTCAAGAATATTCCGGGCAACAAATTGCTTTTGGACCATTATTTAGATGGTGCGATCGAAGCCGAAGCCGATGCGATTTGCGATGGCGAAAACGTCTACATCATTGGGATTATGGAGCACATCGAACCGTGCGGCATCCACTCGGGCGATTCGAATGCGACGTTGCCGCCGTTCAACTTGGGCGAATTTGTGATGCAGCAGATCAAGGATCATACGAAGAAAATCGCGCTTGCACTGCAAACTGTCGGGCTCATCAACATCCAGTTCGCGATCAAGGACGACACGGTGTACATCATCGAGGCCAACCCACGCGCCTCGCGTACGGTGCCGTTCATCGCCAAGGCGTATGGAGAGCCGTATGTCAACTATGCCACAAAAGTGATGCTCGGCGTGAACAAAGTGACCGATTTTACGTTCAATCCGCAGCTCAAAGGCTACGCGATCAAGCAACCGGTGTTCTCGTTCAGCAAATTCCCGAACGTCAACAAGGCGCTCGGCCCCGAAATGAAATCGACGGGCGAGAGCATTTTGTTCATCGACGATTTGAAGGACGACCAGTTTTATGAGTTGTATTCACGACGGAAAATGTATTTAAGTAAATAAAAAAAGCTCCCGTTTGAGGGAGCTTTTTTGTTATTGCTTGATGACTTTGTACGTGGTTTTTGCATTTCCCGATTCGACGGTTATAAAATAATAGCCGCATTGAAGTTCGGCAATATCGACCTGCGTGTTGCTTTGTATGAGGTCGCGTTTGAGGATCCTGCCGCGCGCATCTGACAGTTCGTAAGTGCCGGTTTGGGCAGTATTGCTCTTGATGATAAAGTAGTTTTGCGCCGGGTTCGGATAGATCACAAAATCATTTTGCGCGAAACTTTTAACTGACAAAGGCGCCAATTGTGTCGCCACTTCGTTGGTTGTGATCGGCAGGTTGAAGTCGAAATAGATATCGGCTTTTGATTGGGCGATATCACCATAGGTAAAGCCCGGTTTTGGTTTGATCCTGTAGATCATCCAACCGTGGCTCGCGGCTTCATTCGCGCTGCTGTGCGGCAAATCGATGTTCGGGAACGTTGCCGACAGTTCATTGCCATTTTTGATTTGGATGCTGTAATCGTGGCTGGCTGCAATAGGTTCAAAAGTAGTCCAATCCAAATCGGCGTCGAGCGTTTCCTTCAGGACGACGGTTGTGGCCGATGCGCTTCCGGTGTTTTGGAAACGGGTCAGATAATGCAGGTAACTGCCCGTTTGGGTGGGTTCGATAAACGCGCCTTCGAGTACCGTTTTGTCGTTGGGGTCAAAAGCGTTGACGATAGTCTGGTCAAACGATACGCTGTTGTCCGCGGGAAAGGCATCGCCTGCAACCGGTGTTCCGGTGGCCGATAGATGCAACAAGTCGCCATCGTTGGCTGAAGGTGGCGTCAAAATATTGAGTGTAATATCGATGAATCGTTCCTCGAACGGAATCAAATTGGCGTAAGCCCAGGTAATCGTATTGATCGCAAAAGTGGTTTGTACGGGCGTCGATGCACCGAAACCGGCTTTGTTCTGGTCAAAAACCATTGTGATATCGCCGCTCAGCGCTGTGCTGCCATTGTTCCAGAAATACAACCGGTAATGCGAGCTGAAGCCCGGGCGCGGATGGTCGATGGGAACCAACGCGACCGACAAATTGGCAAATCCCGTTGCCGATCCGATGCAAAAATCGGTGTTGTCATAATTAACGTCTTCGCCGCTGCTCACAATCGACACCGATGCCGGGTCCGAAGAAAAATTGACATTGAGATTCTCTGTGGCCGTTGTTTGGTAAGTGTCTGTATTCGGGATGTAAATCTCGTAATTTCCGGATGCGTCCGTAAAAGTCGCAAACGAGTTTGAACTGCCGGTTGCGACCACTTTTCTGTTTGGAAAGCCTGTACCGCTTGCGCAGTTATCGCTATTCGAATTGAATTTGACCTGGCCGCTGATGCGGTTGGGCAACAAATCGGTGAGTTTCACGGTGTAGGGATAAAGCACGGGTAAACTGGCGACGGGACATGTCCCACAATGCGGCGTATCATATCCGGTAAGGCCGAATCCGCAATTGGCGTCTATATCCATATTGAAGCCGTTGAAAATATAGCCGACGTCCACGTCATCCTGCGTGATGTAGTGAATGCCGTAAGTAATCAGTTGGGAGCCGTTGCCAAAGGCGTTGTCCAACGTGACATTTTCATCCGAGATATAAAACGTGGAAAAAAACGGCACATCGACCTGGTAGGTATAACCCACATCATCGCCTACATCAACTATAGAATTACCATTGTTGTCATGGTATTCATGATTGATCGACAAAACGATCATGGGTGAATAGAAAGATTCCGTCGGGTTGTCAGAGTAATAATCGTACGGATCGCTCAAATCGGTCACTTCAACACCGCCGGGCGCAGTGGCAAATACTTTGGCCTGGCTCATGTCATAGCAATCGAAAGCGAATTTGTTTGCCATAAAACTAATAGTGTCCTCTTCCCCGGGCGCCAGGCTCGGAATTGCGGTTTCAGGCGGAAAGGTGTAGTAGATGTCAAGCATGCTGCTGTTTTCACTCAGGTTGTCGATGTAAATGTTCGTCAACGGCTGATCGCCATTATTCTTGATGGTAAAAGCGAAATAGATCATATTCTGATCCATAAAAACACCGGTCATTATTAATCCGATGGACGGACCCTGCACCGTTTTGTCGCTATTTCCGGCGAATACATTCAGCGAAAAAAACAGCAGGAGAAGTAATTTTTGTTTCATGGTATTGGTTGTTAGTGTGTTAAAGATAATTTTTTTATTGGCTATGAACCGTTTTTAAGAATTATTTTTATAACAGTTTGGGCCTGCCAAAACCCTAATGAACAAAAATGGCGCGTCTCCGGCGCGGGTGCCGCAATTCCTGAACGTCAAAAAAAATCCCCGATTCAAATGGGAATCAGGGTTGATTAAATGTAAAAAAGCCACAGGATCGTAGCTTTAAACGGCGGTTTCGAACTTCAATTCGCTTCCGTATACTTTTTGAAATTGTCTAGAATCGCCTGCCAGCCGTCGCGCTGTATCTGCTCAGGATTTTGGTTTTCGGGTACAAAACTCTCCCTGATGTGCGTTTGGTCGCCTTGCGGGGTAAACGTAATTTCAGCCGTCCGCCCGTCATCCATTGCGTAAGCGATGAAATTGTTCGGGACGACATGCGTGTGTACCGGCCGCCAAAATCAAAACTGAAACTGCCGTCTTTGGCCGCCATCGTTGTGGTGAATTTGCCCTCGGCGCGCAAGTCGTTTTCAGCGTGCGGGGCGTGCCAATCATCCGATGCCTGGCACCAACGCATGATGTGTTCCGGTTCAGACCAATACGCCCAGACTTTTTCCACCGGCGCGTGAACGGTTGTTTCTACGGTGATTTTCCTTGTTTCCATGGTGTGGTTTTTTGGTTGATACAAAGATATCGGGCCGCATTTTTTCCCAAGTGTGCGAAACCGACAAACAACGGTGCCGGTTGCAACTATTCTTTGTTCAGGCCAGTAAATTCTTTGTATTTGTCGCCGAGCGGAACCATACATTTAACGTCATTGTCGCCGATATACCACTCGAGGCAATAGCCGTCAGGATCAACCTCGTGCTGCGCGATCAACAATTGGAACGCACGACCGATGCTTTCGGGGTCTTCCATAAAATCCTTGATGTAGAAACTGTTGTAAGGTCCTTTTTTGATCCTGAAGGTTTCCAGTCCGTACTTTTCGGCCGTTTCGTGTGGCATCAAATCGGCGGCAGCTTTGTAGACAATCTTGCCGTTTTGGTCCTTCCAGGAAATGCCAAAAAAACGCCTGCGCTCTTTTTCGGGAAGGATGACGTGAAGATGGATGTGCGCGCGTTCCACATCGTCGGGAAAATTCTTGGCCGTTACACACACCACGTCGATGTCTTCGGTTAAAGTAAAACTGTCCATAAGCGTTTTTTTGTTGACACTCAAATTTAACCAAAAATCCAAAGAATCAAACAACCGATCGTTTTATTTTTATACGAAACGTTATTCGCCCTTCGCAAATTTGTCGGCTACCAGATTGAGCGAAATTCCGTGTTCCAAAAAGCATTTCATGCCGTCGAGCACGGTGGTGAACCCGCCCGTGGAATCCCTGACGGCCGCGAGCAAATCGTCACCGGTTTCGGTATAGCCCGTTTCGCGGACGGTCACATAGGTGGTGTCATCGGTCAGTGGCTCATACGAAAACACCACGCGTCGTTTGGGCTGGCCCCAGTCAAAAACAATACTTTGGTTATCGGTAATTGCTACCACGAACACCTCGGCCGATACGCCATACATTTCCCAGTGCCACGTCACGGTTTGGCCCGCTTGGAGTTGGCCGGAGCTTTTGGTGAACCAGAACTGGGTAGTGCGTTGCGGGTCGATCATCGCTTCGAATACGTCGCGCACCGGTTTTCTGATCAGCATTTGGGCTTCGGTATAGGCTTCCATGGTCTTTTTTGCTAAAGTTCGACAAAATTCTGGAGCGATCCAACAAAGTGCGTCCAGCCTTGTTTGAAGTTTTCGTTCGAGAAGTCGGGGTATCGTTCCGATTCAAACGACTCGGTGATCGTATGCGTAAGCGTGAGTTGGGTTTGGTCGCCCAACGGTTCCAGAGCAAAGCAAACGACCGAATTCCCCGGATACCCGACATATTGCCATGTGTAGGCAATCCGTTTGTTCGGGATTGCTTCTGTCACCACTATTTTGTGCGGATACAGGCGGCCGTTGTGGGTGACGTCCCACTGGGTAGTGAATCCCACTGCGGGCTTAAAATCGGCCATCATCGGGAAAAACCATTGTTTGAGTTGGTCGGGTTCGGTGAGCGCGCGCCAGACTTTTTCAACAGGTGCGTCGTAAATGCGTTCGAGTGATAGTGTGGGAGTGGCCATACGAATTCGGTTTAAGGTTTAGACAAAAATTGATCGAGCGCATCGAGTTTTTCGTTCCAGAAATGGCGGTATTGGAGCGTCCATTGCGCCACCTCCGACAGGGCATCGTAGCTGGGTTCGCAAAATCGTTCGCGTCCTTGCTTTCTAATCTTGACCAGCCCGCATTGCGTCAGTATCTTGATGTGTTTGGAAATCGCAGGGCGGCTGATGTCGAACTGGTCGGCCACGGCATTGAGGTGCAAGGGTTGTTGCGCGAGCAAACCGATGATTTCGCGTCGGGTAGGGTCGGCAATCGCCTGAAAAACGTCTCGTCTCATACAAAAGAGTAACTATTCGGTTACAAATATAATGAAACCGTTTGGTTACGCAAATAAATTTGGATTTTTTTGAAAAACAGCAGCCAAAAAGTAAAGCAGATGCCTATTTGACCGTGAATTCAGACCTGATGTTTACCTTGTTCGATACCTTGCTTTTGACGACAGACGGGATCTGGATGTCAAAATCGCTGGCATTGACCGCAAAATTCGAAATGATTTCGATGCCTGCGTCGGTCTTGCGGATTTTTGCCGGTGCGGCGATGGCCTTCGATTTTCCGTGTAGTTCAAGTTGACCCTTGATCGAAAAATCCTTGAATGTCGTGCCCAGCGCAGCGGCGTCAAAGTTTTCGATTTTGCCTTTGAACGTCGCTTTCGGATGCTTGTCGCTCTCGACGTAATTTTCGTTGAAATGTTCTTCCATCAAGGCTATTTTAAAACGGAAGCCTTTGACAAGCGCAAGGCTCGCGAATTCTCCGGTTTGGGCATTGAGTACGGCGGTGGCGGCGTTGTGGGTCGCCTTGACTTCTTCGAACGACGGCACCGAGGCCTCGAATTCAATTTTACCTGTTTTGGTGATCATTTTCTGTGCAGAAGCGCTTATGGCGATCAGCAGCAACAAAGTGGTGAGTGTTGTTTTCATGGTTTATGTTGGTTATTCGAGTAGTCCTTCGGCGTCCCATTGCGCGATCATGTCGATGGTATTTTGCGGTAGCCGCGTACCGCCGTTGGGCATCATACCTTCGGCACCTTGCGGACGCGAGATACGGTCAATCAGGCCGCGTTCAAGAACGGCTTGCTTGACCTGTTCGTAGCTGACCAACGACATGGGCGCACCGTTTACCGGAGAAGCGCCATGGCAAACGGTACAGTTCGCATTGATGACGGCCGCGACGTTGTTGGTATAGCTGATGGGCGCGTCTGGTGTATTTTGTGGGGCGATCAGATCATCTGTACTGTCGTTGGCGCAACCCATCGCGCAAAAAAGCATCATTGCAAAACCCAACGCGCGCGTGGGGAAATTCGTAGGATTGGAACTACTGATCTTCATCGTTCTGTTTTAAAGTTATGACTATGCGAAAACTTGTCTTGGCCATGGCCGTCTTGCTGGTGATGGCCGCCGCCTTTTTGACCCTCTACCGGTATGTGTACCGCGAACACCGTCGCGTCGAAAACCTAGATGCAGACTATACCCTAAGCGTTGCGCGAATGGAGCAAGAATTTTTGAAAGATGCAGCGGCGGCCAACATCGCCTATGGCAACAAAGTCGTCGAGGTTTCGGGAACAATCACCACGGTCGATGCCGCGGCCGGCGTACTCACCATCGACGAAAAGTTGTTTGTGCAATGCGATTCGCCCATCGCCGATCTTACGGCGGGCGGCAAGGTTCGGCTCAAGGGCCGGTTTGTAGGTTTCGACGACCTGCTGGGCGAATTCAGGATGGACCAAGCGGTGCTGCTCGAATAAACATTATCCCTAACAACACACACATGATCAAAAAACTAATTCCTTTGTTGCTGTTTCCATTGGCCGGTTTCGGGCAAGAGGATTTGCTCGCCGGGCTCGACTCGGTTCCGGCCAAACAGCCTGTCGAATCGGCGTTCAAGGCCATGAAAATCGTCAATTTGGAGTCGACGAAACTGGCCGCCAAGAAAGATTTTTATTTTGTGGTTGCACACCGTTTTGGTTCGGTCAAGGACGGATTCGAAGGTTTTTTCGGATTGGACAACGCCATCACCCAACTCAAATTCCTTTACGGCATAACCGATTGGCTTACGACGGCCGTCGGGCGCAGCGAGCAAGCCTATGATGTATCGGCCAAGGTGCGCATCGCACAACAAACCACCGATGGATTGCCGGTTACCATCGTTTTGTTCAATTCGCTGGGGTTCAACAATACGCTCAAGGAGCGCAACTACCCGCGCATGACGTTCCAAAACAGGATGATTTATTTGACGCAGGTGCTCGTTTCGCGCAAATTCAACAAGCGTTTGTCGCTCGAGCTCGCCCCGACTTTTTTCCACGAAAATTTTGTGATCGAAGACACGCAGGACAATTCGCAGCTCGCCATTGGGATGGGCGGGCGGTACAAAATCGCCAACCGTTGGTCGATCAACCTCGACTACGCCGTGCATACCAACCGCGCGAGCCATTCGCAGTTCCGCAACCCGCTTTCGGTGGGTGTCGATCTCGAAACGGGCGGGCATGTGTTCCAGATGCATTTCACCAATTCGCAAGGCATACACGAGGCCGGCTTCCTTGGCCAAACTACAGGCGATTGGGCCGATGGCGACATTTTTTTCGGCTTCAATCTCGTTCGGGTGTTTTAATTTGCATCAATCAGTCCAAATCATATTCATAAAAAAAAGCCCTGTTCAAAACAGGGCTTTTTATTTTAGAACTGCAAACGCTTAGTTCTTGACGAACTTTTGCGTGTGTTGCTTGCCGTTGTTGTCTTTCAAAGAAAGGATGTAAGTGCCGGTAGCCAGCGCGCTTACGTTGATGGCGTTGTTCTCGATTTTGACGTCCACCACGCGTCCGCTCAAATCGATGATTTTTGCCGTCTTGATGTCTGAATTGTTGTTGAATTGGATGTTCAATTTTTCAGATGCAGGGACAGGGTAGATGCTGAACAATGTGTTGCTTTCTACTTGTCCGATGCCGAGTGTCGATCCTTCTACCACAGTCAAAAACTGGTTGCTTGACGGATTCAGGATCGTATCGACGGTGCCCGAAGGCCATTTGATAACCACTGCGTCGATGGCACTTGCGGTACCGATACCAAAGTGGGCGTTGAGCGTGCTCATGTATCCGAAGCCTTCGCCACTGCGGATTTCACGAATTTGCTTGCCCCAAGAACCGTAAAGCTCGACGCGCGCGCCGATGCCGTTGGTGTTGCTTTCGATGCCTTCGAGTGCAATCTTGATCCATTTGTTCGGGTTTCCGTTGTTCATGTAAACCTGGCCGCCGCTCAAAATGTCGAGGAAGCCGTCGTTGTTCATGTCGCCAACGGCGCCCACACCCATAGGATAGCTTGAAGCGACAAACGTACCGTTGCCTTTGTTGAACATGATTTTGTTGCCACCGCCCATCACGTCTACCCAGCCGTCGTTGTCAAAATCATAGGCGATGTAGTCGCGGTTGTTCGAATTCTCGGTATCGAAACCAGAACCTTCGGTGATGTTGGTGAACGCCTCTTCCTCATTGTTCGTGGTGTCGAGGTTGTTGCGCAGGAATTTGTTGCCTACCGAACCGTTACGGCCGATCAGGATGTCCATATCGCCGTCGTTGTCGTAATCGAAAATGGCCGATGACCAAGACGTGATCGGCAAGATGTTGACGCCTGCAATCGCCGAAATGTCAGTAAATACGCCGTTCCCATCGTTGCGGTGCAGTTCGCTAGGTGGCCCAGAACATTTAGAGATGAACATGTCCAGGTCGCCATCGTTGTCGTAATCGGTCCACAAAGAGGCGTAGTTACCGCCACTTGGGGTGATGCCCAACATGTAAGCGCCCGGCGTAGTACCCGACTGGTAGTAAGTCCAGTTGTTGGTCTCGGCGCCGTTGTTCATGTAGTATACGTTCGGATCCACGTCGTGGCATGAGAATGCATCGAGGTTTCCGTCGTTGTTGATGTCCACAAAATTGGTTCTTTGACAGAAAATATATTGGCCAGGCGTATCTTGTGTAAAGCCCGTGCCCAAGCCATTCGAACGCATAAAAGTAAGTCCGCTTCCACCACCGTACAACAAGTCGTTGTAACCGTCACGGTTGTAGTCGCCCGCAGTGATACTCCATGAAGGTTGGTGCGTCGCTTGTGTGGTCGGATAATCGGTGGTCGTGAACGTGCCGTTTGCATTCTGGTAATTGATGCGGATGTTGGTGCCCGTTACACTCACCAAGTCGTCCAAATGGTCCTTGTTCATGTCTACAAGACACTCGGCCGATCCGTTGGTGCTGAGTGACATTGGCGTAAACGAAACCGGAACTGGATCAGGGATTACGACCGTGTTTTCGATCACCTGGAACGTGAATCCATTAGAAGTCCATTTGTTGTCCCAAGCGATGTAATAGGTCAGGCCGCCGGTTACGTTGAACGTCTCCAAAGAAGAGTTGCCGTTGCCCGAATCGTCGTCGCCCGCATAACACGTCAAAGCACCACAACTTCCGGTGTAAATATGCACACGGGTATCCACCAACGGATTGTTTTGTGCGATGCTCGTGGTGATGGTTACCGTGTAATCCTGGGTTGGCGTGTACACATACCATTCACCGGCCGCGTTGCCTGAATTGTTAGCTCCGTTGGCCGCGCAAATCGGCGTAGGGACTTGCGAACCGTTGATGCCCGATACCACATAAAGGCCAGAACCCGAGATCGGCAACGCCGTTCCGCAGGTGTCTTGCGCTTGCGCCAAATGCCCGGCGAGGAGCAATCCAGCAATCAATGTAATTTTTTTCATTAGTAAAATAGTGTTTAAAGTGGTTATTAGTTATAGTTTGTTTTCAATCAGTCCGGACATGGCTCCAAAGAGTTGATCCAGTTTTCTATCAATTCGAGCCCTTCGTAATGGATGATGGTCCTTCCGTGGAGCGGCATCCTAAAGGTTTCGTCGGTGGTGTTCAATCGGTGGTACAACATCGAACGGTTGATGGTACCCGGTGTGACGATCTTGCCCAGCGCAGGCTCAAACCCCTGCATGTCTTCGGTGTCTACACACACGCCCAAGTTGGTGCGGTTGCCCGTTTCCGAAAAAGGAAAGCGCATCGGCCGGTAATAGCAATGGTTCTCGATGTTGTGGCAGTGCGCGCAATTGGCATCGATGTACGAGCGCGCGCGCAAATCAACCGGCTTGCTTTCGTCGCGGTAGTCGATTGTTGTATTTTCGGCCGTCGGCAAGGCAAAGCCTGCTTCGAGATAGCCTGCTTCGACCCACTTGGTCAACTGGTTCTTGGTTTCGGTGCCGTAGTTGAGCGCGAAATTCATGTTTTGCGGCTTGATGCCGATGGGAACGTGGATGACGGCCGTCACCACATCGTTTTCTATAATTTGTTTTTTGTGGCAAATGATGCACTGTTCCTCAGACGGGATGCGGTAATTTGCGCTTTTGGGTGTGATGTTCTTCTCCTTCCATTCGACGGCCGTAAAGCTGCCCGCGAGGTCTTGGTAGGCTTCGGTTTGTTCGTCGTTCCACACATAGTTCGCGAAAATCCACCCCGTCGCCTTGCGGATCATCAAACGCGTCTCGATGATGCGCGTACCGCCCACAGGGGTAATGTTCTGCACATGGTCGTAGTAAAAAGTCTTGATCAGTACCGCGCCAACCGGCAATTCGAGCGCTTTTGCATCGCCATTGTAGCTGGCCTTGGTCCCTTTGGGCATCCACACGAAACGCTTTTTCAATGCGTAGTCGGTAAACAAGGTACTGGCAGGTTCAAACGGCAGGACGCCCAAAGCGGGTTCCTGGTCCTTGAGGGCGCCGTCGAAAAAGTGGTAATCGGACAATTTGGGGTAGGGTACCTGTGTCAAATCGACAATGACGGGCGACGAAGGTTCTGGCGCGATGGGCACGTAGGTTTCCGAATCCGAATCGGAACAAGAGTAAATAGCAAATGCCACCATCGCCAGAATGGTTATTAATCCGTAAAACTTTCTCATTCAATTTTATTGCAGCCCCAAAAATATAAAAAAATAGATACGAATTTGATTTCTATCTTGTTAAAATTAAGAATTTTATAACATTTTTGGAGCGGGTTTTTTTATTCCTTTTAACCATGCGGATTTCGTCCGTACCTGGTTCCATATTAAAACAACAAAGATAGCGATAACCCTACTTAAAAGGTCGGATTTTTTTTAGCTATTGTACGGTTTTCTTTTGCGGCCGCGGTAATTCGACAAAATAGGTTTTCAGCGCAAATTGAATGGCGATTTTTCTTTTTCGACATGGGTCACAAAATAACGGCTGTCGCCCCACCACGGGAAGGTTCGGTACCGTTCGACGTAATTTACCTTGACGTATTGCCCTTGCAGGGTTTGCAGTTCCTGGATCACTTCGGCATCTTTGTCGAGCACCGAAAACGAAAAAATCTGGGCGCCCGAAATGCCCTGGCTGAGCTCTCCTTCCCAGGTCTTGAATACGACTCCTTTGTTGCTCACTTTTATCAACTCCCCGGCGCGCACGCCTTCACTGTAGGTCACCGAGTAGACAAACACAAAATACACCGCCACCGCCAACACGACAAGGCCTAACGTGATCATGATAAATTTTCTCATGGTTATGGATTTAAGAGTTCGGTTTCGTCATTTTCTGCCCTTTTCAAGATGCTTTCTGGCAGCATTTTTTTGGCTTTTGCGCCCATTTTTCGCAGTTTCTCGACGCTGTTGATCAGGTTTCCTTTGCCGTCGAACAATTTGTTCATCGCATCGGCATAGCCCGCCTTCGAGTCGTCGATTTTCTTGCCGATCGTGATCAAATCGGCGAGTAATCCGTGGAATTTGTCGTACAACGCACCCGCCTGACGCGCAATCTCGATTGCATTTTCCTGTTGTTTTTGGTTGGTCCACATGCTGTCGATCGTACGCAGCGTCGCGAGCAAAGTCGATGGCGTAACGATGACGATGTTCTTCTCAAACGCCTTGTTGTACAGCGTCGAATCTTCACCCAAGGCAAGCGCAAATGCGGGTTCGATGGGGATAAACAGCAACACAAAATCGGGGCTTTCCATTTGATACAGGTCGTGGTAGTTCTTTTCGCCCAGCTGCTCTACGTGACGCCGGATCGAGCCTACGTGTTCCTTGAGGTAGCTGGCGCGTGAGGTGTCGTCGTCTTCGTTGATGTATTTTTCATAGGCCACGAGCGATACTTTCGAATCCACAACCATCTTCTTGCCATCGGGTAAATTGATGATCACATCGGGGAACACACGCTGGCCTTCGTCGGTCGTAAAGCTTTGCTGCACCTCATATTCGCGGCCTTTTTCGAGCCCCGATTTTTCGAGTACGCGTTCGAGCACCAATTCGCCCCAATTGCCCTGCATTTTCGAATCGCCCTTGAGCGCCTTGGTCAGGTTGATCGTTTCCTTGCTCATCTGTTCGTTCATCTCCCGAAGGCCTAGTATTTGCTGGCGCAGCGCCGCATGGTAGTCGATGCTTTCCTTGTGCGTGTCTTCGACTTTTTTCTCGAAAAGATGGATTTTCTCCTGCAACGGCGAAAGGATGTTTTTGATGTTCTCCTTGTTCTGCTCGGTGAACTTGGTCGATTTTTCGTCGAGGATCTTGTTGGCGAGGTTTTCGAATTCCTTGGTGAATTTTTGCTGCAGTTGCTCGACTTCTTCTTTTTGTTCGACATGACGCTGCCAAAGGTTCTCGAAGTCGGTTTCTTTTTTGGAAAGCAGGATCGCCAGACGTTCTTTTTCGGTTCGGATGGCGTCGCGTTCGCCGTGCGCTTCGGCCAACTGTTTGTCGAAGGTGGTGCGTTCGCGCTGCGCTTGTTCACGCGTGAGGTCGAATTGCGATTGCAGCCCGATCAGTTTTTGCTCGAGCCCTATTTTTTCGGACTTCGATTGGGCGGCAAGCAGCATTTTGCCGAGGTAAATGCCCACGGCCAGGGCAATCAAAAATGTGGCGACGAGAACAATAGCGGTAGTCATTTGCGTAGCGTTTGAAAAAAAGTAAATGTATAAAAAAACCGATTTCAATGCAGACAATGTGTCGAAAGTTGTTCACCGGCGGGCATAAAAAAATGGCCTCGCGAAAAGCCATTTTTTCAGGTGTGACCCATGATATATAAAGTGTTAGTTCACAATGTGGTATTGTCGGTCGAACTCTTTGTTTCTGATGCGTTGGCTAGAATAGCTGTTGTAGATTAAATTGCGCATATGGCGTTTGTGGTGGCGCAGCGTAGGAAAATTGTAGACGATGCCAATCAGCGAAATCAAAATCAGAAGCCCCCAAATGCTCATGTAGATGATGTAATTCAAATCGGCCGAATCCCGCAGGTTGGCTGCAAAATAATAGCCCGAAAATGCGAATACGCCCAGCGAAACAACCAAAACTAACTTTCTCATAACCTTACAATTTAGGGATTTTTGTATGTCATTGAACTGAAAACTACCGCTTTAACCTGTAGCTAAATTAGAACGCAAAACCGCCGTGCGATTATACGATTTTAAGATAGTTTTATATAATTCCCGATTTGTCTATATTTGGCCCAAAATGCACACAATCATGCAGATGCAAACAGGCTTGCACAGGTTGCATGCCCCGGTTGGAGCCGAAAAATTCCGTTTCCCGTAAATGGCATCGTTTTTGAAAACGACCGGGAACTTAAACAATCAAACAAAAAACCATATGAAAAAAACTACACTTTCCGTACTGATGTTCTTTGTAGGCCTTTGCGCCATCGCACAAACCAGTAGCGTTGGCCATTTGACGATTTTCTCCGAGAGTGGCGACAAGTTCTTCCTGATCCTCAACGGCGAAAAAATGAACGACGTGGCGCAAACCAACCTGCGCATCGAAGATTTGCCGCAGCCGTATTACAATGCGCGCATCATATTCGAGAACAAGAAATTGCAAGACATCACCAAAAACTACCTCGCGTTGCAAGACGCCGACGCCCATTTTGTCGACGTCACCTACAAAATCAAGAACGACAAAAAAGACGCCAGCAAAAGAAAATTGGGATTCTTTTCGCAAACCGAGATCCTACCGACCTACGTGGCACCGGCCAACGTTTTTGTCGTCCATTATGGCCAGCCACGTACGGTGCAAACCACCACAACCACCACGACCACGTCAGGAGGCGGCGCACAGGTTGGGATGAATGTGGGCGGCGTTAACATGAACGTCCAGGTCAACGACGGTATGATGGGCACTACCCAAACCACGACCACGACCACCACCATCCATGACGGGCACGACCACCATGGCCACAACCATGACGATGGCCATGGCCACGGACGCGACCGCGGTTGTTCGAAACGTTACGCGATGTCGCCGGGCGATTTCAACGCTGCGCTTTCCACCATCAAAAAGCAATCGTTCGACGACAGCAAGCTCAAGACCGCCAAGCAGGTTGTTTCGAGCAACTGCCTCAACACCAACCAAATCATGCAAATCGCGCAACTGTTCAGCTTTGAGGACAACACGCTCGAGTTCGCGAAGTTTGCCTACGATTACTGCATCGAACCGCGCAGCTATTTTAAGCTCAACGGCATCTTCAAATTCTCGTCCAACGCCGACGAACTATCCGATTACGTGCAAAGCAGGCAATAATATTTCGAATATTAGATAGAAAAGCCACTCGTGAAAGTGGCTTTTTTTGGCTTTTTTGGGCGTGCCGGCGCGTGAAATTTGTCATAAAAAGGAGTTTTGTCGTGCTCCGTCAGGCTGTCCGTTTCAAACGAAGTTCACCGAACACCTATGATAAATATTATTTTGGTGAGGTAATCTTTTTGGTTTCGTTCCTCACCAAAAAGGATTTCCACTGCCATCTCTCACGCGGCAGTCGCTACACCTTAACTTCCTTCCATTTCCCGCGTTTGAACAAAATGAAACTCGCCACGGTGATGGCCGTTTCGGCTACGGGAATCGCGATGAACACGCCTTCGGGGCCCATCTTCAAGGACTTGGCCAGGAAGTAGGCGAGCGGGATCTGGAAAAACCAAAACCCCACCAGGTTTACCTTGGTGGGCGTCCAGGTGTCGCCTGCGCCGTTGAACGCATTGATCATCACCATCCCGATGCCATAGAACACATAGCCCAGCGCAATGATGCGTACGGCCCGCACGGCATAGACGCGTACTTCTGGGTCGTTCGTGAAAAAGGCCACGAGCAACTCGGCACCCACCAGCGAAATCAGCATCACGAGCCCCATGTAAATCATGTTGTATTTGGCCGTCTTGAGCACCGATTCTTCGGCACGTTGCGTTTGTTGGGCACCCAGATTTTGGCCCACGAGCGTTGCCGCGGCATTGCTCAAACCCCAGGCCGGGAGCAAAAAGAACATCATCAGGCGCATGGCGGTTTGGTAGCCCGCCGAGCCGTCGTCGCCACCCGTGGTGGCCACCAATTGCGCGAGGAAAATCCAGCTGCACGACGCAATCACAAACTGCAACACGGCAGGTGAGGCGATCTTGACGATGTTCTGGATGATCTCTTTGTCGGGTGTCATGCAGGACAACGTGATCTTGAGCAGGTTTTTTCCGTTGAACAAATGGTACAGTTGGTAAGCCACACCAATGCTTCGGCCGATGGTTGTGGCTATGGCAGCGCCAGTAAGCCCGAACGCCGGGACCGGTCCAAATCCATTGATGAAAACAGGACACAGCACAATGTTGGCCAAATTGGCGATCCACAAACTTTTCATCGCGATGGCCGCGTTGCCCGCGCCGCGAAAAATCCCGTTGATCAAAAACAACAACGTGATGACGATGCTGCTGCCCATCATGATTTGGATAAACGGCGTGCCGTGTGCGGCAGCTTCGGGCGAAGCGCCCATCAACAACAGGATGTCGGTGCCGTAGTACACCCCAAACGCCGAGATGATCACGTTGAGCGCGACCGCGACCAAGATGGCCTGCATGCCTGCCTTGCCCGCCGCCTTGGGGTCTTTTTCGCCGATGCGTCGCGCGACAACTGCCGTGGCCGCCATGCTGATCCCGATGGCCAATGAATAGATGATGGTGAGTACCGATTCGGTGAGTCCGACGGTCTGGATCGCAAAACTGCTGTGCTCCAAATGCCCTACGAAGTACAAATCGACGAGCGCAAAAACCGATTCCATCATCATCTCGAGCATCATCGGGATGGCGAGCAAAACAACCGAAAGACGGATGCTGCCCGTGGTATAATCGAGTTCTTCGCCACGCAGCGATTTCTTGATGACCGAAAATATAAGCGATAGTTTGCCTTGTGCAGGCGATAATTGTGTCATGATAAAAGTATATGATGTTCAAAATGGGGCCGCGTTACACGGTCCCGTCCTTTTTTTGTCGGTGGTGGAATGTCCCTTTAGCAGGTAGGGACGACAGAAACTATCATATGCCCTTGGTTTTCAATAGGCAAATATATCGTTTTCGTCAAAACAATGGCAGATGATTTTCTGTTTCCAAACATTTTTTTAAAAGCCGTTTTTAAGATTACCTTTGCGTCATGGAGCACCGCCACTATTTGGTCCACAAACCCTACGGTTACCTGAGCCAGTTTGTCTATGAGCTCAAACGCAACAAAAAACTGTTGGGCGAGTTGCACGATTTTGCGCCCGGCACCATGGCCATCGGCAGGCTTGATGAAGACTCCGAAGGTTTGTTGTTGCTCACCACCAACGGCATGATGAGCGAAATCGTCCGCGGCAAAAAAGTCGAAAAGGAATACTACGCGCAAGTAGACGGCGTCATCACGCAGCAAGCGGTCGATGAACTCATGGCGGGCGTTCAGATTGGCTTCAACGGCAAAAAATACACGACCAAAAAGTGCGAAGCGCGGTTGATGGCACCACCCGATTTTCCCGCACGGAGTTACAAAATCCGCGACGACCGGCACGGCCCGACAAGTTGGGTGTCGATCACGTTGCGCGAGGGCAAGTTCCGACAGGTGCGCAAAATGACTTCGGCCGTTGGTTTCCCTACGTTGCGGTTGGTTCGGGTGCGCATCGGCAACATCCATCTCGATAACCTCCAATCGGGCGAAGTGCGCGAGGTGACCATGCTCGACGTTTGATCGTGACAATAAAAAATAGAAATAAAAAATAATCAATGTTAAACATCGTCCTCGTCGAACCAGAAATCCCCAACAACACAGGCAACATCGGTCGTTTGTGCGTGGGTACTGAAAGCCGCCTGCATTTGATCCATCCGTTTGGGTTCAAAATCACCGATGCCGCCGTCAAACGCGCGGGGCTCGATTATTGGGTGCATCTCGACCGCACCGAATATGAGAGTGTCGAACAATGGGCCGCGCAGGTTCCCGACGCTTCAAGGGTGTTCCTGTTCAGTTCGCATGCTGCCAAATCGTACCTCGACCAAGATTTCCAGGACGGCGATTGGTTGGTGTTCGGCAAGGAAAGTGTCGGGCTGGCATCGGTTGTTCTCGAACGGTTTCCGAACCATTTGACGATCCCGATTTCGCCTTTGGTGCGCAGCTACAACCTGGCCAATTCGGTCGCTTTCGTGCTCGGCGAGGCCAAAAGACAATTGCGTTGAGGTTGTCGGGAAATTGTTATATTTGGGAAGTGAGACCCAAAAATTATGATTGACAAAGCCCAACTTAGAAGCACGATCTTCAAACACCTCGACGGATTGGCCACGGCGCCGGTCGCCATCGCCCTCCAAAACAAAGGCGTACTGGATTACGTACTTGAAAAAAAACAAGCCACTTTATCTGAACTGACCACGCGGTTCAAAGCCAACGAAGGTTACCTGAATGTAGGTTTGCGCGTACTGGCTTCGCAAGGTTTTCTCGATTACCGGATCGATGCGCAGGATGTGATTACCGTACAATCCAACGCAAAAACCGAGGCGGCGTTTGCCCATTTTTACCTGTACCAGGATGTAGTCGATTTGTTGCATTTTTCGACCCAATTCCATCCGCGGCTTTTTGAGGAAGCGCCGTTCCAGAAACTCGACGCCATCTTCGAAAAATACAAGAAAAACTACGGTATCGTTTTTTCGGACGACGAAATTACGGGTAACGTCCAACGCCAAATCCTCAAACACATCGAAGGTTATATCGTGGGCCCGACACTCGTTCGGTTGGGCATGACGGGTATGTTCCACAAGTATTTCATGGAGATTTCATTCCGTCCCGAGGAATTCCACAAATCGCCCGAATTGTTCAAAAAGATCCTCGATTTCTTTACCTGGCTTGGCTGGTATACCGAAAAAAACGGCAATTACCAGTTTACCGAAACGGGGCTGTTTTTTGCCAAGCGCGCCTCGGCTTATGGCGTGACGGTGTCTTATTTGCCGACCTTCGCCAAGATCGAGGAACTGATTTTTGGCGACCCCTCGGCCTTGCGTATGGTGGGCGAGGGGCAGGACGAAATCCACGTAGACCGCGAGATGAACGTATGGGGCAGCGGCGGCGCGCACGACACCTATTTTAAAGTCGTCGACGAAATCCTGATCGATTTGTTCAACCGTCCGATCGAGCAACAGCCCAAAGGCATACTCGACATGGGATGCGGCAACGGCGCGTTCCTGCAGCATATTTTTGAAGTGATCGACCGGCAAACGCTACGTGGCAAGATGCTCGACAATTACCCGTTGTTTTTGGTGGGTGTCGATTACAACCAAACCGCGCTCAAGGTCACCCGCGCCAACCTGATCAAGGCCGACATTTGGGCCAAGGTGATTTGGGGCGATATTGGTCGTCCTGATATTTTGGCGCGCGACCTCAAGGAGAATTATGCAATCGATCTCAAGGATTTGCTCAACGTACGGACTTTTCTGGACCACAACCGCATTTGGAGCGAGCCCAATCATATTACACCGGGCCGCGTCAGCAAATCAACAGGCGCGTTTGCGCATCGCGGTCGTCGCATCGCCAATAATTTGGTCGAAGACAACCTGCTTGAGCATTTGCAAAAATGGTCGCCTTATGTACAAAAGTTCGGTTTGCTGTTGATTGAGTTGCATACGATCGACCCGGCACTCGCGGCGGCGCACCTCGGACGTACCTCGGCAACCGCCTACGATGCGACGCACGGTTTTTCGGACCAGTACATTGTCGAGATCGATGTGTTCAATAGCGTCGCTTCAGAAGCCGGTTTGTATCCCGATCCCCATGTGTTCAGAAGATTTCCCGACGCCGATACGGCCACGGTCAGCATCAACCTGCTCAAGGGCAAATAGCTAGTTGGCGATAAAATCTGCGAACGATTTGACAATCTTGTTGGCCGTCAATTCGAGCGACGGCTTGACTTCGAGGTAGTCTTCCTTGAGTTTGCCTTCGGGCGTGAAAAAGTCGGCAACCGTTGTCTTGACAGGCGCTTCCTTGGCGTAGATTTCCTTGACCGAAAACGACAGCGTACATGTTCGGTTGTCGTTAAAAACAATCTTGAGCGTATAAACGATATTGTAATCGAAGCGTTCGCCCAGGTTGCGGTAGAAATAGGCGTTCTCCCGTAGCGCGTCTACGGTGAGTGCGTTGTTCCCGACATCGTACACGTCATGACCATTTTTGTTGTAGAACGGCGCCCAGGCGGTAGCGGCTTCCATCAGCTTTTCGAGTGGCTTGGCCGGCGACGGGATCGTGATGGGCGCAAACCCGCGCGGCGTCATTTCGACCGACGGTTGGGCAACCATCGCAACCGAAAACACAAAAAACAGGGCGCAAAGTAATTTCATGGCGAACGATTTTCACAAATATAAACCAAATCAAAGCGACGGCTTACAAATTCCTGAAAATAAACTTTCCTTTTCCGACGTCAAATACAATGTGTTCGTCCTTAAAAATCGTATCGAACACGCCGTCTGAAATCAATTGCGATGGTGCGGCTTGAATGGTTTTTTGCGGGCTCATGACAATCATTTCGTCGCTTAACTCCAGCGCCAGATCGATGTCGTGTGTCGAAAAAAGCACGCACTTTTGGGTTTCGAGCGTGAGCTTTTTGAGCAGCCTGAGCAGCGATACCTTGTGCACCAGATCCAAGTGCGTCGTGGGTTCGTCGAGCACGATCAGCGGCGTGTCCTGCGCCAGCGCGCGCGCGATCGACACTTTTTGCAATTGGCCGTCGCTCAGGGTGAAATGTCGTTTGTCGGCCAAATCCGTAACCTGCGTGAGCGCCATGGCTTGCGTAATTTGCTGGCGATCGACGTCGGAAAGTTTGCCGATCCAATCCGTATACGGCTGACGTCCGAGCGCCACAAGTTCCCACGCCGTGAGGTTGCTCGGCGGTAGTTTTTCGGTCAAGACGATGCTGAATTGCCGCGCGCGTTCGGCCGACGAATAGTCCGATATCGGTTTACCGCCTAAATAAACATCGCCCGAAATTGGTGGCTGGATCTTGGTCAGCGTACGCAACAATGTCGATTTACCGATGCCATTCGCCCCAATGAGCGCGACAAGTTTGCCCGGTTGCAACGATAGGTTGACGTTCGAAGCGATGGCGTTTTTGTAGCCAATCTGCAAATCTTGGGTATGTAATATCGGCTGGTTCATGCGTTGAATCTTTGTTTGCGCAACAACAACCAAATGACCACCGGCGCGCCAATGATCGAAGTGATCGCGTTGATGGGCAACGTCAAATCGGTACCCGGAACCTGTGAAACGATGTCGCAAAACAACATCACCATGGCGCCAAAAAACAACGTGGCGACAAAAAGTACGCGGTGGTTGCTGGTCTGGAACGCCAGTTTGGCCATGTGCGGTACGGCCAGCCCAATAAAAGCGATAGGGCCCGCAAAGGCCGTGATGCTGCCTGCCAATATGCTCGTAGCCACGATGATGATGCGTTGGGTGCGCTGGTAACGAATACCGAGGCTTTTGGCGTAATTCTCGCCGAGCAGCAGGGCGTCGAGCGGTTTGATGGTAGCAATGCTCAACAGCAATCCGATGAGTACCGATACGGATAAAATCGACACCGAAGTCCAGGACAAGTTACCGAGGTTGCCAAGCGACCAGAACGTAAATTTTTGCAGTTGTTCGGCCGTGCTGAAATAGGCCAATACGCCTACGAACGCGTTCGTGAAACTGCCGAACATAAGCCCGACGATCAAAATGGCCGACGTGTCCCGCAATCTTTTCGACACCAACAACACCGCGACCAACACGAGCAAGCTGCCCAAACAGGACGCGAGGATAATGCCATAGGACGAAACCATAAAATGACCGACAATCCCCGGCATGACCGCCGACCCCAAGATGACCAGCGCCACGCCCAAACTCGAACCCGAACTAAGTCCCAATACATAGGGGCCGGCCAGCGGGTTGCGAAACAGTGTTTGCATCAGCAATCCGCTGATGGACAAGCCAAATCCAACGAGTACGGCCGTAATGGCTTTGGGCAAGCGATAGTTGACAATGATGTAATCCCACGTTTCTTTCGACGACGATCCGAATAGGCTTTTGAACACTTCGCGCACAGGAATTGTAACCGACCCAAGGCTGATGTCGGCCACAAACAACAACACCGTGCCTGAAAAAAGCAGCCAGAACAAAATGGTATGTCGCGTGGTGGCCAATGCTAGCGAAGTTGTTCAAAAAAGTACAGTGGGTGATCGGGCAGCAATTCGGGATGCAGGATGCGGAGCATGTCCTGGAGCACGAGGTCGGGCCGGTTGGGCGCCAATTCATAAAATATGAGACCGCCTTTTGCGCCTTTCTTGGTGCTGAAAGAAAAAACCTTTTTATCGCGGAACGCCTTGAATTGCGCATAATGCGGATTGTCGGCAGTCATTTCGGCCAGCGAGGTGTATTGCGCGGGGCCAATCCAGTATTCGGCGTCCTTGGCTTTTTCGAGCACTTTTTCGAAAGGCAACGACAAACTGCCCGTGCCATGGCTGTCGGCCCAAAGGTATGCGCCGGCCGCATCGGCGATAAATATCGAACCCCAACTGTTGCCGTGTGGCAAATACCATTGGTTTTCATAGATTGCGCCTGCCATCACCGTGGGCTTTTGCTTGGCATTTTTGGCCAGCGCCAGCGTTTGTTTGTAGGTCTTTTCGATTTGGTTGAAAATCGAATCGGCTTGTTTTTCCTTGCCATACAACGCGCCAAAGAACTTGATCCATTCGGCTTTTCCGAGCGGCGTTTGTTCGTTCCAATCGCCGTTGAGCATGACTTTGAGTCCGCTTTTTTGCAGATTGTCGAGCGCGGGATTGTTGTTGTCGATGCCAAAGCCGACGATTAGATCGGGCTGCAAATCAAGGAGCACTTCAGTGTTGAGACTTTGGTTCGAGCCAAGTTCACGGATTGTTCCCGCATCGATGCGCGTCCTGACTTTTTCCGACGAAACGTAATCGAGGTTCGGAAAGCCCACCAGTGTCTCGGCAACGCCCAGCATTTCGAGCGACGGGATGTGCGTGGTTGAGGTCACGACAATAGCGGAAAGCGGCACCGGAACCGTCGGGTATTGTTTGAGGCTGTCGGGTATTACGGCCCCTTTTCGCTGCAAAACATAAACGTAATCCTTGGTCGCGTTGGGCCACGGGTTGGTAATGGTGACCAGCGAATAGCCCTGGTATCTGTAGATCGAGAGGCCCTTGGCGGCGACAATTTCGTTTTGAGTTTTGACGGCTACCGAAGACGACGCAGTTTCGCGCTGGCAGCCCACAAAGCCAAACCATACCAAAACAACCATCCATCGAACAAATAAGTTTTTCATATCGCACGTTGAAAAGCAAAGGTAGGCGCGTAGGTCTTAAAAATCAAATTTAGTTTTTTCAAATCTATGCGCTATATTTGCGCCAGATTCAGGTTGTGTGAAAACGCATTAAAAGGGAATCAGGTGAACGCAAACAAATGTCGAACGCGTAAAAAGCCTGGGCTGTTCCCGCAACTGTAAGCTATCCAGCTTGTCGTAAGCTGCAAACCACTGTTTTTAAAACGGGAAGGTATACGACAAGACGCAAGCCAGGAGACCTGCCTGAATCCTAAACAAATGTCGAATCTTCGGGAAAAAAGATTCAGGATTGATGACTGCGAGAAAGCTCATTTTTTGTTTTTTTATATTGCTGTGTCCGGTTTTGCGGGCGCAACAGGATTCGATTGCGCTACGTGAAGTGACCATTTCCGACGCGCAACTCAAGCGATTTTCCAACACGCAAAACGTCATCAAACTCAACGATTCGACGCTTTCGAGGAATTCGGTTTCGCTCGCCGACCTGCTGCAGTTCAACACCCCGATTTATTTTAAGGAGAACGGTTACGGCATGGTGTCTTCGCCTGCGTTCCGCGGTACGACGGCCCAACAGACGGCAGTCGTATGGAACGGCATCAACATCAACTCGCAACTCAACGGGCAAACCGATTTCAATACCGTCCCTACCGCAGGCTTCGGAAACGTTTCGGTGCGTCTTGGTGGCGGCAGCGCGATTTATGGCAGTAGTGCTGTGGGCGGGAGTATCCACCTTGAGAACGAGCTTTTTTTTGGTCGGAGGTTCAGTCATGATGTTCGATTGGCTTATGGTAGTTTCGACACGTTCAACGGATCGTATCAACTGGCGGCATCCAACCAAGATTGGAGCGTGAACGCAGGATTGTCGCGCAACCAATCCCAAAACGATTACCCGTTTGTGGGTGACAAACGAAACAGAAAAAACAGCAACGGACAGTTTTACAATACCGGGATGAATCTTGCCTTGGGGTATCGACTGGGTGATGCACACGCCGTGAAATTGTACAGTCAGGTTTTTGACGGCGAGCGGCATTTTTCGCTCATCAACACCTCGGATACCCCCACCAAGTACCGCGATTACAACACGCGAAATTTATTGGAATGGCAGGCGGTTTGGGGCAAATGGATTTCGAAAGTCAAGACCGCTTTTTTGAGCGAACGCTACCAGTATTTCGACGATTTGTCTGATGCCGATCATACGTTCGGGCAGGTCAAGACTTTTTTGGCGCGCCACGATTTGACCTTTACGCCCAACGACCGGATGGCCTTTAACACCTTGATCGATTTTACGCAGCACGACGGCACGGGGTCCGACATTAGCCTGCAAAAAAGACAAATCGGATCGGCTGGTTTGTTGTTCAGGCACCGGCCGTGGCCCGTGTTGGGCTATGAGCTGGCCCTGCGCAAGGAAGTTACCGACAATTACGACAGTCCGCTGTTGTATTCGGCAGGAATCGATTGGACGCCTTGGCGGTGGTACGGTTTGAAAGTCAACGCTTCGCGCAATTTTCGCATCCCGACGTTCAACGATTTGTACTGGAAACAAGGTGGGAATCCAAATCTACAACCCGAAAGATCCTATCAGTTCGAAGCAACCAACAGCTTTAGGTTCAATCATTTTAGCATGACCGCAACGATTTACCAGATGCAAATCAGCGACATGATCCGATGGGTTCCCGGCAGCGGCGGCGTGTTCTCGCCCGAAAACACCAACAGCGTGTTGATCAATGGAGCCGAAGCGACGCTGGGTTATGATCATCGCATAGGACGCCACCGGTTCAACCTAAAAGGCGCCTACGGCTACACCGACTCGCGCAACCGCGAAACGGGCAAGCAACTGATCTATGTTCCCTACCACAAAGCGACGGTGGCCGTGGCGTATGGCTATCGCAAGCTATCGTTGGCTTATCAGCATGTCTACAACGGATGGGTGTATACGCAATCGGACAACAACCCCGACAAAACCGTCGGCCTGTACCATGTGTCAAATGTTTCCGCAGACTATGATTTTGGGCATAAGCGCGTTTATCGGTTGGGGTTCAAGGCGCTCAATTTGTGGGACGAGCAATACGAAAGCGTGGCCGACAGGCCCATGCCGGGACGCCATTTTAACGTGTATCTAATTCTTAAATTCTAACATATGAAACTCAGTAAATTGTTTTTTGCCGCGCTGTTTTGCTCGGTTTTGGTCTCGTGCGACAACGACGACGACCCGGTGGTCAATGTACCGCTCGGGGCCTACCAAGGTGGCTTTTTTGTGTTGAACGAGGGCAATGCATCGGCGGGTTCTATCACGTTCTCGACCTACAATTATTCACTGTTGAAGCAGGATGTTTTTGGCGCAGAGAACGAAGGCGATGGTGTTGGCGGCTATGTCCAGTCGATGTTCTTCGGCGGCGACAAGGCATTTGTCATTTCGGGCGGTTCGAATAAAATGACCGTCGTAAACCGCTACACGTTCAAGCACATTACCACGATCGAAACAGGATTTTTCAACCCGCGTTACGGGGTGGTGTTCAACGGCAAGGCCTACATCACCAACCTCGCCGATTTTGGCGACCTCGCCGACGACTACATCACCGTCATCGATTTGGCCGACTACAGTGTCGATGCACCTATTCCGGTAGGGGCCATCGCCGACAAGATTTTTGAAGAGAACGGCAAGTTGTATGTGCTCAACGGGAACTATGGCGACGGCAATTCGATCAAGGTCATCAACCCGAATACCGGCAGTGTCGATGCAACGATTGCTTTGCCGCAAAGCCCGAATTCGTTCGATACCGAGGACGGAAAATTGTATGTGCTCACCGCAAGTAGTTTCTTTGATCCGGCGCCGAGCCATTTGGTCAGGATCGACCTCGCGACCAACGCGGTTGAAAGCGACATCACTTTTCCCGAAACGTTGGTTGGTGCCCAAAACCTCAATGAGGACGAAGGCGGCCTGTTCTTTACCGTGGGCAACAAGGTTTACGGCAATGCGATTAATGCGGCGAGCGTAAGCGGCACCGAACTGTTCACGACAGCGGCCACAACGCTTTATGGTTTAAAGGTCGAAGACGGAAACCTGTATGTCACCGATGCCAAGGATTATGCCTCGGACGGTGCGGTGCTCATTTACACCCCAACAGGTACGTTGCTCAAGAACCTGACTACCGGTTTGATTCCGAACAGCGTGTATTTCAACTGATTTTTGCTTACTTGAGAAAAAGGGCGGCCTCGATTTTTGAGACCGCCCTTTTTTTATCGGATGTTTGAAAAGCCCGGCGGGACGTCGCGGTACATTTCGGTCTTGAGTTGCTGCATCGGGCGCAAATCCTTTACGGGTCGCTGCGATGGGGTTTGATTTTGTGGTATGCGTCCGCCGCCCACAATGTGCATGATGGCTGCGTTGAGCAATGGTTCGTTTGTGTTGCCGAGCGCGCCCAGGTTTTGGATATTTTCTTGGATCGGTTCGTCGGGTTGCAATCCGTTGACGTAGTCGCCGAATCCTACCTTGTTCACGATCTTGAGCACCAGCGGCTGCATGGCGTAGCGGTGGTTCGGGCTCGCGCCGAGTTTCGAAAAGGACGGCGAATCGTATAAAGTGATCGATCCTACATTTTTGCCGATGGTACGGTCGCCGATTTGCACCACATCGATGTAAGGCTCGAGGCTGTTGATGACCAATTCACTGGCCGATGCCGTGGCGCGCGTGGTTAGCACATAAACCCGGTCGAGGTTCAAACTCTGGATGGCGCCGCCGTTTTCGATGCGGTTGGAGAACAAATTGACGAGCGTTCCGGGGCTGTTTTCAAGATAATAGGCCTCGACCTTGGCGTTCCATTGTTCCTTGGCGAACACCTGCCCGTTGAACTGCCCTGTGATCATACTGGCCAATCGCGCCGCCGTTGCGATCGATCCGCCGCCGTTGTAGCGCAAATCGAGTACCAGATCGGTGATGCCTTGCGATTTGAGTTGTCCGAAAGCATCGTTGAGTTGGGTTTCGTATGCGGGGTAAAATCCGTTGTACATCAAATAACCGATTTTGTGCGCACCCTCGTTGATCACTTGGGTCAGCAAAACAGGATTCTCGGAAAGTACGGTTTTGGTGAGCGACAACGATTGTCCGTTGGGCGTAAAATTGGCGTTGTCGTAATCGGCGAAATTGACGGTGTAGCTGTTTTGCGACAACAATCCGATGTAATTGTCGACGTTGAGTTGTTGGCCGTTTATGCCATAGATCAAATCGCCACGCTGGATGTCTTTGGTTGCCGCGTCTGAATTGGGCAAAATGTAACGCACTACCGCAATGATTTCGTATTCGGAATCGTCCTTGTAATACAGCGCCAGATCGGCACCGTGGTTGCGCGTCGTCCCCGAAAGTACGCCTTCGAGGTCATTGTAGTTGCTGTAAATGACACTGAACCTGTCGATGGCTTGGTCTGCAGGAAATTGCGAGGCGGGTTTGTACAACAGGCTTTGGAACAATTCGCCCGGATTAGGGTAGCCGTACAAAAACGCGTTCAAATCTTGTTGGTCACCGAATTTGTAGTCCGATAACTCGGGTACATCGGCCTGCCACAGATAGTACAGGTTGAGTCCTTTCCAGACAAAATCCTGTACTTCGATGTTTTGCGGTACGTCGTGGTCGTCTTTTTCGCATCCGACAAGCATGCCCATGACAAGAAAGAGCAATATTTTCAAAGGATTTTTCATAGCATCGGCAGAATTTTTACCCACGTAAAAATAAAAATTTTAGTTTTATGTAAATTGTTTTGTAACAAAAATAAAACGCCTTCGTCTGGCTTTCAATCATCATCAAAAAACGAACAATTATGAATCAGAACGAGTTTATGCAGCTGGTTTCGCCATTCAAGAGCAAGATCTTTCGGGTGGCGAAGCGTTTGCTCGTAAGCACTGAAGAAGCCGAAGACGCGACGCAGGAAGTTCTGGTAAAATTGTGGACCAAAAACGAAACACTGTCGGAGTACAATAGTGTCGAAGCGCTTGCGATGACCATGACCAAGAATTATTGTTTGGATCAGCTCAAGAGCAAACGCGCCGGCAACCTCCGGATCGTCCACAACAATTTTACCGACCGCGAACCGCCGCTTCAAAAGCAAGTCGAAGACAACGACGCAATGAGTTGGGTAGAGAAAGTAATCAATCAACTGCCCGAGCAACAAAGGCTCATCGTACAAATGCGCGACATCGAACAGTACGAATACGAAGACATCGCCAAAATATTAGAGATGAATGAAACCGCCATCCGTGTGGCGCTTTCAAGAGCAAGGAAAACAATACGGGAATTTATGACCAAAACACACCGCTATGGAATCGGATAAAATAGAACAATTACTCGAAAAATACTTTGAAGGAGAAACCACCACGGCGCAGGAAAAGCAATTGCAAGATTATTTTTCCGGCGATGTACCCGCGCATCTGGAACAATACAAACCAATGTTCGGCTATTTCTCCTTGGCCAGGGAACAACAATTTGAACAAACCGTACCACTACAATCTGGAAAACGCAAAAGAGTAGCGTGGTTATCGGTGGCCGCTTCGGTCGTTGTCCTGGTGGGTGTAGGCACTTTTGCCTATTTCAACCAAACGCAACCGCAGGACCTGGGTACGTACGACAGTCCAGAGGAAGCGTTCAGGGAGACCCAAAAAGCGTTGGCGTTGTTGTCCAGCCACGTCAACACGGGCGTCGAGAGCGTCCAGTACATGCAAACGTTCGAAGCCACGAAAGACCGCGTGTTCATAGACCACCACTAAGGCTTCCTGTGTCCCGCAGCAAAGGGAATTGTCAAACTTAAAAACTAAAAATTTCCAAAAATGAAAAAGTTCATAATCGCCAGCTTGATGCTGTTGTTTTCGGCGCCTACATTTGCCCAGGGTGCTTTCGATAAATTCGACGGGCAAGACGACGTGACGTCGATCATCGTCAACAAAAAAATGTTCGACCTCATGAGCAAGGTAAAAATGGATGCATCCGATAAGGAAGCCCAACAATACCTCGCGCTGATCAAAAAACTCGACAACCTTAAGGTGTTTACCACCAAGAGCACACGTGTCGAGAATGAAATGAAGGCCACCGCCAATTCCTACATCAAGTCTGCAGGGCTCGACGAGCTGATGCGCATCACCGAGAATGGGCGCAACATCAAGATCATGGTCAAATCGGGTGCTACAGATTCCCAGGTGCGCGAATTGCTGATGTTCATCGAAGGCGGCAAGGAAGACGATACCGTACTGATGTCGCTCACGGGGAACTTTGACCTGGCCGAAATTTCGACCCTGACCGACAAAATGCGTTTCCCAGGCGGCGACGACCTCAAGAAAGCCACCAAGAGCAAAGGTCCAAAAGGCCCGAAAGGCCCAAAATAAAGAGCCATGAAAAAGATGTTGCTTTTGACATTTGCGGCGCTGGCGGCATGTCAGTCCGAACCGACGCTTCAAAAGTATTTTGTCGCGCAAACCGACAACCAGGATTTTGTTACACTCGACGTGTCGCCCAGCATCCTCAACCTCGACCAAACCAAGTTGTCGCTCGAGCAAAAGCAGGCCTTCCAATCGTTTGACCGCATGAACATCTTGGCTTTCAAGGCCACCGATGCGAACACGGCGGAGTTTGAAACCGAGCGCGCCAAGGTAAGCCAGATCCTCAAGGATCCGAAATACCAACAACTGATGAAATTCGGCTCGGGCAAAGAAGGCGCGTCGATCAGTTTTGTAGGCGACGACGAGCACATCGATGAGTTCGTGGTTTTTGCCAACAAAAAGGAAAACGGGTTTGCCGTGGTACGCGTGCTGGGCAACGACATGAATCCAACGAGCATCGTTACGATGGTTTCGGCGCTGCAGAATGCCGACATCGATTTAAAACAACTCGAGCCGCTTCAACAGTTGTTGGAAAAGTAATAGACAAGCCTCCGAAAACGGAGGCTTTTTTTTACTTATTCCTCTGGTATGAAAATGATAATCATGGTCAGTGTAGTTGCAAAGATTTCAGACGTTTATTGCCTAAATTTTGCGCTTCAAATTCAATGACAAGAAATTTGGCCGCGTGGTGGGAATCTTTGCGCTGGCACTTGTGACATTGCGCTGGATGTAGGATGCCGTTGTCTGCCCTATAATATGACGCGGGCGGCGTTATTCCTCATATCGACCTTGATTTTTTTACAGTGGCATTCTTTTCCTTCAGGCCGTTGCACAAAAATTGAATATCCTTTTTACGTAGCGATGCTTCTGCGCGTATTTCCTCTTGGATCGTTTCCTATTTTGGGCATGAAGTCCGTTTGTAGGTTGGCGTACACTTTTTCTTTCGTCTCCAAAGCAACTAAACAATGTTTTATATTTTATTAAAAAAGTTAAACATAAAATTATTTCTAGTAAATTCGTCTCGTTATCAACAATTAAACTCAAAATCATGAAAACAAATTCTATCTTTAAGTTGGTGCCTTTGGCGATTTGTTTTTTGACCTTTTCGTGCAACGACGACGATCAGGTTTATTATCCATCGCCCCAAGACAATTCCATTTCGGATGTAGCATCTAGAAATGACGATTTTTCAATTCTGGTGGATGCTTTGGTGCGTGCCGACCTCGTTACGACACTGGACACAGGAGGGCCTTTCACAGTGTTTGCGCCCACCAACACCGCCTTCCAAACATTTTTATCCGCAAATGGATACGCCGACATCGACGATGTCCCGCTGGCGGCGCTGAAAGAAGTGCTGCTCAACCATGTGGTGTCTGGCGAAGTACGATCGTCGCAGTTGGTCACCGGCTATGTCAAGACACTCGCGAAAGGTTCCGCTTCGTCTAATACTTTGAGCATGTACATCAACACCGCCTCAGGGGTTGTCATCAATGGTGGCGCTGCTAACGGGGGAGCTACCGTAACAACGGCCGACATCGCCGCGGACAATGGCGTCATCCATGTCGTGGATCGCGTGATCGGGCTTCCTACGGTTGTCAACCATGCCATAGCGAACCCTGACTTCAGTATTTTGGTGCAAGCCTTGACCCGGGGTGATCAGCCTGATTTCGTAGGGGTACTATCGGGAGATGCCGCATCGCCTTTCACGGTCTTTGCGCCAACCAATACCGCTTTCGGCAATTTGCTAACCGAATTGAGCTTATCGGGATTGGCCGATGTTCCGCAGGCCACACTCGAGAACACGCTGAAGTACCACGTCGTTACCGGTGCCAACGTACTGGCTGCCGATTTGAGTGAAGGACTTTCCGTAGCGACCTTTCAGGGTGGGAACTTTACGGTGATGCTCTCAGGAGGGGCAAAGATCACCGATGCAAACGGCAGGGTGTCGAATATTGTCGCCACGGACGTACAGGGATCCAACGGTGTCGTGCACGTTGTGGATAAAGTGCTCTTGCCATCATTGTAGTGTTTTTTGTTTAATTGTAATTAGGGGGACGCGGGGTTCCCCTTTTTGCAATTATGTGTGCCAACCCTCTAAAAAAAAGCCATTTGGGGCAGGACTTCACAATAGACAACTCTTCGGTCCAGTGCGTCGCTTCGTTTAGAAAACGCAACACACGTCCGGGTCGGTTGTTTTTGAAAAGCCGCGTAAAGATTTCACGACCCGCATCGTTTTTAAAGCATAGCACCTCAATGAGAATCGCGTCATACCAATAGAAGCGGTCTTTCCTGAAGAATTTCCGGAAGTCCGCGTTGCCGTCAAGAAGCGACCGTACCAGTCGCGCCGATAGTTTTTGAGCGTTGTAAAACGTGTATCCCGTACTCGCTTTTGTCCATCCGCCCGCTGTTCCGATGTGAAGCACGTTTCGGGTGTTCCTTTTCCAGAAAGGGTAAGTGGTCATGGGAACTACACCGCGTTCCTTGGAGACGATCTCGTAGTTCACAATGCCTCGTCGGAGCAGGTACTGTTTAATTTCGTCTTCGTACTCTGATTCGGAAAGTAAATGGGACGAAAAAAGCGTATATTCGACAAGGGCGGAACGGTTTGTCGAAGGGAGGACATAAAAAAAGCGGGTGTTATCGTGTTGCGGCACATCGAAGTCCATAATCTCGGCAACTGGCTCAAAATGGTTTTGCTCGGTGCGGATGTTCCATCCAATGAAATGTTGAAGCAGTATTTTTTTACCAAGCGATGCCAGGTCGGGCGGTGCGCTGTGGAAATATTTCTTGGTGCGGTAGGTTGGTCCGTTGGTACGAACGGTCACGCCCAAGCCGTCATCTGCCCACGATAGCACCTCGGCCCGTTCGAACCGGACCGATTCCAAAAGAGACAGGCGCTTGAGCACAAAGGCGCTTAGTGCCGAACGACGAAGGCTTTTGTAAGTGTACTCTCCAAGGATTTCAGTTGTCAGTCCGGGTGCCGTAAAATGGCCGCTGGACCAACTGCCGTCCAGAAGATCATCGAATTCGCCTTTGCCGCGCTCCCAAAAAGACCAGGTCTTCTCTTGCGTGTCCTTGTCTTTCTCCAATACCAGAATCCGTTTTTCGCCCATCGAACCGGTTTTTTGGAGCTCTAGTAAAATGAGCATGGACGACAGGCCGAATCCGCAGAAAATATAGTCGTATGTCATCTGGCTTTTTACCCAAAATTAACGATATCATACCAGAAATTAGTAGATTTGATACAGAAAATTAACCTATGAGTTCCGGCATCAAAAACACATTTACCATTAAAGATCTTGAGAATCTTTCGGGCATCAAGGCCCATACCATACGAATATGGGAAAAGCGACACTGCTTGCTCTCACCAGATCGAACCCAGACGAACATAAGGTATTATGATGCCGCTAGTCTCCAGAAACTACTGAATGTAAAGCTTTTGAACGAGCATGGCTACAAGTTGTCGGCAATTGCCACACTGAGCGAAGAGAAGATGCTCTCGCTGGTGCGCCAGATCGTGTCGCAGAAAAGCGCAAAGATCCATGCGATCAGCAGTTTCAAAATGGCCATGATGAATTTTGACCAGCCGCTTTTCTTCCAAACCTACAATGCGCTGTTGTCTGAGAAATCCTTTAGTGAGGTTTTTTTCGAGGTGTTTGTCCCTTTGATGCAGGAGATAGGCATGTTGTGGCAAACAGCAACCATTACCCCCGCACACGAGCATTTTATCAGCTACCTGATCAGACAAAAAATCCTGACGAACATCGAGCGCATCCAGATACTGGAACATACCCGGCATGAAAAGGTATTCGTATTGTTCCTGCCCAAGGACGAGCTGCACGATGTAGGACTAATGTATTTTAACTACGAAGTGACCTTAAATGGGTACCGGAGCATTTACCTTGGCGAAAGCGTTCCGTTGGAGAGTTTGCTCGAAGTAAAGCACCTCTTTGCCAACGTAGTGTATGTCACCTATCTCACGGTCGTGCCCAGCGCAGCGGAATTGCCTGACTATTTGCGACGGTTTCGCGAGGAAGTCATGGACGACACTTCAGAGCTGTGGGTACTCGGGAAACTGGCACGCGAAATCACGCCCCCCCTGCCGTTGGGTGTACGGATATTTTCGCAAATTTCTGAGGCGATAAACGAATTGTAAAATTTTCTTAAAGTCTTATTTTTGTTTAACTTTTTATTAAATTTGTTAAACAATGAAACAAAAGGCTTACATTATCGGTTCGGGATTTTCTTCGCTTTCGGCAGCCTGTTATTTGGCCAAAAGCGGTTATGACGTCACGGTATTGGAGAAAAATGAACAACTGGGCGGTCGTGCACAGGTATTGCGGCGCGACGGTTTTCGGTTTGATATGGGCCCCACCTGGTATTGGATGCCCGACGTTTTCGAGAAATTCTTTGCCGATTTCGGCAAGCACCCGTCCCAATATTATCATTTGCAGCGGTTGTCGCCTGCATATTCGGCTCATTTCAATGACGGCCAGCGCGTCGATATAGGCAGCCGCTACCGCGATATCAGGAATACGTTCGAGGGGATTGAAACTTCGGCAGCAGCTCACTTGGATGCGTTTATGGTGGAGGCGAAGGACAACTACGTCACGGCGATCGGAGATTTGGTTTATCGTCCCGGAGAATCGGTGTTCGAGTTGGTAGGCCTGAGAACCCTTCGCCGGATCCGTCGTTTCTTTACCCCCATCACCAAAGACATAAGAGGACGGTTCAAGGACGCGCGGCTGAAAACAATATTGGAGTTTCCCGTATTGTTTCTTGGCGCCAAACCAGCCGACACGCCTTCGTTCTACAGTTTTATGAATTATGCCGACTTCGGCATGGGTACCTGGTACCCGCAGCGGGGCATGTACACCGTGGTGGAAGCGATGGTTTCTTTGGCCACGGAACTCGGTGTTTCTTTCCAGACGAACGCCCAGGTGCAGCGGATCGAAGTCAAAGGCAATCGCGTGAGCGGCTTGAAGGTAGGCGGACAGTTCAAAAAGGCCGACCTGGTGGTCAGCGGCGCCGATTACTACCATACCGAAAAACTTCTGGAGGAAAAGTTCAGGCATTACTCCGAGAAATACTGGGACAGCAGGACTTTTGCCCCTTCTGCTTTATTGTTTTACATTGGATTCGACAAAAAGTTGCAGGATGTCAACCACCATATGCTTTTTTTTGACGCCGACTTCGAACAGCATGCCCAAGACATTTATGACCATCCGCGGTGGCCCGACTCGCCGGTGTTTTATGCCAGTTTTCCGAGTGTAACCGATTCTTCGTGCGCGCCCCACGGACAGGAGTCTGCCATCATACTGGTGCCTCTTGCCTTGGGACTGACCGACAACGAGGCGTTGAGAAAAGAGATGTTCGATAAAATTATACAGCGGCTTGAGAAAAACCTTACCCAACCCCTGTCCCAGCATGTAGTGTTTTGGGAAAGTTTTGGCTCGCGCGATTTTTGTGACCGCTACAATTCGTACAAAGGGAATGCATACGGTATGGCAAACACCTTGAAGCAAACCGCTTTCCTCAGGCCGGGTTTGCGCAGCCGAAAAGTCAAGAATCTGTTTTTTACAGGGCAACTGACCGTGCCGGGTCCCGGCATTCCCCCGGCGCTCATATCGGGCAAGTTGGTTGCGTCCCTGGTACAAAAATATGCCCGTCCATGAAGTCGTACTTCGACCAAATATCGTTTTCCGCCTCGCGGATGTTGACCAAAAGATACAGCACCTCTTTTGCGTCGTCGGTACATTTGTTGGCGCCGTCTATCCGGCAGGATATTTATAACATTTACAGTTTTGTCCGACTGGCCGATGAGATAGTCGACAGTTTTCAGGGCTATCCGCAGGCTGCACTTTTTTACAGGTTCAAGCAAGACCTGATCTTGTCGCTCGAGGACCGCATCAGTACAAATCCCATCTTAAATGCATTCCAGCACACCGTGAACCAATATGCCATTCCATGGGCCCACATAGAGGCGTTCATGAACAGCATGGAACAGGATCTCTCACAAAAAGATTACAACACCAGAAAGGAATTTGAAGCTTACATATACGGTTCGGCCGATGTCGTGGGCCTGATGTGTCTGCGTGTATTTGTTGCGGGTGACGAGGATAAATTCAAATTGCTCGAGCAAAGTGCCATGAGACTGGGGTCTGCGTTTCAAAAAATCAACTTCCTTCGCGACATTAAGGATGACCTTGAGATTCTAGAACGGCGCTACTTTCCAAAGGTCGACCTGGCCAGCTTGAGTGCCGTAGAAAAAAGCGAAATCATCGACGAGATACGCGAGGATCTGCGCGTGGGATACCTCGGAATCCTGGAATTGCCAGTCGAGGCGAAATTGGGTGTCTACATGGCCTACAATTTTTACAAGGAATTGCTCGCCCGATTGGATCGGACCCCGCCCTCGCGGATCCTCCAGACACGGGTCAGGGTCCCCAATTATCAAAAGATAGCGCTTTTGGCCAAGTGCTATGCCAACTATAAATTAAGGATGATATGAATTACCCGCTTTGGCTGCATATCGCGGTAGGGATCGTCACATTCTTGGCGATGGAATCTGTGGCATGGCTAAGCCACAAATACATCATGCACGGCGTACTTTGGATATGGCACAAAGACCACCACCGCAAACACGGCGATTCCTGGTTTGAGCGCAACGATTTGTTTTTTCTCGCGTACGCCATTGTATGCATCTCGTTTTTTCTCGCTTGGCGCTATAGTAACCTTAAACTGGGGCTGGCCATCGGCGTCGGCATTTTTTGTTACGGTCTGACCTATTTTGTGGTGCACGATATTTTTATCCATCAGCGCTTCAAGCTTCTTCGAAACATCAATAACAAATATGCCAGGGCCGTACGTCGCGCGCACAAGGTGCACCACAAGCATCTGGATAAGGAACACGGAGAATGTTTTGGGATGCTGTTCGTACCGTTCAAATATTTTACGGAAAAAACCAAAAAGCACGATTAACGACAGCCCTTTCCTAGCCGATTTCCTTGCGCAATCTGTCCTTCTCTCCCGTTAAGCCGCTTGATTTTTTTGGGCTATGGGGCGGGGTGGGGTTATAGATAGAATATATCGTCAATGTTTTGGAGCAACGCCAACCCGGTACGCGTATCGGTAGGTTTCTGGGTTAGCGTCGCGTCTTGTGTCGCTTCGTCGGTTTGTTGTTGTTCGAGACATTTGCCTTGTGCGACACAACTGGTCCATCCGAGGAACACGGCTGTCATTTTGAGCATTTTTTTCATGGTCAGAGCGGTTTAAAATCGATACATCTAAAAATATCGATGTGTTTTTCTAAAATTTTTTACTGTTGAAACTTGTTCAAGAAATCAATATAGTTGCCAAACGATTCTTTGTTAAGGATGTACTTAACGTTGCGTCCTTCCTTGACAGCCACGAGCAAGTTGGCATCGACCAGTTGCTTGATGTGGTGCGAAACGGTCGACTGCGACAACCCGCACAAATCAAGGATTGATGTGCAGGGCACAAAATCGCCGTTCTTCTGGATCTTCTCGATGATTTTCAACCGGTACGGATCCCCCAGCGCTTTCGATACTTTTTCAAAGACTTTAGCGTCCAAAATCAATTTATTTATTCAAATGTATCGATGTGTTTTTAGGTAAAAAAATTTTTGTGATTTTTTTGTGATTGACATCGCAGATTTGTCTTGGCTACCTGTGTTTTTGACTTTATGGCGTACAAGTCTTAATGGATGCGCTGTGTTAATTTATTACACAGTAACATGAAATTTTAACATCATTTACACTTTTAAGGTAAAACTTACAATTTCTCTCGACGTAGTTTTGTGGTGTAATGTTACAATAGCAACCAACACCCTAATTTTTTAACAAACACAAAGACATTTTCCGGAACCGTCTTGAAAACCAATCTAAGTTTCACCAAAAAAATAATCCCATGAAATCAATTAGTATAGAATCTGCCCTTCAGTTTATGTTCAAATATGCTGTTCTGTCTGTCGCCATCGTGGCGTTGGCTTCTTTTTTCGGCTCGTGTAGCGCCGACGACATAGACGAAATCCAATCGACATCCGTGGTGGTCAAACACCAAGAACAAGACGACGCACTGGTGCGCAAAGACAGTCTGTTGCCCAATCCGCCCGACGCGACAACCAACGGAACGCCGATTGAGCCTCCAATCAAACCTCCTTACCCGCCAAAACCTTAGTAGATGTTTCACATTAATTTGTAGTTTTGAGAAATTTGTAACACTTGAACACAATACGAATATTATTACTCTCTAGTGTCTTTTTTTTGGGTTGTACCCAAGAAAAGGACACTGGTCGTTTGAAAGACCAAAGCGCGATCAAATCTTTGTTGAGTAAAGCTTCCGACGCGACGGAAACTCCTGGCACGCGGCTGCGTTATGCCAATCAGGCTTATCAATTGGTCGAAAAAAGCGATGCGGCCAAAAGCGAAGACATTTTTGAGCTGGCCCAGACTTTTTTTGAGTTGGGCGAGCCAAAGAAGTACTTCGATCTCTCAAAAATGCTTTACCGAAAGTCGATGGCAGCCCATGATCAAATTCGCATCGCTGAATCGTCATATTGCATCGGAAATTATTTTTACAATGAAGCCAATTATGACAGCGCGTATTATTATTACACAAAGTCAGAAAAGTTTTTATTGAATATCAAGGGTCGAAAGTCTACGGCAGCTTTCATCAAGAACATCAAGGCCGATATCCTGAGTTTCAAAAAAGACTATGTGCAGGCCGAGCGGCTTTCTATAGAAGCGCTCAAGGTGGCCAAGCAAGAAAAGTACGACCTGGTGACCTACAACTGTTACATCACCCTCGGGAATTCGTTGGCCGGTCTTGAAAACTACGACAAGGCCATTGAGTACTATCAAAAAGCGATCGGCGTTTCCGACAACCTGAAGAGCGATTCCCAATACCAGGCGCTTCGAGTGATGCCTTACAATTATATCGCAAGCGTGTACCGAAAAAAAAATGATCCGGCCAACACCATCAAAATAGCAAAGCAAGCACTGGCCTTCGACGATTTTAAGAAAAGCAACAGCGCCGTTTACTGTTACCTGGTCAACAATTTGGCGTACGGAAAATTTAAGTTGGGCGACCCGACGGCGCTCAAGCAGTTCACCGAAACCTTGCACATCGCCGACAGTCTCAAAAACAATCCGATACAAATCACGAGCAAAACGTATCTTGGCGAGTACCATCTGGCGCACGGCGATACGACCGCGGCCAACGGTTATTTGAAACAGGCGCAAACACAGGCGCACCGGTTCCATATTTTTGACGACGAACTCAAGATATTGCAGTTGCTTGCCGAGGCCAATCCGCAGGAGAAATCGTACTATTCCAACCGTTATATTGCGCTCAGCGACAGCCTTCAGGTGGTCGAACGTGCCACAAGGGACAAATTCGCGAGGATCGAGTTCGAGACCGACGAGATCGAGACCGAACGCAACAGCCTGTCCTTAAAAACAGAATACCTGTCGCTCCAGCGCTGGATCATTGCAGCGATAGCGGTGTTTTCGATCGTGATCATCGTGCTGTGGTATGTCAACCAGTCGAACAAGGCCAAAACGCGCGAACTGTTGTTAAAGCAGGAGCAGCAAAAGGCCAACGAAGACATTTTCCAGCTGATGCTCGACCAACACCAAAAGATCCAGGAGGGCAAGAATATCGAAAAGCAACGCATCTCGTTGGAACTCCACGACGGCGTGATGGGTAAGCTGGCGGCCGTTAGGTTGAATTTGTATGCGATGCTTTACAGGGCGAATTTGATCGAAGACGATGCGTTTTCGTCGCAAATAGAGGAAATCCAGTCGGTCGAGCAGGAGATCAGGAACATTGCGCACGATTTGAATGCAAACATACTGTCGGACAATTCCGACTTCATTGCGATCGTAAAAGAACTTTTCGCCAAGATCGAGAACCATTCACAAATCCATTTTTCGCTCGAGGTGAGCGATTCGGTCAACTGGGATTTGATCAACCACACCATCAAGATCAATTTGTACCGCGTCCTGCAGGAATCGTTGCACAACATCGAGAAGTACGCCGATGCCAAGCATGTGGCCGTTGCGATGAGCAAGACCGAATCGGGCGAGCTCGAAGTCACGATTTCGGACGACGGCAACGGGTTCAACACCAAACAGAAAAAAAACGGCATCGGCATTCAGAACATGAAAGTCAGGGCCGCGGAGCTGGGTGGGCGCTTCGAAATTTGGTCTGAAATTAAAAAAGGAACGAAAGTAAGTTTGATAATTCCAATTTAGTACGTATTTTCACCTTAAATAATTTTGCGCTTATGGTTGTGAAAATTTTGATGATCGATGACCATCCCGGGATGATCGAGGGCTACAAGGCGATGTTGGCGCTGAACAAACAGCAACATTCCATCGAAATCACCGAAGCGTACCATTGCGAACAGGCCTACCACCTGATCACCGACCCCAACCACGCCACTTTTTTTGACCTCGTTTTTTTGGACTACTCGATTCCGCCGTACCCCGAGCAAAAGATCTACAACGGCGAAGACCTTGGGGTACTGATCCGCAAACACATGCCCGAGACCAAGATCATCATGCTGACGGCCCATTTCGATACCATACGGCTGTACAATGTGGTCAAAAAAATCCAACCCAACGGATTGCTGGTCAAAAGCGACTACCGTCCGCCGCAACTCATCGAAGCGTTCGAGAAAGTGTTGGACGGCGAAATCTACTACACACCGTTGGTCACGCAAAAAATAAAACAACCATTGTTCGCACAAGGCCTGCTCGACAGCCTGGATCGTGAAATCATCGTGTTACTCGCCGAAGGTTTCCAGATCAAATCGATTGCGTCCAAGATGAACGTGTCCGAAGACACCATCAAGAAACGCAAGAGCAAGATCAAGGATTTGCTCAACATCGAGAAAGGCGGCGACGAGGACATCCTCAAGGAGTGTCGTTCGCTGGGACTGCTGTAACGCAGGTCGACCTTAACTTTTTTTACACTTTAAGTGCATGCGCGCCGACGCCGGCTGGTGTAGTTTTGGGTTTAAATCTGAAAGAGATTCAGGTTGATAACCCTTAACTATTTAATATGAAAAAGTTAGTTTTTGTCCTGGTGGCCACGTTATTTGCGGGTGCGGTGTCAAACGCACAAAGCGCACCCAAAAACTTCACCAAGATTGATCTTGGATTGGGTAAAGTATCAAGTTATGCAGGACCGTGCGTAGACGGATCGGGCTTTTGTGCGGGTTCGCTTGGCGGCGGCACAACGTTCGATGCGGGAATTTCGAAACTGAGCGACAACCAGGTGTCGTTGGCGTTCAGCAACAGTTTCTACCAAAAGAACATCGCCTACCTCAGGAACGGTCTTCAAGTAGATGCATTTTCATTGCCGCGGAATGTTTCGGACGGCCTTGGTATTGCAGGTGAATTCGTCGTGGCCAAAGGCACCTATGCCGTGACCGAAAAAGACGGTTATTACTTCGTGACGATTACCCGCCAACGATAGTCTTCAATCCCCCTTCATATCCGTGTGGTCCAAAAGCGATAGCCGGACGGCATGGCTCCAAAAACGACAATCCTTTGTCGTTTTTTTTTGTTTTATCCGGTCGGTTCTATGCTGGGAAGCCATTTGGTTTAACGTTTTTTACACTTTAAGTGTAAGTAGGATCGCTGTGCCGGGCGTAGTTTTGACATAACAAATTACTCGAGAATTATTTGTTAGTTCAAATTATAAAAACCCGATCTGAAATCATTTCAGGTCTTTAACCCTTAACACTTTTAATTATGGAAATCAATTTAACCACATCGCAGACGAAAAAAGAAATCACCAATGTGAGAAGTCAAATCACGAACGCGACAACTTTGAGAAAATTCGACGAGTTTGTTGCCCAGAACCCAAAGTTCGATTTCAACAACGACGCACACTTGCAAGCCTTGAAAAAAGAGGATTGCCACTGTACGGTTACCACTACGGTGCCACTCACCACAAAATTGTAGTTTGTGAGCCCTGTCTCTTGGTTGGGGCAGGGCTTTTTAATAGCGCTTAGCAAGAAAATGAACACTTAACGACTTTTGCCATGAACAACATCGATTTTTTAGACAACGTCGCACGCATCAAAGAAAATATCTACGGCACCAAATTAGACGATTTGGAAATTGATGGAAATGGCTTGCTATGGTCATTTTTGGTCGTTTCCTGCAATCTGTCGACTTTTTTGCCCGGACTGAATGCCGAGGATCACTACAACATGGTGCAAAACATGCAGTTTCACCGGTCGTTGTCGGGTGCCGACTTGTATTTTCCTTCACTTTTGAACAACACCAGGTTTTACGACAAGTCTGATGTGTTGGCCAAAAGCAAACAAACACCTCATATTTTTGTAAGCTATCATGCGGGTTCCTACTACATGATTTTGCGCCATTTGGCGATGAACGACAACAGGTTCTGTGTTGTGGCCGGGGACAATTACATCAGGGATTATGAATCGTTTGTCCAGGACGTTTATCGGGACGTGCCCAACAGCGATACCAGCGCGCTCCAAATAATGTCGGCCCACGACCCGAAATTATTGCTTAAATTGAGCAAAAAATTAAACGACGGCGTTTCTGTTTTCTTTTTCATCGACGGGAACTCAGGCACCAAGCAGAATAATTTTGCCAGTGACAAGAATTTGCTCAAGATCGATTTCTTGCACCACCACATCTATGCAAGGCAAGGTGTCGCATTGCTGGCTTATTTGACCAAGGCGCCCGTGGCTACCATCATTGCCAAACGAGACAAGAGGCTGAACAATTCGGTCATCATAAAGCCTGTGAACACAGACCGGCTCCTGGCCAAGAAAGACCGGAATCATTTCGTCAATTCGGTTACAAGAAAGCTTTATGGCGAGTTGGAGCGGTACCTTTATAAGAATTATGAACAATGGTCGGGTTGGTTTTACATCCATGAATTGTTTGACGGCGAAGCCGAAACCGGTCCGTCAACAGCATCGGCGCCCGAGACCGAATACAACAACACCCCTTTTGTGGTCAGCGATGCCATTCGCTTGATAAAACACAAGGACGAGAGTATCTTTATGGTCAATCGAAAGAGCTATGAAATAATGCAAATCGGATCTGTATTGTTCGATGTGTTGACTTTCTTTCGGACGCCGCAACAAGTCTCGACAGGGCAGCCGTTGGTTTTGAACGGCGATGTCATCGGTTTTGACTTCGTAAAAGAATTGATTGCATTGAATTTAATCAAACAAGCTTGATGAAAAATTGGATTGTCCTTTTATGCCTTGCCTCTACGGCCATCGCGCTGGGCCAGAAAAGCCAGAACCGTTTCAAGAGTGAGGTGGACCTTGGTCATGGTTCGGTATTCTCGACATTTTTCGAGTCGACCATCGCCGACGGTAAGTTTACGATTACCTCGCCCAAGAATGCCGATGTTCGTATCATGGGCGGTAAGGCGCGTTTGGGCCGTATCATCGGAAAATCGCCCAAGAAAGGTATAATCGTGTCGATTGAAGGCATGGTGCGCAATGACAGCCTTTTTGGACAAACCAAGATCCCGATGTTTGGAAAGCTTTTTTTTAAGGGAATCATCACCGATCAACAGCTGCAAGGTGTCTTGATCGACGAGGATGGTGAACCTGTCGGCAAAGTGACCGGAACGCAATCTACGGCCCACAAGATCGATTACGCGTCTTTGTGTCCCGAATTGCTGCAGACAATCAAAGACAACATTTACGCCGCGCGCGTACTCGAGACAAGCCAGTGGAAGGAATTCGAAACAAACCTGAAGCGCCATTGCGACGAATCCGTAGATGATATCGAATTGTTTTTTGGGTTCAACACGCTTGCGCAAAAGCTTCCGTTTACCCATTTGACGTTACAAATAGCCGAAATTGCTAAAGAAGAAGAACCAACCGACGCCAAAGGGTCGGTTGTCGTAGAAGAGAAAAACGCGACCACGGCCTATGTTCAGATCAAGAATTTCAGCACCTCGAAACAGCAGTTGGCCGAAGCCATGCCCAAAGTAGTCGCCAACCGAAATTACGATAACCTGATCATCGACTTGCGCAACAATGGCGGAGGCGGGATCAATGCCGCATTTGAACTGGCCAAATACATTGTAAGCGAAGATATCGAGGTTGGGTATTTTGTCTCCAATAAATTGCAGTATTCGGGCTTCGATCAGGCGCTTTTTAACACGCTACCGGCGGTTCAGCCAAAGAGTACTGCGGCTTTCGGAGACGACCTGCGCACCAAGCCTGGGCTGAGAATGATTTTCAGAAAGCCCGACAATCCGATTTTTAAAGGTCAAATTTATGTCCTCACCAACGGCAGGACAGCAAGCACCTGCGAGCCCATCGTGTATGCGCTCAAGAAAAATAAAAAGGCGACCATCATAGGAGAAACCACCTATGGCGGCATGTTGGCGGCCTCGCCATTTGCCGTCTCTGGCAAGTATGTCGTCATGGTACCCATCGGCGATTTTTATACAGCCGACGGTGTACGCCTGGACAAGGTAGGCGTAACGCCCGATATAGCAACAAAATCCGACGACGCATTGGCCAAGGCGCTCGAATTAATCAACAACCACAAAAAGTAACCGTCATGGATCTATTAAAAGGAGGCGCGCTCATTGCGGTCGTGGCCGGATTTTGGGGCAACATCAAGTCGTCGCTTTGGTTCGTCGCGTCGGTGTTTGTCCAGAAATACGAGATCAAGACCGAAGACCTGCACAACGAAGTGATCGGGTATCTGGTCGAAAACAACAAAAAGTTCAACAACTACAACCAGGTGTTCGGGTCGCAGTACGAGTCGTTCCGCACCGGAAAGTACGGCCTGGTGGCGTTCGAGAAATACGGCGAGAGCATGATGGTGTTTTTGTCGCAAAGAAAGTTTTTGTTCAAACTCGTCCGCATCCCGTTTGTGTTCAGCAAGAATGCGTTGGAGACGGCAGGTACCGAAGCCGCGGCGCCGAAAGATAACAGCAAAAGTTTTTCGTACATCATCTCGATCAGGGGAACGGTCAACGTGCCCGAAATCATCGAAAGGGCGGTCACCGTGCGCAACAACCTGGGTTGGCAGCTCGAGGACGACATCGAAAACGCCAACCGCTTCAACATCTATTATTTTCCAGAGCGCAAGCAGCAGGAGCAGGAAAAAAAGCAACGCTACGGATTCGGGTATTCGTGGTACATGCTGCGCAACCTGAACCTGATTGGCGTCGAGCAAAACGACCTTGGGCTCGAGATGAAAAGCAAGGGGAACGCGCTCAAGAACCTGTATTTCCCGAAGGAAGTCGAAGATTTGATCGATATCGTCGGGCTTTGGGTCAAAAGCAAGGACTGGTACAAGGAAAAGAAAATCCCGTGGAAGAAAGGCTGGCTGCTCTATGGCGTACCCGGCACCGGAAAAACGGCGCTCGCACGTGCTTTTGCCGAAGACCTCGATTTGCCGATCTATGTGTTCTCGATGGGGCAAATGTCGAACAACGACTTTTTGAAGGCCTGGCAAAGCATGCAGCTCAACGTACCGTGTATTGCGCTTTTGGAGGACATCGACAACGTGTTCCACAAAAGACAAAACATCTCGCAACTGTCGGGCATGTTGAATGGCGCGATGTTCATGCCCAACGGGGCTACGGGCGAGAGCGGCGAGCTCAAAAGCCCGCTTACGTTCGATACGCTGCTCAACTGTCTGGACGGCGTCGACAAAACCGATGGCGTGTTCACCATCATATCGACCAACGACATCACCAAGATCGACGAGGCGCTGGGCGTGCCCGAGGCGTTCAACCACGACGCACACAATTTTATCTCGTCGCGTCCGGGGCGTATCGACCGCGTGATCAAGCTCGATTACATCGACCGCGACAACAAACGGAAGATGGCGCAAAAAATACTCGCGGAATTCCCGCACAAACTCGCAGAAGTCCAACAATACATCCTACAGGACGTGCAGGAAACCCCTGCGCAGTTCCAGGAGTATTGTTCGCAGATTGCGCTCGAGGCCTACTGGAAAGAAAAAACCAAACCCGAAGACACCGAAGGCGAAGTTTCTATTTTGGCGCGCAATGGCCATGCCGCAAACACCAACCCGCCTTTGTTGAAAACCGTGTAAAATGCCACCGGTATTCCATGCTGGAATTCCAGGAAACGACAGTGCCCGCTGTCGTTTTTTTGTTTCGGATTACCAGGTCGTTAACGTTTTTTACACTAAAAGTGTAAACCGAAACCTTGGTGTGAGGGTAACTTTACGCATCAGGACCGTGAGGTATCCGCAACAGCGTCAACGCCAAAACAACACCCAATAGAAGCCCTAAAAATCAATTGCCGTGAAAAATTTCAAAGCCATCAAAACCTCGTCCACCTCGGTGATCCTGGAGTTGGATACTTGCAAGCTTTCGGTCGAAGAGCAGATTAAGTTTTTCGGAAGAGAATATGCCAAGGTAACGCCCGACGAAAAGTTGACGTTCATCCAGCAGCACGATTATGAATTCAGTTTCAATATGCTGCTCCATCTCGACCTCGATTTGCGGTACAAGTACCTCAAGAAAGGCGAGTATCCTTTGCAGATCGCGGACGACAAAGTCCAGGTGCTGCTGACGCTTTCACAAACCAAGACGCCGTAAAGCCGATTGGTCTGGCCCCTTTAAAAAACCTACGCCGTGTTCTTGTAATCCATAAACACCCATATCATGAAAAGATTGAAATTTTTGTTCGGCGTATCGGCCATCGCAACGGCTTTTGGTGCATCGGCGCAGGTGACAGCCAAACAATCGTCGGCCTCGTTCGGCAGGTTCGGCAACGATTGCAGCAGCGGCAGGGGCGTGTGTGCGTTCAATGCGCAGCAAACGGCGGCCACCGCGACCACGTCGAAAAGCGCCGAGAAAACGTCGGCCAACACGTTTGTGTTCAGGGCCAAGCGCAGCGATTTGAGCACACAGGACGAGATACGTATCGTAGGCAAGGCAATCGCAGAACTCACGGCCAACGAACGGCCGATGTTCCAGCAGGTCGACGCCATTACGCTCGATGCGGCCACGGTGTCGAACCTGGGTTTTGCATCGGCCTACAACAAGATTCCGGCGGGAAGTTACCCGATGAACATTTACAGCGACCATGTAGAGGTGACCTTTACCGTGGCACCATAAGCAGGCGCACAATTTTGACCGATCATGAAAAAGTATGTCCTTATCGTTTTGCTGTTTTTGCCTGGCTTTCGCGTGTTGGCGTCGCCCGACAACAGCAACCCCAATGAGGTGATCGCGCAGCTGATTGCCGAGACCCGCTTGATCAACGAGCGGTACGGTTTGTTGCTCGAGGTCAAGCTCGATGAACTCGCGGCCATCAATCAAATCCTGGCCGTGGCCGTCACCACCGAACAAAAGGTCGATGCGCTAATCGTCAAGGACCGCATCATGGACGACATCAGAAAACTGCAGAACGAGAACAATGCCGACATCTCGAAAGTGCGCTACCTCAAGGGGTTGCAGGTGATGCGTATCCTGTATGAAAAAGTGCTCAGCCTCGACCATCATTTTGCGTCGGTGCGTACGCTCAACGAGATGAACAAGATGTCGAATCCGAACCAATACCCCGAATACGACAAACTCAAGGAAATCCTCAAATCGAAGCGCGACAAGAAGTTTGCCGTCGACCTCACGTCGATGCTGGGCACTAACACGCTGGTATCGCTGGTGCAGACTTTTACGAACATGATCGGCTCGACGCTCACCAAGGAAGAAAAGGAAACCGAGATCAAGAATGTAGAATGTATACTCGATTTTACGCTGCGCATGCAAAACGACCTCAATACGATTTATTTCGAGACGGCCTACCTGCAATCGAACAGCGAAAAGGTCAAGGCCGATATCGAGAACCTGTTCAAGGACTACACCAAGCCCATCGGTTATGCGCAAACGCTCGACGCGTGCCGTAAAGGCGACGATTGGGAAGCCATCGGGATCAAAATGGACGAGTACCTGCTCAAAGTCAAGAATTCGGCGGGCACGACGCAATACAAGATGCAGGTGAACATGGAGTTTCCGATAGACCGGTTGCTGCAATTCATCACGCAATACAACAACTTTATCGACCAGGCGGGCGAATTTTACCAGAAATTCAAGATCATCCTGGGCAGTTACGAAAACGAAAAGCAGTGCGAGACCAAGCTGCCGCTCGAGTACAAAAAACTAAAGGCCGACATCGACATCGCGATCGAGAAATTCAACGTGGCCTACAAACCCGTCGAGGTCAACGGCACCAAGATGAAGGAGATCCTGTACGGGCTCAATGAGTTTGAATAAATTGGGTTAATGCAAGCAAGCCTAAAGCCACGGAACGGAAGTTTGTGGTTTTGGGCTTGTTTGGTTTGTGGTGACCGCTGGTTCTATTTGTGGCAAATTTTTAGACTGCACCCAAAAGTTTAGACAAGTTAATAATTACATTGATAATGATGAACCCGATATTGTGTCGGGCTCATTCCATTTAAATTCAGTTTAATCCTGTCATTGTTATAATAATTGATGTACTCTTTTATCTCATGCCTTAAATGGTCTATTGACCTGAACTTATTGATGTAATAGAGTTCACATTTAAGTATCCCGAAGAAGTTTTCGATTACGGCATTATCCAGGCAGTTTCCTTTTCGGGACATGCTTTGTGTGATGCCATTTTGCTTCAGCAGTCTTTGGTACTGTTTCATCTGGTACTGCCAGCCCTGATCCGAGTGCAGGATTGGTTTGCTGTCGGTAGGGAATTTTTTGGAGAAAAATGTACAGGTTTTCAACAAAAAAGGTATCGAAGAATTTTGTAGTTTTCAACCGATAGGGCAGGGGGAATAGGGTTTACCCCTAAGCAATGAAATTGACAAAACGGGGCAGAAAAGCTGTAGTTTTTGTTAAAGTTTTGGGGGTGTGATTTGCTGTTCGTTGGGAGTTCTTGGGCATTTTTGTGGGGGCGATGCTTCGAATTTTGGTGTGGGCAGGAGCTGTCCCCGTTAATCATGACATTCAAATTCGTTGTACGGGAATTCTAAAGTTACTGGAAATCGCAGAAGAAATTATCGTACGTCAAACAACTCACGTGATAATTTATTACTTTTACACGTAAATTAATTGTTATGAACACGAAACTCACATTAAATCTCGATAAGGAAGTTATTGATGAAGCAAAAACATATGCTAAAAGTCATCGAGTAAGCCTTTCTAAGCTAATAGAAAATTATCTTAATTCGCTGACACGAGAAGCAAAAAAGAAGTCATCGGTAAGTTCTTTGGTTGAGAGTTTAACCGGAATAATTCCAAGTGATTATGACGATAAGAGAGACTACAGGGATTATATCGATAAAAAATACTCGTAATGGAAAATGTTTTTGTCGATACAAATATCATTATTGATCTCTTAGCCAAGCGCGAGCCATTTTACAAAGAGGCGCAAGATTTATTTACGCTGAGTGATAAAAAAGAAATTCAACTTTGCATTTCATCATTGTCGTTTGCAAACGCCTACTACTCTATTGTAAAGCATCATAAGGAAGTAGAGGCTAGAAAATATTTGGCGAAATTCAAAGTTCTAGTTACTGTTTTCCCACTTGAAGATAAGGCTATTGAATTAGCTTTGGCGTCAGAATTCAATGATTTTGAAGATGGTTTACAATATTTTGTTGCCATGGACAATGATGCAGACGTTATTATCACAAGGAATAAAAAGGATTTCAAGAGTTCAAAAATTCCAGTTTTAACTGCTGGAGAATATTTGAAAAAATCGAGCGACTTCCAGTAACGTTAGGCCGCTAAGCGAAGCGGCGGAAATATTAGCAGAGAGTACTTTGTTCCTATTTCCGCTCCTTCGCAAATAGGCGAAACGTTGGCTGCAACCACTGAAACTTCGTCGTAAATCCTGAACGTATACCATGAATTGGTATATTTGAATCAAACTTTTAGATCATGGCAAAAAACACGTCAATTTTACTCGGAGATTATTTTGACAATTTTATCAATAGTCAAGTTAAAACTGGAAAATATTCGTCGGCAAGTGAAGTTGTTCGCGCTGCTTTGAGAATGTTCGAAAAGGAAGAAACGAAAAAATCTGAATTGATCAAAGAACTCATAAAAGGCGAAAAATCAGGTTTCGTGGAAAATTTCAGTCGCGAAAAGTTCTTGAATGAAATGCACAAAAAGTATTTGAATAAATGATTTATATCTTGACCAAAGAAACTGAAAGTGATTTGGAGAAGATTTGGCTTTATACTTTTGAAAATTGGTCAATTGAACAAGCAGACAGATACTTAAATTTGTTACTGGACGAATTTGATTATTTGTGTTTAAGACCAAATTCAGGAATTGACCTCGGAAAAATCAGGAAAAATTATTGGCGTACAAAAGTCAATTCGCATTTTGTCTTTTACAAAATAAAGAAAACCCAAATAGAAATAATAAGAGTGCTGCGCGAAATGATGGATGTTGAAAGTCATCTTTGAAAGTGGCAACAGCGCACCCAATTGCCGCCCCACTCTTTTTTATTGCTTGACGAATTTAAAAGTTTCGACCTGATCCCCCATCGTAATCTTCAAAATATATACCCCACCCGCCAACGGTGCGATATCGATCTGGCCGTTTTTGCCGACGGTGCCGCTCGATTGGATTTGCCCCAACAGCGAATAAACCGCATAAGTCGCATTTTCACTGGCTGTAACGTTCAAGATTCCCGAAGCGGGATTCGGGTACACCGAACCATGCGTCTTATCGTATTGCTCGACGGCCAGCTCGCAATTGCTTGAGCCGAACTTGGCGATAAAGAAATCGGTTTGGGGGCCATCATTGATCATGGGCGTGGCGCTGTTGACGTACAGGAAATGCTCGAAGCTGCCGCCCACGTAAAAGTTCCCGTGGAGGTCTTTGGTGACGGCGGTGCCGAAATCGGCGTAGCCGTCGTCGTCGGCCAGCGTTTCCAATGCGATTATTTCACCTGTGGCTGGATTGAAACGCGTCATGAAAACATCATAGCCTGTGTTGTCAGGGACAGATAAGCTGTGGCCGCCCCAATTGAAATTTCCGGCGAAGCCGCCCGTTGCTGCACCTTCGGAAATGGCTGCCGCATAGGTTCCCGCGGTGGTGGATGAATTGGAGCCCCAAATGACATCGCCGTTTGCATTTGTTTTGATCACGAATGGAAAATTACTGTTGTTTGTTGAATTGAAAGTATAGGTGCCAAAAGCCATACCGTTACCAGTTCCCCCACTTAAATAGATGTCGCCCGCTTCATTGATATGGATATCGGTAAAGCCTGTGCCGCGGTTCATATTTTGTGAGCTTTCTTTTTTCCAGAGGAAATTGCCATTGCTGTCGTAGGCAACGAGATACATATCGTTGTTTACAGGTTCGCCGTTAAAATTCATGCCCCAGCCAGCTTGGGTAATGATATACCCGGCGAAATATATGGTACCTTGATCGTGGTTTACCGCCATTTTCGTTACGGTTTCGGACGGACCACTCGGGGCCAAGCTGATTTGAACGCCGTCCTCAAAATTTCCTTGTCCATTGTATTTTAGAACGTGGTAAGACGATGCTGATCCCGAGACTAAATAAGCGCCATCCGCATAACTTCCGGGGTATAATCTAGTGAACCAATAGCTGTTTCCATCTTGATCCGTACTCAAGCCAAGTGACTGACATTGTAAGTTTCCTGCTAACGAAATATCCTCAGGCTGCGGCATTCTTATCCATTGCATCTGCCCATTGGTGTCATATTTAATTATATACAATCCGCGTTTAAAAGTATTCACGTTGGAAGCAGACTGCTCTAAAACCAAATCTTCATCGAAATGGACGGGCGGTGAACCTGTTGAGGTTACAATTACTCGCCCTGAAACGAAGACGTTGCCTTCAGAATCAATCTGTAACCCATTAAATGAGTCATTATATTGCCCACCAATGATTTTGGACCAACGATAGGTCCCGTCACACGCAAAGCTTACTAACGCATGGTCAATTGTGCCTCCATTTCCATAACCAATTTTTGGGTGCCCGTCAACATCAAGATTGGCCGTAGAGACAGGACAAATAGCGTATACATTTCCTTGCGAGTCAACTTTTATTGTTCGGACTGTTTCAATCCAATTCAAATCGCTGATGGCTTGATCCCCGCCCCCGCGTTTGCCCCACTGCCAGGATTGGGCGTTACATAACATCGAAACCAAAAAAACGAGCAGGAGTAATGGCTTTTTCATGGGCTGTACAAATGGGATTACGGATGTAATTTACTAAAAAACAATCGGGTATCGAAAAACCCTATGCTGATGTAAAAGTTTGAAAAGCCGGTGCGTCAAAAATGTACCGCTTTTAAATGGTTGACGAAGGTATATATGGAAACCTACGTGGCATTTAGCCCCGCCTGTATGGACCGAAAATACTGCTGTAGTTTTGAAATTCCGCTTTTCGCTGCATTCTGTGGCAAATTTTCTGTGGCAATTTTTTTTGCCACAGATTTTTTACAACAGGTTTTTGCCGTTAGGTTTGTTTGCCGTCGGTAGGGAATTTTTTTGAGAAAAATGTATAGATTTTCTACAAAAAAGGTATCAAAGAATTTCGTAATTTCCAACCAATAGGGCAGGGGGAATAGGGTTTACCCCTAAGCAATGGAATTGACAAAACGATATAGAAAATCTGTAGTTTTTGTTAAAGTTGGGGGGTGTGATTTGCTGCGTAGATACAAAGCTAGCGCTTTGAAGATGAAAACGGCCCAAAATGGTTGGAGGTTGAAGAAAAGGGTAGGGATTGGTGCGAATGGGATTACCTTCGTTGATCCCACAGACCTCTGGTATGAAAATAAGCAGGCTTTAAATAAGAAAAGCGAGCTTCATGATTTAACTGGAGATAAGACGAATGGGATTTGCTGCGCACATCCCAAAGCTAACGCTTTGAAAATGAAAACGGCCTAAAATCATTAAAGCGAGCTTTATGATTTAATTGGAGATAAGACGAATGGGATTTGCTGCGCACATCCCACAGACCTCCGGTCTGAAAATAAAAACAGCCTAAAAATATTAAAGCGAGCTTTACATTTTTAGGCTTATTTTTATTTATTCGTGACGATGATGGGATTCGAACTATAATTGCCATCCCTTATCTATCAAGCTTTTGCAGAATCGCTAATTCCAAGTACCCCGAATTGTACCCCTATCAGATAAATTCGGCTTTGCCTTTTGATATTCAAATATACAAAATCTGGATGGAAGATCGATACTTTAGGCAGAAACTATGCTTTTATTTGTACTTGCTAATGGACTGGTTTTGCATGTCTTCGAGTAGGCTACAGACGCGAATCTGTTGACCGACCCTACAACATACTGCGCAACACTTCGTCTATGGGGAGGCCGGTGTATTTGCAAAATTCTTCGATTGACACGTACTGATGGTTCTCTTTCTTCAGGTGTGTCTTGATCTTGATCAAATACCGCCGTGCCTGGGTATATTCCTTGCCCATGATGCGTTGAACGTCTTTCGGGTACATGCATACTCTTGTAATGCCGTGTCCCATAGAATTGTTGGTACATTAACCATGGCTTTGCCGTACCGATGCCATATATAACTTGTACTGTTTTACTGTTTTATAAATTTAAAAGTTTCAACCTGATCCCCCATCGTAATCTTCAAAATATATACCCCACCCGCCAACGGTGCGATATCGATTTGGCCGTTTTTGCCGACGGTGCCGCTCGATTGGATTTGCCCCAACAGCGAATAAACCACATAAGCCGCATTTTCGCGGTCTGTAACATTCAGGATTCCCGATGCGGGGTTGGGGTAGACCGAACCATGCGCCTTCTCGTATTGCTCGACGGCCAGCTCGCAATTGCTTGAGCCGAACTTGGCGATAAAGAAATCGGTTTGCGGCCCATCGTTGATCATGGGCGTTGGGCTGTTGACGTACAGGAAATGCTCGAAGCTGCCGCCCACGTAAAAATTGCCGTGGAGGTCTTTGGTGACGGCGGTGCCGAAATCGGAATAGCCATCGTCGTCAAGTAATGTGTCTATGGCTGTTACTTCGCCTGTTGCGGGGTTAAACCTTGTCATGAATACATCGTATCCCGTGTTTGGTTCAGAGGCAACCGTAATGCCGTTCCAGGTCATTGAACCGAACCCACCTACTACGGCGCCTTCGGTAACGCCCGCCGCATAGCTCGTGGCTAATGTTGAGGCATTTGTTCCCCATATTAAGCCTCCATTTGCGTTGGTTTTAATCACAAATGGGAAATTGTGAGGTTGGCCGGAGGCAAAGGTATAGGTGTCAAAGGCCATACCGTTACCAGTTCCCCCGCTTAAATAGATGTCACCTGCTGCATTGATATGGATATCGGTAAAGCCTGTGCCACGGTTCAGATTTTGTGAGCTTTCTTTTTTCCATAAGAAGTTGCCATTGCTGTCATAAGCAACGAGGTACATGTCGTTGGTCACGGGCTCTCCGTTGAAACTTATCGCGCCACCCGATAGTGAATAAATGTAACCCGCAAAATATACTGTACCTGTGCTGTGGTTCACCTCCATTTTGACAGCAGTTTCCGACTGTGCATTTGGTGCTATACTGATCTGAATCCCGCCCTCAAAATTTCCTTCTCCATCATACTTCAAGATATGGTAGGACGATGTAGTTCCCGTTACAGCATAAGCGCCGTTTGCGTACAGTCCCGGCTGCAGTTTTGTAAACCAATAGCTATTGCCTTGATTGTCGGTGCTTAATCCCAACGATTGGCATTGCCCGTTTCCGGCCAGCGAAATGTCTTCTGGTTGGGGCATCTTCATCCACTGCATTTGTCCATTGGTGTCATATTTAATCAAGAACATTCCGCGTTTAAAGGTGTTTACGTTAGAAGGGGATTGTTCCAAAACCAAATCGTCGTCGAAATGTACTAATGATGATCCGGACGGGGTTGCAATGACCCTTCCTGAAACGAAAATATTATCTTGACTATCAATCTGCACTCCATCGATATAGTCATCATATTGACCACCGATCACTTTCGACCATCGGTAAGTACCGTCGCAACCAAAGCTCACTAGCGCAAAATCATAAGTATTTCCGTTACTGTATCCTGTTTTCGGATTTCCGTCGATATTTAAATTAGGGGTCGAAACTGGACAAATGGCATAAACATTCCCTTGCGAGTCGGTCTTGATCGAACGCACCCGCTCGGTCCAATTCAGGTCGCCTATGGCTTGATCCCCGCCCCCGCGTTTGCCCCACTGCCATGATTGGGCACCCAAATGGCAGGAAAGTATTGAAAAGAGTAATAGATAGATTGTTTTCATGTTTTTTATTATAAAAATACACATTTATTGTTTCAGTACGATGGTTGCTACTTCACGATTAGTTTTTGTTGTTGCAGCGTTTCTCCGTTTTCTTTCAGTAATACGACGTAGTATCCTGCAGGGAATCCGTTAATATCCAGCGGAACATTTCCGTTCGCATCGCGCACCTTTATTTGGAAAACTGGCCGTCCGACCAAATCGTATACCTCGATTTCACGGTTTGCAGCATTATTTTCGGTTTTGTATACGTATCGTATTTCGGTGCTTTGCGAAGCGGGATTGGGTACCACATTCAAGATGCCTTTTGTGTCGTTGGTTTGCATGGCGCTTGGGCTTTGCCCATATACTTTATTCGGATCCTTTTCGCACTCCAATGCAGGGAATTCCATTTGGATTTTTTGGGTACATAGGTTTTTGTGATCGGCGGTCTCTCCGTTAAAGGTGATGCCTAGGGTACCGCCAGCGAAAGGCCCGATGGGGTACAAAACGAACGTGAATTGTATAGGAGATCCAGGCACGGCGGTTGCAGGGATCAAGATTGTGGACGGAGACAACACACCCAGCCCTGCATTGTTCGTGATGGTAATATACAGATCTGCACCCGATGTGTTTTCGAAATTGAGCTTGAACTCGTAGTGACAAATGCCATTTTCATCAAGCACCGGCCTGATGCACTGAAAATACTGGTGTGTTTTGAAGTTGCACTTTTCACCGCATTTGTTGTGAAAAATCCGTTGTGAATATTTCACAACAGATTTTTCACAACGGATTTTTGTCGTCGGGTTTTGTTTGTCATCGGGAATGATTTTTTTTGGAAAAAATGTACAGGTTTTTACTTTGTACAGTTCGCCCTTCGGGCTACTGTCTGCAAAAGAGTATTGGATAATCTTATAATTTCTTGCTGAGTAGGAAAGGCAACGGTAAGTAATGGGAGTAGGTTTACTGAAAAGAAGCGCTGGGCGTAATTTAAAGACAATCCGACGGCGCTGCAAAAAAACAAACCCCGCGAACTGGCGTTGCGGGGTTTTGCGGATTTTTGTTGTGACCACGATCAGATTCGAACTGACACGTCTTGCGACACCACCCCCTCAAGATGGCGAGTCTACCAATTTCTCCACGTGGCCTTAAAAAATGGGCTAAATGCCCATTGTGACCCGACTGGGGCTCGAACCCAGGACCCCAACATTAAAAGTGTTGTGCTCTACCAACTGAGCTATCGAGTCAAAGCGCAAACCTCTAATGCGGGTGCAAATATAAGAGGTTATTATTTATTTTTCAAACCTAATTTGGTTTAAATTTGCCTTTTTTTGCGAATCGCCGTTAAGGCCTTAGTTTATAAGGATTTATTGCATGGATAAAATCATTTTGCTCGGATACATGGGTTCAGGAAAGACACAAACGGCGCAGGCCTTGTCGCGTGCGATTGGTTGGCCCGTCCTCGATTTGGACGACGTGATCCAACGGCATACCCAAATGACCATCGCGCAAATCTTCGAAACCCAAGGCGAGATCAAGTTCAGGAAACTGGAACACGACTTGCTTGCGGGCCTGATGCAAGACCAGGAAAAAGCCATCATCAGCCTGGGCGGCGGCACGCCCTGTTATGCGAACAACCACGTGTGGCTCACCAAGCCGGGCGTAGTATCGGTATACCTCAAGACGTCGATCGATACACTTTTTAACCGGTTGTGGCCCGAGCGGCACCACAGGCCGTTGATCGCCCAACTGGACGAAGCCGAAATGAAGGAGTTCATCGCCAAAAGCCTATTCGAGCGCAGTTTTTACTACAACCACGCCACGCACAAAATCGACACCGACGGTTTGTCGGTCGACCAAGTCGTCTCGAAAATCAAGGAAATTTTAGTTTAAGTAAGCGGCATCGCCCTTTTTGTCGAACACCACCTGTACGTGTTCCTGCAACGACGTGCTCAATGAAATGCCTTTAAAGTCGGCCTTGACGGGGTATTTTTTGTGGTTGCGGTCTACCAGTACGGCCGTCTTGAATTTGGTGAGCGGCACGTTCAGAAAGTGGCGTACGCCATAGATCAAGGTGGTGCCCGAATTGAGCACGTCGTCTACCAAAACCAAGCCCTTGTTGGTGTAATCGTCGGGCTTGAGCGACGTAGTGATGGGGTCGTGTGGCTGCTGTTTGTTGATCGTGACTTCGCACAACTCGACTTTCAAATCCGAAATCTGCCCGAGCGTTTTTGCGATCTTCTGCGCCAATACATAGCCGTTGCCCGCGATGCCCGCAATGACGACGGTTTTTTCGTCTACAAACGTTTCATAAATCTGGTAGGCGATGCGTTTGATTTTGTGCTGGATCTCGTCGTGGTTCAGGATGGTGTTGGCGTTCATCGGGAAAGGGTTGGGATTTTGAATTTTGAATTTTGAATTTTGAATTTGGGATTTGGAATTTGGAATTTGGGATTTGGAATTTGGGATTTGGAATTTGGAATTTGGAATTTGG
>NZ_FMVF01000008.1:170478-212930 GCF_900101895.1 Flavobacterium caeni
ATTTGGAATTTGGAATTTGGAATTTGGAATTTGGAATTTTACAATTAATCCTCCCCATTCCCCAAACCATAATCCTCCAAATCCCGCCGGTCTTTTTTAGTCGGCCTGCCATCGCCGGTTTTGCGGTAATGTTCCTTCGAAAGTTTGAGCATCTCCAGGTGCGCGAACGCCTCGGGCGGCGTGGTGTCTTTGCGGTAAATGTCTACCAGCTTGGCCCCGACGCGGTTGGCCGGCAAATCGAGCACGTTCAAACTTTGGGTAATCTGGTCTTTTCTAAACGTCACCTGATCGCCCGGAAACACCTCTTTCGAAGGTTTGGCTACCTGTCCGTTGACGGTGATCTGGTTCTTTTTACAGGCCTCGGTCACCATGTTTCTGGTCTTGTAATACCGTACGCACCACAGGTATTTATCGACTCTCATTCTTTTTCTAAATTCGGCGTTAAATAGTTCACAAAAATAAATCAATATTGTATCTTGCGCACCTAAAAAATCAGCTATAATGAGCAAATTTAAGTTTTATTTCCTAGCCTTTGCCACGTTGTCGGTTTTATTTTCTTGCGACAAGAACAACAACAGCGTCGACTACGAAATACTACAGGATTACGGCGTACAATATACCTACGACCTGTCGGTCATCGAAGATTATCTGAAGACGCATTACATCGAAGAGATTGTCAACAATCCCGGCGGCGTAGACGACCAGGACATCAAGCTCAGCCCGATTCCCGAAGGCGGCACGCAGGAAGCCATTTGGGACAGCCCGTTATTGCACTTCGTAGATGTCGAAAGACACACGATGACCTACCGCATCTATTACATCAAACAGCGCGAAGGTGCAGGCGACCAGCCGTCGCGTGTAGACCGCGTGCTTACCTCTTATGACGGTGCCTATCTCAAAATGGGCGAGGAGCCGACGCGTTTCGAATACGTGCAAACGCCAACCAGCTACTTGCCGTTGCACAGCGTCATCGTGGGTTGGAGCGAGATTTTCCGTCTGTTCAAAGATGGTAACTTGGTCGAAAACCCAGGCAATCCGGCTACGTTCGAAGATTTTGGGGCGGGCGTGATGTTCGTGCCGTCGGGGCTTGCTTATTACAACCAGGCTACTTCCACGATCCCCAAGTATGCGCAGCTTATGTTCAAGTTCAAATTGTACGACGTAAAACTCGACGACCAGGATGGCGACGGGATTTATTCGAACGATGAAGACATCAACGGAGACGGATTTTTCGACGACGATTCAGACGGCGACGGTATTGTCGATTACCAGGACACCGACGACGACGGCGACGGGCACCTGACGCGCAACGAGATCAAGAATGCTTCGGGGGAATTGTATGATTTTAACCTGATTCCCGATTGTAGCGGCGATACCTCGAATCCCGACAGGCTCAAAAGACACCTCGATCCTGCCTGTACGAAAGAAAACGAATAAAAAAATCCCGTTCAACCGAACGGGATTTTTTATTTATGTGTAGCGCTTATTTGCGTTTCATTACTTTCTCGACGGCTTCGACAATCGCCTGGGCGTTGAGTTTGTATTTCTCCATCAATTGCTCTGGTGTGCCGCTTTCGCCAAAACTGTCGTGTACGGCCACGAATTCCTGCGGACGCGGATGCGTTGCCGTGAGCACGCGTGCCACGCTTTCGCCCAAACCGCCCATGATGTTGTGTTCCTCTGCCGTGACGATGCATTTGGTTTTGGTCAATGATTTCAAGATGGCTTCTTCGTCGAGCGGCTTGATCGTGTGGATGTTGATCACTTCGGCCGATACGCCGTTGGCTTCGAGCGTTTCGGCGGCAAGCAAGGCTTCCCAAACCAAATGGCCTGTCGCGACAATGGTCACATCCGATCCTTCGTTCAACACCACCGCCTTGCCGATTTCGAATTTCTGGTCGGCCGGCGTAAAGTTGGGTACCACCGGACGTCCGAAACGCAAGTACACCGGACCGTGGTGCTCGGCAATCGCAATCGTCGCGGCCTTGGTCTGGTTGTAATCGCAGGTGTTGATGACGGTCATGCCCGGCAACATTTTCATCAGGCCGATGTCTTCCAAAATCTGGTGCGTCGCGCCGTCTTCGCCCAACGTCAATCCGGCGTGCGAAGCGCAAATCTTGACGTTTTTATCCGAATAGGCCACCGACTGACGGATTTGATCGTACACGCGTCCGGTCGAAAAGTTGGCGAACGTACCCGTAAACGGAATTTTGCCGCCAATGGTGAGTCCTGCCGCAATACCAATCATGTTGGCCTCGGCGATGCCTACCTGGAAAAAGCGCTCGGGGTGGTTTTTCTTGAAGTCGTCCATTTTGAGCGACCCGATCAAATCGGCGCACAACGCGACCACTTTTTCATTGGTTTGTCCGAGCTCGGTAAGCCCGGCGCCAAAGCCCGAACGGGTGTCCTTGCTTCCTGTATTTTCGTATTTTTTCATTGTTTTTGTTGCTGTAAGCTTTGCGCTATAGGCAATAAGCTTTACGCCTACTGCTTATTGCTAAAAGCCGGTTTAGTAATCCGATTCGTCTTCGCTATAATTTTGCAGCAATGCGGCTTCGAGTTGTGCGTCGTTTGGTGCCTTGCCGTGCCATGCGTGGCTGTACATCATGTAGTCTACGCCGTTGCCCATTTCGGTGTGCAACAAAACACAAACCGGTTTGCCCTTGCCGGTTTTGGCTTTGGCCTCGGTCATGCCCGCGATGATGGCTTCGATGTCGTTGCCCTTGGCGATTTCGACCACGTCCCAATCGAACGCTTCAAACTTGGCCTTGATGCTGCCCATGGGCAACACTTCGTCGGTCGATCCGTCGATTTGCTTGCCGTTGAGGTCGATGGTCGCGATCAAATTGTCGACTTTTTTGGCCGATGCATACATGATGGCTTCCCAGTTTTGGCCCTCCTGCAACTCGCCATCGCCGTGCAAGCTGTACACGAGGTGGCTGTCTTGGTTGAGTTTTTTGGCCTGTGCCGCGCCTATGGCCACGCTCATGCCTTGCCCGAGTGAACCCGAGGCGATGCGAACGCCCGGCAGTCCTTCGTGTGTGGTAGGGTGTCCCTGCAAACGCGAATCGATTTTGCGGAACGTGGCGAGTTCAGACACCGGGAAGTAACCGCTTCTGGCCAAAACGCTGTAAAATACAGGCGAGATGTGGCCGTTGGACAAAAAGAAAATGTCCTCGCCAATGCCGTCCATGTCGAACGTGTCCTTGCGTTCCATGAGGTTTTGGTACAACGCGACAAAAAATTCGGTACAGCCCAAAGAACCGCCCGGATGTCCCGAGTTGACGGCATGCACCATACGCAAAATGTCGCGACGCACCTGGATCGCTAAATTGTTTAGTTGTTGTGTATTACGCTTCATTTTAGTAAAAAAGTTAAACTGCCGCAAAAGTAGCTTTTATTTGCGCGTAGGACAAGGAAAGTTTTGAATAGTTTTCAAACAAAAACCTTTGCCGAAACCACCGTGGTTTTAGTCTTTGACCAGTTTGGAGACGGCAGTTTGGCCTTGCTGGCCGACGACAATCAGGTATACGCCCGAAGGGAGGTTTCCAACCGATAAGGTATTGTCGGCAGCGGAAATGATTTTGGTATGCAGCGTCCTGCCGTCGGGGCCAATGACAGCAACCTGTGCGGGTGCTGGGTTCGGAAGGCCAATCGACACCACGTCCTGTGTGGGGTTGGGCGCAATCGAAAAAAACGACGCGCGCGGCGCAAACGTTCCCAGTGGATTGTAGACGTATTCTGCCCTTTGCGAATTGATCCAAGACGCGCTTTCGGCTACCCAGTTCTGGTTGGTCAGCACATCCAACGTGCCATTGGGATTGTTCTGTAGGTCGGTTTGTACGCCGTTTACCCAAGACGCCGAAACCGCGCTCCAATTGTCGGTGTGTTGCGCGATCAGGTAGTCGTTGCTGTCGTAGGTGTTAAAGTCGCGTCTGGTGTTGGACCACGAAGCGCCGCCATATTGTTCGAGCAAATAGGTAAGTTTTTTGTGGGTCGTGGTGTAGGTCCAGGTTTCGCGTCGCGTGTCGTTCCAATTGTCGTTTACCGATTGTTGGTGAAGCAATTCAAGTGCATTGCCGTTGCCGTCATTGGTGTACAGATAGCGCATTTCGGCATCGCCCCAATTCAGCGATACATGCGATGATGTGCTGAGCACCAAATAGCCCGACGCATCGTATTCGTGGTTGGCGTAGGTGTTGTTTTGCCAGGCATCATTGGCCCAGGTTTGCTGGACAATGGTGGCGACTTTTCCAAAACCGGTGTAGGTGTAGTGCGATTGCGAACTCGGGTTCCAGGAATTGCCCGATGCGCTCCAGATATGCGATTGCTCCAGTGCCATTTGCCCTTCGGTGTTGTACGCCATCGAAACCCTGAAACTGTTTTTCCAGCTTTGGGTCGCGGCATCCCAAACTTGATACAGGATTTGGTTTTTTCGCCCTTGGTCGTCGTACGTGTGTTGTTGGTGAATCCACGGCGTCCATTGCGGGTTCGCCCAATTGAAGAACGTACAAGACACCAAGCCATCGGTGTTTTGGCTCCGCAAAGCGCCGCCCGATAGCACCAGCAACATCAAGAAGAATATCCGCATCATTTTTTTTGGCAAAAATAGCGATTTTGTGTCCGCTTTCGCCCGACAACAAAAAACTGTAAAACGTTCTTCTCGCTATTGCTATTTCCCGTCGTAGGCGTCCTGTATTTTCTGGATGTCGATTTTGATCATCTGCATCATTGCCTGCATCACGCGAGCGGCCTTTTCGGGATCTTTGTCCTGCAGCATTTCGGGCAGCATGGGTGGGGTGATTTGCCAGGCGACGCCATATTGGTCGCGGATCCAGCCACAGGCGAGCGTTTGTCCGCCGGCCGCGAGGATCCCGTCCCAGTATTGGTCTATTTCCTGTTGGGTGTGGCATTTGACGTAAAACGAAACCGAGTCGTTGAATTTACATTGCGTATTACCGTTGAGCGCCACGAACTCCTGCCCGAAGAGCTCGAACCCCATGACCATGACTTCGCCCTCGGGCCCGGGCGCACCCTTGCCATACCGCGTGGTATCGGTGATTTTGGCGTCCTTGAAAAGCGATACATAAAAGTTGACGGCTTGCTCGGCCTGGTTTTCGAACCAAAGGAAAGGGGCGATTTTTTGCGTGTCCATGATTTGCGTTTTTTAAGTTGATACCACAAAGTTACGCCGTTGGGCGCATCGATGCAGGGGCAAACGCGACAAATGGGCGGCCTATCGAGACAAAAAAATAAGCCCCGCCAAAGCAGGGCCTATCCAATTATTAAACAACAAATTACCGCTTCACGATGCGAACGGTTTGGACCGTGCCGCCACCGCTAACGATAAGGTTGTACACACCCGACGGATATTGTCCGCCAAGTGTAAAAGAGGTGATGTCACCTTGTATTTGTTGTTCTTCAATCAAGCGGCCGAGCATGTCGAACACCTTGACCTGTTTGACCGATCCGGCGTTTACGTCCACCGTCAAATCATAGGTAAACGGATTCGGCCATACCTTGGTTGCGCTGCCTAAAGCGCCCGCTTTGGCAGACAACGCACCCGGCGCGGTGATCGTACAAACGCCGCCCAGCAAAGACCATACGCCAGAAGTCAATACGGCCACGCGTACCTGGTAGGTTTGGCCTGGGACATAGCCCACGACTTGGTTAAACGTAAACCGGTTCAGCGTAGACTCGACGGTCGTGACCTGTGCGTTGCCGGTGTTGGTCAACTCGAAACGGTACTGCGTCGCGTGTTGTAGGCTGGTCGTGGTGACAAAGCTGTTGGCCGTTTCGATCGTTCCGCCGCAAGGCACCAACGTTGGTACGGCAGGTGTGGTCACCGTACACGGGTTGCCGAATGCCGTATAGTCGCCGTTGGTTCGCATGGCCACTTCGATGCGGTAAGTGGTGCCGTAGGTGTACGTGGCCAACATCGGTAACGAGAACCAATGCAAGGTCCTGTCGATGGTTTGCACCTGGTTGGGCGCACTGGTATCGGTAAGGTTGGTCACCCTGAAACGGTATCCGGTCACGCCCGCCAAACTGCTTGTCGCGATCAACGTATTCATGCCCGCAAGCGTGATCCCGCACTGGCTTGGCGTCACCTGGGCAGCTCCTCCCGGCGCGAGGATGGCCGGTGTCGATACGGTACAACTTGGCCCATAATACCCCACGAAAACGCCGTTCATTTGTACCTCGATGTCGACCGAGTAGGTGGCGGCATAGTCGTACGAGGCAAACATGTTCATCCTGAAATTCGGTACACTGCGAACTAGGGTTTGCTGTGCAGCTGTGGCCGTATTGGTCACACGAACGCGGTAGGCCGTTGCGCCGGGCAGGCTTACGATGCCCACTAGTGAATTGATGTTGGCCAACGTCGCACCGCAGGAAGCCGGGGTGAGCGTCGTCACTACCGATCCGCCTTCGTCCGTGGCGCCGTTACAGTTGTCGTCGATGCCATTGCCCGCTATTTCGGCGGCACCCAGATTCACATTGGCATCGGTGTCATCGCAGTCGGTTCCCAAAGAGGTCTCGGCATAACCAGTCGGTACGGTCGCGCCGTAGCAAATGGTTTCGTTTCCGTTGTCGTAGCCGTCGCCATCGGCATCGATGAACAGCGAAGCGCTTTGGAAGATGCTTTCGTCAGCGTCGTCACAATCGCTACCCAAAGTGGTCTCGGCGTAACCCGTCGGCACGGTCGCGCCGTAGCACACGGTTTCGCCTCCATTGTCGTAGCCGTCGCCGTCGGCATCGATGAACAGCGAAGCGCTTTGGAAGATGGTGTTGTCGGCATCGTCGCAATCGCTACCCAAAGTGGTCTCGGCGTAACCCGTCGGCACGGTCGCGCCGTAGCACACGGTTTCGCCTCCATTGTCGTAGCCGTCGCCATCGGCATCGATGAACAGCGAAGCGCTTTGGAAGATGGTGTTGTCGGCATCGTCGCAATCGCTACCCAAAGTGGTCTCGGCGTAACCCGTCGGCACGCTCGCGCCATAGCACACGGTTTCGCTTCCCGCATCATAGCCATCGCCGTCTGCGTCGAGGAAAAGGTTGGCCGATTGCCATACGGTGTTGTCGGCGTCGTTACAATCGGTGTTGTTGGTCGAATAGCCCGGCGGCGGTGTCGGTCCTTCTTCGACTTCGACAAGATCGCCTGTTCCAAATCCGTCCAAATCGGCATCGACATAGAAAAAGAAATTCTCGGTATCGACGGTCACCGCGATAGCGATACGCGGGCTCTCGCAGCCATCGAGTGTTTGCGAGACATAGTACGTGCCCGTGGCCAAGACGGTATTGGCGGCCAATGGCGTGCCGTTGACATCGGCGAACCACTGGATCAAAGTACCCGTTGCTTCGAGATCGGCCACAGTGGCGCTGTCGTTAAAGACTTGCGGCGACGGAGCCGTTGGCGCGGGTGTCGTAGAAATGGTAACGCTAACGGCAACGCGCACGCTTTCGAACCCATCGATGGTTTGCGTCACATAATAGGTCGCCGTTGCGAGCAGCGTGCCCGCATCGAGCGGCGTACCTCCCGAAGCGGCGTCGTACCAAAGGATATTTTGCCCGTCGGCTTCGAGATCGCCCACCGTGGCCCCTGCGCAAAACGACTGGCTTGACGCTACCGGCGGCACGGCCTCGATGGCCACGACGGTAAGCACGAGTTGGTTGTCGTTTACGCACCCAACCGAGAACAAGTAGTCAAGACCGTTCCGGATGGTCGACGTGTTAGCTGCCATGTTGCAGGTCGTGATGAGGCCCGTGGTGGTAGCTACGGCAAAACTGTCGTTTACGGCAGGCGCAAAGCCAAGGGTCACGGCCACGCTGCCGTTCAACGTCGCATTGCCCGTGACGGCCAGTACGTCGTGTCCGGTACCTGGCGTAAGCCCATTGAGGTCTACGGCAATCTGCGCACCGCTCTCCATTTCAAAAGGCCCTACGAGATTGAGCGTTCCCGGTGCGCCGCCCGGCGATACGGTGCCGTTGTTGGTGAAGTTGGCCAATGGCGGAAGATCGATGGTGCCCACGCCCGCGAGAACGCCATCGGCATTGTTGGTGAACGGGAAGGTGCCCGTGAGGTCAATCGTTCCGATTTGCGCGTCGATGGTTCCCGAATTGTTCAGTTCGCACAGGATTTGCGTCACCCCGGCCTGGGTCGTTTTCTTGATGAGCCCAAAGTTGTTGAGTAGATGCGAAGCGCCTGCAGCATAGCTTAGGTTCGCAGCATCGGCACGCAAGTCGATGACACCCGCAGCTTGGTTGTTCACGATGCCGTCGACAATGTACAAATCGCCAGAATCCACCAACGAAAGCGTCCCGGCATTGTTGACGGTCGTCCCTCCGTTAATCGTCTTGTTTGCGCTCGTGATCAGATTGACGGCAAAATTCGATGTGAGTGCACCACCGCCAATGATGGAACCCGTCGCCCAATCGATGCCACCCGAACCTGTAAAGTCGAGAGTGGCCGCGGTAGGGACGGATGTGGTGGCGGTCCAACGCAGGGTGCCGTCGATGGTCCCGTTTAGTGTGCCCGAGCAGGTGACCGTGCTTTGCCATTCGAAAATAGCGCCTGCGGACACATTATAGGTGCCGCCATTGAGTTGGATTGCGGGATTGGCCAAGACCAGACTGCCGCTTTCGACCGAAATCGTACCGGTGTTCACCAAATCGCACTCGATTGTTACGACGCCCGTGCTGGTGGTTCGTCTGATCGTACCTGAGTTGTTGAGTAAATAAGACGCCCCTGATGAATAGCTTAGGTTGGCGGCATCCGAGCGCAGGTCGATGGTGCCCGAAGCCAGGTTGTTCAAAATCCCGTTGATGATGTACAAGTCACCCGATGATTGTGTATAGATCAGCGCCGAATTGTTGAACGTGGTCCCGCCATTGAGCGTTTTGTTGCTCGCGGTGGTGAGGCGCATCGTAAATTGGTTGTTGAGCGTGCCGCCGCCGGTTACCGTTCCCGTAGACCAGTTGACGTTGCCCGTGCCCGTGAAGGCGAGGGTGGCGGTTTCGGACGGGGCGACGCTGATGGTGCTGTACCAGATCATCTCGCCCGTCATCGTCCCGGTTAATGTCCCCGAAAGTCCGACGGTGCTGCTGCAGGTCAAAAAGGCACCCGCATTTACATTGTAGATACCGTCTTGTAACGTAAGGCCCGGATTGTTCAGGTTGAGCGTACCGCTCTCGACCCAAATCGTACCTTCGTTGTGGAATTCATTTTCGATGACCGCGGCCCCGGTAGAGGTCGAACGCTTGATTAGCCCGTAGTTGTTGAGTACGTGCGAGCCACCGGCGGAATAGCTTAGGTTTCCGGCATCGGTTTGCATGTCGATCACGCCCGACGGTTGGTTGTTGACCGTCCCGTCGACGACATACAAATCGCCGCTCGAGACAATGTTAATCAGTCCTGTGTTGTTGAACGTCGTGGCCCCGTTGACGGTTTTGTTCGCAGCGGTCGCCAGATCGATGACGTGGTTGTTCGTGAGTGTACCGCCGCCGTTGAGGATGCCCGAATTCCAACTGATGCCCCCTGGGCCGGTAAATTCCCACTGCGCGGTTGCAGCCAGCGGAACGGTAACGGTTCCGGCCCAGTTGATGACACCGTTTATGACACCCGAAAGCACACCCGTTGCGGTGACTGTCGAGTTCCAATTGAGTGCGCATCCGGCCGAAACGTTGTAGGTTCCGCCGTTGAGTTGGATGCCGGGATCGGTTAGCGTGAGCGTACCGCTTTCTACCGACAGCGTTCCGGTGTTGACCAAATCGGCGAGGATTTCGACATTGCCCGTAGACGTAGTTTTCCTGATGAGCCCAAAATTGTTCAACGCGTGCAATGGTCCCGCGGAATAACTGAGGTTGCCGCTATCGGCTTGCAGGTCGATCACGCCAGCGGTTTGGTTGTTGACCGTTCCGTTAATGATGTACAAATCGCCCGAGTCCGAAACATTCATCGTCCCGGTATTGTTGAGCGTGGTGTTGCCGTTGATGAATTTGTTGGCGCTCGTGAGCAGGTTAATCGTACCGGCGTTGTCGAGCGTGCCGCCGCCCGTGAGCGAACCCGAATTCCAGTTGATCGTGGTGCCGGCCTCAAAAAAAGAAGGCGTGTAGAATTCAAAAGTGCCCACGATGGTTACCGTGGCCGTTCCATATACCGCGATCGAATTGACGGCCGTATTGACGTTGACGTTGACAGTGCTTCCTGTGGGGATCACCACGTCGTGTGCGATGCCCGGAAGCCCAAGGCTCCAGTTGCCCGGGACGTTCCAATTCTGGCTGATGGCGCCCGTCCAAGTGTTGGTTTGTGCCGATACGGCCAAAGCCGAAAGCACAGCGCATAGAAATAAAAGTTTTTTCATTGTGATGTTAAATTGGGTTGTTATTGATTTTTTGTTTCAGTTGAAACCCAATCACGGCGTGCGGATGCACGGATGTAGGTGTGCGGTTGTTCTCATAAGCTTGTTGTTTAATGTTGGACATTTTTTTACCTGGATTTTGGGCAAAGCCATCCTGTTCCATCCTTTTTGCCAGGATGGGACTTGGGTAGTTTGGGTATCTTTTTTTGAAAATCGCGAGGACCGAAAATCAGATCGACAGACGTTCAGTCGTTTCGCATAAGTACAGGAAGAGTCGGGGGAGAGTCGTATCCCGAAAGTAGTATCGCACACCCAAACCAGCGTTCGGATTATTGCGTTTTGTCAAGAATTTGAACCGATTTGCGTTTTGCGGTACTCCGATGGCGTCAACGAAGTCGCCTTTTTGAAGGCCGCGTTAAATGTGGTTTTGGAATTGAAACCCGCCTCAAGGCCGATGGCCACCAGTGTATAATTGGCGAATTGCGGGTCGTGCAAATACGCCTTGGCTTCGGCCACCCGCAACGCGTTGAGATAGTCGGGAAAACCGATGCCCAATTCGGCGTTGATGGTGCGCGAAAGATGGCTTTTGCTGATTTTGAGTTCTTCGGCTACTTTGTCGAGCGTCAGCATCGGGTCGAGGAACCGTCTTTGGGCGACGAGCAAGTTTTCGAGCGCCGCGATGTGTTCGTTCTTGGTTTTCGAATCTGAATCTGCGTTGGGCTCGGTTAAGGGCTTGTTCTTTCTTTTTTCCTGTTCGACGCCAAATTTGTAGATGCCCACATGGCCCATCCAGTAAATCGCCATGGCCATCCCTATGTAAACCGCATACCAGTAGTTCAAGCCAAATTGGTAATCGGCCAGGGCCACCAACAGCCACACCAGGCTCAGTAAAAACAGCGCGACGATGACCCTTTTGAACCAACGCAAACGATCGGCCAGTTCCTTGTTGCTTTTTTCGGTTTCGCGGATACGGGTGAACAGATACACCACCACCGAAAAGTCGATCGCGATCGACGTATATTCGAGTACGGGTTCTGCCACATCGGGCAAGGACCAAAGCGCGGTATTTTGCGGATCGAGTGCGTAGGCCGTCTTGTACACAATAGCGAGTACAAGCGCCGTCAAGAATGGCGTCAACAACCAAAATTCACGTTTGTCCAAAGGCCGGTCGGGTTCGATCAGCCGTAGGCCGTACCCCAAAAACAGGATGCCCGACAGCAATTGGAACGGGACAAACCAAATGGTCCAGAATTCGGCTTCGCTGATAAAACCGGCATCTTCGAGATAGTATTGGAGGTTGTCGAACGAAAACGACAGGATGAAAGCCGCCAGCAGCCGTGTAGACAATACCCGGTACTTTTTGGCGCCGAGCACGACGATGCCAAAAATGATGCCTTGGATGATGCCGGCCAGCATTAGGCTGTTGTAAAAATTGAAATGGTATACGACTCCCATACCCAAATATAGGAAATATCGTATTATGAAAAAGGCTCGGGAACGGTTTCTACGGTTTTTTCGCCAGTATTATCGGCTGTTTTTTGCACGGCTGTCGTTTCTTGCGCAAACAACATCGATTCCATTTTGGCGTAATCGGCAACGACTTTGATCGCGAGCAACGCCAAAGGAACCATGAGCACACAACCTATCGCACCCATGAGGGCGGCCGTGATGCTTTCGGGCAGACTTTCGGCCGATTTGGTCAAAGCCCACTCGACACGCCCGTACAGCATGCAAACAATCCAACCGGCCCACCACCAGCCCACATAGGAAGCGGTGAAGTGCTCGGGGTATTCGCCTTTTTTGCTGCCCATGATCTCGAAGGTTTCGGTGTACAGCTCCTTCATGATCTGGTACGGCATGTACAGGTTGACGAACGGGACGAACCAAGCGCCTGCCGCCCAGCCCTCGGTTTGTGACAACCCGCTTACCCGTTGGTGCAGGTTGTAGTAGGCGCGTCTGAACCAACTGATGAACGCGACAATCGTGGCGATGTAGGCGATCACCATGACGATGACCAGCAGTTGTTGGCGCGCGTCGTTGGCCTCTGCTGCCTCCATGGATACGGTCGCGCCGTCTTGCCATGACTGTAAGAGACGGTATTCAAAATAGCTCGAAATCGCCAAGAGCGCATAAAGCGCCAATACAATCCAAAGCAGGACGATCGTCAGTTGGGCGCGTTGCTGGTTGGGTTTGAGCGGTTTCACGTGTTGAGGTTTGCGCAAACATAGGGAAAAAACCACAATAAGCAATTTAAGTCATGGGTTCGGCTTCTTCCCGTTCCTTGTCGATAATTTTTTGCGCGATGCGCAACCGAGCGAGTTTGTTCTTTTCGATCAGTTTGTTTGTGGCCCAATGTTCTATTTTATGATGCAACGGTACCAGCAATGCCGCAATAGTGACCATGATCGCGAGCATACCGATGGGCGAATGGTGGGTGAGGTGTGCAATGTAAGGATGCAGCAACAGGTTGATGAATTCAAACACCAACAGCAACCCGACGATGCCCAAAACCTTGAGCCATTTTTGATTGACGATCACGCTGCGCGTCAGTAAAATGAGCCCAACCAGAAAGCAAACAATGACCAGGGATATTCCGGCATATTGGATCAACATCTTGGTTTGCTCGGCTTTTTTTTGCTCGGCTTCGGCGCGTTGTTTTTCGCGCAACCGTTCTTTGTACAGGATGCGTTGGTAATCTTTTTGAGTGCGGTTGTCGTAAAGGCTGTCGCGCAAAGCAGAAGCTTTGTCAAAGTAGCCTACCGCAAGGTCGTTCTCTTTGTATTTGGTGATTTCGGCGAGGTTTTGATAGGCCAAAAGCAGTATTTTGTCTTTTTCCCGATTGTTTTCGACGATTTTTTCATAGTAGGATCTAGCGCCCCGGATGTCGCCCGTTTGTTTGCAGATTTCGGCCAAACCTTTGTAGGCACGCGCCATGATTTGGTTGGGCACCTCGGAAGGTTCGTTCATTTGGGTCTGCGCCAATTCGACGGCTTTTTGATGGTAAGATTTTGCGATTTCGAGATTGTTGTTGCGCTGGTGTACCGTGCCGATTCCGTAGTAGGCAAACGCCAATTCGCCTGGCCCGAGTTGATTGGTTTGCCCGATGCCGTAGCTTTTTTGATAATAGTACAACGCCGAATCGGTTTTGCCCAAATTGGCATAGATTTCCCCCAACCGGTTAAAGACATGCACCTCGTCAAAGAGCACTTGTTTGGGTTTGAGTTCGAGGAATTTTTTTTCGGCGCGACGCAAGTAGACGATGGCACTTTGATGGTCTTCGAGCTCTTCGGCAAACATCCCGACAATCAGCAACGCATAGGCGTGGTAGATCTTGAAGCCCTGTTGTTCGCTCAACTTCAAACATTCGACATAAAGTTCCAATGCTTTGGCATAATTGCCTTTTCGGTTGTTGTAGTTGGCTTGCGCCTCGATATAGTTTACGGTGTAGCGCAACACATATTTGTTGCTTTTCAATTTTTTGAGGACAGACTCGGCCCTCAAGAGGTAGTAGGCCGAACTATCAAGATCGGCAAGGCTGTAGTCCCATGAAAGATTGATCAGCGCGTTGAACCTCAAACTGTCGGTGGTTGCCTTTTTCAAATCGGCATGGTGCTTCTTGAGGTCTTTCAGTTGCGCGAAACCGTTCAGTGAAAACAAAAAAATAAAAAGAAAGTATTTGATTTTCATGACTTTGGCGTTACAACAAACTTAAACAATTTATCGCCACGGCTCGCGCGCGATCATAGAAATTGTGGTGGCTTGCGTCGGTATGCGCAAAAAATCATAAATCGACGCCAATTTTCAGATTTTCAAATTTTCACATCTTTAAATTCTACTATCTTTGCCGTCCCGAAACCTGGGAATTTTATGGAATTTGAACTGTTACACAAAGACCCGCAAACCCAAGCGCGCGCGGGCAAAATAACACTCGGCCACGGCGTCATCGAGACACCTATTTTTATGCCCGTGGGTACGGTGGCATCGGTCAAGGGCGTGCACCAGCGCGAACTCAAGGACGACATCAACCCCGACATCATTCTCGGAAACACCTACCATTTGTATTTGCGTCCGCAGATGGACGTGCTCGAAAAGGCGGGCGGTTTACACAAATTCATGAACTGGGACCGCAACATTTTGACCGATTCGGGCGGATACCAGGTGTATTCGCTGTCGGCCAATAGAAAAATCAAGGAAGAAGGCGTCAAGTTCAAGAGCCACATCGACGGGTCGTACCATGTTTTCACACCCGAAAATGTAATGGAAATCCAGCGCACCATCGGCGCCGACATCATCATGGCCTTTGACGAATGTACGCCTTATCCGTGCGACTACCGTTATGCGCAACGTTCGATGCACATGACGCACCGTTGGCTCGACCGTTGCATCAAACACCTCGACAATTTGCCGTTCAAATACGGTTACGAACAAGCATTTTTCCCGATCGTACAAGGATCGACATACAAAGACCTGCGTCAGCAATCGGCCGAATACATCGCCAATGCAAACCAGCCCGGAAACGCCATCGGCGGATTGTCTGTCGGCGAACCTGCCGAAGAAATGTACGCAATGACCGAAGTCGTGACGGCCATTTTGCCCGAAGACAAACCGCGTTACCTGATGGGCGTGGGGACACCGGCCAACATTCTGGAGAACATCGCACTCGGCATCGACATGTTCGACTGCGTCATGCCAACCAGAAACGCCCGAAACGGCATGCTGTTTACGGCCAATGGCACGATCAACATCAAGAACAAAAAATGGGAAGCCGATTTTTCGCCGCTCGACGAGATGGGCCACACGTTTGTAGATCGCGAATACACCAAAGCCTACCTGCGTCACCTTTTTGCCGCCAACGAATACTTGGGCAAGCAAATCGCTACCATCCACAACCTCGGTTTTTATATGTGGTTGGTTCGTGAAGCCAGAAAGCATATCTTAGCCGGAGATTTCCGCGAATGGAAGAACAAGATGGTGAAGCAAATGGACCAGCGACTATAGTCGTAAAGTCCGAAAGTCATAAAGTCATAAAGGCAGGACGCCGTTGACAGGAGACTTTAAGACTTTATGACCTTATGACTTTATGACCATGTTGACAATCATAGACAAATACATCCTCAAACGCTACCTCGCCACTTTTGCGGTGATGTTGCTGTTGTTTATCCCGATCGGGATTGTCATCGACGTATCTGAAAAGATCAACAAGATCCTCGAGAACAAGGTACCGTTTGTAGATGTGGCGATGTATTACCTCAATTTTACGATTTATTTCGCCAACCTTTTATTTCCGATTTTCCTGTTCCTGAGCGTGATTTGGTTTACGTCCAAACTTGCGAACAATACCGAGGTCATCGCGATTTTGAGTTCGGGGATTTCGTTTACGCGGTTTTTACGGCCTTATTTGATTGGCGCGACGATTGTGTCGTTGTTTGCGTTGCTCATGGGTTTTTTCATCGTGCCCAAGGCCAGCGAAGGTTTCAATAATTTCAGATACACCTACCTCAAGGCCAACGGACGCGAAGACATGCGCGAAGATTCGAACGTATACCGGCAAATTGGCGACGACGCGTTTTTGTATGTCAACAACTTCAACACCGTCTCGAAAATGGCGTTCAACTTTTCGCTCGAGAAGTTCAAGGGCGAGCAGCTCGAGTTCAAGATCACGGCCAACCGCATCAAGTTCAACCCTAAGGACAGCACCTATACGCTGTACAATTACGTCAAGCGAAAAGTGGGTCCATTGCACGATGTGATCGAGCGCGCCGAGAAAAAAGACACCGTATTCGCGTTCGAACTCGAAGATTTGACCCCCGTCGTGTACATCGCCGAAACCCTTACGCTGGGCGAGCTCAACAGCTTTATCGACAAAGAGCGTGCGCGCGGCAACGCCAACATCAACACCTACTTGGTGGTGTTGTACAAAAAATACAGCATCCCGATTTCGGCCTTTATCCTGACGATCATTGCCGTGGCCGTATCGTCGATGAAACGCCGAGGCGGTATGGGGATGAACTTGGCCATTGGCATCGCGTTGGCCTTTACATTTGTGTTTTTCGACAAGGTTTTTGGCGTCATGGCCGAAAAATCGAGTATTCCACCCATCGTAGCCGTCTGGATCCCGAACGTATCTTTTGGCGTCCTGGCCGTTTACCTGCTCAAGAATGCGAAGCGGTAGTACTTTGAGCAGTTATTTGCAACTGCACCTGATTGTTTTTATTTGGGGATTCACCGCCGTACTGGGCGAACTCATCTCGATTCGCGACGCCTCGTTGGTATGGTACCGCATGTTGCTCGCCGGGTTGTTTGTTTTGGCCTACCTGGCCATTAGACGGAAGCCTTTTGTGCTGCCGCTCAGGGATGTCCGCAAATTGGTGCTGGTAGGGTTGCTCATTGCGATCCATTGGATTTTCTTTTTCAGGGCCATCGACGTCTCGAACGTATCGGTGACGCTTGCAATGTTTTCGACGGGTGCGTTTTTCGCGTCGGTGCTCGAGCCCATTTTTTACAAACGCAAGATGTTGTGGTATGAGATCCTGTTCGGGCTCATCATCGTGGCCTGTTTGTTCTTTATCATGAACGTCGAGATCAAATACCTCGAAGGCATGCTGTGCGCACTGTTTTCGGTATTCATGGGCGTCATGTTTACGATTTTCAACGGCAAGCTCATCCAAAAACACGATGCCACTGTGATCAGCCTGTATGAATTTTTCTCGGGGTTTGCGTTTGTGTCGATGTACCTGATGTACGACGGCCGTTTTACCGCCGATTTCTTTCACCTTTCTACCAACGACTGGCTGCTGTTGCTGTTGCTGTCTTCTATTTGTACCGCTTATGCATTTACCGCCGCGGTGAACGTCATGAAAAAACTTTCGCCCTACACCGTGATGCTTACCACCAACCTCGAACCGGTTTACGGCATTTTCCTGGCCTACCTGATCATTGGCGACAGCGAAAAAATGAGTGTGCCGTTCTACATTGTTTCGGGCATTATTTTGGCGACGGTGATTGCCAATGGGGTGGTGAAGCATTATTTGCGGAAGAAGCAAGTGGTATAGGAGCTTTTTCCCGCTTTACACTGCAATCTTTTTAAAGCTTTTTGCAAAAGCTTTAAAAAGGATTTCCGTTTCAATCGGGGCTATGCTGCCGCAGGCTTTCTTTTGCCTTGACGCAAAAGAAACAAAAAGTCAAGGCCCGCAAATCCCAAACTCAAAAACTACCTCGGTTCTCGCTCCAAACCACTAACCGTTCGTTGTTTTGCTGGTCGCAAACAACTCAGCTCTACGCAGTTTTGCCGCTCAAACCTTCCTTGTTTTTTAACGCCTGTTATTTGATGGCCGCTGGCGCTCAAGGAAAGTGTTTATTTTATTTTTGGCTTGCCCGCTGCGCCAAAAATCCGCACGAGGAACGTTCGCACAAAGTTAAATGAATCGTCTCGCTTGCGACGTTCGTCGTAAAACGTCCTCGCGGGGAAATTCGTTCTAGAATGAAAATCTTCCCTGCGCGTTGGACGAACGCACAAAGCGAGGGGTAAATTTTATATTGACGATAAACATTCTTCGTGAGGCAGCGCGCTTTGGTCGTGGCAGGCGGGCACCTGCGGCTTGAAGCTGGCGTTAAGAAACAAATGGTGTTTGAGCGAAGCGAGTTCATTTGTTTTAGCCGGCGAAAGCCAGCAGGTCGCCGAACGACCGCGCGCCAGGCATTTTTGCTACTTTTGTTGCCAGACAAAAGTAGACCCGCGGTAGCGAAAACTTCAAAGAATTTCAAAACGCCCAGTTTTGAAAATAGCACCAGCAAAGCAGTCAGTCCCTAGCCCCGATTGAAACGGAAATCCTTTTTTGAAACTTTGCCAAAAGTTTCAAAAAAGATTGCAGTGTAAAGCGGGAAATAGCTCCAAAAAATAAAAATATTACTTTATCTTTGCTTTTCCAAAACACAAAAATAACCACAAAATCCTATGGAATACTTAGATTTTGAACTCCCCATAAAAGAGCTCGAAGACCAGCTCGACAAATGCCAGATCATTGGCTCTGAATCGAATGTAGACGTGTCGGCCACGTGCAAACAGATCGAAAAGAAACTCGAAGAAACCAAGAAAAAAATATACAAAAACCTCACGGCCTGGCAACGCGTACAGTTGTCGCGCCATCCGAACCGTCCGTATACGATGGACCACGTGCGGGCGTTGTGCGGCGAGACGTTCCTCGAACTGTTTGGCGACCGCAATTTCAAGGACGACAAGGCCATGATTGGCGGGCTCGGCAAGATTGGCGGGCAGTCGTTCATGATTGTGGGACAGCAAAAGGGGTACAACACCAAGACGCGCCAGTACCGCAATTTTGGTATGGCGAACCCCGAAGGCTACCGTAAGGCGTTGCGCTTGATGAAGATGGCCGAGAAATTCGGCGTACCGGTGGTGACGTTTATCGACACCCCAGGGGCTTATCCTGGGCTCGAAGCCGAGGAGCGCGGACAAGGCGAGGCCATTGCGCGCAACATTTATGAAATGTGTGTCCTGAAAGTACCGATCATTTGCGTCATCGTGGGCGAGGGTGCTTCGGGTGGGGCGCTTGGCATTGGCGTGGGCGACCGCGTGTTGATGATGGAGAACACCTGGTATTCGGTGATTTCGCCCGAATCGTGTTCTTCGATCTTGTGGAAAAGCTGGGAATACAAAGAGCAGGCGGCCGAAGCCCTGAAACTGACCTCGGACGACATGAAAAAGCAAAAACTCGTAGATGACGTGATCCCCGAACCGCTGGGCGGCGCGCACTACGATCGCGAAACGGCGTTCAAGACCGTCGAGCAATACATCCTCAAAAGCTACAACGAGCTCAAAGATTTATCAACAGACGAACTCGTCGCCAAAAGGGTTGAAAAGTACAGCAAAATGGGCGAATTCAAGGAATAATTCGCGCATGAGCAACAAATTGATCCGAAGCCTTACCGTTTCGGATTTTTTTTGCGTTATAAACAAAAGGACAAGATTTATCAACAGCTTGTCGTCATAACTCGGACGCGCTTTTTTTTAATTTTTTTTTACTTTCGCTCCATGGAAAATCTCAGAAATATCAATCCTGTACGCGTCGATAAAACCACCATCATCAACCTAGAGAAAGGCAAGCTCCCGCCGCAAGTACTCGAGCTTGAGGAAGCGGTACTGGGTGCGATGATGATCGACAAAAAAGGCGTCGACGAGGTGATTGATATCCTGCAGCCCGACGCATTCTACAAAGACGCGCACAAGCACATTTTTGAGGCGATTGTGCAGTTATTCACAGATACGCAACCGATTGACTTGTTAACCGTTTCAGCGCAACTCAAGAAAAACGCCAAGCTCGAACTGGCGGGTGGCGATTTTTACCTGATCCAACTCACGCAAAAGATTTCGTCGTCGGCGCACATCGAGTTCCACTCGCGCATCATTTTGCAGAAATACATCCAACGCTCGCTGATCAAAATATCGTCTGAAATCATCGAGGAATCCTATGACGAAACCACCGATGTGTTCGATTTGCTCGACAAGGCCGAATCGCGTTTGTACGAGGTCACACAGGGCAACATCAAACGATCGTCCGAAACGGCGCAAAGCCTTGTGATCCAAGCCAAGAAGCGCATCGAGGAAATCGCGGGCAAGGAAGGGCTTTCGGGGATTGCGACGGGTTTCGAAAAACTCGACCAGGTGACTTCGGGCTGGCAACCTTCGGATTTGATCATCATTGCGGCGCGTCCGGGTATGGGTAAAACCGCGTTCGTGTTGAGTATGGCGCGTAACATCGCGATCGACTTCGGGCATCCCGTGGCGGTGTTCTCGCTCGAGATGTCGTCGGTACAGCTCATCACGCGTTTGATTTCGTCCGAAACCGGTTTGTCTTCGGAGAAATTGCGTACCGGTAAACTCGAAAAACACGAATGGGAACAGCTTTCGATCAAGGTCAAAAACCTGGAAAAAGCGCCACTTTATATAGACGATACGCCATCGCTTTCGATTTTTGATTTGCGGGCCAAGGCGCGTCGTCTCTCCTCGCAACACGGCATCAAGCTCATCATCGTCGATTACCTTCAATTGATGACGGCCGGCGGTAGCAACGGCAAAGGCGGCGGAAACCGAGAGCAGGAAATTTCGACCATTTCGCGAAACTTGAAAGCGCTCGCCAAGGAACTCAACGTACCCGTGATTGCGCTCTCTCAGCTCTCGCGTGCGGTAGAAACGCGTGGTTCGAGCAAGCGGCCGTTGCTTTCGGATCTTCGTGAATCGGGAGCGATCGAGCAGGATGCCGACATCGTTTCGTTCATCTACCGTCCCGAATACTACAAAATCGACGAATGGGACGACGAGGAACAATCGCCAACGGCGGGCCAGGCCGAATTCATCATCGCCAAGCACCGTAACGGCGGACTCGAAAACGTTCGCTTGAAATTCATCGGCAGCCTCGGTAAGTTTGACAATCTTGAAGAGTATGGCGGCGCGTATGACGATTTGCCGAGCAAGATGAACCACGAGGACAATCCGTTTACGACCAAGCATTTGCCGTCGGCCAACGAAGCCTTTGGCAGCAACATGAACGACGACGACAACGATGTGCCGTTTTGATTTGGGTTAGTTGTGGCAGTAAGTATGTGGTTTTTCTGCAGCGGCCGTATTGAAAAATTTTGTATTTTTTGTCCGATAGGGCAGGGGGAATAGGGTTTACCCCTAAAAAATGCGCACGACATTTAAGTACAGAAAATCTGTACTTTTTGTTAAATTATGGCCACTTTCTCCACGAATTCTAAGCATCCGGGCACGGCCTCGAGCCCTATGAAACCATGACAGCGGTTTTGTGCTGCCTATGCGCCCCGCTATTCACAGTAAGTTACTACAATGCTACGCTGGTATCGGGTCAGGTGGTTTGCATCGTCAAGTTCCGGTGGCGCGAGGCTGCATCAGCTTCCGGCCCATCGCGTCCCGAAGATCCCGACAGCCAGCTCAATCCAAATTAACGCCAGCAGCAACAATGCAAAGCCGCACAAAAGGATTCTGTTTTGTGTTGTTTTGACCGTGCGCAAAATCCACTCGCACGCGAAGCCCGTGGTGAGCAAGAGCGCGCCTGCGATGATGAAGTCGAAAGCGCTCCATTGTACTTCGTCGCTGCATTGCATCGCGACAAAAGGGACCAGGAGTAGGATTCCCACTGCCGATATAATTCCGATTAATCTTTTGTTTTTCATGGTGTTGGCTTTTAAGTCCGGATTCAATGCAAATATATAAAAGTACTTTGAATTACAAAGTTAAATTTACTTTTTTCTACCGATGCGTGACGCGTCAACCATTTTGCAAGCCAATTTTATCTTTTTCTTCACATCGATTTCGCTATCTTTGAAAACCTTAAATGTTTAGGAATGTATAGCAAACGCTTCCTTTTTGTCCTGATGCTGGTGATTTCATGGTCTGCCAAGGCCAACTTCATTTTGCTGCCGATGGACGAATCGACCCAGCAAAACCACCTCAAGGCCTACGGCATCACCTATTGGGTGCTCGACAAGCAGTACAAGGCGAGTTGGTTGCTCAACTACCGTGGCGGCTCGTTCCTTTTGCCCGATGCGCCAGAAATCCGCAAGGAATGTCAGATCCGTGGCGTGAGTTTCGAGGTGCTCAGCGATGCGCAGGCCAACCAAATACTCGACGAAATCGCGAGTCCGTCGCAAAACATGGAAACGGTGGTGCTCGAAAAAGCGCCCAAGGTGGCCGTGTATACGCCCAAAGGCAAGCAACCGTGGGACGATGCGGTGACGCTGGTGCTGACCTATGCCGAAATCCCGTTCACGGCGGTTTACGACGAAGAAGTCCTGACCGACCAGTTGTTATTGTACGATTGGCTGCATTTGCACCATGAGGATTTTACGGGCCAGTACGGTAAGTTTTTCGGGGCCTACCGCAACGCGCCGTGGTACATCGAACAAAAAAAGGAAGCCGAAGCATTGGCGGCCAAACTCGGTTATGCCAAGGTGTCGCAGGAGAAGCTGGCCGTTGCGCAAAAAATACGCGATTTTGTCATCGGCGGCGGGTTTATGTTTGCGATGTGTTCGGCTACCGACAGTTTCGACATTGCGCTTGCGGCAGAGGGTGTCGATATTTGCGAGCCCATGTTCGACGGCGACCCGAGCCAGCCAAACTACCAGTCCAGGATCGATTATACCAAGTCGTTTGCATTCAAGAATTACACACTCGAGAGACGTCCGGAGCGCTATGAATTCTCGGACATCGACATGACCGAAAAGCGCAAGATCCCGATGGAGAAAGACTATTTCACGCTCATGGAGTTTTCGGCCAAATGGGACGTCATCCCCAGCATGTTGTGTCAAAACCACACACAATTGGTCAAGGGATTCATGGGACAATCGACGTCGTTCGAACGTGATCTGGTCAAATCGAACATCCTGGTCCTGGGCGAGTGTCAGCTCAACGGCGAGGCGCGTTACATCCACGGGCAAATCGGCAAGGGCATGTTCACCTACTACGGCGGACACGATCCAGAGGACTACCAACACCGCGTGGGGGACGAACCGACGGTGCTCGACTTGCACCCGACATCGCCGGGTTACAGGCTCATTTTGAACAATGTTTTGTTTCCGGCTGCGCGCAAGAAAAAGCAAAAAACCTAGCCAAATTTGCCGCCTGAGGACAGTCGGAAATAAAAAAAAGCTATTTTTGACCCAAATCGTTATTTTTCAAATTTCGCCCTTCCGTTCGGTAAGGCTTAAGCACCCCAAATCAGATGATTATATACTTCGGCATTAGCTTGATTGGCCTTTTGATGTTACTGATCAATAGCATCCTGTACAACAAAGAAGCCAAGGGAAAAGACCGGATGTACAAGATATTGTGTGTTTACCTGACGCTTTTGTTTGTGGTCGAGTTGTTTTGCCACATCATCGGATTCTTGAAGCCCAATTCCAATTTTTTCCTTTCGCATTACTATTTCAACTTTCAATTCGTCTTGTTGAGCCTTTTTTTCTACCATTTGTTTGCCGACCGAAGGAAGAAAATTTTTGTCTTGGCGATGCTGGTCTTGGTAACGCTTTTCTTGGCCTATCAGTATTACACAACACCCGGGCTCTACTGGATTTTCAACATCTATGAGATAGGAATCACCACATTGTTGCTGATGTTGTACGCCGGATTTTCGATCATGGAATTCAACCGACGCTACTCGCACTTTTGTTTCGGGTTGATCATTTACCTGTCGTGTTCGTGTTTTATTTTCATGTCGGGCAACACCGATCTGGTCCTGACAACCGAACCGTTTATCGTCGATATCTGGGTTTTCAATTCGCTGTTTTACATCTGTTACCAAGTGATGATTTACAGGGAATGGAAAGTGCTTACGGGTAGATAAAAAGCTAATAATCAAAAAAGGGCAATCGCCAATCGTGCGACCACCCTTTTTCAATCTTTCTTTTTTCGACTACTTGTTGTTGTCGATAATGTACTGCAACACCTTTGTCATCAAATGCACGCGGTCCTTGCCCAATACGTTGTGTTTGTGCATCGGATACGGGAAATAGTCAACTTGTTTGCCTGCCTCGACAAATTTCTTGACCAACGACAGGTTGTGTTGTTCCACCACCACATCGTCGCCCGTACCGTGAATCAAGAGTAATTTGCCCTTGAGGTCTTTGGCGTAGTTGAGTACGGCCGCCTCGTCGAATCCTTTTTGGTTTTCGGCAGGCGTATCCATATAGCGCTCGCCATACATGATTTCATACCATTTCCAGTCGATGACCGGTCCGCCGGCGACGCCCACCTTGAACACATCGGGTTTGCGCAACATGAGCGATGTGGTCATGAATCCGCCATAGCTCCATCCGTGTACAGCCAAACGGTTGCCGTCTACATACGGAAGCGATTTCAGGTATTCAACGCCTTTGAGTTGGTCGTCCATTTCGTTTACACCGAGGTTGCGGTGAATCACTTTCTCGAACGCCGCGCCGCGTCCTTCAGAACCGCGGTTGTCTACCGTAAACACCAGATAGCCCTGTTCGGCCATCCAATACATCCACAAATTGGCACCGTCCAGGTACGAATTGGTGATCATTTGCGCATGCGGACCGCCATAGACATACACCATGACGGGGTATTTTTTGGACGGGTCAAAATTGCTCGGTTTGATCAAACGCGTATACAGATCGGTCTTGCCGTCGGCGGCCTTGATGGTCTTGATTTCGGCCGTGCCCATGGCGTATCCCGCATATTTGTCGGCGCTTTCGAGCAGTGTTTTTGCTTTCAGGTTTTTGTCGTACAACAGTGATTTCGATTGGATCGAATGGCTCGAAAATTCATCAAAAATCCAGTTGCCGTCGGTAGAGATGGCCACGGTGTGCGTGCCTTCGTCCTTGGTGATGAGCGTTTGTTTGCCCTTCAAATCCACCTTGTAGGCGAGCGTATTGGTCGGGTTGGCCCCGGTTGCCGTGAAATAGATTTCGGTACCTGCGGGATTCGCGCCCAAAATGTCTTTCAGGATGAATTTGTTGGCCGTCAATTGTTTGATCAGCTTGCCTTCTATCGAATAGTAATACAGGTTGTTGAAGCCGTCTTTTTCGCTGATCCAAACAAAATTATTCGATTTGGGCGATGGGAAAAACGCCGCATGCTCAGGCTCGACCCATGTGCTCGCTTTTTCTTCGATCAACGTGCGTACAAACGCGCCCGATGTGGCATCGTACAAGTTCAAACGCATGTCGTTTTGGCCGCGGTTGAGCTCGGCGATGAGCACGTATTTTTCATCGGGCGTCCAGGAAACATTCGTCAAATAGTCATCTGCTGCGCCTTTGGGAGCGATAAAAACGGTTTGTTTGGTGGCCAGGTTGTAAATCCCTACACGTGGTTTTTCGCTTTTTTGCCCGATCATCGGGTACTTGATGTTCTCGAGTTTACCCGGGGTTTGTGTGATGTCGAGCAACGGATAATCGGCCACTTCGCTTTGGTCCTTTTGGTAGAATGCGATCAAATTAGATTTCGGCGACCAGAAAATGCCCCCGTGGATGCCAAACTCGTTGCGTGCGATCGCCTGGCCCGATACTACATCGGCATTCGCGTCGTCCGTGATGGCCACCTTGGCGCCGCCGTCGGTCCAATACAGGTTGTTCTTTTCGGTAAAGGCCACCTTGGTCTTGGTCTTGTCGAAGGTGGCGTTTTCGGCCGCATCGCCCAAATCGGCGGCTTTCTTGCCCGTTTTTGATGTTCTGTTATATTCGTAGATTTTGTTTCCGCTTTGCAACACAAACGTGTCGGCGTCTTTCCAGTCGATGCCAAAGAACCCCTTGAAATCGGCTCCCGTGGCCTTGTTCAAATCGGCCAAGGCGACCAGTTCGGTAGCGGCTGCATTGCCGGTGCTCGCGGTCATCAGCTTTCTGCCCGAATCGCCAAAGTACGTGTATTGGTTGGTGTTGGGGATCCACTGGAATCCGAGCATCTTGTCGGCGCGAAAGGCCCTGTTTTGTTGCAGGACGCCATCTTCGAGCGTTATTTTTTTCTGCGCAAAGGCCGATAAACAAAAGAAAAAGCTGAGAACAGCCACCAGGTTTTTAGTCATAATGTTGGTTTTTTTGAAAGAAACAAAGGTAGTCAAATTAGGATGACAAACAGGGTGTTTGTCGGTACATCGCGCGCTTTGTTACACAAAAAATCACGCCGTATTTTCGTCGGACGGAACCTCGGACGTAGGCTCCTCGAGTTCGGCCAATGTGCGTTTGGCGTTCGCAAGCCGTATTTTTTTGTTCTTCTCGATCAGCGTATGCGTGGCCCAATGCTCGATCTTGTGGTGCATCGGGACCAAAACGGCCGCAATGCATACCATCGCGAGCAACATCAGCAACGTCGAGTGGTGCGTGATTTCGTGTAAAAACGGGTGCAGCAGCAAATTGATGAACTCAAATACGATCAACAACGTCAAGACCCCCACAAATTGGATCATCTTGGGTGTGGCCACGATGGTGTGGCTCACAAGCAGGAACACCACCACAAAAATCAAGATGCCCAACGCAATCAACGCATACTGGATGTTGCGTGTACGCTGCTCGGCCGCTTCTTTTTTGGCTTTGGCGATTTTTTCGTCGCGCACCTTCTTTTCGTAGGCGTATTTGAATTGCGTCCGGATGGCGGCCGTGCGGTTGTTGGTGTTGCGGATACTGTCGCGCATCTGGATGTAAAGGTCGTTCATGGCCAACGCGTCTTGCCATTGTCCTTTTGCCCGATACAGTTGCTGTAGGTTTTTGGCGGCGTCGCCCACATTGATCGGATAGCCGAGTTGTCGCGCCCATCCCAGCGAAAGATTGAATTGCTTTTCGGCCGCAGCAAAGTCGTCCATCGCGACAAATGTTTCGCCCAAAAGGTTGGTCACCACCGCCATGCCAAAGGTATCGCCAAGTCCTTGAAAATACCCGAGACTTTCGGTAAAAGCCTGTTGGGCCGCCACCATTTGGCCATCCCTTTTGTAGCGGTCACCGATGTTTTTCAAACTGTGCGCAATGCCCTGTTGGTCGCCAATTTCGCGCCGAATCGCCAGCGCTTTCTGGAAATAATCCAAGGCGGCTTCGCGTTTGCCCATTTGCTGTTCGAGCAACCCAAGGCTGTTCAACGAAGACGCGATCGAGTATTTGTTCCCCGTCTCGCGGTTGATTTTTGCCGCGCGCAGCAAGTATTCCTCGGCTTTTTGATACTCGTGCTGGTCTTTGTACACCACCGCGATGTTTTGCAGCGCCGTGGTGATGCCTTCGGGATTTTGCAATTCTTCCTCGATTTTAAGCTAACGTTCGTAATGGTCGAGCGCCTCGTCGATACGACCCTGTCCGGCATAAATCAACCCGACGTTGTTCAACGACGATGCAATCCCGCTTTTGTCGCCTATCGATTTCTTGATGGCAAGGCTCTGTTGGTGCAGTCCGAGCGCCTCGATGATTTTGCCTTGGTCTTTGTAGATGGCCGCCAGGTTGTTCAGCACCGTGCCTTCTTCTTTTTTGTCGTTGGTTTTTCGGGCGATGGCCAGCGCCTTGCCGTAGTAGTCGAGCGCGGGTTGGATCTTGCCTTCTTGTTCGTACAAAAAGGCCAGCCAGCCGTAGGCGTTGAGCATCCCTTCGGCATAGTTTATTTTTTTCGAAAGCGTTTCGGCTTGGGCGGCATATTGGATGGCTACTGCCGGCGCGCCTGCATAACACGCTTCGGTCATCGCGATCAACGCCTTTGCGCGCTGCGTATCGGTCATCGGTTTTTGCAATACCTGCTTGAGCGAATCGATGCGTTTCACCGAATCGGTTTGCGCGGCCACAAAGCCACTACACCAAAAGAACAACATCAAAAAGTAGCGCATCGGCATCACAAAAAAACAAAGGATGCCCCAAGGACATCCCTTTTGCGTTTAAATCTCTCCTTGTTCGTTTTCCTTGTCGAGGTATTCCTGCACGATTTCGATGGCATTGGTCACCACGTCGCTGAGCGCGGTAATGAACGTACCTTCTTCGGCCGAGTTGATCGCGTGTTTGATCGCCTCGATTTCCTTGGTGATGATTTCGTGCGTGACCGCGCGTCCCGATTCGGCGATGCCCTCGAGGATCAAGTCGATGATCTCCTGTTCGGTTCTGCCGCGCAGGTGTTTTTCCTGACGGATGATGATGTGGTCGAACATGCGTCCGGCGATTTTCGCACATTCGCGGATGTCTTCGTCGCGGCGGTCGCCCACACCGGCAATGATGCCGATTTTCTTGGTCGCCTCTACGCTCGACAGATAATCCTCGACGGCACGATAGCCCGCCGGGTTGTGCGCAAAGTCGATCATGACCTTGAACTTCTTGAACTCGAAAATATTCATACGGCCCGGTGTTTGCGCCACACTCGGTATAAACGTTTGCAACGACAGGCTGATGTCTTCGGTCTTGAAACCGTACAAGTAAGCGGCCAAGGTGGCGGCCAGTGCGTTGGCGATCATGAATTTGGCTTTTCCGCCCAAGGTGAGCGGTACATGCGTCGCGCGTTCGACACGGATTTTCCATTCGCCTTTTTTGACGGTGATGAATCCGTTTTCATACACGGCGACGATCTTGCCCTCTTTCGATAATTTTTTGACAAACGGATTTTCCTCGTCCATCGAGAACCACGCAATGTTGCAGCTCAATTCGTCGGCGATCTTGCGGCAGTATTCGTCTTCGGCGTTCAAAATCGCCCAGCCGTCTTTCTTGACGGAACGTACCACCGTACTTTTGACGCGCGCCAAATCTTCGAGCGTATGGATGTCGTTCAAGCCCAAATGGTCTTCCTGGATGTTCGTGATCACGGCAATGTCGCAGCGGCTAAAACCAAGCCCCGCGCGTAAAATTCCGCCGCGCGCGGTTTCGAGCACCGCAAACTCGACCGTAGGATCTTTCAAAATGTATTCGGCCGACACCGGTCCGGTGGTATCGCCTTTTTCCATCATGTGGTTCTGGATGTAAATGCCGTCCGAGGTCGTAAAACCTACTTTGTAGCCGTTGTTCTTGACGATGTGCGCCAGCAAACGCGTCGTGGTGGTCTTTCCGTTGGTACCCGTCACGGCGATGATCGGAATGCGGCTCGGCTTGCCCGGCGGATACAACATGTCGATCACGGGCGCGGCCACGTTTCTCGGCAATCCTTCGGATGGCGCAAGGTGCATCCTGAAACCAGGTGCTGCGTTGACCTCGAGGATGACGCCGCCGTTTTCCTTGAGCGGTTGCGTGAGGTTTTCGGCCATGATGTCGATGCCGCACACGTCGAGCCCTATCACACGCGAGATGCGTTCGGCCAGGAAGATGTTTTCGGGGTGCATCATGTCGGTCACATCCACCGAAGTGCCGCCCGTAGACAAGTTAGCGGTCGATTTCAAATACACAATTTTGCCGCCCTTGGGCACGGTTTCGAGTGTATAGCCCAGCTTTTCGAGTAGGTCTTCGGTGTCGCGGTCTACCGTGATTTCGGTCAGTACGTTTTCGTGTCCGTAGCCACGGCGCGGATCTTTGTTGGTTTCGTCGATGAGCGTTTGGATCGAATCCTTGCCGTTGCCCACCACATGCGCAGGGACACGTTTGGCGGCCGCGACCAATTTGTTGTCGATGACCAACACACGGAAATCGAATCCGGTGATGAATTTCTCGACGATGACACGTCTCGAGTATTTCTTGGCGAATTCCAAACCGGCCTTGGCGTCGTCCATGTTGGTCACATTGATCGACGCGCCCTTGCCGTGGTTGCCGTCGAGCGGTTTGATCACAATCGGGAAGCCAATCTTGGCGATGCAATTTTCCAAATCTTCCTCGTCTACGCAAATGCTGCCGCTGGCCACCGGAATCGAGTTCATGTCGAGCATGCGTTTGGTCTCTTCCTTGTTGCAGGCGATGTCGACGGCGATGTTCGAAGTTTTACACGTAATAGTCGCTTGGAACCGCATCTGGTTGACGCCGTAACCGAGCTGTACGAGCGAATTTGTCCCGAGACGGATCCACGGGATGTCGCGCGCCACGGCCTCTTCGACGATACTGCCCGTAGAAGGCCCGAGCCTGACGCGTTCGCGGATTTCGCGCATCTTTTGGATGTCGGCCTCCAAATCGTAATTGGTGCCTGCGATGAGCGCTTCGGCAATGGCCACGGCCGATTCGGCGGCAAACATCCCGACGTTTTCTTCGGTATAGCTGAACACCACATTGTACACGCCGGGCGTCTTGGTTTCGCGCGTGCGTCCGAATCCGGTTTCCATACCCGCGAGCGTTTGGATCTCGAGCGCAATGTGTTCGATCACATGGCCCATCCAGGTGCCGCGGTCGATACGCATAAAAAAACCGCCGCGTACCCCTTCGGAACAACGGTGTTCGATCATGGTGGGGAACATGGCCTCGATGCGTTCGCGAAAGCCCGCAATCTTGTTGGTAGGGGATTGTTCCATTTCCTCGAGGTCGAGACGCATCTGGATCAACTTCTTGCGTTGGACGCTCCAGATGTTCGGTCCGCGAAGCGCTTGTATTTTGAGTATTTTCATGAGATGGATTATTGTCAGTGTTTTTGTTAAAAGGTTGTTGGTATAGGTTGACTAAAATAGATTTTTTGGCTGGTTTGTCAAAATTTATTTCGTTTTTCAGAGAATTTTATGGCGATGGCAAACCAAGTGTGCACATACGTCCCACATCGCAACCCTGTATACTTCCCGATTCACGGCAAACCAATCGTTCGAATCGTATTAATAATGAATTGATTACATCGAAAAACCTACATCTTTGGCCGTCTTGCGCGCGCAATTTGCCCATGTAAAAATCCTAATTTTCCTTGTCCAATGTAAAGTTTTGGTTATTTTTACGCCCATGAATATACAAGGAAAACTCATTATCATTGGGGGGGCGGTAGATAAAGGAAGTTTTACCGAAACCAACATCGACAAGAACGCGGCCAACAACCTCAATTTCTTTGAGACGGGCATTTTGAAGAGAATCCTCAACGAATCCAAACACCAAAACGATTCGCGCATCGAAGTAATCACCACCGCTTCGAAAATCCCGCGCGAAATAGGACCCGAATACGTCAAGGCGTTCGATTACCTTGGCGCAAACAATGTAGATGTATTGCACATCGAGCGACGCGAACAGGCTACCGATCCCGAGATCCTGGCGCGGTTGAAGATGGCCGACGTGGTCATCTTTACCGGCGGCGACCAGCTCAGACTCACATCTATTTTGGGCGGTACCGAGTTCCACGACATTTTGCTCGACAAATACCACAACGAAGAATTCATCTATGCCGGTACGTCGGCGGGTGCCGCGGCGGCGTCGAACAGCATGATTTACCAGGGCTCGTCGAGCGAAGCATTGCTCAAGGGCGAAGTCAAGATCACCAGCGGGCTGGGGCTTATCGATGGCGTGATTATCGACACCCATTTCGTACAACGCGGCCGCATCGGGCGGTTGTTCCAGGCGGTTGTTGGCAATCCGAAAGTGCTTGGCATTGGGCTTGGTGAAGACACCGGGCTTTTGATCAAGAACAATTCCGAAATGGAAGCCATCGGCTCTGGACTCGTCATTTTGGTCGACGGACGCGAGATCAAGGACACCAACCTGACGCAGGTCGAGCTCGGTCAGCCGATTTCGATCAACCACTTGGTGACCCACGTGATGAGCATGAACGATACGTTCGATTTGAGCACGTTCAAGATGCGCATCCAATCGTCGCAGTACGCGCAGGAATTGCCTTTTACCAAGGAAGACGTCGATTCTGAAAAACGCGTCCGATGAAAGTGATCATCCACGGCGGCTTCTTCTCGGAATCCACCACCAACCACGAAACCAAGTTGGCCAAACAGCAGGCGCTCGAACGTATCGCGCGTCAGGCCTACGTTTATCTTAAAACCCATTCGGCGGTAGAAACGGCGGTGTATGCCGTGTCGCTGCTGGAAGACGATGCGTTGTTCAACGCGGGCATCGGGTCGCAAATCCAAAGCGACGGCAAGATCCGTATGAGCGCGTCGCTCATGGACGGCACGACGCAAAAGATGAGCGGCGTGATCAACATAGAAGACGTCAAGAATCCGATTGAAGTAGCGTTGGTGTTGCAGGACAGCGAAGACCGCATCCTGGGCGGCCAGGGCGCGACCGATTTTGCACGCAAGTTAGGTTTCGGTTATTTCTCGACCGAAACCGAGCAACGCCGTGGCGAATACGAAGCCAAGAAAGCGGGCACCGGCGTAGGTACCGTTGGTTGTGTAGCCATCGACGAACACGGACGCATCGCCGCTGCGACTTCGACGGGCGGTAAAGGCTTCGAAATTCCGGGACGCATCTCCGATTCTGCGACCGTTGCGGGCAATTACGCCAACGCGTTTTGCGGCGTGAGCCTCACGGGTGTGGGCGAAGACATCGTAAGCGGTGCCGTCGCAGCCAAGATCGTGACGCGCGTGACCGATGGCATGACGCTCGGGCAGGCATTCGCCAAAACCTTCGACGAACTCAAACCTTTTGATGGCTTCGCGGGTGCCATCGCGATCGACCGGCACGGCAACATGTTCCACCAGGATTCGCATCCGAGCATGGTGTTCGGGAGTTTTGACGGATCGGTTTTCGAGACTTTTAAGTAGAAAATACCAAATAGTAAAAAGCCATTGATTGTGAGGTCAATGGCTTTTTTTATGAAGAATACTACGGAAGCAATCAGATGAATTGCCCACCCGATACTTCAATGCGTTGCGCATTGACCCAACGTGCGGCATCGGAGCACAAAAAGGCCACCACGCCGCCAATATCGTCGGGCAAGCCTACGCGGCCCAAAGCGGTTTGTGACGCGACAAAAGCATTGACATCGGCATTGTCGCGAACGTGTCCGCCGCCAAAGTCGGTCTCGATGGCACCGGGCGCGATGATGTTTGCGCGTATCCCGCGCGCACCCAATTCTTTTGCCTGGTACTTGGTTAGCGTTTCCATGGCGCCTTTCATGGTGGCATAGGCCGAGTAGCCCGGCAGGCTAAAACGCGTCAATCCCGTAGAGACGTTTACGATGGACCCGCCGTCATTGAGCAGCGGCAGCGCTTTTTGGGTCAGGAAGAACGGTGCCTTGACGTGGATTTGGTGCAACGTATCGAAGTCGGCTTCGGTAAAGTTTGCAAAGGGCGCATAAAGGCCGATGCCCGCATTGTTGACCAGAAAGTCGAAGGTGGACGTGTTGAATTTTTCGGCCAGTGTCGATTGGACATTCGCAAAGAAAGCATCGAACGATTTTGAATCGGCGACATCGAGTTGCAACGCCGCCGCCTTGACGCCCAAGGATTGGATTTTGGCGACCACCGCATCGGCTTCGGAAGCCTTTTGATTGTACGTCAAGAGTACATCGGTTTGGTTTGCGGCCAAAGCCAGCGCCATATTTTTCCCGAGCCCACGGCTACCGCCGGTCACGAGTGCGATTTTGTTTTTCATGGTTGAAGATTTAACACCACAAAGTTAGCGGCGTCTTGACCGTGAAAAATGGTGTACTCTTCAGAATTTACTAGCCCAGTGATGAAACCCCAGCGTCGTACCGGAACGTTAGCGCTGTTACAATTTTTGAAAAAATCAATGTTTTGCAACAAATCTGTTGCAAAATTCTAAAAATTTGATTTTTTGTAACAGCGGGATCCAGGTGTCCGATACATGTCGTTCGGGGCCGGGGCACAAAGCCAAGGTTTAGCGGTATTTTTTTCGGTATTGCAACGGCGTCATGCCTGTCATGCCTTTGAAGAATTTGATGAAGTTGGTGGGTTCGTCGTAGGCGAACGTCATGCCGATTTCGGCCACCGACCGGTCGGTTTGCAACAGCAAGCGTTCGGCCTCGGCCACGATGCCGCGCTCCATGAAATCGCAAGGCGAATGGCCGGTGGTGAGTTTGATGGTATTGGTCAGGTGTCCGGGATGGATGAACAGCCGCGCCGCGAATTCAGACGACGACATGCGGTGTTGGGCCTTGCCCGCAAAAAGTTCGGCGAGGTGGTTTTCGTAAAGTTGGAGGAAATCGGCGGTGATTTCGTCTTTGCGCGAGAGGATTTTCTTGGGGATGGGCATCATTCTTTTTCTGGTCCTAAGAGCAACACGGTGCCGGCCGGGTCTTGGATCCAATGCATGGTGTTGGGAATTTTTTCGAGTTCGTCGCTGGCATCGACACCGTTTTGAAACAGGTATTGCGTGGCCGATTCGACGTCAGGGGTTTGCAGTTCGAGCCAAATTTCGGACCGTGAATAGTTGTCGACACAATCCAGCCAAAGCGTATTTGGCCCAAATTTGATTTCGCAGGTACGCGAAATGGTGGGGTTGTCGATGGGTTTTTCGACCACATCCAATTGCAGGATGTCGCGGTAAAAGGCGATCGTCGCGTCGAATTTGCTCTTGGGGACCTTGATCGCTATGTTGGGGCCGGATCGAAAGGATGGTTTCATGGCTTGCGGATTTTGATTAAAGGTACGCAATTTTCCGGTAGGTGCGTGAGGGATCGCGGCAAGCACCGCGTGCAGCCAAGAGCCCGACCCGCAGGGGCACGCCCAAAAAAAACGCACCACAAGGCGCGTTCCAGGTGTTTTGTTTTTCATGTGTTATCCCACACGCAGGCCCGTTGCAATGGCCATGCGGTTCCATGAGTTGATCGAGATGGCCATCATGATGACGGCGGCCAAATAGGGTTCGTCGAAATACTGTGCGGCGTTGGCGTAGGTCGCATCGGAAACGTGCCCTTGGATGTTGGTGATTTCTTCTGTGAGCGCGAGTATGGCTTTTTCCTCGGGGGTGTACACATCGGCTTCGCGCCAGGCGTTGAGCAGGTAGATGCGTTGTTCGGTTTCGCCGTTTTTGCGCGCGTCGGTGGTGTGCATGTTGATACAGAACGCGCAGCCGTTGATTTGCGAGGCGCGCATCTTGATGAGTTCTTTGTGCGTCGCTGTGAGCGGGGTGGTTGCGATGAAGTTTTCTACGCCGAGTAAGGCTTTGTAGGCGTCGGGCGCTACTTTTGCGAGGTTGATCCTGGTTTGCATTTTCTTGCTTTTTAAAGTTGAACAAGGCAAAGTTCCGCGGTTCTGGGGGTAAAAAACTTGAAGTAGTTCAAGAAAGGATGGATTGGTTTCTTTTGAAGGGATGGTACATTTTTGCGGGATGCGATAGGGATTTTTTTGCGTAAAAGTGTGTAGATTTTCTGTAGGGAGGGCATTGGATTTTTTAGTATTTTCTACCCAATTGGGTAGGGGCATTGGGTTTATCCCTAAGCAATGAAATCGACAAACCGATACAGAAAATCTGTACTTTTTGTTAAAGTTCATATATTTGGATTTTGCGCTTGGGTAACGCGGGACGCTTTTTTTTTGAGTGCCGACGAATTGACGTTTTTGTAACCCCGGCGTTCACAGCCGCCGTCGGCTTTCCGCCGCAACCGACGTTCACTTCCCAAGAAACGTCGGGGCCTCTGGCAAAAGGCCACCGAAAACGACGCCTGCTAGACCTTACCCGCCCTGATCTTACTCAAAAACTCAGGCGAAAAATCGAGGTACGACGCCAACATGTACTGCGGCACGCGTTGCACGAATTCGGGAAACATGGTGTTGATGTGGTGGTAGCGTTCCTCGGCCGACATCGTAAACAAATACTTGATACGCACCTGCGAAGCCCCGAACGACTTTTGCATGCACAGCCTGAAGTAGCGCTCGAGTTTGGGTACCCGGATGAGCAAATCCTCGAGCGACTCCTTATCGATTGAAATCACTTCGGAATTCTCGATGGCCTGGATGTAAAAGTTGGACGGCGAATGGCTTTGGAAGCTCAAAAAGTCGGTCATCCACCAGTTCTCGATACCAAACAGCAAAGTCTTCTCGACACCTTTTTCGTTGATGATGTACTGGTGAAAACACCCCTTGACAATGAAATACTGCGCGTTGCATACCTGTCCTTCCTTGAGCACATGCTCCTTTTTGCGCACCTTATGGCAGTCGAGGTACGTGAGCACGGTGTTGCGTTCATCGTGGTCGAGCTTGACGAATTTGTCGATGTGGTCGAGCAGCGGAAGATACATGGCGTTTGTTTTGGTTTCCCAAAGATAGCTGTTTCGTGACAGCATCGCAACCCAAGGGCGTCGCCAAGCTAAAAAAGAAAAACGGAAACGTTAAGCGCAGTGAGCGGCAGCTAAAGTTTCGCGGCAATGATTATTTCGTCCTCGACGATCAAGATTTTGACTGGATCCATGGTTGCGTTGTTTGACGGGGACCTGCCAAGATAGCTAATAAATTATAGCGACATGTAATAATCTTGTCGCAATCGCCCCATTTGTTTTGCGCTTTCCTACCCTGTGACTCAAGATATTAATAGGTAATTTTGAGAATCATTAAAAAACTAAAGACATGGCACTGATCAACCCACACATCAATTTCAATGGGAATGCCGAAGAGGCGTTCCTGTTTTACCAATCGGTATTCGGCGGGAGCTTCGCCACCATTGTACGGTTCAAGGACCTGGCGAGCCCCGAAATGCCGATTGCTCCCAACGAAGAAAACAAAATCATGCACATCGCGCTGCCCATCGGCCCCAATGTGCTCATGGGCAACGATGTCCCCGAATTTATGGGAACGGTGAACGAAAACGAAAACCGCAGCAAAATATCGATCGGCGCGGCAAGTAGGGAAGAAGCCGACAGGTTGTTCAACGGCCTTTCAGCCGGCGGAAGCATCGAAGTGCCTATGGCCGACAGCCCTTGGGGTTCTTATTTTGGGATGTTTCGCGACAAGTACGGCATCGAATGGATGGTGGACTACGACGACCGGTACAAAGGCTCGTTGTAGGTTGCCATGAAGCTGTCGTATGCTGGGTAAAGTCGAAGCGGAGCAAGTGGAGATTTGTGGTCAAGCTTGAGGTCGGGACAACATTGGCGGTTTCAAAACAGTCATGCCGAGTGTACACCGAAAAATTTTTCGATTTATGAAAATGTATAGTTTTTCTGTATCCAGGTGTCGATTTTATTTTTTAGGGATAAACCCAATGCCCCTACCCAATTGGGTAGAAAATACAAATTTTTTCGATACCCTAATTACAGAAAACCTGTACAGATATCCGATTAGCAATAGGTAACGGGGACGCACTGGTTTCAATCGCCCGTTCTACTGCTTCGTCGCGATCAGCAGCGCAATAAAAAATAAAAATAAAAATAAAAAATAAACCCATCCGGAAGGATGGGTTCAAGTAAGTCAAATTTCGTTAAACGTTATTTTACTTTGTTAAGAATGGCTTTGAAAGCCTCTGGGTGGTTCATCGCCAAATCTGCAAGAACTTTACGGTTCAATTCGATTCCTGATGCTTTTACTTTACCCATGAATTGCGAGTAAGACATTCCTTCCTGACGTGCACCAGCGTTGATACGCATGATCCACAACGCGCGGAAGTTTCTCTTTTTCGCTTTTCTGTCACGGTAAGCATAGCTCATCGCTTTCTCTACCGCGTTCTTAGCAACTGTCCAAACGTTTTTACGACGGCCAAAGAAACCTTTGGCTTGTTTCATTAATTTTTTTCTGCGGGCTCTTTTGGCCACTGAATTTACTGATCTAGGCATAATTTAATTTTTTTTTGTAGCAGGCGCCCATTCGGGACTTGAAAGCCATACTCCAGGGTTATTGAATAATTTAACCGAAAGAACGATCGAGTCGTAAGGTCTTAAAGTCTTAAAGGCCTTTATGACCTTATGACTTTTGACTTTATGACTTATTAGATGATTCTCAACTGCTCTTTTACGCTCTTCACGTCTGATTGGTGAACCAAAGCAGAGTGCGTCAACGCCAACTTACGTTTCTTAGACTTTTTGGTCAAGATGTGGCTTTTGAAGGCGTGCTTCCTTTTGATCTTACCAGAGCCGGTCACTTTAAAGCGTTTTTTGGCGCTGGATTTTGTTTTCATTTTAGGCATGGTGTCCTGAATTTATTTAATTTGACTTACTTTATTTTCAAGTCTTAAGGTCTATAAAGTCATAAAGTCCGAAAGGCTTGCGCGCTTTTAAGACTTTATGACTTTACGACTTTACGACTATTTCTTCTTCTTCGGCGCGATGAACATAATCATCCTTTTTCCTTCCAAAACCGGCATGGCTTCTACCTTTCCGAATTCTTCAAGATCCTGCGCCAAACGCAGCAAAAGGATTTGTCCCTGCTCCTTATAAATGATCGAGCGTCCTTTAAAGAACACGAACGCTTTGAGCTTCGAGCCTTCCTTGAGGAACTTCTCGGCATTCTTGCGTTTGAATTCATAATCGTGCTCGTCGGTCTGCGGCCCAAAACGGATCTCTTTGATCGTGACTTGCGTCGATTTGGCCTTGAGCGCCTTTTCGCGCTTCTTTTGCTCGTATACAAATTTCTTGTAATCGATGATTTTGCAAACCGGCGGGGCGGCATTGGGAGAAATTTCGACCAGGTCGAGTTCCTGCTCATCGGCCATGCGCAAGGCATCCGACAATTTGTAAACCCCGGTTTCGACGTTTTCGCCTACCAACCTGACTTCTTGCACGCCGCGGATGTGTTGATTGATCCGGTGCGCGTCTTTTTTCTCCACTCTGGGTTGATAACCCCTGTTGTTTCTAATTGCTATGGCTTAAAAAATTTAAGTTAAACGTTGTGTTTTTTCTTTTTATTCGACGTTAAACGTCTTCAATGTTTTGTCTATTTCCTCTTGGACCATCGCGGCGAATTCGTCGATCGAAACGGTTACATTGCCCTTGCCTTCCTGTCCGTGACGACGTACAGAGATGGTTCCGTTCTTCTCTTCTTCCTCGCCCACGATCAGCATAAACGGGTATTTTTGCGTTTCGGCCTCCCTGATTTTCTTGCCGATCGTCTCGTTGCGATTGTCAATTAGGGCGCGAATTTCGTGATTTTCCAGCAATTCCAAAACTTTTTTGGCATAATTTTCATATTTCTCGCTGAGCGACAGGATAATGGCCTGCTCCGGCATCAGCCAAAGCGGGAAATTTCCTGCGGTGTGTTCGAGCAAGATGGCGATGAAACGCTCCATCGAGCCAAATGGCGCGCGGTGGATCATCACCGGACGGTGCAGTTCGTTGTCCGATCCTTTGTAGGTCAGGTCAAAACGCTCGGGCAAGTTGTAATCTACCTGGATCGTGCCGAGTTGCCATTGTCTGCCCAAAGCATCCTTGACCATAAAGTCGAGTTTTGGCCCGTAAAATGCGGCTTCGCCCGATTCGATCACGTAGTTCAAACCTTTGTCGCGTGCGGCCGAAATGATCGCCTGTTCGGCTTTTTCCCAATTTTCGACCGATCCGATGTATTTGTCCGGATTGTCCAAATCACGCACCGAAACCTGCGCCGTAAAATTCTCGAATCCGAGCGACCCGAACACATACAGCACCAAATCGATTACTTTTTTGAACTCGGCATCCAATTGGTCCGGCGTACAAAAAATGTGTGCGTCGTCTTGCGTAAATCCGCGAACGCGTGTCAGGCCGTGCAATTCACCCGATTGTTCGTATCTGTAAACCGTTCCGAATTCCGCGTAGCGCTTCGGCAAGTCTTTGTATGACCACGGCTTGGTGTTGTAGATTTCGCAGTGGTGCGGGCAGTTCATCGGCTTGAGCAAAAACTCTTCGCCTTCGGCCGGCGTGTGGATCGGTTGGAAACTGTCGGCGCCGTACTTCGCATAATGGCCAGAAGTCACATACAATTCCTTTTGCCCGATGTGCGGCGAAACCACCTGCTCGTAACCCGCTTTTTTCTGTGCGCGCTTCAAAAATTGCTCGAGACGGTCGCGCAACGCGGCGCCTTTGGGCAACCACAACGGCAAGCCTTGCCCGACTTTTTGCGAGAACGCAAACAGTTCGAGTTCCTTGCCCAGTTTTCTATGGTCGCGGCGCTTGGCTTCTTCCAAAAGCTCGAGGTAATCGGTCAAATCTTTTTGTTTCGGGAACGAGATGCCGTAAACACGCGTCAGCTGCTTGTTTTTTTCATCGCCGCGCCAGTAGGCACCAGCCACCGACATAATTTTCATCGCCTTGATCAATCCGGTGTTCGGGATGTGACCGCCGCGGCACAAATCGGTAAAAGTCGAATGGTCGCAAAATGTGATCGTGCCGTCCTCGAGGTTTTCGATGAGCTCCACCTTGTAAGGGTTGTTCTCGGCCTTGTAAAACGCAAGCGCATCGGCCTTAGAAGCCGAACGCATCTTGAACTCGTGCTTTTCGCGTGCGATTTCCAAAACGCGGTCCTCGATTTTCTTGAAATCGGCGTCGGTAATCGTTTGTCCGTTAAAGTCGATGTCGTAGTAAAAACCTTTCTCGATCGCAGGCCCGATCGTCAATTTGACACCCGGATACATCTCCTGGATCGCCTGCGCCATCACGTGCGAGGTCGAGTGCCAGAAGGCTTTTTTACCACCTTCGTCGTTCCAGGTGAACAAGACCAAAGATCCATCGGTGGTGAGCGGCGTTTCTGTCTCCACCGTCGTTCCATCGAAAGACGCCGAAATTACGTTTCTTGCCAGGCCTTCGCTGATGCTTTTGGCCACGTCCATAGGCGTTGCGCCTTGGGCGAACTCTTTTACCGAACCGTCGGGTAGTGTGATCTTGATCATGCTTTTGAATTTGTGAGCGCAAATATAGTCGATTCGGCAAAGACAAACAATAAAATGTCATCGATAAAGAAATATTCACAAAATGAGATTTTTTTTTAGCTTAATCGTTGAACAGCAAGATTAAAGTGTTAGGTTTGCCACCCCTAAATTGATATAACATGAACAAAAATTCCCTACTGATGCCTTTCTTGGCATGGACGATGGCCGTATCGGCATCCGAAAATCCGGTCCTTCCCAAATTGACCAACCCTTTGTTGAACTGCGCCGAGGTTGTGAGCATGACGGTGTTTCATCCGCATTGCGAATCTCCGCTCACCGGTACCGTCACCGTAACCTGGCCGCTCGACGAAAATCTTGAGTACAGTATTGATGGCGTACATTACCAGTCCGATCTTGTTTTCCTTGATGTGCTTCCGGGAACCTACGACATGACCTACCGGAATACCGTCACCGGCTGTACGTCGGCGCCTAACACGTTCCTGGTGGGGCCCGCAGTCCCGGTCGATACCATTGTGCTGGCCGAAGGATCGGCGCCGTCAAGCCAAATAGTTTGCATCAATACCGCGATGGAAACCATTGCATTTACGGTGGGCGGTACGGCACAAGTCGCAACGGTATCGGGCTTACCACCTGGCGTGACCGGTACTTTTGGTGCAGGCGTTTTTACGATAAGCGGCACGCCTACGTCAACCGGTACTTATATTTATACGATTACCACCAGCGGCGGCGATTGCACCCGAACCATGACCGGTACGCTTACGGTGCGGCTCAATGCGGCCATGGTTTGGGTGTCGTCGTCGGGCGCGCGCAACCAAACCTTGTGTCAGGGCGCTGCTTTGAACCCGATACGATTCATTATCGCCAACGGGGCTACGGGCGCCGTTACAAATGGACTGCCTTCAGGATTGTCAGGCACTTTTTCGGGAGGTATTTTTACCGTCGACGGTATGCCGCAAGAATACGGGACCTATCCATACACCGTGACCACCACCGGCGGATGTTCGTCGGCCACGTTATCGGGTACTTTGGTGGTCAACGCCTCGTCTTCTGTCGAAATCACCTGCAATCCCGAAGGTCCAAATCATACCCTTGCTTTTGAATGGCAGCCCGTGTCCGGTGCTACAGCTTATGTTTACAGCTATCAAATAGATGGTGGCACGCCCGTCCAAGGCTCGGTGGTCGCCAACACCCATTTTGCGGTTCAAGGCGTTTTGCCCGGCCAGTCGGTGGCGTTTAATATTGTATCGGTCAATGGCGCGGTGTCTTGCTTCAGCCCGCAATCGGTAACCTGTCAGGCGCAGCCGCTGTCCGATCGGGATTTCGAATCCACTTCGTTTAAATATTACCCCAATCCGGTGCAACACTCCCTTTATTTAGAACACCCGCAACCGTTGCGCCATGTCGCCGTGTTCGATTTGGCTGGGAAAATGCTGATCGATAAACCGTCAGACGCCAATATAGTGACGCTCGATTTGTCAGGTCTTGGCGCGGGGTTGTATCTTGTAAAGGCAACAACGGTCCAAGGGACGAGGAATTTCAAGATTGTCAAAGAATAGTTCTTGGGCGTGCCGGCGATCGGCCCCCTGCACGGTTCCAAGATTTGGTCGCCGTCGGGCTTTCCGCGGTGCGCGGCACCTTGCTCCAATCCCTCACGCGGCCCCTGCGAAAAAAAGTTCGTCCCGCAACCTGTGGCTTTCCAGCGTGTTAGGCGGGCGTTGGAAAAAAAACCGAAAAAACTTGCCGTAAAAATTTGCACGGGTGAAAAATGGTGGTACTTTTGCACCCGCAACAAAGGCACGTTCACAGGTTTTTTGAAAAAGATAAAGAATTGCTTGCGGGATTCCGCGGGAGTGCTTATCTTCGCAGTCCGTCTTTTTTCGAGGGCGGGCAAAAAACCGACTTACATCCTGGTAACCAAGCCCTTCCGAAAAAGATTGAAAATTTTTCGCCAAAAGGCTTGCGGGAATGAAAAAAGGCCGTACTTTTGCACCCGCTTTGGTAACGAAG
>NZ_FMVF01000044.1 GCF_900101895.1 Flavobacterium caeni
CCGAGCTTTGTCAGGTTTTCATATGACTCTCTTTGCGCTGAAATCCAAATCAGAGAGTTCGCTGCAAACGAGTAAATTTCCAGCCAATCTTTAGCGAATTTCTTAGCCGAAAATCTTCGTGGAGTTTCGTTGTCGTTATCTTCAGGAATTTCTTGTCGGCTTCCAGGAAAAATCTTCCAAACGAGAATGATAAACAAAGGAAATATAAAACCGAACTGGATCAATTTACTTTGCCAGGCGTCATCGTGCAACACTGCATTTACGCAAGAGCTGGTTTTTAGTGACTTGAAACATTTTTCAAACCAAGAAAGTTGTATCTTGGCAGAGGGAACTCTGCTCCCATTTCCGCTCCTGCGCAAATGCAGGGAACGTTATAGGCAACCGATGAGCAACAGAATCTAAAGTCGATTACTTTGAATTCTGATATGAAAATTTTACGCTTCGAAACTATAAAATATAACCGAAAAATCCGTCTAGTTTTAGCCGTAGTTCTTTGTAAAAATTTCAATAAATTTTATTTTTCATTGAAATATTTATATTGCAGAAATAATATTTTTAAAAATTATTTAAAAAATGTAATAATAAAAGCATATCTTTGCTTCATTATTAATACAATATTTTATTATGAACGAAGGAACAATTAAGTTTTTCAATGAAGCAAAAGGCTTCGGATTTATCACTCCAAACAATGGTGATAAAGATGTTTTCGTACATGCTAGTGGTCTAAATGAATCAGTACGTGAAAACGACAATGTAACCTACTCCGTAGAAAATGGACAAAAAGGTTTAAATGCTGTAAATGTAAACGTTATCTAAGATATATTTTACCTGTACCAAATTAAGCCAGTCTAAATAGATTGGCTTTTTTATTTAAATGAGTCGGCAGCCTATAACAGCGCAGTTAAGCAAGAGCTGGTTTTTCGTGGCCGGACGTTTTTTCTTCACGAAGAAAGTCTTATCTTGGCAGAGAGTACTCAGTTCGCTTTTCCGCTCCTGCGTAACTGCGCGAAACGTTAGCGGCAAGTTTCCCAGAATGTACTCAAAACAACGAAAATGCTAATATTTGACACTAAAATTGGAATGACTCAATACATGTTATCAATCTTGGGTTGCTTTTACATTCTTCCTCTTTCTTATTTGTGTTTTTATGAAAATAAAAGTAATGATTTAGGAAAAATCTCAATTGGAATTATTTTCATCATAGTCGCAATTATTCAATTTTCATTTACTTTAAAATCAATTCAAGTTTATTCAGATTCTTTAGTAATACATCGACCTTGTTTTATTTTTAAACGAAATAGAAAGTTTGCAAAAAAAGAAATTCAGAACGTTAGTTTTATACAATCGACATCCAGAATCGGTGCCGGAAATTACTTAGTAGTCAAATCAAAAGATTCAGAAGAAAGTTTTATGCTGCTATATTCAAACAGAATATTGAAAAGTTTAGTAGAGAAATTCAAAGAAATGGAAATTGAAACTGAAGTAAAATTCAAAATAGTCTAATGGAATACGAAACCAGCCGCTAACACTGTATTTACGCTAGAGCTGGTTTTCAGTAAGTTGAATGTTTTTCTAAACCAAGAAAGCTTTATCTTAGCAGAGAATACTCTGCTCCCATTTCCGCTCCAGCGCAAATACAGGGAACGTTGGCAGAAATGACAGAAAAACATCGTACACATGAAGAAAACTTTAATCTATTTGTTCCTGTTTGTAAATATTTGGGCTACTAAGGCTGAATATCATCCAATGCTCAATAATCCAAAGTGGATAATTCGTGTTTATCCCTTTATTGGGCCTGAACCGTATTTCGATATTATTAGCGGAGGAAACGAAGTGACAATTGGCTCTTTTACTTATCTAAAAATATATGATCCAGTTTACCAACAAGATTTATATTTTAGGGAAGATGTCAATACCAAAAAAGTATTTCAATATTTAGAAGGCAATGATGTTGTCGTTTTTGACTTTAGTCTAGAAGTTTCTGACACCATAACCTTTGAAAATGGAATAACGTATACCGTCACATCTGTTTCGGAGATTTCTGTAAATGATGGTACGAGAAAAACAATATTACTAAATTCGGTACTTGGTAGTGAATATTGGGTTGAGGGAATTGGTTCACTTGGTCATCCATTAATATCACATATTGTTCTTTCGGAACCAACGGTAACTTTAAGTTGCAATTTTCAAAATGATATAAATATTTATAGCGCTTTGAACGTAGATTGTGAAAACCTTTTAAAAATAAACACAAATAACAAAATTAGCTCGGACATAAAATTGTTCCCAAACCCCTTGACCATTGAAACTACAATCGAGTTAAAGGAGCACTTAAAAAACGGATCTGTAAAGATTTTCAATTCCGTTGGTCAATTAGTCATGGAATTGAAAAACAAAAATGGCAGACGAATAATTGTGAATAGAGGGAATTTAACGGATGGCGTTTACAATCTCCAATTATTTGATAGCAATGTGTTAGTTGCAAATAGAAAAATTGTTATTCAAAGCCAATAGTCACTTCTGCCAACAGCCGGTAAGCAAAATCGCTGAAAATCTGTTTGTTGAACGTTTGTTTTCACGTAGAAAGTTTTATCTTGGCCGAGCGAACTCCGCTTCGCTTTGGTCAGCGACTTCGCTTACCGGCGAAACGTTAGGCGAACCACACAACGAAATGACAAAAATTCAACAGATCGGATTTATTATAAGTTTACTGTTTGTATTCTATACAATTTGGGGAAATTATTACGATGAGAAACGATTTTATAAAAAGTTATTTAATCTGAAATATTTATCATACACAATATTAGTGACAATAATATTTGCATTGGTTGGCACTTGTCTGGACATAAAATATTTTAGCTTTTCTGTACAAACCTCTGTCTACTTCATACCAACAAATCTTATTTTCATTCTCCATCTAATGAATCTAATATCGCTACTGATTAATAAAAGAAATTTTAATTCAATTAGACAAGGAGACAATATAAAAAACGGTAGAGGCTGTTTGGACATATTGATAACAATGCTAATCATTTTTTTTACATTTGTTGTGCCGGTTTGTATATTTAATTTAATTATTAATGGTCGATTAACGAACTAGTGATTCGCCTAACCGCCGTTTCAAGCCATTGCCGGGTTTTTGGTCGCCGGAAGTTGCGGTTTCACGAAGAAATATTATCTTCGGCAGAGAGAACTCAGTTCGCTCCGCCGGCAACGTCGTGAAGCGGCCTAACGTTATGGGCAAGTTTTCCGGACGAAACCGAATAAAAACAACATTGAATTGAAACTCAATTACACATGAAATATTTATATTCTAATCCTGAGCGTAATCACATAATTATTAAAGGTAGAGAAGAAGTTTTTCGAAACTTTATTGATTCAGACTATAATGGGATGAAACATAAAGTTAGAAATTCCATAAGTCCAAATAGTGAAGACGCACTAACTTGGAGTTGTTTTGAGGCTTTGTCACATTTGCCTTTAGATTTGAAAATCGCTGCTCTAGATGAAATACTTGAAGATTCATACGAAGGCAAATGTAATTTTAGCTTTTCTGCAAATAAATACTCTGAAAAGGAAATTCAAATTTTTGTTGGTAAAAAATATTCGGTAGAAATAAATAAAAAAGAAAGCACGGAAGTTGACGCCAGCATCGAATTGCCAGATAAGTTGATCTTCATTGAAGCTAAACTTTACAGTTCAATAAGCTTAGCTGACGAAAAAAAATCTCATGACCAAATCGCACGAAAGCTCCGTGTTGGCTTGGGTTGCGAGGAATGTAAGAATAGGGAATTCTATTTTATCTTTTTAGATATTGCTCCACCCGATATGCTTCTGAAATATACTAGAGAAAAGAAGAGCAAAGAAAATGCGCTTAATAAATCTCCAAAAAAATGGAAAAGTGCATGGTGGTTTAAATACTACAAATATGGTCGGCGAAAAAGTCTAAAACCTTTAACCGAAAGTCTAAATGGGATAAAAGTTGAATCTATTGAGAAAGTTTCTGAAAACATGGGTTGGCTAACTTGGAGTGATTTGTATAAAAATATTCTTCGAGGATTAATTAAATATTTACAACAAGTAAAGGAAACTAATTAAACCTGCCCATAACCGCCGCCAGCCGCAATAGCTGGTTTTTCGGTAGCCGGAAATTGCTGTTCACGAATAAAGTTTATCTTCGGCAGAGAGAACTCAGTCCGCTCTGACGCTACTGCGGCTGGCGGCCTAACGTTGCACGAAAACGCCGAGGGAAACCCGGAAATGATCGCGCAGAATCCACTTCCTTATCCAATCTTTGTCGTTATTTTTCATATG